>NZ_JANCPR020000033.1 GCF_028657195.3 Streptomyces iconiensis
CTCCCCTCCCTGCCCCTCCCCTCCCCCTGACTGGGCCCTGTGCGGCCGTGACCGGCCATGACCGGCCCACTCTCGAACAGCTCAAAATCGCCGTCCCTCGATGTGGTGACAAAATGTCGCCAAATCACTACCGCTCGCTACCATCACGGTCGTGAACCACGCAGCCCGCCGCATCGGCCGATCCCTCGCCCTCGTTCTCCCGGTCGTCCTCGTCCTGTCGGGGACACTCGCCGTCACCCGCGTCCCCTGGGCCACGGCACCCTCGGATTCCCAAGTGCTCACCGCCTCCGCCGAGAAGGCGTCCACACAGGCGAAGTCCCGTGCCCCGCAGGACGTGCTCAGGGAACGCCTCGTCGCCGAGCTACAGGAGGAGAACCCCAGCACGGCGCTGACCAGCCTCCAGCGCGAGATCACCCGCAAGCCGACCCTGGCGCGGCACTGCGCGGCGATCGCGCGGGCGCTGGGCAAGGCGGCGGTCAGGAAGTACGGCAGTGCGCACCGCGCGCAGCGCTACTCGCGGCCCGTGTGCGACACCTCCTTCGCCTACGGCGTCGCCCAGATGCACTGAACCGCGGCTCGAAGAGCGCGCCCGCCGGGGCGCATAGGCTGCGGCTCATGACCCAGCACCCGACTCAGGCCGTGATCCTTGCCGGTGGACAGGGATCACGGCTGCGGCCGTACACCGACGACCGCCCCAAGCCCATGGTGGAGATCCCCGGTACGGGCATCCCGATCATCGGCCACCAACTGGCCTGGTTGGCCTCCGAGGGCGTCACCGACGCCGTCGTCTCCTCCGGCCACCTCGCCGAGGTGCTGGAGGACTGGCTCGCGCAGGCCGAACTCCCCTGCCGCGTCACGACGGTGATCGAACGCGAGCCGCTGGGCCGCGGTGGCGGGCTGAAGTTCGCCGCGAGGTCGCTGCCCCGCCCCGACGAGCCGTGGTACGCGACCAACGGCGACGTCTGGACCCGCTTCTCGCTGCGCGAGATGGCCGCCTTCCACGCCGAACGTGACGCGACCGCCACGCTCGCACTGGCCCGCCCCCGCATTCCCTGGGGCGCCGTGGAGACGGACGAGTTCGGGCACGTTCTCGACTTCATCGAGGCCCCGCCGTCCCCGTACCTCATCAACGCGGGCGTCTACGTGTTCTCGGCCGGCTTCGCCGGTCTCCTCCCCGAGCGCGGCGACCACGAGCGCACCACGTTCCCCGGCCTCGCGCGCGAACGCCGCCTGGCGGGCTTCCCTCTCCCCCAGGGCTCCTACTGGCGTGCCATCGACACTGCCAAGGACCTGACGGAGGCAGCCAAGGAACTGGCGGACAAGTAGCACGCGAAAACGGCCCGCCGGGCCGGGAGCAACCAGCCCCGCAACATGCCCGTGGAGCACCAGTAGCGCGCCCGCACAGGCAGGGCACCAGTAGCACGCCAGCACAAGCAACGCACCAGTAGCGCACAACAACAGGCTTGGTCCTTATGGGCGTTCAGCGCGCCCGTAGTGCGCACGGCGCACGCGAAAGGGCTGCCGGCCCTCCCCTCGGAGGAGCCGGCAGCCCTCGTTCTGTGCCGCCGCCCGGACGGTGCGCGTACCGTCTGCGCCTGCGTGGCGCCTGCGTGGCGCTTACGTATCGGCTACGTGCCGCCTACGTGCCGTCCGCGCGGCTCAGCCCAACAGGCCGCCCAGGGCGCCGCTTCCGCCACCGCCGCCTCCCGACGACGAGCCACCGCCGTCCGAGGACGAGCCACCGCCGCCGTTCGCGGACGACGAGGAGGTGGCGGCACCGCTCTCCGGGCCGGCCGTCGTGCCGCCCGTCGCGGTCGGTGCCTGCTGCGGTGTGCGCTGCTGCTGCGGAGGCGCCGACTGCTGGGCGGCCGGGTCGCGCCGCGGCTGTGCCTGGCCCTGTCCCTGGCTCGGCGTGGTCTCGGGCCCGCTGGTGGCGCGCTGCTCGCCCGGGCTGGCAGCGGGGGACGAGGGGCGCTTCTTGCGGCGGTCTTGGCGCTCACCTGGCGTGCCCGTCGCGCCGGGGCCCTGGGACGCCTGGCCCGAGGTCGCGCGGTCTCCGGGCACCTCGGGGAGCGGGGAGCCCGGCAGCCTGTTGGTGGGCGTCTCACCGCGTTCGGGGACTGTGGCCGTCTGCGAGGAGCGTACGGCGCTGCCGAGCAGCGAGCCGACGAGCAGCGCGAGCCCGACGATCACCGTGGCGAGAACCGTGCCCCTGCGCAGTACACGGCGGCGCAGATCGCCGATCTCCACACGGGGTCCGAGCCTGCGCCATGCCTCGCTCGCGAGGCGCCCGTCGACGGAGTAGACCGGCGCTCCCGCGATGATCAGCGGGCTCCAGGCGGCGAGGTAGATGATGTCCGGCGCGTCGTAGGCGGGAACGGTGCTCCAGCTGACGGTCATCAGCAGGGCGGCCGAGAGCAGCGCGCCGAGCGAGGCCGCCACCCGCTGCCACAGGCCGAACATCGTCAGCACGCCCACGATGACCTGGAGGAAGGCCACCGTCAGGCCGGAGCCGACGGGGTGTGCCAGCGCGAAGTCGCGGAGCGGTGAGGCGATGGTCCACGGGTCGAGGGAGCGCAGCCAGGTGACCATGGAGCCGCGCCGGCCGCCGTCGAAGTAGACGGGGTCGCAGAGCTTGCCCATGCCGGCGTACACGGTGATGAAGCCGAGGAAGACGCGCAGCGGGAGGAGCACGACGCCGAGGTTCATCCGGCGCCCGGGATAGTACGCGTGCCGCACGCCGTCGCGGCGGCGCCGGTCGTCGGCGCCGGTGGCGTCCTGCTCGCCCTCGTAGGAGACCGTCTCCAACTCGCCGGTCTCGTACGGTTCGTCGTAGGCGCCGCGGGTGGGTCGTACGCCGCTCAGCAGCGGTTCGGCCTCGGAGGGCTGCGGGCTGCGTGGCGGCCCCACGACGGTTGCCGGGCCCGGACGGCCTTGGGGTGCGGGGTCGTTGACGCGGGGCAGCGCCTGTGTCGAGTCCGCCGGTGCGGGTTCCGTCCCGGTGAGGGTCGTGCCCCCCGCCGTCCGTACGGCCTGGAGCAGCCTGGTCGCTCCGGTGTCCTCGGGGCCGGCGTGACCGCTCCATACGACGGGCGCGCGGCGCCTGTTGCCCCCTCCCTGCGCCGGGGTGGGCGCGTGGCCCGTGACGGCGGGGAGGGGTGCGGTGTCCTCGAACGTCGTATGCCGGGCGCCGCGCACGGGAGTTGGGGGCGTGCCGGGCGGTGCGGCGGCGGACGCCGAGCCGAGCCGCACACGGAAACTCGCGTGGCTGACGACCACTTCGGCGGGGTCTGACGGGACCTTGACCGTGCTCAGTACCGGCTCGTCGTCGAAGAAACCGCGCGGGCTTGCCCCTGGGCTGCCCCCAGGGCTTCGGCCCGGAGCGCCGGGTGCGCGGGGTGTTCTGGTGTCCACACTCATCTAACCGAGTGATGGACGCTTAGGACACTGCCTTGACCCCGCCGATCTGTCCGAGACCCGTCAAGATCACCAGCGTCGCGACGTCAGCGGCGCCGTGACGCCTCGTAGAGGACGACGCCCGCCGCGACACCCGCGTTCAGCGACTCGGCGCCACCCGGCATCGGGATGCGCGCGAGGATGTCGCAGGTCTGCCCCACCAGCCGGGAGAGGCCCTTGCCCTCGCTGCCGATGACCACGACGAGCGGCCCGTCGAGGGCAGCGACGTCATGGAGTTCGACATCGCCGTCGGCCGCGAGGCCCACGACGGTGAGACCCGCCTTCTGGTACTGCTCCAGGGTGCGGGTGAGGTTGGTGGCGCGCGCGACCGGTGTGCGCGCCGCCGTACCGGCCGAGGTCTTCCACGCGCCGGCCGACATCCCGGCGGCACGCCGCTCCGGCACCACCACGCCGTGCCCGCCGAAGGCGGAGACGGAACGGACGACGGCGCCGAGGTTACGCGGGTCCGTCACGCCGTCCAGCGCGACGATCAGCGGCTCCTGGCCCTTGTCGAACGCCGCCGAGGCGAGGTCCTCGGGGTGCGCGTACTCGTACGGCGGGATCTGGAGGACGACGCCCTGGTGGTTGAGCCCGTTCGTCATCCGGTCCAGCTCGGGCTTGGGCGCCTCGACCAGGTGGATGCCGCCGCGCTCGCCCGCGTAGCGGACCGCCTCGCGCACGCGCTCGTCGTTGTCGATGAACTGCTGTACGTAGAAGGCGTTCGCCGGGACGCCCTCGCGGAGCGCCTCGACGACGGAGTTACGGCCTACGACCAGCTCGGAGGTGCCCTTGCCGCCGCGGGGGCCACCGCGCTGCTGCGGCTTGCCCTGCGTGCGGCGTGCCTTGGCCTGGGCGGCGCGCTGCTTGGCGTGCCCCTTGCGCATCTCGGCGGGCGGGGTCGGGCCCCTGCCCTCCAGGCCGCGTCGGCGATTACCGCCGCTGCCGACCTGCGCGCCCTTCTTCTTCCCGGCCATCAGGGCACCTACCTGTTTCCTACTACGTGTCGTTTGTGCGTACGGATACCAACGGTACCTGGCCGCGGCCCCTCCCTTTCCCGCTTCTCGCGGGGGAGGGCGCCCGCGCACCCCGTTCACGCGCGTCCGCGCTCGTCCTCAAGCGCCGCGGGGACCTGCCGCCCGGCGGCGCTTGAGGACGGGTTTCACTCTCCGCTCAGCTCCCAGCGGGGTCCGGACGGGGTGTCCTCGATGGCCAGCCCCGCGCGCTTCAGCTCGTCCCTGATCGCGTCGGCCGTCGCGTAGTCCTTGCGCTCGCGCGCTGCCTGCCGCTGGTCGAGGACGAGGCGGACGAGGGTGTCGACAGCCGAGGTCAGCTCGGAGGAGGAGCCGCCTTCGGAGGCCCAGGAGGGGTCCAGCGGGTCGAGGCCGAGGACACCGAGCATCGCGCGTACCTCGGCGGCAGCCGTGGCGACGGCCGGCTTGTCGCTCTCGCCGAGCGCCGCGTTCCCTTGGCGGACGGTGGTGTGAACGACGGCGAGGGCCTGCGGCACGGAGAAGTCGTCGTCCATGGCCTCGGCGAAGGCCGCGGGTACCTCGGGGGCCGGTGCCGTCTCGCCGACGAGTTCGCCGGCGCGCTGGAGGAAGCCCTCGATACGGCCGAAGGCCGACTCGGCCTCGCGCAGCGACTCCTCGCTGTACTCGATGGTGGAGCGGTAGTGCGGTCCGCCCAGGTAATAGCGCAGCACAATGGGGCGCCATTTCTTGACCATCTCGCTGACCAGCACGGAGTTGCCGAGCGACTTGCTCATCTTCTCGCCGCTCATGGTGACCCACGCGTTGTGTGCCCAGTAGAGCGCGAATTCGTCGCCGTACGCCTTGGACTGCGCGATCTCGTTCTCGTGGTGCGGGAAGACCAGGTCGACGCCGCCGCCGTGGATGTCGAAGGCGGAGCCGAGGTACTTGTGCGCCATCGCGGAGCACTCCAGGTGCCAGCCGGGTCGGCCGGGCCCGAACGGGGTCATCCAGGCGGGCTCGCCGGGCTTGGCGGCCTTCCACATGGCGAAGTCGCGCGGGTCACGCTTGCCGGTCTCGCCCTCGCCCGATGGCTGGAGGAGGTTGTCCAGCTCCTGGTTGGAGAGCGCCAGGTAGCCGGCGTAGGAGCGCACGTCGAAGTAGACGTTGCCGTCGGCGGCGTAGGCGTGGCCGCGGTCGATGAGGACGCGCATCATCTCGACCATCTCGGGGATGTGGCCCGTGGCGCGCGGCTCGTAGGTGGGGGGCAGGCAGCCGAGTCCGTCGTACGCGGCGTTGAAGGCGCGCTCGTTCTCGTACCCGATCGCCCACCAGGGGCGACCCTGCTCTGCGGACTTGGCGATGATCTTGTCGTCGATGTCCGTGACGTTGCGTACGAACGTCACTGCGTAGCCGCGGTAGGCGAACCAGCGGCGCATGATGTCGAAGTTCAGGCCGGAGCGGATGTGGCCGATGTGGGGCGCCGCCTGGACGGTCGCGCCACAGAGGTAGATCGAGACGCAGCCGGGCACGAGGGGGCTGAAGTCGCGGATCTGCCGGGCGCTGGTGTCGTACAGGCGAAGAGTCACGGGTTCAAGCCTAGTAGCCCGGGGACCGTGCCATGCCGCCACCTCGGCAAGGTCCCCGAGCGCCGCGGCCCTGTCAGACGGCCCCGACGAGCTTGCGGGGCGTGATGCGGACGACGACGCGCTCCGCTTCCTGCTCCGACTGCGGGTTGAACTCGGCGTAGCTCTTGCCGACGTACTTGCGCGCCAACTCGTCGATCAGTTCCTGACCGCCCTCGGTGCTCAGGGTGGCGGTGCCGCGCACCTCCACGTACGTGTACGGCGACTCGGCCGGGTTCACCAGGACGGTGACGCGGGGATCGCGGCGTATGTTCAGCACCTTGCGGCGGTCCACGGTGGTCGAGATGAGCAGGTCGTCGCCGTCCCGCTTGACCCAGACCGGGGACACCTGGGGGGTGCCGTCGGGCTGGACGGTGGCGACGGCGACGAAGACCTTGCCGTCGAGGATCTTCTTGAGGTTGTCGGAGAGCTGTGCCACGGGATGGGTCCTTCCCTCACGGTGGTGTGTCTCGTACGTACCTGTGCCTCGAAACGTAACCAACGTGCCGTCAGCGGCAGGGGTTCCGCACCCGCACAGCGCGGCCGGCGACGGCTCCCAGGAGGGGGACGCAGGCGAGCAGCGACCAGACGACCACTGGCGCGAGCCCTGTGCCGAACAGAGCGCCGGTCGCGGCGCTGCCGCCGAGGACGACGAGGCCGGAGAGCGACGACAACGCGCCCATGCTGAAGCCGAGATGGCGCTCGTCCACCAGTTCCGTCACCAGGGCGCGTGCGGCGGGCACGGCGAGCATCTGTCCGAGCGTGAGCAGCAGTACGTACACCGCGGCCGGGCCCAGCCCCGGCGTGCCCCGCAGCGCCGCGGGCGCCGCCGCCGCGACCGTGAGGAAGCCGGCGGAGACGACGGCCAGGCCCAGGCAGAGGGCCGTACGGTGCCCGATCCGTTCACCGGCGGCGCGGGTGACGGGGAGCTGCGCGCAGACCACCAGGAGGGAGGAGAGCGCGAAGAGCCAGCCGAGCGCCGCCTGGGATCCGGTCGCGCGGACGACCTCTTCGGGCAGGGCGAGGTAGAGCTGGTTGTAGGCGAGCAGGTAGGTGCTGTAGGCGAGGCAGAGCAGCAGGAAAGGGCCGTTCCGCGCGGTCGCGCGCAGCGCTCCTTGCGGGTGCCGGGCCGCGGCGCCGTCCCTGTGGTGCTCACCGCGCGGCATCCAGCGCCAGTGCCCTGCCAGTACGGCGACGAAGACGGCGGCGCCGGCCCAGCAGGCCGTACGGAAGTCGGCGAGCAGCAACAGGGAGCCCAGCAGCGGTCCGAGAAAGGCGCCTGCCTGCCCGGCGGCGGAGAAGACGGCGAGGGTACGGGCGCGCGGGTGCCCTGTGGCCTGCTCGTGGCGTACGGCCTGCCGTGCCGTCTCGGACTCGACGGCGGGCGAGAAGAGCGCGGCGGCGAAGCCGACGCAGACGACGGCGGAGACGACGGCCACCGTGCTCTGCGCGTACCCGAGCCACACGAACCCCGCTATGCGCAGCACGCACCCGGCGAGCACGACGGGACGCGGGCCGTAGCGGTCGGTGAGCGCTCCGCCGACGACGAACAGGCCCTGCTGGCTGAACGTCCGCAGCCCCAGCACGAGGCCCACCAGCCAACCGCCCATCCCGAGCGCACCGCCCAGGTGCTCGGCGAGGTAGGGCAGCACGGCGAAGAACCCGACGTTGAACGCGAGCTGGGTTCCGGCGAGAAGGCGTATGAAGGGCGGGAGCGTACGTATGTCGCCGAGGGAGCGGCCGGACTTCACCCCGAACGCCCCCGTCGCCACGGACGTACGCGCAGGCCGCCCAGCGCCCCCAGCACGACGGCGAGTACCCCGACCACCACCAGCGCGCCGGCGGGCGCGAGAACGGCCCAGGGCGCGCGCTCGGCGTACGGCATGTTCTCCGAGAGCATCCGGCCCCACTCCGGGGCCGGTGCCCCGGCGCCCAGGCCGAGGAAGCCCAGCGAGGCGAGTGCGAGGGCCAGCGCGGGGATGCGCAGGACGGCGTGGCGCACGACGGGCGGCAGGACGCCCGGCAGCACGTGTCGCCGCAGCAGGTACCAGCGTCCCGCGCCGAGCGCGAGCGCGCCTTCCAGGTGCCCCGAGGCCCGTTCCTCCTCGTACAGGCCCGCCGTGTGCGCGGCGAGCGGCGCCCAGGCGACCAGCGCGACGGCAGCGGCGGCGCCGTACTGGCCGGGCCCCGCGATACCCGCGACGACGAGCCCCGACAGGACGGGCGGCAGCGCGTTGACGACCTCGCGCAGGCCCTCGGTCCAGCGTGTGAGCACCCCGAGTGCGACGCCCGCGACGAGCGCGACGGCGGCGACGGCGACGGCCGTGAGCGCGGTACGCGCGGCGCCGTGGCCGAGCCGGGCGAGGATGTCGCGGCCGAGCGAGTCGGTGCCGAGCGGATGTGCGGCGCTGGGCGCTGCGAGCCTGGCCGCCGCGTCGACGTGCAACGGGTCGCGCGTGAGCCCGGCGACGACCACGGCGGCCAGCAGGGCGCCGAGCCCGGCCGCCGACCAGATCAGCGTGCGGCCGGGGCGCGGCTCGGCGCGGCGCAGCGCCGGCATGGCGCCCGCCTCCAGGGCAGGCCCGATGACGGCCCTGCGTACGGCGCGTACGGCGACGCCGACGGCGAGACCGAGCGCGAGCAGCGCCAGGACGCACGCCTGGAGCACGGGCAGGTCCTGTGCGAGCGCGGCGCTGAGCGCGGTGCCGCCGAGGCCGGGGATGGAGAACAGCGTCTCGACGGTGACGGCGCCGCCGGTCAGGCCGACCATGACGAAGCCGAACTGCGGGAGCAGCGGCGGCAGTACGCGCCGCAGCGCCTGCCGCGCGACGTGCGCGGGCGGCAGCCCGCAGGCGAACGCCGTACGGACCCACGGTTCGGCGAAGGCACCGGGCAGCGCGTCGTCCAGGAGCCGCCCGAGCAGCCCGCCAGCGGGGATGCCCATGGCGAGCGCCGGCAGCACGGCGGTGGCCGCTCCGCCCCAGCCGAGCGCGGGGAACCAGCCGAGCTGTACGGCGAACACGGTCGCGAACACGGCGGCCAGCAGGAACTCGGGCAGCGCCGCCAGCAGCGCTCCCACGGCGCCGGCCCGCGTCCGCCGGGGACGCGCGGCGGGGCCTCGCGCACCGGCGCTGAGCGTACGGAAGCTGAGCGCCGCGGCGACCAGTACGGCGACGGCGAGGGAGACGCCCATGAGGGAGAGCGAGACGCCGAGCGCGGACAGTACGTCGGGCGCGACCGGCTGCCCCGAGACCCAGGAGGTGCCGAAGTCGCCGCGTACGGCGCCCGCGAGCCAGTCACCGAGCAGCCTGAGCGGCCCCGCGTCGAGCCCGGTCCCGGCGCGGATGGCGTCGAGGGCGCCGGGGGTCGGCTCGCGGTCGGCGTAGCGGGCGTGCAGGATCGTGCGGGCCGGGTCCGTACGGGTCAGCCACGGCAGCAGCCCGACGACGGCGAGCACCCCTGCGGCGGCGAGCACGCGGCCCGCCGTGGCCCGGGACGCGAGGCCACGCACGGGCGCCGCCCAGCGCCTGCCGCTTCCCGCCGAGTCACCTGTCGCGCCGCGACGCCCTGCCCCGGCTGCGCGCGCGAGGCACGCGCGGAACACGCACGCGGCCAGGCGCGCGCTCACCCGACGCGGGTGTCGGCGGTGACCAGGGTGCGCTCCATCGGGTCGAGCGAGACGCCCTTGACGCCGCTCGCGATGCCCTGGATGAAGCGCTCGTGCAGGAGCGGCACGACGGCGTCGGTACGCAGCACGCGCGCCTCGGCCCGCATCTCGGCGTCCTGCCGCTCGGTCGCCGACTCGGTGCCGGCCGCTTCGTCGACGGCCTTGTCGACGCCCTTGTCGCACAGCTGCGACATGTTGAAGGAGCCCTTGCAGGTGAAGTCGGACTCCAGGTAGGAGACCGGGTCGCCGGTGTCCAGCAGGGTGTTGCGCGCCTGGACGAAGATGTCGTACTTGCCGGCGAGCGCGTCGGCCTCCATGCGCGCGTAGTCGCGCACCACTTGCTTGACCTTGAAGCCCGCCTTCTCGAACTGCTGCTGGAGCGCGGTGACGACCTCGGGCAGTTCGGGACGGTTGGTGTAGGTGGCGAGCGTGATCGTGCCGGTCTTCTTCACCTCGGACCTGGAGGCTGCCTTCGTCCTGTCCTTGACGGGAACCCGCTTGTCGGCCGCCCACTTCACGCCCGGCCCGAACAGGCCCTGCGGCGCGTCGGCGTAGCCCTCGTAGACGCTCTTGATGAGCGCCTTGCTGTCGATGGCCGCACGCGCTGCGGCGCGCAGCGCGGGGTCCTTCAGCGGGCCTCGTGCGGTGTTCATGTAGAGGCTGTTGGTGCGCGCCGTGGGCACCTCGTGGATCTGGCCCTTCTCCAGGACGGACGCCTGGGAGACGGGCACGTACTCCGCGATGTCGGTCTCGCCCGAGCGCAGCGCGTTGGCACGGGTGGTGCCGTTGGCGCTGAACCGCACGTCCACGCCAGGGGCCTTGGCCTTGCCGCCCCAGTAGTGCGCGTTTCTGTCGAGCTTCGCGCTGACGGTGCCGTTGAGCTTCGTGAGGGTGAACGGTCCCGTCGCGTGCCCTGCCACCTTCACCTTGCCGCCCTTGCCGTAGGCGGCGCCGGAGAGCACGGCCAGCGACGGGTTGGCCAGCCGCTGGGGCAGCAGCGCGTCCGGCTCACTACTGGTGACCCGTACGGTCCTCGCGCCCTGGGCCCGCGCCGTGAGCTTGCCCGCGTCGCTGAGCACACGGGGCTGCGGAGAGGCGGCCGACGCCTCGTCGAGCGAGCGCACGACGGCCTTCGCCTCGACGGGACTGCCGTCCTGGAAACGGGCCTTGCGCAGCGTGAACGTCCACGTGCGGTCGCCGTCCGACGGCTTCCACGAGGTGGCGAGCGCGGGCTTGGCGACGCCGGAAGCGTCGAGTTTGGTGAGCCCCTCGATGACCGAGAGGCGGCTGAGGGTGACGGCGTCGTCCCCGTACGGGCTCATCGCCTGTGCGGGCGGGAAGGCCATGGCGACGCGCAGCCGCCCACCGCTTCCACCGCCCGCCGAGTTCTCCCCACCGCAGGCGGTCAGCGCGGTGACGGAGAGCAGCGCGACGGCCGCGAGCGCGGCGGGGGTGCGGACACGGCGGGCCTTGAGTATGGGCGACATGAACGGGACTCTATCTGGAAATCATTGTCAACAACTGGCCGCGGTCGCGGCCATGGTTCCGGCACCCGCGCCACCCTGAGCGGCGGGAACGGGCAGCGGCAGCTCGAAATGGACGATCCCCTGCCCGCCGCCCGGCAGTTGACGTTCGTCACACACCTCGGCCGCCAGCGAGCGCCAGAACGGCTCGGCGCCCGGCACGGCCGGGTCGGTGTGCAGATAGATCGCGCGGTAGCCCCCGGCCTCCGCCACGAAGGCGCACAGTTCACGCACCATCGCGCGCGCGATGCCGAGCCGGCGGTACGCCGGCCGCACATAGATCCGGCACAGCTGCGCCGTGCTCCCCGACGGGAAGCGCTCAGCGACCCACGCGGGGTTCGGCGGCGACTGCGGACCCCGGTCCCGCACGGCGCCCGTCGCGACGATCTCGCCGCTCGCCCCGTCGGCGGCCACGAGGAGCGTGCGGCGCTCCGGGCGCAGATACGTGTTCTCGACGTCGATGATGTCGGCGTGCCAGCGCGGCACATAGCCGGAACGCAGGTCGCCGTACACCGTGTCGAGCATGACGCTGCGTGCGGCGTCGGCATCGTCGGTTGTCGCGGTGCGGAGTACGTAGGACATCCACACCAGACTAACTGCGTCTCATGTGCAACAACCGGGCGCTCGCGTTAAGCAGCCGGTGTCGACCTCGCCACACCCGCCCCCGGCCGGAGATGTGCCCCTTCGGCGGCGACGGGCCGGGGCGGCTGGGGGCACCCCAGGGGCGCCTCAGACGCGGACGACCAGCGCGGTGGCCAGGGCGGCAAGCCCTTCGCCCCGGCCTGTGAGACCGAGGCCGTCCGTGGTGGTGCCGGAGACGGAGACCGGGGCACCGACGGCTGCGGAGAGCGCGGCCGACGCCTCGGCCCTGCGGCGCCCGATCTTGGGACGTACGCCGATGACCTGGATCGCGACATTGCCGACGGAGAAGCCCGTCTCGCGGACGATACGGGCGGCCTCGGTGAGCAGGGTGACGCCCGAGGCACCGGACCACTCGGGCCTGTCGGTGCCGAAGTGCGCGCCCAGGTCGCCGAGCCCGGCGGCCGAGAACAGCGCGTCGCAGGCGGCGTGCGCCGCGACATCGCCGTCGGAGTGCCCGGCGAGCCCGTAGCGCTCGCCCTCCCACAGCAGTCCTGCGCACCACAGCTCACGGCCCTCTTCGAACGCGTGGACATCGGTGCCGATCCCGACGAGCGGCAGGGCGGCGAGGGGCGGAGCGGGGGGATCAGTAGGCATCGCGGGCCCTCCTGCGTGCGAGAACGGCCTCGGCGAGCACGAGGTCGAGCGGGCGGGTCACCTTGAACGCCTCCTCGTGGCCCGGCACGACGACGACATCGACGCCGAGCCGCTCCACCATGCCCGCGTCGTCGGTCGCGCCCTCACCCTGAAGAGCCACCCGCGCGTGCGCCTCGACGAGGACCTTGCGCGCGAAGCCCTGCGGGGTCTGCACGGCGCGCAGCCGCGACCTGTCGGGCGTGCCGGTGACGGGCTCGGGGCCGCCTTCACCGTGCGGCTCGACCTCCTTGACGGTGTCGGTGACGGGCAGCGCCGGCACAACGGCGGGCGCTCCGTTCCGTACCGCGTCGGCGACGGCGTCCACGGTCTCGGCCGGGACGAGCGGGCGGGCCGCGTCGTGCACCAGCACGGTGTCGACGGAGGGTGGCAGCACGTCCAGGCCGAGCCGTACGGACTCCTGGCGGGTCTCGCCGCCTGGCACGACCACGACACCGGACAGCTCGTTCTCGTCCAGGAGCGCGCGGACCTCGGTGGTCCCTCCGGCCGGCGCGACCACGACGACGAGGCCCACGGCGCGTGCCCGTGCGGTCGCGCGGACGGCGTGGATGAGCATCGGTGTGCCGCTCAGCACGCGCAGCGCTTTGGGAGCGCCGGGGCCCAGTCGTACGCCCTTGCCCGCGGCGGGAATGATGACGGCGGTGCGGGCGCCGGGGCCCTCAGAAATCGCCGTACCCCCGGAAGGGGCCAAGTCAGGGGATTCGATTGACATCGGTAGCGCGTTCAGGGTTTGTGTCCTCAGCCGAGTTGGGTATGGCCACAGCATGCCGGGCGCGACGCCCCGATCGGACCCTTCCGTGATCACCGGTCGAGGCAGCCGCCCGGGCCCGGCACACCACGGAGCCGCAGGTTCGGGCCCCTTGCACCACAGGGGCCCTCACACTGGGGCGAACGACGCAGACATGCCGCAGCGCCCGGCGACGACAGATGTCACCCGGGCACCGCGGCATTGTGTATCAGGACGCGAGAACCTCGTCGAGAAGTGCCTCGGCCTTGTCCTCATTGGTGTTCTCCGCGAGAGCCAGCTCGCTCACCAGGATCTGGCGTGCCTTGGCGAGCATCCTCTTCTCACCTGCGGAGAGCCCGCGCTCACGCTCACGGCGCCACAGGTCACGTACAACCTCCGCCACCTTGATCACGTCGCCGGACGCGAGCTTCTCAAGATTTGCCTTGTAGCGACGGGACCAGTTGGTGGGCTCCTCTGCATACGGTGCGCGGAGCACCTCGAAGACCCTGTCCAGCCCGTCCGAACCCACTACATCGCGCACGCCCACGAACTCCGCATTGTCCGCTGGCACACGAACCGTCAGGTCGCCCTGCGCTACCTTCAGAACCAAGTAGGTCTTGTCCACGCCTTTGATCTGGCGAGTTTCGATGGCCTCGATCAGCGCGGCCCCGTGATGGGGATAGACCACGGTGTCGCCAACCTTGAACGTCATGTGTCAGGTACCCCTTCCGTGGCTATCTAGGGTAACACGGGAACGCCTTCTTCTGAATGGCGTTTTCGCAGGTCAGGGCATATCTCGGGGCTTGACAAGCGCCCCTGTATCGTGCTGCGAGCGCGCAATGCAACCGGGTATTCGCAGGTGGGAGCGGTTGCGCGTACGCCCCGAAACGCGCCGGACACACCTCATGAAGCCCCGTGAGACACGGCCCCGTTGACCGTTTTGTCCTGCTGTAGGGAGCGGCGAGTTCGGCACGTGTTCCGCCTTTCCCAAGAATTGATCAAAGGGCACCCAAGGGCCTGTTGATCAATTCTTCATCAACCTCTCGCATTCACAGGAATCCCCCGTACGGATGTCCTCCGCGTTGTCACGTACTCGGTCATGCACTCGGTCACGGAGACGGTCATGTACTCGTCGCCGGATGACGTATGGCTGTATTGCCGTGAGTGCGGTTACCCGGTGGAGCGGGGCGCGGGCGGAGGGTCGGGTGCGGGGTCGCCACAGGCTGTCGGTAACCTGAGCGCGCACGAAAAGCCCATCCGTACGCGGCCGGCACGCTCACGATCGTGCTGCCGCCATAGCTCGCCTAGGAGTTGCCGCCGCCGTGAGCAGCAGCCTTCGACGCGGCACTCTCGCCGCCACCACCCTCGCGCTCGCCGCCGCCGTACTCACCGCCTGTGGAGCCGGGAACGGCGCGCAGACACTTGAGGTCAAGCCCGACAGCGCCGCGATGCGCGTCGGCACCATCAAGGTCCAGAACGTCAACATCGTGTCCGACACCGAGGGCTCCGGCGCCGCCACCGTCACCGGCCGCATCTTCAACGACGGCAAGAAGGACCAGACCCTCAAGGCCGTCAGCGTCGACAGCTCGGGCGAGCGTGCCGAGCTGAGCCCGGCCAAGGGCGAGAAGGCGGTGACCGTCCCCGCCGGCGGCTCGCTGGCGCTGGGCGGCAAGAACCACGCCGCCGCGCTCTTCACCGACGCCAAGGGCGCGGGTGTCAAGGACGGCAACGCTCAGGCGATCACGTTCGACCTCAGCAGCACGGGCGCGGTCAAGCTGCGCGCGACGGTCGTCGCGGCGAAGGGCGACCACAAGGCGTACGGGCCGAGCGCCCAGCCGACCGAGGGTACGCGGAACGGCTCCTCCGCCTCGCCCGGCGACTCGGCCTCGCCCGGCGACAAGCCCAAGAACGGCCGGCAGGCCGAGGACGGGCAGAAGCAGAACGGCCAGGAGCAGAACGGCCAGGAGCAGGGCGGGCAGGAGCAGCAGGGGCGCGGCGGCTCGCAGAGCAACGCCCCGGAGGCGCCGGGCGCCGGGGATGCGCAGGGCGCAGCGGAGCAGGGCACACACGCCGGGCACTGAGCCCGGGACGCCGCACAGGCGGCGGTCATCGCACGGCACGAGGCCGTGCCCCTCATGAAGGGGCACGGCCTCGCTTGCTGCGGCTGGGTGCCGGGGGGACGCCTTCCGGGCGTGGGCCGGTTTACGGCTCGAACTTGTAGCCGAGGCCGCGCACCGTCACGAGGTAGCGGGGTGCGCCCGGGTCGGGTTCGATCTTCGCGCGCAGGCGCTTGACGTGGACGTCGAGGGTCTTGGTGTCGCCCACGTAGTCGGCGCCCCAGACGCGGTCGATCAGCTGCATACGCGTGAGCACGCGGCCCGCGTTGCGCAGCAGCATCTCCAGCAGGTCGAACTCCTTGAGCGGCAGGTCGACCTTGTCGCCGCCGACCGTGACCACGTGCCGGTCGACGTCCATCCGTACGGGTCCCGCCTCCAGCGCGGCGGGGGTCACCTCCTCGGGCTCGCCGCGGCGGCGGAGCACCGCGCGGACGCGGGCGACCAGTTCGCGGGAGGAGAAGGGTTTGGTGACGTAGTCGTCGGCTCCTATCTCCAGGCCGACGACCTTGTCGATCTCGCTGTCCTTGGCCGTCACCATGATCACGGGAACATTGGAACGTCCGCGCAGCTGGCGACAGACCTCGGTGCCGGGCAGGCCCGGCAGCATCAGGTCGAGCAGCACCAGGTCCGCGCCGTTCCGTTCGAATTCATCGAGCCCATCCGGCCCTGTGGCCGCTATCGCGACCTCGAAGCCTTCCTTGCGCAGCATGTACGACAGTGCGTCGCTGAACGATTCCTCGTCCTCGACGACGAGCACTCGGGTCACGGGAGGACCTCCGGGGCGGAAAGTTGTTCGTCTGCCTGATCGACATAAGGCCGCTCTTCGTCGTCGAAGGCGGCCGGTTCCTGCAACGCGCCTGACAGGCGGTTCCGGCCCAGCCGGTCCGCCTCGGCCTTCTCCCGGGCGCTGCCTGCCTCCGGCAGTCGCAGGGTGAAGGTGGAGCCCTGGCCCTCGGCGCTCCATACGGTGACCTCCCCGCCGTGCGAGGCGGCCACGTGTTTGACGATGGAGAGCCCGAGACCGGTCCCTCCTGTGGCCCGGGACCTGGCCGGATCGACGCGGTAGAACCGCTCGAAGATCCGCTCCTTGTCCCGCTCGGAGATGCCTATGCCCTGGTCGGTCACGGCGATCTCGATCAGGTCGCCGCCGGGTGCGGCTATCCCGCGCCCGGCGACCTTGACCCTCGTACGGGCCGGGGAGTAGTTGACCGCGTTCTCGACGAGGTTGCCGAGCGCGGCGGCGAGCTGGCCCCTGTTGCCCCATACGTGCAGGCCCTCGGTGCCTCCCGCGCCCAGCGTGATCTGTTTGCTGTCCGCGCTCTGGCGGCTCCGTTCAATGGCCTCGTTCACCAGTTCGTCCACACGTACGGACTCCGAGTCCTCCAGTGGATCGTCGTTCTGTACTCGGGAAAGGTCGATCAGCTCCTGGACGAGGTTGGTCAGCCGCGTCGCCTCGTTCTGCATCCGCCCCGCGAAGCGCTGCACCGCGTCCGGTTCGTCGGCCGCGTCCATCACGGCCTCGGAGAGCAGCGAGAGCGCGCCGACCGGGGTCTTCAGCTCATGGCTGACGTTGGCGACGAAGTCACGGCGTACGGCCTCGATCCTGCGGGCCTCCGTCAGGTCCTCCACCAGCAGGAGCACCAGACGGGAGCCGAGCGGAGCAACCCGTGCGGAGACCGCGAGGGCATCACCTCTTCCCGTACCGCGCCGGGGCAGATCCAGCTCGACCTGGCGTATCTCGCCGTCGCGCCGGGTGTCCCTGGCCATCTGGAGCATGGGTTCGACCGCGAGCTTGCCGCCGCGCACCAGCCCCAGCGCGTACGCCGCCGAGCTGGCCTTCACCACCGCGTCACTCTCGTCCAGCACCACGGCGGAGGAACGGAGTACGGACAGGACGGTGTCGACGCCCGGTGGCAGCCCCGCCTCGGTGTGCAGCGAGCTCCGGGTGGGGCGGGACTGCTCACGCTCGCTCCAGCGGAACGCCAGCACCGCGATCACGCCGGTGCACAGCCCGGCGAGCGCTGCTGCCGCGGCAACAGCCGCATTCACGTCCATACATCCAGGTTATGCGCCCGCGCAGGCACACCCCCAGTCCCGGCGGCCCGAGCGGAAGAGCTGTCGCCCAGTGTTTACCCGGAGTGGGCCCCGGGTTCACCGGAGAGGTCGGAAGCCGTCGCATTCCGGGCAGACCGTGGGAGCGTAGGGGCCAGGCCCCTGACAGAAGATCCGTGCGAGGGAAGGACAGCCATGCGGGACGCGTACCACGAGGAGCTGGACTCGATCGGGGACAGCCTGGTCGAGATGGCCCGGCTCGTCGGCTCGGCCATCGGACGCGCCACCACGGCGATGCTGGACGCCGACCTGAAGCTCGCCGAAAGCGTCATCGCCGCTGACGACAAGGTGGACGACCTTCAGCGCGACCTGGAAACCCGGGCCATACAACTGCTGGCCAGGCAGCAGCCGGTCGCCACCGATCTGCGGATCGTGGTGACCTCGTTGCGGATGAGTGCCGACCTGGAGCGCTCAGGGGACCTCGCACAGCACGTGGCCAAGGTCACCAGACTGCGGTTCCCCGAGTCGCCCGTACCGCGCGATCTCCAGGCGACCCTGCTGGAGATGGGGCAGCTCGCACAGCGGCTGATGGCGAAGGCGGCCGAGGTCATCATCACCAAGGACGTCGATCTGGCCATGCAGCTGGAGCAGGACGACGACGCGATGGACCTGCTGCACCGCACGCTCTTCCAGCACCTGATGGACGACCGCTGGAAGCACGGCATCGAGACGGCCGTGGACGTGACGCTGCTGGGCCGCTACTACGAGCGGTTCGCCGACCATGCGGTGTCGGTCGCGCGCCGGGTGGTCTACCTGGTGACGGGCGACTACGCCGACGAGATCGACGCCGCGGGCGCCGACAACGACGGGACGGCGCCGGTCGAGGGCAGGTGACAACGGGCCGCCGGAGCGCCACCTGCGCCTCGGCGGCCTTTCGTTCGGATCTCAGTGGCCTTTCGTTCGGACCACGGCGCCCTTCCGTACGGGGTGACCGGAGCGCGCGGGTGCGGTCCGGGTGGTGCACGTATGCGAACGCCATATGCCCGCAGGTCATACCCCTCGGCGCCACTCTCCGTGTGCACCCGCGCGCCCTTGATGCGCCCGTGGCGGCCGGGCGTGCAATGAGTACGTCATGCCTGTTCTTGCTTGCCGAGGAGGGAACCATGGCTGACACCGCGAAACCCGCGACAATCCACCGGTCACCGTGCGCGCCGCGTGAGGCGTGGAGGTTGCCCCTGCTGAGCTCGTGCAGCTGCGGTCCGGGGTGCGGTTGCGGGTGCCAGTCGGGCGGGCCCTGCCAGTGCGGGGGCTCCTGCGGCTGACGTTCCGTTCCGAGCACGTTCCCTACAACCCCACACGGACACGGGCGGGGCCCTGACCTGTTCGACGGGTCAGGGCCCCGCGTCTCGCGTTTTCGGGGGTGGTGCCTCCGGCTGAACGTGCGTCCGGCCGGCCTCGCGCGGTCGTCAAAGTGCCCACTACGGGCGCCCGTTACGCACTCCGGACAATTTTCTCGTACTTCACCGTGAACCTTCTGCCCCTTCCGTGCATCCAAGTAGATGTAAAAGGCATTAATTGCGGGTTGCACCGGGCGAGTGCCCGGCGCACAGGAAAGAGGGAACACGATGACCACGAAGTTCTCCCGCCTCGTACGCGGATCCGCGACCGTCCTGGCCGTCGCCGCCGTGGGGGTCGGCGCGACGGCCGCCACCGCGTCGGCCGCCGGTTCGGGGACAGGCACCGGCACGGCGAAGGCAAAGAAGAGCGTGAGCCGGTGTCACACCGGTGAACTCACCGCCGGCTGGGGCTCCGAGGGCGGTGGGCGGCCCGACATGGACAGCGTGGAGCAGCAGACCGTCACGATGTCGCTCAAGAACAGCAGCAAGCGGACCTGCACGCTGCACGGCTTCCCCGGCGTCAGCATGGAGAACACGCTCGACGCCAAGCACCCCATGGACCTGCGCCGTTCCGCGAGCAAGCCCGTCACGGTGACGCTCAAGCCGGGCACGCACACCTCGTTCACCATGCGCATCCTGCCCGTTCCCAAGGGGCAGACCGGCGTGAAGAAGGTGGCGCCCGGCCGCGTGCTGGTCACCCCGCCCGACGAGAAGGCCCACTTCACGCTCAAGTGGCCCTACGGGGGCGCCATTCAGGACCAGTCCGGCGCCACGCACCCCGGCACCTTCGTCAACCCGATCGGCGTCGGCTGACCCGACCGGCGACCACAGGCGCGTGCCCGGGACGGATGCCGTCCCGGGCACGCGTGCGACTGTGCGGCACACGCTGCTGTGCCGCCCCGAGCCGGTGCAGCGCCAACACGGGACCGCCGGCGGGGTTGAAGCCCGGCGAGTGCTTCCGCTTCACACCCGCCTTCGCGAACCGTGCGACCGCGCGTTGGGACAAGGGGTTCGCGCTGGTGCTGTGCGGGTACGGCGACGCGCCGGAACTCACGGTGCACACAGCGACTGCTTCTGCTCGAAGGCCGATCCGGAGGCGCGTAGTGCGAGTTCGACCCGGAGTGTTCGGGGCACTCCGGACAGGGACCGGGGGCCGGTACGAGGACGGGGCCTGCCCCGCGTGGAGTGCCCGAGGCGCCGTGCGGACACCGGGCGGCGCGTACGGCCAGTGGGAGGGAGATCACCGCATGTTCTGTTTGATGGTCCGCTTCACCTGCAAGAACGAGCAAGCGGCGACGGCGTTCGACGAGTTGGTCGAGCGGACGGCCGAGCAGATCAAGGCGCACGAGCACGGAACGCTCGTCTACACCGCGCACCGGGTGGAGGGCCGCCCCCTGGAGCGGATCGTCTACGAGCTGTACCGGGACCAGCTCGCCTTCGAGGCGCACGAGTCGCAGGACTACGTGAAGGAGTTCCTGTCGGCCCGCGAGCAGTATCTGTCCGTCACCCAGGCCGACCGGTTGGAGTTCGTGACCGGCAAGGGCGTGGGGGCCTGAGCGCTACTGGCGTGACGGGTGTGCCGCGTCCGGAAGCGGTCGGCAAGTAGAGCGCGTTCCTGCGTGGGCGGTGCGTCCGCGCGTGCGGCCCGAACGAACGGCCCGAACGCGCGCCCGGAACGGCGCGAGCCCCCGACACCGCGGGAAAACCGCAGGCGGGGGGCTCGCGCAGGGAACGTGGTGACTACTGGTGGGGTGCTACTTCTTGCCCTGGTTCTTGACCGCCTCGATGGCTGCCTTCGCCGCGTCGGGGTCGAGGTAGGTGCCGCCGGGGTTGAGGGGGTGGAAGTCGGCGTTCAGGTCGTAGACGAGGGGGATGCCGGTGGGGATGTTGAGGCCCGAGATGTCCTCGTCGGAGACGTTGTCGAGGTGCTTGACGAGGCCGCGCAGAGAGTTGCCGTGGGCGGCGACCAGGACGGTGTGGCCTGCGAGGAGGTCGGGGATGATGCCGTCGAACCAGTACGGCAGCATCCGCTCGACGACGTCCTTGAGGCACTCCGTGCGGGGGCGCAGTTCGCTGGGGACGCCCGCGTAGCGGGGGTCGTCGCTCTGGGAGAACTCGGAGCCGTCGGGCAGCTCGGGCGGCGGGGTGTCGTAGGAGCGGCGCCAGAGCATGAACTGCTCCTCGCCGAACTCGTCGCGCACCTGCGCCTTGTCCTTGCCCTGGAGGGCGCCGTAGTGGCGCTCGTTGAGGCGCCAGGAGCGGCGGACGGGGATCCAGAGGCGGTCGGCCGCCTCAAGGGAGAGCTGCGCCGTGCGGATCGCGCGCTTCTGCACGGAGGTGTGCAGCACATCGGGGAGCAGGCCGGCGTCCTTGAGCAGCTCGCCGCCGCGGACCGCCTCCTTCTCGCCCTTCTCGGTGAGGTTCACGTCCACCCAGCCGGTGAACAGGTTCTTCGCGTTCCATTCGCTCTCGCCATGGCGGAGGAGGATCAGCTTGTACGGTGCGTCGGCCATGTCTCCGAGCCTACTGCGTGTGCCCGGCACGGTCGGCGGAGCCCGGCCGGAGGGGCGGCTGAGGCCGCTCAGGGGCTGAACGGGCGGGAAACGGGCGAGCGGGGAGGCCCGGACGGGCATACGGGCACAGCGCCGGGCCCGGAACGCTCGGTCGTCGGTCCGGTACCAGCACCGGAACGGGCAGAAACGGGCAGGATCGTGCCCGCGCCAAGCATGTTCACGCGTTGTCACCACAGGTAAAACGTCTCCCACAGGCCCGAACGGGCGACGTACCACCTGGGAGGTGTGTGTGGCCGTGACCGCCGAGGAGCGCCAGCGCGAGATCGTCGGGGTGGCACGGCAGGACGGCTCCGTCGAGGTGGCGGAGCTGGCCGAGCGCCTGGGGGTCGCGCGGGAGACCGTGCGCAGGGATCTGCGCGTGCTGGAGAGCCACGGACTGGTGCGGCGTACGCACGGGGGCGCGTACCCCGTGGAGAGCGCCGGTTACGAGACGACGCTGTCGTACCGCACGACGGTGAACGTTCCCGAGAAGCGGCGGATCGCCTCGGCGGCTGCGGGGCTGCTCGGAGAGGCGGAGACCGTCTTCGTCGACGAGGGGTTCACGCCGCTGCTGATCGCCGAGGCGCTGCCCCGTGACCGGCCGCTGACAGTCATCACGGCCTCGCTGGCAGCCGCGGGGAAGCTGTCCACAGCGGGCGAGTTCACCGTGCTGCTGCTGGGCGGGCGCGTCAGGGGCGGCACCCAGGCGACCGTGGACCACTGGACGACGCGCATGCTCTCCGGGTTCGTGATCGACCTGGCGTACGTCGGCGCGAACGGGATCTCCCGTGAGTTCGGGCTGACGACCCCCGACCCGGCGGTCGGCGAGGTGAAGGCACAGGCGATAAGGGCCGCACGGCGGCGCGTCTTCGCGGGGTGCCACACCAAGTTCGGTGCCGTGAGCTTCTGCCGTTTCGCCGAGGTGGGCGACTTCGAGGCGGTGGTGACCGGTACGGCGCTGCCGTCGGCCGAGGCGCACCGCTACTCGTTGCGGGGGCCGCAGGTGCTGCGCGTGTGAGCCGGCGGCAACTGGACGTGCGAGCCAGGCAGGTGCGGCGCGGGTGAGCCGGCGGCAACTCGGCGTGTGCGTCCGGCGGATGCCGCGTGTGTGGCCGGCGGGCCGCGTCCTTCCTCCCCTTCTCCCCCCACCCCCTCACCCGACTTCTCCCCACCCCCTCACCCAACCCATCCCCGATCCCACCAGGAGTGGTCCATGCTGCGATCCACGAGGAGCCGCACGGCGCGCTCCTTGCTCGCGGTGGCTCTCGCCGGGTCGCTGCTCTCCGCATGTGCCGGGGCCGGAAGCCTCGGCACGGGCGGCGACTCCATCAATGTGCTGATGGTCAACAACCCACAGATGGTGGAGCTGCAGAAGCTGACAGCCGCGCACTTCACCAAGAAGACAGGCATCAAGGTGCACTTCACCGTGCTGCCGGAGAACGACATACGGGACAAGGTCAGCCAGGACTTCGCCAACCAGGCGGGGCAGTACGACGTGGCGACCATCAGCAACTACGAGACCCCGATCTACGCGAAGAACGAGTGGCTGCTCCCGCTCGACGACTACCTCGCCAAGGACGAGAAGTTCGACCAGAAGGACATCCTCAAGCCGATACGGCAGTCGCTCAGCGGTGAGGACGGCAAGGTGTACGCGGAGCCGTTCTACGGCGAGTCGTCGTTCCTGATGTACCGCAAGGACGTCTTCAAGAAGGCCGGCCTCACCATGCCGGAGCGGCCCACCTGGCAGCAGGTGGCTTCGCTCGCCTCGCGGGTGGACGAGAAGCGGCGCGGCATGAAGGGCATCTGCCTGCGCGGGCTGCCGGGTTGGGGTGAGCTGGCGGCTCCGCTGACGACGGTCGTGAACACCTTCGGCGGCACGTGGTTCGACAAGGACTGGAAGGCGCGGCTGGACTCACCTGAGTTCAGGAAGGCGACGGAGTTCTACGTCAAACTCGTGCGCGAGCACGGGCAGTCGGGAGCGGCGCAGTCCGGTTACGCGGAGTGCCTCAACAACCTGACGCAGGGCAAGACGGCCATGTGGTACGACGCCACGGCGGCGAGCGGTTCGCTGGAATCGTCGAAGTCACCCGTGCGCGGGAAGATCGGCTACGTACGGGCGCCGGTGGAGAAGACCGCGTCCTCCGGGTGGCTCTACACCTGGGCCTGGGGAGTGCAGAAAGCCTCGCGGAACCCGGACAAAGCCTGGAAGTTCATCTCGTGGGCGTCCAGCAAGGAGTACGAGCGGCTGGTCGGCGAGAAGATCGGCTGGGCCAACGTGCCGGCGGGCAAGCGCGCCTCCACACACGCCGTACCGGCCTACCGCAAGGAGGCCGCGGCGTTCCAGAAGGTGACCCGCGAGGCCATCGAGGGCACCAGGCCGCGTGACCCGGGAGTGCAGCCGCGTCCGGCGCCCGGTGTGCAGTTCGTCGGCATACCCGAGTTCACGGACCTGGGCACCAAGGTGTCGCAGGAGATCAGCGCGGCCATCGCGGGGCGCCAGTCGGTCAGGACGGCGCTGGAGAAGTCGCAGCGACTGGCCGAGAAGATCGAACGCGACTACGAGGGGCGGTGACGAGATGGCCGACACGACCGCGACACCCACACCACCCGTGACCCACACGGCCGCGGGACCCGTGGCTCCGGCGCCGCCCGCGAGGCCACGCAACAAGCTGCGTGCCTGGGCCATCAGGGCGCCGCTGCTGCCGGCGCTGGTCTTCATGATCGTGGTCACCCAACTGCCCTTCGTGGCAACGCTGGTGATCTCCTTCTTCGACTGGAACTCCCTCTACCCGGACGCGCGCGAGTTCGCCGGTTTCCAGAACTACAGCGAGATCCTCTCCGACCCCGACCTGCGCAAGTCGGTGCTGACCACGCTCACGCTCACGGCGACCACGGTCATCGCGAGCCTCGTGCTGGGGCTGGCCCTCGCGCTGCTGCTGGACCGCAGGTTCCGGGGCAGAGGGCTGGTGCGCACGCTGCTGATCGCGCCGTTCCTCGTGGTGCCCGTCGCGGCGGCGCTGCTGTGGAAGCACGTGCTCTACAACCCCGAGTACGGGCTGTTCAACGGCATGCTCACCTGGTTCGGCGGGGACGGCGCTCCACAGCCCGACTGGGTCTCCAGCATGCCGCTGGTGGCCGTCGAGGCGTCGCTGATCTGGCAGTGGACACCGTTCATGATGCTGATCCTGCTGGCGGGGCTGCAGAGCCGCTCGGCCGAGCAGATCGAGGCGGCGCGCATCGACGGCGCGGGCACCTGGCAGGTCTTCAGGTTCCTCACGCTGCCGCATCTGCGCCGCTACCTCGAACTGGGGGCGCTGCTCGGTTCGATCTACGTGGTGCAGAACTTCGACGCGGTCTTCACGATCACCTCGGGAGGGCTCGGCACCGCGAACCTCCCGTACACCGTCTACCAGACCTTCTACCAGGCACACGAGAACGGTGTCGCCTCGGCCGCCGGTGTGCTCGTCGTCATCGGGTCCCTCATCATCGCGACCTTCGCGCTACGGGTCGTCTCGTCCCTCTTCCGCGAGGAGGTGTTCAGCAAGTGACCACAGCGAAGGCCGGAGCGAGTGCAGGAGAGACCGGAGAGAACGGCGGCGCGAAGGGCGGTGCGCAGGGCGGTACGAAGGGCGGTGCCGCTGTCGTGGCCAAGGGTGCGGCGAAGGCCGTGTCCCGGGCCGGCGCGGGCGAGGCCCCGCCTCTCCAGCGCAAGGCGCGCAGAAGGTCGGCCGCTCTCGGGCTGCTGGCCTGGCTGACGGGAATCGTCTTCTTCCTGCCCGTCGCCTGGATGGTGCTGACCTCTCTGCACTCGGAGAGCGACGCTGCCACCAACCCGCCGTCCGTCGCGGCGTCGCTCACCCTCGACGGCTACCGGGAGTTCTTCGGCGCCGAGGGAGGCGCGAGCCCGTGGCCCGCGCTGATCAACTCCATGACGGCGTCCGTCGTCTCCACGGCGCTGGTGCTGCTGCTCGCGCTCCCGGCCGCCTACGCGCTGTCGATCAGGCCGGTGCGCAAGTGGACGGACGTGCTGTTCTTCTTCCTGTCGACCAAGATGCTGCCCGTCGTCGCCGGGCTGCTGCCCGTCTACCTGTTCGCGAAGAACACCGGACTGCTCGACAACGTGTGGCTCCTGGTCATCCTCTACACCTCGATGAACCTGCCGATCGCCGTGTGGATGATGCAGTCGTTCCTGGCCGAGGTGCCCGTCGCCGTCATCGAGGCGGCACAGATCGACGGGGCCAGGCTGCCGGTCGTGCTCAGCCGCGTGGTGGCGCCCATCGCCGCGCCGGGCATCGCGGCGACCGCGCTGATCTGCTTCATCTTCAGCTGGAACGAGATGCTGTTCGCACGGGTGCTCACGGGCGTGATCGCACAGACGGCGCCCGTCTTCCTGACCGGATTCATCACCAGCCAGGGCCTGTTCCTGGCGAAGGTGTGCGCCGCGTCAGTCGTCATCTCCCTGCCGGTGCTCGCCGCGGGGTTCGCCGCCCAGGACAAACTTGTCCAGGGCCTGTCTCTGGGAGCCGTCAAATGAGGGCCGCCGTCATCCAGTCGCCCGGTGAGGTCGTCGTCACCGAGGTGCCCGACCCCACGCCGGGCCCGCGCGAGGTCGTGGTCGAGGTCGCGGCCTGTGGGCTGTGCGGTACCGACCTGCACATCCTCCAGGGTGAGTTCGCGCCGACCCTGCCCGTCGTACCGGGACACGAGTTCGCCGGCGAGGTCGTCGGCCTCGGCAGCGAGGTCACCGGGCTGCGGGTCGGCGAGCGGGTCGCGGTCGACCCCTCGCTGTACTGCTTCGAGTGCCGCTACTGCCGTCAGGGCCACAACAACCTGTGCGAGCGCTGGAACGCCATCGGCGTCTCGGTCGCGGGCGGCGCGGCGCGCTACGCCGTCGCACCGGCGGCGAACTGCGTACCGCTGCCCGACCACATCCGTACGCAGGACGCGGCGCTGATCGAGCCGCTGTCCTGCGCGGTGCGCGGCTTCGACGTGCTCTCCAGCCGGCTCGGCGCCCATGTGCTGATCTACGGCTCGGGAACGATGGGCCTGATGATGCTGGAGCTGGCCAAGCGTACGGGCGCCGCTTCGGTGGACATCGTGGACCTCAAGCCCGAACGGCTCGCCACCGCGAAGCAGTTGGGCTGCTCGGCCTCCGCGACGAACGCCGACGAGCTGGACAGGCCGCAGGGCTGGGACGTCGTCGTGGACGCCACGGGCAACGCCGCCGCCATCCAGGACGGGCTGGGCAGGGTCGCGCCCGCCGGTACGTTCCTCCAGTTCGGCGTGGCCGACTACGCGACGACGGCGGTCATCGAGCCGTACAGGATCTACAACAAGGAGATCACCATCACCGGTTCGATGGCCGTGCTCCACAGCTACGAGCGGGCCGCCGAACTGTTCGCGCTGGGTGTCATCCCGCCCGAGACGTTCATCAGCGACCGCTTCCCCCTGGAGCGCTACCCCGAGGCGTTGGCGCAGTTCGCGGCCGGAGAGGGCCGGAAGATCATCGTCACGCCGTGAGCGCGGGCCGCACGGAACGGCGGGGGTGTCCTGGACGGCGGGGCGCCCCCGCCCCCATGCGACGGGCCCGAACTGTGGTGCCCCGCCACATACGCCGCCGTCGCGCGCTTCGCGCTGGGCGGGGAGTGGGGCGCCGCCGCGCAGCACGAGTTCGGTCAGCCTGTCGTGCACGTCGCCGGCGCGGCGGATGGTCGCGTTCGCGTCGCGGAGCCCGGACAGCGCCTCTGTGGTCTCGGTCAGCAGCCGCGCGTTGTCGATGGCGACGGCGGCGTGCGTCGCGAACGAGCGGAGCAGCGCGATCTGTTCGGGTTCGAAGACGCGGGCCCGCCGGTCGGCCGCGTACAGCACACCGATCACATCCCTGCCCCCGAGCAGCAGCGGCACCCCGAGGATGGCGACGAGGCCCTCCTCGCCGACGCCTAGTCCTCGGTGACGTACGGGCGTGCCGTCTGCGCGACCAGCCCGCCCAGCCCCTCCCCCATGCCGAGCCGCAACTGCTGGAACCGCGCCGAGACCGAGCCCTCGGTGACGCGCATGTAGGTGTCGCCGCGTTCCGGATCCGTCAGGGTCATGTACGTGACTTCCGTACCCAGAAGACGGCGGGCGCGCTGCACGAGCGCCCGTAGTACGTCGTCCAGGTCCCGCAGCCCCGCCAGGTCGTGCACCGTCTCGAACAGCGCGGTCAGCTCGGCCTCACGGCGCCGCCTGCCCTCCAGTTCGGCCCGTACACGCAGCGCCAGGCGCCTGCCCTGCTCGGCGTCCCGCACCCCCTCGTGGCGCGCGTGCAGCGCGTCGTAGGCGTCAGGAGGCGCGTCGTGCGTGAGGAGTTCGAGGTAGCCGAGGCATGCGGACACCGGCGGGTCTTCCCGACCCGGAGGGGCCGCGGAGGCCGACCGTCCCGGAGGGGCCGCGGAGGCCGACCGTCCCGGAGGGGCCGCGGAGGCCGACCGTCCCGGAGGGGCCGCGGAGGCCGACCGTCCCGGAGGGGCCGCGGAGGCCGACCGTTCTGTCGAGGCCGACGGGACCAACGGGGCCGATGGGACGGACGGGACCGAGGGGACCGGTGGCTCTCCAGGTGTGCGGGGCATGGGATACAGGTTCAGTGTGCTGTCCACGCGCCGTCGAGGGGCAGGGAGGCGCCCGTGACGAACGACGCGGCCGGCGTGCACAGATACGCGACGGCCTCGGCCACCTCCGAGGGCTCCAGCAGCCGCTTGAGCGCCGAGTCGGCCAGCAGGATGTCCGTCACCACCCGCTCGGGCGGGATGCCGTGCGCCGCGGCCTGGTCGGCGATCTGCCGCTCCACCAGTGGCGTCCTCACATAGGCAGGGCTCACGCAGTTCGATGTCACACCGTGTGCAGCCGCCTCCAGCGCCGTCGTCTTCGACAGGCCCTCCAGGCCGTGCTTCGCGGCGACGTAAGCCGACTTGTACGCCGAGGCACGCAGGCCGTGCACGGACGAGATGTGCACCACGCGACCCCAGCCGCGCGCGTACATGTGAGGCAGCGCGCCACGCGTCGTACGGAAGGGCGGCTCCAGCATGAGAGTGAGCATGCGCCGGAACTCCTCGGGCGGGAACTCCTGTACGGGCCGCACCAGTTGGGTGCCCGCCGCGTTCACCAGCACATCGGCGTCCCGCGCCGCGTCCTCTGCGGCTGCCAGGCCCTCGTCCGAGGTGAGGTCCAGTACGTGCGGGGCCACCGTGCCCCCGTGTTCCTCCGCCTCGGCCGCCAGCCCCGCGAGGCCCCGCTCGTCCCTGTCCACCGCCGTGACCTGCGCACCCGCGTGCGCGAGCCTGCGGGCCGTCTCCCGGCCGATACCGCCGGCCGCGCCCGTGACGACCGCGGTGCGGCCGGACAGGTCCAGCGCTACGGAGTACGCGGTGCTGTCGTGAGGAGCCATGCCCCCAACGTACGCACGCCTCCTGGTCGGCCCCGATGTGCGGCGGCCCCACGGTGCGGGCGCGCGCTGTGTGTGCCACGCACGCGTACGGGCAAGCAGTAGTACGCAGTTACCCCGGGGCCTCCCATGAAGCCAGCCTCGGACCGACCTCAGACCGGCCTCAGAGCGACCTCGGACCGACTCCGGACCCGCCTCAGACCGGTCTCACATGGCGGATTGACGGTGAACGTCAATCCAGTAGCGTCTCCCCGGCAGCTTCGGTAATTTGCGCCTCGGCTATCAGCCACTTACACCAGGGGGAGCAGCCATGGCCGCCAGCACGTCGTTCAGCGGGCTCAGACGGGCCGCGACAGAGAGCGTCGGCGGGCTGCCGCGCCAGTTCTGGTGGCTGTGGCTGAGCACGCTGGTCAACCGCCTCGGAGGGTTCGTCGCGACGTTCCTCGCGCTGTATCTGACGGTCGAGCGCGGCTACTCGGCGTCGTACGCGGGCCTGGTCGGCGCCCTGTACGGGCTCGGCGGTGTGGTCGCGTCCATCGGCGCGGGGGTGCTGACCGACCGACTGGGCCGGCGCCCCACGATGCTCATCGCGCAGTTGTCGACGGCTGCCTCGATCGCCGCGCTCGGTCTGATGACGCATCCGGTCGCGATCGCGGCGGTCGCCTGTGTGGTCGGCATGGCGTCCAACGCGTCACGGCCCGCCGTGCAGGCGATGATGGCGGACATCGTCAAACCGGAGGACCGCGTACGTGCCTTTTCGCTCAACTACTGGGCGATCAACCTCGGTTTCGCGGTCTCCTCCGCCTCGGCCGGGCTCATCGCGCAGTACAGCTACCACCTGCTCTTCTTCACAGAGGCCACCATGGTGCTGGCCTGCGCCGTCGTGGTGTTCGTGAAGCTGCCGGAGTCACGCCCCGTACGCGAGGAGAAGAGCGGCGGCCCGCAGGCGGGCGGTGACCCGCACACGGGAACGGCGGGGAACGCGGCAGGTACCGCGGGGACACACCACCCCGAGGAGCCGGACGTGTCCATGTGGACGGTGCTGCGGGACGGCCGGTTCATGACGGTCGTCGCGCTCAGCCTGCTGATGGCCACGCTCATCCAGCAGGCGTTCGTCGCCATGCCGATCTCCATGGGCGAACAGGGCTTCTCCAGCGCGGACTTCGGTACCGTCATCGCCCTCAACGGCGTCATGATCGTGCTGCTCCAGCTCCCGGTGACCCGCCTGATCCAGCACCGTTCCCCGAGCCGCGTCCTGATCGTCTCCGCGCTGCTGACCGGCTACGGCTTCGGCCTCAACGCGTTCGCCGGCTCCGTGGTCTTCTTCGCCATGGCGGTCCTCGTCTGGACACTCGGCGAAATGATGAACACGCCCACGCAGATGGGCCTGGTGGTCAGGTTCTCGCCCACCCACGGCCGCGGGCGCTACCAGGGCATGTACAACCTCTCCTGGGCCCTGGCCTCCCTCGGCGCGCCCCTGGTCGGCGGCTACGTCATCGACCACTTCGGCTCCGCGACCCTGTGGTCGGCCAGCGCGGCCATCGGCACCATCGCGGCACTCGGCTACTGGCTCCTCCTGCGCGACGAGGACGACGAGCCCGCACCCGAACCGGAACCGACTACGGCTACGGAACCGGAACCGGGCCGGACCCCCGCGCCCACGACAGAGACCACCCCCGCCCCCGGAACCCCGGACGAACCCACCGCACCCCGCACGGATTCCGTGGCCTGACGGGCACGGCCCGACACCCGTGCCCTGACACGGGCGTACGGAAGCGGAACGGACGGGAACGGGGACGGAGGCGGAACGGGCCGGGGCGCGCCCTTGGCTCACGGGCGCACCCCTGACAGGGTCGTGATCTCCAACTGGGCGCGGTGAGAGGGACCTTTGATGCCAATGACGAGTACTGCGGTGGTAACGGGCGCGACGAGCGGTATCGGCGAGGCCATCGCGCGGCGCCTGGCGGCGGGCGGGAGGAGCGTCGTCCTGGTCGGCCGCAGCGACGAACGGCTCGACCGGGCACGGCGCCGCATCCTCGGTACCGTGCCGGACGCGGACCTCCATACGGAACGCGCTGACCTCTCCCTGCTCGCTGACGTACGCGCCCTCTCCCAGCGCCTGGTGACCGAGCACCCCCTGCCGGACATCGTGGTCAGCAACACGGCCGTCATCGCGGCGGTCGGCGACCGTACGGCCGAGGGAATCCAGCGCACGCTCGCCACCAACCACCTCGCGCCCTACCTGCTGCTGCGCTCCCTCGCCGACTCCCTCGGCGACCGGGCCGCCAGGTTCGTGGTCGTGGGCGCCTCTCCGCGCGTGCTGAAACGGATACCGGTCGACCTCGACGACCTGGACTGCGCGAACGAGAGCGGGCTCAGCCCCGTGCCCGCGCTGCGCCCGTTCCTCTGCTACAGCCGCACCAAGAACATGAACGCGATGTTCGTGCACGCCCTCGCCCGCCGCCTTGAGGGAACCCGGATCACCGTGAACGGCGTACACCCGGGCATCATCAAGGGAACGGGCCTGTCAGCGCGCCTGCGTGGCCCGCAAAAGCTGGTGGGCTCCGCGCTGAGCCCCTTCTTCCCCGGCCCCGAAACCGGCGCTGACACACCCGTGTGGCTGGCCGTCTCCCCCGATGTGAAAGGAACGACGGGCAAGTTCTTCGTCGCCCGCGAACAGGTCGCCACCGCCCCCCACACCACGGACCCCGACCGCTGCGACCGCCTCTGGAACCAGAGCGCCGACCTCGTCGGCCTCTCCCCCGCGCCACCTTCACGCGTGCCCGACGAGCGGTGAGGGGTCGCCCGGCGGGGAGCGCGCGGCGGGGAGCGGCGGCGGGCGTTCAGGCGGTGATCGTGGTGACGGCGTCGACGCCGTAGGTGCGGGCGTAGCCGTTCTCGCTGCCGACGAGCAGGTCGACGACCTCGAAGTAGCGGTCCCAGAACGGGGTTTCCCGCAGCGCGTCGATCAGCAGTTGGTAGGCGTGGTGGTCGCGGGCCTCCCAGACCCAGACGTCGGTGACGCGCGCCGAGTAGAACTCGGTGTCGTAGAAGCGCGACGTGACGCCGGTGACCTTGCCCTTGATCACGGGCACGACCTCGGTGGTGAACGCGTCCACGCGCTCCTGCGGACTCATGGCGAGCCACTCGGGCGTGGTCTTGACCAGTATGAAAGCGGTGACCGGAGCTTCGGTTTGCTCGGTGGACATGGGGTTCCTTCCGTCTGTGCGGGTGGTGCGGTCTGTACGGGTGGTGCGGGTGAAGCTCTTCGTACGGCTGAGGCTCTTCGTACGGCTGAGGCTCTTCGCACTGGCGGTGCGGCGGGCCTCGGGGACGTCAGCCGTGGACGGCGGGCAGCAGCGTCTCGGTGCACCACTGCTCGAACGAGGTGGGAGTGGCCGTCTCATCGGTGCGGGTGACGCCGGCGTCGAGGCCGTCGTCCTTGGCCCGCTTCATGTCGACGATGCCCTGCACGAACGCCTCGTTGAGGCCGTGGCCGACGAGCGTGCGGAACACCTCGCCGGTCGGCTGGTGTTCGTAGCGCACCGGCCGGCCGAGCTGCTCGGTCATGATCCGGGCCAGGTCGTTCGGGGACACGTCCCGCGGCCCGAGGACGGGCACGTCGGCGGTGCCGCTCCAGGACCGGTCCAGCAGCAGGCCGGCGGCGACGCCGGCGATGTCGGCGACGGCGACGAGAGGTGCCTTGCGGTCGGCGGCGACGGAGTCGGTGAAGACGCCGTTCTCGCGGATCGAGTCGGCCTCCTCCAGCACGTTCTCGAAGAAGGACGGACAGGCGACGGCCCGGTAGGCGACGCCGGTCTCCGCGATGAGGTCGTCCATGGCGAGGGAGGCGGTGACGAGCCCGGCGCGTCCGGCGACCGGGGTGCCCCGGCCGAGCGCGGAGAGGCCGACGACGTGGCCGACGCCGTGGGTGGCGAGCGCCTTCGCGGCGGGGCGCGTGAAGCCGCAGTAGGCGTCCATCGGGGTCAGGGACGAGTCCGGTGGGACGAGCCAGAAGACGGCGTCCGCGCCCTCGAAGGCCCGGTCGACGGTCCCGGGGTCGCCGTGCGAGCCGGTGACCACCTCGACGCGGTCGCGTACGGCGTCGGAGAGCCGGGCCGGGTCGCGGACGACGACACGGAACGTTTCGCCGTCGGGTACGGGCTCCAGGAGCAGGGGCAGCAGATGGCGGCCGATGTTCCCGGTGGGAGCGGTGATGACGATCATGAAGAACCTCGTGGGTCGTACGGGAAAGGTGACACCCGTCATGCTGCGGAGCCGAACCGCATTGCCACAATGGGAACTTCAGCACGCAATCATTGCCTGAAATGGAATCCACCTGGTGAACAGCCCGGATCCGGTCATCGACGCCAACCTCGCGGTCGCGCTGGACGCCCTGCTCGCCGAGCAGAGCGTCACCCGCGCCGCCGCCCGCCTGCACACCTCCCCCGCCGCCATGAGCCGCACCCTCGCCCGCCTGCGCCGCGTCCTTCAGGACCCGTTGCTGGTCAGGTCGGGGCAGCTGATGTTCCCGAGGCCGCGCGCCGAGGAGCTGCGCGACGCGGCCGCCGCGGTGGTGCACCGCCTCGGGGTGCTGCTCGCCCCGGGCGACGGGGTGGACCCGGCCACCCTGAACAGCACCTTCACCCTCCAGGTCGCCGAGCTGGTCGGCACGGCGCTGGCCCCCGGACTGCTGCGCCTGGCCCGGCAGGAGGCGCCCGGGGTCTCGCTGTGGTTGCGGTCCGAGGGGCTGGAGGCCGGTTCGGCGCTCCGTGACGGGCGGATCGACCTGGAGGTCGGTTCCATCGACCACGCCGACCCCGAGACCGAGGTGGAGGAGCTGGTCACCCTCCGCATGGTGGCGGCCGTCAGGCCCGGCCACCCCCTCGCCGACGGCCGGCTGACCCCGTCACGCCTCGCCGCCGCTGAACATGTCACTGTCAGCCGCCGCGGCCTGTTCACCGGGCCCCTCGACGCCGCCCTGGCCGAACACGGCCTCCGGCGGCGGGTCACGGCCGTGCTCCCCGGTCATCTGGCGGCGATGACCCTCGCAGCCCGCAGCGACGTCGTCTGCCTGGTCCCCGCCGAACTGCCGGGCGCCGCGCCCTCCCCCTTCACCGACGACGCCGCCGCGCTCGGCCTGCGGCTGCTCGACATACCCCTGAAGCTGCCGCCGGTGACGATCGGCATGGCCTGGCACCCCCGCCACGCCGCTGACGGCTCCCACCGCTGGCTCCGCTCGATCGTCCGCCGCGCCCTTCTCGCCCCGGGAACCCCGCGCGAATGACGCCACCGGCCCCCGGTCCTGGGCAACCCGTCGGCGAAGTTCACCGAACCCCTTGCCCATGGTCGTCCCTTGCCCGTACGGTCAAAGGTTTTCCGCACCCCTCACCAACTCACCTCCGGGTAAGCGGAAAGCGGGAAACCGCACGGTCGCAGACACAGGAAGGAGCGTGGCCTCCATGAAGTTCTGGATCTGGCCGCCCGCCCGGAAGGTCCGGGAGCACGGGCGGCGGGTTCCGGAAGGAACGAGATGTCCCGTACGGACAAGACGAAGCCCCCATGGGTACGTTCGGTCGAGCACGGCAGCCGGCCCGCCCACGATCACTGCTACGGACCCTGTGACCTGCCGCCGCGTCCGACGCGGCCCCCGCACCCGACGCGGCCCGAACAAGACGCGGTCACGCGCTGCTACTGGGACTTCTCCTGGTTCGGCAACGCCTGCTGTTCCGGCCCTCACGGGCGTGCCGCCTCGAAGGAGATGGGAAGGATGAACCGGGCCGACAACCGCAGGGACCGCTACGCGGCCCGCCGCGAGGCCCGCCGTCTCCTCACCGGTGCGGCCCGCGACTGACCACCCCTCGACCGACGGCCCTCGACTGAACCCCGCGCCTCACCGGTGCGCCAACTCGCCCGCTCACATGTCCCGTTGTGCCTCGTACAGGTTCCGGGGCCGGACCCCGCCCGGGTCGCCGTAGGACTCGGCGCGGGTCCGGAGGGCGCCGGTGAAGTCGGGGGTGTCGATCTGGTCGAAGTCGCGGACCTCGCTGATGCCCACGGTCGCGCTGTACGGGGCGATCCCGTCGAGGCGTACGCAGCCGGCGCGTTCATTGGTGACGGTGACGTTCCAGTGGGCGAAGCGGGCGCCGTACAGCGGGCCGGCCGAGGCGTCGCCGCCGTGCCGGCCGTCGTTGTGAACGGTGATCTGCGTGCGTACGTTCGCGAAGGGCATGCCGCGGTGCGTGTCGAAGGTGCCCGTCTCCATCACCCCGCGCGACCACACGTTGTGGCTGCTGAGGCCCTCGACATTGATGCCGTGCAACTGGGTGCCCGGCGGCGCCGGCACGGTGCGGCGGTCGATACGGAAGTCCTCCACGAGGTTGTCGTGCGAGCCCTCCCTGCAGAAGTACGGGTGGTGGCTGCCCCGGCCCGAGACGCGGGTACGGCGCAGCGTGCAGGCAGAGGCGGCCACGAGCCCGAAGCCGTTGTCGGCGTTGACGACATGGATGTCCTCGGCGCGGCAGTCGTAGGCGCACTGGAGGACGACCCCGTTGTAGCCCTTGTCGAGCAGGTGCGGCGACTGCTCCGTCCTGTCGAAGGCGACGGTGAGCCCGGTGACGCCCGCGCGGGTCACCGGGCGCACCAGCGTGGTGAGCCGGGGCTTCCAGGCGGCGCGCGCGTCGAGCGGCAGGGGCCGCTCCAGGGTGACGGTGTGACGGCGCCTGTCGACGCGGGTGAGACGTACGGGCCACTCGTACGGCACGTAGCTGACCAGCTTCTCCTTGTCGGCCCAGGAGTACGTGCGCGCACCGGGTATGTCGCCCGCCATGTGCCGGAGCAGCGTGTGCTCCGTGTCGTCCGCCAGGCGGAGGAGCACGAGTTGCCCCGCGCGTAGTGCCCCTGCGTCGGCGACGGTGAGCGTCCAGTCGCCCCTGGCCGCCTCGCGTGTGGGGGTGAGGGTGCGCCACTCGTCACGCCTGTTGCCCGTCCAGCCCTCGAAGGGCCACGCCCTGTCCTTGATGGCGCCGGTCAGGCTCTCCCATCTGGCCTGCGGGCAGACCCAGATGAGGCCGCCCGCCCAGGACCAGGACGACTTGTCGCCGCCGTAGCGGCTGCCATAGGGGCCGATCAGTTCGGTCAGATGGCGGGTGGGCCGCAGCGTCGTACGGGCGCTGCCGGCGCCCCTGAGCGTGACGTCGTCGTGCGCGATGCGGAGGACGCCGCCGATCTCGTAGGTGCCGGGGCGCAGTTGGACGGTGCCGCCGCCCGCGCGGCCCGCCTCCTCCAGCGCGCGGTTGATCGCGGGGGCGCTGTCGCCGCGCGCGGGCGTAACGGTGACCGTACGGCCGTGACCGTGGCCCTCGCCGTTTTCCCCGTGTCCGTGGCCGTGCCGCGTGGGGGCCGCGCCCGCGCGGCCTATGTAGGGGATGTGCGGGTGCGTGTACGGGTTCGCCGTGAACTCCGACCACAGGTCGGCCACGGGCACCTGGCCCCTGAGTGACGGGCCCGTGGGGGCCGGGCCCGCCGGGGCCGCTGTGGCGTGGGGGACGAAGGCCGTGGTCGCCGCGGCTGCCGCGAGGGCACCGGCACCGCCGAGCGCTTGCCTACGGGAGAGGGACATGAACTCGCCTTTCATGTACATGAATTGCGTTCATGTAACGGATGCCCGGCGAGCATCCCACGCCCCCGAAACGTCAGTCCAGAACCCGGGCCACATACGCCGCGAGAGAAGCCCTCATCCGTTCAGCGCCCATGCCCTCACGCCCGGCGAGCTGCTCCACCAGATCGGCCCGCGTCGCGGCGAGGAGCGCGTGCGCGGCGAAACCGGCCTCGTCCGCGCCCTCTTGACCCGCCCCGCCGAGCACCTGGGCAAGCTCCTCACTGAGCACCTCGTGCCACCACCCGTAGTGCGCGGCTTCGTACGGGCTGCCACGCCCGGCCTCCTCCAGGGCGAGCATGAGCGGCCGGTTGTCGAGCTTGAAGCGCTGGAGCGCCTCCAGCAGTGCCGGAATCCGTTCGCGGGGCGGCGTCCCAGGTCCCAGCGGCCCGGGGCCCGAGGCGATGGAGTCCCGCAGCGGCGTGATGCGGGCCCCGACCAGGGCCTCGATCAGCCCGACGCGGTCCCCGAAGTGCCGGAAGAGCGTGCCCTTTCCGACGCCGGCAGCCGCCGCCACCTCGTCCATCGAGACACTGCCCGCGCTCTTGGCGCGCGCGAACAGCCCGTCAGCCGCTGCGAGCACCGCCTCTTTGTTGCGCTGCGCGTCCGCGCGTGGGCGCGCGACCCCGCGATCGGCCATGAGCCGTCCTCCCGGTCTCTTCACATCGGTTTCCGTGCCGCACTTGCAAAGCGGACTGTCAGTCCGTATCGTCAAACGGACCGACAGTCCACATCCTAGAGGAGATCCCGTGCCCGACCGAACCCCGCACACCGAAACCGCCGTTTCCGGCACACCCGCCGCGTCCAGCGCATCTGCCGCGCCCACCGGCCCGGAAGGCACCGAAAGCCCGGAGAGCCCGGAAGGCGTCTTCCGGCGCGGCCTTCAGTTCCTCCTCGACAAGGACATCGCCGGCTGGGTCGCGCTCTGGCACGAGGACGGCGTGATCGAGTTCCCGTTCGCGCCCGAGGGCGCACCCCGCAGGCTGGAGGGCAAGGAGCGGATCGCCGACTACATGGGCGACTATCCGGACCTCCTCGACGTGCGCGCCTTCCCCGAGGTGACCGTCCACCGCACGGCGGCGGCGGAGACGATCGTCGTCGAGATGCGCGCCGAGGGCTTCGTCGTCGCCACGGGCGAGCCGTACGAGATGACGTACATCTGCGTCGTCACCGTCAGCGAGGGCCGCTTCGCGCACTACCGCGACTACTGGAGCCCTCATGGCGCCCCCGTCTCCCTCTCCGTGACCGAGCTGACCGACACGGAGGCCGCCCGATGAACCGTCCGGACACGGTCCTCGTCACGGGCGCGACGGGAACGACAGGCAGCCGCGTCGCCGACCGGTTGGCCGCACAGGGCGCCGCCGTCCGGGCGGCGAGCCGCGCCCCGGTGCCCGGCACCCGGCACCCGCAGGTCCGGTTCGACTGGAACGACACCGGCACGCACGGGGCCGCGCTCCAGGACACCTCGGCGCTCTACCTCGTACCGCCCGTCGGCGCCCCCGACCCGGCCGCCGTGATGGTGCCGTTCCTGGAGCGGGCCCGCGCGGCCGGTGTGCGCCGGGCGGTGCTGCTCAGCTCCTCGGCGCTGCCCGAGGGTGGCCCGGCGGCGGGTGCCGTGCACGCCGTGCTCGGCGACCTGTTCGAGGAGTGGGCGGTACTGCGCCCGTCCTGGTTCATGCAGAACTTCACGGGCCGCCACACGCACGCCGAAACCGTCCGCGCTTCCGGCGTCATCAGGACGGCGACGGGCGACGGGCGGGTCGGGTTCGTGGACGCCGAGGACATCGCCGCCGTCGCCGTCCGCGCGCTCACCGACGAGGAGGCGCCCCGCACGGACCTGGTCCTCACGGGCCCCGAAGCCCTCAGTTACGACGACATCGCGGCCGTCCTCACCCGCTTCTCCGGACGTGCCGTACGGCACGACCACCTCACGTACGAGGCGATGCGGGACAGGCTCGCAGCCGAGGGGGTTCCGGCGGAGTTCGCCGCACTGCTCGCGGGGATGGACCGGTCCATCGCGGACGGCGCCGAGGACCGCGTCACCGGCACGGTGGAAGCCGTGACGGGCCGCCCGCCACGCTCCTTCGCCACACATGTGCGGGACCACGTGAGGGACAACGCAGCGGACCGCTGACGGACCCGCTGACCGACCGCTGACCGGCCGCGTGAGGGGACAAGGCGCACGCCTCGCAGCCGGGCGCGCGGGGGGAGAGGACGACGACGTCCGTCAGCGTCCGTGCCGGTTCAGCGGGACTCGCCCTGGTTCGGCTGGGGTTCGCTCTGGGTCAGGTGTGTGAACGCGTCCAGGTTCCGGGTGGACTCGCCCCGCGAGGTGCGCCACGCGTACTCGCGCCGGATCGCGGAGGCGAAGCCCAGCTCCAGGAGGGTGTTGAAGGATCCGTCGGCGTTCTCCAGGACACTGCCGAGAATCCGGTCGACCTCGTCGGGGGTCACGGCGCCGAGCGGAAGCCGCCCGACCAGGTAGATGTCACCGAGCCTGTCGATGGCGTAACTCACCCCGTACAGGCGCGTGTTGCGCTCCAGCAGCCAGCGGTGCACGGCGGCGGCGTTCTCGTCGGGGTGGCGTACGACGAAGGCGTTCACCGAGAGGGAGTGGGCGCCGACGGACAACGAGCAGTTCGTGGACAGCTTGCGGGTTCCGGGGAGCTTGACGACGTACGTGCCGTCCGCCGGGTGCTCCCACTCCAGCTCGGCGTCCTTCAGCGTCCGCTCGATCGCCGCTTTCGCCGCACCGGTCCGCTCCGAGTCACCCATGGGGCGATCGTAGGCGACGGCGCCGCTCCTGGATCGCGGCGGTGTAGACGTCCGCTGTCGCCTCCGCGGCGGCGCCCCAGCCGAAGCTCTGCGCGTGCTGGGCCGCGATACCGCCCAGGCGGGGTGCGAGCCCTGCGTCGGCGGCGAACCTGCGCAGCGCACGCGCGTACTCCGCCGGCTCGTGCCCGGCGACCAGATAGCCGCTGGCACCGTCCCGCACGACTACGGGCAGCCCGCCGACGGCGGCGGCGACCACTGGTGTGCCGCACGCCTGCGCCTCGGCGGCCACGAGGCCGAACGACTCGCTGTAGGAGGGCATGACGAGTACGGAAGCCGCGCGGTACCAGTCGGCCAGCTGCTCCTGGTCAACCGGCGGCCGGAAGAGTACGAGATCCGCGATGCCCAGCTTGGCCGCCAGCTTCTGCAGCCCCTCCGGCTTGGCGAGACCGCTGCCGCTGGGCCCGCCCACGACCGGTACCACCAGGCGCGAGCGCAGCTCGGGTTCCTCGTCCACCATCAGCGCGACGGCGCGCAGCAGCACATCGGGAGCCTTGAGGGGCTGGATGCGCCCCGCGAAGAGCGGAATCATCGCGTCCTGCGGCAGCCCGAGGCGGGCACGTGCCGCGGCGCGGCCGTCGGCGGGACAGAACCTGTCGAGGTTGACGCCGGGGTGCACCACGGCCGTACGCCCGGTCGGCGCCTCGTAGTGGCGTTCCAGCTCGGCCGCCTCCTCCGAGGTGTTCGCGATGAGCCGGTCGGCTGCCCGCACGATCTGCGTCTCGCCGATGACGCGCGCCGCCGGCTCGGGCGCGTCGCCCTGGGCGAGCGCGGCGTTCTTGACCTTCGCCATCGTGTGCATCGCGTGCACCAGTGGCACGCCCCAGCGCTCGGAGGCGAGCCAGCCGACGTGTCCTGAGAGCCAGTAGTGCGAGTGCACCAGGTCGTAGTAGCCGGGCTTGTGCCCCGCCCACACCTGCATCACGCCGTGCGTGAACGCACAGAGCTGCGCGGGCAGTTCCTCCTTGGACAGTCCTTCGTACGGCCCCGCGTCTATGTGGCGTACGAGTACGCCGGGAGCCAGCTCGACGGTGGGAGCCAGGGTGCCCGTGGTGGCGCGGGTGAAGATCTCGACCTCGGTGCCCTGGGCTGCGAGCTGCCGGGCCAGCTCGACTATGTAGACGTTCATCCCGCCCGCGTCGCCCGTACCGGGCTGATGCAGGGGAGAGGTGTGCACGCTGAACATGGCCACCCGCCGCGGGCGGCGCTGGCCCGGCAGTCGGAGCAGATGCTGCCTGGGCTGCTGCGCGTTCCGTCCGCGCCGCTGACCGAGCCGGGACACGTACTGGCTCACGGTGCCGATGCCTCCTCCGGGACAGGACAGGACAGGACGGGGCGTGTATCCGGCCCTCGACCTACAACAGCGGAGGGGTTGCCTCCCATTTCCACTTTGCCCAATCGTGACAATGACAGCCCGGTAGAGCCGGAACCCGCCGGTCCCACCCGTCCCGCCGCCTCCCTTCCCGCCGCCGTCGACCGAGCCGGCGGGGGCGCCGCGAAGTGCCATGAACCATCACTTACCGATCACTCACCGACTGTCGCGAACAGTGACGTCCAGGGAGTCCGGCCCACGGCTTCCACCGAGACCGCGACGGGTACCCCCGCGCGCACCTGGTGGAGACCCCGAGCGGGCTCCCGGACACCGACCGCCCGGGGGCTTACCCGCAGGCGTGTCCGCCGGGAGCTCATACCCGCCGGGAGGCGTGTCCGCCGGGGCCTCGTACCCTCGTGGTATGCCCTTCCGCGCCCCCTCACGGCCCGTGGGCTCGGTGACGCGCGGAACCACCAGTCCGAATCGGCTGCGGCGTATGGACCGCTGGATCGCCGGGACGCACGGACCCGCACTGCGCCGCTCACCCGGTCTGCCGGTCGCCGTCGACCTCGGTTACGGGGCCGCTCCCTGGACCGCCGTCGAACTACTGGGGCGGCTGCGTGCCGTGCGGAGCGACGTGCGCGTGTACGGCGTCGAGATCGACCCCGTACGGGTCGCGGCGGCGCAGCCCTACGCGCGCGAAGGGCTCGCGTTCGTCCGGGGCGGCTTCGAGATACCGCTGCCCCCGCACGAAGGACTGCGCGAAGGACCCCGCGAAGGCCCGCACGGAGGGCGGCACGGGACCGTGCCCGGCGTGCAGCTGATCCGGGCAGCGAACGTGCTGCGCCAGTACGACGAGGCCGAAGTGCCTCCCGTGTGGGACCGCCTGTGCGCGCGGCTCGCGCCCGACGGACTGCTGGTCGAGGGCACGTGCGACGAGATCGGCCGCCGTCATGTGTGGGTCGCGCTCGGTCCCGAAGGCCCGAGGACCGTCACGTTCGCCGCCCGCCTCGCCTCCCTGGAGACCCCCTCGGCGCTGGCCGAACGCCTGCCCAAGGCGCTCATCCACCGCAATGTGCCCGGCGAGCCCGTACACCGCTTCCTCCGAGACTTCGACCGCGCCTGGGCGGCTGCCGCACCCTACGGCGCGCTGAGTGCACGGCAGCGCTGGCTGCGCGCCGTACAGGCACTGGCCGATGACTGGCCACTGGCGGACGGACCCCGCCGCTGGCGCCAGGGCGAGGTCACCGTCCGCTGGGAAGCGCTGGCTCCGCGCGGGCCGCACCACCGCTGACGCGGCCCCGCGCGGTGCCTACGTACGTACGGGGCAGCGCGCCGGGCCACAGCGCGGGCCGCAGGGGCTACGCCGCGGTGGCCTGCGCCGTCGCGGGCTGTGCGGCCGGGGGTGGGGAATCCTGGTCCGTGCCCTGCGCCGACAGGGCTTCCGCTACCGGGGGCGCGGCAGGCGACAGCTCGGCGCGGCCGAACAACAACGCGTAGCCCGGGGGCAGTTCGCCGAGCAGCCGAGCAAGTAGCGCGTCGCCCGCCAACTCGCCCACCACACACAGCACCGAGCTGACGTCCCAGCGTGCCGTCGCCGGAGTCGCCCCCTCCCTCCGCGCGGCGACGCCGTCAACGAACTCGGAAGCGGTCAGCGGTCGCAGCGCCGGAACCTGGTCGACGAGCACGCGCGCCGCCTGCTCGGGCAGCATCCGCGCCAGCTCCACCCGTTCCTCACCTGTGACGTGCCCGCCAAGTGCCGAAAGCACCGTACGAGTGACCTCGCGGGCCTCCGCCTCGGTGGCGTACTGCCCGTACTCACGCACCCTGTCCACGAGTTCACTCCAGCGCATCGCCGTGTACCCCTCTCGTCGCTCTCAGGTTGTCGTTGTGGTGTGGCCCCGGCCGCACAGGCGTCCGGGGCCGGGATGGAATGGGATCGGATGGAATCGGATCGGATGGAATCGGGGCAGGCCCGGGGGCGGGAACGGGGGCCGGGGCGGGACCGGGGCGGGTGGCCGAACGGCCGGGCTCAGCCGGAGAGTTGCCTCTTCCCCTCACCCGTCGCGATCTCGATCCTGCGGGGCTTGGCCTGCTCGGCCACCGGGATGCGCAGGGTCAGCACGCCTGCCTCGTAACTCGCGTCGATACGTGCCGTGTCCAGCGTCTCGCCGAGGAACAGCTGCCTGCTGAAACGGCCGGAAGGGCGCTCGGCCGCCAGGAGTTCGGCACCCTCGGGCGCCGGGGAGCGGCGCTCGGCGCGGACCGTCAGCACGTTGCGCTCGATGTCGAGGTCGACGGTGTCCGGGTCGACGCCGGGAAGATCGAAGTGGATCACGAAGTCGTCGCCTGCCCGATAGGCGTCCATCGGCACCCCGGCCGGGCGCGAAGGCGTCCCCAGGACCTGTTGGGCGAGGCGGTCGAACTCGGTGCGCATGAGCATCACGGTCATCTCCTTCCGTGTGACACTCCGGTGCGATGCCCTACGCCATCTATATACCCCAGGGGAAGGAAAGTTGACAAGTAGAGACTCAAGTCACCGGAATGCGCAGGTCAACGCCGGACCTGTCGGCGGACCTTCGGGCACGAGGACTTCGGTCGCGGAACGTCGGCCGCGAACCGCACTTCTACCGCGGATTACGGGTCGCGGATTACGGGTTACGGGTTGCGGATGACGTGCCGCGGGGCTCCCGGTGCCGTACGGGAACCCGCGCGCCGTCACCCCTCGGAGAGCTGCGGGGGCAGCGGCCTCAGGCCGTCGAGGAGGAGGGCGATGAGGCGTTCGGCCTGCTCACGTTGCTCGGGCCCGGCCGAGGTGAGGGCGATACCGGCGAGCGCGGCGAACATGTCGGTCGGGAGGATGTCGGACCTGACCGTACCGGCGGCGACACCGGCTTCCAGGAGGGTGGAGAGTGCCGCCTGGATCAACTCCCGGCTCTCGGCATAGGGGTTGACCCCCGAGGCGACGACGGCACGCAGCGCTTCGGCCATGCCGAGTTTGGCGGTTGCGTAGTCGACGAAGCGGTGCATCCAGGCGCGTAGGGCCTCATGGGGCGGCATGGTCGCCAGGAGGTCGGGGGCCGCGTCGCACAGCCGGGCCACTTCGTTGCGGTAGGCGGCCTCTATCAGGGCCTCCCGGGTCGGGAAGTTGCGGTAGAGGGTGCCGGTCCCCACCCCCGCCTCCTTGGCGACGCGCTCGAAGTGCGCGGCGAGCCCCTCTTCGGAGAACACGCGCACTGCGGCGGCCAGGATCTTGTCGCGGTTGCGCTGCGCGTCAGCCCGCAGCGGACGCCCTGCCTCTCGGACCATCGGCGATCTCTCCCCACTCTCCGCTTGCTAAGTGGAGGCACCGCCACTTAATGTGAGTGTCAGCGAACTGGAGGCGCCTCCAGTTCCACCCTAGGGCACGAATGCGCGCCGCCCCCAGGCCGCGCCCACGCCCGCACACGGGCCCAGACCCAGGTGCAGGCCCGGATTCAGGCCAGACCAAGCCAGGGCCGGTCGGAGCCCGTTCTCGTTTTCTCGTTCTCGTTCTCGTTCTCGTTCTCGTCCGGAAGGACGGTCACCCATGTCAGGAATCGAAGGCAAGGTCGTCGCGATCACAGGCGCCGGCAGCGGCATCGGCGAGGCGACCGCGCGTCTGCTCGCGGAGCGCGGCGCGAAGGTCGTTCTCGGGGCACGCCGCGAGGAGCGCCTTGAAGCACTGGCCGCCGACATCGAAAAAGCAGGCGGTGAAGCCGCCTGGATCCGCACGGATGTGACGCGGGCAGGCGACATGTCCGCGCTCGTCCAGTTGGCACGCGACCGGTACGGCGCGCTCGACGTGCTCGTCAGCAATGCCGGGGTCGGTCTGATCTCCCGTCTGGACGACCTCCGCGTCGAGGACTGGGAGGAGATGATCGACGTCAACTTCAAAGGCGTGCTGTACGGGATCGCCGCCGCTCTGCCGGTCTTCCGCGAACAGGGCTCAGGGCACTTCGTCAACACCGTGTCCACCGCCGGACTGCGCATCGTGCCCCTTCAGTCGGTGTACGCGGCCACCAAGAACGCCGTGCGCACCCTCTCCGAGGGACTGCGCCAGGAGGCGGGGGACAGCCTGCGCGTCACCGTCGTCTCACCGGGCTACGTCAGCACGGAGTTCGCCGACCGCATCGACCCCGGCGTGAAGGCCCAGGTCGGCAACTCCATGGACGACATGGGCCTCTCACCGGACGCGGTGGCCCGCGCCATCGCCTTCGCCGTCGAGCAGCCCGACGGTGTCGACGTGGGCGACATCGTCGTCCGCCCCACCGCACAGGGCTGAGGCCAGCGCCACGCGGGAGCCGTTGCCTACGAACGGCTTCCCGGGCCAGCTCTCACCTCAGCCCTCAGCCCTCAGCCCTCAGAGCGCTCAGCCCTCGGCCCGGTCCTTGGCCAGGTGCTCGCGCAGCACCGCGTCCAGGGTGAGGGGTTCGCGGCCGAGCAGGGTGCCCAGTGTCGGGTCGACGGCGGCGAACTCGCCCGCGCGGCTGGCGGCGAAGATGCCCAGCAACTGTCCGGCCGCCTCTGCGGGCACGCCCCGGCCCAGCAACTGCTCCCTGAACTGGTCGTCGGATGCGGTGACCCTCGTCATGGCCCGGCCCGTGATCTCGGTGGCCATGCCGGCGATGTCGTCGAAGGTGAGTGCCTGGCCCGCGGTGAGTGGCGGGGTAGGGCCGTCGAAACAGCCTTCGTCGGCCAGGATCGCGGCTGTTGCGTCGGCGAGGTCGGCGTGCGCCGTCCAGCTGACCGGCCCGTCGGCGGGGAGCACGATCCGGCCCGACTCCAGGGCCTGGTCGAGGAAGCGCGCGGCGCTGGCGGCATAGAAGCCGTTGCGCAGCGACGTGAACGGCACACCACAGGCGCGCAGCGCTTCCTCGGTGGCGGCGTGGTCGCGGCACGCCTGGAAGTGCGACGCGTCACCGGCCCCCATCTGGCTGGTGTAGAGGATGCGGCGGGCGCCGGCTGCGACGGCCCCCTCGATCGCGGCACGGTGCTGCGCGACGCACTCTTCGCCCATCTTGTCGACGGAGACGATGAGCACCTGAGAGGCGCCCTCGAAGGCATGGGCGAGGCCCGCGGTGTCGGTGAAGCTGCCCTGCCGTACCCGTACCCCCTGGTCGGCGAACGCCTGTGCCTTCTGCGGGTCGCGGACGCTGACGCCGACCTGATCGGCGCTCACGCGCGTGAGCAGCCCCTCGACGATCCGACGGCCCAGCTGTCCGGTGGCTCCGGTCACGATGATCAAGATGTGCTCCGTTGTCGCAGTGATGTTTCCAGTGGAATCAACTTTACGTTATCACTGATATTAACGATGGAACCGGCGTCGCAGTACCGTTGAGTCATGCCATCGCGTTCACACAGCAGGGACGGCACCGCCGGCGTCCCAGCCGGCGCCACGTCCGGCGTCGCGTCCGAGTCCGACAGCGCTTCCGCGAGCCGGGAGCGGACCCGGCAGCGGGTCGTCGAGGCCGCCATCGACCTGCTGACGCGCGGAGGCCGGGACGCGGTCACCACCCGCGCGGTCGCGGATGCGGCCGGGCTGCAACCACCGGCCATCTACCGGCTGTTCGGCGACAAGGAGGGGCTGCTCGACGCGGTGGTCGAGTACGGGTTCGGCGCGTTCATCGCCACCAAGCACATCGACCCCGATCCGCCGGACCTCATCGAGGACCTGAGAGCCGGCTGGGACGTCGCGGTCGAGTTCGGGCTGGCCAATCCCGCGCTGTTCACGCTCATGTACGCCGAGCCCACCAGGACGGCCTCGCCCGCTTTCAAAGCCGGGATGGAGATGCTGATGGGCCGTATCCGGCGGCTCGCCGCCGGTGGCTGGCTGCGCGTCGACGAGGAACTCGCGGCCCAGATCATCCATGCCACGGCGCGCGGCGCGGTGCTCACCTGGCTGTCCGTGCCCGAAGACCGGCGTGACCCCGCCCTGTTGAGCACGCTGCGGGAATCCATGGTCGCCGCCGTCACCCGCCAACAGCCGGCCGTGCGGGACGCGGGCCCGGCAGGCGCGGCGCGTGCCCTGCGCGCCAGGCTGCCCGAACAGACGATCCTCAGCAGCGCGGAGCGACACCTGCTGCGGGAGTGGCTGAACCGCCTTGCCGCGGACGGTTGACCGCCGCTGACCGTGCGGAGAGCTGTGGGCTGTGGGCTGTGGGCTGTGATCTGCGGCCTGTGGCCTGCGGGCTGTGACCGGTGACCTGCGACCTGCGACCTGCGACCCGCGGCTCCGTGCGGTCGGCGGTGCGGGTCAGCGGAGCGGAGTCAGCCGACGCCCGGAATCACCCGCCCGGGCGGGTGCCCGCTGTGCGGAGGGCTGTGAGGAGTGGGGGGATCAGCTCGGCGTCGCGGGGGCGGGTGAGGTGGGTGCTGGCGGCCTCGGGTGACAGCCAGAGCAGGCGGTCGACCTCCTGGTTGGGGGCGAAGGTTCCGCCGGTCGCCTTCGCCGCCCAGTAGCGCACGTATTTGGGCCGTCCCTGCGCGTCCGTGTAGTGCGCCGACGGCAGTTCGGTGCCCAGTTCACAGGTCCTCCCTGTCTCTTCGAACACCTCGCGCAGCGCGGCCTCCTCCGCGCGCTCCAGGGGCTTGAGCTTGCCCTTCGGGTGTGACCAGTCGTCCCACTTGGGCCGGTGTACCAGCGCGATCTCGATGGCGCCCCGCACGGCTGCGGGGCGCCACAGCACGCAGCCCGCCGCGCGGACCGGCGTCGCGGTCACAGGGCTTCGCCCCGCGCCGACGGAGCGCGCGAGGGCACCTGGGTCCTGCCCCACAGGCGGCCGAACGCGAAGCGTGCCGCCTCCACTTCGTGCCGCTGGTCGGCGTGCAGCACGCCCAGCGCGTAGGCGCTGGCCGGCGCGATCCTGGGGGTCGCCGCAGCCGAGGCAGCAGCCGCTGCGGCCTCGGCTGCCTCGCGGTGCCGGTCGAGCGCCGCGCACGCGGGTACGAGCCGCGAGTCGCCCTCCGCGTGCGGTCCCAGTACCTCCAGCGCGTAACGGTGCAGCCGCAGCAGCACCCGTACCTGGTGCCACGCGGCGTCCTGCCGCGCCTCGGCCGCCAGGGAGCGGGACAGCGCCTCGGCGTTGTACGGCGCTCCCGCGCGGGTCAGCGGCAGTCCGCCCACGGCCTCGGTGAGCTGCCGCCGTGCCTGCTCTGCCAGTGGCACCAGTACGCCCGGTGCGGGACGGTCCGCCGTCTCCTTGGTGTCCCTGCGGAACGGCACCTCGGAAGCGAGCACGGCCACCGCGTCCGCCACCGCGTGGAAGCGGGCCGAGCCCAGCGCCCCGAGCGCGGCCGAGTGCGCACGGGTACGGGAGAGGGTGAGCTGCCGGTCCAGCAGGGCACCCGCGCGGGCAGCGCCCACCGGGAGCGCGCCCCGTTCAGCACCCCGCTCCCCCTCGACGCCTTTCCGCCCTGCGCCGCCCTTCTCTCCCGCGCCGCCCTTGTCCCCAGCGCCCTTGTCCCCGCCGCCCCGCGTCCCGGCGCCGTCCTTCGACCCAGCGCCGTCCCGGTCCCCTGCGCCGTTCCGGTCTGCGGCGCCCGCGCGTGCGGTCGTCGTACCTCGGTCGGGGCCGCCGTCCCTGGCGCCGCTCGCCAGCCGGTGCAGGGCCGTCAGCAGCCGGTCGAGGCGCGCCGCGTAGGCGTACTCACGGGCGAGGGTGCCCGACAGCCAGCTGAGTTCGGTGCGGAGCTGGTCGGCCCAGGCCGGGTCGAGGAGTGGTCTGTAGGTGTGCAGCGCGCCGTTCAGCCGCCGGGCAGCCGCGCGCAGCGTCTCCACGGCGACGGCTGTCTCGGCCGCGCTCTCGGCGCTGCCCGCGCTCTCCGCGTGCGCACGCAGTCCGCGCAGGAACTCGGCTGCGCGGGCGTGCAGATAACCGCCCAGCACATCGGCGGCCGTGGCCCCCGTGCCCTCCGTCCCGTGCCCGGACTCGACGACCGAGTCCCGGCTCTGCCCCACCATCACAGCCCCTTCCCCGCACCGCGCGCACGCGTCTCATGTCGCAGGTCCACGCCTGCGTCGCCGCCCGTCGATCAGCATTTCCTGCACGTTGGGCAGGCACTGCCCCTCGTTCTCCCCTTCGACGGCGTACGCGTGCCGCGTCCAGTCGCCGTCCGGGCCCAGGTGCCAGGACGCCGTGGTGTCGGACATGCCCGTCTCCAGCAGCTTGTTGAGCGAGGCGCGGTGTGCGGGGTCGGCGACCCGCACCAGCGCCTCGATCCTGCGGTCGAGGTTGCGGTGCATCATGTCGGCGCTGCCCAGCCACACCTCGGACTCGCCGCCGTTTTCGAACGAGTAGATCCGCGAGTGCTCCAGGAAGCGCCCCAGGACGCTGCGCACCCGGATGTTCTCGCTCAGCCCCGCGACTCCCGGGCGCAGCGCGCAGATTCCGCGTACCCACACGTCCACGGGTACGCCCACCATGGACGCGTGGTAGAGCGCGTCGCACACGGTCTCGTCCACTATCGAGTTGACCTTGATACGGATGCCCGCAGGGCGCCCCTCCTCGCGGTGCGTGATCTCCTTCTGGATGCGGGAGATCAGCCCGTCACGCAGCGACCTGGGCGCCACCAGGAGGCGCCGGTAGGTCTCGCGCCGTGAGTAGCCCGACAGCCGGTTGAACAGGTCGGACAGATCGGCGCCCACCTGCGGGTCCGCGGTGAGCAGGCCCAGGTCCTCGTACAGGCGTGCCGTCTTGGGGTTGTAGTTGCCGGTGCCGACATGCGCGTAGCGGCGCAGTGTGTCGCCCTCCTGGCGTACGACGAGCGACAGCTTGCAGTGCGTTTTGAGGCCGACCAGCCCGTAGACGACGTGGCAGCCCGACTCCTCCAGCTTCCGCGCCCACTTGATGTTGGCCTGCTCGTCGAAGCGTGCCTTGATCTCGACGAGGACGAGCACCTGCTTGCCGGACTCCGCCGCGTCTATCAGCGCGTCCACGATCGGCGAGTCCCCGGAGGTCCGGTAGAGCGTCTGCTTGATGGCCAGGACGTCGGGATCGCTCGCCGCCTGTTCCAGGAACGCCTGTACGGAGGTGGAGAAGCTGTCGTACGGGTGGTGCAGCAGCACGTCGCGTTCGCGCAGCGCGGCGAAGATGTCGGGCGCCGAGGCCGACTCGACCTCCGCCAGGTCGCGGTGCGTGCCCGCCACGAACTTCGGGTACTTCAGCTCCGGCCTGTCCAGCGCCGTCGCGATCCCCGACAGCCCCGTCAGGTCCAGCGGGCCCGGCAGCGGATAGACCTCGGCGTCGCCGACCTTCAGCTCGCGCACCAGCAGGTCGAGCACGTACGGGTCGATGGACTCCTCGACCTCCAGCCGTACCGGCGGCCCGAAGCGGCGGCGCATCAGCTCCTTCTCCAGCGCCTGGAGCAGGTTCTCCGCGTCGTCCTCCTCCACCTCCAGGTCCTCGTTCCGGGTCACCCGGAACATGTGGTGCGCCAGCACCTCCATGCCGGGGAACAGCTCCTCCAGGTGCGCCGCGATGACGTCCTCCAGCGGGACGTAGCGGTGCGGCGAGGCTTCCAGGAAGCGCGGCAGCAGCGGCGGCACCTTGACCCGCGCGAAGTGGTGGTGGCCGCTCACCGGGTTGCGTACGACCACGGCGAGGTTGAGCGAAAGGCCCGAGATGTACGGGAACGGATGCGCCGGGTCGACGGCCAGCGGGGTCAGCACCGGGTAGACCTGCTGCCTGAAGAGCGAGAACAGGCGTGCCTGTTCCTTCTCCGTCAGCTCCTTCCACCGGATCAGGTGAAGCCCCTCGTCGGCGAGCGCCGGGGCCACGTCCTGCTGGTAGCAGGCGGCGTGCCGCGCCATCAGCTCGCGCGACCGCGTCCAGATCAGGTCCAGCACCTCGCGCGGCTGGAGCCCGGAGGCGCTGCGCGTCGCGACGCCGGTCGCTATACGGCGCTTCAGGCCGGCGACGCGCACCATGAAGAACTCGTCCAGGTTCCCGGCGAAGATCGCCAGGAAGTTGGCGCGTTCGAGCAGCGGGGTCTCCGGGTCCTCGGCCAGCTCCAGCACGCGCTCGTTGAACGCCAGCCAGCTGCGTTCCCTGTCCAGGAAGCGGCCCTGCGGCAGGTCGCTGTCGGCCTCCTCGGGACCCTGCCCCTCCTCGTACAGGCCGACGTCCGAGTCGATGTCGGGCTCCAGGCCCAGCGCGGGCCCCGTCACCGCGTTGGTCCGGTGGGCCGCGATCCAGCCGACGGAGGGCTGAGGGGCGTGCGCAGCGTGCTGGCTCATACCGTCATTGTTCCGCGCACGGGAGACGCCACTGCTCCGCGCGGCGGGTGCGCGGAACTCGGGTTGGTGCGGAAGGGCGTGCATTCCGTGAGCGTCGCAAGCGAGTTTGAATCGCCGGTTACGCCGACATGGCGCACGGGGGTGCCCAAGGTTGCGCCCAGCCGCCCGCGCGCGGTCAGCTCTCGGTGCGGTACATCAGGTCCGTCTCGTGGGTACGGAAACCGAGCCCCTCGTAGACCTTCACGGCGGCCACGTTGTCGGCGTCGACGTAGAGCATCGCCGTGGGCAGCCCGGCGTCCGCGAGATGCCGCAGGCCGATCGTGGTGAGCGCCTTGCCGAGGCCGCCGCCCTGCTCGTCGGGGCTGACCCCGAGGACGTACACCTCGCCGAGCCCCTCGTCGGCGTGCACCTTCGTCCAGTGGAAGCCCACCAGGGCCTCGCCGCGCACCGCGAGGAAGAAGCCGGCGGGGTCGAACCACGGTTCGGCCTTGCGGTCGTCGAGGTCGCGCTGGGTGAGCCCGCCCTGTTCGGGGTGGTGCGCGAAGGCGGCGGCGTTCAGCCGCAGCCAGGCCGCGTCGTCCTCCCCGGGCCGGAACGTGCGCACGTCCACCCCCGCCGGCAGCGAAGGCTCGGCGAGTGACAGCCCTTCCAGGGGCCGCCGCAGCTGGCGCAGCTCGCGGAAGAGCGTGAGCCCGAGAGCCTGTGCGAGGTGCCGGGCCGCCGGGTGACCGCCGTGCGCCCAGACGCGCAGCCGCTTGCCCGAGGTGTCGAGGAGTGCCTGCCCGAGGCGGCGCCCGTGGCCGTTGCCCCGGTGTCCCGGGGCGACGACGAGTTCGCCCGTGGGCGCTTCGACGGGGTCGGTGTCCTCAAGTTGCGCGTAGCCGGCGAGCGTTCCTGTGCCGGTACGCAGCAGCAGGTGGCGTACGCCCTCGCGGCGCCCGCCCCGCAGTTGGAGCCTGCCCTGTTCGGAGACGGCGGACTGGCCGTCCTCCCTGGCCGCTTCCTCGATCAGCTTCAGGGCCTCGCCCACGACGTCGGCGGGCACCTCGTCCACAACATCCACGTCAGTCATGGGGACGACCCTACGTCGCTGCACGGTGCCCGCGGCTGTCAGCGCCCGTCGGGGATCTCGGCGCCGGGCAGGTCAGGCGGGGGTTCGGGAGCGCCGGGCAGCCGCAGTACGGCCTCCGTCCCCGCGCCGCCGTCCGCCGGCTCCCGCAGCGCGACCTCGCCGCCCGCCTGGCGCACGGTCCTGGCGACGATGGACAGGCCGAGCCCTGAGCCCGGCAGGCTGCGCGCCGACGGTGAGCGCCAGAAGCGGTCGAAGACGTACGGCAGTTCGGCGGCGGGGACGCCCGTGCCGTGATCGCGTACCTGTAGTACGCCGTCGGCCAGTGTGACCTCGACGGCGCTGCCCTCCGGGCTGAACTTGACCGCGTTGTCGAGCAGATTGACCACGGAACGCTCCAGCGCGACCGCTTCGGCCCGTACGTACCACGGCGCCAGGTCGGTCGCGATCGTCACCTGCGGCCCGCGCAGACGGACCCGTTCCACCGCGCGCGCCACGGCCTCGTGCAACCCGGTGATCCCGGTCTGCGGCTGACCCTCGGCGCCGCCCTCCTGGGGGCGCGAGAGTTCCTGCAGGTCGCCGATGAGCGCGTTCAGCTCGGTCATCTGGGCCTTCACGGACGCCAGCAGCTCCCTGCGGTCCTGCTCGGGCAGCGGCCTTCCGGCCTCTTCGCTGCGCACCAGCAGTTCGATGTTCGTCCGCAGCGAGGTGAGCGGGGTGCGCAGTTCGTGCCCCGCGTCGGCGATGAGCTGCTGCTGCAGCTCGCGCGAGGCGGCGAGCGCGCCCGTCATCGAGTTGAACGAGCGGGACAGCCGGGCGATCTCGTCGTCGCCCTCCACGGGGATACGGACCGCCAAGTCCTCGGTACGCGCGATGTGTTCGACGGCCCCGGTCAGCCGGTCCACGGGCCGCAGCCCCGCGCGTGCCAGCGCGACACCCGCACCGGCTGCCCCCAGTACGCCGGCGCCGCCCACCAGGGTGAGGATCAGCGCGAGCTTGCGCAGCGACTCATCGACCTCGGTCAGCGGCCTGGCCAGCGAGACGGCGAGCCCCGTGCCCTCCACGGGCGTGGTGCGTACGCGGTACCCGGTGCCGTCGGGGCCGCGCGCCCCGTGCACCGACTCGCTGCGGGTGCGCTTGGCCACGTCCACATCGGCCCCGGTGACATCCAGCTTGCTGCCGACGATCACGCAGCTGGTCCCCGAGGTGTCCACGACCTGCACGGTGGCACCGAACGGGTTGGGCGCCGGCCGGTCCGGCGGGCTGCACTGCCCCGACTGCACCCGGTCGACGACGGTGCTCGGCGCCACGGTGTTGTCACGCAGCGAGTCGTCCAGCGAGCTGAGCAGCTGGGCCCGTACGAGGAACCAGCAGGCCAGCGCGCACGCCGCGACCGCGAGCGCGACCGTGCCGGCGGCCAGCAGCGCCAGCCGTCCGCGCAGCGGCATCGCGACGGCACGCGCGCCCCCGCGCCGGAAGCGGTACAGCGCCGTACGCACGGTCACACCCCGTCACCCGACGAGGCGTCGGACCGCAGCACATAGCCCACGCCCCGCACCGTGTGCACGAGCCTCGGCTCCCCGCCCGCCTCGGTCTTGCGGCGCAGGTACATGACGTACACGTCCAGGGAGTTGGACGAGGGTTCGAAGTCGAAGCCCCAGACGGCCTTGAGGATCTGTTCGCGGGTGAGGACCTGGCGCGGGTGCGCGAGGAACATCTCCAGCAGCGTGTACTCCGTGCGCGTCAGCTCCACGGGACGCCCGCCCCTGGTCACCTCGCGCGTGCCCAGGTCCATGCGCAGATCGCCGAAGGACAGCGTCTCGGGGCTCTCCTCCGCCTCGGCCAGCGCCTGTTCCCGCGCGTACGAGCTGCGCCGCAGCAGGGCCCGTACGCGCGCGAGCAGTTCGTCCAGCTCGAACGGTTTGACGAGGTAGTCATCGGCCCCCGCGTCCAGCCCCGTGACCCGGTCGCCGACGGTGTCCCGCGCGGTCAGCATCAGCACGGGCACCCGCTGGCCCGCCGCACGCAGCCGCCTGGCGGCCGTGAGGCCGTCCATACGGGGCATCAGCACATCCAGGATGATCAGCCCGGGCTGGTGCTCGGCCGCCTTCTCCAGCGCCTCGACGCCGTCGACCGCCGTTTCCGTCTCATATCCCTCATAGCTGAGGCTGCGGCGCAGCGCGTCAAGGACGGCGGGCTCGTCGTCGACGATCAGGATCTTCTGCGGGTCGGGCGAGGACTCAGGCATGAGTCCCAGCCTGTCACCGTCCGGCTCCAGGACGGTGTCACCGTCGAGCGGGTCACGCATTACCGTCCCGCAGCTTGCCCAGGTCCTTCTTCAGATCGTTGACGGGGATGGCGAAGCCGAGACCCACGCTGCCCGAACTGGACTGCGACGCCTGGCCGCCCTGCGAACCTGCGGGCAGCATCGCCGAGTTGATGCCGATGATCTGCCCCGCCATGTTCACCAGCGCGCCGCCGGAGTTGCCGGGGTTGAGGGAAGCGTCGGTCTGGATGGCCTTGTACGTGGTCGTCTCGCCCTTCACACCGCCGTTGAACTCGTCGCCCTTGTACTCGAACGGCCAGCCGCCGTCGCTCCCGCCCTGGCCCTGTCCCTGGTCCCCATCCTCCTTCTGCACCGTCACATCACGGTCCTTGGCGGAGACGATGCCGCTGGTCACGGTCCCGGACAGGCCCTCGGGCGACCCGATGGCCACCACCTGGTCACCCACGCCCACCGCGTTCGAGTCACCCAGCGCGGCCGGCTTGAGGTCGTCGGCGCCGCGCACCTTGAGCAGGGCGAGGTCGCGGTCGGAGTCGGTGCCGACGACGTCGGCCGTCATGGTCTTGCCACCGGTGAAGGTCACCTTCGCGGTGTCGGCGCCCGAGACGACGTGGTTGTTGGTGACGATCTCGCCATCCTTGGTGATCACGACACCGGAACCCGTCGACTGCCCGGACCCCGTCGCCGCCTTGATCTCCACGACGCTCGGACTCACGTCCTGCGCCACCCGCGCGACGGTCCCCTTGGCGGCTGCGGCGCTGCCCTTCGCCGCGGGGACGGAAGTGCTCGTCCCCGCGTCGCCGTTCAGCAGCTTCTCCATGCCGAAGGCCGTACCGCCCCCGACGACGGCGGCGGCAACGGCCACCGCCGCCAGCAGCGCGGCCGGCTTGCGCATCCGCCGCTTCTTCCCGCCACCACCGTGCGCCCCCGCACCGAGAGCCGCCCCAGCGTCCTGGCCGGTCGCCTCGCCGTAAGCGGACGCCTGACCGTGAGCGGGTGCCTGGCCGTACGACTGTGCCTGACCGTACGCGGGTGCCTGACCGTAAACAGGTGCCTGACCGTACGGGGGAGTGCTGTCATCAGCGGGTGTCCCGCCGTACGGCGGCAGTGTCGCGTAGGGCGGTGGCGCCGCATGGGACGGCTGTGTCACGTGAGACGGCTGTGCGGCGTAGGGCGGCTGTGCGGGCGGAGGCGGTACGGCTCCGTAGGCGCCTGCCCCGGCGTCCTGACCCGGCGCCCCCGCGTGCGTCGTTCCTGCGCTCGTCGTTCCTTCGCTCGTGCTCCCGGTGTTCGCGGCCCCGGGGTGCGTGCTCCCGGGGCCCTGGCCTGGCTCCCTCTCGGTGTTCTCCATGGAACCGAGGGTGGCCGGGCAATCTGAGAGCAGTCTGAGGAGCCGCTAAGAAACGCCGAAGTTCTCCCGCCCGTGCGGGGGGCACCCGCACGAACGCCGGATGACCAGCCCCGAAGGGAACTGCCGTACGCGGCCCTTGCCGCCGGGCACCCCCGCGTTCCGGGTGCCGGACACCCGCAGCGAATCGTCGAGAACGAGGTCGACCGCCGCCTTCGCCATCGCCTTGCGGTCCGAACCGACGGTGGTCAGCGGCGGGTCCGTCAGCGCCGCCTCCTTCACATCGTCGAAGCCCACGACGGCCAGCTCGCGCGGCACGTTGATGTCCAGCTCGCGCGCTGCCCGCAGCACGCCGATCGCCTGGTCGTCCGTCGCGCAGAACAGCGCGGTCGGCCGGTCGGGAGCGCTGAGCAGATCGAGCGCGACGCGGTACGTGTCGTAACGGTTGTAGAGCGACTGGAACAGGCGGCCCTCGACCGACTTGCCCGCCTCCTTCATGGCGCGGGTCCAGCCCTCGATGTGGTCGGTGACCGGGTCACCGTGCTCGGGCGTCGACTCGACGCCCCCGAGGCAGGCCACGTAGTCGTGCCCGTGCTCCAGCAGATGGCGGGTGGCGAGCTGGGCACCGCCGGTGTCGTCCAGTACGACGGCGACATCGTCGATGGCCTCGGGCCGCCTGTGCATCAGCACGACCCGCGCGTCCCACGCGTCGATCTCGGCCGCCGCGTGCTCGCTGGGGCCCGCGCTGATCAGGATGAGTCCCGAGACCCGCATCCCCAGAAACGCACGCAGGTAGTGCACTTCGCGCTCGTCGAGGTAGTCGGAGTTGCCGACCAGCACCATCTTGCCGCGCTCGGCCGCCGCCTGTTCGATGGCGTGTGCCATCTCACCGAAGAAGGGCTGGCGCGCGTCGGGGACGATCAGACCTATGAGGTCCGTACGCCGCGAGGCCATCGCCTGCGCGACCCGGTCAGGGCGGTACCCCAGCTCCTTGATCGCCGCGAGCACCCGCTCCTTGGTCGCCGGGGCGACGGGCCGGGGACCATTGTTGATCACATAACTGACAACCGCCGTCGAGGTCCCCGCCAACCTCGCCACGTCGTCCCGCGTCACCTTGGCCACGCCGCGCAGTCTACGCGTGTCCCGACACGCGCGGCCCCCACCTTTCCGGCCCCCGAAAAGGGCGGGGCACACACGTGCCCCCGCTTCCCCCGCAACCGCGCCAAGCCCCCACATACACACCCGGCGGCGCCGAACCGGCCCACCGGGACGGTGCTTTCGGCACCGCCGGACACGCACGTCGCGGACGGAGGCGGAGCAGAGGTGGCGCGATCGGTCGGCGTCAGTCGGCGTCGCGGCGGGTGGAGGAGGGCGTGGCCTCGCCCAGGTGGCTGGAGGAGGACGTGGCCTCGTTCAGGTGGTGGGGGGAGGGCGTGCCCTCTCCTACCGCTTCGCGGGCGACGCGTGCAGCCGCGTCGGCCACGGCGCGCTCCTCGGCGGATGCCGCCTTCTCCCCCTTCTTGTCCTTGTCAGGCGACACGAAGCGGTAACCGACGTTGCGGACGGTCCCGATCAACGCCTCGTACTCGGGGCCCAGCTTGGCCCGGAGCCGTCGCACGTGGACGTCGACGGTGCGGGTGCCGCCGAAGTAGTCGTAGCCCCACACCTCCTGGAGCAGCTGGGCGCGGGTGAACACGCGCCCAGGATGCTGCGCGAGGAACTTCAGCAACTCGAACTCCTTGAAGGTGAGGTCGAGGACCCTCCCCTTCAACTTGGCGCTGTAGGTGGCCTCGTCGACCGACAGGTCACCGTTGCGGATCTCCATCGGGCTGTCGTCCGCCGTGATCTGCTGCCTGCCGGTGGCGAGCCGGAGCCGCGCCTCGACCTCGGCGGGGCCCGCCGAGTCGAGGAGCACGTCGTCGACGCCCCAGTCGGCCGTGACGGCGGCGAGCCCGCCCTCGGTCACGATCAGCACCAGCGGGCAGCCCGGCCCTGTCGACCTGAGCAGCTGGCACAGGGACCGCACCTGCGGCAGGTCGCGGCGGCCGTCGACGAGGATGACGTCGGCGGACGGCGCGTCAACGAGCGCAGGGCCTTCGGCCGGCGCGACGCGCACGTTGTGCAGGAGCAGTCCCAGCGCGGGAAGCACCTCGGTGGACGGCTGGAGCGCGTTGGTGAGAAGAAGCAGTGAACTCATGCGCTGACGGCCTCCTTCATCAGGAGCGTGTGCGGCTGGGTCAGGAGCGTGTGCGGCTTCGTCGGGAGCGCGTACGGCGGATTCGACGGGCGCTTCGGCGTCGGTGTCGGCTTCGGATGGTGTGCGGTCGTACGGTCTCGGTTCTGCGGGGTTCGCTTGCCCATGACCTGAGTTCCCTCCTGGCGCCCCCGCCCGGGGGCACCACCCGGGCCGTGTGCCCGGGGGAAGTGTGGCGGCACTGCTTCGTACGGCACTGCCCAAGGACCGCTCCAGGCCCTCAGAAAGCACAAAAGGACCCGGGGGCGACGCTGCCCGGATCCTCCTAGCCCAGCAGAATACCCATATGAGCAACCGAGCGGTGTGTGACCTCGCTCGCCCTCCCCACGCGTTTGTCACGGAGCGTGGTCGGCACGGAGCGGTACGGAGAGAGCTGCGAACGGCGGACGGAGTGCGGATCGAGGCCCTCTACGAACCGTACGCCGGACCTGTCGAACCGGCCTCCGGAAGCGCAGGGCAGGGCGGTGGACCAGGCGGAACGCCGGGCGCGATCGTCCTGGCGCACGGCTTCACCGGCGCCCTGGACCGTCCGGCGCTGCGCCGCGCGGCGACGGCGTTCACCGAGTACGCGGCCGTGGTCACGTTCTCCTTCCGTGGCCACGGCGGCTCGGGAGGGCGCTCGACGGTGGGTGACCTGGAGGTGCTCGATCTGGCCGCCGCGGTGGAATGGGCGCGCTCGCTGGGGCACGAACGAGTGGCGACGGCCGGCTTCTCCATGGGCGGATCCGTCGTCCTGCGGCACGGCGCGCTCTTCCGTCCCGAGGGCGCGGGGAGCCACGAGGGCAGCCCCGCGCAGCGTCACGCAGCGTCAGAGTCGGCGTTCTTGGCGCACAGGGGGCGCGCGGGCTCACACGCATCGGCATCCTCCGATGCGGTGATCGCCGTCAGCGCGCCCGCACGCTGGTACTACCGGGGTACGGCGCCCATGCGGCGGCTGCACTGGGCGGTGCAGCGGCCCCTGGGCCGGGTGGTCGCGCGGTACGGGCTGCGTACGCGCGTACAGGCGGGCGACTGGGATCCGGTACCGCTCTCGCCCGTGGGCGCCGTCCCGCACATCGCGCCCGCGCCGCTGCTCGTCGTGCACGGCGACCGCGACCCGTACTTCCCGCTCGACCACCCGCGCTCCCTCGCTGCTGCGGCGTCTCGTGAGGCGTGCGAGCTGTGGATCGTGCCCGGGTTCGGGCACGCGGAGAACGCTGCGGAGATGGCGCTGCTGCACCGTATCGGCGGCTGGGCGCGCGAGCGGGCGGCGGAATCCGCCACGGCCCGTTCACAGGCACCCGGCGCGAGGCGCCATCATGGGAGCCGCGACGCGCAGGGCCCACGCGAAGCGGAGCGCACCGAGAACACCGAGGGCACCGAGGGCACGGACGGCTGAAGGGGATCCCCACCATGGCGAGCGGCACGATCCGCTACTGGGCGGCGGCGAAGGCAGCGGCCGGTACGGCCGAGGAGCCGTACGAGGCCGGCACCCTCGCCGACGCGCTCCAGCGCGCCCGCGAGACGCGCACGGAACGGCCGGAGTTCGCACGCGTGCTGCTGCGGTGCTCGTACCTCGTGGACGGCACCCCGGTCGGTACCCGCGCACACGACGCGGTCGGGCTCAGCGAGGGCGGCACCGTCGAGGTCCTCCCGCCGTTCGCCGGCGGTGCCGCGTGAGCGGGCACGGCACGGAGGGGCCCGGCGGAGCCAACGGGCCCGGGCCCGGGCCGGGATCGGGGTCCGCCTGGCAGGGCGAGGACGCCCGGTGGTACGAGGAGCCGCAGGGCTACGACAGCCACGGCCGCCCCCTCCCCCAACCGCTCCCCGAACCCCAGTCCCAGCCACAGCCACAGCCACAGCCACAGCCACAGCAGCAGCCGTACGAGCAACCCGCGTCCTACCGACAGCCCGAGCCGTACCAGCAGGCCGAGCCCTATCAACAGCCTCAGCCGTATCAACAGACCGAGCCCTACCAGCAGACCGAGCCCTACCAGCAGCACCAGCCGCAACCCCTGTCGCAGCCGTACCCCCAACCCGAGCCCCAGCCCCAGCCCCACGTGCAGCCCTACCCGCAGCAGCAGCCGCTTCCGCCGCAGGCGCACCCTCAGCCGTTGCCGCCGCAGCAGCCGGATCCGTACGACCACCAGATGTACGAGCCGACGTACGAGGTCACGCGGGACACCGGGCCCGCGCCGTACGAGATCCCGCAGCACCCGGCGTCCTACGAGCTGCCGCAGGAGACCTCGTCCCGGTCGCCCGACGAGACGTACGAGATCCCGGTCGTCCCCCGGCACGCACGGCAACAGCCACAGCACCTGCACCGCCCCCACCCCGGCCCTCTCCCCCCGGAACACCACACACCCATGCAGACACAGCCCCAGCCGCATCCCCACCCCCAGGCACAGCCGCAGCGCCCCGAGCCGGCCTCCGTCCTGACGGAGCCCGGCACCGCCGCTTCTCCCGCGACGGGGCAGCGGGCGCGTACGGGGTCGCCGATCATCGCGCCCGGCTTCCGGCCGGCCGCCGTCACGGTGGTGCTCGCCGCGCTGCTCGCCGGGACGGCGCAGCTCGGTACGGGCGCGCTGGCCGGTGCGGTCGTCGTGCTCCAGGCTCTGACCTCGGCCGGCTGGTACCGGCTGAACGGGATGTGGCCCGCGCGGCAGGGCATCGCGCTCGCGTTCCTCGCCGGGATCTCGGCGGACGTCGGGCTGCTGCTCACCGAAGGTGACCAGGCGCCGACCGTGCTGATCGGCGCCATCGGCGTCTGGTCCGTGCTGTCGCTCGTGCTGCAGCTGCGTAACCGTTCGAGCCCCGACGAACGCCTGTACGCGCTCACGGCTGGGCTCGCCGCGACGGGGCTGACCGTGCTCGCCGCGGGGACGATTCCGTCGGCGCCCGACGCCGTGACGGTCGGCGCAGCCGCCGTGGGCGTCGCGGCGCTGGCCCGCGCGATCCCGCTGCCCGCGCTGGTGTCCCCTGTGGTCGCGCTGCTCGCCTCCGCCGGTGCGGGAGTGGCGTTCGGCCAGCTCACAGGCATGGGGCAGGAGGGCGCGCTGCTCGGCCTCGCGGCCGGCGCCTGCGCTCTGGTCGGCCTGCGCGTGGCCAGCTACGACTGGCCCTCGCGCTTTGTCCACATGACAGCGGGTGTGGCTCTCCCCCTGACCCTTGCCGTCCCCGCCCTCTATCTCCTGGGCCGGGCACTGGCCTGAAACCCCCGGGCAGCCGGGGAACCTCCGGCGGGGGCTCTCCGTCACTCGGGTTACGCTCGCGAGGAAGCCGACTCCATGGGGGACCCGACGTAATGCGCGCACTTCGCATCTGGCTTGTGATCTTGATCGTTCTGGCCGGACTGTTCGTCGCCGCCGACAGGGTCGCGGTGAACCTGGCCGAGGACGAGGTCGCCAAGAAGCTCAAGACCGAGCTGGAGGTGCCCGCTTCGGGCGATGCCTCGGTGTCGATCGACGGCTTCCCCTTCCTGACGCAGATCGCCTCCAAGGAACTGGACGAGGTGAACGCGGAGCTGACCGGCATCACCGCGAAGGCGGGCGGGCGCCAGGTGCGGCTCAGCACCATCGACCTCTCGGCGCGCGACGTCCAGCTCAAGGACAACTTCTCCTCCGCCGTCGCGGCCGACGCGACGGGCACGGTGCATATCTCCTACGACGATCTGTCCAAGGCGGCAGACGACGGTGTACGCATCGGCTGGGGCGGCAAGACCAAGTCGGGCCAGGGCCAGGTGAAGGTGACCGCGGGTGTGGTCCTCCCGCTCCTCAACCGCACCATCGAACGCAGCGTCTACAGCACGGTCAGCATCACCGGGGGCGACACGGTGCGGCTGCACGCCGACGAGGTGCCTGGCTCGAAGATTCCCGGGCTTGAGGACGCCATCCGCAAGAAGATCGACTTCGCCCGCCAGATCGACAAGCTGCCCTCCGGGCTGAAGCTGGAGAAGGTCGAGGCGACGAAGTCCGGCGTCGACCTGTCGATGTCCGGCACGGACGTACGGCTCGCGGGCTGAGCCCGCCGGGCGCGCGACCGGCCGCCCTGTGAACGAACGGCCCGTGAACGGCCGCCCTGTGAACGGCCGAGCCTCGGCGGACTCCGTGCGCCGACCGCCGTACGCCTCCTGTCGTCCGTAGAGCGAGACGTCCCGTCCAAGGGGCAGAAGAGGCCCGTCCGGTCGCCCCCGCACCCGGTGTCCCGCGACACCTTCGTCCCACATCGCGGACAAAGGTGTCTCAGAGTGCGGATCGACGGTGACACGGCCCCGTACTCCTCCTTACGATCGAGCGCATGAAGCGACAGGCGGACCTCACGAAGCGACGGGCAGTCGACCTGTGCCGCATCGCCGCCATGCTGTGTCCCGGGTGCGACGGGCCCAGCGACTCCCGCTGACGGCGCGCGCATCCGGAGCCGTGCCGCAGCGCACGGTATTCCCCTCGCGCAGACCCGATGTTCCCGAGCGAACCGCAGCGCACGACCGAACAGCGCCGTGCGCGCGATGCCGTGTACGCGCACCCGCGCCGCTCGCGCACCGCAGCCTCTTCGCCGTACTCCCGCTTCGCCGTACGTCCGCTTTCCCGTACGTCCGCACCCGGCGCGAACTCCCCAACTCCCGCAATTCACCCATCGCATGAGGAGACCAGCATGAGCCGCAGCGACGTCCTCGTAGACGCCGACTGGGTCGAGGCACGCATCGACGACCCGAAGACCGTCATCGTCGAGGTCGACGAGGACACCTCCGCCTACGACAAGAACCACATCAAGAACGCGATCCGTATCGACTGGAAGCAGGACCTCCAGGACCCGGTGCGCCGCGACTTCGTGGACCAGGCAGGGTTTGAGAAGCTGCTCTCCGCCAAGGGCATCGCCAACGACGACACGGTCGTCCTCTACGGCGGCAACAACAACTGGTTCGCCTCGTACGCCTACTGGTACTTCAAGCTTTACGGCCACCAGGACGTCAAGCTTCTCGACGGCGGGCGCAAGAAGTGGGAGCTGGACTCCCGCGACCTGGTCGCCGAGGTTCCCGAGCGGCCGGCGACCGACTACAAGGCGAAGCCGCAGGACCTGTCCATCCGCGCCTTCCGCGACGAGGTCGTCGAGGCCATCGACAACCTCAACCTGGTCGACGTCCGCTCCCCCGACGAGTTCAGCGGCAAGCTGCTCGCGCCCGCCCACCTGCCGCAGGAGCAGTCGCAGCGCCCTGGCCACGTGCCCAGCGCGCGCAACATTCCCTGGTCCAAGGCGGCCAACGACGACGGCACCTTCAAGTCCGACGACGAGCTGAAGGCGCTCTACGAGGGCGAGGGCGTCGACCTGTCCAAGGACACCATCGCGTACTGCCGTATCGGCGAGCGCTCGGCCCACAGCTGGTTCGTGCTGCACGAGCTGCTGGGCCAGCCGAACGTCAAGAACTACGACGGCTCCTGGACCGAGTACGGCTCCCTCGTCGGCGTACCCGTAGCCGTGGGCTCCAACTGACCGCTCCCCGCGACCGAACCCCGAACCCCGAAAGGACCGAGTGACCACCATGTGCGGAGCGAAGGCAGGCGGCCCCGACGCCTCCACCATCAAGCCCGGCGAGACCACGATCCAGGGCAGCGTCACCCGGGACGGCGAACCCGTCACCGGATATGTGCGGCTCCTCGACTCGACCGGCGAGTTCACGGCCGAGGTGCCGACGTCCGCGACGGGACAGTTCCGCTTCTACGCCGCCGAGGGCACCTGGACCCTGCGCGCGCTCGTTCCCGGCGGAACGGCCGACCGCCAGGTAGTGGCCCAGGACGGCGGCCTGGCAGAGGTCTCCATCGCGGTCTGACCCAGCGCTGTGGCCATGGGGCCGCGGTTCCGCCGAGGCGGTGACCGCGGCCCCTTAGGCTGAGGGCATGGCGAAGAAGCTGGTCATCAAGGTCACGGCGGGTGCCGACGCACCCGAACGGTGCTCGCAGGCGTTCACGGTCGCCTCCGTCGCCGCGGCGAGCGGCGTGGACGTCAGCCTGTGGCTGACCGGCGAATCCTCATGGCTCGCGCTCCCCGGCCGCGCAGCGGAGTTCGAACTCCCGCACGCGGCGCCCCTCCCCGACCTCATCGCCGCCATACAGGCGAACGGCCGCATCACCCTGTGCACCCAGTGCGCAGCGCGCAGGGACATCAAGGAAGAGGACGTCATCGAGGGCGTCCGGATCGCGGGAGCGCAGGTGTTCGTCGGCGAGATCATGCCGGACGGCGTACAGGCCCTCGTCTACTGACCGCCCACCGGGTCCGCCGACCGCCCACCGCGCGTGCCGACCGCCGGCCCGCGTGTGCCCCGCGCCTGCGACTGCCTACCGAGGGCTCGGCGAGCCGCCTTGCCACCCGGCGATTAGACTCGGCCGCGTCACAGAACACCGCACTAGGAGCGCCCCGTGCTTGAGGCATTCTTCACCGCCCTGATGGTTCTGGTCTGCGTCGGCACCGTCGCCTTCGCCGGGCTCGCCTACAAGAAGCTGTACCAGGGCCAGCGCTGACCCCCACCCCCTCTCTCTACGGATCGACTGCCCCATGATCGAGATCCCGTCCGACCTCCACCCGGACCTCGTCCCCCTCGCCTTTCTGCTCGGCAACTGGACAGGTGCGGGCGTCGCTGCCCCCGTTGAAAAGCAGGGCAGGGACCAGGACAAATGCAACTTCGGCCAGGAGGTCACGTTCGGCCACGACGGCCGCGACTTCCTGGAGTACGTCTCCCACTCCTGGGAGCTGGACGCCGAGGGCAAGAAGGTCCGTCCGCTGGAGACCGAGACCGGGTACTGGCGCATCGACAAGGACCGCAAGGTCGAGGTCGTGATGATCCGCGACCAGGGCATCGCGGAGATCTGGTACGGCGAGCTGGCCGACCAGAAGCCGCAGATCGACCTGGTCACCGACGCCGTCGCACGGACCGCCGGCGCCGACGAGTACAGCGGCGGCAAGCGGCTCTACGGCTATGTCAACGGTGACCTGATGTGGGTCGGCGAGAAGTCGACCCCCGAGATCCCGCTGCGGCCCTACATGTCGGCGCATCTGAAGAAGGTCGTCGACCCGAGCGAGTGGGCCAAGGACGTCGTGGACCTCCCGGACGACGGCATCGCCTTCTTCAAGTAGCCGCCTCCTTCGCGGTGAGGCGCCGCCCGGCACTCTCCTACACTGGACCGCGTGGCTACCACCGACTGGCAGAGCGATCTGAGGGCGCGCGGATACCGGCTGACTCCGCAGCGTCAGCTCGTGCTGGAGGCCGTGGACAAGCTGGAGCACTCCACCCCGGACGACATCCTCGCCGAGGTGCGCCGCACGGCGGGCAGCGTGAACATCTCGACGGTCTACCGCACCCTTGAGCTGCTGGAGGAGCTGGGACTCGTCTCGCACGCGCACCTCGGGCACGGCGCACCCACCTACCACCTGGCCGACCGGCACCACCACATGCACCTGGTGTGCCGGGACTGCACGAACGTGATCGAGGCTGATCTGTCCGTCGCCGAACCGTTCACAGCGACGCTGCGTGAACGGTTCGGCTTCGATACGGACATGAAGCACTTCGCCATTTTCGGCCGCTGCGGGAACTGCGCCTCGAAGGAGCCGGACGACGCGTCGTAGGCTGGTCGCATGTCCTCCAGCAGCTCCAGCCCCAGCCCCCTGCTGACCCTTCAGGGGGCCGTCGCGGCAGAAGGTCCCGACGACGGCGTCGCCGCGCACTACGGCGACCTGTTCAAGGAGCAACGGGCGCTCGCCGACGGCACGGGGTTCGTGGACCTCTCGCACCGTGGCGTCGTCACCGTCACCGGCGACGACCGCCTCACCTGGCTGCACCTGCTGCTCACCCAGCACATGACGGAGCTGGCCCCCGGCCAGGCGACCGAGGCCCTGATCCTCTCCGCCAACGGCCACATCGAACAGGCACTCCAGCTCGTCGACGACGGCACGGCCGTATGGATGCACACCGAGCCGGGCAAGCAGGGCGAGCTGGTCGCCTACCTCGACAGCATGCGGTTCTTCTACCGCGTCGAGGTCGCCGACCGCACCGACGAGTTCGCGCTCGTGCATGTGCCCGCCGGCTCCATCGCCGAGCTGCCCACCGACACCGCCGCCGTACGCGAGACGCCCTACGGGCGCGACGTCTTCCTCCCCCGCACCACGCTGAAGGACTTCGCCGAGTCGCACGCCCCCGCGATCGGGCTCCTCGCCTACGAGGCGCTCCGCGTCGAGGCCCACAGGCCGCGGCTCGGCTGGGAGACCGACCACCGCACGATCCCGCACGAGGTCGGCTGGATCGGCTCGGCCGTGCACCTGGAGAAGGGCTGCTACCGCGGTCAGGAGACCGTCGCCCGCGTCCAGAACCTCGGCAAGCCACCCCGGCGCCTCGTCTTCCTGCACCTCGACGGCAGCGAGGTCCGCGTCCCCGTGCACGGGGACGCGGTGCGGCTGGCCGACGGGGGCGTGGAGGGCCGCAAGATCGGCTTCATCACCACCTCGGCCCGCCACCACGAGCTGGGCCCCATCGCCCTGGCCCTCATCAAGCGGAACGTCCCCCTGGACACCCCCCTCATCGTCGGCGACGACGCGACAGCCGCCGCCCAGGAGGAAGTAGTCGCCCCGTAAAGGGGGGCGCCCCGTAAAGGGGGGCGCCCCGCAGGGGCGCGAGGCTCGGCCATATATGCGGCTCCGCCGCGTGAGCGCGACAAGCCACAAACGACGGGCAGCCCGCAACGCACAGAACGAGGCACCCCCTACCCGGAAGCGAGGTCACACCTCCAGCAGCACGGTGAAGGGCCCATCGTTCGTGAGGGACACCTTCATCTGGGCGCCGAACCGCCCGGTGGCCACCTCGGCGCCCAACAGCCGCAGTTGCGCGACGACTTCGTCGACAAGTGGCTCGGCCACATCGCCGGGCGCAGCCGCGTTCCACGTCGGCCGGCGCCCCTTTCGCGCGTCACCGTAGAGAGTGAACTGGCTGATGACGAGCAGCGGTGCGCCTGTGTCCGAACATGACTTCTCCCCGTGGAGAATCCGTACGCTCCACAGCTTGCGCGCCAACTGCGCCGCCTTGGCCGCCGTATCGTCGTGCGTGACTCCGACCAGCACGCACAGGCCCTCGCCGACTATCTGACCAACGGCCGCACCGTCCACGACGACGCTCGCACCGTCCACTCTCTGCACCACTGCTCGCATCCCGCCATGATGCCGTGCCGCCATTCGCCATGGTGCGCTGCCGCCGTATGGGTGCTGGGCACGCTGCACTCCATGGGTACGGAGTGGCACCATGCGCACACGCGGTGCGTTCCTGACGCCGCGCAATGGGGATGAGGGGACACAAGCCCATGAGCACAACCGGAGCAGGCCGGACACCCAGCGGTGTGCCCGCGGCGCGCAGTGCGAGCGCCGGTACCGGCGGCGCACCCGCCGTCGTGCCCGTAAGGTCCAGGCCGCCGCAGCAGCGGGGGACGCGGGAGGGGCTGCGCGAGCAGGGCGAGGCGGATCTGCACGCGCTGCGGCTGCAGGAGCTGCGGACGCTGCGGCGTTCGGCGCAGCAGGACGAGGCGGATCTGAGCTATGTGCGCAGGCTGCTGCAGGGCCGTATCGACATCCTCCGGGCGGAGTTGGCACGCCGCACGTCGCCTGGCTCGCCGCTGCTCGACCTGCTGCCGGAGATCCTGACGGACGGCCCGTCCTCGCACCGCTCCTCGGCCAGGCACGTGACGCTGGGCGCCCCGCGCAGCGAGGAGTACCGGCGGCTGGCCGAGGAGATGCTGGCCGAGGTCGAGCTGAGCGATCTGACGGCGCGTACGGACGACGAGCTGCACGATGCGATGGGGCGGCTGATCCGTTACGAGCAGCAGGTCTCGCGCCGTCGCCACGCCCTTCAGCAGACGGCCGACGGGTGCAGCACCGAGATCGCACGGCGGTACCGGGAGGGCGAGGCGCGGGTCGACGACCTGCTGCCGTAGCGGCGGCCCGCTCGCCGTAGCGGCGGCCCGCCGACGTCCCGGGGCTCCTCTCCATCCCTGCCGGCCCCCACCCCTGCATAGGCACGGGTGTTCGGCCCTCCGGTTACGGTGAGAGGCACACAGCTGCCTGTGTGCACTCCCGTACCGCCGGAAAGGTCCCGCCGATGTCCGCAGCACCGCTCCCCCTTCTCGCCGAGATCGTCAGGTCCGGCTTCGTCGAGGGGCACCACAGGGGGTCGGTCGTCGTGCTGGGGGCCGACGGGGGCGTGGAGTTCGCGCTGGGCCTGCCGGACTCGCCCGTCTACCCCCGCTCGTCGAACAAGCCGTTCCAGGCTGCCGGTGTCCTGGCCTCGGGGCTGGCGCTCTCCGGTGAGCGGCTGGCGCTCGCCACGGCGAGCCACTCGGGGGAGCCCTTCCACCTCGACCTCGTCCGCACGATGCTGGCCGAACACGGGCTCTCCGAGTCCGACCTGCGCTGCCCCGCGGCACTGCCGATCGACCCAGAGGAGACCGAGGCGTACCTCGCCTCCGGCCAGAAGCCCTCCCGTACGGCGATGAACTGCTCCGGCAAGCACACCGCGATGCTCGCCGCGAGCGCGGCCAACGGGTGGCCGCTCGACACCTACACGGACCCCGACCACCCCCTCCAGCGGCTCATCCGCGGCACGCTGGAGGAGGCGGCGGGCGAGTCCGTCGCGCACACCGGCGTCGACGGTTGCGGGGCACCGGTGATGGCGCTCACGCTGACCGGGCTCGCGCGCGGCTTCCGTACGCTCGCGCTCGCCTCGTCCGAGACGCCCGAGGGCCGGGTGGCCGACGCGATGCGCGCGCACCCGGAGTACGTGGCGGGCACCCGGCGGCACGACACCTGGCTGATGCGGGGCCTGCCGGGCGCCGTGAGCAAGGAGGGCGCCGAGGCCGTACAGGGTGTGGGGCTGCCGGACGGGCGTGCCCTCGCGATCAAGCTGGACGACGGTGGCAAGCGGGCGCTCGGCCCTGTGCTGGCCCAGGTGCTCGGGCGGGTCATGGGCGTGGCGGCCCCGGTGCTCGACCAGCTTGCCGAAGCGCCGGTGCTGGGCGGCGGCGAGCCGGTCGGCCGGATACGGGCGGCGTTCTAGCCGGCGCGGTACCGGAACCGGCACCGCCCGTGCTGTCCCTCACCCGGTCTGCCCCTCACCTCGTCTGTCCCTCACCCGGCCTGTCCCTCACCTCGCCTGTCCCTCACCCCGCCCGTCCCTCACCCCGCGTCTCCGCGCGGCCGTTCCAGGGTGAAGGTGTCGACCGGCTTCAGTTCGGCGTAGGGCCCGTGGAAGGTGTAGTAGGTGACCCGTATCCGGGTTCGCGTGCTGTGCCGGTCGCCCGGGTCGACGTCGAAGGCGGCGAAGCCGTGGGGGTGCTCGCGGTCCTGCACGGAGGCCCAGGGAGCGTCCTCCTCCAGCCATACCGAGTCCTTGCGGTCCGGCAGATCGGGGCTCTGCTCGTCGCTGCGGGCCACGATGACACGTCCGCGCGGCCGTTCGAAGAGGCTCCGGTACGAGGTGGCGAAGTTGCCGCCGCCACCGATGACCATGTGGACGGTGCCCCTGCTGGTGTCGATCACGTCCTGGCGGGTGGCTGCCGGAACCGGGGTGCGGGTGTCGTTGGGCAGCGCGCCGCGCACCGGGTGGGAGCGCTCGTAGTGGTGGTCATGGCCGCTCAGCACCAGGTCGACGCCGTAAGCGTCGAACAGGGGACCCCATGCTGCGCGTACGCCGAGATCGCTGCCGTTGGACCGGCGGGCGCTGGAGATGACGGGCTGGTGCATACAGACGACGATCCAGTCCACCGCCGCGTCCGCGCGCGAGCGGCGTAACTCCCGTTCCAGCCAGCGGCGTTGGGCGCCGCCGGAGAAGCCGCGCAGATAGCTGTCGCCGCCGTCCTGGATGGCCACGTCGTCGTTGGCGAGACTGATCACGCGCACCGAACCGACGGTGAAGGCGTACCAGAGCCCGCGGGTCTCCTGGGTGCTCCCGGCGTGCGGCAGGTCGTAGTACGCCTGGTAGGCGGCGGCTCCCAGCGGGCCGTTGCCCCGCTCGTTCTCGTGGTTGCCCGCGCACGGCATCCAGGGCCTGAAGCGGGTGGAGCGGCTGTTGCCCGTGAACCAGTCCGCCCAGGTGGCGACCCGGTCCTGACCGAACAGGCCGCCCACGGAGGCGTAGCACAGGTCGCCGTTGACGAGGTTGAAGAGCGGCCCAATGCGTTCGATCGCCGCGACGATGTCGGAGGAGGCGGGCGAGCCCACCTGGCTGGAGGTGTGGAGCGGGTAGGGGCCGGTGGGCGAGGGCACACCGTCCGGCAGCTTGACGATCCGGCGCAGGTCATGGGTGCCCTGGTCACCGAAGCTGGTGAACGTGAACGGGCTGCGGCCGTGCGGTGCCATGGTGAAGACACCGGTCTCGGGCGTGGCCCCTTCGTGCACGGCCGCGTACGTGTAGGTGGCGGCGGGCCGCAGCCCGTCGAGGCGGGCGTGGTGGACGAAGACCTCGGTCCTGGACAGGCCGTCGCGGTAGCTGCGGGTGTCGGCGGCCACCGTGCGCCCGAATCCGCCCCCGAGGGTGCCGAGATGGATGCGCGGCCTGCGTACGGGCTCGGGCGTGAGCCAGGAGACGGCCATCTCGCGCGCCGCGTCGGCGCCGAACTGCAAGTGCACGCCGGTCACACCGGGAGCGCCCGCGCGCGAGTGCCGGGACCACAGCACGGGGGAAGCGGCGGCCTCCCGCGTGCCGGAGCCCAGGAGCAGCGCGGCTCCGGTGGCGCCGCTGCCGGTGAGAACGGTTCTGCGGCGGAGAGCGGTGCTGCGGTCAACGGTCATCTGGTGCCGCCTTCCTCGGCCAGGTGCGCGTATTCCGTGCGCAGTTGCCGCTTGAGGATCTTGCCGCTGGGGTTCTTGGGCAGCGCGGCCACCACGGCCGCGTACTTGGGTGCCTTGAAGCCGGCCAGTTGCGCACGGCAGTGGCCGATCAGCTCGTCGCCGGTCGCGCTCGCGCCGTCCCGCAGCACGACCACGGCCGTGACCGCCTCGATCCAGTACGGGTGCGGGATGCCGAAGACCGCCGCCTCGGCCACGGCGGGGTGCCCGTGCAGTGCCTCCTCGACCTCACGTCCCGCGACGTTCTCGCCCCCCGTTTTGATCATGTCCTTCTTGCGGTCGACGACGTAGAGGTAGCCGTCCTCGTCGACGACGCCCAGGTCACCGCTGTGGAACCAGCCGTCCCTGAACGCCTCGGCGGTCTTCTCCTCGTCGTTCCAGTAGCCGAGCATCGCGTGCGGCGAGCGGTGCACGATCTCGCCGACCGTGCCCACGGGAACGGCCCGGCCCTCGTCGTCGACCAGCCGGGTCTCGACGTTGAGCGCTGCCCTGCCGGCCGAGCCCGGCTTGGTGGCCTGCTCCTCCGGGCGCAGCACGGTGGCCAGGGGAGACATCTCGGTCTGGCCGTAGAAGTTGGTGAACAGGACGCCGGGCAGCCGGGCACCCAGCTCCTTGAGCACCTCGACCGGCATCGGGCTGGCGCCGTAGTAGCCCTTGCGGAGCGACGACAGGTCGTAGCGGCCGAATTCCGGGCTGCGCAGCAGCGCGACCCACACGGTCGGCGGGCAGAAGAGCTTGGTCACCCGCTCCTCCTGGATGGTGCGCAGCAGGGTGGCGGGGTCGGGCCCGGGGAGCACGACGCTGGTGGCGCCGAGCTGGATGTCGGGGGTGAGGAAGACGTGCAACTGGGCGCAGTGGTAGAGGGGCAGCGCGTGGATCTCCACATCGTCGGCCGTCATCGCGCCGTCGACGGCGGCCGACGCGTACTGGGCGATCAGGCTGCGGCTGGAGAGCATCACGCCCTTGGGGCGTGACTCGGTACCGGAGGTGTACAGCAGCTGCAACGGGTCGTCATCGGCGACGGCCGTACGGGGCGCGCTCGCGTCGGGGTGGCTCTCCCAGTCCGCCACGTCCTCCCAGCCGCCGGGCGGCGAGGCCGCCTCCCCGAGCCCGATCCAGCCCCGGAGCCGCACGGGGCTGTGGCCGGTCCCGCCATCGGTCCGGCCGTCGGTCCCGTCGGTCCCGTCGGTCCCGTCCGTCCCGTCCGTCCCGTCCGTCCCGTCCGTCCCGTCGACTTTATCGGCCCCGTCCGTCCCGGCGTCGAGTGCACGCAGGGCAGCGGCGGCGACGGGCTGGAGCGTGTCCTCGGCGAGGATTCCGGCGGCCCCTGAGTGCCGCAGGATGTACGCGACCTCCTCGGCGCCCAGCATGAAGTTGACCGGTACGGAGAGCGCGCCCAGCCGGGCCAGCGCGAAGTAGAGGACCACGAACTCCCGGCAGTTGTGCGACAGGAGCGCGATCCGGTCGCCCTTGGTCACGCCACGGTCGGCGAGCGCGTGCGCCGTACGGTTCACGGCGGCGTCCAGCTCAGCGAAGGTGTCGCGGCGTTGGCGCCAGACGAGCGCCGTCCTGTGCGGGGTCCTGGCAGCGGTGCGGCGCAGCAGGTCGCCGAGGGTGTGGGCGCGTACGGGAGAGGTGTCGGTCATGTCGGTGCTCCTCCTGGCGCTTCGGCGCCCGGTGCTTCGGCGCCGGGCCTGACGAGGATCTTGATGTGCTCGCCGGGGTCGCGCAGCGCCTCGACGGCGGCGGCCAGCCCGTCCTGGCCGACCTCGCCGGTGATCAGGGCGTCGGCCTCGACGCTGCCTTCGGCGATGCGCCGCAGGGTACGGGGGTACTCCTCGGGCGGATACACCATGCACATCTCGATGACGACGTCCTTGTAGATGCCGACGACGGGCCGGAAGGTGTCGTCGGTCATCAGGGCCCCGATCTGCATGATCTTCGTGCGCCTCGGCACCGCGTACAGCAGTTCGTTCAGCAGTCCGGGCACGGCGGCGCAGTTGAAGACGGTCAGCTGCTGCCCGGCCCCGGCCAGGGTCCGCCACACCTCGACGGGATCCTCGCGCCGGGGGTCGACGGCGCGGTGCGCTCCGAGTCGTACGGCGGCCTCCCGGCGCTTCGCCGACGGGTCCGAGACCACGACGGGTGCGACGGCACGCTCGGCGAGGCCCGCGACGGCGCCGAGACCGACGGGGCCGCAGCCGATGACGACGGCGGAGCCGCCGGGGCCGATGGCGGAGCGCGCGACGTTGCCGAAGCCGACGGCCAACGGCTCGGTGAGCGCGGCCAGTCGCGGCGGCACATGGCCGGGCACGGGGACCAGGGCCGCGCTCTGCAGCACCATCCGTTCGCCGTATCCGCCGGGGAAGGCGTTGCTGTAGCCGACGGTGCGCAGGGTGCCCGAACCGTCCAGCGCCCAGGGGAGCGCGACGACGATCTGGCCGGCGGCGCAGGCACCGTTCTCCGGGTCCGGCCGGACGACGCGGGCACAGAACTCGTGACCGAGGACGACATCGGCGTCCGGATCGAAGACGAAGGCCGAGCTGCCGCTGTCCCGCGAGGCCCGCAGGAACTCCTCGGTGTGCGCCAGCGCGCTGAGGTCGCTGCCGCAGATGCCGCAGGCGAGGGTCTCGACCAGTACCTGTCCCGGCCCGGGAACGGGCTCAGGGACCTCGTCGACGACGAGGCCGCCGGCCCGCATGACGACGGCGCGCATCAGGCCCCCCGCCGTCATCAGGCACCCCGGTGCTGTGCGACGGCGGCGTCAACGGCCTGGCGCAGGGCGCCGATGAAGCGGTCGCTGTGCGCGTTGGCCCAGGAAAGGCTCGCGGCACGCGGCCCGTTGGCGCCGGTGAAGTGCGGAACGACGTACTCCGCGAACAGCTCGAAGCTGCGCAGCGCCGCCGTGGGCTCGGCGACGTTCAGGGCGAGTACGAGGAACGTGCCGAACCCGCCGGTCTTCTCCGCCAGTTGCTCGATCCGCGCGATGGCGTCCTCGGGGGTGCCGATGACGGGTACGCCGAAGGTGGGGAAGCCGTCCGTCGTCCACTGCTCCAGTGCCTGCCGCGCGCTCGCGCCCCAGGGCATGGCCCTTCCGCTGAGCCCCTCGATGTAGCGCACGAGCCCGAGCACCCCCCACTCGGCCTCCGCGCGCGCCTGCTCACGGGTCTCGGCCAGGTGCACGGGGGTGACCAGCCGCCAGCCTTCCCGGTCCGCCGTGTGCCCGTGCTCGGCGGCTGTGGCTTCGTGGATGTCCCAGTTGGTGGCGAGGGTGGCGAAGCCCGCCGGGTCGCCCGCCGCGAGCGAGAGCAGCGCCAGGCCGTGCCGCCCAGCGTGATGCGCGCCGGCGGGCGAGAGGGTGGAGGCGACGGCGATCTCGGTGCCCCCTGGCGCATACGGCGGGAGCTGCAACCGTGCCTCGTTCAGCTCGTACCAGTCCGTGCTGGCCGTCACCACCTCGCCGCGCAGCAGCGGAACGAGTGCGTCCAGCGACTCCCCCATCATGTCCCGCTGGCGGGCCGGGCCGATGCCCATCATGAAGGCGTCGGAGGGCAGTTGACCTGGCCCGGCGCCCAGCATGACCCGCCCCATCGTCTGGTGTTCGAGCTGGCGTATGCGGTCGGCGAGCATGAGCGGTTGGTGGTACGGGAGCGAATTGACGCCGGTACCGAGCCGGATCCGCCGGGTGCGCTCGGCAGCGGCGGCGATGAAGACCTCGGGCGAGGCGATGATCTCGTAGCCGCCTGAGTGGTGCTCGCCGATCCATGCCTCGTCGAAGCCGAGCCGGTCGAGGTGCTCCACCAGCTCCAGATCGCGGCGGAGTTGACGGGTGGGGTTGCCGTCGGGTGAGTGGTACGGGGCGATGAACGCGCCGAATTTCACGGAGCCCCCTCGTTGGACACAGTGAGAACTTCTGAGTTCTTACGTCCTACTGCGGGGAAGCCGAAGGTGCAATAAGTGATGCGGCGTCAGTTGGTGGCCATCTCCCCGTGCGGGGCGGGTCCCGGGGGGCCGGGGACGGGGTCGCGGAGTCGGGGGCGGTGTCGCGGTGAGGGACGGGCGCCAGTTGCGACTGCGGCTCCCGTGCTCCCGGGGCTACGGCCTTACCGGCCAGAGACCGTCCCAGTAGCGCTCAGCCGCCTCGTGCCACTCCAGCCAGTTGCGTACGAACAGCGCGGTGGCCGCCAGGCCCGGCCAGCCCGCCGGCAGGAAGCGCGAGGGCAGGCGGGGGTCACGGTGGAAGGTCAGCCGCCAGGCGTGCACGAGCTGGGTGCGGACGACGAATGCCTCTTCGTCCGTTGCGGGGCGCAGCCCTTCGAAGCGGGCCATGAACTCCTCGTGCAGGGGGCGTACCGCGTCCAGGTCCCACACCTGCCCGAACAGCGCGGGTACGTCGGGCAGTTCGACGCGAGAGGCCAGCAGGACGGCGCGTTCGGCGACGCCCAGCTCCGCCAGGGTCTCGCGCACCGCTTCCTTGCCACCCGGATCGGCGGCCAGCCAAGCGCCGCGCCCCAGGGGGCCGAACCCCTCGAAGGTGAGCCGCTCCTCCAGCTCGGCCCGCACCGGCCTGTGCTCGTTCGCCAGCCGCAGCAGCAGTACGGGGAACTCGCCGTGCCACGGGGTGTCCTCGGTCGCGCGCCGCAGCCGCTCGGTCCACCGCCGCAGCAGCCTCATCAGCCGGGCGGTGAGCACGAGTTGGGTGTACCGGCCCTGGGGCTCGGCCGTCAGCCAGCCCTCATGGACGAGGCGCGTGACGGTACGCCGCGCGGTGGTCTCCTCCACACCGAGCGCGCCCAGCGCAGCGACCACGGTCACCGACCAGACACGGTCCCTGCCGGGGTAGCGGACGTACTCACCGAGCACCGTGAACAACAGCGCCCGCGCGCTCGGACTGCCGTCCGGCCTGCGGCGGGTACGTGGCACGGGTGACATGCGGCGAGACTAGCCGGGGCCCTCTCGCGCACGGTCCGCCGGGGACAAGCCGCCTCCCCCCGTGGCGTGGGAAGAAGGGAGGGGGAGACGGCATGACGGCGGCGGAACGGGATGCCGGTCGCGTGAACCGATGCGGTCGGCACAGTTGGCACTGGCTGGCGCGGATTGGCACAGTTGGCGCGGGTTGGCGTCCGGGTACCCGGCAGGCCGGCGACGGCCTGCCGAGCCCTGCGAGGACGACTACGAGGGGCGGCTACGAGGGCCATGAAGCCCTGGGAAGACGCACGGGCTCCGTGGAGCGCTTCCGCGGTCAGGACTGGAGCAGCAGGGTGGCGAGGACGAGTGCTCCCGCGCAGCTGCAACCCACGTGCTTGGCCTTGATCCCGATGCTCAGCAGCAGGAAACCCACAAGGCCAAGGACCCCGAAGCGCACCTGTACGAGTTGCTCGAACGAGACAAGGGCTATAGCGGCGATGAGCGCGATCAACGGCATGACGGTCCCTCCTTCAGAGGCATGAGGGGAACGGGCGTTGCTGGTGGTGCGCCCATGCGCCGTTGGACGGGCGAATATCCGGGGCCCTGACTGCCTGGAGCGGGCCGTGATGGCAGTTGGCGAACTTGTCTGCCACGTTGGGGAGTTGGCGGCCAACCTCACGAGTTACATGCCCAGTTGTCCACCATTCGAAAACACTTGGCATACAACTCCCGTGCCCTGGCCGGAAGTTATAGGCTCTTGGCGTGACCAGGAAGCGTGACTCCTCAAACGGCCGTCGTCCACGCGACGTGGTCGCCGACACCCTCCGTGAACGCATCCGGAACGGCGAATTCGAGCCAGGCGCCCGCCTCCCGACCCAGCGCGAGCTGGAGACCGAGTTCGGCGTCAGCCGCAGCGCCGTACGCGAGGCACTCGCGGCGCTCGCCCAGGACGGCCTGCTGGAGGGCATAGGCCGAGGCGCCTCACCGACGGTAGCCATCCACGCTCGCCCCGGCGACGCGCCCCGAACGGCGGGAACCGAACTCGGCGAACGGCTCTACGCCGCATTTCAAGCCGACCACGTCACCATCGACGCCTTCTCCCTCACCACGGAGACCCTCAACAACGCGCTGTCCAGGCCACAGGTGGACATCATCGAGGGCACCCTGGCGCCGGAGTCCGTCACCATACGGATCCTGATCCCCAGCCTCGGAGCCCGCCTGGCCCTCCCCCGCCTCATGAGCGGCCCCGACGACCCTCGCCCCCTGGACCGCCTCCACGAGATGCAGCGGACCTATACCAAGACCCTTGAGCTGATGCTCAGGACGATGGGGGACCGGAGTCGCGTGGGGGAGGTGCGGTTCGAGATCCGTACCGTTCCGATCACCCCGACCCATAAGCTCTACCTGCTCAACAGCACCGAGGCACTCATGGGCTACTACCCCGTGCTGGCCGACCAGGAGGTCGAGTTCCGCGGGGACCAGCTGACCATCTACGACGTGCGCGGTGTGGAATCCCGGCTCTTCCGCTTCTCCTCGGGAGCCGACAGCCGGGACGATCAGGAGGCGGCATTCGTCGAGGAGTCCCAGCTGTTCTTCGAGTCGCTCTGGTCAACCATCGCAAAGCCGTTCTCACCCGACTGAACGGGACCTTTACGGCGAAACCCCATTCCACCGCGAGCGCGCGGCGATAGTCTCCCGCCCCGTACACACTCGTGCCCGCCCGTGCCCGTACAAGCCCTGGTCCGTACGCATCCGTGACCGGGCCCCGCACAGGCCCGTACCTCGTATCCCGTATCCCGTATCCCGTATCCCGTATCCGTCAGCGAAGTACCCCGTGAGTGAAGTGCCTTCTGTGAGCGAACCGGTGTCGCGATGACCTCCCCCCGTACCCGCCCCGCGCCCTCGCTGCCGCTGCGCTGGCACCTGCTGCGCCACCGGTTCGACCGTGACCGTTTCGCGCTGGAGGGGCACCACCACCGCAATGTGGTCGTCGCGCTGCGCGAACCGCTCGCCTCGGCCGTGGGGGCGCAGGCCGGCGAGCTGGGCAAGTTCCGCACGCGGCTACGCACTCCCGAGGTCGTGCCGCGAGCCTGGTACGACGAGGGTGCGGTCCTCCAGGCGGTGAGCCCTTATCTGCCTGCCGTACCGCGTTCGCTCACCACCGACCGGCGGCACGCACTGCATTCGTACGTCGACGGCGCGGCCCTCGCTGACTCCGCGCCTCCGCCCGGGCCCGTGGGCAGGGAAACGCTGCGCCGGATCGCGGCGCTCCTGGCCTCGCTGTCCGATGTGCCCTCGCACGCGCTTCCCCCGCTCCCCGAGGGCTGGCCGGAAGAGGGTGACAGCACGACGTTCCTCCAGCATCTCGCCACGTTCGCGCACGAGAAGGTCTACGTCGGCAACCTGCGGCGCTTCGGTGCCCTCTTCGACGCGCTCGGCGTGCCCACCGACGCGGTGGAGCGCTTCGGGGTCGAGGCCAAGCGGCTGACTCCTCGCCCCTACGGGCTGCTGCACTCCGACGTGCACAGGGCCAACCTGGTCGTGGGCCACGGCTCATCCGGGCCGGGCGGCCGACTCACCCTCGTGGACTGGGAGAACGCGCTCTACGGCGACCCCCTGCACGAGTTGGCCACCCACACGGTGCGCATGGAATACCCGCCGGAGGAGAGGGCACGGCTTCTCGGGCTGTGGCGCAGGGGCATGCGCGCCAGAGGGAGCGGTCACGTGGAGAAACTGGCCGCCATGAAGCGGGACTTCGCGCTGTACGTCGACTTCGAACACGCGCAGTCCGTTTTCCCCGACACCATGCGCGCCGCACTCGCGCTTCCGTGGCTCGCGCGCGACGAGCACTTCCACAAGGCGGCGCTCCGTGTCCACCGCGCGCTCTCCCGCGCCCGCGCCCCGCTGCAACTGACGTCCGTGCCGGGCCTGCCGGAGGTGGGTGCCGCGCTCAGGGCCTGGCACAGGAAACACAGAAACGGGGCGCTGCGGGTCCGCTTGTCACGGCGTTCCCCCAGGTCCATCGCCTCTGTACGCGAGGCGTTCACACGGGGATAGTTGTCGCCCGCCACTTTCCGTGAGGACGTCTTCCATGCAGGACCTGACCCGTTTCCCGGGCTCCACGACGTGCGTGCTCCTCGACTTCGACGGCCCCGTGTGCACCCTGTTCTCCGCCTACCCGGCCGCTGCCATAGCGCGCAGACTGGAGAGGCTCACCGCGGAACTCCCCTCCATGCTTCCCTCCACCAGGGAACGGGCCAGGACCGCCGAGGACCCCTATGTGCTGCTCCAGGCGGCGTTCGAGGACCCCGGCGCCGTCGCCGACGGCGCCGCCGGGGCGCTGGAGCGCCTGCTCACCGAGGAAGAGGTGACCGCCGCCACCGGCGCCAGGCCCACCCGCCACGCCGACCACGTCATCCGCGCCCTCCACGAGGCCGGGCACGCGCTGGCCGTCACCACGAACAACTCCCGTGAGGCCGTGGAGTGTTACCTGGCCAGGCGGGGACTGCTCGACCTGTTCGAGGGCCATGTGCACGGCAGGACGCCGGGCGGCCCGCTGCGGCTCAAGCCGGCCCCCGACTGTCTGGAGCGCGCGTTGGAGGCCGCCGGCACAGCGGCCCGGGACGCGGTGATGGTCGGCGACCACCCACGTGACCTGGAGGCCGCCCGGGCAGCGGGAGTCCGGTTCGTGGGGTACGCGCGGGACCGGCGGAAGGCGGCGCAGCTGCGCGGGGCGAGCGCCGCCGAGGTCGTGCGGTCGCTGCCGGAGCTGCTGCGTCTGCTCGACCCCGCAGCGTACGAACTGGCTGCCGCCCGCTTGCGGGACGACGTGGCGGGTCGTACGTAAGGTGGCGGTATGACGGACGCACCCACTCCCGAGAGCGACGAGCCCGCGCACGATCCCGAGGTGCTGGAGCTGGCGCAGAAGATCTTCGATCTGGCGCGGCACGGCGACACCGACAAGGTCGCCGCCTATGTGGACGCGGGGGTTCCCGCCAACCTCACCAATGACAAGGGCGACTCGCTGCTGATGCTGGCCTCCTACCACGGACACCCGGAGACCGTGCGCGCGCTGCTGGCGCGTGGCGCCGATCCCGACCGTGCCAACGACCGGGGGCAGACCCCGATCGCGGGTGCCGTGTTCAAGGGCGAGGACGAGATCGTGCGCGCGCTCCACGACGCGGGCGCCGATCCGCTGGCCGGGCAGCCCTCGGCCGTGGACACCGCGCGGATGTTCGAGAAGCGGGAGCTGCTCGGCCTGTTCGGCGCCGAGTAGCCCCCGCTTCCGCTGCTGCCTCTGTTACCGCTGCTGCCTCTGTTCCTCCGCTGCTCCCCGTTCCCGCGCTGTCTCTGGTTCCGCCGCTTCCTCCGGCTCAGGCGCCGTGCGGGTGACCGCCGTGACCGTGGTCGAACTTGAGTACCTCGGGCGGCATGACGGTGAAGGGCCGCATCATGCCCATGTCCTCGTGCTCCAGCAGGTGGCAGTGGTACATGAACCGCCCGTGTGCGCCGTCGAAGCGGCCGAGTACGGTCACCATCTGCCCGGCCGGCACCTGGTAGGTGTCCTTCCAGCCGGTCTCGTTCGGCGCGATCGGGATCGGCCTGTCCGGCTGGAAGACGACGGGACTGCCGTCCCGGGTGCCGCCGATCGCCGGGTCGAAGCCGGAGGCATCGTAGGCGTCCCTGGCCGTCAGTTGGAAGTCGGCAAGGTGGATGTGCATGGGATGGGTGGGGCCGCCGAGGTTCAGGAAGCTCCACTGCTCGACGTCGTTGTGCGCGACCTTGAAGCCGAGCGTGTCGTCAAACGTGCGAGCGATCCTGCGGTACGTCCTGAGTACGCCGTCCCTCCCCCTGAGCTGCACGATCCCCTCGGCCTGGGTGAGCGGCCCGTCGCCGACCTCCTCGGTGACGTCGGTCATCTCCCAGATCTCCGGGTGGCCGCCGCCACCCACCGTGCCGGGCGGGGTGAGCAGGATCAGCCGGTGGTTGTGCGGGATGTCGTGGCCCAGCCGCTGGAAGGTGCCGGACAGCGTCGCGGGCAGTACGAACGGCTCGCGGACCGGCTCCTTGTCCACCCGGAACTCCATGACCTGCGGGTAGGCGACCCCCGCCGCCGGGTCGGGCGTGCCGAAGCCCTTGGTGCCCACGTTGACCAGGCGCAGCTTCTTGCCCCGTAGCGCGCGGAAGTCGATCAGCAGGTCGAAGCGTTCGGCCGGCGCGGCCGGGAGCACCTTGCGCCGGGCCGGGTCCGGGTCGTCGGCGAACGTGATGTCGACGGGACGCGGCAGCAGCCCACCGTCGCTGCCGATCTGCTTGACCGTGCCCGGAGGTACGGGAACGCCCTTCTCGTCCACGAGCGCCAGGTTGTAGACGCGCGCGTTCGAGGCGTTGACCAGCCGGAAGCGGTACCAGCGCGGCTCGACCTCCAGGTGCGGCCAGATCGTTCCGTTGACCGTGGAGTAGGGGCCGCTGAACGGCAGGGTGATGTCCTTGCCGGACTCGGGGTTGGGGCCGAGGCTGATCACCTTGTGCAGGAGCTGCCCGTTGAGGCGTCCGGTACCGGCCCCGGCGTCGTCGTCCACGTCCAGGTTGCGGTCGGCCAGCACCAGCGGCACCTCGTACTTGCCGCGCGGCAGACGCAGCGCGTCCTCCTCGGCGTCGCGGATGAGGTAGGTGCCGACGAGCCCGGCGTAGACGTTCCACCGGGTGATGTTCATGGCGTGGTCGTGGTACCACCACTGCGTCGCCTGGTGGTTGTTCGGGTACTCCGACAGCTGCGCGTCGCCGTTCGCGACGGCGTTCTCGGCCCAGCCGTCGTTGCCGCCACCGGTCTCGGCACCGTGCAGGTGCGTGACGATCCAGCCGGGCAGCGCGGCGACGTTCGGGTCGGGCTTGACGCCGTCCCTGCCGGGGTGGTTCGTGTTCGGGTCGGCGGGGTCACCGCGCTTGACGGCGACCGAGGTGACCGGGAAGGTGCCGGTCAGCCGGTTGGTCCACGCCACCCGGATCCGCTGCCCCCGGCGCACCTCGAAGGTGGGCCCAGGGAAGTGGCCGTTGTACGCCCATACGCGGGTCGGCGGCAGTTGGGAGTGCAGCCGCGTCCAGGTCTCGGTCAGCTCGATCTCGACCTGGGTACCGCGCGGGTCCGTGGTGGGCACGGGACGCAGCACGGGCGGCACGCGTAGCGCGTCGACGTACGGAGTCAGTTCCTCCGCTGTGGCTGCTCCCGCGAGTTTCTCCTCCTCGCCGGGCGCGAAGATTTCCTCGATTGTTTCGATGAACTCGGACAAGGTGTCCCCCCGTTGAACTGGTCGTGCCCACACGCCGCAACGGCGGCACTGCGGGCTTTCCTGAGTAACGGGACGTCTGAGACACGAGGGAGAGTTGCCGTCATCCCGGGCCTTCGGGCCGATCCACGCACAGGTTGCGCCGCGTGAGGGAGCCAGCGCTAGCGCAACAGCACGAGAACCGCTACTCCCCCCGGGGCAGGTTCCCTGGGCGCGGGCCGCACGCCGATGTGACCGCGCGGGCTCGGCCCGCGACAGGCCGGCTCGGTCCGCGACAGGCCGGCTCGGCCCGCGTCAGGCGGAAGGCGTCGCCGTATGTGCCGGCTTGCGGGCCTCGATGAGAAATCGGGAGGAGTGGGCGACGAAGGCGCCCTCCGTGGTGATCAGTTGGTGCAGTTCGCGCAGGCGGTCGTGGTAGCGCTCGACGGTGAAGCCGGGGACCATCCAGATGACCTTGCGCAGGAAGTAGACGACGGCACCGATGTCGTGGAACTCCATCCGCAGGCGCTCCGAGCGCAGGTCCACGATCTCCAGTCCCGCCGCCTCGGCCTCGGTACGCGCGTCCTCGGGGCGGCGGCCCTTGCGTGCCTCGGGCTGGGGGCCGAGGAAGAACTCGACCAGTTCGAAGACGGAGGCGGGGCCGACATGCTGCGCCAGATAGGTACCGCCCGGCTCCAGCACCCTGGCGATCTCCTCCCACCAGGCGCGTACCGGATGACGGCTGGTCACAAGGTCGAACGCGCCCTCGGCGAACGGCAGCGGAGGCTCGTCCGTGTCCGCGACGACGACCACGCCGCGCGGGCGCAGCAGGGCCGTGGCCTTCGCGACGTTCGGGGGCCACGCCTCGGTGGCCGCCATCACCGACGGCAGCCTTTCCGCGCCGGCGAGCACCTCGCCGCCGCCCGTCTGGAGGTCCAGCGCCGCGGTGGCGGACGCCAGGCGTCCGCTCATCAGCCGCTGGTAGCCCCATGAGGGCCGCTCCTCCGTGGCCCGTCCCTCCAGCCAGGAGAAGTCCCAGCCGTCAACGGAAACCGACTCGGCCTCACTCACCAGCTCTTCGAACGAACGCATCCCGTCATCCTCACAGGCCCCATGCGTCACAGCCAACCGAATTCCGGGCCCCGCCTGCGGGGAGGCGATTCAGGCCACTCGGGAGGGCTCGGGGCCCGGGAGGGGAACCCGGAAGGGGGGTCCGGGAGGCGGACCCGGAAGGCGGATCCGGGGCACTGTGTGCGGGATTCAGGCGTGGAGCCAGTAGCCGGAGCGTCGTTTCCACAGGTCGAGCAAGGGGGCGTCGCCCAGGACTTCGACGGCGTGGCCGTCCCGTGCGGGGCGGCCGTAGAGGTGCAGCAGGAGGTCGGTGAGCGGGGCCCGCGCGGCAACGGTGGCCTTGGCATGACCGAGCTGCCATACGGGGTGCTCCCCGGTGAGGTCGACCAGCCACTCACCGGCGCCGGGCGCCGCCGTGTCGGTCGCGTGGAGGTGGAGCGTACGGCCGGGGCCGAGCAGCGGGGGTTCGCCCGCGCGGGACTCGGACGACACCTCTGGGAGCGCGGCGAACTCCATCCACTCCCCCACCGCGTCCAGCGCCACCTCCTCCATGAGCACGTACTCAGCGCCCACGGCGAGCGCCACATCGGCGCGGTGCATGGCCGTCTCATGCGTCATACGGCGGGCCCAGAACACCGGCGTCCTGTACCGCTCGGGCACCGGGGTCCACAGTTGGGCCTCCGGACCCGCCTCACGCAACGTCTCCGCCAGCCGGACGGCACCCTCACCCAGCCAGGCGCGCAAGGAGTCCGCGCTCTCGTGCTCCCGTTCAGGTACGTCGTTCACCTGCCTGTCCGGGACGAGCCCTGCCGCCCGGTTCCGCACGAGCGTCTCGACCCAGCGATGCGCCCCGCCGATGTGCCGTACGAGTTGTCCCAGGCTCCAGCCGGGGCAGGACGGTACGGGCGCTGCCATGTCTGCGCCGGCGAGCAGGTGGCGCACGCCGTCCGTCTGCGCCGGGATTTCCGCGCAGTACCGCGCATAGCTCAGCCGGTTCGGGTCGTCGGCCGGTGGGGGCGTCGAGGTCATGGGGCAACGGTACTGACGCGTGCCACCTCCCCCGTCTCCAGCGCCACGTGGATGGCTCCGTCCGGACCGACGGTCAAGCCATGCGGCTCACCTCCCGGCGCCGGCAGCGGGTGCTCCGTGACGTGGCCGTCCGGCGCGAGGGCGCCGACGCGGTTGGCCCCCCACTCCGTGAACCAGCAGACCCCGTCCGGTGCCACCGCGACCGCGTGCGGCTTGCACGCGCGGTCGGGCAGCGGGAATTCCTCGATGCGGCCTTCCACGGTGATCCGGCCGATCTGACCCGCACCGATCTCCGCGAACCACAGCTCCCCGCCACCGGCCGGTCCTGTGTCACCGGCCCCCCTTCTGTCACCCGTGAGGCCTGGTCCGTCCGCGAGGGACGGGCCGCAGGTGATGCGGACGGGTCCCGCGCCCTTGGTGGGCAACGGGTAGACCGTCACATGGCCTTCCAGGTCGATCCGGCCGACGGCGTCGGCCTTGTGCAGCGTGAACCAGAGCGCTCCGTCGGGGCCCGCGGCGATACCGGAGGGGAACCCCCCACTCAGCGGCAGCGGGAACTCGGTGACCTCGCCGTCCGTGGTGATGCGCCCGATCCGGTCCGCGTTCATCTCCGTGAACCACAGTGCCCCGTCGGCACCCGTCACGATCCCGTACGGTCCGCACTGCGGTGTCGGCAGCGCGAACTCCGCCGTCTCGCCGACCACCCGCACCCCGTTCGCACCCCCGCTCCCGCGCTCCTCCCCGGCCGCGAACCGGTCTCCGGCCGTGAACCTGTCTCTGTCTCCGTTCCTGGGTCGGTCTCCGTTCCTGGGTCGGTCTCCGGCCATGAACCCGCCCCCGTTCCCCGGCCCGTCTCCGTTCCCGGGCCGGTCTCCGGCCGTGATGCGGCCGATCCTGTGGTCTCCCGTCCGCGCGAACCACAGTGCCCCGTCCGGTCCTGGGGTGAGGACCGTGGGCGTGCAGGCGGGCGTGCCCAGTGCGTATCTGTCGCTGTGGCCGTCCATGGTGAGCCGGGCGATCTCGCCGGAGTGCGCCAGCGTGAGCCACAGCGCCCCGTCGGGTCCGGTGACGATGTCGTACGGGCCCGAGCCCGGCTCGGCCACGGTTGTCAGTTCCACGCGCGTCTCCTCGGTGTGTCTCATGTCCTCGGTGTCTCTCATGCCTCGCCCCGGCCCCGGGGTGTCAGCTCCATGCGCGTGCCCCGCCAGCGGTGGCGCAGGAGACGGTCGTGGCTGACGACGACCAGCGCGCCCTCGTACCCCTCCAGCGCCTGTTCCAGCTCCTCCACCAGTGCGGGCGACAGGTGGTTGGTCGGCTCGTCCAGCAGCAGCGCGTCGGCGGGTTCGGTCAGCAGTCGCGCCAGGGCCAGGCGCTGCCGCTGGCCGGTGGACAGGTGCCCGACCCGCACCGCGAACCGTTCCCGGGTGAACAGCCCCAGCGACAGCAGCCGTTCCGCGTGCTCCTCCCACGCTCCTGCGCGCCCGTACGCGTACGCCTCCAGCAGGGTCATTCCCGGCCGCGCGTGAGCGAGTTGGGGGTCCTGGCCGAGGTGCCCGATGCGGCCTCGCCGGATGACACGGCCCGTGCCGGAATCCAGCTCCCCCGCCAGCACCTGGAGCAGCGTGCTCTTGCCCGCACCGTTGGCACCCGTCACGAGCAGCCGCTCGCCTGCCGCCAGGGCCAGGTCCGTACGGCGCAGCCGCCCCGCGACCGACACCCCTTCCGCCGCGATCACGACCGCGCCGGCACGCACTTCCCCGCACTCGCCTCGCGGTTCCCCCTCGGGGTCGCTCACACCCCCGGGGGCACCGATGCCGCCTGTGCCGCCTGTGCCAAGGTGGCCGTCGGCTGTTCCGAGCTGGCCGTCGGCTGTGCCGGGGTGGCCGTCGGCTGTGCCGGGGTGGCCGTCGGCCCGGGGTGCGTCCGCGCTCTTGGGGCGCAACGCCCGGGCGAAGCGCAGGGGCTCGGGCGGTGGGGGCACCGGGTCGGCGAGCAGCCGTCGGAGCCGCTCCTCGGCGCTGCGCACTCTGCTGGCGAGCGACTGCTGTACGCGGCCGGCGGCGCGGTCGTACGCCATCTTGTTGCCGTCCTTCATCGCTCGCCCCGGCGCGACCCTGCGTGCCGTGGTCGCCGCGGCCTCCTGGAGGCGGGCGATGTCGGACCGCCATCTGTCGTGCTCCTCGGCCCAGCGGCGTCTGGCGGCGGCCTTGCCCTGGAGATAGCCCGCATACCCGTTGCCGTACCGGACGACCTGCTTCCGGTCGGCGTCGACTTCCAGGAGGGTGCTGGCGACGCGCTCCAGGAACGTTCTGTCGTGCGAGACGGCGACGGTCGTACCGGGCCGTGTGCGCAGGTGGTCTTCCAGCCAGGTCAGCGCGGCATCGTCCAGGTGGTTGGTCGGCTCGTCGAGCAGCAGTACTTCGGGGTTGGCGGCGAGAAGCGCAGCCAACCGCAGCCGGACCCGCTCACCTCCGGAGAGGCCGCCCACGGCGCGGTCACGGGGCAGCCGCACCAGACCGAGCCCGTGCAGGGCACGTTCGACGCGCGCCTCCGCCTCATATCCCCCTCGCGCTTCGAAGAGCGTGAGCAGCTCCCCGTACTCCCCCATGGCCGATGCGTCGCCCTGGGACATCGACGCTTCGAGGGCGTGTAGGCGTCTCTCCATGGAGCGCAGCTGTCCGAGCGCCCCCTCGATGACCTGCTGGACGGTCAACTCCGCGGCAAGCCGCTCCTCTTGAGCGAGATAACCGACGCCACCCTCGGCGCGGAGGACGACCTCGCCCTCGTCGGGCAGCTCCCGTCCGGCGAGGAGCTTGAGCAGCGTCGTCTTGCCCGATCCGTTCTCCCCGACGATGCCGGTGCGCTCACCCGCCGAGAGCGTGCAGGTCACCCCGTCGAGAACGGTCCGGCCTTCGTACGACCTCGTGACGGCGTGTGCCGTGATCTGTGTGGGCATGGCGGCTCTCCGAAGCGTTCAGGCGTGGTGCGGCCGACTGGGACCGCGGGACCGGACGAACACTTCGAATGAGCATCAGCGATTCCCCCTACTGCGACGGATGTAGCGTTATGATGATGGCATGTCGTCATCCGAGTTGGCAACCCCCGCCCGCCGCCCCGGCGGGCGCAGCGCCCGTATCCGCTCACAAGTCCTCGATGCCGTCGGCCCGTTGCTGGTGGAGTACGGCTATGACGGCCTGACCGTCGACGCCGTCGCCGCCCGCTCCGGCGTGCACCGCACGACGGTCTACCGCCGCTGGGGAGACGTCGGCGGGCTGCTCGCCGACGTACTGGAGGCGGCGGAGGGCGACAGCTGGCGCCCGGCTGACACCGGCTCACTCCAGGGCGATCTGACGGCGCTGAACGAGGAGGTGCAGGCCGGGCTCACCGAGGACCCGCCCGTTGCCCTCGCCCTCATCGCCGCATCCTTCCGCTCCGAGGAGGCGACAGCGGCGCTGCGCCAGTTCTGGGACGACCGCTATGCGCGCTGCGAGCCCGTCGTCGCGCGCGCGGTGGAGCGAGGAGAGCTGCCGGCCGCGACCGACCACCGAAAACTGCTGGTCACGGCCACCGCACCGCTGTACCACCAGCTCGTTCTGCTCCGCACCCCACCGGATCCCGCGCTCCCCGCCGAAGCCGCACGCACCGCAGCGCTCGCCGCCTCAGCGGGCGCGTTCACGGTGGCCACGGCGGAGGGAGGGGGCAAGACGGAGGAACAGGGCAAGGCGGGGTGACGAGAGGAGACGGGACCAGACGTGCCTCCTGTGCGGCCCGCTCCAGGCGAGTGCGGTAGGCCGCCCACCAGGAACGGTCGCCGGGTGGGTCCTGCGCGCCTCGCGACCGAGCCGATACGCGTCCGCCTCGCGGATGAGCTGCTCGCAACGGGCATGGTGCAGCCTCTCAACGTCCACGCCGAGCCCCCTCTCTCCCTCTCCCCGCCCTCTCCCTCTCCCCACCCTCCGGCCCCTTAGCGCCGAGGCCGCAGCACGTCGGCGATCACGCAGCTGACGTTGTCGGGGCCTCCGTTGCGATTGGCGAGGGTGACGAGTTCCCGCACGGCTGGTTCGGGTGCCGTGGGTGACGCGAGCACCTGATGCACGGTGCCGGTCGGTACGGCGGCGGTCAGGCCGTCGGAGCAGAGGAGGTAGCGGTCACCCGGCTCGGCGTCGCACAGCCGGGTGTCGGGTACGACGCCTGCGTCGCCGCCCGTCAACGCGCGGGCCAGCAGGGCTCGTTGGGGGTGGGTGGTGGCCTCTTCCGGGGCGAGGCGGCCCTCGTCGACCATCGACTGAACCAGCGTGTGGTCGTGCGTGATCTGGAACAGTTCGCCGCCGCGCAGCAGGTAGGCGCGGGAGTCACCGACGTGGACGAGGGCGAGCTGCGAACCGGTCCAGAGCATGGCGGTCAGCGTCGTACCCACCTCGTGCGGTGCCTCGCTGGAAGCGGCGATTCCGCGTACGGCCTCGTCGGCGCGTTCGATGGCCTCTTCGAGAACGTTGAGCAGGTCGCCCGCAGGAACGGGCCCCGCGCCTCCCCCGCCGTGCGTCCCCGGAGCGTGCGCATCCAGTCTCCTGAGTACGTCGACGGCCGCCGCGCTCGCGGGACCGCCCCGCTTCCCGAAGCCGTCGGCGACGGCGAGCACGCCTGATCCCGCGTAGGCGGTGTCCTGGTTGCTCTCGCGAACAAGCCCGGTGTCGGACAGCGCCGCGTAACGGATCTCCAGAGGTGCGGTGTTCCGGGACATCGTGTGCTCCTTCTCCGGTGCCCGGTGCGAGCCGGGCATCCCTGACAGGTGCTCGACGAGGAAGGACGCGAGATCCCGACGCTCGGCGGTCTCCGCCTCGACCTGCTCCCAGAAGTCCCTGACCTCGCACGCCGCGCCCCGCGCATCCAGCTCGCACACGTGCTTGATGCGGGCCAGCGGCATACCGAGCCGCCGCAGCCAGGCCACCAGCCGTGCGCGTTCGAGCTGTTCGGGTGCGTAGAGGCGATAGCCGGTCGACGGGTCGACGCGTGCGGGGGTCAGCAGTCCGAGCTGGTCGTAGAGCCGTAGCGCCTTCGGCGAGAGCCGCGACGCCTTGGCGAAGGCACCGATGGTAAGCACCTCACACCGCCCTTCCTCACACCGGGCACACCGCCCGGCCCCACCGATGCTGTGGCTTGCCCCAAGGTGAAGGTCAACCGCCGTCACCGACTGCCGGATTGGGCCCGGCTCCCTCCGCTCCCCTCCGCTCCCTGCCTCCCCTTTCCTTCCTCCCCTTTCCTTCCTCCGCTCCCTTCCTTACCTACCTCCCCTTCCCGGAGAAGCGGGAAGGTGGCGTGCCGAAGGCGCGGGTGAAGGCGGCCGTGAAAGCGGCGGGTGAGGCATAGCCGAGGCGGCCTGAGACCTCGCTGACCGATGCGGTGCGCAGCAGCGGTACGGCTGCGAGCAGCCGCGCGCGTGCCCGCCAGACGGCGGGGCTGTCCCCGGTCTCCGCGCGGAAGCGCCGGGTGAACGCCCGTTCGCTCATGGCCGTACGCACGGCCCAGGCCGCGTTGGTGACGCCGGCGTCGGGTGCCACCAGGTACTCGCGGCAGAGCGCCGCGAGATCGGCGGAGGCGGGGATCGCGACGTGGAACGGAAGGGGGGCGCGCGCGGCGATCTCGTGCAGGAGGAGTTCCGCGACGCTCCCCTCCCGCCCTGACAGGCTGTAGTCGGCCTCGAACTCGACGGCTGTGAGCAGCAGTTCGCGCAGCAGCGGCGGAACGTCCACGACCGTGCAGGTCGCGGGCCACCAGGGGACGGCATCCGGCTCGATGTAGAGGCTCCGGGTGCTGACCCCCAGCATGCGGACCCGGTGCAGGGTCGCGGCCGGAATCAGTACGGCGCGCTCGGGCGGAACGGTCCACGTGCCCTCCGCCGTGTCCACGACCATGACCCCGGTGGCGCCGTAGAGGAACTGCGCGCGCCGGTGCGCGTGCCAGTCCAGTACGTGTCCAGGCGGGTAGTCGGTGCCGATCGGGAGGACCGCCCGGTCCACGTGGTCGATGTCGTCCAGCGAGACGTTCTTCACCTCTCCACCCTACTGGCTGAGACGCGAAGGAATGGTGCCGAACATCGCATGCGAGAAGGCTTGCCGGAGTGGTGAAGTTTCTTTTGTGAACGATGTGGCATTGCTTGGAATCGGGCTCCTGACCGGAGTCACGACGGTGTTGTTCGGGTTCGGCGGCGGATTCGTCGCCGTCCCTGTCGTGGTGTGGGCTGACGCCGCCCTCGGCGGAGACGCGATGCGGGTGGCGACGGCAACGTCGGCCCTGGTCATGGTGGTGAATGCGGGGTTCGCCACCGCCGTCACCCCACGGCGGGTACTCGCCGGGCTACGGGGCAGCGGCGCGTTGCTCGCCCTGCTGGCGGTCGGCGCCTCGGTCGGCGCGCTCGCCACCCGGCACGCCCCGGCCGAGCTGGCCCGCTGGCTGTTCGTCGCCTACGTCGCGCTCACCATCGCCGACCTGCTCCTGCGCCCGGGCTTCCTGCGCCCGCAGGCACTGAAGGGGTCGGCGAAGGGGTCGGCGAAGGGGCGGGCAAAGAGAGCAGCGAAGGGGTCCGCGAAGGGAGCGGCGAAGGCGGCCGGGGTGACGGCATCGGCGGGGTCGGCCGGGGCGACGGGGTCCGCGGGAGCGACGGAGTCGGCCGGAGCAACGGGACCGACCGGAGGACCGGCCGGAGCAACGAGGTCCGCAGGAGCAACAGCACCGGCCGGGGCGACGGGACCGGCAGAAACCGAAGAGCCAGCCGCAGCCAAAGAGCCGACCGAAGCCGAAAGGCCGACCGAAACGGAAGGGGCGGCCCCCGACAAGGCGCCGCGACCGCTGTCGCCCGTACTCGGCGCACCCGCGGGTGCGGTGGCGGCGTTCCTCGGCGTGGGAGGCAGCGTGATGACGGTTCCGGCGATGCGGCGGGCCGGGCACACGATGCATGTGGCGACCGCGCTGGCCAACCCGCTCACCCTCGCCATCGCGCTCCCCGCGGCCGTGGTCTCCCTCGGCGGTGCCGCCGGGCCTGACGCCGCGCACGCGCACATACAGCTCGTCGGGCTCGTCGATCTCCGCGCCGCGGGTGCACTGCTGCTCGGCGCCCTGCCGGTGATCGCCGTACTGCGGCGGCGCCCGCCCCGCATACCCGACCGCGCCTACGCGTGGTCCTACATCGCGCTCCTCGGTGTGGTGACGGTCGCGATGCTGTTCTCGGGCTGAGTGAGTGCGGTTCGTCGGCGTAGGAGACCGGGCCGATGTCACAGCCGTACGGCCTGTCTCGTCTTCGCATCGAGAGCGGTTCGGAATCGGGAAGGTGATGGTCATGCGGGTGTTCGTGGCAGGCGGGGCCGAGGGTCTCGGGGGACGGCTGGTGCCGCGGCCCGGAGCCGGCGGACGGCTGGTGCCGCGGCCCGGGGCCCGGGGCCGGCGGGAGCCGCGCTGCCCCTCGTGGCGCCAGAGCTGCGGGGAGGCGCCGACGTGACCAGGACCGAGGAGTTCGAGGGACTGCGAGGGCTGCTGTTCTCGATCGCCTACCGCATCCTCGGCAGCGTGAGCGAGGCGGAGGACGCGGTTCAGGAGACCTGGCTGCGCTACGAATCCTCCGCGACGCCGCACACGTCGACCAGGGCGTTCCTCTCCGCCGTTGTCACCCGGATCTCGATCGACGTACTGCGCTCGGCCCGCTTCCGGCGGGAGGAGTACGTCGGGCAGTGGTTCCCCGAGCCGCTGCTCACCGACCCCTACGAGGACCCCGCGCGGTCGGCGGAACTGGCCGACTCGGTCTCGATGGCGGCCCTGTTGCTGCTGGAGCGGCTCAGTCCGCTGGAGCGGGCGGTCTTCGTACTGCGGGAGGTGTTCGCGTTCGGGTTCCCCGAGGTCGCGTCGGCTGTGGGCAGGTCGGAGGCGGCGTGCCGCCAACTCGCGGTACGGGCACGGCGCCACATGGAAGCGGGGCGCCCGCGGTTCGAGGCGGACCGCAGGGAACGGGAAGAATTGGCGGGCCGCTTCTTCGAGGCACTCCGTGAGGGCGACGTCGACGGGCTGCGCGAACTGCTCTCCGCCGACGTCCAGATGGTCGGGGACGCGGGCGGCAAGGCCCCGCAGTGGGGCAGCGGCATCTTCGGCTCCGACAAGGTGGCCCGCGTGCTCGCCTCGTCCTTCCCCCCGTTCCTGCGGATCGGCGGCACGTTGGAGCCACACGAGGTGAACGGCCAGCCGGGCGCGATCTTCCGCGACCGGGGCGACAAGGTGCTCGCCACCTGGACGCTCGACGTACTCGACGGACGTATCCAGACGGTCCGCGCGGTGATCAATCCCGACAAGCTCGGACACGTAGGCCCGGTGGCGAACGCCTGGGAGGCCCACCGCGAGGCGAAAGAGGCCCGCCGGCCCACGCGTTGACCGGGCGAGGATGCGCGGCAGCTTGCGGGGCGAGGGCACGCGGCAGCTTGCGGGGTGAGCGCGGACAGTCCGTCCGGATGTCCGGATGTCCGGATGCCGGAGGCTCCGATGCCCGGATGCCCGGATGCCCGGATGCCCGGATGCCCGGATGCCCGGATGCCGGGGCCCGGATACGCCGGTACCGCTCTGCCTGACCCGGCCGGGGCTGCCCGGGCCCGGCCGGTGTCGCTCGGACCGGACCCGGCGCCGTCCACGGTGGCGCCCTCCGCGGCAGCGCCGCAACGGCGCCGTCCGCAATGGCGCTCCGCACCGCGGGCCTCAGCCGTCCCGTTCCGCTGCCCGTGTGCGGCGTACGGGCGGCGGATGAGCGGCGGCGGCGAAGGCGAGCAGCAGCTCGGCTGTGCGTCGCGGTTCCTCAAGCGGGGGTGAGTGCCCGACGCCGGGGAGCATCTCGATCCTGGCGCCGGGCACCGCGCGGTAGTCGGCGGCGGAAGAGGAGTGCCATCGCCGGTCTTCGTCGCCGAAGACCACCAACAGCGGTTTACCGAGGGTGGCCAGCCGATCCGGCAGCGGGCGCCGCCGGAGGTAGTCGCTGGATGCCTGGGAGCCCGCCATGAACCCGTGATGGGTCATTCCTCGTACGTCGTCGACGACCGCCTGGGGGATCTCGATGTCACGGGTGACCGCCGTGGCCGCCGCCCGGCGGATCAGGGAGTCGGTACGCAGCCGCCACAGCAGTTGCCCGATGACGGGCAGCGGCAGAAGCCGGTTGAGGGGCGCCTGTGAGATGTGGGCACCGATGTGCGGCCCTGAGTTGAGGAGCGCGACGGCGGTCACCAGGTCAGGCCGTCGCTCGGTGAGCGCCGTGACCACCGAGCCGCCGCTGGAGTGCCCGACCGCGAGGGCGTGGCCGACCCCCAGCCGGTCCAGTACCTCACCGACCCGCCGCGCCTGTTCGGGTACCGCGTAGTCGGCCCCGTCGGGCTTGGCCGACCGGCCATGCCCCAGCAGGTCGATCCGGATCACATGATGGCTCTCGGCCAGCAGCGGGACCAGCGGTTCCCAGCTCCTGCCCGAGGCAGCGAGGCCGTGGATCAGGACGAGTGCCGGGGCATCGGCCGGGCCGTCCTGTACGACGTACACCTCGCCGCCGGCACCGGACGGACGCGCGTTCTCCGCGCCCGACGCTTTCTGAGGCAGTAAACGGAACGAAGTCCGCGAGTTCTTCACCATGCGCCCACCGTGACCGGTCCGGCCGGTGCGCGTCTTGCACAAATGTCGCGGTCACCGGTATGGCACGTAATGCCTACACGGCACGGCGGACGAGCACCACGCGCGCCGACCACCCACACACCCACACCCACCCACACGGGCCCGCCAGGGCGAAGAGGCTCCCGGCACGGAAGCGGCAGCCCCGGCAAAAGCGGCGGCCCCCGCACGGAGACGGCGGCCCCCAGCACGGAAACAGCTGCCGACGCGAAAGGCGGCTCCTAGCATCAAGGCATGCGGTCTGCTGGGTACAAGCGCACGCACACACCCACACCCACGGGATTGGACGTCGTACAGCCGTCAGGGCGCAGCCGGTTGAGGGGCGTCAGCATGGCGGGGTTCCGTGCGCAGGGTTCCGGGCCGATCGACATCCGGGCGATCCCGCACCCGGCCGTGACCCTGGCCCTCGCCTTCAACCCCGGCACGCTGGTTGTCGAAGACGCGACCGGCCGCCGGCCGGGAGCCCTCGTCGCAGGGCTGGCGTTCAGCGATCTGCAGGTGCGGGGCCGGGACATGGAGGCCGTGCAGATACGCCTGTCGCCGCTGCTCGCGTACACCACGCTGGGCACCTCGGCCGCCGAACTCGAAGGCGCGGTTGTCGCCCTCGACGAGCTGTGGGGGCGGGACGCCGAACGCGTCCAGGAACAGTTGAGCGAGGCACCCTCGTGGCAGGACCGGTTCGCGTTGCTGGACACCCTGCTCGTCCGTCGGTACGAGGCGGGACGGCCGGAACGGGCCATGCCTCCCGAGGTGGCCCACGCATGGAACCGGATCGTCCGCGCCTGTGGCCGCATCCGGGTCGAGGAACTGGCTGCCGAGGTCGGGTGGAGCCGCCAGCGCCTGTGGGCCCGGTTCCGGTCCCACATCGGCCTCACCCCGCACCGTGCGGCGAAACTGGTCCGCTTCCACCATGCCGCCCACCGCCTGGCCGCAGGCCGGACTCCCGCGGGCGCGGCGGCCGAATCCGGCTACTACGACCAGTCCCATCTCCACCGCAATGTCCGTGCGTTCACCGGAATCACGCCGACCACTCTCGCCGACGAACCGTTCCTCGCGGTCGACGACCTCGCCTGGCCCGGCCAAGCCCCACCCGTCACGAGAACCGGCCGTTCCCCGGAGGAACGGAAACGGCCACCGACCGACCCGGAGGTGCCGTCCGCCCGCTGATGAGGTGCGCGTGACAACGCTCGACTGCCCGGACCCGCAGGCCCTGGCTGCGTACTACCAGCAGGCCACCGGCCCGGAACCCCACCCGCGGTCCGACGCCGAATGCGCCGGCCTCACCGGCGAGGACGCCCCTCGGCCCCGCCGCTCCCCGCGCTCGTCAGAACCGCGCTCGCGACGACCGCGAAGAGGCGATCGGCGCGGGGCGCGAGCGAGGGTTGGTCGCCGAGCCAGGCCAGTGCCGCCACGAGCGCGAACAGATCGGTGCCGTCAATGTCGGTCCGCGCCGCACCCGCGTCCTGAGCGCGTGCGAGGAGCCGGGCACCGGCCGCGCGCAGGGTGACGCACGAAGCGTGGAGAGCGGATTCGGTGTCCTCCATGGCGGCTGCCATCAGCGCGGTCACGCCCCGGTACTCGGTCGTCCACGCGACGCAGTCGCGTAGCCACGAAACGAGAGCGTCTTCCGGTGAGCTCGACGTTTCGAGTTCGGCCGCCTGTGCCGTCAGTTCATCGAAGCTCGTGCGGAGCAGGGCATCGAGCAGCGCCTCGCGCGTCGGGAAGTGCCGCAGCAGCGTCGCGAGCCCGACGTCGGCCCTGCGCGCGATGTCACGCAGTGATACGTCGACACCCTGCTCGGTGATGGCAGTGCCCGCTGCCGCGAGCAGGTGGTCGTGGTTCTTCCTGGCGTCGGCCCGCATCTGCCCCTCTTGTCTATCCGGTTCAGTGGCCCATTTGACCAACCGGTTCACTGGTCCATATATTCGGATCAGCGGTTCACTTATGTGGACCACCGATCCGAATAAGCGTATCCCGCAGCGCGGACAGGAGAAAACGATGTCGACGCACACGATGAGAGCGGTCCGGCTGCATGAGCACGGCGGCCCCGAGGTTCTGCGCGACGATGAGGTGCCGATCCCCGATCCTGGGCCGGGTGAGGTGCTCGTTCGCGTGCACGCGGTCGGCGTCAATCCCCCGGACTGGTACCTGCGCGACGGGCTGAGCAATCTGCCTCCGGAGACGAGGCCGAAGTTCGACCTGCCCGTGATTCCGGGGACGGACGTGTCGGGGGTCGTGGAGGCCGTCGCCGCGGACGTGGAGGGCTTCTCGGTCGGCGACGAGGTCTTCGGCCTCCTTCGCTTCCCCAGCTTCGACGGCAGCGCGTACGCCGAGTACGTGGCCGCGCCCGCTTCCGATCTCGCGCCCAAGCCGGCCGGCATCGACCACGTGCACGCCGCAGGGGCGCCCATGTCACTGCTGACGGCGTGGCAGTTCCTGATCGAGCTGGGACACGATCACCCGTCGCCCTTCCAGGAGGCACGCCATCGCCCGACGCCGCTCGGCGCCGAAACGACGGTGCTCGTCAACGGCGCCGCGGGCGGCGTGGGGCACTTCGCGCTGCAGTTGGCGAAGTGGAAGGGCGCACATGTCACCGCGGTGGCGTCGGGCGCGCACGAGTCGTTCCTGAGGGAACTCGGCGCCGACGAGTTCATCGACTACACGGAGAGCCGCGCCGAAGAACTCGTGCACGACGTCGACCTCGTTCTCGACGCCGTCGGCGGCCCCCACAGCAGCCGCTTCCTGCGCACGCTCAAGCGCGGGGGCGCCCTGTTCCCCGTGTTCTTCGGCGAATACGACGAAGAAGAGACCGCGCGGCTCGGCGTCACGGTCTCGGGCACCCAGGTCCGCTCGAACGGTGCGCAGCTCGCCGAACTGGGGCGCCTGCTCGACGCCGGAACGGTCCGCGTCGCGATCGACAGCACGTTCAAGCTCGCGGACGCCCGAGCGGCACACGAACGCGCTGCCCGGGGCCACATCCAGGGCAAGATCGTACTGACGGTCGCCTAGGAACGAGCCGTCCCCCCGACCCGACCAGCACCCGGCCAGCCCACCTGCCCCCGGAATCGGCGTCCCCACCCCCTGGAGCCCAAGCCCGTCACCGAGCACATGTTCCAGTGGTTCGCCGAGAGCGGCTACCAGGCCGACATCCCCACCCTGCGCCGCCTCCACCCGAACACGCTGCCCCTGGAAGCCTTCCTGCGCCGGCGCGCCAAGCCCGCCGACGCCTGATCCCTACCGGACAGCAGGACCCGCCCGATCGGCATGATCGGGCGGGCCTCGTCAACCGCACACCAGCTCGCTCGTGAACGGTCCCACTCAGTCGGCCAGGAGGATCTGCCGGCGAAGAAGGGCGAAGAAGATCGAACGCGGCGTTGACCGTTCACGTCACTGGGTGGGAAGGGTCAGCTTGCGGAGGCTGATGCGGAGGGCGGCTTCGGCGTCGTTGGCTGTCATGCGCCCGGAATCGACTTCGTCGGCAGCGGTGTGCACGAGAGCGATGATCGCCGCGACCAGCCAGTGGCACGAAAGCCGGTCGCTGAACTCTCCGCTCCGCTGGCCACGCTCGATCACCTCGGCAAACCGTTCAACAATCGGGCGGTGCAGTTCGTGTGCTCGTTCCGAAGTGAGCGGCTGGTCGCGCAGGACAATGGGCAGCTGGTCAGCGACGTGGGAGCTCGCGGACAGTAGCCGTATGAGGGTGGTCTCGGCCGGTTCCCCGTCGACGGTCTCGTTCATAGCGGCATCCATGGCGGCGACGACGCCCTCGGTCACATGGTCGAACACCGCGTTGATCAGTGTCTCCCGTGACGTGAAGTGCGCGTACACGGTCTGCCTGCTGACCCCTGCCGCCTTAGCGATGTCGTCGAGGCCGGCGTCGTGTTGCGCACCGAGGACGCGTGTAGCCGCGGTGAGGATCGCGGTCCGGCTGCGTTCGGCGTCGGCGCGGCGGGGTGCTCGGGGGGTGTCGGGGTTGTGGTGCGGCATCGCCGACCATCGTAAGCAATGTTTGACAGCCATGTAAGGTTCAATAAATTAGACACGTCTGTCAAGGCTTGGGGGCCGGGATGAAATTCGCTCAATGGGTTCGTGAGCGGGCGTTCACCGCTGGAACGATCAACCCGGAGGCGCCACTGGACGACCTGGAGCCGCTGCGCGCGTTGATCGGTGGCGCGCGGGTGGTCGCGATCGGCGAGAGCGCCCACCACGTCCGGGAGTTCTACCTGCTCCGACACCGCCTGCTGCGGTTCCTCGTCGAACGGTGCGGGTTCAGCGTGTACGCCTTCGAATCGCCGTACGTCGAGTCCGAGTCACTCGACGGCTGGGTGTGTGGTGGTCCCGGTGACCTCGCCGCGCTCACCGGCACACCCGACATGTCCCTGACCGCGTGCCAGGACATGCACGACGCATTGACCTGGATGCGGGAGCACAACACGACGGCAGAGCGCCCGGTGCGCTTTGCCGGAACGCTCGCGGGCAACGGTGGCGTACCCGAACTGCGCAGGCTCCGCACCTGCCTGCAGCGGACAGACCCGGACGCGATCCCGCTGCTGGACCGGGCGCTGACCGCTGCCGGTAGCTTCTACGACGATGACCCGTTCCGAACGATCGCGCGTTACCAGGCACTTGATCAGTCCGTCCGGGACGCACTTACCGCGGACCTGAGCCGTCTCCTCGCCCGGTTGGAGAGCATGAGGGCTGGGCGGGCATCGGTCGACGACGCCATGACCTACCTGCGCGGCGCCTGGTTGATCGATCACCTGTACCGGGATGTGTCGGGTTGCGGGCTGTCGGTCGGCACGACGTCGCTGGACGCGTTCGTGGCCGAGTCGGTGCTCCGGCGTCTCGATCACGAGCCTGATGCGAGGATCGTCCTCGCCCTGCACAACGTCCACATCCGCACTGCAGAGGTTGAGCACGACGGGCCAACTGGTCTCTTTCCTGCCGGATACCACCTGCGCAAGGTGCTCGGCGATGACTACGTCGCCATCGCCGCGACAGGCAACCACGGACACGTGGTTTCCGGAGACTTCGACGCCGACCGACCGAGCGGGATGCGACTCCTCGAACGCGCCCTGCCCGCACCCGAACCGGGCAGCGTCGAAGCGGCCTTCGACGGCACCGCGGCGTTGACAGTCGCCGACCTCAGGGAGGCCGATGTGGAGGATGCCGACACCTTCTGCAAATTCCGCTCACAGGACGAGTTCCTCAAGACCCCGGTGTTCGAGGCGTTCGACGCGGTGGCTTACCTCCCGCGGCTGCGAACCACGGACGGATTCCACGCGACCTGAGCCTCCAGGTCCGGCAACATTTGCAAGCGAGCTGCTTGCAATAGTTAGCAGAAGGGTGCAGGGTGGGGACATGGCCTCGCTCAATGTCGGCAATCTCGGGGAGTTCCTACGGGAGCAGCGGCGGAACGCCAAGCTGTCGCTGCGGCAGCTCTCCGAGGCTGCGGGGGTTTCGAACCCGTATCTGAGCCAGATCGAGCGGGGGCTGCGTAAGCCGAGCGCGGAGATTCTGCAGCAGCTCGCGAAGGCGCTGCGGATCTCGGCGGAGACGCTCTACGTGCAGGCCGGAATCCTCGACGAACGTGACCGTCAGGACCTGTTGCAGGTTCCGGCGGCCATCCTCGCGGACCCGTCGATCAACGACCAGCAGAAGCAGGCGCTGCTCCAGATCTACGAGTCGTTCCGCAAGGAGAACGGTCCCGCCGGCGCGGACCAGCCGCGCGAGAAGTCGTAACAGACCAGCACATGAAGCCAGTTCAGCCACGGAGGCGCACCCTCATGCCCAACGCGAACGACCTGCGCAAGACCCTCACCGACCCGACGCCGCTCTACTTCGCCGCCGGCGTGATCGACAAGCTCCGCGAGGAGGCACCCCAGCGCATCGCGGCCGTGCGGGAGGCCGACCCCAAGGAGGTCCAGGCGCGGTTCACCCAGCAGGCGAAGGAGACCCAGGCCAAGGTCAGCGAGACCCTGGGCGGGATCGACACCGACATCAAGAAGCTGCGCGAGCAGGCGCAGCACCTGGCGCTGCAGAGCCTCGGCGTGGCAGCCGAGTACGCGGTCAAGGCGCGCGAGACCTACGACGAGCTGGCCGAACGCGGTCGCGAGGCCGTGCAGAACTGGCGCGGTGAAGAGGACAGCGAGGCCCCCGAGGTGACCGTCGAGCGCGAGCCCGTCAAGGTCGCCGAACCGCCGGCCGAGCCCACCGCCGGCGCCTCGGGCAAGGCTCCGGGCCAGACCACGGGCCGGACCGACACGAAGAGCACCGCCGCCACGAGCGAGAAGAGCGGCGCAGCCACGAGCGAGGCGAAGGACGAGCCCAAGAGCGAGGCGAAGAGCGAGGCCAAGCCGGGCAGGTCGACCTCAGCGGCGGCCTCGTCGAAGGCGGGCGGCTCCGCCACCTCCTCGAAGCCGACTTCCGCCGCCTCGTCGGCCAAGAAGACCAGCGCGACCCGCAAGACGACGTCCACGCCCCGGAAGACGGCTCCCAAGACGGAGTCGTGAGGGGTTTCGGTACGGGGGTGGAGCGGGCAGAGCACCCTTTATGTGCTCGGCCCGTTCCTCCCGTGCTGCGGTACCGTTGTCCGTCACCGCCCCCTCAAAGTGAGCGAAGAGACCGACCAGGAGTGTGAGCACCATGCTGATGCAGGGCTTCGGGACTGTGCTCTGGCTGATCAACATCGCGATCCTCGCCCTGGCAGTGTTCGCGCTCGTGGACAGCGCGATGCGGCGCGGGGACGCCTACACGGCGGCCGACAAGCAGAACAAGCAGTTCTGGCTGATCATCCTGGGCATCACCGTGCTGGTGAACCTGCTGGTACCGATGATGCTGCTCCAGATCATCGGCCTGATCGCCACGATCGTCTACATCGTGGACGTCCGCCCCGCCCTCAAGCAGGTCATGGGCGGCCCCAAGCGCAGGGGCGGCAGCAGCAGTGACGGTCCCTACGGGCCCTTCAACGGCCGCTGACCAGTACGCCGCACCCCGTACGCCCCGCACCAGCACCTGCTCCTGCACCCGCTCGAACCCCCACGGACCGCCCCTCCCAGTAGGCGGTCCCGCTCGCTTGACGCGCGCACGCCGCCGACCGGCCTCACTTGTCGCGGTCGAGCAGCAGGACCGCGACGTCGTCCGTCAGCTCACCGCCGTTGAGGTTCCGTACGTCGCCCATCGTCGCGTCGAGCAACGACTCGCCCCGTGCGCCCTCGGCCAGCCGCCTGGCCACGATGTCGAGCATGCCCTGCTGGCCCAGCCGCTCACGGCCCTGACCGTTCACATGGCCCTCGATGAGCCCGTCGGTGTACATCATCAGGCTCCAGGACCGTCCCAGCGTGACCTGCCTGCGCGGCCAGCGCGCCTGCGGGAGCAGCCCGAGCGCCGGTCCGCTCTCGTCGTACGGCAGCAGCTTCGGCGCGGCTCCGCCGCTCCCCGCGAACAGCGGGGAGGGGTGTCCGGCGAGGCAGACGCCCGCGCTGCGCCCGTCGGGGTCTATGTCGACGGTGCAGAGCGTCGCGAAGATCTCCTCGCTGTCGCGCTCGTGCTCCAGCACCTTCTGAAGCGTGCCGAGCAGCGTGTCACCGCACAGCCCCGCGAAGGTCAGCGCGCGCCAGGCGATACGGAGTTCGACGCCGAGCGCCGCCTCGTCTGGGCCGTGGCCGCACACGTCGCCGATCATGGCGTGCACGGTGCCGTCGGCGGTGCGCACGGTGTCGTAGAAGTCGCCGCCGAGCAGGGCGCGGGAGCGGCCGGGGCGGTAGCGCGCGGCGAAGCGCAGTTCGCTGCCCTCCAGGAGGGGCCTGGGCAGCAGTCCTCGTTCCAGCCTGGCGTTCTCCTGGGCCCGCAGCCGGGTCTCGGTGAGCTGCCGCTGGGCGAGGTCGGCGCGCTTGCGTTCGACGGCGTACCGGATGGCGCGGGTCAGCAGGCTGCCGTCCAGTTCGTCGCGGAAGAGGTAGTCCTGCGCTCCGACCCGTACGGCGTCGGCCGCGCGCTCGGCGTCGGTGCCGTCGGTGAGCGCGAGCACGGCGTGCCGGGGCGCCATGCGCAGCACTCGGCGCAGGATGGCCAGCTCGTCGGGCCCCTCGGCACGGGCCTCGCCGTCCTCCGCTTCGCCGTCAGGTCCTTCCCCGCCGTCCTCGCCGGTTCCGTCGCCGCTGAGCCCGTCGATGAACTCGCCGCGCGCAACGCCCGCAGCGCCCCGCACCTGCCCCGCGTATCCGGCGTCACCCACCGGGCCGGCCGGGGCCGCCGAGTCCGCGTACTCAAGGCGGCACCCCGGGCCCCCGGCGCCCTTCGCCTGACCCCGTGTGCCGCTGGGGCCAGGGCTCTCGGCTCCCGTCACCGCGGCCTCGGCGGGCCCAGTCGGCCCGCCGCCCTCCTCGCAGGGCAGCGCCAGGTCGAGCAGGATGCAGTGGACGTCGTCCGTGAGCAGGCGTGCGGCCTCGGTGAGATTGCGGGCCGTACGTACTCGCACGGGCTTGCCGGACGAGTCGAGCATCCCGGGCACGCTCACGGTGCCCGCTGGGTCGTCCTCGATCACCAGCAGCGTCAGGCCGCCGGTGTCCGCCCGCTCCTGCCCAGCCGCCTCCGGCGAAGCCGCGGCTGAAGGCGCGCTAACAGGCATGATGCGAAACCTCTTCCCTCCCCCCGAGGGCGTGGCGGCGCGCGGGTCGGCATCGCCGCCAGTATTCAGCCCGGAACGGCGTGCGATGGTCGGTTGCGCGTCATCCCGGGCTTTCCGAAGGGACCTTAGCGCCCTCGCTCGGGCGTACGGAATGGCTGGAGGGAAAGGGTCTACGTCATATGCCCTCGGTCCGGCGGGAGTTCGGGCCCAGCCGGCCCCCACTCGCCACCCCGTGCATGACCAACATCACTTGTCCGGCCGCACAACCCCCAGGATCGGCATCGTCCCCGCGCCCTCCACGGTGATCTGCCGTCCGGTACGCGGTGCGTGCAGCAGGGCGCCGTCGCCCGCGTAGAGGCCGACGTGGCTGGCGTCCTTCTTGTAGATGATCAGGTCGCCGGGCTGCATCTTGGACACCGGGACCCGGGGCAGCTGCTTCCACTGCTCCTGTGACGTGCGCGGAATCCGTACCCCCGCCGCCTCCCAGGCGCGCATGGTCAGGCCCGAGCAGTCGAACGTGTTGGGGCCCTGGGCGCCCCATACGTAGTCCTTGCCTATCTGCTTGGTCGCCCAGTCCAGGGCACGCTTGCCCGCGCCCGAGCCCTTGCCGTTCACGCCCTTGAGCGCACCGGTCTTCAGCCACTTCGCCTGGCGCTTCTGCGCCGCCTGCTCCTCCAGCTCGCGCAGCCGCTCGCGCTCTTCCTTCTTGAGGCGCGACTCCATGCGCTTGGCCTTCTTGAGCTGAGCGGTGATCTTCTTCTTGGCCGCCGCCTTCTTCGCGCGGTTCTTCTCCAGCTTCTCGTACTGGTCGGTCGCGTCCTTGGCGTAACCGTCGAGCGCCGTACGGGTCCTGGACAGCGAGCCCATGAATCCGCGGGTGGCCTGCTGCCCCTTGCGTACGAGCGACGCCTCGCGCAGGAAGGCGTCCGGGTCCTTGCCGAGCATGAGTCTGGCCTCGTCCGGCATGCCGCCCGTGCGGTACTGGGCGCGGGCCATGGCGCCCGCGGTGTCGCTGAGCTTGTCGAGCCTGCCCTGGGTGGAGTCGATCTTCTTCGCGATCCGGACGACGGCCTTCTGCTGCTTCTTGACCTTGTCCTCGGCCGCGTTGTACGCGTCCGTCGCCGAACCCGCCTTGTCGTGCAGCCGCTCGATGTCCTTGCGTACCTGCTCCAGACCGGGCTTCTTGGCGGGTCCTGGCCGTTCCGGCTCCGCCTGTGCCGTGCCGAGCGCGGGCCCCGCGAGCATGCCCATGGCGCAGGCCACGACGAGCGCGGCACGGCGACTGGACGAGAGGGTCGAGCTGATCTGCGGCCGTCCCACCCGGGCCACCCCCTGTTTGTATGGTCAACTCAGGCCAACTCAGCGGATGGTGCCATGTACTCGCGGAAACCAACAGAGTCACGTACTGAGGAGTACGCACCGGGTCCCGGGAAGATTCCAGGGCGACGGGCGGGTGGGCGGGTGTGCTTGCCGTCACAACGGACGCCACAGCGGACGCCACAACGGCGCGCACGGCTGGCGACAACCGCACGGGGCGCCGGGCCACAACACCGGCACACAGCGCAGGGTGGACGCGCGGCAACAGGCCGGCGGCACGACTGCGCACCGGTCTGACTGCCGAGGTTCACTCCGCGTTCACTCAGCCCCGTTGGCCGATTCACCTGATCTGCCTAATTTCGGCCTTACCAAGAGCGCGCCGCTCCGTGAAACGGGGGTCGCGCCACATAGCCAGAGAGCCGGACGGCCGACCACCCGGAACATGACCGTCCGCTCACAGGCCCCCAGGAAGGAACTGAACGACAGTGAAGCTTCAGCGCACGAACCGGCTCCGCGCCGCAGCTGTCGGCGCTCTCGCGGTCTCCGGCGCCCTGGTCCTGAGCGCCTGCGGCTCGGACAACAACTCCGGGGGCTCCGGAGGCGAGAGCACCTCGAAGGCCGCCTCCAACATCAAGTGCGGCGAAGACGCCAACCTGCTGGCGTCCGGTTCCAGCGCGCAGAAGAACGCGATGGACATCTGGACGCAGACCTACCAGTCGGCCTGCAGCGGCACACAGATCAACTACAAGCCCACCGGGTCCGGTGCCGGCATCCAGGAGTTCCTCCAGGGCAAGACCGCCTTCGCGGGTTCCGACTCGGCGCTCAAGCCCGAAGAGGTCGCGCAGTCCAAGAAGGTCTGCAAGAGCGGACAGGGCATCGACCTCCCGATGGTCGGCGGCCCCGTCGCCGTGACGTACAACGTCAGCGGGGTCGACGATCTGGTCCTGGACGCCGAGACGCTGGGCAAGATCTTCGACTCGGAGATCACCAAGTGGAACGACCCGGAGATCAAGAAGCTCAACCCGGACGCGAAGCTGCCGGGCACCAAGATCCAGGCGTTCCACCGCTCCGACGAGTCGGGCACCACCGACAACTTCACCAAGTACCTCAACTCCGCAGCGCCTTCCGCCTGGAAGCACGAGCCCGCCAAGGCATGGGCGGGCAAGGGCGGTCAGGGCGCCGACGGCTCCTCGGGCATCGCGACGAACGTCAAGCAGAACGACGGCGCGATCGGTTACGTCGAGCTGTCCTACGCGACCGGCAACGACCTGAACTCGGTCAAGCTCGACACCGGCGCGAGCGAGCCCGTCGAGGCGACGACGGACAACGCCTCCAAGGCCATCGCCGACGCCAAGGTCACCGGCAAGGGCAAGGACCTCGCCCTCGAACTGAACTACAAGACCAAGACCGAAGGGGCTTACCCGATCGTGCTGGTCACGTACGAGATCGCCTGCGACAAGGGCAACAAGAAGGACTCCCTCGACGCGATGAAGTCCTTCCTCACGTACACCGCCAGCGAGGACGGCCAGAAGGCTCTCGGCGACAAGGGCTACGCGCCGATCCCCGACGAGATCATCGCCAAGGTCCGTACGACGATCGACAGCCTGAGCTGACCCCCGGCGCGACCCTCCCCGCCATGGAGGCGGGAAGCGAGACGGAGCGGTGGGCCCCCGGCCCGACCGAGGCCGGGGGAAGGCGCCCAACCGGCGCCCAACTCGCCGCCGCCGCTCCCCCGTACGCCGCACTCCGCCCCAAATATCCCGAATTGCCTCCCCGCGAAAGGGAGATCGGGGCGGAGGGCAAGGACCCATCCGGTGCACCGCCAAGGGCCCGCGAGCACGCACGACGCGCAACGGACCCGCACCTCAGACCGGAGAAATCATGGCAATAGAAAACCCACCCACCCAGGGTGCGGCCCGCAAGGGGGACCGGATCTTCCTCGGGCTCTCCCGGGGATCCGGGATAGCCCTGCTGGTGATCATGGCCGCCATCGCGGTCTTCCTCACCTGGCGTGCGGCACTCGCCATCAGCGCGGACGAGGGCAACTTCCTCACCACGTTCGAATGGGACGCCAACGGCGACCCGCCGGTCTTCGGCATCGCCGTCCTCGCCTTCGGCACCGTCGTCAGCTCGATCATCGCGATGGTGCTCGCCGTGCCGGTCGCCGTCGGTATCGCGCTGTTCATCTCGCACTACGCGCCCCGCAAGATGGCGACCACCCTCGGCTACGTCGTCGACCTGCTGGCCGCCGTCCCCTCGATCGTCTACGGCCTGTGGGGCGCGCTCTTCCTCGTCCCGCATCTGACCGGACTCTACGAGTGGCTCGACCAGTTCCTCGGCTGGACGGGCCTGTTCGCCTACGAGGGCGGTGCGGCGCGCTCCCTCTTCACGGTCGGCATCCTGCTCGCGATCATGATCCTGCCGATCGTCACCAACGTCTCCCGCGAGGTCTTCAGGCAGGCGCCGAAGATGCACGAGGAAGCAGCGCTCGCGCTGGGCGCCACCCGCTGGGAGGTCATCCGCATCTCGGTGCTGCCCTTCGGCCGCTCCGGCGTGATCAGCGCCTCCATGCTGGGCCTCGGCCGCGCGCTGGGCGAGACGATGGCCGTCGCCACGGTCCTGTCGCCGAGCTTCCTCATCAGCGCCAGCCTGCTCGACCCGGGCGGCGGCACCTTCGCGCAGAACATCGCCGCCGGCTTCAAGGAAGCCGGTTCGATGGGCCGTGACGCACTGATCGCCTCCGGCCTCGTCCTCTTCGTCATCACCCTGCTGGTCAACGGAGCGGCCCGGTTGATCATCGCGCGCCGCAAGGAGTACTCGGGAGCGAACGCCTGATGAGCCAGACATTCCTCCCCGACGCACCGGACGGACCCGACAGCCCCACGGCCCCGGCACCCGCGGGCCCCTCGCTCCGCCAGCCCCGCCTGCCGCGCTGGGCCCCGCTCGGCCTCGCCGCCGTCTCCGCCGCGCTCGGCGCCGGCATCGGTGCGCTGGGCGGCCTCGACAGCCGCGTCCAGTGGGGCCTGATAGCCGCGCTGCTCTACATCGTGCTCACCCTCGTGCTCGCCGGAGCCGTCGAGGGCGGCAGGCAGGCCAGGGACAGGCTGGCGACCAGCCTCGTGTGGGTCTCCTTCCTGGTCGCCGTCATCCCGCTCGCCTCCCTCATCTGGGAGACCATCGCGCGCGGCGTGAAGGTACTGGACGGCTACTTCCTGACCCACTCCATGAACGGCGTGATCACGCTGGAGCCCGGCGGTGGCATCTACCACGCGCTGATCGGCACCCTGGAACAGGTCGGCCTCGCCACCGTGATCGCGGCGCCCATCGGGCTGCTGACTGCGATCTACCTGGTCGAGTACGGCACAGGCAAGCTCGCCAAGGCCGTCACCTTCTTCGTCGATGTGATGACCGGCATCCCCTCGATCGTCGCCGGCCTCTTCGTCCTCTCGTTCTGGATCATCATCCTCGACTTCGGCTACTCGGGATTCGCGGGCGCCATGGCCCTCTCCATCCTGATGATGCCGATCGTCGTGCGCTCGACCGAGGAGATGCTGAAGCTCGTACCCAACGAGCTGCGGGAAGCCTCGCTCGCCCTGGGCGTGCCCAAGTGGAAGACGATCCTCAAGGTCGTACTGCCCACGGCCATCGGCGGCATCACCACCGGCATCATGCTGGCCGTCGCGCGTATCGCGGGCGAATCGGCCCCGGTGCTGCTGCTCGTCTTCGGCTCGGCCCAGATCAACGGCAACCCCTTCGAAGGCGCCCAGTCCTCCCTGCCGTACTACATCTACGAGCAGTGGGCCAACGGCAACGAGCCCTCCTACGACCGCGCCTGGGCAGCGGCCCTCGTGCTGATCGCCTTCGTCATGATCCTCAACCTGGTCGCCCGCGGCATCGCCCGCTGGAAGGCCCCCAAGCACTAAGAGAGTGAGTCCCATGGCCAAGCGCATCGACGTCGGCGGGCTCTCCGCCTTCTACGGCAGCTTCCGCGCGATCGACGACATCTCCATGACGGTCGAGCCCCGTTCGGTCACGGCCTTCATCGGCCCGTCCGGCTGCGGCAAGTCCACGTTCCTGCGCACCCTCAACCGCATGCACGAGGTCACCCCAGGCGGGCGCGTCGAGGGCAAGGTGATGCTCGACAACGAGGACCTCTACGGCTCCGGCGTCGACCCCGTCTCCGTACGCCGCACCATCGGCATGGTCTTCCAGCGCCCCAACCCGTTCCCCACGATGTCCATCTACGACAACGTGGCGGCCGGCCTGCGCCTCAACGGCGAGGTACGCAGGCGGGACCTCGACGAGGTCGTCGAACGGTCCCTCCAGGGCGCCAACCTCTGGAACGAGGTCAAGGACCGCCTCAACAAGCCCGGCTCGGGACTCTCCGGCGGCCAGCAGCAGCGGCTGTGCATCGCGCGCGCCATCGCCGTCGAACCGCAGGTGCTGCTCATGGACGAGCCGTGCTCCGCCCTCGACCCGATCTCCACCCTCGCCATCGAGGACCTGATCGGGGAGCTGAAGGAACAGTTCACGATCGTGATCGTGACGCACAACATGCAGCAGGCGGCGCGGGTTTCGGACCGCACCGCGTTCTTCAACCTCTCGGCCGTCGGTGAGCCAGGCCGTCTCGTCGAGGTCGACGACACGGAGCGGATCTTCTCCAACCCGTCCGTCCAGGCCACCGAGGACTACATCTCCGGCCGCTTCGGGTGAGACCACCCCTCAGACCGCCCGCGGTGCCAGACCCCCTGCCCGTGCCGGCCGGGTCGGCCGGGCCGGCCTTGTGCCCTCCACCCCCGAACGCCCGCGGTGCTGCATGGCGGTGCCACCGTGGGTTCCCGTGGGGCAGCCGTTGCGGAGGTCGTACGA
>NZ_JANCPR020000034.1 GCF_028657195.3 Streptomyces iconiensis
GGGCAGGGGCAGGGGTGGGGCAGTGCAGTGGCGGGGGACCGGCGCCGTGCCGCCCCGGGGTGGAGCCGACGGAGGCGTGAGCGCGCACCTGCGACACTGAAACGGTGAACGTCCAGCAGGTTCAGCAGCCGCCAGCCTCCGGCCGGGAGGTTTCCCCGGCCCCGCCCTCCGCCGCCCTGGCGACGCACCGCGCACGCGCCGAGATCGACCTCGATGCGGTACGTGACAACGTTCGTACGCTGCGCGAGTACGCGCCCCGCGCGGAGCTGATGGCCGTGGTGAAGTCGGACGGTTACGGCCACGGCGCCGTGCCCTGCGCCCGCGCTGCGCGTCAGGCCGGTGCGGGTTGGCTGGGTACGGCGACGCCGGAAGAGGCGTTCGCGCTGCGTGCCGCGGGGGACCGGGGCCGGATCATGAGCTGGCTGTGGACGCCGGGCGGGCCCTGGCGGCAGGCGATCGAGCAGGACATCGACGTGTCGGCGAGCGCCCGTTGGGCCCTGGACGAGATCGTCGCCGCCGCGCGCGCGACGGGCCGTACGGCGCGCGTGCATCTCAAGGCCGACACCGGGCTCGGCCGCAGCGGCTGCCAGCCCGCCGACTGGCCGGACCTCGTGGCTGCTGCGCGCGCGGCGGAGGCCGAGGGCGCGCTGCGCGTGACCGGCGTCTGGTCGCACTTCGCGTGCGCCGACGAGCCGGGGCACCCCTCCATCGCGGCGCAACTGGACGCGTTCGGCGAGGCGCTGGACCAGGCCGGACGCGCGGGCCTCGACCCGGAGGTGCGGCACCACGCGAACTCGCCCGCCACGCTCACCCTGCCCGCGTCGCACTTCGACCTCGTCCGCACGGGCGTCGCCGTCTACGGCCTCTCGCCGTCCCCCGACGTGGGCACGTCGGCGGGGCTGGGGCTGCGCCCCGCGATGACGCTCAGCGCCTCATTGGGCCTGGTCAAGCAGGTGCCGACCGGCCACGGAGTGAGCTACGGACACGCTTACCACACCGCGGAAGAGACAACGCTGGCGCTGGTGCCGCTCGGCTACGGCGACGGCGTCCCGCGCCACGCCTCCGGCGTGGGGCCCGTACTGGTCGCGGGCAAGCGCCGCACGGTCGCGGGGCGGGTGGCGATGGACCAGTTCGTCGTCGACCTGAACGGTGATCTGGCGGCGGCCGGCGACGAGGCGGTGCTGTTCGGGCCCGGCGACAGAGGCGAGCCGACCGCCGAGGACTGGGCTCGGGTGACGGGCACGATCGGATACGAGATCGTCACGCGGATCAGCGGCCGGGTACCCCGGGTATACCTGAACGAGTGAGGGAAACCGGGCCCCTGTGACGGATGGGGTTCGTGAGCGCGTGGGCACCACGCGAAGGCACCGAGCAACGGCACGGCGCAACGGCACGCGCGATGACACCGCGCAACAGAACCGCGCAACGGCACCGACAGTACGGGGGCTTGAGCATGAGCGAGAGCGACAAGGTGCGTGATGCCGCGAGAGCCGTCGCGGCCGTCGGTGCGGCCGATGTGGCGAGGGAGGCGGCCAGAGAGGCGCGGGAGACGCTGAATACCCCTGGCGGAGCGGCCGATTGGCCCCGTAAGGCCGGGATCGCGGGCGTCGCCATAGGGGTCGTCGCAGCGGGCGTCGCGTTCGAACGCCTCACCGTGCACCGCGCGGTGCGCCGCAGGGCGCGTGCCGCGCTGGACGCGGCCGGCCCGTACGGCTCGCTGCGGGGCACCCGGGGCAGCGCGGTGGCCGAGGACGGCACGGAGCTGTACTACGAGGTGGAGGAGCCGGCCGACTTCACCGGAGGACCCGGCGAGGCCGCGGCCTCGGGCGACGGGGTGGGCGGTCCCGAGGTCGACTCCGTACGGCTGGACGGCGCCAGGCACCCGAACGGCGCGGAAGCCGGGCACTCGGACGCCGCCGGCCAGGAGCACGCGGAACCCCAGGAGCACACGGACGGCTCCATGGGCGGGGCTCAACGGGGCCTGCTGCTGCGGCTGTTGCGTGGCGCGCGGGAACGTGCGGGAGAAGCGGGGGAGCCCGGGGGAATGGGGGTAGCGGGAGAAGCGGGGGCAGCGGGAGAAGCGGCGCCGCTCACCGTGGTCTTCTCGCACGGGTACTGCCTGAACCAGGACGTGTGGCACTTCCAGCGCGCCGCCCTGCGCGGCGCCGTGCGGACCGTCTACTGGGACCAGCGCAGCCACGGCCGCTCCGACCGCGCGCCCGTCGGGGAGCGGGTCTCCATCGACCTGCTCGGCCGCGACCTGAAGGCCGTGCTCGACGCGGCGGTGCCGGAGGGCCCCGTGGTGCTGGTGGGGCATTCGATGGGCGGTATGACGGTGATGGCGCTGGCCGACCAGTACCCGGAGTACATCGCCGAACGGGTCGCGGGCGTGGCCTTCCTCGGCACGAGCGCGGGCGGGCTCGCCGACGTCACCTACGGGCTGCCCGCGGCCGGGATACGCGCGGTACGGCGCGTGGTGCCGGGCGTGCTGCGGGCGCTGGTCTCGCAGACGGAACTGGTCGAACGGGGGCGGCGTGCGGGCGCCGACCTGTTCGCCGGGCTGGTCAAGCGGTACTCGTTCGGCAGCGCGCGGGACGTCGATCCAGGGGTCGCACGGTTCGCCGAGCGGCTGATCGAGTCGGTGCCCGTCGATGTGGTCGCCGAGTTCTACCCGGCGTTCGCCGAGCACGAGAAGACCGGGGCGCTGCCCGCCTTCGATGAGCGCCCCGCGCTGGTGCTCGCAGGGGACCGCGATCTGCTCACGCCGTACGAGCACAGCGAACGCATAGCCGCCGCGCTCCCCGAGGCCGAGTGCGTGATCCTGGAGGCGACCGGGCACCTGGCGATGCTGGAGCGGCCCCGGGAGGTCAACGGCCATCTCGCCGAGTTGCTGACGCGTACCATCCGGACGCATGGAAGCACCGCACCACCAGCACATGGTCCAGCCCCCGCAGGCCCCGAGCACCGGCGTCACCGTCACGGTTCCCAGCGCTGAGCGCATGCGCGAGCTGGGAGGACGGCTCGCGAAACTGCTGAGGCCCGGCGACCTCGTCATGCTGACGGGTGAACTCGGCGCGGGCAAGACGACGTTGACGCGCGGACTGGGCGAGGGCCTGGACGTACGGGGCGCGGTGACCTCGCCCACGTTCGTCATCGCGCGCGTACACCCGCCGCTGGCCGAAGGCCCCCCGCTGGTCCACGTCGACGCGTACCGGCTGGGCGGCGGGCTGGAGGAGATGGAGGACCTCGACCTGGATGTCTCGCTGCCCGACTCGGTCGTGGTCGTGGAGTGGGGCGAGGGCAAGGTCGAGGAACTGACCGAGGACCGCCTGCACGTGGTCATCTCCCGCTCACTGGGCGAACCGGGCGCCGGGTACACAGGCGACGCCGCGTACGGGGGCGACGGCGCGAATGCGGGCGAGGGCGACGCCGCGTACGAGGACGACGTACGGACGGTGACCGTGACCGGCGTCGGTGAGCGCTGGGTCGGAGAGGACCTGACGGCGCTGCGTGCGTAACGTGCGTCTCACGTCCCGACATGGTGTCGGCAAGATGTTGCGCGGTCGGTGTACCGCGTGGTCCCATGGGGAGTGAGAGCAGGGTTAGGTATACCTAAGTATGCCTGACCACGGCGCCACCAGCCCCCGGGAGGGAGCCATGACGGCACACGAGTCCCAGGAGCGTCCTGAGCAGGCTGTCGCGGGCAAGCCCAAGCCCAAGCCCGCACCGAAGACGCCCATGAGTGAACTGCTCGCATCCTGCGCCGCCGCGGCGGCGGTCTCGAACCCCCCGGCGGACACCGCGTCCCGCACCGAGGAGCCGACCGTCCCCGCGCAGCGCCCGAGCAGTCGCGCGGCGTAGCCAGCCGCGCCCCCAAGGGGCGCGGGGAACGGCGCGACCGGCCACGATGTGAACCGCGGTCCGCGATGCACGATCAGGGGCACGCGGTTCCGGGGCCGGCGACGAACAGGCGGCGCCCGCTCAGCGGACGACGACGACCTTGGTGCCGTTCGTCGCGAGAAGCCACAGCGCCTCGCCGTCCTCGCGCTTCTCGCGGATGCCGCCCGTCTTGCGTGAGCCGTCGGGCTTCGGCATCGAGCCGTCGACGGCGGCGCTGAAGCCGATGGTGACGCCCTGGACGTTCGCGAACCGTACGACGTTCTCGATGGGCACCCCGTCCGAGCCCGTGACGTGCGAAGAGCGCGAGGTGACCTTGTAGGCGCCGGGGGGCGGGCTGACGGTGCTCGGTACGACCTTGAACGTTCTGGTGACCTTCTCGCTCTTGTCGACCAGCCACACGCGACGCCGCTCCAGCGCGTAGACGACGCGGATGCCCTTGCCCGACTTGGCGGGCAGCGCCTTCTCGTCCTTGGAGGGCTTCTTCTTCGTGCCTGAGGCGCCGGGTGAGGGGGAGGAGGGCTGGGAAGCGGAGGGCTTGCCCGCCTTGTCCTGCGCCGCCGAAGCCTGGAACGCGAAGAAGGCGATCACCGCGAGTGCCACGGCCGTCAGCCCGGCCACGACCACTCCCGCGCTGCCGCCGCTGCTGCGTGCCACCGTGTGCCGCCACCCTTCGTGCCGTACCTGCGCTGCCGTTGACGGTAGCAGTACGGTAAGCACCCTTCCGGACGGACCGGCACCGGCCAGGCAGGGGTGGGGCACCGGCCAGGGCCGGGTCGGGCACCGGTCAGGCGGTGGCCTCAGCGAGGACTTGGAGTAACGGCGGCCCCTGTGTTGGCATATGGCGATGACCCCCCACGGTTCATCGACAAGCTCTACAACCCCCATACCGGAGTCGCGGAACCCCTACGACGAGCTGGCCTCGCTCGCTCCGCCCGGCACCCCGGCCCCCACCGGCGAGCCCAAGCCGAACCCGTACGACGCGCTCTCGTCCGAGCCGGGGCCCGATGACAACCCGTACGACCATCCCTATGAGGAAGGTCCCCTCGGGTTCAGCCTGCGCTCGGACTACGACGAACCGGCGTACGAGGACCGGATGCCGTATCTGCGTGCCGTACGCAGGCGGCGCCGCTCGCGGTTCACCACGACCGTCAAGCTCGGCATCGCGCTGTGCGCGCTCCTCGCCTTCCTCGCGATCGGTGACCGCTGGGCGGCGCTCTACGCGGAGGGCAAGGCGGCCGAGAAGGTCCAGGACGCGCTGAAGCTGCACGCGGCGCCCGAAGTGCACATCGAGGGCTTCCCGTTCCTGACCCAGCTCGCCGACGAGCGCCTCGACCACGTCGAACTGACGATCCCCGACGTCCCCGCAGGCCGTGTCTCGGTCGCGCAGGTCAACGGCACCGTCAACGATGTGAAGATCGTCGGCAACGCGCCGTCCTCCATCCAGGGCGCCGTGCTCGGCCGGATGAAGGGCGACGTACTGCTCGCCTTCGACGACCTCGACCGCGAACTGGGCACCTCGCAGGTGAAGTTCACGGCAGGCGGCAAGAACACCGTGCTGGCCGACGGCAAGCTGCCCGTGGCGGGCAACGAGGTCAAGGTACGGGCACGCGCCCATGTCCAGCGCACCGGCGACCACGGCGTCGGCACCACTGTCGACGACATGCGGCTGGATGTGCCCGGCCTCTTCAGCTACACCCCCGGCACGGGCAAGGACGCCGGGCTGCGGCTGGCCCGCCCCCTCGCCGAGCGCATCCAGCGCGACGCGGCCAAGGCCAAGGCGCTCTTCGGCGTACGCGCCATCGCGCAGCGCTTCGGCCTGTCCGAGGAGCGGGCCCAGCGCGTACGGCAGAGCGAGCGCGAGCTGCACCGGGTGACGGGGGCGCCGAAGTTCCTGGACAAGGTGATGCAGGTCAACATGCTCGACGTGCTCATCGACAATCCCTGGCTCCTGAAGAAGATCGGTATCGACCCCGGGCTGGTCGAGGGCCTCAAGAAGATCGAGGAGCCCAAGCTCGCCGACAAGCTGGCGCTGAACCTCAAGCTGCCCGAGATGCCCGGCGATGTACGGCTGCGCGGCATCTCGGTGGCCAAGGACGGCATCCGCGCTGACCTCACCGGCGTCAATGTGCCGTTCGGCAAGGGAGCTGACAAGGGAGCGGACAAGGACAAGGGCGGGGAGAAGGCCGCGGCGGGCGACCACTGAGCGCGGGCCGGGGTCCGGAGTTCCGGTACGGCTCCCGAAGGCGGGTAGCCGAGCGCGACGCAGAGTGACGGTGGGAGAGCGGGCGTTCGGTCGGCAGCGGGAGAGCGGGTGTCCTGGTCACGGCGGAAAATCGGGTGCCCCGGCAACGGCTGAGGGGCAGGTGTCAGGGCGATCGCGGGAAGGCAGGTGCGCGGGCGCCGTACGCTGGACGGGTGCTGATGCTCGCCCTGGATACCGCAACGCCCGCCGTCACCGTCGCCCTGCACGACGCCGACGGCGACCGTACGCTCGCCGCCTCCGACCAGATCGACGCCCGCCGCCACGGCGAACTGCTGCTCCCGGCCGTCGACCGGGTGCTGCACGAGGCCGGGCGGAAACTGGCCGATGTCACGGACCTGGTCGTCGGCGTCGGCCCCGGCCCGTACACGGGGTTGCGGGTCGGGCTCGCGACGGCCGAGGCGTTCGGGGCCGCCCTCTCGCTGCCCGTGCACGGGGTGTGCACGCTGGACGGCATCGCGTATGCCTCGGGACTGGAGACGCCCTTCGTGGTGGCGACGGACGCGCGCCGCAAGGAGGTCTACTGGGCGCGGTACGCCGATGCGCGCACCCGCCTCGGTGAGCCGGCCGTCGACCGTCCTGCCGACCTCGCCGAGCGCACAGGGGACGTGACCGCGCTGCCCTCCGTCGGCGCCGGCGCCGTGCTGTACGCGGACGTGTTCAGCGGCGTGCGCGAGGACCTGCCCGCGCACCAGTCGGCCGCCGCCCTGGCCAGGCTCGCCGCCGAGCGGCTGGCGCGCGGCGAGGAACTGCTGGCACCGCGCCCGCTGTACCTGCGGCGGCCCGACGCGAAGGTCCCGGCCAACTACAAGGTGGTCACGCCCAGGTGAGCGGGGCGGGGAGCGCGGGCATGAGCCCGGCCAATGGCGTCACGATGCGTGAGATGCGCTGGTGGGACATCGAGCCCGTGCTCGCGCTTGAGGAGGAGCTGTTCCCCGAGGACGCCTGGTCGGAGGGGATGTTCTGGTCGGAGCTGGCCCACGCGCGCGGCCCGTACGCCACCCGCCGCTACCTCGTCGTCGAAGGACCTGAGGGTGAGCTGGTCGGCTACGGCGGGCTCGCGGCCGTAGCCGGTATGGGTGACATACAGACCATCGGCATCGTGCCCGCCGTCCGCGGCACCGGACTCGGCGCGCGGCTGCTGCGCGCGCTGATCCGCGCGGGGACCGACTTCGAGTGCGAGGAGATCCTGCTGGAGGTGCGCGTGGACAACGCGCCGGCCCAGCGGCTCTACGAGCGCTTCGGCTTCGCGCCCGTCGGCATCAGACGCGGCTACTACCAGCCGGGCAACGTCGACGCCCTGGTGATGCGGCTCGCCGACCCCTCGACCGTCATCGAAACGCCGGACCCCGATCCGGACGGCGCCCCCGGCCCGGACGGTACCCCCGATCCGGACGGCGCCTCTGACCCGAACGGCACCCCCGGTCCGGACGGCGGCTCCGGTCCCGGCGGTGCCGTTGGCCCGGCCCGTACCTCGACCCGCGCCCCGACTCGCACTCCGACCCCGAGTACCCCCGGCACCCCGAATACCCCTAGCACCCCTCAAGGAACAGAACGCCATGGCTGACGAACCTCTCGTTCTCGGCATCGAGACCTCCTGCGACGAGACCGGCGTCGGCATCGTCCGGGGCCACACCCTGCTGGCCGACGCGATCGCCTCCAGCGTGGACACACACGCGCGCTTCGGCGGCGTCGTGCCGGAGATCGCCAGCCGGGCGCACCTGGAAGCGATGGTGCCGACGATCCAGCGCGCCCTGAAGGAAGCCGGGATCGCCGCGTCGGACCTGGACGGCGTCGCTGTCACGGCGGGTCCGGGGCTCGCCGGCGCGCTGCTCGTGGGCGTCTCGGCTGCCAAGGCGTACGCGTACGCGCTGGGCAAGCCGCTCTACGGGGTCAACCACCTGGCCTCGCACATCTGCGTCGACCAGCTCGAACACGGCGCGCTTCCGGAGCCGACCATGGCGCTGCTCGTCTCCGGGGGGCACTCCTCGCTGCTGCTCGCGCCCGACATCACCTCCGACGTACGGCCGCTGGGCTCGACGATCGACGACGCGGCGGGCGAGGCGTTCGACAAGGTCGCGCGCGTGCTGCACCTCGGCTTCCCCGGCGGCCCGGTCATCGACAGGTACGCGAAGGAGGGCGACCCCGCGGCCATCGCGTTCCCCCGCGGGCTGACGGGTCCGCGTGACGCGCCGTACGACTTCTCCTTCTCGGGGCTCAAGACCGCGGTGGCCCGCTGGATCGAGGCCAGGCGGAAGGCCGGCGAGGAGGTGCCCGTCGCCGATGTGTCCGCCTCCTTCCAGGAGGCGGTGACCGACGTGCTCACCCGCAAGGCGATCCGCGCCTGCAAGGACGAGGGCGTCGACCACCTCATGATCGGTGGCGGCGTCGCGGCGAACTCGCGGCTGCGCGCCATGGCGGAGGAACGGTGCGCGGCTGCCGGTATCACCCTGCGGGTGCCGCGCCCGAAGCTGTGCACGGACAACGGCGCCATGGTGGCCGCACTCGGTACGGAGATGGTCGCGCGCAACCGCGCACCCTCGGACTGGGACCTGCCGGCGGACTCCTCGCTCCCGGTGACGGAACCACACGTTCCGGGCGAGGCACACGGCCCCCACTCCCATGGGTCCGGCGACCACGCACATGAGCACGACCACGACCATGCCCACGCGCCTGACCATGACCATGTGCACGAGCTGAGCAGGAAGAACCTCTACGCCTGATGCCGACCGTAGCCCTCATGTGGGAGGCCAAGGCGGCGCCCGGCCGTGCCCCCGAACTCCTCGACTGGGCGCGCGCCCAGACCCTCGCCGCCGATCCTGAACGCCGCGAGCACTTCACGGCGCCCGGCGAACGCGTCCTCGTCATCACCTGGTGGGCGGGCGGCTACGACGCCGATGTGCCCGAACTCCCGGACCCGGCCGGGGACTTGATCGCCAGGCCGGTGCACAGGTGGCGGTTCGAACGCGTGTGAGGCGGCGAGGCGCCCGCTGGCGCCCCAGGTGCCGTACGCCCCAACTGTGGCCGCTGCGCGCGGAGTTCTGCGGACATACGGCCTGGTTTCCGGGCGAGGGTGCTGATTTACTCCTCGCGCCGGGACCGGCGGTGGGCGAGCGGGAGGGGCGGGGCGATGAGCTTGAGGGGTACTCGGGTACGGGGGAGCCAGGCGTGGGTGGCCGCGGCGATCGTCGTAGGGGCACTGGTGGCGGGCGCTGTACCGGGGCAGGCGAGCCCGCGCGCGGGAGCACACGGGGAGCGCGGTCCCCACGCGACGCCCCCGTTGCCCCACCCATTGACCCACCCGCTGATCCATCCGGCCGGTCACCCCGCGACGCCCCCGTCCGCGCACCCCGCCGCACAGGCAGCCATGGAGGCGGCCGTGAAGCGCGGCGTGCCGGGCGCGATCGGCCGCATCGAGGCGAGCAGGGGCACCGAGGCCGGCGCAGGCACCGAGCTGAGCGGGCGTATCGGAGCGAGCGGGCGTATCGGAGCGAGCGGGCGTATCGAGGCGAACGTGGCGCACGGGGCCCGCGCGAACCCCGCTGACGGTGCCCACGCGTGGAAGGGGACGGCGGGGGTCGCCGACCTGGCGAAGGGCACGCCCAGGAACCCGCACGATCACTTCCGTATCGGCAGCGTCTCCAAGACGTTCCTGGCCACGGTCGTGCTCCAGTTGGAGAACGAGGGGAAGCTGAGCCTGGACGACACCGTGGAGAAGTGGCTGCCCGGACTCGTCGTCGGGAACGGCAACGACGGCAGCAGGATCACGGTGCGCCAGCTCCTCCAGCACACGAGCGGCCTCTACGACTACCCGTACGACCCGGACTTCGACGCGGTCTACGGCACCGACGCGTTCCTGGAACACCGCTACGAGAGCTGGGCACCTGAGGCCGTCGTCGGTGTCGCCATGAAGCACCCGCCCGAGTTCGCACCCGGTACGAGCTGGAAGTACAGCAACACCAACTACGTTCTCGCCTCACTGATCGTCGACAAGGCCGCAGGCCGGTCGTACGCGCGGGAGATCGAGCGCCGCGTCCTCAAGCCGCTCAAGCTGCACGGCACTTCGCTCCCCGGTACGAAGCCGGGGCTGCCCGCACCGCACAGCCGGGGCTACGTCCGCTTCACGCCGGACGCCGCGCCCCTCGACGTCACCGGACTCAACCCCTCATGGGCGCGCGGCGCGGGCGACATGATCTCCACGGCGCGCGACCTCAACCGCTTCTACGACGCGCTGCTCGGAGGAAAGCTGCTGCCCCAGCGGCAGTTGGCGAAGATGCTGCGCACCGTGCCGACCGGTGACACGAGAACGCCGCGGGTGGCCTACGGACTGGGCGTTTTCGTCTACCGGTTCTCCTGCGGTGTCGAGGCATGGGGCCACGGAGGCGGCATCCACGGCTCCGCCTCCTTCGTGGGCACGACCCGTGGCATGAAGAACGCGGCCGGACGGCACGGGAACCCTCCGCGCACGATGGCGTTCCACTACAACGTCGCCGGGGGGAGCAGCCCCCACGAGGTCGCGGACGCCGAGTTCTGCGCGCGGTAGCTCCGTAGAGCGACAGCGCTGCGACACGGGGCCCCGCAGCGCTGTGGCCCCGTAGCGCGCACGGCTGCGCGGAGCCTGGCTGCACTCACCCTGTGTCACCCGGCAGGATGGGGTGTGCAGGTACGCACGATCGGGGACAGCCGGGGGGCCGTGATGCGCAGCCAGAGATCCGCACCGCGAACGGGTCCCGGGAGACGGCCCGCGCAGGTCTTCGTCACCCCGCGGCGGCACATACGGCAGCACACACGGCGGCCCCAGGCGGCGCCACCGGCAGCCGTACGGGCCCACGTCGCAGGGGCCGCCACCCCGCGGACTGCCGTCGAACGGTTTCTGGCCGCTCGGGCCCTGACCGTTCGGACCTCGGCCGTCCTGCTGCTCACGGCACTGGCAGCGCTCGCATCCGTACTCGCGTCGGCACCGCCCGCGACCGCAGGAGACGCGGGCGGCGGGGTACGGGACGCGCGCGGCAGCGTCACGTCAGCGAAGAGCGCCGAGGGCAGGGCCGACGGCGGGTCCGAGGGCAGGACCGACGGCAAGGCGCAGGGCAAGGCGGCGGGCAAGGCGGAGGACGGCAGGACGGACACCCCGGCCGCCTACCTCGCCGAGAGGCTCCGCGAGAACCCCGTCTACCTCTCCGACCAGTTCCCCCGCACGAACCCCCTCTCCTCGGCACCCAGGTTCGCCGAGCAGGCAAGGCGCACGGGTGTGCCCACGTACGTCCTCATCGTCCCCCGGGAGGCGGTCGACGTCGCGGACGGCGAGGAACTCCTGGCCGCCGTGCACGACAGGCTCGGCAAGAAGGGGCTCTACATACTGCTGGACGGCACAGGGGCCGCGCCCTTCGTCTCCACCTTCGGAGTGGACGTGCCCGCTGAGGACGCGGCGACGGCCACCCAGTTCGAACTTCCCTACGACGCGGGCACATTGCTCACCCTCACCCACTTCGTCGAGGCCCTGCGCTCCGACGACGTGGCCGAACGGGCCCGCGAGGCGCTCGACTCCGGCATCGACGGATCCGAACCCGACGACCTCTACACCGACCCCAGCGAACGCGAGGACCAGAGCACCGCCACGGGGTTCCTGCTCACCTGCGTGCCGCTGCTCCTCCTGGGCACGGGGCTGTACGTGGGGCGCAGGCGCGGTGGCATGGGTCCTGGGCCCGCGCTCGTCGGCTCCGTCGCGGCGGGAGCGGCCGTCCTCATCGGCGTCGGCGCCCTGTTCGTACACGACGACACCCGCTCCGACGGCGACCCGCTGCCCACGGCAGCCGATATGAACGCCAGAACGGAACGTGTGGCCGACGGGCTGCGCGAAAGCCCCCTCTACACCGACCCGCTGACATCCGGCGCGCTGACGCCCCGGCAGCGCGCCGCACTGACCGCACGCGCCGAACGGCTCGCCGTACCGGTCTACACCGCCGTCGTTCCCCTGGCGCCCGAGGACGAGTCGTCGGGACACGGCGACCGGCTGGCACAGCGGCTGCACAAGCGGCTCGGCAAGGACGGCGTGTACGTCGTCGCGGGTACGCGGCCCTCCGAGGGCATGGAGATCGTCAACTACGGGGGCAAGGCCGACAGCAGCGACCTCTACCGCTCCACCGACAAGCTGCGCCTCGGCTCCGCCGGCGGGGACACCGGCGGCAGCGGGGAGGGCGGGGAGGGTGAAGGTGCGGGAGAGGGCGGCGACTCCGGGCTCTACGAGCGGCTCGACGAGGTACTGGACCACGTCGAGGACGCACGCGCCTCCCGGCCCGGCGAGCCGTTCCTTCCGCCGCTGTCCGTGGAGGACCCCGTCGAGGAGGACGCGCTGCCGCCGCTGTACTCCGGACAGATGATCGGCGGCGCCGTTCTGGGCGCCTTCGGCGCGGCTGCCGGTACCGGCCTGGTCGCGGCGGGGTTCGGTATCGGGCGGCGCACGGGGCTCGTAGGAGCGCCTGTCTCCCGCGTCCGGGAGGTGGTGCGGCTGGCGGGCGCCGACCCGCTGAGCGCCACCCCCGATGTACCCCAGCGCCCCTCCAGCAGCTGGCTGCGCAGAACCGCGCGGCGCGAACTGGACGAGCTGAACGAGGAGTTCACGCACACCGCCGAGACGGTCTCCGACCAGGTGCGGGGCCGCGCGTGGGAGTGCCTGGACGCGGCGACCCTGCTCCTCGACCAGGAGGGTGACAGCCGCGTCGACGCGGACGCCGACGCGCCCACGCTCGCAGCCGGCCTCGCGCTGATACGTGCGGGCAGCGCCGCGCTGCGCGACCGGACGTGGGCCTTCCCCGTCGAGATGCGCCTGTGCGTCCTCAACCCGCTGCACGGCCAGGCCGTGAGCAACAGGAAGCTGAAGTTCCCCGGAGAGGACGGCCGCCCCCGCGCGCGCCCCGTCTGCGCCGGGTGCGCAGCGGCGCTGTCGGCACCCGAGGTCACCCGCGCGAAGGCCCAACGGGGCGTCATCGGGACCCGGTTGCTGCGGCTGCGCGTCCCCGGCGGCGGTTCGGGCGCGTACGAACCCTACGACCGCCTGCCAGGACCGCTCGCCGCCACCGACGGCACCGGCGCACGCGCCGGGCTCACCTCCGACCAACTCGTCCGCCGTGTACGGGAGCAGCTAGGTGTCCACTGAGCCACGCGCCGGACTCGGCGCCCTCCTCGCCCCCTTCGCCCTTCTCGCAGCGCTGCTGCTGCTGCCCCTGTCCCAGGCACCCCCCGCCGAAGCCGCAACCGGGCACACCACACCGGCACCGGCCAAGGCCGCGGCGGCCGGGCACGCGGCGGCCGTCACAGCCCCCGGCAAGGCCAGCCCGGGTGAGAAGATCGCGCGCGGCCTGCGCAAGTCGCCCGTCTACGTCGACCCGGCGTACGCGGACGCGCTGCCGCCAGGTCAGCGCGGCAAGCTGGCCGCGAAGATCGAGAAGTCGGGCATCCCGATCCGGATCGTCGTCGTCCCGTACATCTCCGGGGACGCCTGGGACGGCGATCCCGGCAAGATGGCGGACGTGGTGCGCGACCGGCTGGGCGAGAGCAAGAAGCGCGAGGCGGTCTACATGACGCTCAGCGCGTCCGGCGGAGACTTTCTGAACGGCTATGAGTACCCCGGTAAGCGGCATCAGGCGTTCTGGGGCGTGGCCGCCGTCGGTCACCTGGACGACATGAAGGACAAGAGCCTGTACACGAGGTTCTCGCGCGCCATCGAGATCGTGGAGGCGGGCAACGGGGACAAGGTGTACGAGGAGGCCACCAAGGACCTCGGCGACGCACCGTCCCGTGGCACCCTCGGGGGCGGTCTCTCCCCGCTCCTGATCACCGCGCTGGTGGTGGCCGGGCTCGCCGTGCTGCTCGCCGCCGCGCTGCTCGTCCGCTTCCTGCGGCACCGCTCCCGCACCTCCGTGCGCGTGCCCTTCACCTCGCCGCGCTCCGTGTTCGCCACGGCGCGTGAGGCCGACGAACGCGACCTGCGCGTGCGTGCCCAGCACGAAGTGGTGACCCTCGGCGAGGAACTGAGCGCACTGGAGTCCTCAGCGGCGCACGATCAGGCCGCGCTCCAACTCGCCCTCGACGCCTACGCGGCAGCGGGCACCGTGCTCGACGCGGCCGACGGCGTCCCCGACCTCGCGGGCGTCCTCGCGCTCGTGCACGAGAGCCGCCAGGCGCTCACCCGTGCCACCCGAGCCACCCGCGGTGCGAAGGGCAACCAGGGCGGCAGGAACCGCAGAAAGGCCAGGAGGGACGCCCAGCTGCCCCTGTGCTTCTTCCACCCGCTGCACGGCCCCGCCAGGGAACGGATCCGCTGGCGCCCCCTGGGCCGCCGCGACTCCCTGGACGTGGCCGCCTGCGAGACGTGCGCAGCCGCCGTCGCGAGTCACCGCGCCCCCGAGGTCCTCACGGCGGCCCAAGAGGGCCGTACCGTCCCGTACTTCGAGATACCGGCCGAGCGCAGCCTGTGGGCCGCCACCGGATACGGCTCACTCGGCGAGGGCACCCTGACCGAGCGCGTCGCGCGCGGTGACTTCTCGCGCGCCCGGGAGGCTCAGGAGGCGGCCGGCTGACGCAGCGGGCGCCCCAGCAGCATGCTCGGGGCGCCGGCGACCCGCGTGAGGAAGACGGTGCACGCCTCACCCCCGGCCCGGGGCTCCAACTTCAGCTTCCTGCGCAGCTCCTCGGGCTCAACGGCCGACCCCCGCTTCTTGACCGTGAGCACTCCGACTCCACGCTCCCGCAGCAGCGCACGCAGCTTCTTGACGTTGAAGGGCAGTACGTCCGTGATCTCGTACCCCGTCGCGTACGGCGTCACATGGGCGGCGTCCGCCGTCACGTAGGCGATCGTCGGGTCGATGAGCCGCCCGCCCACCAGCGCCGCGACCTCGGCCACCAGGTGCGCGCGGATCACCGCGCCGTCCGGTTCGTAGAGGAACCGCCCCACCGCCCCCACATCGGGGTCGGGCAGCCCCTGCCCGTGCAGGGTGTCCCCCGCGGGAAGGAGCGTCGCGCGCACGGCGCCGGGCCGGGGCTCCCCCTTTCCGGTGAACCACAGCACGGCTTCCTTCACGTCACCGCCGTCCGAGACCCACTCCGCCTCTGCTTCGTCCGGCACGGCCTCGTGCGGGATGCCAGGAGCCACCTTGAGCGCACCGTACGGCGATGCGCGTGCCGCCTCCACGGCCCAGCTCAGCGGCGGCGAGTACGCCTCGGGATCGAAGATCCTGCCGCGCCCGCCGCGCCGTGCCGGGTCGGCGAACACCGCGTCCCAGCCCTCGGTACCGACCTCCGTCACATCGGCGCAGCGCACCTCGACCAGGTCCCCGAGTCCCAGCGCCGCCACGTTCGCTCGGGCCACGGCGCAGGTCAACGGGTCCCTGTCGACGGCCAGCACCCTGAGGCCCTCGCGCGCCAACGCGAGCGCGTCACCGCCGATACCGCAGCACAGGTCGACGACCCCCCGTGCGCCCAGCGCCGCGAACCGCCGCGCCCGGTGCCTCGCCACGGGGGCGCGGGTCGCCTGCTCCACACCGTTCGGTGTGAAGTACATCCGCCGCGCGTCCTCAACGGGAAACTTCGCCGCCGCCCGCTGCCGCAACCGCGCCTGCGCGAGCGCGGCCGAGACGAGCCCCGCCGGATGCCGCTTCCGCAGCCGCGTCGCCACCGCGATCTCCCGCGAGGGCTCGTAGTCCCGCAGCTCCTCCAGAAGCGCCTGCCCCTCGTCATCCCTGAGCAGCGCAAACGTCTCAAGATCCACCCCCCGATTCTCCCCCGCCCCCCACCAGCCCCCAAGCCCACCCCACCCCAAGCCCGCCCTGAGGGCACCTCCCGGCCGGCGGCTGGGGAGGATTGCGGACGAGCGCGAGCGACAACCCCCGCGGCGGAAAACCGCAAACTCCCCGCAAGGAACAAGCGACAACCCAGCAGCGGGAGACCCCACAACCCGCGGCAAGGACCCGACCCACAACTCCACAGCGGGGAACCCCGCAACCCCGTAGCGGGACCCCGCAACCGCGTAGCGGGAGCCCCGCAAACCCCCGCAAGGGAACAAGCGTCCGCCCGCAGCGGGGACCCCAACACATCCAGGAAAGCCGGTGCGGCTAGCACTCCGCTTGACCGAGTGCTAAGCCAGGCATAATGTCGAGCCTGGCACTCTCCTCGTGGGAGTGCCAGCACTGCGCGACAGGCAGATCCGGCACCCGCGACGACGGATCTACCAGGTTGCCACCCCAGACATATGCCCCAGTGATGAGATCTCCGAAGGGGGAGGTCGGATCGTGACGACCGCCAGTTCCAAGGTTGCCATCAAGCCGCTTGAGGACCGCATCGTGGTCCAGCCGCTCGAAGCAGAAGAGACCACGGCTTCCGGCCTGGTCATTCCGGACACCGCCAAGGAGAAGCCCCAGGAGGGCACAGTCCTGGCCGTGGGCCCGGGCCGCTTCGAGGACGGTAACCGACTGCCGCTCGACGTCTCCGTCGGCGACATCGTGCTGTACAGCAAGTACGGCGGCACCGAAGTGAAGTACAACGGCGAGGACTACCTCGTCCTCTCGGCCCGCGACGTTCTCGCGATCGTCGAGAAGTAGTCAGCAGTCAGACTGCAGTGAACCGCGCCCTGGTGCCCGCTCCCTATGAGGTAGCAGGGGCCAGGGCGCGGCTCGTGCGAGACGTGTGAGAGGACAGAACGCTCCCATGGCGAAGATCCTGAAGTTCGACGAGGACGCCCGCCGCGCCCTCGAACGCGGTGTCAACAGCCTCGCCGACACCGTGAAGGTGACCATCGGCCCCCGTGGCCGGAACGTCGTCATCGACAAGAAGTTCGGCGCCCCGACCATCACCAACGACGGTGTCACCATCGCGCGTGAGGTCGAGGTCGAGGACCCCTACGAGAACATGGGCGCCCAGCTCCTGAAGGAGGTGGCGACCAAGACCAACGACATCGCTGGTGACGGCACCACCACCGCCACGGTGCTGGCCCAGGCGCTGGTCCGCGAGGGCCTGCGCAACGTGGCCGCCGGCGCCTCGCCCGCCGCCCTGAAGAAGGGCATCGACGCGGCCGTCGCCGCCGTCTCGGCCGAGCTGATCGCGACCGCGCGTCCGATCGACTCCAAGGAGGACATCGCCTCCGTCGCCGGGCTGTCCGCGCAGGACAAGCAGGTCGGCGACCTGATCGCCGAGGCGATGGACAAGGTCGGCAAGGACGGCGTCATCACCGTCGAGGAGTCCCAGACCTTCGGCCTGGAGCTGGACTTCACCGAGGGCATGGCCTTCGACAAGGGCTACCTCTCGCCGTACTTCGTCACCGACCAGGAGCGTATGGAGGCCGTCCTCGACGACCCGTACATCCTGATCCACCAGGGCAAGATCAGCTCCATCCAGGACATGCTGCCGCTGCTGGAGAAGATCATGCAGTCCGGTGGCTCCAAGCCGCTGCTGATCATCGCCGAGGACGTGGAGGGCGAGGCGCTCTCGACCCTCGTCGTCAACAAGATCCGCGGCACCTTCAACGCCGTCGCCGTCAAGGCGCCCGGCTTCGGCGACCGCCGCAAGGCGATGCTCGGCGACATGGCGACCCTCACCGGTGCCACGGTCATCGCCGAGGAGGTCGGCCTCAAGCTCGACCAGGCCGGTCTGGACGTGCTGGGTTCGGCCCGCCGCGTCACCATCACCAAGGACGACACCACGGTCGTCGACGGTGCGGGCAAGTCCGAGGACGTTCGCGGCCGGGTCGCCCAGATCAAGGCCGAGATCGAGACCACGGACTCCGACTGGGACCGCGAGAAGCTCCAGGAGCGTCTGGCGAAGCTCGCGGGCGGCGTCTGCGTCATCCGTGTCGGTGCGGCCACCGAGGTGGAGCTGAAGGAGAAGAAGCACCGCCTGGAGGACGCGATCTCCGCGACCCGCGCGGCCGTCGAGGAGGGCATCGTCTCCGGCGGTGGCTCCGCGCTCGTCCACGCGGCCAAGGTGCTGGAAGACAGCCTCGGCAAGGAGGGTGACGAGGCCACTGGTGTCGCCGTCGTCCGCCGCGCCGTCGTCGAGCCGCTGCGCTGGATCGCCGAGAACGCGGGCCTTGAGGGCTACGTCATCACCTCCAAGGTCTCCGAGCTTGAGGCCGGTCAGGGCTTCAACGCTTCGACCAGCGAGTACGGCGACCTCGTCAAGGCCGGCGTCATCGACCCGGTCAAGGTGACCCGCTCCGCGCTGGAGAACGCCGCCTCCATCGCCTCGCTGCTGCTCACGACCGAGACCCTGGTCGTCGAGAAGCCTGCCGAGGAGGAGTCGGAGGCCGGTGGCCACGGCCACGGCCACTCCCACTGAGGCATCCACTCCGCCGCCGGGCGCACCCCCAGAGCTTCACGGGGGTGCGCCCGGCGCGTTGTGTCGTCCGGCCTCCTCTCCTGGCGAGCCGACCGCTCCCGGCAGGCCGACCCGAGCCGGCCTCGCTCGGCGGGCTCGGCGAGTCGGCCCGTACGCGCCCCGCTCCGTGAACGAACGGCCCTACTTCGGGCCGTACTTGCGCCCCGTCGTCGACGAGGCGTGGGCCAGCACGGAGCGCGGGATGAGCCGCGAGGCCCCCAGCAGTGCCTTGTAGCGCGGGTCGGGCACGCACAGCGTCTTCCCGCGCGCGAGGTCCTGCAGCGCCGTCTCCACGACGCGGTCGGCGTCGAGCCACATCCAGTCCGGGATGCTGCTCGCGTTCATCCCGGCCCTGTCGTGGAACTCGGTACGTACGAACCCGGGGCACAGCACCATCAGCCGCACCCCGCTCCCCGCCATGTCCTTCGCGGCACCCTGCGTGAACTGTGTGACCCACGCCTTGGACGCGCCGTAGGTACCGCGGGGGAAGAAGGCGGCGACGGAGGCGAGGTTGATGACCCCGCCACGGCCGCGCTCGCGCATGCTCTCCGCCGCGGCCGAGGTGAGCCGCAGGACGGCTTCGCAGTGCACCTTGAGCATGGTGAGTTCGTCGGAGACGGGCACCTCAAGGAACCGGCCCTTGTTGCCGAAGCCCGCGTTGTTCACCAGCAGGTCAACGGAGTGTTCGCGGTCGCGCAGCCGGTCCTCGACCGCGGTGATGCCCTCTTCCGTCGCCAGGTCGGCCGTGAGGACGGCCGCCTCGACACCGTGCCGGTCGTGCAGTTCGGTCGCCTTCTGGCGCAGCCTTTCGGTGTCCCGTGCGACCAGCACGAGGTTGTACCCCCCGCTCGCCAGCCGCCGGGCGAAGGCGGCGCCGATTCCTGCGGTGACTCCCGTGATCAGTGCAGTCGTCATACGGGGAACGCTATCCGGAGCACGCCTCCCGGCGGGGGCCGAGTCCACAGTGCGGGGCGATACCGTTCGCCGGCCGAACTGCCCCTCAGAAAGCGGGCACCCGCGCCCCGTTCGCACGGTGTTCAGGCGGTCCGCTTGAGCGCCGTCTCCCGGGCCAGGGGGTCGAGCGCTTCCCCGGCGGCCAGGATGCGCGGCAGCAGGGCGGGTTCGGTGGTCAGGGAACGGAAGAGAAAGCTGACGGTCACCTCGTGCCCCGGCCGGTGCACGACCTCCACCGGATCGCCCGCGTGCACCTCACCCGGCTCGATCACCCGCAGATACGCGCCGGACCTGGCCCGCGCCATGAACCGCTTGATCCAGCCCCGCTCCTCCAGCCAGCCGGCGAACGTGCGGCAGGGGATCCGCATCGAACAGACCTCCAGCAGCGGCCCTGTGCCCTTGGCCCCGACCCGCCAGCGCTCACCGATCAGCGCGTCGTCCACGGCGAAACCCGTGGTGGTGAGGTTCTCGCCGAACATGCCGTTGCTCAGCTCGCGCCCCAACTCCTCCTCCCACTGGTCGAGTTCCTCGCGTGCGAAGGCGTAGACCGCCTGCTCGTTCCCTCCGTGGTGGCGCAGATCGCCGATCGTGTCCCCGGCGAGCCCGCTGCCGCCGGTCCCACGGGGCCCCGGCGCCGCGACGACCACGCCGGCACCGGGCTCGACCGGACGCTTGTCGATACCGGTCAGATGTCCTGCCGCGTCGGTGTGCTCCGAGCGGTGCGGTTTGCCGAGATTCACAGAAAGCACATGCATGATCCGAGCCTAGCCCGCATACCCCAAGGTGCTACGGCATTTTTTCCGCCCACCCCAAGGCTCCCTTATGCGGAGGTAGGCTTCACGCATGCTTGAGGCCCGTCATCTCCGCGTCCTGCGCGCCGTCTCCACCACAGGTTCCTTCTCGGCGGCGGCCCGTGAACTGGGCTGTACCCAGCCGGCGGTCAGCCAGCAGATGAAGGCACTGGAACAGTCGGCTGGAACCCCGCTCCTCGTCCGGGCCGGCCGCGAGATGCGGCTCACGGAGGCCGGGCAGGCCCTGGTCAGACATGCGGTGGGCATCCTGGCCGGGCTCACGGCCGCCGAGGAGGAGGTCGCGGCGCTCGCCGGGCTCCGGGCAGGCAGGGTGCGGCTGGTCTCGTTCCCGAGCGGCAGCTCCACCCTGGTCCCCACGGCCGTCGCCGCGATGCGCGCCGACCACCCGGGCACCCGCGTCTCCCTCGTCGAGGCCGAGCCACCGCGCTCGGTCGACATGCTCCGCGCCGGCGACTGCGAGATCGCCCTCGCGTTCCGCTACGAGCCCTCGCCCGAGTGGGACGACCTCGTCGTACGGCCGCTGCTGACCGACCGCCTGGTGGGCCTGGTCCCCGAGGGCCACGCCTTCGCCGACGCGGAAGAGGTCGGCATCGCGACGCTCGCCGAGGAGCCCTGGATCGCGGGATGCCCGCGCTGCCGGGGGCACTTGGTCGCGGTGTGCGAGGAGGCGGGCTTCACGCCGCGCATCGACTTCGCGACCGACGACTACCCCGCCGTCGTCGGCCTCGTGAGCGCCGGCCTGGGCGTCGCCGTACTGCCCGAGCTGGCGGTGGAGTCCGTCCGTACGAAGGGCGCACGCGCTGTGCGCGTCACCCCTGCGGTGCGGCGCGAGGTGGTGGCGCTCACGCTGCCGGATCTGGAGCAGGTGCCCGCCGTCGGCGCGATGCTGGACCGGCTGGAGGCCGCCGCCCGACGCTGAACCACCGGCGCCCGGGCGGCGGGCCGCCTCCGCGCGTGAACGTTTTTTCTCGGTGCCGGCAGCCTGCGGCTAGCCCTCGGAGCGCGCGTGCACCGACACCATCCGGTTCCTGGCACGCCCGAGCAGCTCTTCGCGTTCGTCCTCGGTCAGCCCGCCCCACACGCCGTAGGGCTCACGCACCTGGAGCGCGTGCGCCGCGCATTCAGCGCGCACGGGGCAGCGCATGCACACCTCTTTCGCGGATGCCTCCCGCGCGCTGCGCGCCGCGCCACGCTCCCCCTCGGGGTGGAAGAACAGTGAGCTGTCCACCCCACGGCAGGCGGCGACGAGCTGCCAGTCCCAAAGGTCTGCGTTCGGTCCGGGAAGACGGGAGAAGTCTGCCATCGCGTATCTCCTCGGTTGTGAGGGGTGCCCGTGAGTCACTCGTCGGTAAATATGACTCTTTGCGAATCTAACCAGTGATCCAGAGAAACGGAAGGAATGGATGCAAATAGGGCACTTCGGTAGGGATCTCTTTCCGGCTGTCCGGGGGTCGGGGATGGTGCTGATCTGTGTACGGCTGCTCACGTAGAGTGCTGGGAACGGCCCCGGAAATCCGTAACTCTTTCGGGTGACCGTCGTTGAGAGAGCGAAAGCGGTTGACTTGAAACAAGCCAGGGCACTGGTGTCCGAGGCCGTCGACCGCGCAGGTGAAGATTCTGAAGAGCAGCCTGGAGGCTCAAGGTGATGCGCATCAGCAGCGGAGGGCGGTCATGACATCCGTCCTCGTTTGCGACGACTCCCCGCTTGCCCGAGAGGCGCTACGCCGCGCGGTCGCGACCGTGCCCGGCGTTGAGCGTGTGACGACGGCGGCCAACGGCGAGGAAGTCCTCCGCCGCTGGGGCGCCGACCGATCCGACCTGATCCTGATGGATGTCCGGATGCCGGGACTTGGGGGAGTGGAGACCGTACGACGGCTCCTGTCCGCCGACCCCGGCGCCCGCATCATCATGCTGACGGTGGCGGAGGACCTCGACGGCGTGGCACTGGCGGTAGCCGCCGGTGCCCGCGGATATCTGCACAAGGACGCGTCGCGCGCCGAGTTGCGCGCGACCGTCACCCAGGCACTCGCCGACCCGACCTGGCGGCTCGCCCCACGGCGCCTCCGCTCGGCCGAGATGGGAGCTGCCCCCACGCTCACGGCGCGGGAGATCCAAGTGCTGGAGGGCATGAGTCACGGCCGCTCCAACGCGGAGATCGGCCGTGAGCTCTTCCTCTCCGAAGACACGGTCAAGACCCATGCCAGGCGGCTGTTCAAGAAGCTCGGCGCATCGGACCGGGCGCACGCTGTGGCGCTCGGCTTCCGCTGGGGTCTCGTCCGCTAGGTCCGACTGCTCGTAGGAACCGACAGCGCCGGACCGCCCCGGTCAACCGGCCCGCACGGCCCTACGGCGGCCTCGCCAGACGCCCGCCCGTCCGCATCGGTAGACGGGTGTGGCGGCGGGCCCGGCGCAGTAATTCGGCGCGTGCCGCATGCTTGGGAGTATGGAGTTCCTCGGGGACGGGTCGGTCGGGCGTGAGGGGAGGGCGCGGGACATGAGGGTCAGTGCGCCTGCGCATAACGCTTCGGCTCACATCTATGAGCGCGGTGCGGCGGACCGTGCGGCGTCGGTGCACCATGGACCGATGCGCGATGACGAGAACGGCGAGTCAGGGGCACCACCCGCTGCCGTTTCCGGTCACGGGGACGTGGCCGCCGAGGTCAGCGCCCTCGTTCAGCGCGCTGTCGAGGGCGATGCGCAGGCCACCCACGATCTGCTGGCACGTGTGCACCCGCTGGCGGTGCGCTACTGCCGTACGCGTCTGACCCGGCTTCCCGGAGACGCGCGTCACTTCGTCGACGACCTCGCACAGGAGGTCTGCATCGCGGTCCTCTGCGCGCTGCCGCGCTACCGGGACACGGGCAAGCCCTTCGAGGCGTTCGTCGTCGCCATCGCCCAGCACAAGGTCGCCGATCTTCAACGGGCCGCGATGCGTGGCCCCGGAAGCACGGCCGTGCCCTCGGACGAGATGCCCGAGCGGCCCGACGACTCCCTGGGCCCCGAGGAGCGGGCACTGCTCAGCAGCGACGCCGAGTGGGCCAAGAAACTCCTGGCCAATCTCCCGGAACACCAGAGGGAACTCGTTCTGCTGCGCGTAGCGGTGGGGCTGACGGCCGAGGAGACCGGGCAAATGCTGGGAATGTCACCCGGCGCCGTGCGCGTTGCACAGCACAGAGCGCTGAGCAGGCTGCGGGCACTCGCCGAGCAGTGACAGGGCGGCTTCTCCCTCTCGGAGAGCGGGGCCGGGCACCCTCTCAGGCCCGTTAGCATGGACGTCCGGTCGGGGCAAGCATGGGAAAGGTGTCATGACAGACAGGGTTGCTGATGTAGACGGAGTGCCCGCCAAATTCGCCACTCTTGGCCTGACATACGACGACGTGCTGCTGCTGCCGGGCGAGTCGGACATGACCCCCGAGGACATCGACACCAGTTCTCTCGTGTCCCGCAACGTCCGGGTGAACGTACCGCTGCTGTCCGCCGCCATGGACAAGGTCACCGAGGCGCGGATGGCCATCGCGATGGCCCGCCAGGGCGGTGTGGGCGTCCTGCACCGCAATCTCTCGATAGAGGACCAGGCCCGCCAGGTCGATCAGGTCAAGCGCTCCGAGTCCGGCATGGTCGCCGACCCGATCACCATCAGGCCCGACGCGACGCTGGAGGAGGCCGACGCACTCTGCGGCAGGTTCCGCATCAGCGGCGTCCCGGTGACCGACGGCGCGGGCAAGCTGCTCGGCATCGTCACCAACCGCGACATGGCCTTCGAGCTGGACCGCAGCCGCCAGGTCCGCGATGTGATGACGCCGATGCCGCTGGTCACGGGCAAGGTCGGCATCTCGCGTGACGAGGCGATGGAGCTGCTGCGCCGCCACAAGATCGAGAAGCTTCCGCTGGTGGACCCCGCCGGCACGCTCAAGGGCCTCATCACCGTCAAGGACTTCGTGAAGGCCGAGCAGTATCCGCTCGCCTCCAAGGACTCCGAGGGCCGGCTCCTCGTCGGCGCCGCCGTCGGTGTCGCGGGTGACGCGTACGACAGGGCGCAGGCGCTGATCGAGGCGGGCGCCGACTTCGTCGTCGTCGACACGGCGCACGGCCACTCCCGGCTCGTCGGCGACATGGTCGCCAAGATCAAGTCGAACTTCCCGCGCGTCGACGTCGTCGGCGGCAACATCGCCACACGCGACGGCGCCAAGTCCCTCATCGACGCCGGTGCCGACGGCGTCAAGGTCGGCGTGGGCCCCGGCTCCATCTGCACCACCCGCGTGGTCGCCGGCATCGGCGTACCCCAGGTGACCGCGATCTACGACGCGGCACTCGCCGCGAAGGAGGCCGGGGTCCCGGTCATCGGTGACGGCGGTCTCCAGTACAGCGGCGACATCGCCAAGGCCATAGTCGCCGGCGCCGACACCGTGATGCTCGGCAGCCTCCTGGCGGGCTGCGAGGAGTCGCCGGGCGAGCTGCTGTTCATCAACGGCAAGCAGTTCAAGTCCTACCGGGGCATGGGCTCGCTCGCCGCGATGCAGACGCGCGGCGGTGGCAAGTCGTACTCCAAGGACCGCTACTTCCAGGAGGGCGTCTCCGGGGACGACAAGCTCATCCCCGAGGGCGTGGAGGGCCAGGTCGCCTACCGCGGCCCCGTCTCCGCCGTCGTCCACCAGCTGATCGGCGGCCTGAAGCAGTCGATGTTCTACATCGGCGGACGCACCGTTCCCCAGATGAAGGAGAACGGCCGCTTCGTCCGCATCACCTCGGCGGGCCTCAAGGAGAGCCACCCGCACGACATCCAGATGACGACGGAGGCGCCGAACTACACGCGGCGCTGAGCGGTGTCCGCCGGAGGCCCCGGACTGCACTGCACGCGGGCCTGAGCGGCGTCCGCCGGCGTCGAGGCGGATCGGGTACCAGCAGTTTTCCGAGCCCGTGGCCCTCCGTGGCCGCGGGCTCGGGCGTGTCAGCGATACTGGGTCGCGGCACACCAGAGTGAAGGGCTGTAAACGTGACTGAGATCGAGATCGGGCGCGGAAAGCGCGGGCGCAGGGCATACGCCTTCGACGACATCGCCGTCGTGCCGAGCAGGCGCACCCGCGATCCGAAGGAGGTCTCCATCGCGTGGCAGATCGACGCCTACCGGTTCGACCTGCCGTTCCTCGCGGCGCCGATGGACTCGGTTGTCTCCCCCCGCACCGCGATCCGCATCGGCGAGCTGGGCGGCCTGGGCGTCCTCAACCTCGAAGGGCTGTGGACGCGTTACGAGGACCCCGAGCCGCTGCTCCAGGAGATCGCGGAGCTGGACGAGGCCACGGCCAACACGCGTATGCAGGAGCTGTACACGGAGCCGATCAAGGAAGAGCTGATCGGGCAGCGCATCAAGGAGGTCCGTGACGCGGGCGTTGTGACGGCCGCAGCGCTGTCGCCGCAGCGTACGGTCGAGTTCTCCAAGGCGGTCGTGGACGCGGGCGTCGACCTGTTCGTGATCCGCGGCACCACGGTCTCCGCCGAGCACGTGTCGAGCGCCGCCGAGCCGCTGAACCTCAAGCAGTTCATCTACGAGCTGGACGTGCCCGTCATCGTCGGCGGCTGTGCCACCTACACCGCCGCGCTCCACCTGATGCGTACCGGTGCCGCCGGCGTCCTCGTCGGCTTCGGCGGCGGTGCAGCGCATACGACCCGTAACGTCCTGGGCATCCAGGTCCCCATGGCCACCGCCGTCGCCGATGTCGCCGCCGCGAGGCGTGACTACATGGACGAGTCCGGCGGTCGCTATGTCCACGTCATCGCCGACGGCGGCGTCGGCTGGTCCGGCGACCTGCCCAAGGCCATTGCCTGCGGTGCGGACGCGGTCATGATGGGCTCTCCCCTGGCCCGCGCCACGGACGCGCCGGGCCGCGGCCACCACTGGGGCATGGAAGCCGTCCACGAGGAACTCCCTCGCGGTCGCCGGGTCGACCTCGGCGCGGTCGGCACCCTCGAAGAGGTCCTTCTTGGGCCATCGCACACGCCGGACGGTTCGATGAACTTCTTCGGAGCGCTGCGCCGGGCCATGGCCACGACGGGCTACTCCGAGCTGAAGGAGTTCCAGCGCGTAGAGGTCGCCGTCGCCCGTTGACCCCGGGCCCCTGCCCCGCCCTTTCACCGTTTCTTGCAGGGGAGGGCCCCATATCCCCCCACCTGTTCAGCCTCGCTCGCGCTCGTCCTCAATTGCCGGACGGGCTTTAGCTTCAGGGCTTCGCCCCTTCGCGGGGCGGGGGAGTCCAGAGGGGGCGGAGCCCCTTTTGGCGGGGGGATTGCCGGGTAGGGGTCCCCCCGGACGGAGTCTGGGGGAGGAGCCCCCCGACGCCCGGTCGGCGAGGCCAACGGGGAAAGGGGCGAAGCCCCATATAGAGCACGGGGGCAGAGGGCGAAGCCCTACGACTAACGGAAGCGGGGCCGACGGGGGCCAGCTCACAACCGGTGCGCGGCACCGGTTGGGCTGGCGCCGCGCGTGTCCAGCAACAGCTGCGCCTTCGCAGCAAGCCCCTGCAAATCGTAAGTCCGATGATTCTGCAGCAGCAGAGTGAGATCCGCAGCGGCGGCGGCCTCGTACAGCGAGTCCGCGCGGGGCACAGGGTGCCCCGCGACCCGCCACTGCGGCACATACGGATCGTGGTAACTGAGCTGCGCCCCCAGCTCCTTGAGCCGAGTGGCCACCTCCCGCGCGGGAGCGCCCTCCTGACTGGGCAGGTCCGGCTTGTACGTGACCCCGAGAAGCAGCACGCGCGCACCCCGCGCTGACTTGCCGTGCTCGTTGAGCAGCGCGGCGGCCCGCTGCGAAACGTAGCGCGGCATACGTGCGTTGACTTCCTGCGCGAGTTCGACCATGCGTAGCGGATAGCCGAGCGAACGGCTGTGGTACGGAAGGTAGTTGGGGTCGACGGGCACGCCGGGGCCGCCGACTCCGGGCCCGGGCCGGAAGGACTGGAAGCCGAACGGCTTCGTCTCCGCGCAGCGTACGACGTCCCACAGGTCGATGCCGAGGTCGTGGCAGAAGACGGCCATCTCGTTCATGAGGGCGATGTTGATCTGCCGGTAGTTGGTCTCCAGCAGCTTGGCCGTCTCGGCCTCGCGGGGGCCGCGCGCGCGGACGACCTTGTCGGTGAGGCGCCCGTAGAAGGCGGCGGCTGCCTCGGTGCAGGCGGGTGTGAGGCCGCCGATGACCTTCGGGGTGTTGGTGTAGTCGTGGCGCCGGTTGCCCGGGTCGAGGCGCGTGGGGGAGCAGGCGAGGTGGAAGTCGCGGCCTGCGCGCAGCCCTGAGCCCTCTTCCAGCGCCGCGCGTACGACGTCTTCGGTACTGCCCGGGTAGACGCTGGATTCGAGGATGACGATGGTGCGCGGGCGCAGGTGCGCTGCCAGGGTGCGGGCCGCGGTGAGGACGGGGGCGAGGTCGAGCGCGCGGTCGGCGCCGAGCGCCGTGGGGGTGCAGATGACGGCCGTACGGACACGGCCGAGTACGGCGGGGTCGGAGAAGGCGCGGAACCCTCTGGCGAGCATCCGGCGCACTTCGGCCGCCGTGAGGGGCGCGTCACCCGGAGGGCGCCCCGCCGCGATCTCGGCGATGGTGGAGGCGTCGGGGTCGTACCCGATGGTGCCGATTCCGCTCGCGGTGGCGGCCTGGGCGAGCGGCAGCCCCGAATGGGCGAGTCCGAGAACGGCGAGGTCTGCGGGCATGACAGCGGTCTTTCCTTCCCCTGTCGTCCCGGGTCCTGTCCGGGACGAACTGCGAGTGGTGGGCGCCGCAAATTAGGTTAAGGGCCTATATGACAGATATGTCGGATTGGCCGCGAAGCCGTGCCCGCGACCGGCCAAAGTCGTGGGAATGGGGGACCATCGGGAGGGAACCAGAGGGCAGCGTCCACGGCCGTTCATGAGCGGGAACCGACACGAGCACCACGGGAGGCAGCAGTGAGGACAGCGGCACTGGGACCGGATCAGCGTGCGGAATCGCTGGCGAAGATGGCGGACGGCGAACTCGACGTGCTGGTCGTCGGGGGCGGAGTGGTCGGTGCCGGAACGGCGCTGGACGCCGTCACGCGCGGGCTGTCCACCGGGATCATCGAGGCGCGCGACTGGGCCTCGGGCACCTCCAGCCGGTCCAGCAAGCTGATCCACGGTGGGCTGCGCTATCTGGAGATGCTGGACTTCGCCCTCGTCAGGGAGGCGCTCAAGGAGCGCGGTCTGCTTCTGGAGCGGCTCGCACCGCATCTGGTGAAGCCGGTTCCGTTTCTGTACCCGCTCAAGCACAAGGGCTGGGAGCGGCTGTACGCGGGCACGGGCGTCGCCATGTACGACGCCATGTCCCTCTCCTCGGGCCATGGACGCGGACTGCCCACGCACCGCCACCTCACGCGACGTCACGCTCTCCGGGTCTCTCCCGCTTTGAAGAAGGACGCGCTCGTGGGCGCGCTCCAGTACTACGACGCGCAGGTGGACGACGCGCGGTACGTCGCGACGCTGGTGCGTACGGCTGCCGAGTACGGGGCGCTGGCGGCCAACCGGGCCCGGGTCGTGGGCTTTCTGCGCGAGGGTGAGCGGGTCGTGGGCGCGCGGATCCAGGACCTTGAGCAGGGCGGCGAGTTCGAGGTGCGCGCGCGGCAGGTGGTCAACGCGACCGGTGTGTGGACGGACGACACCCAGGGGCTGATCGCGGAGCGCGGGCAGTTCCATGTGCGCGCTTCCAAGGGCATCCACCTCGTCGTGCCCAAGGACCGCATCAACTCCACCACGGGGCTCATCCTCCGCACGGAGAAGAGTGTCCTGTTCGTCATCCCGTGGGGGCGGCACTGGATCATCGGCACCACGGACACCGACTGGGACCTGGACAAGGCGCACCCGGCGGCTTCCAGCGCCGATATCGACTATCTACTGGATCACCTCAACTCCGTGCTGTCCGTGCCCCTCACACGCGACGACGTGCAGGGTGTGTACGCGGGACTGCGCCCACTGCTCGCGGGCGAATCCGATGCGACGAGCAAGTTGTCGCGCGAGCACACGGTCGCGCATCCGGTGCCGGGGCTGGTGGTGATCGCCGGTGGCAAGTACACGACGTACAGGGTGATGGCCAAGGACGCGGTGGACGAGGCCGTGCACGGCCTGGACCACAGGGTCGCCGAGTGCGTCACCGAAGAGGTGCGGCTGGCGGGCGCCGAGGGGTACTTCGCGCTGTGGAACGGCCGCGCGAGGATCGCTGAGCGCTACGGGTTGCACGTCGCGCGCGTCGAGCATCTGCTCAACCGCTACGGTGCGATGGCCGACGAGGTGCTCGACCTGATCGCAGCCGACTCCAAGCTGGGCGAACCGCTGCCCGCCGCTGACGACTACTTGAAGGCCGAGGTCGTCTACGCCTGCACCCATGAGGGTGCGCGCCACCTGGACGATGTGCTGACGCGGCGTACGAGGATCTCCATCGAGACCTTCGACCGGGGCACGTTGAGCGCGCGGGAGTGCGCCGAACTGATGGCACCGGTGCTGGGCTGGGACGCCGACCAGATCGACAGGGAGGTCTCGCACTACGAGAAGCGGGTGGAGGCCGAGCGCGAGTCGCAGCTTCAGCCCGATGACCAGACGGCGGACGCGGCGCGGCTCGGCGCGGAGGACATCGTCCCGTTGTGAGGGGCGAAAGTCCCCCGATGGACTGGTCGTTACGGTAAGTGCTGTTGGCTGTGTGACCCCGGGTGAGAAGTGGTGGGGCTGTGGTGTAACTGTGCCGCCCCCGTACGCGTCTTGTCAGGGCGATGGTTCACAATGAAGGCTCTGCCGGGGGCGGTCTCTCACGCAGAGGGGACACAAGGGGTTTCATGAGCGAGGACGCGGGACGGCTGGTAGGCGGTCGCTATCGGCTCGGGGAGGTCCTCGGGCGCGGTGGCATGGGGACCGTCTGGCGCGGACAGGACGAGATCCTGGGCCGCACGGTCGCGGTGAAGGAGCTTCGGTTCCCGTCGAGTGTCGACGAGGAGGAGAAGCAGCGGCTCATCACCCGCACCCTGCGTGAGGCCAAGGCGATCGCCCGTATCCGCAGCGGCAGTGCCGTCACGGTCTTCGACGTCGTGAACGAGGACAGCAGGCCGTGGATCGTCATGGAGCTGGTCGAGGGCCACTCCCTCGCCGACAAGATCAAGGAAGACGGCCCGCTGGAGCCGCAGCGCGCGGCCGAAGTCGGCCTCGCCATCCTCGACGTGCTGCGCGCCGCGCACCGCGAGGGCATCCTGCACCGCGACGTGAAGCCGTCCAACGTCCTGTTGGAGGACGTGACGGGCCGTGTGGTCCTCACCGACTTCGGTATCGCGAAGGTCGAGGGCGACCCGTCGGTCACCTCGACGGGCATGCTGGTCGGCGCCCCCTCCTACATCTCGCCCGAACGGGCGCGCGGCAAGCCTCCGGGTCCGCCGGCCGACCTGTGGTCGCTGGGCGGACTGCTGTTCGCCGCCGTCGAGGGACGCCCGCCGTACGACAAGGGCTCGGCGATCTCCACCCTGACGGCCGTGATGACGGAACCCGTTCCCGTCTCCGAGCGGGCCGGTGAGCTGAGCGAGGTCATCGCGGGGCTGCTCGTCAAGGACCCCGAAAAGCGCCTCGACGTGGACGGCGCACGTGTGCTGCTTGAGCCCCTGGCCTACGGCTTCCGGGGCGGGAAGAGCCCCAAGGGGGCCGAGAACGGCTCCCAGTCCACGCGTACGGCCACGCTGCCGCCGGCCCCGGAACCGGTGTCCCCGGCGTCCGGGAGCCCGTCAGGCGGCTCCTCAGGCGGTTCGGGCGGGCGCCGCAAGAAGCGTCCGGAGAGCGGAAGTTCGGCTGACCGGCTGCGCGGGGCGCTGAAGTCCGTACGGAACGCGGCGGGCGCAGCCGGCGCGGGGGCTGCGGGCAGCGGCTCCGGCACGGGCAACGGCTCCGGCACCGGGGACCGGAACGGCAACGGGACAGGCGACAGGAACGGCAACGGCAACCGTGCGGGATCCGGTACGGGCAGGACCGGAAGGGGTAGCTCCTCCGGCGGTGCGCACGCCGGCGGCAGGCGCGACGGCGCCAGGAGCGGCGCTTCCGCCTCTTCCGCAGCCTCGGCGCCACCCGTCGTGCCGCCGGTGCCCTCCAGCCCGCCCTCGGCCACGCCTTCGTTCCGGAAGGGCCCCGAAGGGCAGCCGCAGCGCGCCGGCGCCACAGGCCCCGGCACCTCGACACCTGGCGGAACCGGCACTTCCGGCACCGGCGCCGCCGGCGCCCGGACGGGCGCCGGAGGCAGGCACGGCTCGGGTGAACAGCCGGTCGGCACGGGTGGCAGCGGCAGCAGAGCGCTGCCGCCCGAGAGCGGCGGCAGCGACGCGATCACCTCGCTGCGCGACCTGCGGGAGCTGCCCGAGCTGCGGAAGGGGATTCCGCGCCGGGTGCTCGCCATAGGGATTGCCGCCGTTCTCGCCCTCGTCGTCGTGATCGCGCTGATCGCCGCCGTGGCCAATGGCGATGACAAGGAAGGCGGTTCGGGCAAGGGCTCCTCCTCCGGCGAGGGCGCTGCCGACGGGGCCGGCAGCGGCAAGGGCGACAAGGGCGGCCAGGAGGACAAGAGCGGTCAGGACGGCGGCTCCGGTTCCGGTGACCAGAAGGACGGCGAGAAGCCCGACAAGCAGGACGAGGCGGCGAAGAAGCCGGAGAAGCCCGCTCTGCCCGGCGGTTACGCCAAGGTCACCGACGGCAGGTTCCACTTCTCCATGGCGCTGCCCGGCGGCTGGAAGCGCACCGGGATCGCGGGGCAGAACTCCGGCGGCAAGTACTCGGCGCCCGGCGGCGGTTATCCTAGGATCCAGATCGACTTCAACAGCAGCCCGCTGGACGACGCCGCCGGTGCCTGGCGCGGATCGGAGCCGAACGTCAGGGGGAGCAGCCCCGGCTACAAGGGGCTGGGCATCAAGACGGTCGGCTGGCGCGGCTATCCGACGGTCGCCGACTGGGAGTTCACCCGGAACGGCGACGGCGGCAAGGAGCGCGTCCTCAACCGCGGCTTCAAGGTGGACAACAAGCGCGGCTACGCGATCATGATCACCTGCAAGGCCGGTGGCTGGCAGGACAAGGCGTGCAAGACGCTGCGGCAGACGGCGTTCAAGACCTTCAAGCCGACCGGATGAGGGCGGTTCCGGACCGCGTCTTCGGGGGAAGGGCCTAGAGGCCCACGTGCCGGCCGTACGGACCGAGTGCCCAGTAGGACCACGCCGGGCGGTTTTGGCACGTATCGTGAAAGACCGCAGACCGTAAGCATCCGCAATGAGGCGGAGTAGGAACGGAAACCGACGGTCTCGCGCGCTGTGGGGAGGCGTCGTGGAGGACTACGCGGGATACGCGGGGCGGCTGCTCGCCGATCGCTATCGCCTGCCGCGCCCTCCTTCCGAGGAGTACGAACTCGCCGAGACCACCGCATGGGACACCGCCAGCGGTCAGGAAGTACTCGTACGCCAGGTGCCGTTGCCCGAGGTGGTCGAGGCCGAGGTCGTCGGGGACGACCACCGCCAGGGTGACGTCGGCGCCGGCGGGGTGCGCGGCTCTCTCGGGCGGGCCACGCGCAGGCCGGCCGACCCCGTGGTGCGCCGCGCGGTCGACGCCGCGCTCGCCGCCTCCCATGTGCCCGACCACCCGCGGCTCGACCAGGTCTTCGACGTGTTCGTCGAGGGCGACGGGCTGTGGATCGTCAGCGAACTCGTGCCCGCGAGGCCACTTGCGGCGCTACTGGCCGAACGACCACTTGGTGCGCACCGCGCGGCCGAGATAGGGGCCGATCTACTGGCTGCCCTGCGGATCGTGCACGCGCACGGCTGGGCACACCGGAACGTCACCGCCCGCACCGTCCTCATCTGTGAGGACGGGCGGGCGCTGCTTACGGGGCTCGCGGTGGGTGCCGCCGAGGAAGCTCTGTGCGGCTACGACCCGTTGCCCGAGCCGGGGAGTGCCCAGCCGCAGCCCTTGGGCGGCGTCCGTGCCCCGGGTGCGCCGGGGCCGGGCCCCCACGGCGATCTGGGACCCGACGAGGGCCAGGCTCCTGGCTACGGCGCCGATCCGCGTGCTACCGGCGCCGATTCCGGCTCCGGTTCCGGTGCGGATCGGGGACCAGGAAGCGGCCGGGCCGGATCGGGCGAGCCGGGCGCGGCGTTCGCGGCCAGGCGGGAGGCGCGGGGCGGCCCCGTCGCGCAGGGGCCGGGCGCGCATGGCCCGTACACGCAGGTGCAGCAGACGCAAGTGCCGCGTGGGCCGGCGACGTTCACCGGGCAGCCGCTGCCGGAGGGTTTCGACCCGCGCCACGACGGGCCGCGTGAGGTCCACCCGTCCGACGAGGGCCCCCGTGAGGACGGTTCGCGCGCGGACGGCGCCGGCTGGGGCGGACCTCCCGTACGCGGGGTGCCGGGGCGCCGTCCGGCGGGAGGCGACGCGCGCAGCCGGGGCATCTTCGGGTTCGAGGGCGTGGACCCGGACGAGGGCGAGAACGAGCGAGGCCGACCGGGTCAGGGGCCGGGTGCGGGACCTGGGCCAGGACCGCACAGCCTTCCTTCGCAGGGCCGGGGCGGCAGGCCGGGGCCCGGCGGTCCGCAGGCGCCCGTGGCGCACGGTTACGGAACGACGGGTGCGCCGGGCGTGACCGGGCGGATCGGAGGGGCGGGAGCGGCCGGGGGCGCCGAAGGGGCCTCAGGGGACGCCTCAGCGCGTGCCGCGCGGCGCGGCGCCATCGCGGCGTACCGCGCGGGCACCCAGCGTGCCGCCGCCGAGTCCCGTGACAGCGAGCGCCGTTCCGCCGACGAGGGCACGAACGGCCCCGCGGCCGACTGGTGGGCAACGGCTCCGGGCGGCGACCAGGGGCAGCACGGCGCTGACGGGCGCGGCCCGGGGCGCGCGCTCGATGACGACGTGCGCTGGCTGCCCTCGGACGAGGACGAGGTACTGCCCGACGCGGTGGACGGCGGCGTGCGGGGAATCGGGCGCGACGAGGTGTACGGGCCAGGAGCCGCGGGACCGTACGGGCAGCTTCCGGCAGGAAGCGCGCCGGGGCCCACGGCGCTGCCCGGCGCCCGGGGCAGCAACCGCCGCAGCATTCCCGCCGCTTGGAGCACAGGGGCGGCAGCTGACGACCGGGCGCCGGAGAACCGGCCGCCCGGCAACGATCAGCCGACCGGAAGCGACCGGCCGGCCGGGGACGGGCGAGGGTCGGGCGACGCGGGTCTCCGGATCTTCGAAGCGCCCGCCGAGGACCCGCAGGAGCGTGCACACCCCTGGGACGAGCCGTACGACTCCTACGAGCCGTACGAGGCAGCAGAGGGTTATGACGCCCCTGACGAACCCGGTGACGGCGCCGGGCAGTGGGCCGGGCACGCCGGGCACGGGGCGACAGGCGGACACGAGCGGCCCTGGGGCGGCGAGGCGTACGAGGGCCGCTACAGGGGCCCCACGACGGCGCTGGCGGCCGAGCGCGCGCGGCACACCCGTATGACGGTCGTGGGACCTGTCACCGAGCGGTGGGCGCCCGAGCAGGCGGGACCCGTCTACGAGAACTGGCGGCTGGCACCCCCCGTGGGGCCGGCGGCCGACCTGTGGGCGCTGGGCGCCCTGCTCTTCCGTTCCGTACAGGGGCACGCGCCGTATCCGGAGGACAGCGCGGCCGAGCTGGTGCAGATGGTGTGCGCCGAGCCGCCCGCCTTCGCCGAGGACTGCGGTCCGCTGCGGCCCGTCGTCGAGTCGCTGATGCGCCAGGACCCCACGGAGCGGCCCGACTTCGAGGAGCTGCGCGGGTGGCTCCGCTCGCTCATAAGGTCGGCACCGGAGCCGGAGGTGGGGCTGCGTACCGTGACGGCGCCGCCCTCGCTGGAGCCGGGTGAGCCCGCCGACCCGCGCAGGCTGCCGATCGTGCGGCGGCGCGGCGAACTGGTGCGCAGCCGCAGGCGCAGGCGGCAGAAGCGCCCGGCCGTCCCTGAGCGCCCGCAGTACGGGAGCGCTGCCGAGCACGAGCCGCACCATGAGCCCGCCGGGCCGCACAAGCGGGCACGCGCGGGCAGCCCGCGCCGACTGGGCCGGCTGGTGGTGGGTCTCGTCCTGCTCGGGATGGCCGCAGCCGTGATGTACGCGATGTGGTTCATGCCCAAGCAGGGCGAGGGCCAGGGAGCGCAGAAGGGCTCCGTCGTGGTGCCCGACGAGCCGGGCGCTTCCGGTGAAGGGCGGGACGGCGAGGGCCGGGAGGACAAGGGGTCGCGGGACGAGGCCGAGGACCCCGGGGGCGAGGGCAAGGGCAAGGGTGACGGCACGTCCTCGTCCGGCACCGGACCGCGGGAGAGCAAGCCGGCGGAGGCGCCCAAGGGGTACAAGACCAGCAGGGACCCGGAGGGCTTCCAGGTCGCCGTCCCCGAGGCGTGGGACCGCCGCTCGGCCAACGGGCGCGGCCAGGTGCGCTACAACGGCGGCGAGGTCGAGATGGTCGTCGTCAAGGGCCGCGACAGTACGAAGAAGTACGGCAAGGACCCGATGACGTACCAGAGCGAGGACGAGCCGGAGCTGGCCGCCTACCGAGCCTCCGACTGGGCGGGCACGGGCGGTCTGCGGCGTATCGACGTGGGGGACACGGCGATGGCCGAGGGCACGTTCAAGTGGAAGGACGGCGGGCGCCAGGTGTACGCGCGCAACCGCGCGCTGATCCTCGACGGGCGCTACCACGTGCTCCTCGTCGTCGGTTCCGAGGCACGCAAGTCCGAGGTCGACCAGCACTTCGAATCCGTCGCGGACACCTACAGGGTGACGCGCGGCTGAAGCGGCCGGAGATGCCGGCCTTATGGGTCGCTTCTCCCTTGACGGAAGTGTCCGCAGGTAAGCGTCATTTCGGCTCCGTGGCGGCCATCTACGTGTGGCTACGGGCCCGTTGGTGTCACAGGAGCGTGAACGTGCTGGCAACGGGACCGCTTCAGAGGGTAATGCTGGGGCATGACGAACCAGGGGGACAGGTCGGGCGAGCCGACCAGCTACGGGTTGCAGCCGCCCGGCGTGCCGCAGCAGGGCCGGGCGCAGGGCGTGCCGGCCGGCTACGAGCCCACACAGGCAGCCGTACAGCCAGATGTCGCGCAGGGGCCCGCTGCCGCTGAGGGCGAACCGGGCGTGGAACGCCTCGTCGGGGGCCGTTACCGCCTCATGTCCCGCCTGGGACACGGCGGTATGGGCACCGTGTGGCGCGCGCACGACGAGGTGGTGGACCGCGATGTCGCCGTGAAGGAGCCCCGGTTGCCCGGCCACCTGGTCGAGCGGGAGCGGCAGACGATGTACGAGAGGATGCGCCGCGAGGCCCGTACGGCCGCGCGCATCGAGCACCCGTCCGTCGTCACCATCCATGACGTCGTCATCGAGAACGGACAGCCCTGGATCGTGATGGAGCTGGTCCAGGGGCGTTCGCTCGCCGATGTGCTCCAGGAGGGCACCGTCGACGTGCGCGAGGCGGCCCGTATCGGCCTCGCGGTCGCGGGCGCGCTCGACGCCGCGCACGGGAAGGGCGTGCTGCACCGCGATGTGAAGCCGGACAACGTGCTGCTCGGACGGTACGACCGCGTGGTGCTCAGTGACTTCGGGATCGCGCAGGTGCAGGGCGAGCAGGGGCTGACGGAGACGGGGGCCTTTGTGGGCTCGCCCGAGTTCGTCGCGCCGGAACGCGTGCTGGGGCAGCGCCCCGGGCCCGAGTCGGACCTGTGGTCGCTCGGTGTGGTCCTGTACGCGGCGACGGAGGGTGTCTCGCCCTTTCGCCGCTCCAACTCGCCCGCCACGCTCCAGGCGGTGCTCTCGGCCGAGCCGCAGCGGCCCACGCGCGCGCTCAGTTCCTCCGGCGCTTTCGGCATGCTGCTCACTCGGCTGCTGAACAAGGAACCAGGGCTGCGCCCCGACGCGCAGGAGGTCAGGCAGACGCTCATGGACGTGGCGCGTCCGCCTCAGCAGCAGCTCAAGGCGGTGCGCGACCCGGCAGCCGACAACGCCGTACGGCGCATGGCGCGCGGCTACGGGGCGCGGATGCGCACCAGCCGCGCATGGCAGTTCGGCACCGGGGGTGCGGTGGTGGCGCTGGCCGCAGCGGTGACGCTGCTCCTCGTGCTGACGGGCGAGCGACTGCCGGACGGCTGGAAGACGCGCGACGAGAGCAAGCGCGTCGGGGCGACGCTCGCCGTGCCGGGCGATTTCGAACGCAGCGCCAAGCAGAACGAGGTCACCTTCACCGACCCCGGCGACGACTTCACGATCCAGCTGACGCGCTCGGCCGAGAACATCAAGGGCAACTCCCTTGAGGAGGCCAACTCCTGGAAGGACTACTACGAGGACGGCGCGGAGGTCCAGTACAGCGACACCATGGGCAGGGTGAGGTCCGCCGTGGAGGACGAGGTCGTGCACCAGGGCAAGAAGGCGGCCATCGTCAGGACGACCTACAAGGAAGTCCCCGACGGCGCATCGGGACCACAGGGGCCCTATCTGCGCCGGCACGAGCTGGTCTACGTCAACCCCGACGACGAGCGCTGGCGGCTGGTGGTCGACATGCCCGCCAGGGGCGGTGACCGCAAGGAAGGGGAGCGGATCTTCGAAGAGGCCGTCAAGACCCTCAAGATCAAGGAACTGTGACGGGTCGGGTGCCGGGGGCAGGGGGCCTTGGGCCGCGGCCTGGAGCCCCGGGGTTCGCGCCCTGGGGCCGGGGGCTCCGCCGGTGATTGCTGTCTGCCAGTGATTACTGGCGGATTCAGTGAAAAGCGGTTACCGCTGGGTATACGAGTCGGCGCCGGGAGTCGTACTCTCGAACGCATGACGGAGACGCAGGAGAGCACCAGCCTCACCCCCGGCACCTCGGACCGCGGGAACCCGGTCGCTCCGGTGCCCGCCGGAGCGCGCACGGCGGCGGACGTGGTCACCCCGTCCCTCGTCGCCGACCTCACCCGGGGCGTCACGGGCAGCGGAACGACCCGTAGTCACACGCCCTTCACCGGCGAGGTACTGGCCGAACTGCCCGAGTCCACACCGGAGGACGTCGCCGCGGCCTTCGGCGCCGCGCGCGCGGCGCAGCGCTCCTGGGCCGCGACGCCCGTACGGCAGCGCGCCGCCGTCCTGCTGCGCTTCCACGACCTGGTGCTCAAGCGCCAGTCCGAGGTACTGGACCTGATCCAGCTGGAGACGGGCAAGGCACGGCTGCACGCGCACGAGGAGGTCCAGGCGGTCGCGGTCGCCGCGCGGCACTACGGGCGCAAGGCGGCCTCGTATCTGCGTCCCAGGCGGCACACGGGCGCGATACCGACCCTCACCAAGGTCACCGAACTGCGCCATCCGCGCGGTGTGGTGGGGCAGATCGCGCCCTGGAACTACCCGTTCGAGCTGTCCGTCGGCGACGCGCTGCCCGCCTTCGCCGCCGGGAACGCCGTCGTGATGAAGCCCGACACCGAGACCGCGCTGACCGCGCTGTGGGCGCGCAGGCTGCTCATCGAGGCGGGCCTCCCGGAGGGCGTGTGGCAGGTCGTCATAGGTGAAGGCCCCGTTGTGGGCCCCGAGGTCGCCGACCGCGGCGACTATGTGTCGTTCACCGGCTCAACCCGTACGGGGCGCGAGGTCGCACAGCGCGCTGCGGCCCGTCTCGTGGGCTGCTCGCTGGAGCTGGGCGGCAAGAACGCGATGCTCGTACTGGAGGACGCCGACCTCGACAAGGCGGCGGCAGGTGCCGTGCGCGGCGCCTTCTCGTCGGCCGGCCAGCTGTGCATCTCCATAGAGCGGCTCTACGTCCACGAGTCCGTCGCCGACGCCTTCCTGGAGCGCTTCCTCGCCCGTACGCGCGCGATGCGCCTGGGTACGGCGCTCGCCTACGGCGCCGACATGGGCTCGCTCGTCTCGCAGCGGCAGCTCGACACCGTCACCCGGCACGTCGAGGAGGCGGCGGAGAAGGGCGCCAAGGTGCTCGCGGGCGGCAGGGCACGCCCCGACATAGGCCCGCTCTTCTACGAGCCGACCGTGCTGGAGGGCGTCGAGTCACCGATGGCCGTGTGCGGCGAGGAGACCTTCGGGCCCGTCGTCTCCCTGTACCGCTTCTCGGACGTGGACGAGGCGGTCGAGCTGGCCAACGCGTCCCCGTACGGCCTCAATTCCAGCGTGTGGAGCACCAGTGGTGCCAGGGCCCGTGAGATCGCCTCGCGGCTGCGTACCGGGACCGTCAACGTCAACGAGGGCTATGCGGCGGCCTACGGCAGCGCGCAGGCGCCCATGGGCGGCATGGGCGACTCGGGCCTGGGACGGCGGCACGGGTCCGAGGGCATCCTGAAGTACACCGAGCCGCAGACCGTCGCGCATCAGCGCGTGCTGCCGATGGCGCCGTCCCTCGGGATGGACGACGAGAAGTACGCGGCCTTCATGTCCCGTTCGCTCAAGGCGCTGAAGACGCTGCGCTTCCGCTGATCCGCCGCACCCTCTCCGCCCGCTCTCCCTGAGCGCCCTGTCCGCCCACCCCCGTCCCCCGCGCACCCCCGGCCCCACCCCACGCCAGCACCGTCCGTACCGTTCAGCGTCGAACCGGAGGCCCCCGTGTCCCAGACCAGCCCTGCCCGGAAACGGACGGATTCCGGCTCGGACGAGCCGTATGACTATGACGTGCTGGTGGTCGGTTCGGGGTTCGGTGGTGCGGTCTCGGCGCTGCGGCTGACCGAGAAGGGCTACCGGGTCGGTGTGCTGGAGGCGGGCCGGCGCTTCTCGCGGGAGGAGTTGCCCCGCAACTCCTGGGATCTGAAGAACTTCCTGTGGGCGCCCGCGCTGGGCCTGTACGGCATCCAGCGCATCCATCTGCTGGCGAATGTCATGATCCTGGCGGGTGCGGGGGTGGGTGGCGGCTCGCTGAACTACGCCAACACGCTCTATGTGCCGCCCAGGCCGTTCTTCGAGGACCGCCAGTGGGGCCACATCACCGACTGGCAGGCAGAGCTGGCCCCGTTCTACGACCAGGCGCGGCGCATGCTGGGGGTGCGGCTCAATCCGACGACGACGCCCTCGGACGTGCATCTGAAGGCCGCCGCCGAGCGTATGGGGTGCGGTGAGAGTTTCCATCTCGCGCCGGTGGGTGTCTTCTTCGGTGACGGTCAGGACGGGGACGGGCGGCGGGTGCGGCCGGGCGGCACCGTTGCCGACCCGTACTTCGGTGGCGTGGGTCCGGCGCGTACGGCCTGTGTGGAGTGCGGTGAGTGCATGACGGGCTGCCGCAGAGGCGCCAAGAACACGCTCAACGAGAACTACCTGTACCTGGCCGAACAGGCCGGTGCCGTCATCCACCCCATGACCACGGTCGTCGGCATCCGCGAGCGGGCCCCGCAACCCGGGGCCGGACCCGGCCCCGGTGCGGGAGCCGAGGGTGCGGGGGCCGGGTACGAGGTGGCGACCGTCAGGACGGACGGGCCGCGCCGGTACCGCAGGGAGAAGCCGCGTGTCCTGCGTGCGCGTCATGTGGTGCTCGCGGCGGGAACGTACGGCACCCAGACCCTTCTGCACCGTGTACGCGACGCGGGCACCCTGCCCCGGCTGTCCGCGCGGCTGGGCGAGCTGACCCGTACCAACTCCGAAGCACTGGTGGGCGCGCAGACCGTTCCCGGGCGCTACCGCAAGAAGTGGGGCAAGGACGCCGAGCTGGACTTCACCAAGGGTGTGGCCATCACCTCGTCCGTGCACCCGAACGCGACCACGCACATCGAGCCGGTCCGTTACGGCAAGGGCTCGAACTCGATGAGCGCGCTCACCACGCTCCAGGTTCCCCAGGGCACCGGGCTCCCGGACTGGTTGGCGCACCTCGTCAACTGCGTTCGCCATCCCGGCCTCTTCGCGCGTTCCCTGTCGGCACGCAAGTGGTCGGAACGGGTCATCATCGGTCTGGTCATGCAGACGCACGACAACTCCCTGACGACCTACCGCAAGGACAAGGGCCTGGGCAAGGGCCTGCTCACGGCCCGCCAGGGCCACGGAGCGCCCAACCCCGTGCACATACCCGAGGGCGCCGAGGCCGCCGGCATCCTCGCCGAGGAGATCAACGGTTTCGCGGGCACCAATGTGGGCGAACTGATGGGCACCCCGCTCACGGCGCACTTCCTGGGCGGCTGCCCCATCGGCGACACGGCGGACTCCGGCGTCATCGACCCCTACCACCGCCTGTGGGGCCACCCCGGCATCTCCGTCGTGGACGGCTCAGCCGTCTCCGCCAACCTCGGCGTGAACCCCTCCCTCACCATCACCGCACAGGCCGAACGCGCCATGTCCCTGTGGCCCAACAAGAACGAGACCGACCCCCGCCCCCCACAGAACACCCCGTACCAACGGCTGGAACCCGTCCCCCCGCGCCAACCCGCCGTCCCCGAGGACGCGTTCGGTGCCCTGCGGCTGCCGCTGCTGCCGGTGCCGTCCGTACCGCCCGCGTCCACGGAGGACGAAGGCGTCCAGTAAGGCGACCAGCAAGGCGGCCATCAGCCGAGCGCGGCGCTCCCGCCAGGCCGGACCGCGCTACACCCGCGCGCCGTCCGTCCTGCGGCGGCGCACCGCGAACACCGCGCCGGCGCCGAGGGCCACGGCGGCGGCGCCCGCCAGCGCGAAGAGCGGCAGTACGTCGGAGGAGCCGGTCTCGGCGAGGCGGCCCGTCGGGGAGAACTTCCTGTCGCCCATGGGCTTCACGCGCAACGGCTTCTTGGCGACGCCCTGTGGTGCGTGGTTCCGCGGCGCGGCGCTCGGTATGCGGCCCGGTCGCGCGCTCGCCTTCAGAACGTCGAACTCGTAGTAGCCACCCGTCGACAAGTAGCACGCACCGTTCTCGTCGACGTACGCGCCGAGGCTGAGCGCGAAACCGAGCCCGTCCGGCGCCTCCTTGGCGACATCGAGGCGCAGGTCGAGGGAGACCGTCTCGTGCGGGCGCACATCGGTGAAGCCGACGTAGCCCGCGTCCTCGTCGTGGTCGTCGGTGGAGATCGGCTCCCAGTCACCGGTGGCCGGGTCCTTGAACTGGAGCGTGAGATGGCGGCCGGTGTGCTCCAGGTCCTCGCCGTGCACGGTCCCGGCGAAGAGGCCGAAGTCGACGCGCTTGTAGGCGCGGTCGGAGCTGTTGACCACCTCGTAGGTGAACGCGTGGTATCCGCTGCCCGCAACGACCTTGGAGGGCAGCCCGTTGAGCGTGGTGCTCAGCTCGGGGTCCTCGGCGATCTCGTCGTCGGCGCACTCGTCCGCGTTCTCTGCGCCCTCTGCGTCGCCGGTGCCTTCTGTGCCGCCCGTGCCTTCTGTGTCGTCCGCGTGCTCTGTCTCCTCCGTGGGTCCCGTGCCGTCCTGCGGCTCGGAGGGCTCCCCGGTCTTCTCCCCGGCTCCGCTCTCCTGCGAGGGCCCCTCCGCCGCCTCGCCGGGCTGTTCGCCGGTGCCCGCGTCCGGGCGCCCGGACGCGGGCTCGTCCGGCTTCTCACCCGGCGCCGTACCGGGTCCGCCCGGCGTGGGGGCCGGGCCGGACGGCGCGGTGCTGGGAACCGGCGCCTCCGGTGGTCCCCCGGTCGCGGACGGCTTGCCCGCTGCCACGCTCACCGTGTCGGCATGTGCGGCATGTGCGGCATGTGCGGCGTAGGCGGCGGGCGCCGCGAGCAGAGCTGCGGGGGCGAGAACCGCCGTCGTGGCGACGGTGGCGTATACGCGGCAGAGCTTCATGAAGCCCTCTCTGGGTCTTGGTCGTACGAGGGCCGTAGCGGTGGGGGGCCTGGTCATCCGTGGAGTCGTCCGGGGGCCGGTGCTGTGGCCGTGCGCTTTGCGATCATCGAGACCCGCGGGGAAAGGGAAGGGTTGTAGGAGACCCGAAAACCCGTTTTCCGGGACGGAGTTGCCACGTCCTGGGCACGGTCGCCCACGCGCCTTCGTGTGAACACAGCGATTCGTGTGAACACAGCGAAGGGCCCCGGGATGCCGGCCGGGTGGGTGGCGGCAGCCGCGGGGCCCTTGGCGGTCAGCACAGGCGTCAGGGCAGCGCCCGTGCTGAAGGGCGGCGCCGGGGGGTAGCGCCGCTGGATTGGTTCGACCAATGGCAGAAGGCTGCCGGGACTGACAGGGGTCTGCCGGGACGTACCAATTGCCGTGAGTGGTAAGGGGTTTTCCCTCTCTGCATCGTGGTGGATGCGCCTCATGCTGCGCAACCGTTTCGACGGAGTCGGTGCAGACGTCTCAGCACTCGGTCGGAAGCCGTCGGCACAAGGGCCCTGAGCGGGCGATCCGAGGGCCTGAACGGGCGGCAGGGGGAGGCGAACCGGCGGGCCGGAGAGGTGACCTGGCGGGCCGGAGAGATGAACCGGCGGGCCTGGGATGAGCGGGGTGGGGTTCCGCGGAGCGGCCGGTCCTGAGCGTCCCCGGGACCGGCCGCTGTCGTGACCGGGCTGCTGTCCCCTGCCGTCCGGTCACAGCACCGGAGCGAGGTCCCACGACGCCGCCGACTTCCCCTCACGGGGAGAGCGGGCGTCTCATCGCTCCGATGACGCCGCCCCCTTCGCCGCCGGGCGCCCGGCAGTCGTCAGGGACACCCCGTCCAACGAAGCCCGTCCTGGCCGGTCACGCGCCGTACGGGTGAGGAGGCCCCGCCCCCGGCGCCTCCTGCCCTCTGCTGCCCTCTGCCGGGCGTCTGCCGCCCTCCGACAGCGTCTCCGCTGCCCCCTTGCCCTGCCGCCCATGCCCTACTTGCCCCTGCCCTACTGCCCCCTGCACAGGCCCAGGAGCGTCATGGCCAGGTCGCGGCCCGGGCGTCCCAGCTCGGTGCTGTAGTGGTCGAGGATCTCCATCTCGCGGGAGAGGTGCACGCGCCTGCCGCCGGACTCGATACGGATGCGCTGGATGTTCTCGGAGAGCTCCAGCCGCTCGCGTACGAGCCAGATGATGCGCGCGTCGAGCTGGTCGATGCGGACGCGTTCACCCGCGATCAGCGCCTCGGCGTCCTGGGGTGCGGCTGCCCCGTTCTCGTCGTTGCCTGTGCCCGGGGCACCGTCCGTATCGCCCTTGGCGGCGCCGTCCGTATCGCCACGGGAAGCGCGGTCCTGGACGGTACGCGCGCCGGCCGTGCCCGCTGCTGCGGCGTGGGTTCCGGCGCCGGTCCTGGTGGCGGTGCCGTTGCCGGCGCTGGTGGCTGCGGTGGTGTTCATGTCGGCTGCTCCTTGGGTCGCGGAGCCCACGAACCGTGGCGGCCCAGGAGCGAACATACCGGCGCCCCGGGCCATCGGCCCGGGGCGCCTGGATAAGTCGCGTGTCAGTGGTTCACACAGGACGACCATGGCAGCCGGTCGGGCCGGTGCCATAGGTAAACCAGAAGGTCGTGTGCGAGAACATGCGGGCCAGTATGCCCCCGCTCGCAGCGGGGGCCAAGTCCGGCCCCGTCCGGTGGCGCTCCCGGCACCGTTATCATCGGGAGTACACCCCCGCTTCACCGCCGAAAGGCAGCTTCGTGGCTCCCACACCGTCCGAGACCGTCCCGGACACCGTCCTCGTCGTCGACTTCGGCGCGCAGTATGCCCAGCTCATCGCGCGCCGTGTGCGCGAGGCCAGGGTCTACAGCGAGATCGTTCCCTCGACCATGCCCGCCTCCGAGATGCTCGCCAAGAACCCCAAGGCGATCATCCTGTCCGGTGGCCCCGCCTCCGTGTACTCGGAGGGCGCCCCCTCCATCGACCGCGACATCTTCGAGGCCGGCGTCCCGGTCCTGGGCATCTGCTACGGCTTCCAGCTCATGGCGGTGACACTCGGCGGCACGGTCGACAACACCGGCAGCCGGGAGTACGGGCGTACGGACCTCACCGTCTCCAAGGTGTCCTCCACCCTCTTCGAGGGCACGCCGGCCGAACAGCAGGTGTGGATGTCCCACGGCGACGCCTGTTCGGCGGCTCCCGAGGGCTTCACGGTCACCGCCTCCAGCTCCATGGTCCCGGTCGCCGCCTTCGAGAACGACGAGCGGAAGCTGTACGGCGTCCAGCACCACCCCGAGGTGATGCACACCACGTTCGGGCAGCAGGAGCTGGAGCACTTCCTCTACAGGGGTGCGGGGCTGGCCCCCTCCTGGACGACCGCGAGCATCGTCGACGAGCAGGTCGAGGCCGTACGCGAACAGGTCGGCGGCAAGCGCGCCATCTGCGGGCTCTCGGGCGGTGTGGACTCGGCCGTGGCGGCTGCGCTGGTGCAGAAGGCGATCGGCACGCAGCTCACCTGCGTGTACGTCGACCATGGACTGATGCGCAAGGGCGAGACCGAGCAGGTCGAGAAGGACTTCGTCGCGGCGACGGGCGTTCAGCTCAAGGTCGTGGACGCCTCCGAGCGCTTCCTGGCCGCGCTGGCCGGGGTCTCCGACCCCGAGCAGAAGCGGAAGATCATCGGCCGGGAGTTCATCCGGGTCTTCGAAGCGGCGCAGGCCGAGATCGTCGCCGAGGCACCCAGCGACGAGCCCGTCGCCTTCCTGGTGCAGGGCACCCTCTACCCGGACGTGGTCGAGTCGGGCGGCGGCACGGGTACCGCCAACATCAAGTCGCACCACAACGTGGGCGGCCTTCCCGAGGACATCGAGTTCCAACTCGTCGAGCCGCTGCGCAAGCTGTTCAAGGACGAGGTCCGGATGGTCGGCCAGGAGCTGGGCCTCCCCGACGAGATCGTCCAGCGGCAGCCGTTCCCCGGCCCAGGACTCGGCATCCGTATCGTCGGCGCTGTCACCCGCGAGCGGCTCGACCTGCTGCGCGAGGCCGACGCCATCGCCCGCGAGGAACTGACGGCCGCCGGTCTCGACCGCGACATCTGGCAGTGCCCCGTCGTGCTGCTCGCCGATGTGCGCAGCGTGGGTGTCCAGGGCGACGCGCGCACGTACGGGCACCCGGTGGTGCTGCGGCCCGTCTCGTCCGAGGACGCGATGACCGCCGACTGGTCGCGGCTTCCGTACGACGTGCTGGCCCGTATCTCGACGCGGATCACCAACGAGGTCGCGGAGATCAACCGCGTCACGCTGGACGTCACCAGCAAGCCCCCGGGCACCATCGAGTGGGAGTGACCCCGCTCGCTGAGACCCACTCCCACTGAGTGTCCACCGAGTACCGAGTACCGTGCGCCGCCTGTCCCCGCTGGGGGAAAGGCGGCGCACGTGTGTGCGAGCCGGGATACGGTGCCCCGGTGGCTGAGGAGTCTGAAGTTTTGGGCGGCGTGTGATCACGTTCTCCAACCGGGGCTGTCCGCTCGCGCTCGTCTCGCTGAAGGTCACATGGACGTCGTCCCCGCGCGGGAACGGGGCCATCCAGTTGTGCGCGAGGCCCCCGGCCTCCTCGTCGGTGGCTGTCGGGTGCTCCCAGCTGTGTGCACCGCCATAGACCGCGGCCTGGCATACATCGCCTATGTACTCCGCGAAGATCCGTGCCACGTACGGGCTGAGGCCCACAGGGAAGTCGGCTTTCATCTCCCGGCCCTCGCCCAGGACGAGCGCGGTGGCGTGAACGACGCGTGCTGCGAGCCGTGTGCGGCGGGTGGTGTGACGTAAGCGGTGGAGGAGAGGCACCGGGCGAGAGTAGCGAGGTGTGGGGCCGGCGGGGGAGGACTGGACAGAACGAGGGGCTTGCGGTTGGGGTGTGGGGGGCTTGTGTTGCTGGGTTGGCGTGGAGGGGGAGTGCTTCGTGGGGGCGCGGGTGGGGGAGTGGAGGCACCGGCATCGGAAGGCGTTGCTGGTCACCGGGCTGGTGGTGGTCGTACTCGCGCTGGTTGCCGTGCTCGTACGGGAGCCCGTGAAGGACGAGTGGCTGGCGCGGCGGGCCTGCGACGGGCAACTCCCGCGCGGCGAGCTGGACACGGTGCGTACGGATCTGCGGCTGGAGGGCGAGAAGGCGTTCCACAGCCGGGACCTGGGGCAGTACCGGTGCCTCCTGGAGAACACCGACGGCAAGGTGGTCGTCTCGGTGAACGCCTATACGCGCCCCGCCGACCAGCGCCAGGAGCTGTCCCGGATCGGTAAGGAGTACCAGCCGCAGAAGGTGCTTCCCGGAGGACTGCCCGGGTTCGCGAGTGACAACGGCGACATCCACCTGATGCCGAAGTGCCCGCGCCTGGGCAAGGACTTCGACGGGCAGCCCCGGCGCATGCTGGCCACTACATGGGTGCCGTTCGCCTCCCGTAGCGACCAGGAAGCCGCGCTGCTCAGGATGGCCGTCACGATGGCCAACGACGCCTCGGACAAGCTCGGTTGCGGTGCGAAGCCCCTTCCCGCGCCCAAGAAGGACGCCGTGGCCACCGAGGGCAAGGAGATCCCGCGTTCCCGCGCGCAAGGCACCGCCTGTGGTGCGCTGGCTGACACCAGCCTCCTGGGGAAGGCGCGGGACGCGAAGGTACGCGTCGCCGTCTCCGACGAGGCGCCCGTGGGCCGCTGCACGCTGTCCGTCGTGGGCGGGGCGGACAAGGCGGGCGGGGATGAACAGCGGGTCGTGGAGCTGACGAGCTGGTACGGCGACTGGGCAGGCGGTACGGGGGAGATGGGCTCGGGCGACAGGTCCTACTTCCTGCGTGCGGACGGCAGCCGCGCGCCCTTGTCCGGCGCCTCCGACGCCTGGGCGACCGCGCGGTGCGACGGGGAGAACGCGGGCTTCGCGGCGCACTGGGGATACGCGCACGGGGACGGATACAAGGTCTTGGACGGCAGGCTGCCCAAGACCAAGAGCGCGCGCGCCGAGCTGCTGCGCGAACTGGTCGCGCGGTTCGCGAAGGACCAGGTGAAGCGGAAGGGATGTGCCGGGCTGAAGGTGCCGGGGGAGAGGGACTCCGAGCTGCGCCGCTAGGGCCCTGGGCCGCCTCGCCGAGTACGGGGGCCGGCAGGCAACGCCCCGGCTCCCGCAGGGGTGTTCCGGCTTCCGCAGGCAACGTCCCGGCTCCCGCTGGGGGTGTTCCGGCTCCCGCAGGCGACGTCCCGCTCTCAGTAGCCGAGGCCGGGGGACGAGGAAACTCCGCCGCGCAGGTTCATGGTGAGCTGGTAGCCGTGGTCGAGCGAGCCGCGCAGCCGGTTGGCGTCATGGGCGGGGACGTGGCGTTCCCGTATCCACAGGTCGACCGTACGGCGCAACTGCTGTCGCCCGTCCATGAACCAGGCGGCGGCGTCCTTCTTGCCGTGGCCCGACGCCGCTGCGCCCTCGACGGCCCATGCAGCGGCCGACTTCGTGGGCGCGCGGTGCTCGGCGGCGCTCTCGGGTATGTGCGCGGCGGCCGAGGGACGCGCGGAAGCGGCGTAGCCGCCCCGGCTGTGGCGGAGTACGGCGGCGTCGAAGGCAGCCGCTCCGGAGATGTCTCCGTCGGCGAGGTGCCGGTCGCGGGCGTGCGTGAGCACGGCGATGCCGTCCATGCCGGTCTGCAGCCGCGAGAAGGCGGTGCGCTCGGAGTCGGCGCGCTTCGCCTTCCCTCCGACCACGGCCTCGTCGCCGTGCACGGGGTCCAGGGAGGCGGCGGCTTGTGCGCGGAGCGCGTCGTACAGCGTGGCGTAGCTCTCCGGGTCGGCTGCGAGGTCCTGGATCACCGTGTTGAGAGCGGATGAACTGCGGTCGTCATGGGAGAAGTTGACGCGCACCTGGTCGCTCCGCTTGTCGAAGGTGGCGCCGGCCTCCCGCGCGTATCCGCTGACGCCCTCGTTCACGGACGCGGGCCAGCCGGAGAGCAGGCGTGCCGCGTACGGCCTGAACCCGGCGGGGAACGCGGCCTCTTCCTCGCTGCCGAGTGTGCGCACGGACGCGTGCAGGACACGGGACATCGCCTGGGTGTGACGTACGGCGCGCGCGTCCCCGGCCTTCGCGCCCTCTGTGGCCTTCGAGCCGCCGTCGGCCTTGGTGCCCTCCCCGGCCTTCGCGCCCTCCCCGGCCTTCGCTCCTGTGGTCGCGGCGAGCAGGATGCGGCCGATGACGTGGGACCCGGAGGGGCCGTCGCAGGTGTTCCAGTGGTCCTGGGCGAGGAGCTGCGTCAACCTGTCGCTCTCGGCGTCTCCCTGGCCTCCCTCGCCCCCTCCCTCTCCCGCGCTCTCGTCAGCGGGTGGGAGGGACGCCGCGTCCGGGCCCGGATCGAGGGTGCGGGTGGCGCGTTCGGGGTCGTCCGCCAGACGTGCTGTCGCGCGCGGTGGCGTCCAACAGGCGTCGCCCGCCTGTGCGTTGAGGGCGACGACGCCGGAGGCTCCCACAAGGACCAGCACCGCCACGGGTATCCACAGTCCCGGCCGTATCCGGCGTCGCTCTGCCCCCTGTTCACTCATGCGGATGACGCTACCGCTCGGAGGGTGGCGTGAGCGACCGGTGTGCGGATGTTGTGTTCCTGCGGCCGTATGTAGTACTTCTTATACATGAGCGAGCACGTGCACAACAGGCTGGCGGCTGTGCGGGCCGAACGGAAGGTCTCGCGACAGCAGCTCGCCGAGGCGGTCGGGGCGCACTACCAGACGATCGGGTACATCGAGCGCGGGCAGTACAACCCCAGCCTCGACATGGCGCTGCGTATCGCCGCGCATTTCGAGCTGCCAGTAGAGGCGCTGTTCTCCCTGGAGCCGCTCCGCCCGCTCACGGCCGAGGTCTACGGCAAGGACAGCGACACACAGCGAACGGGGAGGAACACGGCATGAACGCCAACGCGACGCGCTACGACAAGGCCGACAGGGGACGCTACGACAAGTGGACGTTCAAAACCATGAACGACCAGCGCACCAAGGGCTACCACGCGACCCGGGCCGCCCGGCGCCGCATAGTCGCCGCGCACCTCACCACCACGGCGCTCGGCCTCGCGGCCGTCATCGGTGCGTACGCCGCCTCACGCCCGTGGCTGCTCGCCGTTCTCGTCGCCGCGATGATGGTATGGACCCCGCTGACCGGCCTTCTCAATTCCATGACCCGCGGACTGTTGGAACTGCGTACGCGCCTCCTGGACGAGCGCCAGCTTGCCGAACGCGGCACCGTCCACACCTTCGCCCACCGCATCACAGGGTGGGCGCTGACCGCGGCGCTCTTCGCCTTCCTCGTCGCCTCACTCGCCGGCGCCTCCCTCGCCTCCCTCACGGTCCCTCTGGCCGCCACAGGGCTCGCCCTCCTCGTCGTCCAGCGCCTCCTGCCGCTGTGGATCGCGGCCGTTCGCGTCGCGGACGAACCCGAGGACGAGGAGTAGGCCCCGCCCCCGTGGAGGAGACCGGGTGCCGGGGGTGAAACCCCTGTGCGTGCGCGGGGGACGGGGGACCAGACTGACGGCCATGGATCAGGTGCGTGCCGTCGTGGGGCTGGTCGACCGGGTGTTGGGGGACGCGGTATTGGGGGCCTACTTGCACGGTTCGGCCGTGCGCGGCGGGCTCCGTCCTGCCAGCGACGTGGACGTACTGGTGGTGTCGCGGCGGGCGATGGACGAGCGGGAACGGCGCACGCTGACCGGAGGGCTGCTGGAGATCTCGGGGCTCTCGGCCGAGGTGCGGCCGGTCGAGCTGACGGTGGTGGTGCGGTCCGAGGTCCGGCCGTGGCGCTACCCACCGACAGGGGACTTCCTGTACGGGGAGTGGCTGCGGGACGAGTTCGAAACCGGCGCACTCCCCCGCGCTGAGCCCATGCCGGATCTGGCGTTGCTGCTCACGATGGTGCTGGCCGGCGACCACCCGCTGCAGGGACCGCCACCGGCGCGGCTCCTGGACCCCGTACCGCACACGGACCTGGTGCGGGCGAGCGTGGCCGGCCTTCCCGGCCTCATGGACGAGCTGGAGGACGACACCCGTAACGTCGTACTGACCCTCGCCCGCGTCTGGTCCACGCTCGCCACCGGCGAGATCCGCTCGAAGGACGCCGCCGCCGACTGGGCTCTCGCCCGACTGCCCCCGGAACACGCCCCCGTACTGGAGCACGCCCGCTACTTGTACCTCAACAGCCTCTACACGGAGGAGCGTTGGGACACCGCTCTAAGGGAGAGCGTGCGCCCCTACGCGGACCACGTGCTGGCCGGGATCGACCAGCTCAGGGACGGATGAGGGGCGCGGCTCCCCGGCGGCGCCGAGGCCACCGGGGGCCGCAGGGGACCGCCGGACGTGGATCGCCGGACGGGGGCTGTCGGTGGCCCGGCTACCCCAGGTCCAGCGCGTTGCGCAACCCCAGGCGGTACCGCACGCGGTCGTGCCGCTTCAGCGCCTCGATCGCGGGGGCGCGGAAGAGCGGGGTGAGGGTGCAGCGTTCGGCGTCGGAGCCCTCGCGGTCCAGGAGGGCGTTGACGGCCTGGCGGGCCGACGCGTTGGCGCCTTCCATGGTGGCGAGGTCGATGTCGACGGTCACGTAGTCGCCGGCCAGGTAGAAGTTGGGGATACGGGTGGCAGCGTCCGGGCGGTTGTGGAGGGTGCCGACCGGGTGGATGAGCAGCTCGTCCTCGTTGATGGGGTGCGGTGTGCCGATGCCGTCGACGCCCGGGTCCAGGAACCAGGAGTGCAGGGCGCTGTCCTTGAGCACCGTCTTGCCCGTGTCGTTCAGCGCGGCCTTCAGCTGCGCCCACACCTCCTTGGCGACCTCGTCCCGGGTGCACTCCTTCGCCGTCTTCCCGTAGAGGATGCCCCTCTTGTCCCACTCGGAGATGTCGACGGACAGGCAGTCGGCCGCGACGCCGTCCCCGTAGTCGGCGGGGAAGTCGCGGTCGGGCCAGTGCGTCGCCTGGCTGATGGCGGTGAGCGACCAGGGGGAGTCGATGCAGTTCAAATGACCGTTCAGGATGGGGGTGCGCTCGGTCAGATAGAACTGGATGCCCGTCATCCAGTCGGTGCGCAGCTTGTCGCAGCGCGCCAACTGGGGGTCGGCCGCCCGTAGTTCGCGGCTCCACAGCAGCCGCGCGTGCTCGACGGGGAGAGCGCAGACGTAGTGGTCGGCCGTGATGTTCTCCCGCTTGCCGTCCGCGTCCTCCACGGTGACGTAGGGGACCTTCCCGTCGGCGTACGGGATGGCGCGTACGGTCGAGCCGACGCGGAACTCGACGCCCAGGGTGCGCAGATGTTCCACCCAGGGGTCGATCCACGCCTCGTTGGTGGGCGCGTTCAGTATCCGGTCGGGTGGCCCGTCGGCGCCCAGGCCCAGCGCGTTGAAGACGAACGCCTCTCCCAGGGTGCCCACGGTGCGCGTGCTGGCTTCCTCGGCCTTGGTGGCGACGATGTTGCGGGTGATGCCGATGGCGAGGATGCGCTGATAGTCCTCGGACATCTTCTCCGCGCGCACGAACTCCCACCAGGGAGTGGCCTCCCACTGCTTGTCGCGCCGCTCGTCGCAGCTCGTGAGGAAGACCAGCGCCCGGTTGACGAAGTACGCCGCCTCGCGCGCGGGGAGCCGCAGCGCGGTGTCGAGGAGGGCCCGCAGCATCCGGGCGATGTCGTCCAGGGACAGCTCGGGCGGCTGGTTGCCCTCCCACGGGATCGGAAAGCGCAGGTCCTCGCGGCCGGTGCGCGCGAACATCATCTCGCGCGGGAAGACGAGGTTGTCGAACACTCCCCGTGCGTTCCCCGGGAACGGTATGCGCCGCATCGTGTCCGGCAGGTTGTGATAGATCCCCGGGATGAAGCGGAAGCCGTGCTCGCCCGGCAGCGGCTTACGGCCTCCCTTCGCGCTGTCCGGCACGTCCATGCTGCGGGCCTTGCCGCCGAGCGCGCGGCGCTCATGCACGGTGACGGCGAACCCGCGTTCGGCCAGTTCGTGCGCTGCTGTGAGCCCGGCGACACCGCCGCCCAGCACCGCGACGGTCGGCCGCTCCCGCGCCCCGCGCCCCCGGCCGCCGTCCCGCTCGGCTGCCGTGGCGACCGTGCCCGCCGTCGCGGCGAGTGCGGCCGTCGCCCCCGCACCCGCCACGAACGTACGTCTGGTGGATTCCTTACGCATCGTGCCCGTCCCCCTCCGACTCCCGCTCCCCGGCCCGCCCACGGCAAGCCCTCCGGCTTACCGGTGGTAAGCCATGCGGTCGCAGGAGCATAGAGCGGCCACACGCACCCCGGAAGGCACGCGCACCGCATGCGCGACAATGGCCGAAATCTCGTCCGCTGTACGGGAGTTGGGCCGCATGCCCGTGCTTCCCGAACGCGGGGGGCCGGGCAGCCGCTGCCTAGGCTCTACGGGTGAGCAGGTGCACCCCCTGGAACTGCCGCCGGTCGGTGGGCTGGGGCTCGCGAACCATCCGGGCCACCTCGGCCAGCCCGGCCTCGCGCAGCAACGCGGCCAGGTGGTCGGGCCACCACCGGTAGGCCGGAGCGACCGCGTGATCGAAGACCTGCGTCGGCCGGGACGGACCCTCGCTTGCCGAAAAGCCGATCAGGAGGTGGCCGCCAGGTGCCAGCACGCGGGCGAACTCCGCCAGAACGGCGGGGAGTTCCCGTGGGGGAGTGTGAATGACGGACCACCGGGAGAGCACGCCGCCCAGCGTGCCGTCAGCGAGGTCCAGCCCCGCCATTGAGCCCACCTCGAACCGCAGGCCCGTATATGCCTGCCGAGCCAGCTCGATCATCGCGGGAGAGGCATCGACACCGAACGCCTTCAGCCCCAGCCCGTCCAGATGAGCGGTGACATGGCCGGGCCCGCACCCCAGGTCCGCCACCTGACCGTCCCCCTCCGCACGTACCGCCTCCGCGAAGGCACCCAGGAACGCGCGGTCCAGAGGGCTGTCGCGCAGCGAGTCGCGGAAGAGCTGCGCATAGGTGGAGGCGGCGGCGTCGTAGGACTCGCGGGTGGCGCTGAGGGCATCGTGTTCGACCATGCGCGCGACACTAGTTCCCGGCACTGACGACACCGGGTCCTGGCGCTGAGACGCCGGGAGGGCAGCGGCGCTCCCGCCTGTGCGCCCGTTCCCGCGCACCGTTCTTTCGCAGCCGACCCTGCGTACCCGTTCCTGAGCGCCAGTGCCTGTTCGGCCGCGCTGCCGCGGGCTGTGCGTGGTGCCGCGGAAGCTGCGGGCTGTCGCGCGTCGGCGGTCGGGGGCTGAGGCGATTGCCTTCAGGTCCTGCCAGGCTCAGTTCGTCCTGAGGGCCTGTCCGGGCTGCCCGGGCTCACCGTGCGGGAGGGTGCCCTGGTCACCGCTCCTCACGTGGCGTAGTCGCCCCAACTCGTAGCGTAGGATGCGTACTTGATGGCGCACCGAGTGCGCCTCCTCCCCGAGATGGCTTTTGCGTGTCGGACCCCTGCCCAGGGGGCCCGAACGGGCCTCCTCCGGAGCGGTCCCGGCTAGGCCGCGCTGTTGGGAGGAGGCGCCAGTGGGGCGTCATCGAAAGAAGGAGTGTTCCCTGCGGGCCGAGGCCCGCGCCGCCACCGTTCTGGTAGCCCTCGGGCTACTGATCGGCACCGGCGCGGCACTCGGAAAGTGGGCGGCAAGCCGCCTGCTGAACCGCTCGGAGTGACCCACTACCCCCCGAAAACCTGGGGATAGGGAGTCATAACTCCAAGGACCCTCGTCGGCCGCTGTTGCCTAGCAGCCGGCGGGGGTTTCTTCTGTTGTGCGTTCGGAGTGACCCACTACCCCCACATAAGCTGGGGATAGGGAGTCATAACTCCAAGGACCCTCGTCGGCTGCTCCTGCCAAGCAGCCGGCGGGGGGTTTTCTTGTGTGTTCTACGGTACCCCGCACATACCCGCTCGCGCAGCCGTGCCACGAACGAGGGAACGGCGGGGAGTTGGGGTCACACCAGTCGTCGTGCCGTGGCCCAGCGGGTGAGTTCGTGGCGGTTGGAGAGCTGGAGCTTGCGCAGTACGGCGGAGACGTGGGACTCGACCGTCTTGACGGAGATGAAGAGCTGCTTGGCGACTTCCTTGTACGCGTAGCCGCGCGCGATCAGACGCAGGACCTCGCGTTCGCGCTGGGTGAGGCGGTCGAGGTCCTCGTCGACGGGGGGCGCGTCCGTGGAGGCGAAGGCGTCCAGGACGAAGCCCGCGAGGCGGGGCGAGAAGACGGCGTCGCCGTCGGACACGCGGAAGATGGCGTTGACGAGGTCGCCGCCGGTGATGGTCTTGGTGACGTAGCCGCGCGCGCCGCCCCTGATGACGCCGATGACGTCCTCGGCGGCATCGGACACCGACAGCGCGAGGAAGCGTACGGGCTGGTCGGCGTCGCCCATCATGGGGGCGCTGCGGCGCAGCACCTCGACGCCGCCGCCGCCCGGAAGGTGGACGTCCAGGAGTACGACCTCGGGGCGGGTGGCCTGGATGACGGTCATCGCCTGGTCGACGTCCCCTGCCTCGCCCACGACCTCGACGCCGGTCTCGTCGGTGCGGCCGATCTCCGCCTGCACGCCCGCGCGGAACATGCGGTGGTCGTCGACCAGGACGACACGGACGCGGCGTTCTCCGCCGGCTCCGTCGCCGCCGCCGTTCCCGGCGTCGCTGTGCTGCTCGTTCGTTGCCTCGGTCACGACTCCGCCGCCCTCTCCATCTCCAGCTCCACCTCTGTACCCTCGCCCGGTGCCGTGCGCAGCCGCGCGGTGCCGCCGTTGCGCTGCATCCGGCCGATGATGGACTCGCGTACGCCCATCCTGTCGTCCGGCACCGAGTCCAGGTCGAAGCCCGGCCCCCTGTCGCGTACAGAGATGAAGACCGTACGCCCCTCGACCTCAGCGAACACCTGCACGGCGCCGCCCTCACCACCGTACTTGGCGGCGTTGACCATCGCCTCGCGCGCGGACTGGAGCTGCGCCGTGAGGCCCTCGTCCAGGGGGCAGTCGCCCACGCAGACCACCTCCACGGGAACGCCGTGGTAGTCCTCGACCTCCGCCGCTGTGGCGCGTACGCCCTCGGCCAGCGTCGCGGGGCCCTCTGTCTCCTCGCCGGACTCGCCGGCCGTCTTGCCCGTACCGTCCGGCTTGTAGAGCCACGCGCGCAGCTCGCGTTCCTGGGCACGCGCGAGGCGGGCGACTTCGCGCGGCTGCTCGGCGTTGCGCTGGATCAGCGTGAGGGTGTGCAGCACCGAGTCATGGACGTGTGCGGCGACTTCGGCGCGCTCCTGTGCGCGAATGCGCATCAGCCGTTCCTCGGACAGGTCCTGCATCATCCGTACGAGATACGGGCCAGCCATCAGCGCGATGCCGACCAGTACGGCGAGTGCTGCCTGGAGTACGGAGCCGAGATGGCTGACCGAGCCCTGGACGACGACGATGCCCGTGACGCCCACGGCGACCAGCGCGACGCCGGCCGCGCTGCGCGCGATGGGCAGCAGCCGCTTGCGGCGGCTGACCTCGGCCCAGTGGGCGCGGCGGGAGTTGTCGGCCTGGCGCCACACCAGCGCGACGCCCAGCCCGATCAGGACAACCGGCCACAAGTAGGTGTTCGCCGCGCCGAACTGGAGGTTGTCGACGATGATCACCACGGCGGCGATCAGCGCGATCATGGCGAGGATCTGGCCCTTGTCGGGCTTGCGTACGAAGCGGCGCCGCCTGCCGTCGGGCCCCGTCACGGCCTCGGCGAAGCCGCCGCCCCGTACTCCGCCTGTGCCCAGTGGCACGACGAACCAGAACGCCGCGTACAACAGCACCCCGAGCCCGTTGGCGACGCTCAGCGCGATGAAGACGATACGGACCCACGAGACCGGCAGCCCCAGGTGTCCAGCCAGGCCGCGTGCGACACCGCCGAGCATGCGCCCGTCCGCGCTGCGGTACAGCTTGCGCAGGGACTGCTCTTCGGGGGGCGGCTCCGTGGACGCGTGCGCGGTCGGAGGGGCTGGCGCTGTCATGCACCGATCGTCACATGCCCTGTGGTGCGGGACATCAGGGTTGAGCCCTGAAGCGCCCCCGATGCGCTCGGCCGTCCCCCCGGACGATCTCAGGGAACCGTCCGGGTAGGGCCCCGATGCCCCGGCGTGCCCGGGCGGCGACCATAGGGCGTATGACCGAGGAGGAGCAGGGACCCCCGGGGCGCGGCGTCACATCCGCCGGGACAGCGGGCGGCGTACCCGCCGGTGGCCCGCCAGAGGACGCCTCGCCGGACGATGCCTCGCCGGGCGATGCCTCGCCGGGCGACGGTGCGATCGGCGGTGCGCTCGGCGGTGCGCCCAATGGAGGTGCGTCCGGTGGCGGTGTGCCCAATGGAGGTGTGTCCGGTGGTGGTGCGCCCGCCGGGGCCCGGCGCGGCGGGCGCGCGGGTGTCGCCGAGGGGGCGCGGGGTGCGGAGAAGCCGAAGCTCAGGCGCAGCGGTAAGCACAAGGTCGCCGGCGGTGTGTGCGGGGGGCTGGGGCGCTACTTCGACCTCGACCCGGTGATCTTCCGGGTGCCGCTGGTCGTGCTCTCCGTCGTCGGCGGTCTGGGGCTCGTCTTCTACGGCTTCGCGTGGCTGCTCATCCCCGCCGACGGCGCGCGGGAGAACGAGGCGCGGCGGCTGCTGTCGGGGCGCGTCGAGGGCGCCTCGCTCTCAGCGATCCTCGCGGCGCTCGTCGGCTGCGGCCTGTTCCTGGCCTCCATCGGCAGCCGCAGCGTGCCCTTCTCGGTGCTGCTGATCGGCGCCGTCGCCGGTGCGGCCTTCTGGTCGCAGCACAGGCGGCAGGCCGAGGCGGCGGGTGCCGAGGGCGCGCAGGTCGATCCGACGACCGCACACGCCGTCGCCGACGCGCCTCCCGAGACGCAGGCGCCCCCGGCGCCCTTCGCGCCCTCGTGGTGGCGTGAGCCCCTCACCAAGGAGGCGGGCGCCACCAAGGAAGCCGGGGCCGGGGGCGCGGAGGGTATTCCCCTCGGCTACCTGTGGGGCCCTGAGGACGCCATGGAGCACGTGGGGCCGCCCAGGACGGACCCGCGCGGGTTCGTGCCCGAGGGCACCGCAGGGCCCCCGGGGGCGCCCGCCGTACCTCCCAAGGGCGGCCCGCCGGCGCGGCAGACCAGCGGCTCGCTCGGCGGGCTGATCCTCCTGCTCGCCGTACTCGCCGGAGGGATCGCCACAGCGGCGACCTGGAACACCAACCCGCTCGGCACCAGCCTCACCGTCGGACTGAGCTGCGCGCTCGCGGTGTTCGGCATCGGTCTGGCCGTGAGCGCGTTCGTGGGCCGCGTCGGAGCGGGCACGATCGTCGCGCTCGTGCTGACCTCGGGACTGCTGGCGGGCGCTGCGGCGCTGCCCAAGGACATCTCGGCACAGTTCCGCGATGTGCGCTGGGTCCCCACCGCGACCAAGGAGGTCGAGCCGCACTACGACCTCGGGTCAGGCTCCGGCGAACTCGATCTGCGCGAAATCGGCCTCAAGAAGGGCCAGTCCGTACAGAGCGAGACACGGGTCGGCGCGGGACAGATGAAGATCGTCGTGCCCTCCGACGCGACCGTGGAGGTCGAGGCCGAGGTGGGTGCGGGCGACACACGGTTCCCCAAGAGCCTGGACGCGGACGGCGATGTCGTCTACGACACGGCGGGCGGGTTCGGGCAGAGCCGCTCCATGACCCTGCGTCCCTTGGACGGTGCCGTCTCACGGGGCACCATCGAGCTGAAGCTGAGCATCGGCCTCGGGCGCGCGGAGATCGTCAGGGAGCTGCCGTCGGGTGAGCGGTCCGACAGACAGGTGGGACCTGACGCCACCGGGCCCGCAGGAGACAGCCGGCCGGCGGAAGACAGCCAGGAGGGAATGAACCCGTGATCAGGCACTCGTTCGAGCCCTCGCGGCTGCTACTGGGACTCATCATGCTGGGCGCGGCCGTCGCCTACTTGATGGACGCCTCGGGCACGTGGGAGGTCCCCTTCTGGGCCCTCCTCGTCATCGTCCCCGCCGCCCTCGTACTGGCGGGCCTCACCGCCCTGATGACCCTCGTCACCCGCCGCACCCTGGCACGCAGGCGCGGGAGCGAGTGAGGAACGGCCCTGCGCCTCCGTACGCACGGCGGGGCCTTTTCGTGAGCACCGGGAGCACTACTGGTTCGTGAGCACCAAGAGCACTACTGGTTGCTCACTTCCTCCTGGTTGCCACTATTCGCTCCTACTGGGTGCGCACCTTCCACCGGGCACTCGCTCCGCCCCGCCATCAGCCGAAGATCTGCTGGCCCCTGCGCCTTCTGCGGACGGCGAGCAGCGCGTCGACGGAGAGCATGGGCGAGCCGGCCATGACCAGAGGGAGCCAGGCCATCAGGTAGGGGAGATCGTTGCCGTAGTAGTACGGGTCGCTCGCCCAGCTCACCGTCATCCACAGGCAGAAGGAGATCAGGGCGCCTCCCGCTGCGGCCAGCCGGGACCATAGGCCGAGCAACGTGGCCAGCCCGACGGCGAGTTCACCGCAGGCGATGGCCAGGCCGAACCCTTCGGGACTGTGCTGTGCGAGGTCGACCATCCATGTCGCAGCGGCCGTGTCGTGCACGGAGTCCAGCGTCCCGGAGAGTGAGCCGGGGCCCGAACCGGTGAGGAACGCGGAGTCGGTCAGCTTGTCGATTCCCGCGTAGACGAAGGTGATTCCGAGGAAGAGGCGCAGCGGCAGCAGCGCGTACCGCGACGCCGTGGCGCGCAGTCCCACGGGCGCCCCGGCGACGGGGCCCTGAAAGCTGCTGACCGCCTTCGAGGCGCCGCTGTCTCCGCCCGGCCGTCCTGTCAGAGGCATGCGCGTCCCGCCTTCCGCAAGCGTGTTCGGTGTACGGGGCGATTCTTCCCGTACCGCCTCCCCTGAAGGCAAGTACGGACCTCGGAGTCGGGAGGTTCCGTGCACGCATACGGGTCCCCGCGGGGCGTGAGCGGGTCCCTACGGGGCAGTCGGCGACCGCGTCCCCACGGGGTCGGTCCGCGACCGCGTTCCTACGGGGGCCGGTCCGCGACCGCGTCCCTCCGAGTCGGCCGACGTCCCCGCGGGGTCAGTCGACGACGTCGATCGGGTACCTGTTGGTCTCCACACCCGCAGCCGTGACGACCTGTACCTCGACCCTGCCGGGCTCGACCTCCACAGGAACGGGCACCGTGACGGTGGCGTCCTCCGGGCTGGTGAAGCCACCGGCGACGGGGATCAGCGGCACATGGACGTGCACCGTGCCGATACGGACCACCATCCGCGCGAGCCGGTCGGGAGCTCCCGCACCCGGCGGAATGAAACCGGCGCCCCGGATCTCGATGTCGTCGCCCGTGCGGATCGGCGCGTGCAGGTCACCGATCTCGCGGGCGCGTACGACCGACAGGACGACGGGCCGCCCGCCCTCGGCGTACTTCCCGGCCAGGTACGTGGCCGCCGAGACGACCACAAGGAGTGCCAAGCCCCATGGAAGGTCGGGGAGTTCGTCCGGGCGGCGGGTGAGGCGTACGGCGGCGAAGGTGACGGCCACCGCGTTCACCAGCGCGTACTGCACATCGGAGAACGAGCCCTTGCCGCCGTCGTCGGTCAGCACGTCGGAGGCGCGCGGACGGTCGGCCCGCACCTTCTGCAGCCGCCTGCCCTGCACCCGTACGGCCACGACGCGGCGGGCCACGACGGCCACGCCGCAGGTGAGCGCCAGCACGGTGAGGACGCCGGCGGCGCGCGACAGGTCGAGGCCCTCCAGGAGGACGCGGCGGTCCCCGGCTCCGGAGGTCCCGGCCAGTTCGGCGGCCAGGAGCAGCACGGCGAAGACCGCGAGCAGCACCCATGAGGCCGCCACGACGCGTGAGGTCGACAGCCTGTTGTCCTCACCGATGACGGGAGCCAGGGCACCGCCGCGTGCCCGGTGCAGCCAGGCGGCGACGGACAGGGCTCCGGCGGCGACCACGGCGGCCACGAGCGCGGCCGTGCGCGCCAGCGACCATCCGGACCCGGAGGCGAGGGCGGTCACCAACTGGCCGAGCAGCAGCGCGCCGACGGCGGACCATACGGCGATCACGGTGCGCTTCCACAGGCGTGCCACCCACACCTGCCCCTCGTCGCGCCCCCGGTCGGCGACGGTGCGTGCCGACTCGGTCAGCTCGTCGGACACCCACTGGCGTGAGGCGCTCTGTGAGTGCGCCAGACCCGCGGGGACACCCTGGCCGTCAGCGAGTTCGTCACGGCGCCGCAGAAAGGCGTCCAGGGCGCGGCGATAGCCCTCCCTGGCGCTGTTCGGACAGTCGTCGCAGGCGCAGCGCGAGTGGCTGTGCGCGTGCTGCCGGGACAGGTGCGAGGGGAGCGGAGAGCGGGAGCGGGTGCCCGGGGGTTCCTCGTAGGAGCTGTTGCACGCGCCTGTACCGGCGTGGGTGCTCGTACGCGCGCCGGGTACGCGTGCCGCACCCGCGCTGTCCGTTCCTCCCACGCCGCTCGTTCCGCCTGTGCCGCGCGCCTCACTGGCGCCGCCCGAACCCTTCGAGCCGTCCCGAGCCGTGTCCACGGCCACTGCGCAACCCCGCCTCTCAACTTGCAAGCAATGGAAGGGGATTGTGCCTTATATGGGCGGGGTCAGCTCAGCAGGTCAGGCTCGTCGCGGGTGATACTCGTGTAAAGAGGTTGATAGTTGATCCACGCGACGAGGTCGCTGCCGAGCTGTTCGCGGGTCGCGACGGCGCTCCTGTGGTCGATGGGTACCGGCTTGCCCGCCGCCTTGGCCGACAGCTGGATCTCGCAGGCCCGCTCCATCTGGAGAAACCACCACGCAGCCGCGTCGACCGAGTCCCCGACCGTCAGCAGGCCGTGATTGCGCAGGATGACGCCCTTGTGGGACCCGAGGGCCGCCGCGATGCGCCCGCCCTCCTCCTCGTCCACCGTCACGCCCGTGTAGCGGTCCAGCAGCGCGTGGTCCTCGTAGAAGGCACACGCGTCCTGGGTGATCGGTTCCAGGGGCTCACCGAGCGCCGAGAGCGCCCTTCCGTACGTCGTATGGCTGTGGGCGACCGCGACGACATCCGGCCGCGCGCTGTGCACGCGTGAGTGAACGACGAACGCCGCCTGATTGACATGGTGGCGGCCCTCCAGGACCTGACCCTCCTGGTTGACGAGGATCAGATCGCCGACCGTGACATGGCGGAACGGGATGCCGAAGGGATTCACCCAGCAGCAGTCCGTGAACTCCGGGTCCCTGGCGGTGATATGGCCCGCTACTCCCTCGTCGTACCCCAGGCGTGCGAACAGCCGCAGCGCGGCGGCCAGCCGCTGCTTGCGGTGTGCGCGTGCCTCCCGTAGCGAGGTGTGTTCGGGCGGCATCGCCAGATGGAGCCGGTCGGGGGGTATCGGCGCTGGCTCCTGGCCTGGGGGCTGTGCCGGCTGGGTCATGGACGGCTCCTCCGTTCCGCACATCCGCGGGCGCGTACGTACGGGAACGGAAGCTACCTCTGGGTACCGCAAGTGAACAGGGGTGCGCGATCACCAGTGCCGCCCCCGGCGTTCGGAGCGTTCGGTCATCCCGGGCGGACGGCGCCGGAGAACGGCATCTCGCTGATCGGCGCCACCCGTACCGCCGTACCGGGGCGCGGGGCGTGGATCATGCGTCCCCCGCCTGCGTAGATGCCCACATGGCTCACGCTGTCGTAGAAGAACACCAGGTCGCCCGGCGCCAGTTGGGAACGGGACACACGCCTGCCCGACTCGATCTGGCCATACGTCGTCCGGGGCAGCGAGACGCCTGCCGCCTTCCACGCGGCCTGAGTCAGACCGGAGCAGTCGTACCCGGAAGGTCCCGTACCGCCCCACACATAGGGCTTGCCGATCGCCTGCCGCGCGAACGCCACGGCACGCGCCGACCTCCCCGACGGCGCCTGCGCCGCACCGGGCACCGCCTGCGCCGCGCCGCCGGCCGCACCCTCCGCCGTACCCGCTCCCTGCCCGGAGGAGGCGTTCCGTCCGGCCGGAGCCGCGTCCCGGGCGGCGCCCGCACGGGCGGACTTCGGGACGGCTTTCTCACGGAGCGCCTTCGCGCGCTCGCGGGCCGAGAGGCGGTCCAGTAGTGCGTTCGCCTTCTTGAGCTTGTCCCGCACGGTGCGCTTGTGGTCGCGCGCCTTGTCGGACGAGGTCTCCAGTGAGGAAGCCGTCCGCTTCGCCTCCCCCCGCAACTGGGCCAGGTCACGCGCCTGCCGGGAGATACGGTTCACCGCCCGCGCCTGCTGGTCGCCGGCGCGCTCGGTGACGGCAGCACGCTCCAGGTAGTCCTCGGGTGACGAGGAGAGCGCCAGCCGCAGCGTCGGGTCGGCGCCGCTGCCCTCGCGGTACTGCGCCGTCGCGTACGAACCCGCCGCGTCCCGCGACGCGTTCAGCCGCGCCCTTCCGCGCGCCGCCTCGTCGCCCAGGGACTCCAGCTTGTCCTGCGCCTTGTCCGCCCTATCCCGCGCGCCGTTGTACTTCTCGGTCGCCCGCTCCGCCTCGCGGTGCAGCCTGTCCACCTCGCTTCTGACCTGAGCGGCGCTCTGCCGGGGCTGTGGCTGCGGCTGCGCGTGCCCCGAGCCGGCGAAGGAGGTCCCGCCGACCGCACCCGCGAGCGCCAGCGTGAACGCCGCGCGGACGGCGGAGAGCCGGGTACCGGATACCCGGGCTGCCGGGAGGGCGAGCCGTGCTGCCGGAAGGGACAGCCGGACTGCCGGGAGGGAGAGGGAGGGTGTGGGGGGCTTTCGGTGCGAGGCCATGGTGAGGCCGTCACTTCCTTACGTCATCACGTCGAACGGTCGTATGGGGCCCGGCAGCCGGAGTGGCCGCGCCGACCGGCGAAGGCGCGGCCACCTGGACGAGGACGCTAAGCGGGCACCCCGTGATCCGGCGAGACAATGACCGTTACTGTCCGCATTCGTCCGCCTCGGTACGGTCCCGTCCGTGCGGGCGCCTGATGCCCGACGCATATGCGTCACGCCATGACCGAGGAGCGTTCCGGCCTCGACGGTCCGGCGGGGGGTGTGCTAGTGGGCCCGAGATGCCCCGGATACGCTCCGGGCATGGACGTACTCATCAATGTCTTCGTCGGCCTGCACATCGTCGGTATCGCCGCGCTGCTCGGCGGCTTCTTCACGCAGATGAAGGCGATGGGTCGAGGCGAGGCCCGGATCGCACCCGGCATGCTGCACGGGGCGCTGACGATGCTCGTGACCGGCGTCGCGCTGGTGGGCCTCAACCAGGCCGACGACCAGTCGGTGAACAACGTGAAGATCGGGATCAAGCTTGTCCTGCTCATCGCGATCCTCGGCATCACGTACGTCAAGCGCGACGACGAGAAGGTGGCACCGCCCGTCTTCGGCGCCGTCGGCCTCCTGACGCTCGCGAACATCTTCATCGCGGTCCTCTGGGTATGACACCGGACGCATGAGGGCGACACCGGACTCGGCGGGCGCGGAACCGCGGTCCTACAGGTGCGGCCTTCCCGGCGTGCGCGCCTGTAGCTGCGCGCTTGGGGACGAGCCCCTGTAGGCGCGGCCCCCTGGACCGCGGACCCATGGACCGGCCGGCCCCTGAATCGCGGCCTCATGGACGCGAAAAGGCGCCGGACAGGCCGAGTTCGGCCCGTCCGGCGCTCTGTGACTGTCCCTGTCAGGCCCGGCGGGGCTACGCGGGGCGCACCGCCGAATGGAACGGCATGTAGTCGATGGATTCGTAGCGTATGTTCGCGCCCGGCTTGGGCGCGTGGATCATCTGACCGTCGCCCACGTAGATGCCGACGTGACTGACATCGTCGTAGAAGAAGATCAAGTCCCCGGGCTTCATCGCCGACTTGGCGACCTTGGTGCCGACCTTGACCTGGTCGAAGGTCGTACGGGGGAGCGAGACGCCGCCCGCCTTCCACGCGTCCTGGGTGAAGCCCGAGCAGTCGTAGGAGTTGGGCCCCGTGGCGCCCCACACATACGGCTTGCCGAGCTGCTTCTTGGCGAAGGCGAGCACCTTCTGTGCCTTCGCGCCGTACGAGCTGTCCGGCGTGCCTGAGCCGTCGCCGGGCTGGGAGCCGCCACCGCCGGGCTGCTGCGAGCCTCCGTCGCCGCCCTCACGCTGCCGCTCGCGCTCCTTGCGCGCGGCCTCGCGCTGTGCGGCCTCGGCGCGCTCCTTGGCCTTCTCGCGGGCCTCAGCGCGCTTTTGGCGCTCGATCTCGGCGAGGCGGGCCTTCTCCTGCGCCGTGAGCTCGGACAGCAGCTGGCGTGCCTCGGTGAGCTTGGACTGGATCTCGCGCTTGCTCGACTTGAGCTTCTTCTGTGAGGCCGCGAGCGAACTGAGCTGCTCCGTCGCCTCGGCACGCTTCTCGTTCGCCGCCTTCTGCGACTTCTGGAAGCTGGCGACGGCCTCCTTCTGGCGCCCGGTCATCCGGTCCATCAGGTGCGACTGCTTGAAGAAACCCTGCGGGTCCTTGGTCAGCAGCAGCGTCGCGGTCTGTGAGACGCCGCCGGTGCGGTACTGCGCCGCGGCGTAGGTGCCCAGGACGCGGCGCTCGTCGTTGAGCTTGTCCGTGCGCTTCGCGACCTGGTCGAGCATGCCGTCGACCGCCTCGCGCTGCTTGTCGGTCTTCTCCTTGGCCGCGTTGTACCTCTGGGTTGCCGACCCCGCCTGCCTGTAGAGGGTGTCGACCTTGTCCTTCACGTCCGACAGCGACTGCTTGCCGCCGCCGTCGTCGGGGTCGGCGGGTGCCGCGTTCGCGCCCTGGGAGAGCAGCGTGACGGAGGCGAGCGCGGCCGTCGTGACGCCTATGGCGCCCCGCGACCAGGCGGGGGACGTGGCGGACTGGAGAACTCGGGTGCGCGGCTTGCGATGCGACGCCAAGGCCGGCGACTCCTTCCGTGAACCGCTTACCGGGTTAGCTGCCGGGTTCGGGCTTCGGAAGGTTGCCCTACAGAGCGCGACCCTCCCGTGGGGGAGGTGAGGGACCGCTCTGATTCACCCCTGGTGGTACGTGTGGGTCCCCGGTTCCGGCAAGGCCGGACTCAGCGGAGGCTGCCCGCGCCGGCGCTTTCGCCGACTGGGGGGCCAGGCTGCCTGAGAGGGCACCGTAGCCAAGGTGTGGTGCGCCTGTGAAGGCGGATGTTCGATTCGCCGCTATCTTTCCGTTATCTTCGCCGTGATCCGGCCGTTGTCGGTGGGGCCGCCTAGACTCGGGCGACGATGAGCAGCCTTTTCGACGACAGCTTCCTCGCGGACCTCGACGGCACAGCCCCCGAGGCGGACGCGCCCCCTCCGCCACCGGAGGGCGCCGAGCGCCATGGACCGGACGAGGAGATCCCCGACGATCTCTTCCAGGGCACCTTCGCGGGCGCGGGCGCCGCAGGGCCGGGACGTGACGCTTACCACAGAGACGGTGCCCCGCGCTCCGTCGTCGACCCCGCTGCGCTGCTGGACGGCATGAACGAGCAGCAGCGCGAGGCCGTCGTGCACACCGGCTCCCCCCTGCTCATCGTCGCGGGCGCCGGCTCGGGCAAGACCCGTGTGCTGACCCACCGCATCGCGTATCTGCTCGGCGCGCGCAGCGTCCACCCCGGTCAGGTCCTCGCCATCACCTTCACCAACAAGGCCGCCGGTGAGATGAAGGAGCGGGTCGCCGAGCTGGTCGGGCCCCGCGCCCAGTCGATGTGGGTCTCCACGTTCCACAGCGCGTGCGTACGCATTCTGCGCCGGGAGAGCAAGAAGCTGGGCTTCACCTCATCGTTCTCGATCTACGACGCGGCCGACTCCAAGCGCCTGATGGCCCTGGTCTGCCGCGATCTCGATCTCGACCCCAAGCGCTTCCCGCCCAAGGCGTTCAGCTCGAAGGTCTCGAACCTGAAGAACGAACTGATCGACGAGGAGGACTTCGCCGGCCAGGCCGGCGACCAATTCGAGAAGCAGCTCGCCGAGGTGTACACGATGTACCAGGCGCGGCTGCGCGAGGCCAACGCGCTGGACTTCGACGACCTGATCATGACGACGGTCCATCTGCTCCAGGCGTTCCCCGACGTCGCCGAGCACTACCGCCGCCGCTTCCGGCACGTACTCGTCGACGAGTACCAGGACACCAACCACGCGCAGTACCAGCTCGTACGCGAACTGGTCGGCCCTCCCGAGGAGCAGACCGAGCTGTGCGTGGTGGGCGACGCCGACCAGTCGATCTACGCGTTCCGCGGTGCCACGATCCGCAACATCCTCCAGTTCGAGGAGGACTACCCCGAAGCGACGACGATCCTCCTGGAGCAGAACTACCGCTCCACGCAGACGATCCTCAGCGCCGCGAACGCCGTCATCGAACGGAACGAGGACCGGCGCCCCAAGAACCTGTGGACGCAGGCCGGTTCGGGCCCGCGCATCACCGGTTACGTCGCCGACACCGAGCACGACGAGGCGCAGTTCGTCTCCGAGGAGATCGACAGGCTCACCGACGAGGGTCAGGCCAAGCCCGGCGACATCGCGGTCTTCTACCGCACCAACGCGCAGTCCCGCGTCTTCGAAGAGATCTTCATCCGCGTCGGCCTGCCCTACAAGGTCGTCGGCGGCGTGCGCTTCTACGAGCGCAGGGAGGTCCGCGACATCCTCGCGTACCTGCGGGTGCTGGCGAACCCGGAGGACGCGGTGCCGCTGCGCCGTATCCTCAACGTCCCCAAGCGCGGCATCGGCGACCGCGCCGAGGCGATGATCGAGGCGCTCGCGCTCCGCGAGAAGATCACGTTCCCGCAGGCGCTCGTCCGCGTCGACGAGGCGTACGGCATGGCCGCGCGCTCCGCGAACGCCGTCCGGCGCTTCAACGCGCTGATGGAGGACCTGCGGACCATCGTCGAGTCCGGAGCGGGACCCGCCACCGTGCTGGAAGCGGTACTGGAGCGCACCGGCTACCTCGCCGAACTCCAGGCGTCCACGGACCCGCAGGACGAGACCCGCGTCGAGAACCTCCAGGAACTCGCCGCCGTGGCGCTGGAGTTCGAGCAGGACCGGAGCGATGAGGAGACGCCGGGCACGCTCTCCGACTTCCTGGAGCAGGTCGCGCTCGTCGCCGACTCCGACCAGATCCCCGAGGAGGGCCAGGACGACGGCGTCGTCACCCTCATGACGCTGCACACGGCGAAGGGCCTCGAATTCCCCGTGGTCTTCCTGACCGGCATGGAGGACGGCGTCTTCCCGCACATGCGCGCCCTCGGCCAGGTCAAGGAGCTGGAGGAGGAACGCAGGCTCGCCTACGTGGGCATCACCCGCGCCCAGGAGCGGCTGTATCTCACCCGCGCCGTCATGCGCAGCGCCTGGGGCCAGCCGTCCTACAACCCGCCTTCACGCTTCCTGGAGGAGATCCCCGCGGACTTCCTCGACTGGAAGCGCACCGGCTCCGCCGGGCCGCCCGCAGGTTCCGGAGCGGGCGTCTCCGCCTCCCTCTCGTCCTCCGTCGGCGCCTCCGCACGGCGCGGCGGCCCCTCCGGGTTCGCCACACGGCGCGCGAACGAGCGCCCCGTGGTGTCCCTTCAGGTGGGCGACCGTGTCACGCACGACAGCTTCGGGCTGGGCACCGTGGAGTCCGTCACGGGCAGCGGCGACAACGCCGAGGCCACGATCGACTTCGGCGGCGAGAAGCCGAAGCGGTTGCTGTTGCGGTACGCGCCGGTCGAGAAGCTTTAGCGCTGCGCTGGCTGGTGCCCGTGTGTGGGTTGCCGTGAGTGTGTTGCGGGGCTCGTGAGTGTCCCCCGCCGTGGGTGCGTTGCGCGGTGCTCTCGTGAGTGCCACGAGGGTGCCCCTGTGGGTGCGTTGACGGGTGCGGGGCGTTTGTGGCTGGGCGCGCAGTTCCCCGCGCCCCTGACGGGGCGCAGTTGCCCGCGGTCCTGACGGGGCGCGGTCTGACGGGGCGCGGGGGTCAGCTGATGTTGAGGCCCTTGTCCTGGAGCCAGGGGATGGGGTCGACGGCCGAGCCGCCGCCGGGGCGTACCTCGAAGTGGAGGTGGGGGCCTGTGGAGTTGCCCGAGCTGCCGGAGTAGGCGATGGTGTCGCCCGCCTTGACCTCGCCGGAACGGATCTTGGAACTGCTCAGATGGCAGTACCACGTCTCGGTGCCGTCCTTGGCGGTCACGATCGCCATGTTGCCGTAGGACATGTCGTACTTCGTGGTCACCGTGCCGTCCGTGGCCGCCATGACGGACGTGCCGTAGCTGACGGGGAAGTCGATGCCGGTGTGTACGGACATCCAGTTGACGCCTGCCTGCCCGTAGTGCGCGCTGAGGGTGTGGTCCTTCACCGGGATCACGTACTTGGGCCGCATCGCCTCCTTGCGCGCGGCCTCCTTGGCCTTGCGTTCGCGCTCGGCCTCCTGGCGCTGCTTGAGGTCGATGCGCTCCTGGGTACGGCTGGCGCGGTCGGCGAAGTCGTCGGCGTCGGCCGAGAGTCCGGCGAGCTGGCTGTCGAGCTTGTTGTTCGCGGCGGAGGGTTTGACGGGCCCGGTGTCGGGTGCGGCGACCGGCGCGGGTGAGCCGGGCTTGTCGCCCTCGCCGTCACCGCCGCCCATCACGGTGGCGGCTGCCGCACCTGCCACACCCATGACGGCGACGGACGGTACGGCCACGGTCATCAGCGCGCGGCGGCGGGGCTTGGGGGAACGGCGGCGTCCGCGCGAGTGCGGGGCCACGGCGGCCGGCGGCGCGGCATCGGGCTCGTACCCGGCGTCGGGCTTGTAACCGGGGCCGTGGTCGCGGTCGTGCTCGTGGTCGGGAACGCGGTCCTCGCCGTATCCGTGCGAGTCGTACGCGTGGCCGTCGTCGTGGCCCTGGCCCTCGTCGTAGGGAAGGCCGCCGTCGAAGTCGTGGGCAGCGCCAGGGGCTTCCGTCTCGCGGGACGCCGGATCAGGAAAGCCCCAGGTGTCGGCCGTGTCGTACTCGTGCTGCTGCGCGAAACTCCACTGGCCGGTCGCGTCCTGGTCGCAGGCGTACGCGCTGTCCTGGCCGAACTGCTCGAACTGGCCCGTGTGACCGGGCTGCTGTTCGCCATAGGTGTCATGGGGCGCGTAACCGGCGCCGGCCTGCGCCTCGTACCCGCCGCCCTGGGGCGCGTACGCCTCGGGGGACTGGTGCGCGGCGTAGTCGCCTTGCGTGCCGTACTCGTCGTACCCGTAGGCCGCGTTCTGGGCGCTCAGGTCCCAGGCGCCCGTGCCCCAGCCACCCGTGTCCTGGACACCGAAGTTCCACTGGCCGGTCCCGTCGGCCGGAGCGGGGTAGCCGTAGCCGGTGGACTGGTCGTAACTCGCGGTGTTCTGGGCGCCGGTGCCGTACGCGCCGGTGCCGTACGCGCCGGTGTCGTACGTACCCGTGTCGTACGTACCCGTGGGGTAGGCGCCGGTGTCGTAGGCACCGGTCGCGTAGGTGCCGGTGCCCCAGGAGGTGGGGGCGTACGTTCCCGTACCGCCGTCGCTGCCGGGGAGGTTGCCGAAAAGGGGATCTTCGTCGCCGTAGGAGCCGGTGGCGTACCCGTCGTACGAGTCGGCCGGGTGGGGTCCCGTGCCGTAGGTGCCGTACGCCGACTGTCCGTAGTTCGCGTCATACGCGCCGTACGAGAAGCCGGAGCCGGGGTCGTCGGGACTCGGGACTCCCGACGGATGACGGTCGTTCACCACCAACTTCTCTTTCGCCTCGGCGACAGGGGCGGAGCAGTGCGGTGACTGTACCCGGCGGTATGCGACGGCGACAATCTTCGGGGGGTTTTAGCCGCTGAGGAAAAGGGCAATCGGCCGTCTTTCGGCGGACTACGGACTGGTAGCCGGGGCCGAGTTCGAAATACGTTCGATGGGAAATGATCGTCAGGCCAGGCCGCCCGCCGCCCGGGGCCGCACGGTCTGAACAGCGATTCCAGCGCCCAACTCCGCCCGAATACGGGCCGAAACACCGTAGTCCACCGGCAGTGCCAAATGTCCTACTCGCTGCCACGGGACATTGGATACCCGCAGGTCGGAATGGTCGAGTCGGGCGGTTTCCGGGGGGAATCAGCAAAGTCCCGAGTGAACTCGGGAAACAGAAGGAACGCGTCGCGCACGCCTCCGGTGTCTCAACGGTCAACTCCCTGAGCACGGGCGAACCGGGGCGCACCTGCGCGCGATCGAGTGCGGCGGGAGCGCGGGGACCACGTGTGTGCCGGAGCGCGGCGGTCCCGGGGAGATCGCCGCACGGACGCGCGCGTCGCCCCCGAGGCGTTGAACCTAATAGCGGGCGATCGGCCCGCGGTCGCCGCGTGCGGTCGCGAGGACGCCGCCTCCCGGGAGTGCTGGGTACGGGCAGTCACAGATCGGCTCGCGTGGATGCCCTGCCGGATCGGCGCGTGGGGCGGTCCGTGCGCGGTACAGGGGTGAACGCGGGGGATGCGGACGCGGTGTGGGCGCGGTGCCGATGTGGTGCGGGGAGTGGGTCCGGCCGTGCGGCTCTCCCCGGTCGCTCCTGTTCCGGTGGATACGTGGGGGTACGACATGAGTCATGCGCGTTGTCCCACGTGTGATTTCGCCCTCCCTTCCGAGCGTGGAACGGCCGGGTGCGGGATGCTGGGGATAACGTGCGTTCACTCCCCGTAGCTGGGGCGTCTCGTAGGCCCTCGTAGAGGTAGATCTCGTAATGGAGGCAGTGATGGGTGTGTCGGGTCCGATCCGCGTGGTGGTCGCCAAGCCTGGGCTCGACGGGCACGATCGCGGCGCCAAGGTCATCGCACGCGCGCTGCGCGATGCGGGCATGGAGGTCATCTACACCGGCCTGCACCAGACGCCGGAGCAGATCGTCGACACCGCGATCCAGGAGGACGCGGACGCGGTGGGCCTGTCCATCCTGTCCGGCGCCCACAACACCCTGTTCGCACGGGTGCTGGAGCTGTTGCGCGAGCGGGACGCCGCCGACATCAAGGTGTTCGGCGGCGGGATCATCCCCGAGGGCGACATCGCGCCGTTGAAGGAACAGGGTGTCGCCGAGATCTTCACGCCCGGCGCCACCACGAACGAGGTAGTGAGCTGGATTCGCGAGCACGTCGGGCCAGTTGCCGCCTGAGCCACCCCTTCAACCGCCTGGCACCTCCGCACTCCCTCCACCGTCCCCGTGGTCGGGGCACTGATTGGCCCTCCGTGGTCGGGGCACTGATTGCCGTCGGGGCGCCGAAGAGGTGAACTCCTTAGGGTTCGGGCGTCAGTTCGGCGAGCATGGTGGCGCGGAGACGGAGCGTGGCCACCATGCGTTGGAAGGACTCGGCCCAGTAGGCGCCGGCTCCGGGGGACTCGGTCTCTGAGGCGTCGGGGACGGCCGCGAGCGGTTCCAGGCGCTCGGCGTCCGACGGGTCGAGGCAGCGTTCGGCCAGGCCCATCACTCCGCTGAAGCTCCAGGGGTAGCTGCCCGCGTCCCGGGCGATCTCCAGTGCGTCGACCACCGCCCTGCCGAGCGGCAACGGCCAGGGCACGCCGCAGACTCCCAGGATGCGGAACGCCTCGGAGAGACCGTGCACCGCTATGAAGCCGGCCGCCCACGCGCCGCGTTCCTCCTCCGGCAGTACGGACAGCAGCTTCGCCGGGTCTCCGGGGCCCTCGGTGAACGGGGCCGTCGGCGGGCCGATCAGTGCGCGTGCCCAGTCGGCGTTCCGCTGTCGTACGGCAGCGCCGCACCAGGCGGCGTGCAGGTCGTCGCGCCAACCGTCCGCCACGGGGAGCGCCACGATCTGCCCGGGTGTTCTGCCGCCCAGCCGCTCACCCCATACGCGCAGAGGCGCCGCCTCGACCAACTGGCACAGCCACCAGGCCCGTTCGCCGCGGCCCGTCGGTGGTTTGGGTATGACGCCGTCGCGCTGCATGTCCGCGTCGCACTCGTGCGGCGCCTCCACCACGATGCCGGCGGGTCCTGCCCCGGTCACATGGTTCTGTGCGACACAGGTGCGGGCCCGGGCCGCCATGCGGGCCGCCAGCGCGGAGCCGGGCAGCGCGGCGAGCAGCTCGGCCGCTGTCGCGCGTACCGTACGGCTGCGGTCGGTCAGGGCACGCTCCAGGAACGGTTCGTCGTCGGGACACAGGCCCTGCCGCAGCGAGTCGAGGAACATCAGCCTGTCCTCGGCCCGTTCGGACTGCCATGACGAGGCGAGCAGCGCGAGCCCCGCGCCGGGGTCGCGCCTGCGCAGCGCGCCGAGCAGAGCCACCCGCTCGGCGAACAGGCCCTCCTCCCAGGTGCGCTGGATCTCGCCTTCGTGTTCCTCTCCCTCCGGTATCCGGCGCTGCACGCCGTCGCGGAGTGCGAATTTCCAGTCCTCGTTCTGCCGCGCGAGCCACAGCGCGCGCGGGCCCGCGAACGCCAGCGTTTCGGCGCGCAGATCGGTGCGCGCCCGCGCCGCGTCCAGCAGCGCGGGCAGCTGCGCGACCGGTGCCCGGTACCCCCGCGCGTTCGCCGCCGCGAGCCACTGGGGCAGCAACTCGCCGAGATCGGGTGCCGGCCCGCGCCGGCCGCCACCCGTGGTGGCCGTACCGCCGCCCGCGCGGTTCGCCAGCAGCAGGGACAGACGCCGGCCGGCGGCCTTCGGCGGTGTGGGGCGCGGATCGTCAGGCGCCGGCTCCGTTCTCCGGTGCGGCGCGGCGGGTCTGGCTCCGGCGCGGCGCCGTACGGTCTCCACGGCGGCGGCGTCCAGGAGCGCGCCCACGCTGCCGCCCGGGGGCGTTCTGCGCTCCACTCCCAGCAGTGCCGCAGCGACCAGCTCCCCCCAGGGAGCGGTCTCAGCGGTGCCGGGCCGCTTCTGTGCGGCCCCGGACTCGGACAACTGCGGCTCACCCATGCTTCCCCCTCCACACCTCGTGCTCACCCAGCTTTCGTGCGCCGCCTCTGTGCGGTATTCCGTGCCCCGCCCCTGTGCGGTGTTCTGTGCGCCCTGCCCCTGTGCGATGTTCCGTGCGGTATCCCGTGCGGTGTTTCCGTGGGCCGCTTCCGTGGCCCGTTCCTGGGCGCCGCCTCCGTGTGCCCTTCGCCGGGAAGTCCGGCGAAGGGCACACGGCTTGCGGCGCGGGGCTCACAGTCCCCGGCTCATGGCGCTTCCTGGCCCATGGAGCCCTCCGCCCACGGCAGTTCCCTGTTCAAGGAACGGCCCTGTTCACGGGGGAGCCCCATGCACAGGGCTGCCCTGTTCACCGCCGTCCCCCTTCACAGGGGGACGGCGACGCCCTCGCTCCAGGTCGCGTACGGCGCGAAGCCCCGGTGGCCGCACTCCCCGAACACCGTGACGGGGCCCTCTGCCGAGATCGCCACGAGCTTCCACAGCGTCCCCGGCGCCGTCCCTGGCGCCAGGGGTATCGCCAACTCGCCCTCCGACGAGACCAGTTGCCACTCCTTTCTCGCTCCGGCCGGTCGGCTGCCCGGCCCCGGCACCGGTCCTGGCCCGGACTCCGGCCCCGTCGTCGGCGGGACCGGCACCACGTCTCGCAGCACATACGGCCACCCGTCCAGCCACGGGTCGTCGCGCAGTGCCTCGCCGTACGCGGTGAGCGCGTCCGGCACGTCGCCGCCGGGCGGCAGGAAGCCGGGGCGGGGAACCCCATGCCGTTCCCCCAGCGCGGCGCGCAGCGGGCGTACGCCCGGGTAGTACGCCAGATCCGCTTCCAGCGTCGTCCCCACGGGCAGTGCCAGCTCGGGCGGGCGCCCCCCGGCGCCGTAGGAGAGGAGGAGCGCGATCCTGTCCGTCGCCCTGCCGTACAGCCATATGCGGCGTGCCGTCAGGCGCCCCTCGTCCGTGTCCCGCTGTGCGAGGACCAGCCACTCGTCCCGCATCCGCGCCTCGTCGTCGGCCAGCAGTTCGGCCGCCTCCACCGTCAGGCCCACCCGGGCCCTGACGGTTTCGGCCAGCGGACCCGGCAGTTCGTCGAGCCGCTGATAGCCGCGCGCCAGCATGTGCAGCAGCGCGCACTCCGCCAGCAGTCGCTCGGGCCAGCCCTCGCCCGAGCCGGGGACCGTCCCCAACTCCCGTATGCGCGCTGCCAGCCCTGGCACCTGTGCGTCGACCATGCGGGCCGCCATTTCCTCCCACGGCGCGTATCCCGCCTGGTCGGTGCCGGCGAGGCCGCCGCGCAGCAGGTCCTCAAGCCGCTGTTCCAACTCCTCGGCCCCGCCTGCCATACGTGCCGCGCGCTGCTCGGCACGCCTTCTCGCTGCCTCAGCTCGCGTGTCGGGAGTCCTCGTCGCTCCCTCCTCCGCGTCCGCTCCCGGTTGCTCGTCCTCGTCCCGGCCCGCGCGTGATCCCGTGCCCGTACGTGTGTCCGACCCCGCTTCCGCTCGCGTACCTGATCCCGACCCCGCCCCCGATCCTGTCGCCCGACCGGCAGTCACGCCCTGCCCGTTGACCTTGCGCTCGGCGCGCTGCCGCCTTCCGCTGATCCACTCGCCGGCCCACTCCGGAGGCTCCGAAGCCTCCGCGACCGCCACCTCGTCGCCCGCCCACAGGAGCAGCAGGCCCATCGCGTGTTTGCAGGGGAACTTCCTGCTCGGACAACTGCACCTGTATCCCGGCCCGTTACCCCCGTCCAGGTCGACCACGGTCTGATACGGCCTGCTGCCGCTGCCCTTGCACAGCCCCCAGACCGCCCCGCTGCCCGAACCCGCTTGCGTCCACGGGCCGGGCGCCGACAGCTTGCTTCCCGCTCGACGTGACGCCTCATCAGGCGCCAGCGCCCATACCTGCTCCGCCGTCCAGCGGACTGCCTGTCCACCCATGCAGAAAACGGTAGGCGGCACCACTGACAATCCCTCCCGGCCTGGCATCGCCGCAGGTCAGCGCGATTGTCAGTGGCGGGGTGCAGAGTGGATGACGGATCGGCCGAGGCGGGGTTCGCGGCGGCCGGTTCGCCCTCATCAGTCCTGCGCAAAGGGGGAGTTGTGACCGATAGCCTTGCCGCGGAACCGGCGGCCGTACTGCGTCCGCATGCCGAGGACGCCTTCGCCGACGAGCTGAAGGTGCTCGCCGCCGTCGACGACAGGCCGCGCCCCGAGCGCTGGCGCCTGTCACCGTGGGCCGTCGCCACGTATCTCCTCGGCGGCGAGCTGCCCGGGGGGCAGGTCATCACGCCCAAGTACATCGGGCCGCGCCGCATCGTCGAGGTGGCCATCAGCACCCTCGCGACGGACCGTGCGCTGCTGCTGCTCGGGGTGCCTGGCACGGCCAAGACATGGGTGTCCGAGCACCTGGCTGCGGCCGTCAGCGGCGACTCGACGCTGCTCGTCCAGGGCACGGCGGGTACGGCCGAGGAGTCGATCCGCTACGGATGGAACTACGCACAGTTGCTCGCCCAGGGCCCCAGTCGCGAGGCGCTGGTGCCCAGCCCGGTGATGCGCGCGATGGCGGAGGGCATGACGGCGCGGGTCGAGGAGCTGACCCGTATCCCGGCCGACGTACAGGACACGTTGATCACCGTGCTGTCCGAAAAGACGCTGCCGATACCGGAGTTGGGCCAGGAGGTGCAGGCCGTCGGCGGCTTCAACCTCATCGCGACGGCCAACAATCGCGACAGGGGCGTCAACGAACTGTCCAGCGCGCTGCGCCGCCGGTTCAACACCGTTGTGCTGCCGCTGCCCGAGACGGCGGAGGCGGAGGTGGAGATTGTCGCGCGCCGCGTGGACCAGCTCGGCCGCTCGCTCGACCTGCCGCCCGCTCCGGAGGGCTTCGACGAGATCCGGCGCGTCGTCACGGTCTTCCGCGAGCTGCGGGACGGCGTCACCGACGACGGACGTACGAAGGTCAAGTCCCCCTCGGGGACGCTCTCCACGGCCGAGGCCATCTCCGTCGTCACGGGCGGCCTCGCACTGGCCGCGCACTTCGGGGACGGCGTCCTGCGGGCCGGCGACGTCGCCGCCGGAATCCTCGGAGCCGTCGTACGCGACCCGTCCTCCGACCGCGTGGTGTGGCAGGAGTATCTGGAGGCCGTGGTGCGCGAGCGCGAGGGCTGGAAGGACTTCTACCGCGCCTGCCGAGAGGTGTCGGTATGACGGATGCCGGGGGAGCCGGTGTGACGGATGCCGGGGGAGTCCGCGTGACGGGGGCGGAGGGAGGTGGCCCGTTGCTGCTGGGGGTGCGGCACCACGGGCCCGGATCGGCGCGGGCGGTACGCGCCGTGCTGGAGGAGTACGCGCCGCGCGTCGTGCTCATCGAGGGCCCGCCCGAGGGCGACGCCGTCGTCGGGCTCGCGGGCGACATCGGCATGGTGCCGCCCGTCGCCCTGCTCGCGCACGCCGTGAACGAACCGGGAAAGGCGGCCTTCTGGCCCCTCGCGGAGTTCTCCCCGGAGTGGGTCGCGATCCGGTGGGCCGTCGCACGCGGCGTGCCCGTCCGCTTCATCGACCTGCCGGCCGCGCACGCGCTGGCGATGGCGGAGGAGACGGAGGAGACGGAGGAGGGGGAGACCTCGGGGGAGGCCGGATGTGACGGTGACGGCGGATGTGACGGTGACGGCGGGGGCGACCGTGCGGATCGGGGCGACTGTGCGGGCCGGGGTGACCGCGAGGACCCGGGTGACCGTGGAGACGGGGACGAGCGCGCAGACGGGGACGAGCGCGCAGACGGGGACGAGCGTGGAGATGGCGACGAAGGGCCGGGCGTCCGGCACCGTGACGGTGTAGGCGACCGGGGCGAGCGCGAGGGCAGCGAGCGCGGGGGTGGGGGCGAGGGAGAAGCCGGGTCCGGTCACGGTTCCGAGCGGGGGCCCGCCATCGAGTCTGATCCCGATCCCGACCCGCACTCCGATCATGATCCCGATTTGGGTTCGGGATCCGGTACCGATTCCGGTTCCGAAGCCGATCCCGGGCGAGGGCCCGACGCTGGACCCGGACCCGGACCCGGACCCGGTACGGGTCCAGGCCCGAGGCCCGGAGTCGGCGCCGAGCTGCGGCTCGACCCGCTTGCGGCGCTCGCAGAGGCCGCCGGGTTCGACGATCCGGAGCGGTGGTGGGAGGACGCGGTCGAGCACAGGGGCGGCGGGGCGGGCCGTCAACGGGGCGGCGGGGCACGGGAGTTCGACCCGTATGAGCCGTTCGCCGCGCTCGGTGAGGCGATGACCGAGCTGCGGGCCACACACGGGGACGGCGGCCACCGGCGTGACCTCGTCCGTGAGGCGCACATGAGGCTGCGACTGCGGGAGGCCCGCAAGGAGTTCGGGGACGCGGCCACAGCCGTCGTCTGCGGCGCCTGGCACGTGCCCGCGCTCACAGCCCGCACGACGGCGACGGCCGACCGCGCCATGCTCAAGGGCCTGCCCAAGGTGAAGGCCGAGGTCACGTGGGTTCCGTGGACCCACAGGCGGCTGGCACGCCAGTCCGGATACGGAGCGGGCATCGCCTCGCCGGGCTGGTACGGCCATCTCTTCTCCGTACCCGACAGGCCGATCGAGCGCTGGATGACCAAGGTCGCGGGCCTGCTGCGGGAGCAGGATCACCCGGTGTCCTCGGCCCATGTCATCGAGGCCGTGCGCCTGGCCGAGACCCTCGCCGCCATGCGCGGAAGGCCACTTGCCGGGCTCACCGAGACGACCGACGCGATACGGGCCGTGCTGTGCGAGGGCTCCGACATCCCCATGGAGCTGGTGCGTGACCAGCTCGTCGTCGGCGATGTGCTGGGCGAGGTTCCGGAGAGTGTCCCCGCCGTGCCCCTGCAACGTGACCTCGTGCGCGAGCAGCGCGCCGTACGGCTCAAACCGGCAGCCGCCGAACGGGAGTTGGAGCTTGACCTGCGCAAGGAGACGGACGCGGCGCGCAGCAGACTGCTCCACAGGCTGCGGCTCCTCGGCGTCGCCTGGGGCGAGCCGGCCATGGCCCGTACCGGCAGTACCGGCACCTTCCGCGAGAGCTGGCGGCTGCGCTGGGAGCCCGAACTGTCCGTACGGGTCGCCGAGGCCGGGATCTGGGGCACGACCGTAAGGGGGGCGGCGACGGCGAAGGCCAGTGCCGAAGCCGCCGAGGCGGGCGGCGCGCTGGCCGATGTCACCTCCCTCGCCGAACGCTGCCTGCTCGCCGAACTGCCCGACGCGCTCCCGGTCGTCATGCGTGTGCTCGCCGACAGGGCGGCGCTGGAGTCCGACGTCGGCCATCTCGCCGAGGCGCTGCCCGCGCTTGTGCGCACGGTGCGTTACGGCGATGTACGCGGCACCGACGCGGGGTCGGTCGCTGAGGTCGCCGCGGGGCTGGCCGAACGGGTGTGCGTGGGCCTGCCGCCCGCGTGCGCCGGCCTCGACGCGGACGGCGCCCGGGACATGCGGGGCCATCTCGACGCCGCGCACCACGCGGTGAGCCTGCTCGCCCGCACGACGCTGAGCCACGGCACCCCGATACCGGTGGACGGCGCGGGTCTCCTGGACCGTTGGCGTGCGGTGCTCCGCACCCTCGCGGGGCGGGACCGGGTGCCAGGACTGATACGGGGCCGCTGCGCCCGGCTGCTGCTGGACGACGGGCGGCTGGACGATGCGGAGGCCGCACGGTTGATGAGCCTGGCGCTGTCCCCCGGCACCCTGCCCACCGAGGCGGCGGCGTGGGTCGAGGGGTTCCTCTCGGGCGGCGGCATGCTGCTCGTGCACGACGAACGGCTCCTCGCGCTGGTCGACCGCTGGCTCGCGGGTGTCTCGGGGAACGCGTTCACGGACGTACTGCCGCTGCTGCGGCGGACGTTCGCGGAGTACGAGGCCGGAGTGCGGCGCACCCTGGGGGAGTTGGTGCGGCGCGGGCCGGGGCCCGGACCGAGCGGCGGTACCGGCGGCAGAGCCGGCTCGGCCCCCGCCGCCGGGGAGAGCCTGCCCGGATTCGGCCCCGGCCTCGATACGGCACGCGCCGACGCGGTGCTGGCGACGGTACGGCTGCTGTTGGGGCACCGCGAGGGCGGCGCCGGGGCTGGCCAGGGCGCCGGTGAGGGCGGTGCCAGGAGCAGAGCCGGGGCCGGGACCGAAGGGGAAGGCGAGGGGGAAGGCGAAGGCGGCGGCGGAAACGGCGGTGCGGTGAGCGAGCGGGAGGGAGCGGGCGTATGAGCGGGACACCTGTGGCGGGCGGGACCCAGGACGCCGCCGACGAGCGGCTACGGCGCTGGCGGTTGGTGCTCGGCGGCGGGGAAGCGGACGGTACGGGCTGCGAACTGGGCGCGTCGGACGGCGGCATGGACCGCACGCTCGACGCCGTATACGGCGGCGGACTGGGCGCCTCCGCGCCCCATGTCTCCCGCTGGCTCGGCGACATCCGTACGTACTTCCCCAGCTCGGTCGTACAGGTGATGCAGCGCGACGCCATCGACCGCCTCGGCCTGGCCTCGCTGCTACTGGAACCGGAGATGCTGGAGGCCGTCGAACCGGACGTCCACCTCGTCGGCACGCTGCTGTCGCTCAACAAGGCGATGCCGGAGACCAGCAGGGAGACCGCCCGCGCGGTGGTGCGCAAGGTGGTCGACCAGTTGGAGAAGCGGCTGACCAGCCGCACGCGTTCGGCGCTCACGGGGGCGCTCGACCGCTCGGCGAAGGTCAGCCGTCCCCGGCACCGCGACATCGACTGGAACCGCACGATCCGGGCCAACCTCAAGAACTACCTGCCCGAGTACGGCACCGTCGTGCCCGAACGGCTGATCGGGTACGGGCGTGCGGCCCAGTCCGTGAAGAAGGACGTCATCCTCTGCATCGACCAGTCGGGATCCATGGCGTCCTCCGTCGTCTACGCCTCGGTCTTCGGCGCCGTCCTCGCCTCCATGCGGACCCTCGACACCCGGCTCGTCGTCTTCGACACCAGCGTCGTCGACCTGACCGACGACCTCGACGACCCCGTCGACGTGCTCTTCGGTACCCAGCTCGGCGGCGGTACGGACATCAACCGCGCCCTCGCCTACTGCCAGTCGCGCATCAGCCGGCCCGCCGAGACGATCGTCGTCCTCATCAGCGACCTCTACGAAGGCGGGATACGCGACGAGATGCTGAAGCGGGTCGCCGCCATGAAGGGTGCCGGCGTGCAGTTCGTCACCCTCCTCGCCCTCTCCGACGAGGGTGCACCCTCCTACGACCGGGACCACGCCAGCGCGCTCGCCGCGCTGGGCGCCCCCGCGTTCGCCTGCACCCCCGACCACTTCCCCGAGGTCATGGCAGCCGCGATAGAAAAACGCCCCCTCCCGCCACCACCCGAGTAACTCCCACCCGCGAGGTGCGTGGCCGCATCGAGACCCCGAGCCGGTGGACGGCCCCGCCCCTTCCGCCGTACTGGTCCGCCGTACTGGTCCGCCGTACCGGTGGGAAGGGCCCGCTCCCTTCCCACCGCGTCGGTGACGTACCCGCGCCGCTGGTCCGGCGGTGCCGTGTGCGTTTTCCGTGCGGATGGGTGCCGCCGGACTCCCGCCGTCCCGGGTGAGCACCGTTGCTGAGGGAAGCGGCTGAGGGAAGGGTGTGAGCGTTGGCCGCCCCGGCGGAGCGGGGGCGGTCGGCCCCCGCGCGAGGTGGGGGCAGGGCGGGGCCCGGGGCGTGCTGTGACCGGTCTCACCGCGTTCGTGTGAGCTGCAATTTAGGCAGCGCACGTACGCAGAGCTAACCTGCAAGGCGGACATGCCGCGTGCACGGTGGACGCCGCGGCCCTGCGGCACGCCCACGCTGACATCGACCGCGATACCACTGATTAAGGGGACGGACGCGCGTGGACCTGTTCGAGTACCAGGCGAGGGACATCTTCGCCAAGCATGACGTACCGGTGCTGGCCGGTGAGGTCATCGAGACGCCCGAGGCGGCGCGCGAGGTGACCGAGCGACTCGGCGGCCGTGCGGTCGTCAAGGCGCAGGTCAAGACCGGCGGCCGTGGCAAGGCCGGTGGCGTGAAGCTGGCCTCCGACCCGGCGGACGCGGTCGAGAAGGCCGGCCAGATTCTGGGCATGGACATCAAGGGCCACACGGTCCAGAGGGTGATGCTCGCCCAGACCGCCGACATCGCGGAGGAGTACTACGTCTCCTTCCTCCTCGACCGCACCAACCGCACCTTCCTGGCGATGGCCTCCGTCGAGGGCGGTGTCGAGATCGAGGAGGTCGCGGCCACCAAGCCCGAGGCGCTGGCCAAGATCCCGGTCGACGCCATCGAGGGTGTGACCGAGGCGAAGGCCCGTGAGATCGCGGAGGCGGCGAAGTTCCCCGCCGAGCTGATCGACCAGATCGCCAATGTCCTCATCAAGCTGTGGGACGTCTTCATCAAGGAAGACGCGCTGCTGGTCGAGGTGAACCCGCTGGTCAAGACCGGCGAGGGCAAGGTCATCGCGCTGGACGGCAAGGTCTCGCTGGACGAGAACGCCGACTTCCGCCAGCCCGACCACGAGGCGCTTGAGGCTGCTGACAACCAGTCCGGGGCCGCGGCGGAGCTGGAGGCGGCGGCCAAGGCCAAGGGCCTCAACTACGTGAAGCTCGACGGCCAGGTCGGCATCATCGGCAACGGCGCGGGCCTGGTCATGTCCACCCTCGACGTGGTGGCCTACGCGGGCGAGAAGCACAGCAACGTCAAGCCGGCCAACTTCCTCGACATCGGTGGCGGCGCCTCCGCCGAGGTGATGGCCAACGGCCTGGAGATCATCCTCGGCGACCCGGACGTCAAGTCCGTCTTCGTGAACGTCTTCGGCGGCATCACCGCCTGTGACGCGGTCGCCAACGGCATCGTGCAGGCGATGGAGCTGCTCAAGTCCAAGGGCGAGGACGTCAACAAGCCCCTGGTCGTGCGTCTCGACGGCAACAACGCCGAGCTGGGCCGCAAGATCCTCACGGATGCAGCCCACCCGCTCGTGCAGCAGGTGGACACCATGGACGGCGCGGCCGACAAGGCCGCCGAGCTGGCCGCCAAGTAAGCCCGGACGAGACCGAACGAGGACATCGACACACCATGGCTATCTTCCTCAACAAGGAGAGCAAGGTCATCGTCCAGGGGATGACCGGCTCGGAGGGCCAGAAGCACACCAAGCGCATGCTGGCCTCCGGCACCAACATCGTCGGCGGCGTGAACCCCCGTAAGGCGGGCACGACCGTGGACTTCGACGGGACCGAGGTCCCGGTCTTCGGCGGCGTCAAGGAGGCCATGGAGGCCACCGGCGCCGACGTCACGGTGATCTTCGTACCCCCGAAGTTCAGCAAGGACGCCGTCGTCGAGGCGATCGACGCGGGCATCGGCCTGGCTGTCGTGATCACCGAGGGCATCGCCGTCCACGACACCGCGTACTTCTGGGACTACGCCTCCCAGAAGGGCAACAAGACGCGGATCGTCGGCCCGAACTGCCCGGGTCTGATCACCCCCGGCCAGTCGAACGCCGGCATCATCCCGGCCGACATCACCAAGCCGGGCCGTATCGGCCTGGTCTCGAAGTCGGGCACGTTGACGTACCAGATGATGTACGAGCTGCGTGACATCGGCTTCTCGACCTGCGTCGGCATCGGCGGTGACCCGGTCATCGGCACCACGCACATCGACGCGCTCAAGGCGTTCGAGGCCGACCCGGAGACCGACCTGATCGTGATGATCGGCGAGATCGGCGGCGACGCCGAGGAGCGTGCGGCCGACTTCATCAAGGAGAACGTCACGAAGCCGGTCGTCGGCTACGTCGCGGGCTTCACGGCGCCCGAGGGCAAGACGATGGGCCACGCAGGCGCCATCGTCTCCGGCTCCTCCGGCACCGCGGAGGCGAAGAAGGAGGCCCTGGAGGCCGCGGGCGTGAAGGTCGGCAAGACCCCGTCCGAGACCGCACGCCTCGCGCGCGAGCGCCTCAACGGCTGAACAACAGCCTCAACGGCTGACCGCTGACGCTCTGTTCGAGCGCCGAGCGAGTTGACGGGCCCGCACCCGCGGAAGGGTGCGGGCCCGTCAACGTTCGTATGCGGGGACTTCACGCGGCCCCTGGGCCCTGTGCGATCTCTGGCCACTGTGCGATCCCTGGCCTCTATGCGGCCCCTGTTCCTCCTGTGACCGCTGAGCGTCAGAAGACCCCCCGGACTGCTCGGCACCGCGCCCGCGGTGCGTCTCGCCGGACTTCTTGAAGTCCTTGAGGTGCATGCGGGCGTTGGTGGAGCGGAGCTGGGGGAGGTACGCGCGGCGGGTGGCCGCTGCCGGGTCTCCGGGACCTGGCAGCGCCAGGCCGGCCCGGCCGACGGGCGGGAGGCCGGCCTTCTCGGGGAGGATGCCGCCCGGACTGACGGCCGACGGGACTGCGGGCGGCACGGCGGCCGGGGCACTCGGCCCGGGCCCCGGCCTCGGCTGCTCGCGCCGGGGAGCGGCCGGGTCATCGGCCGTCACCAGCGTGAACACCGTCGCCGCCGTCACGGTCGCCGTCAGCCCCACCGAGGCGCGGGTCCAGCGCCGTGTGGTGTGTTCGCTGCCCCGCCGTACGAGTGGGGGCGGCGAGGTCCGTACGGGCTGCGCCGCCGCGAGTTCGCGCAGCCTGCGGGCGAGGAGGGCACCCCGTTCGTCCTCTGCCGTATCCCGCAGCTCCGGCCAGTCCTGGGCGAGCGCGGCGCGCGCATGCGTGATCCGGCCGGCCGTCGCGCGGGTGCTGGCCTCGGTCTCCGCCGCGGTGTCGGGCAGGCTCAGTCCGATGCAGTCGAAGAGGACGAGAGCGGCGCGGTAGGAACGCGGCAGCTTCAACAGCGCGTCCAGCAGCGTCCTGTCCGCGGGCGGCCCCGCGTACGCCTCCGCCCGGCGCCGTCCGGGGAGCAGCTGGTGCCAGGGCGACAGTGCGTACCCGTACGCCGTCGCGCGTACCCATCCCCCTGGGTCGCGGTCGGCGGCCACCTCGGGCCACCGCTCCCATGCCTGGTGGAACGCCCACTCCACCGCGCGTTCCGCCACCCGCCGGTGCCCGCACAGCAGGAAGGTCTGCCGCATCAGCGGCCGTGCGTGCAGCTCGTACAGCTGGTCGAACGCCTCGGTCGGGCTCTCCGGCGCGTCCGGCACGGGCGCGGGTGCCACCCGCGCGTGGGCCTCGTGCACTGAGGACTCGGCGTGCTCGGCGTATTCCCTGGACGCGCGCGCCGCGGGCGGTGCCGGGACCTTCGGCAGCTGCGTCTTCACGATGAAACGAGCGACGGGAGCCGATACCTCCGCTTCCTTCGCAGCCGCCTCCGCCTTCTTCGGAGTCGCCTCCGCCTTCTTCGGAGTCGCCTCCGCCTTCTTCGGGGTCGCCTCCGCTTCCTTCGGGGTCGACTCCGCCTTCTTGGGGGTCGCCTCAGCCTCCTTCCAGACGGGGTCCTTGGGCGCGAACTCTCCCGGGGGCGGCTTCTCCGCTGCGGGCCTCTTGGCCGCCGTGGACATTCCTGACGCGGCGTCTGACCTGTTGCTGTGCTTACGACCTGACGGGGCGTCGGGTGTGCCCGCCTCCGCTCCCTTGGGTGCGGTGTTCTTCGCGGTGTTCTTCGCGGTGCCTTTCGTGGGCGCCTTCGTGGGCGACTTCGCGCGGCCGTGTGCGCCGCGCTTCGCGGTCTTCTTACGGGGTGTGCGCTTGTCGGAGCGGGGGCCGGGGGCTGTCATGCGGCGGCAAGTGTGGAGAAAAGGTGCATAACGCTTAGCTTGGGCGACACAGCGATGAATTGCCTGCTACCAGGGCGAAACGGGTGTTCTTGGCAGCATGACGGCGTGAGCCAATTGACGCACCGTGGCCCGTCGTTGTCCCCAGGGCGCAGCGACCACCGTCCCCTGCCCCTCACCACCGGCTGGTTGCTGGGTGGTGCCCTCGCCGCCGGGCTGGGGCTCGGCGCGTTCGCCGTCGTCGTCCTGCTGCTGTGGACCGTCTCTCCGTACCCCGACAGTGGGGCCGACGGGGCGCTCCACTTCGCCGCCGACCTGTGGCTGCTCGCGCACGGGACCCAGCTCGTGCGGACGGAGACCCTGTCGGGTGTGCCCGCGCCTCTCGGGATCACCCCGATGATGCTGACCGTGGTGCCCGTGTGGTTGCTGTGCCGTGCCGTACGGGAGGGGCTGGACGCGCGCGTGGAGGCGGGCGGCGACCAGAGTGCCTTCACCGTTGCCGGATGGGTGGCGGGCGGCTATCTGCTGGTCGGTGCCGCGGCCATCGCCTACGCGCGGAGCGGCCCGATCCAGGTCGACGGGCTGAACGCCGCCTGGCATCTGCCGCTCGCCGTGCTGTGTGTGACGGGAGGGTGCGCGGGACTCGTATACGGCCGGTCCCCGCTGTCCGCGTTCGCGTCGCTGCCCTCCTCGCTGCTCGCCGAGCCGAAGGCCCGCCGCCTCCTGCGGGCGCTCGCGCGCGAACGCATCGCCGTCGCCGTCCGTGCGGCGAGCGCGGCCGTCGTCGTGCTGTGCGGCGGGGGCGCGCTCCTGCTCACGGGCGCCGTCGTATGGCATGCGAACGCCGTACGGGAAGCGTTCCCGCAGCTCACGGGCAGCGCCTCGGGCCAGTTCGCGATGCTGCTGCTCGCCATCGCGCTGTTGCCCAACGCCGTCGTATGGGCGACGTCCTACGGGCTGGGCACCGGCTTCACGCTCGGAGGCGGCAGCGTCGTCGGCCCCGTCGTCGCGGACGGCTACCCGCCGCTGCCGCCCTTCCCGCTGCTGGCAGCCGTGCCCGACGAGGGGCCGGGCGGGGTGGTGGTGTGGTGCCTGGCAGGTATGGCGCCGCTGGCGGGGGGCGCGGTGTGCGGCTGGTGGGTGGGGCGTTCCGAGGTCGCGCTCGGAGGCCCGAACGGTACGGGTTACGGCTGGCGCCGCATCCTCAACACGGTGCTGCTCGCCGCCCTGTTGTGCGGTGCCGTCCTGGCGCTGTTCGCGGCGTGCGCGGGCGGCGGGCTCGGGGCGCAGGCGCTCGGGCACCTGGGCCCGTACTGGTGGGAGACGGGCGGCGCTGCCTTCGCCTGGGCTTTCGTGGTGGGCACACCCATGGCGTTCTGGGTGCGGTGGTGGAGGCTGCACACCGACCGCATGGCGATCGCCGCAGCGCGGGAGGCGGCCTCGGTGGAAGAGCACGGACTCGGCGAGGAGTGGCACAGCGACGAGTCGCGGCGTGTGCGCTGGTCCGCGATGAAGGCCGCCTCGGGCGGCCTCATGCCGCCGTTCGACCCGGACGAACCGCTGCCCGCACCCGTGCGAGAGCAGACCCCCGAGCGGACATCCGGGCGATCGCCCGAGCGGGCGGCGCCGGCGCGCACACCGGAACAGGTGCCGGAGGACGCAGAGGCAGGCCCCGACAGCCCTGAGCCCGAGCCCGACGGTGCGGAACGGAGTACGGAGGAAGAAGGCGGCGGCGCAGGGCACACAGGGGGTACGGGAAGCGCGAACCGCGCTGCTACGGAGCACGCGGACCCTGCCGACCCTGCCGGGGCCACCGGCGGAACCAGCGGGAGCGGAACAGCCCCCGAGTCCGGGGGCGGTGGGTCAGAGGACGACGGGCGCGAGGGCAACGGGGACGCGGGAACCCCCCGCACCTCGTAGCGCTCGCGCACGCACCTCGTAGCAGGGCGGCCCCGCACCCGCGGCTCGTAGCGGACGTGCGCACGCTCGCGCACGGGTCCCGTAACGAACGGCCGCGCACCCATCGGCGTCCACCGTCATCGGCGTCCACCGTCCACCGCCCCCTGCCCCCAGAGACGGAGGGTCAGGTGCGGCTCTTCAGGAGAGGGTCAGGTGCGGCTCTCCAGGAATGGACGCAGCTCTTCCGGAAGGTGGTTCTTGCAGTCCTCACGGCTGGACTGGGTGAGCGCGTCTTCCTGACACGTGTAGTAGTCCTTGTAGACGGACTGGAACGTGAACGTCGCCGCCACGAGCGCCAGGGTCAGACCTGCCGTGACGATGCCGCCGATGGCCGCCGTCTTCTTCGCCTTCGCCGCCTGCTCCGGAGTCACCGTCAGCGGGATCTGCGGCTTGTTCTCGGGCGAGGGTGTCTCGGCCACCCCCTCGCGCGTACGGTCCGTGCCCGCGACGTCCTCGGCCGTCGCGCGCGTGCCGCGGCTCTTGGAGCGGCGGCCACCCGGGCGGGAACCGGAGGAGGAAGCGGACTTCGGCGGTTTGCCGCGCAGCGCGCTGATGCCCCAGTACAAGGACAGTGCCCCGAGCAGCAGGGCGACCTGCGGCAGGCTGAGGAGCGCGAAGAAGAGGCCCCAGATACCGGCGTGTAGCGCGTAGCGCGCGTGGCGCTGGAGCGGGTCGGTGGGGTCCCAGCGCATGCCGCGCTGACCACCGGGGCCGCCCTGACCTCCCCCTCCGTGGCCTCCGGGGCCGCCGTTGTTCCCGTTGCCGCCGTTTCCTGGCCGGCCGCCGAAGCCACCGCTCTGCCTGCCGGGCTGGCGGCTGCTCCACTGGCTGCCCCACCGCGACGGCTTGCCCTCGCTCCCGGAGTCAGAACCCGACCCCGAGTCAGAACCGGAACCCGAATCCGAACCCGCGTCAGAACCGGAATGCGAACCGGAACCCGGTCCCTGGCCGCCGTCGAAGCCCGAACCCGACTCAGAGCCCGCATCCCCGTTGCCCGAGGTCCGGCGCGGCTCCCACGGCTGGTCCGGCTGCCCCTCCGGCGGTGGCGCGAAGGGATTGTCCTCGCGAGAGGGGCTGTCGGAGGAAGCCGCACGGCGGCGTCGGTCGGTCATCAGGTGTGTGTCTTCCTTGTCGCTTCCGCGTCGCTTCCACGGCACTTCGGCCCGTACAGAGCCGTGTCCCTGACGCTACCTTCCGCATGCGCCCCCGTCCCGTGGGGGCTGTCTGGAGTGCCGGTATCGTTGTCGACGGTCGGACGCTTCGTAGAGTTCCCCGGAATCTTCCGGTCCACGGCTTGTGCGACCGCACAATCCCGTCTCCCCCGCGAGAGAGAGCCCCGTCGTGGCCGCGCAGTCCTTCCGTCCCGTCCAGCAGGCGCGTCTCGTGGTCCTGGTGTCCGGCTCGGGCACGAACCTCCAGGCGCTGCTCGACGCCGTGGCCGCTTCGCCGGGGGAGGCCCCGTACGAAATCGTCGCCGTCGGCGCGGACAGGAACGGCATCGAGGGCCTGGAGCGTGCCGAACGGGCCGGGATCCCCACGTTCGTATGCCGTGTCAAGGACTTCGCCACGCGCGAGGAGTGGGATGCGGCGCTGACGGCGGCCACGGCGGCACACGCGCCTGACCTGGTGGTCTCGGCGGGCTTCATGAAGGTCGTCGGCAAGGAGTTCCTGACCCGCTTCGGCGGGCGGTTCATCAATACGCACCCCGCGCTGCTTCCCAGCTTTCCCGGTGCCCACGGCGTACGTGACGCGCTCGCGTACGGCGCCAAGGTGACCGGGTGCACCGTCCACTTCGTCGACGACGGCGTCGACACAGGGCCCGTGATCGCGCAGCGCGCCGTCGAGGTCCTGGAGGAGGACCACACCGACGAGGGTGCCGCTCTGCACGAGCGGATCAAGGAAGTCGAACGACGGCTGCTCGTGGAGGTCGTGGGCCGTCTCGCCCGCGACGGCTACCGCATCGAGGGGCCGAACAGGAGAAGGGTACGACTGGGTCATGAGTGAGACTGCCGGTACCGGCGCCAAGCGGCCGATCCGCCGCGCGCTGATCAGCGTGTACGACAAGACCGGCCTGGAAGGGCTGGCACAGGGGCTGCACGCGGCGGGCGTTCAGCTCGTCTCGACCGGTTCGACCGCGAAGAAGATCGCGGCTGCCGGAATCCCGGTCACCGCCGTCGAGGAGCTGACGGGCTTCCCTGAGTGCCTGGACGGACGGGTCAAGACCCTCCATCCGCGTGTGCACGCGGGGATCCTCGCCGACCAGCGGCTGGAGGCGCACCGCGAACAGCTCGCCGAGCTGGGCGTGGAGGCGTTCGAGCTGGTCGTCGTCAACCTCTACCCGTTCGAGGCGACGGTCGCCTCGGGAGCCTCGTCCGACGAGTGCGTCGAGCAGATCGACATCGGCGGCCCCTCGATGGTCCGCGCGGCGGCCAAGAACCACCCCTCGGTAGCGGTCGTGGTCAACCCCGACCGCTACGGAGACGTGCTCCAGGCCGCCGAGGACGGCGGCTTCGACCTGATGGCGCGCAAGAAGCTCGCGGCAGAGGCGTTCCAGCACACCGCCGCCTACGACGTGGCGGTCGCCGGATGGTTCGCGGGTGAGTACACCGAAGAGCCCGCGGAAGGCACGGGGGGCGCTGAGTTCCCCGGGTTTCTCGGCGTGACCTTCACCCGTAAGAACGTGCTGCGCTACGGCGAGAACCCGCACCAGCCCGCCGCGCTCTACGCGTCCGGCAGCGGTGGCCTCGCCGGCGCCGAGCAGTTGCACGGCAAGGAGATGTCGTACAACAACTACGTCGACACCGAGGCAGCGCGGCGCGCGGCCTACGATCACGACGGGCCGTGCGTCGCCATCATCAAGCACACCAACCCCTGTGGTATCGCGGTCGGTTCGGATGTCGCCGAGGCGCACCGCAAGGCGCACGCGAGCGACCCGCTGTCCGCCTATGGCGGCGTCATCGCCGTCAACCAGCAGGTGTCGGTGGCGATGGCCGAGCAGGTCGCCGGCATCTTCACGGAGGTCGTCGTCGCGCCCTCGTACGAGGAAGGCGCCGTGGAGGTCCTCTCCCGTAAGAAGAACATCCGGGTGCTGCGCTGCCCCGAAGCACCGCGGGCGCACACCGAGTTCAGGCCGATCGACGGTGGCGGCCTCGCGCAGGTCAAGGACGCCTTCCAGGCGGAGGGCGACGATCCGGCCAACTGGCGGCTCGCCGCGGGCACCGCGCTGCCGGACGACGAGCTGGCCGAGCTGGTGTTCGCCTGGCGCGCGTGCCGCGCGGTGAAGTCCAACGCCATCCTGCTGGCCAAGGACCGCGCGACCGTCGGCGTCGGCATGGGCCAGGTCAACCGCGTCGACTCCGCGCGCCTGGCGGTGCAGCGTGCGGGAGAGGAGCGCGCACGGGGGTCGTACGCCGCCTCCGACGCGTTCTTCCCCTTCCCCGACGGCCTTGAGGTACTGACCGAGGCCGGGGTCAAGGCCGTGGTGCAGCCCGGCGGTTCGGTCCGCGACGACCAGGTGATCGAGGCAGCGGCGGCGGCCGGAGTGACGATGTACCTCACGGGGACACGGCACTTCTTCCACTAGAGGCTGGGAGCGCTGCTGCCGCGGGACCCGCTGTTACGGGGCTGCTGTTACGGGAGCCGCCGCCCACGGGGAGGGCCGCACGGCGCACGCCTGTGCCCCGGCGAATGAGGCCGGGGCACAGGCGGAAGCGACGAGCGTCGAGCGGTGAACCGCGAACGGTGAACGGTGGGCAGCGGGTCGCCGGACGCCGTGGCGGGGGCTGCGCTGCCTTCCGAACCGCCTCAGAAGCGCGGGCGGTTGAACCACTGGCCCGCCGCGCTCAGCGAGCAGAAGATGATCGTCAGGATGGCCGTGGCCAGCCACAGCACGTACAGCAGCATGGCGCCGGGGCCGTATACGTCGTTGCTGCTGCTGGCGACACCGAGGAAGCCGAGCAGCGGCACCAGGCTGTTGAGGGACGCGGCGATGATGGCGGTGATCCGGGTTCCGGCGGCGCCCTTGCCGAACATGGAGGCGGGCACGATGTGCAGCGCTGCGAGCCCGCCGAGGATCAGGAAGAAGATCACTCCGACACCGGCGGCGCCGCCGCTGGCCCCGTCGAGGCCGGGCACCTCGTTCAGCCCGTCGGCGGCTGCGAGGAACCCGATGAGGCCGATCACGCCGGCCAGTGCCCACAGCGAGCCGGCGACGAACAGCAGTACCCGGGCCGTGATCACGGCCCCCGGCATCCGCGCCACGTTCGGCGGCATCGGGCCGCCGGGGTACCCGGGTATGCCGCCCTGCTGGGGGTAGCCGTACATCGGTTGCGGGGGAGCCTGCTGGGGATAGCCGTATCCCGGCTGGCCCTGTGGGGGCGCCGCGTACGGGTTGTTGGGGTCCTGGCCTGGGGGCGGTGGGTAACTCACGCTGTTCCTCCGAGCGGTGTCGAGGGGGACGGTCGGACATGGGAGCTCCGGAGAAACACACGTCCGGTCCTGCATGGACACCGACTCCCCCGGTTCGGCGCCGTACCGCCCGCCCTCCGTGACCTGACGGCGCCTTTGCCCAATGTTGGTGTCGGCGTGTCGCGCTGTCCAGCCGGGTTTCTCGACCGTGGCGAATCCGCAACGCACCGTGAGGGACTCCGGTGACCGTCCGTCAGACCAACTGCCCGTCCAGCACGCGGAGATGGTCCTCGCGCACCAGATCGAAGCGGAGCGCGTGCGCTACGAGGGATTCGCGTAAGGCATCGTCCGCGAACCTCCCGTCCGGCCGTGCGCCCGGTGGGTTGCCCGGCGGGGGCAGCCGCAGCTTCAGGCCCAGGTAGTCGATGTTCCATGCGACGGCTGCGGGCTTCACCCCTGGCCAGACGGGCCGCAGCCGGCCGACCAACTGCTCCACGGTGGGAGACGTCGCACAGGAGCCACCGCGCAGCCTCGGCTCGCACAGCGCCGCCAGTACGAGGAAGTACCGGCGGGTGCGGTCCAGCGGAAAGGCCAGCGGGGACGGGTCGTCGGGCCCGACGTCCGCCTCCTCGCGCCACTCCCAGGGGCCCCGGTCCCCGGAGCTTCCTCCCCGGCCTCCCCGACCACGCGCACCGCTCCGGCCTCCCCGAACGCAGTCCTCCGCTCCGCCCGGCGTCCCCGGCCCCTCCGGGTGGCCGAGCCCTCCCGGGGACTCGGGGTAGGCGAGGTAGTCGTGCCGGGGCGCCAGTACGTCGAATCCCGCGCTTCTGCCGTCGGCGCGCAGCGTCACCCGCGCGAACTCGAAGGGCACCGGCGCGTCCGCCCGCCCCGGCGCGACCCTGATGCGCTCCCCGGCGCCCTCGGGGTTCCGTACGACATAGGTCTGGTCGCGGCTGAAGTTGGTGAGTATCCAGAAGGCGCGGGTCGCCGTGATCTCCCCGGCGGCGGGCGCGACTCCGGGGTGCGCGACGGTCAGTGCGGTGTCCGGAGGCGCCGTACGGCCGAAGCGCAGTGTCTGGCCCGGCTCCAGCCGGTGCTGTCCCTCGGGCTTCCGGCACCCGTCCGGGATGATGATCACGCTGAACACATCCGCAGGATACTGACTCTCGGTCGCCCATCACAACGGAGAGTGAGAATGGCGGCGTCAGGCGCTGGCGGGCCGGGCGGGGCCGGGGCAGGACGAGTTGGGCCGAGGCGGACCGAGGTGGACCGAGGCGGGGCCCGGCGGGCCACCTGATTGGAGACCACGCGCGCGTATCCGGGAGGATGGGCCCATGACCGCCCAGATTCTCGATGGCAAGGCCACCGCAGCCGCGATCAAGTCCGACCTCACCACGCGCGTCGAGGCGCTCAAGGCCCGGGGGCTCACACCCGGTCTGGGCACGCTGCTCGTCGGCGAGGACGTCGGCAGTCAGAAGTATGTCGCGGGCAAGCACCGCGACAGCCAGCAGATCGGCGTCAACTCCCTGCAGCGTGAACTCCCCGCCACGGCAACCCAGGAGGAGATCGAGGCGGTCGTCCGCGAGCTGAACGAGGACCCCTCCTGCACCGGTTACATCGTGCAGCTCCCGCTCCCTCGCGGTATCGACACCAACCGCGTGCTCGAACTCATGGACCCGGACAAGGATGCGGACGGGCTCCACCCCACGAACCTCGGCCGCCTCGTCCTCAACCAGCCGGGGCCGCTGCCCTGCACCCCCGAGGGCATCCTCGTCCTGCTGCGCCGCTACGGCGTCGAGGTGAACGGCGCCCATGTCGTCGTCGTCGGACGCGGCGTCACAGCGGGGCGCCCGCTGCCGCTCCTGCTCACCCGTAAGTCCGAGAACGCGACCGTGACGCAGTGCCACACGGGCACCCGCGACCTGCCCGCGCTGCTGCGCCAGGCGGACATCGTCGTGGCCGCTGCCGGTGTGCCGCACCTCGTGAAGCCGGAGGACGTGCGGCCCGGTGCCGCTGTCCTCGATGTGGGGGTCAGCCGGGACGAGAACGGCAAGATCGTCGGCGATGTGCACCCCGGTGTACGGGACGTCGCCGGATGGATCTCCCCCAACCCGGGCGGTGTCGGCCCCATGACCCGCGCTCAACTGCTGGTGAACGTGGTCGAGGCGGCCGAACGCTCCCTGGGCTGAGCGTTTTCCTCGCGGGGCGCACCCGGTCGACCGCGTCGGCCGGTCCGGACCGGCCCGGATCGGCCCGCGCCGGACCGAAGCCGACCGGTACTGAGCGGACTGGTCCAGGCGGGACGCGGGGGCGCATCACCGGGGGCAGGTCGCACTACCGGGGGCAAGTCGCACTAATGGAAGGAGCCCCGATGAGTGGGGACAGGGCGGCGGAGCCGCGGAAGAAGTCGCGGAGGTTTCCCGCGCTCACACGGGACACCGCGCGCCCGGAGGGCGGCGGCAGGGCGATGGGCGGCGAGCACGCGGCGCCGTACCGGCAGTGGCCGCTGCTCGCCGTGTGCGCCGGTGTCGCGCTCGGCCTGCTGGTGACGGTGCTGCACTTCCGCGCGGGCACTCTCGTCATCGGTGCCTCGATGCTCGGCGGCGCCGCACTGCGCTGGTGGCTGCCGTCGGTCGGGATGCTCGCGGTGCGCTCGCGCTTCACCGACCTGCTGACCTACGGCCTGCTGGGGCTGGCGATCACGCTGCTGTCGATGATGGCCCAGCCGAGCCCCTGGCTCAGGCTCCCGTTCCTTGAGGACGTGGTGCACTTCTCGGTCCGCTGACCGAGCCGGTTCGCTGACCGGGCCTGACCGTTGGCTGGTCGGTCCTGTCCGCCGCCGTCTCCTCCGTGTGCTCCCCCCGGCGCGTGCTACGGGCGCGTCACGAACCCGTGCCGGGATGGTGGTGTGCGGGAACCTCGTGCGCGCTGCGCGCATCGTCCATGACAAGAAGGCGTGCCGGTCTGTCCGGCCGGCTCACCCGCCGCACGCTGGAGGGTGCGACGCCTCGGGGGACGGACGAACGCGGGGTGGAACATGGTGCGTTGGCAGGCACTGCCTGATTCGCTGGATCCACGAGCACGTCAACTCGTTGTACAGATGCGCAGGTTGAAGGACCACAGCGGACTCACGCTGGCGGCGCTCAGCTCCAGGACCGCGTACAGCAAGTCGTCCTGGGAGCGCTATCTGAACGGCAAGAAGCTCCCGCCACGCGCCGCCGTCGAGGAGCTGGCACGCGTGACGGACACCGATCCCACGCGGCTGTCGGTGCTGTACGAGGTGGCATGGGAGGCCGAAGCTGCGGGTGGCCGCGGGGCGCGTGAGGCGGCGCTCGCCACCGCCGGGGTGCGGGACGCGTCCGACGCGCATGAGGGGGTTGAGGGAGTCGAGGGGGCGACTGGGCGTGTGGGACCCGTCGGGTCCGGCCCGTCCGCCGCGGCCGACGGGCCGGACGTGCCGCGCCCGGAGCCGGTCGAGCGCCTGCCGCTCACCGTCGTACGGGTCGGAGGGGCGCCGCCGCCTCCACCGCCCCGGCACAGGGCTGTCGGGGGACTGCTCGTCGGCGCTGTCGCCGGGTTCGTGGTGGGACTGACCGCACTGTTCGCGATGGCGCCCTGGGACGAGGACCGCGCCGTCGAACGTACGGGTGGTCGGAGCGAACTGGTCGGTGCGCACGAGGGCGCGTTCCCGAAGCATCCGAAGGGGAAGACGTACCGCTGCGACGTTCAGCGGCACGACGGCCGTACCTACGCGGGCCACAGCGCCACCCGTCAGAAGGTGATCGAGATCAACTCCGTCGGCTGGGAGGTCGTCGAGGCGCAGTGCCTGTTGCGCGAGGCGGGCTTCTCGCCGCAGGGCACCGACGGGATCTACGGCGACAACACCGTCAACGCGGTCAAACGGTTCCAGAAGGGGCAGGGCCTCGCCGATGACGGCGCCGTCGGGCCCGAGACCTGGAAGGCGTTGCGCAAGTGAGTACCCCATGGGCGGATTCCGGGCAGGCGCTCCCGCCCGAGTGCGTCCGGCTCGCTGAGGCCCTGCGGGAGCTGAGGGCCCGCAGCGGGCTCAGCCTGGCGGCGCTCAGCTCCAGGACCGCGTACAGCAAGTCGTCCTGGGAGCGGTATCTGAACGGCAAGACACTGCCGCCCCGGCATGCCGTCGTCGCACTGTGCCAGGTAGCGCGCGCACCCGCCGGGCGCCCCCTCGCGCTGTGGGAGCTGGCCGAGGCGGTGTGGAGCGGGCGCGGGGCGGCCGGTGCGGAGCGAGAGGGAACGGCCCTCGTCCCGGGGCCCGCAGGCGCGGCGGCGACAGCGGATGCGGGGGACGGCGGAGAGGCCGCCGGCGCCGGAGAGGCCCCGGGTGGGGGAGGGGCTGTGGGTACCGGAGAGGCCGCGGGCGCGGGGGCCCGAGGCGGCGGACGGTGGGGCGGTGAAAGGTGGCGCGGCGGACGGTGGGGCGCCGTCCGGCTTGTGGCGCCGGCCGTGCTCGGCGCGGCCGTGTGCGCGGGCGCGTTCGCGCTGACGCTTCTCCTGTGGCCCTCGCCCTCGCACTCGTCCCCGCCCTCCTCGGAGCCGGCGGCACCCGGGTCTTCAGCTCCGGCCTCGTCCGCCCGTGATGAGGGCGGGGGCCAGCGGGACGGGGACGGCGGGGACGGCGGGGCCGATCGAGCGGAGGGGGCCGAAGCGGCGCGTGACGTCCGTGATGTCGTCGTCGGCTGCCGTGATGCGCGCTGTACGGGCAAGGATCCGGTGCAGATGCGCTGCGGCGCCGGCGAGCCACCACGTACTCTGCGCACGTTGCGCGTAGGGGGGCGCACTCTCGACGTCCGTTTCCAGCCGGAATGCGGCGCGGCCTGGGTGCGGATGTGGGGCCAGCGGGTTGGCGACCGGGTCGAGGTGAGGGCTCCGGGTGCCGAGCCGCAGAGTGAGGTCATCGATGACGAGTACGAGACGGGGCAGCGGCGCTCGACCCCGATGGTGGCCGTCGCCGGGGACGACATCGGGGACGTACGAGCCTGTCTTGTGTCACGGCGAGGTACCAGGGAGTGCTTCGCAGCACATACATGAGCGGTATGTCCGGGGTGTATTCGGGGTTTTTTAGGACTTATTGGCTTTCGGGGTCTGAACTGGCGTCCGAAGGTGCTGGCAGACTAGGGGTACGCGTGACCGACGGGGTGTGCGCGGGTGTGGGTATTGGCCCGTAATGCTCCCGTGCGCCCCCGATCCCGGAACTGACATCCTGGCTGTCTGCATCCCCCTGGGTAGCCAGTACGCAGCCCGGGGGGCCGCGGCGCAGTACGGGGGAAGTCAGCACTGTCGGGGGGACAAGGGGGAGGCAATGCCTCGTTGGAGGGCGCTACCGGAGGAACTGGATCCACAGATCCGGGAGTTCGCGAGCCAGCTTCGGCGGCTCGTCGACCGTAGCGGTATGAGCGTCGCCACCATCGCGGACCGCACGGGCTACAGCAAGTCGTCGTGGGAGCGCTATCTGAACGGACGGCTGCTGCCGCCGCGAGGCGCGACGCAGGCGCTGGCCGAGGTGACGGGCACCGATGTCCGCCACCTGGGCACGATGTGGGAGCTGGCCGAACGGGCGTGGAGCCGCAGTGAGATGCGGCACGACGTCACGATGGAGGCCATACAGGTCGCCCAGGCGCGGGCCGCGCTGGGTGAGTTCGGCGATGACAAGGACAGGGGACGCAGGCGCCGTAAAGGCAGGGCAGGTTCCGGTGCGGGGGGCGCGGGGGCCGGTGGCGAAGGTCCGGTGGCGCCGCCGATGCCCTCGGAACAGGCACGGGGGCAGGGAAGCGGCGGCACAACGGCGCCGCCGTCCACTTCCGGAGCCGCGTCTTCTTCCGCCGCAGCGGCTTCGGCCGCCTCGGCTTCCTCGGCCTCGCACTCTCCCAGCCAGGAGACCAGCGGGCCCGAGGACGGTACGCGCGCGCTGCGGCGACCGCCCGTCGCAGGCCAGGACAAGGGCACCGCGCGGCTCCGCAGGGACGGGCACGGTGCGTCGGGCCCGGACAAGGGGACCACGCCCCTCCGCAAGGACGTGCTCGGCGCCACGGGCAGCGCGGCCGGTACGCGCGATCGCGCACCGGGACAGCAGGGCCGCAGCCACGGCCCGCCCGTGGCCTCGCAGCAGCAGGGGCAGCAGCGGGTCGACCTCGCCGCGTGGGGCGCTTCCGGGCCAGGCGGCGCGGGTACGGTGGGCCCGGGCACCGGCGCTCCAGGCCCCGGCGTCGGCGCGCCGGGCCCCGGCGCCGGTGCGGGTGCCGGCCGTCCCGGCGCGGGCGCCATGGGCCCCGGCGCTGGAGACGGGGGCGGCCCTGCGACCACCGTGCAGCCACCCGTTCCCGCGGGCTCCGACATGCCGGGTCCCGCCACACCGGCGGCTCCGGGCGGCGGCGGTGGCGGACGCAGAGCGGTCAAGCAGGGCGCGGGACGGCGCAGGACGACGATGTTCCTCGCCGGGCTCGTGGGCGCGCTCGTCGTGATAGCGGCTGCCGTCTTCTTCATCGACCTCGGCAGCGGGGGCGACGACACGGCGTCGGCTTCGCCCTCGCCCACCAAGAAGTCGCAGAACCTGCCCTCCGGCGTGAAGTGTTCGGGCGAGGAGTGCTCGGGCAAGGACCCCGAGACGATGGGCTGCGGCGGCCAGTACGCAAAGACCACCAGCTCGGCATGGGTCGGACCCAGCTACATCGAGGTCCGGCACAGCAAGGTGTGCAAGGCGTCATGGGCGCGCATCACCAGCGCCTCGACGAAGGACGCGCTGCGCATCACGGCTCCCGGCGGGCAGGCCGAAAGCGACAAGGTCGGCACGACCAATGACGCGTACACCGAGATGGTCTCGGTGAAGAACCCGAACGACGCAAAGGCGTGTGCCACGCTCGCCGTCGGTACGAAGGGCTGCGTGACACCGGGCAAGACCGTGCAGTGACCCCCGCGGTGAACTTCGCCGCGAACCGGTGGCGCACCTTGCGGTGAACTTCGCCGCGAAGCGGCAGCGCACCTCGCGGTCAGCCCTGCGGTGCGGCGCCAGTGTCCGGCCTCGCGCCGCACCCCCGGATCCGCCCGGTACTTCGGGCCGGACCCGGGGGTGAGGTGCGTCCGGGGTCGGATAGCCTGGCTGATGGGTCTCTTGACGTAGAGAGACTTCCGGCCACCCGCCAGCCACGCCAGGTACTACGGAGAAAGCCATGACCCGCACTCCCGTTAATGTCACCGTCACCGGCGCCGCCGGTCAGATCGGCTACGCGCTGCTCTTCCGAATCGCCTCCGGCCAGCTGCTGGGCGCTGACGTGCCGGTCAGGCTGCGCCTGCTGGAGATCACCCCCGCGCTGAAGGCGGCCGAGGGCACCGCGATGGAGCTGGACGACTGCGCGTTCCCGCTGCTCCAGGGCATCGACATCAGTGACGACCCGAACGTGGCCTTCGACGGCGCCAATGTCGCGCTGCTCGTCGGCGCCCGCCCCCGTACCAAGGGCATGGAGCGCGGCGACCTGCTGGAGGCCAACGGCGGCATCTTCAAGCCGCAGGGCAAGGCCATCAACGACCACGCGGCGGACGACATCAGGGTGCTTGTCGTCGGCAACCCGGCCAACACGAACGCGCTCATCGCGCAGGGCTCGGCCCCCGACGTACCGGCCGAGCGGTTCACCGCGATGACCCGCCTCGACCACAACCGCGCGCTGACCCAGCTCGCGAAGAAGACCGGTTCCCCGGTCGCAGACATCAAGAAGCTGACGATCTGGGGCAACCACTCCGCGACGCAGTACCCCGACATCTTCCACGCCGAGGTCGCGGGCAAGAACGCCGCACAGCTGGTCAACGACGAGAAGTGGCTCGCGGACGAGTTCATCCCGACCGTCGCCAAGCGCGGCGCCGCCATCATCGAGGCCCGCGGCGCCTCCTCGGCCGCTTCGGCGGCGAACGCGGCCATCGACCACGTCCACACCTGGGTCAACGGCACGGCCGACGGCGACTGGACCTCCATGGGCATCCCCTCGGACGGCTCCTACGGTGTGCCGGAAGGCATCATCTCCTCCTTCCCGGTCACCACGAAGGACGGCAAGTACGAGATCGTCCAGGGCCTGGAGATCAACGAGTTCTCCCGTACCCGCATCGACGCTTCGGTCAAGGAGCTGACCGAGGAGCGCGACGCGGTCCGCGGTCTCGGCCTGATCTGAGGCTCTGCGCCTGCGCTTCGCGTTCTCGCGTTCTCGCGTTCGCGCGATGTCGCGATGTCGTGTTCGACGGCACGACCGAGGGCCCGTACGGAGTGATCCGTACGGGCCCTCGTCGCGCTCCAGGGTCGGTTCGCGGGCGACCGGTGGCCGGCAGCGTGGAGCGGTCATGTCCGTGGTTCGGTGCGCCGGCGGTGGCGGGCCACGGCGTCGTTGTTGGCACAGCGGACGGTGCAGTAGGCGCGGCGGCCGTTGCGTGAGGTGTCGACGTACGCGCGGGCGCACGCGATGCGGGCGCAGCGGCCGAGGCGGGTGGGAGCGGCGAAGCAGACGACGTAGGCGAGCCCGGCGGCGGTGACCGCGCGGATGTGCGCCGCGGGACCGGCGTCGGGGGCGCTGTAGTGGAGATGCGGGCCGTGGCCGTCGTGCGTCGTGATGTACGGGCGGCTCGCCGCAGCGGACAGCAGCTCGTTGACCCTGCGGCAGCGCTCCTCGGTGTCCTGTGGTGCGAAGCAGGGGGCGAGCCGGAGCGCCCAGGCCGCTGTCTCCTGCGCCTGCTCGGGGCTGAGGACGCGTTCGGCGATGTCGTGCGCCGCCAGCAGGGGTTCAAGGGCCTCCGGCGTGAAGGGCGCCGGTGCGTTCACCAGATCGGCGGCCAGCCTCGCCGCCTCGCCGCCGTAATGGTTGAAGTGCATACGTCGATGACACCACGGGCGTGGGGCGAGTTCGAGGGCCCGGCGGAGTCCTTGAGTTCTAGCGGTTGTCGCAACACCCCAGTTCAGGGGATGCGATGGACTTCAAGGGTCGGGGAGGGGTTTTCCGGGCGTACGGATGGCGGGCAGGGGTTCTCCGGGCGGCGTCCGGAAGGGGTTCTTCGAGGGCCGGGGTTCTCGGGCCGGGGCGCCGCGGTCAGTTCCCGCCGGCCTCGCCGCCTTCCTCCTCCTCCGCCGTCATCGCGTCCTCGTAGGCGCGCAACGTGCCGACTATCAGGGCGCGTTCGGCCGGCGACAGCTCGGTCATGGCGTGCCGCCACGCCGTCGCGCCACGGGCGAGCCAGCCGGCGATGGTGGGCCGCCTGGCCTCCGTGATGCTGACGATGCGGCGGCGCCTGTCCCGTTCGTCCTCGTGCCGCTCCAGTACGCCCTTACGGCTCAGCTCGCCCACCATCAGGCTCACCGTCGTGGGGGCGACCTCCAGCCGTGCGGCGAGGTCGTTGACGGTCAGCGGTCCGTCGAAGAGCAGATACGAGAGAAGCGAGAGGTGGCGGGGGGCGAGCGCCAGCGACTGGAGCTCTTCGGGCACCGGGACCCGCTTCACCCGGCCCACGATGCGTGGCATGAGCAGGAGCAGCGCACGCACGGCGTCGTCCTCGGCAAGTCCCTTCTGCTGTCTGTCCGTTGACACGGGTCCATCCTCCTCTTACCTTTGTTATCAAAGATGCTTTGCTGTCAAAGGGAGTGTCGCCAGCACGCCATGTTAGCGATCCGGGTCTTCACCTTGCCGAATGGAGTGTCGCCATGCCCCACTTTGACGTGCGGATTCACGAAGAGGCGCTGGACGGGACGGCCGAGCCCCAGTTGATCCACGAGCTGACCGAGGCGGTCGTGGCCGTGTACGGCGAGCGGTTCCGCGAACTGGTCGTCGTGGAGCTGTTCGGCATCCCCGACGGGTACTGGGGCGAGGGCGGGGTCCCGTCCCGCAAGCTCGCACCGGTGGTCACGCTGCGGCTGCGCGAAGGCGCCTTCGCCCTCCCGCAGTTCGAGAAGGCGCCGGCCCAGCTGATATCCGCCCTCACCGATGGCGTGGTGGCGGTGTTCGGCGAGGAGATACGGGAGCGCGTGACGGTACACCTCGTCAGTGTCCCCTCGGGCCGCTCGGGAGTGGGCGGCGAACTGGTCTGAGGGGGCAAGGCAGTGCACATGTAACGGTTGAACTGCTTTAGAGGGTGACGCCACGCTGCTCGTATGCGGCCAACTCCCCCAGAAAGACACCGGTATCGCGACGGAACCCTTCCCGACAGCCCTTCCGCTCGCGATTCAGCTCCCGACCATGCCCCAGGCCAAGCCCCCGTCCTCGGCTTCGCTTCGGGCCCCGCCTCCGGCCGGCGTCCCGCTTCGGGTCAGGATCCAGCCTCGGGTCAGGGCCTCGTTTCGGGCCGGAGTCCCGGCTCGGGCCCGGGTCCCGGCTGCGGACCGGGCGCGGAGGGTGGACCGGCCCCCGGCTCCAGTCCGGGGCCCGGCTTCGAAGTGGACCAGTGCCCCGTCTGCTGGCGGTCGGCTCCGGCGGGGACACACAACTGGATCCTGCGTTCCCGGCACTCCACCTCACTGGGCGAGCTGGAGTACGTCACCTGCCCGTGTGGCTGCCTCGTCGTCCTCCTGGAGGGGCAGCTCCTCACCTCCCTTGTGGGCGCGGTGAGTTCAGGGGGCGCGGCGGACTGATGTGTGCCCTGTTCATGCGCGCCGGGTGGCGGGTATCGACGCCGGGTCGTGGGGCTCCTCCGGCGTGTCCTGCGCCTTCCAGGGTTCCGGCGGGCGGCCGGGGCGCAGGCGGAGGGCGAGGCTCAGGGTGACGGCGAGCGAGACGGCGGCGAGGGCGGTCATCGCCGTGGAGGGAGAGGTGCGCTCGGCGACGGCTCCGGCGAGGGCGGCGCCCACACCCTGCATGGCGAGCATGCCGGAGGAGTGCAGACCGAGGGCGTGCCCGCTCAACTCCTCGGGGGTGAGCGTCATCAGTCGCTCCTGGAGAAGAAGGCTGGCGGCGTAACCGGCATTCGACAGCGTGACAAGGAGGAGCGCGACGGAGAGCGGGGGATGGAGGAAGAAGACGAGATACGGAGCGGCGAGCATCAGCAGCAGCGGTACCCCGAGCCGCTGCCGCCACCGCAGGGGCACAAAGCGGCCGGCCAGGGTGTCCCCGGCGAGCATGCCCAGCGCGCCACAGGCGAACAGCAGCCCCGCGTGGTGGGGCGCATAGGGGACGTAGAGGGATTCGCAGCCGACGATCAGCCCGTTGGGCACCCAGAGAGCGAGGTAGATGGAGCGACGGGGAGGGGAGGCCCAGAGGCGGGCGTTGTTGCGCCAGGTGTCCGCGACCGACGGGCGGCCGGTGGCGCGAGGTGGCCGGGCGGCGAGGCCGAACCGGGCGACGACGGCCCCCGCGAGGTACAGCGCGGCACCTGTCAGCAGCACGCCGCGTGGGGAGAGCGTGACCAGGAGGATGCCGCCGAGCGCGAAGCCGCAGATCTGCATCGTGCCGGCCGACATGTTCAGCACGGAGCGGCCCAGCAGGTATCCCTCCTTGGCGAGGATCTCGTTGAGGAGGCCGTAGCGCACGCCGCCGCCCAGGGAGGCCAGCACGCCCAGCACCAGCAGCACCGTGAACGCGGCCCACACCGGTAGCCCGGGCACGGCCTGGACCGTGGTGCCCAGGGCGAAGGCGAGCAGCAACGCGGTCATCGTGGCGCGCGGAGGCAGCCGGTCCGCCGCCGACAACAGCGTGGCCGCGCCGATGAGTTGGGCCAGGGACGGGCCGAACATCGCGAGGGAGGACAGAAGGGGCGAGCCGGTCGCCTCGTAGATCAGAGTGCCAAGAGCCAGTCCGCTCACGGTCTGTCCCGCGACCTGGAGTGTGCTGGTCAGAAAGAGAGGGGTGAACTCGGGAGCGCGGAACAGCTCGGTGTAGGTGCGCATGGGGAGAGTCTTGGGTGGGAGGAAGGGGATCGTTACTGTTTCGCAGGGAGGCGAAACATGGGGTGGTGGCAGGTCAACGCGGACACGCTCGCGAGCAGCCGGTTCGTCATCTCGCCACTGGCCGAGACCATCGCGAGCCTGAAGGTCCTGCAGCGCGGAACCGCTACCCATCCCGGCGAACGGGCGTGGCTGGGCACCCACCTGGGGGCCTACCGGCGCCGGCTCGCCCGCGACCCCCTCGCGGCGCACATCCTGCGGGCGGCCCTGCGGCCTCGATGGAACGCGGACTACCTCACCCCACCGCCCGAGTTCGAAGGCGAGGCCGACTTCGCGCACGAGGTGGCATCCGTACGGGAGACGCCGCCCGAGGCCGCGCGGAGAGACCTGGTTGTGGCGCTTGAGGAACGGCTGCCCGCCCTGCTGGAGCGGGACGACCTGCCGGAACGTACGGCGGACACCTTGGAGTGGGTGTGGCGGGAGACGGTGCTGCCTTCCTGGCCCCGGCGGCGACGGGTGCTGGAGGCGGACGTGGTGGCTCGCACGGCCCAGTTGAGCCAGGGCGGCTGGGCGGCGGCGCTGGATGACATGCGGCCGGGGATGCGCTGGCTCGGCGACAGCAGATTGCAGATCAACTCGCGCGACTACCCACCGCGCGAACTGGCGGGCGCCCGGCTGATGTTCGTTCCCGTCACGCCGTGGCAGAGCTGGGTCGCCTGGGACACGGGGCTGCCGGGGGCGGCGACTCCCGCCGTACCCGAGGTCAGTGGCGCCGCCGGGGGCGGGGTCGGGGGCGCCCCGGACGGCGGGGCCGGGGCCGAAGCCGGGGCCGTGGGTGAAGGCGTGGGCGATGTCCGGGCCCGGGCCGGGGTCGGGGGCGAAGCCAGGGTCGGGGTCGCTGGCGGGGATGCCGTCGTCTACGCCGCTGGTAGTGCCGCCGTCACTCAGGCAGTGGCCGGGGCACGGGCAGGGGGCGGGGGCGGAGCTGGTGGG
>NZ_JANCPR020000035.1 GCF_028657195.3 Streptomyces iconiensis
AGACCGGTGCCCACACCGGTCTGGACCCCGGCCCTGTCCGTCATGGTCCGGGCCGCGTGCTCCCTCTCGGCGGCGCACGCATGCCCCGCGCGGATCAGCGGCAACCGGGACCTGGGCGGTACGACGACGCCCGGCACAGGGGAGCGGTGGACCGTGCCCCCGACGTTCACCGGCCCCCTGGCGAGGACCACGCGGTACGCCTCCGTCAGATCGGGGCCCAGCTCAAGCCCGTGTTCCTGCACCAGGATCCGGTGGCCCTCCTGGTAGGTCGCGATCGCCTCCTGGCGCCTGCCGACCCGGCCCAGCGCACGGATGAGGTGCAGCCGGAAGCGCTCGCGCAGCGGGTGCGCGCGCACCAAGGACCTGAGTTCGCCCAGGACCTCATGGTGCCGTCCGAGGACGAGATCCGTGCCGACCCGCTCCTCGGTCACGATGATCCAGTGGTCCTGGAGCGTGATCGCGCCGGCGCGTATGCCGGGTGCGGAGACCTCCGGCGGGCGGATGTCCTCGAAGGCGGGGCCCCTCCACAGGCTGAGCGCTTTCCGGTAGCTGCGCGCCGCCTCCTCGAACTCACCGCGTGCCGCCGCCCGCCTGGCTTCCTTGACGCATGTGTCGAAGAAGACCAGGTCGATCGACGAGGGTTCCAGTAACAGCAGATAGCCGCCCGCCTGGTTGACGATCTGCGGCCGGCTTTGAGGGGCCTCGTCGGGGAACGCCTGGTTCAGCAGCTCCCGCAGTTTCCACACCTTGATCTGGATCTGCCGCAGCGCGGTGCGCGGCGGGTTGTCCCACAGCGCGGCGGCCAACGCCTCGCCGCCGACCCGGTTGTTGGCCCGCAGGGCCAGTACCGCCAGAAGCGCGCTCTGGAGAGGGTCACCCACCGGGAAACTACTCTCCCCGTCGGTGAGTTCTGTGATTCCCAACAGGCGCAGTCTCACCGGAATCGTGTCGGCGACGGCCGCTGGCTCAGTGAAGCTCGTCAAGTTTTCCCCCATGATGTCCGTGCTTCCCGCGGTGCTGGTGGTGCCTCGTAGCTCCTACGGGGTCGTGAGCGGTACTTCCTCGGGTGTCCCAGGCGCGGATCGGTTGCCGGGGAGACGAAGGCGTCGTGGAGTAGGGACCGGCGTTCGTGGTCAGCGGTCGGATACGGAGTCGGCGGGTGCGGACTGTCCGAAGGTGAGGCGGAACGGGCGTGCCCATGAGGCGTGCGGCAGCTCGGGCAGTCACCGGTGGGGGGCGGTGACCACGGGCTCGGGACGGTGGGTGCGGAAGCGGCGCCGTCAGCACGGCGGGACCACGGTGAAGCGGCCCGGCTCATCGGAAACGCGGCTCTGCACCCATCGGTCACACCTCTGCCCACAGAGCCGGCGGGCCTCGAACCGCGGCTGCTTCGGGCGGAGATGACGGCGTCATCCTGACAAAGAAAGTGCAAAATGCCCAGTGGAACCAAGCTGTCCGCTTATGTGCGGCGCACGCACGGACTCCGGAAGCGTGATCGCGCGTGGTGGCGGACAGGCGTGCGCGGTCCGGCTCCGCACACACCGGGGACCCACCGGAAGCGGGCAGTCCGCCACCAGGGTCCGTAGTGGCCACGCCGCTCTTCCGTGGGAGCATGCATGTCTGGCTCCGTTCCGCCGTCGAGAGACATGCCCTGCCGCGAAGGAGCGCCTGCGGCCGTCGGGCTGTTCCAGGTCTGTGTCTCGGACCCGACGATCCCCCATCGCAAACGGGACTCGCGTCGCCGCGCGCGGATGGCGACAACACGCCAGCGGCCTTGTGCCCGCATCGTGCCCGGTGGTTGCGTGCAGAGCCCTGATCTTCAGGAGAGCCCTCGCGTCATCTCTACGTTCCGCCGCCGTCAGCGAGGCCGGAACCGAGCGTTTGGATCGATAGCCGGATGCTGCACTTCGACGAGTACCCGAACACCGACCTGCTCTACCTCTCCAGGAACGACGTACGGCTCGCGGCCGAGGACGTCGATGTCGTGCCCGTCGTGCGCGACGCGATCGTGCGGCACGCGCAGGGCCTGACCCTGCTGCCCGACGAGGCGTACCTGGGCTGGACGACCGGCGACGGGTTCTCCGCACGTTCCCTGGCCATGCCCGGTGGCATCCACACCGACTCCGGGCTCGAACTGGGGCTGAAGGTGATCAACGCGTCCCTCGGCAACCCGGGCAAGGGCGTGGCGAGGTCCCAGGGGCTGATGCTCCTGTTCGACCACGAACTCGCCTGGCCCCGCGTGGTGATGGAGGCCGCGTACGTCAGCGCCTTCCGTACCGCGGCCGTCAGCGCCGTCGCCGCGCTCGCCCTCGGCGTCCACCCGGTGCGGCGGCTGGCCGTGCTGGGCTGCGGCACGCTGGCGCGCGCCCACGTGCAACTGCTCTCCCGGGTGCTCGAAGGACTGGAGACGATCACGCTCCACGACCTCGACCCCGCGCGCGCGGGCGCCCTCGCCGACGCGATCAACTCCGACCCGGACTTCGCCGGGGTACGCGCCCAGGCAGCGGCCGATCCGGAGACCTGCGTCAAGGACGCCGAGCTGGTGATCCCCGCGACCGTCACCACGGAGGGATACCTGCGTGCCGAGTGGTTCGCGCCCGGGGCGCTGATCGTGCACGTATCGCTGGACGACCTGCTGCCCGAGGTCGTGACGGCTGCCGGCCTCGTGGTCGTCGACGACTGGGGCCTGGTCAGCCACGACCACCGCAGGCTGCTCGGCCGGATGTACCGCGAGGGCACGCTGCTGGGGCCCGGGGGCGAGAGCGCCGAGGACACCGAGCCGGCGCCCGGCGCGCGCCGCGTCGACGGCACGCTGGGCGAGGTGCTGCTGGGTACGGGGCCGGGCCGCGCGGCGGACACGGACGTGGTGGTGTGCAACCCGTTCGGCATGTCGATCCTGGACGTCGCACTGGGCAGCGCGGTGGCCGCAGCCGCCGAGCGGCAGGGGCTCGGGAGGCGCATCCCCCGCTGAACCCGCGTCGGCCGCAGCGCGTCGGTTGTAGCGCGTTCGGCCGCAGCTCGCCCGCCGCAGCTCGCCCGCCGCAGCTCGCCCGTAGCAGCTCGCCCGTAGCAGCGCGTCGCCTCCCGAGCCTCGGCTGTCACTCGTGCACCGCGGCACGCCGGCGAAGCGCTTCCGTGCCGTCGTACGCGACTGCCTCACGGCGGCTCCACGACTGCCTCACGGCGGCCCCACGACAGCCCCAACTCACGTTGTACGCAGGCCCATTGGGCCACGACCGAGGAGAAGCACACCGTGCTCAGACCCCGCGTCATCGTTCCCGCCACGCTGCTCGCGCTGACACTGGGCGCTGTGCCAGCGAGCGCCAGGCCGTCAGCCGAGCCGGCCGAAGCGGTCGCCACGAAGGTGAGCGAGAGGTTCCGCGCCCAGCAGCTCAAGTGGCAGCCCTGCTTCCCGGAGTCGGCGCCCGGGCTGCCGCCCGGCGGCGAGCGGCTGCAGTGCTCCGTCATGAAGGCCCCGCTGGACTGGAACAAGCCGGACCGCGGCACCGTCGACCTCGCCGTCAGCAGGCTCCGTCCCGAGCACGGCGAACCGAAGAACCTGCTGCTGACCAACCCCGGCGGGCCCGGCGAGGAAGGCACGATCGTGCCGCTGCTGTTCCTCGACCCCCGGCACGCCGCCGTCGCCGACTCCTCGGAGATCGTCGGCGTCGACGTACGCGGAACAGGGCGCTCCACCAATGTGACCTGCGGCGGCGAGACGATCGGCCGCGAACGCGATGTGCGCGACCGCGGCCGTACCAACGAGAACGCGATGCTGGACGACGCGGAGAGCATGGCGCGCGCGTGCCAGACCGCCTCGAAGCCGGTCGGCGACTACGTCAACACCGCCCAGACGGTGCGGGACTTCGACCTGCTGCGCTCCCTGCTCGGTCACGACAGGACCAACTTCTTCGGCTTCTCGGCCGGGACCTGGCTGGGCGCGCACTACGCGACGGCGTTCCCCTCGCGGGTCGGCCGCTTCGTCTTCGACTCCAGCGTGAAGTTCACCGGCACCTGGCAGCAGATCTACGCGTTGCAGCCCATGGGGTTCGAACGCCGTTTCCGGCAGGACTTCCTGCCGTGGGCCGCGCGTTACGACGCGGTGTACGGGCTGGGGGATTCGGCGCGCGCCGTGCGTGCCGTGTACGAGCGCACCAGGGCCCAACTGGCCGAGCAGCCGCTGGACATGGGCGACGGCACGGTGGTGACCGCCACCTCGTTCGACTCTCTGATCGCGGGAAACCTCTACAACAAGGCGTACTTCCCGCAGCTCGGCGGGATCCTCGCCGGACTCGACGCGGCGACGGGCGGCTCCACGGCGCGTTCCGGGGACGCGGGCACGAGCGGCGCGGGTACGAGCGGCGCGGGTACGAAGGGTGCCGCCGGCGCGAACGGCGCCAAGGTGAAGAAGGACCTGGCGGAACTGGTCGACGGGGCGCGCGGCAGCGCCAAGATGCCCGGCGTGCCCACCGGCGCACCGGACGCCATCGACGCCACGTTCTACACCGTGGGCTGCAACGACACCCCGTGGCACGGCAACCGCCGTACGCTCGCGGCGAGTTCGGCCCTGCAGGGCAAGATGTTCCCGCTCATCGGCTGGCGCAGCATCGCCGAACCCTGTCTGTTCTGGGACAGGCCGGCCGTCAAGCTGCCCAAGCCGGACGGCAAGGGCCTGCCGCCCGTACTGATGGTGCAGTCCGAGCACGACCCGGCGGCACCGATGGAGGGCGCGAAGCTCGCCAGCGCCGGGTTCGCCGGATCGCGGCTGCTCACGGTCGAGGACGAGGGCGACCACATGCTCTACGGGAACAGCAACCCGTGCGTCGACAACGCGGTGGACTCCTACCTGGCCTCGGGCAAGCTGCCCAGGCGCGGCACCACGTGCACGGGCGGACCGCTGCCCGACCCGACGGCGCCGGAGGGCGCGCGAGGAGAGCACAGCGCCGAGCGGCTGAGCGGCTTCGCCGACAAGCTGCCCCGCTGACCCTGTAGCACGCACGTCACAGGGCTCCGTACCCCTCTGGGGGCGGAGCCCTGTGGCGTCCGGTCATGCCCCCGCCGGCGTCATGGCGGGTGCGATGGTGACACGGCGGCGCCGGATTCCGTGAAAAACATTGCGGTGCATGGGCGTTGGCACAGTATGCTGCACGAGTGAGCGAATCGACTCCGAAAGAACGCGACCGAACATCCGCGCAGAATCTAGGTATTGACGCCGAGGAAATCCACGGCTCGCTTGAGGCGCGAAGGGCACTCGGTCCCGAAGCGGAATCGGACGTCGTCGCCAGCTTTCTGGAGCGGGCGGCGGGCGCGATCGACGCGCGTGTCGATCAGCGCATCGCGGAGAACGCCCCGGCGAGCAACGAAGGTTCGACGGACAGTGGCGGCTTCTGGCTCGCCGCTGTTTCGATCGGTATGGGAATTCCGGTCACGGGCGTGGCCACCTCGTTCAACGATTCGGGAAGTGTGATCGTGGCCGCCGTCGCCTGGGGTGGTATCGCACTCGTGAATGTGGCCTACAACTTCCGCCGGAACCGGTAACCGGAAAATACCGTGGCGCATCGTCGCCACAAGTATCAGGCAGGGCGGTACCCGACTCGTAGGCTTCCCCTATTCACTGTCCCTAGGGGAGGCGACACCTGTGCTCAGAACAATGCTCAAGTCGAAGATTCACCGCGCGACGGTGACGGCCGCTGATCTGAACTACGTCGGGTCCTTGACCCTTGACCCGGATCTGATGGACGCGGCGGACCTGCTCCCGGGCGAGCAGGTCCATGTCGTGGACATCAACAACGGCTCGCGCCTGGAGACCTACGTCATCGAGGGCACGCGCGGCAGCGGTGAGGTGCAGATCAACGGTGCGGCGGCGAGGCTCGTGCACACCGGTGACCTGGTGATCGTGATCGCCTACGGCATGGTGACCGACGAAGAGGCCAGGAGCGGCACCCCGCGGGTGGTCTTCGTCGACGAGCGCAACGCGGTCACGAACGTGGGGGGCGACCCGGGGGCCTGATACCAGGCCCCCGGGCCTGATGCCAGGACCGGTCCCGGCATCAGGAGGCCGTGACGCGGAAGCGCAGGCCGTCCTCCCGGAACCGCGCGACGGCACCGTGCACATCCTCCGCGATGTGCACGGTGTCGAGCCATGTGTCGTCGTAGACGGTGCCGAGGTACTTGCTCCCGTCGTCGGGGCACAGGCACAGCGCCCTGCGCGGGAAGTGCAGCGGGCCCAGGTCGCCGAGGTAGCCGCACAGCACGCTGCCGCTGGACCCGCCCAGCGCGATGCCCGTGTCCTCCAGGAACATCCGGCACGCCGCCACGGTGGCAGCGGGCGTGATCCGGGCCGCCTTGTCGTACGAGCCCCGTGTGAGGAAGGACGAGGCCCTGCTGGCCCCGAGCCCCGCGATCAGGCGCTGGCCGCCCGTCCCGCCGGTCACCACCGACCCCGTGGCGTCGACGGCCACGATCCTGACGCCGGGCGCGACAGCGCGCAGATGCGCGGAGATGCCGGCCAGCGTCCCCCCTGTGGACACGGCGATGTACACGGCGTCCAGGGCGGCCCCGCCCTGCGCGGCGATCTCGGGGCCCGTGGTGTGCTCGTGGATCAGGGGGTTGGCCTGGTTGTGGTACTGGTTCGGCCAGCGGTACTCGGGGTGCTCGGCGCACAGTTCGCGTACCGCTTTGAGCCGGGTCAGAAGGTAACCTCCCTGGCCGTCCGGCTCGTCGACGAACCGCAGTTCCACACCGCTCTCCGTGAGGGAGTCACGGGTCGGCTGTGGTGTTTTCTCGTCGATCACCGCGATGAAATTGCAGTCCAGCAGGCGTACCAGTCTCGCCAGTGCGAGACCGAGGTTCCCCGAGGTCGACTCGACGATGACGGACCCGGGCACAAGTGGATTTATGCGGTCGATTTCGACCAGCAATCCAATTGCTGTCCTGTCCTTGATGGAGCCCGTTGGGTTAAGACTTTCGTGCTTGAGAGCCAGTTCATGCGTGCGCCCTCGGTATTCGACGGCGATATCCGAAATCGGAGTCGCCGAAATATTTGCACGCAGCTCGCCAATTCGCTGCAACAATTTTCTTCTCCCGGGTCGCACGCAGATAATCCGCCAGCCTCAGGATCCGCTTTGACGCCTGTTTTCGGAAGGTGACTGGCGACTTATGGCCACCGGGCGATGCTCCGTGTCAACCGATCGGTTGACACGGAGTTCCATCCGTAGGTCGCTACTGCTTCGGCGCCCGCCGGACAACGATGGGGACATGACCGAAACTGCAGTGCACGTAAGGGGCTTGAGCAAGAGGTACGGCGGTACACCCGTCGTCGACGGACTGGACCTCGACATCGCGCACGGCGAAGTCTTCGCACTGCTCGGGCCGAACGGCGCGGGCAAGACCACGACGGTGGAGATCCTGGAGGGCTACCGCGACCGCGACGCCGGAACCGTCGCCGTCCTGGGCGAGGACCCGGGCAAGGCGGGACGCGACTGGCGCAGCCGGATCGGCATCGTCTCCCAGACGGCGACGGACGCCTCGGAGCTGACGGTCCGCGAGGTGGTGACCCACTTCGCCGCCAACTACCCCAGACACCGCGACCCGGAGACGGTGATCGAGCAGGTCGGCCTCGGCGAGCACGCCAAGAAGCGGGTCGGCAGGCTCTCCGGCGGTCAGCGCCGCAGGGTGGATGTGGCACTCGGCATCATCGGCGACCCGGAACTGCTGTTCCTGGACGAGCCGACGACCGGCTTCGACCCCGAAGCGCGCGTCAAGTTCTGGCAGTTGATCCGCCAGCTCTCCGCAGAGGGCACCACGATCCTGCTGACCACCCACTACCTCGACGAGGTCGAGGCGCTGGCGAACCGGGTCGCGGTGATCGCGCGCGGCCGGCTGAAGACCATCGGCGAGCCGGAGACACTCGGCGGCCGGGCGACGGCGGGCGCTGTCGTCTCCTGGCGCGAGGACGGCCGACTGATGGAGCGGGAGACCACGAACCCGGACCAGTTCGTCGCCGAACTGGTCGGCAAGAGCGGCGGCCACGTGCCGGGCCTCTCGGTGCAGCGCCCCAGCCTTGAGGACGTCTACCTCCAGCTGATCGGCACCTCGGAGGACCTGGACACCACCCCTGAGCTCCGTAAGGAGACAGCATGACCACGCAGACCACACCCTCCGTACGACAGGCACGTCCGCAGCCCCCGAACGTCATCAGGGTCGGGCTGTCGCGCGGCGCCCTGGAACTCAGGCAGTTCTTCAGGGAGCGGGACGCGGTCGTCTTCACCTTCTCCCTGCCGGTGGTGATGCTGGTGCTGCTCGCCGGCATCTTCAACGACACCATCCCGGACACCGGCGTCAAGGCCAGCCAGGTCTTCGCGGCCAGCATGATCGCGGCGGGCATCATGTCCACCACGTTCGTCAGCCTCGGCACCGGGATCGCCCAGGACCGCGAGGACGGCACACTCAAGCGGCTGCGCGGCACCCCGACCCCGATGACGTCGTACTTCATCGGCAAGGTCCTCATGGTCCTGGTGGTGAGCTTCGCCGAGGTCATCGTGCTTCTCGCGCTCGGCAAGGTCATGTTCGACCTTCAGATGCCGAGCGACGCGGGCAAGTGGCTGACGTTCGGCTGGGTCTTCCTGCTCGGCGTGATCGGATGCGCCCTGCTGGGCATCGCGATCAGCAGCGTTCCCCGGTCGGCGAAGAGCGCATCGGCCGTCATCATGCTGCCCTTCATTGGTCTACAGTTCGTTTCCGGTGTGCTGTTCAACCCGATCAAGGAACTGCCGTCGCCGATGGTCGAGATCGGCTCCTTCTTCCCGCTCAAGTGGATGGCGCAGGGCTTCCGTTCGGTGTTCCTGCCCGATTCGATGACGTTCCAGGAGGTCGCAGGGTCATGGGAACCGGGAAGGACGGCTCTGGTGCTCGTGGCCTGGTGCGTCGGTGGTCTGGTGCTGTGTCTGCTGACCTTCCGGTGGAAGAACAGCCGGCAAGGATAGGCAGGGCCCGGCACGAGTGGCTGCGCGGATACCTCATATGGGACTGCTACTACGCGGTCGCGTTCGCCGCGACCATCACGTTCGTCCTGACCCTTGAGGACACCACCGCCAAGGACGAGTCACTCGCCTCGGTACTGCTGGCCTGCTGCGCCGCCTGGTACGCCGGGTACGGCAGAAGGCTGATGCGCACGGACGACCAGAGCTGGCGGGGATTGCTGTACCTCGGTGTACTGCTGGGCCTCTTCTCGGCGGCCGACACCTTCGCCTCCGCCAGCTCGATCGCGCTCATCGTGATCATCCCGCAGACCTACTGGACGCTGCGGCCACTGCACGCGACCGGCGCCGTGGTCCTGTTCGCGCTGGTGCCGCTGACCGTGAACACCTTCCGTACCGGGGCCTTCGTCCGCAGCGTCGCTGACCAGGGCCCCACGGCGCTCGTGATCATCGTGCTCTCCGCCATCTTCGGCACCTGGGTGCACCGGATCATCGACCAGAGCCGCGAGCGCGCCGACCTCATCGAGGAACTGGCCTCCACGCGCGCCGAGTTGGCCGAGGTCTCCCGGGAGGCGGGGGTGGCGGCCGAGCGCGAGCGGCTGGCGGGGGAGATCCACGACGCCATCGCACAGGGCCTCAGCAGCATCGTCATGCTGGTGCAGGCCACCGGCTCGACGCTGGACCAGATGACGGGTCTGCCGGCGGGACACGGCAAGACGGTCGACCAGGCACGCCACCAGCTCGACCTGGTCGCCCGCACCGCCAGGGAGAGCCTCGCCGAGGCGGGCGCCCTGGTGGAGGCGCTGCGGCCGACGGCGCTCGACACGGGTTCGCTGCCTGAGGCGCTGCGCAGGCTCACCGACCGGGCGGCCGAGGGCGGCTGGCTCACGACCAGCTTCTCGCTGCACGGCGAGCCGGACGCGCTGCCCGTGGCCGTCGAAGTGGTCATCCTGCGCGTGGCACAGGAAGCGCTGACCAACGTACGCAAGCACGCGCGCGCTTCCTCGGCGCAGGTCACCCTCAGCTACGCCGAGCAGACCGTCACCGTGAGCGTGCGGGACGACGGGAAGGGTATCGAGCCCGACGAGGAGCCACACGGCTACGGTCTCGTGGGCATGAGCCGGCGGGTGGAGCAGGTGGGCGGGAAACGCCACCTCGACAGCACGCCGGGCCAAGGGACCATGGTGTCCGTGGAGGTGCCGAGATGACCGGAACGATCGCTGTGCTGATCGTCGACGACCATCCCGTCGTCCGGATGGGTCTGTGCGGAATGCTCGCGAACGAGGACGACATCGAGGTCGTCGGCGAGGCGGGCAGCGCGGACGAGGCCGTGGCACTGACCCACGCGCTCGACCCCGACGTGGTGCTGATGGATCTGCGGATGCCGGGCGGGGGCGTGGAGGCGACCGCACGGCTGGCCAAGGAGAAGCCCAAGAGCCGCGTTCTGGTCCTCACCACCTACGGCACCGACGACCAGATCCTCAGCGCCGTCGAGGCGGGCGCCACCGGCTACCTGCTCAAGCACGCCGACCGTGCCGACCTGCTCCAGGCGATCCGCAGCGCGGCCACGGGCGAGACCGTACTGGCGCCCTCCGTCGCCGCGCGGCTGACCAGGCGGGTACGCGCCCCCAAGCGGGACAGCCTCTCGGCCCGCGAGTCCGAGGTGCTGCGCCTGGTCGCCCGCGGCCTGAGCAACCCCGCGATCGGTGCGGCGCTGTGCATCAGCGAGGCGACGGTGAAGACCCATATGATCCGGATCTTCGGCAAGCTCGGCGTCGACGACCGTACGGCAGCGGTGATGGTCGCCGTCAGCAGAGGCTTCATCACCGTCGAGGACTGAAGGGCCCGAAGGGGCCGAACGGGCCCGGCGGTCCTGCGCGTCCGCGGCGCCGCCGGATCGGTGGCGGTCCCGGAGCGGTGACGGCCCCCGAGCGGTGGCGGTCCCGGCTCAGTGCGGGAGGCTCGCCTTGGCGAGGAAGTCCAGGAGCAGCGCGTTGACCTCGTCGGGGCGCTCCAGGAAGCCGAAGTGGCCGCAGCCGGCGACCTCTTCGTAGCGGGCGCCCTCGATCGCGTCGGCGACCTCTCTGACCAGCTCGGGAGGCATCAGCACATCGTGCGGGAAGCCGACCACGAGGGCTGGGCAGTCGATGCCGGGCAGCTCGTGGGCCCACTCGTCGACGGAGAGCGTGGCCAGGTACTGCCGGGCGGCGCCCTCGCCCTGGACCGGGCTGAGGGTCATCAGGTCGAGCCACTCCCGCGCGAACCGGTCGTCGAGCAGCGTCGCGGGCGCGAAGAGCTGGGACATCGTGGAGGCAGCCGCGTAGTCGGCCGGCACCGAGCCCGAACGGGCCGCCTGCGCGACGGACTTGACGAGCGCGGCCGTGAACAGCGGCGTACGGGCCCTGGTGGCCAGCAGGGTGACCGAGCTGACGAGGTCGGGCCGCAGCGCGGCCAGGCGCTGGGCCACCAGCGCGCCGAGCGACGAGCCGACCAGATGGCAGGGCTCGCCCGCCACGTCCTGGATCACGCGGGCCGCGTCCGTGACGAGTTCGGCGAAGCGCACGGGGCCCTCGGGCACGAACTCAGCCGTGGCACCGCGGTGTTCGAAGGTGAGCGCGCGGTACCCGGCGGCGCTCAGCGCGGGCACCTGGTGCAGGAGCCACACCGCCGACCGGGTCGCCGCCGGGGCGAGCAGCAGCACGGGCCGGCCGGAACCGGCGCTCTGGTGGGGCGGAAGGAGGGGCGGGCGTGGCGGGTGTGTCATCGGGTCACTTCTCTCCGCCTGGTTGGCCGCTGGTCTCTTCGCCTGGCTGCCCTGCGGGCTCGCTGCCCGCATGATAGTCGGGGGACCAGATGCCGTCCTTGAGCTTGCTGAACCCGATGACGGTGAGCACCGTGGCGATGAGCGCGGCGAGGATCAGCGGCGTACGCAGGCCGAACTCCCGGTCCGTCAGGACCTCCGAGCCGGTCACGATCAGTCCGCCGAGCACGGAGCCCAGCGGCAGCGGGCCCCAGGCGAGCAGCCGGTAGATGCTGTTGACGCGGCCCATCATCTCCTCGGGGACGATCCGCTGGCGGTAGCTGACCGTCAGCACGTTCCAGATGGTGGAGAGCATTCCGCCGCCCGCGATGGCAACGGCGACGACGACGGCGTTGCTCGCCACCCCGATGGCCAGGCTGGTCGCGGCGTTGCCCGCCAGGCTGATCAGCAGGATTCTGCGGGCTCCGAGGCGCCGCTCCAGGGTGCTGGTCAGCCAGGCGCCGAGCATCGCGCCCACGCCGCCGGCCAGGAAGAGCAGGCCGAACTGGGCGGCGCCCAGGCCGAGGATGGTCTGTGCGAACAGCACCTGGGTGGAGACCGCTATGGCGCTGCTGAGGTTGAGCAGCCCGAGGAAGAGCCCCAGGGTGCGCAGTTGGCGGTGGTTCCAGAAGTACCGCAGCCCCTCGGCCATCTCCGCGCGCACCGTGCGTTTGGGCCGGTCGCGGTTGCGGGGCGCGAGCACGACGAAGACCATCAGCGCTGCCGCGAGCCCGAACAGCCCGCCCTCGAAGACGAACGGCAGCATCAGCGAGGAGCCGAGCAGCAGACCTCCCAGCCAGGGCCCGATGAACAGGCCGCCCACCGTGTCGGTCATCACCAGATAGCCGTTGGCGCGCTCCAGCAGGGACGAGGGCACCAGCCTGGGTATGACGACCTGGCTGGTGTTCTCGTTGACCACGGTGGCCGAGCCGATGAGGAACGCGACGGTGTAGATCAGGGCCAGCGGGGTGGAGCCGAACGCGACGGCCAGCGCCACACCCGTTGCGACCAGCGCGCGGAAGACATGGGTGACGGCCAGTGTCCAGCGGTGGTTCGTCCGGTCGATGAAGACGCCGGCGGGCAGGCTGGCCAGCAGCCAGGGCAGTTCGAGCAGCATGGCGACGCCCGAGATGAGCAGCGCGCTGTCCGTCACCGAGGTGGCCAGCCAGGGGAAGGCGACCGAGCTGATGCCGGAGGCCAGGTTCGCCAGGAACATCCCTCCGCACACGGCCGCGAAGCCGAGGCCGAAGCGTGGCCGCGCGGCCGGTTCCTCCGTGCTCGGCGCTGTTGCCGTCGGTGTCACGTCTCCCGCTTCCCGTCGCTGAGTTCGCCCCGCATCGGCTCAGGACATGGCAGCGGACGGTGTTCCGTCAACGCGGTGTCGAGTTGTCGCCAGCAGGGCGGGCAGCACTTGTGAACGCACCCGCCGAGTCCACAGGCTTGCGTCTCACGGAATGGTTCCGGCGCTCGTACCTTCGGTGCGACCGTGCGCCTCCAGCATTCCTTGTTCGGTCTTCTGAAGGGGGAACCATGGAGATGGGAAGCAGCGGCCATATCGCCGTCATCGGAATGGCGGGCAAGTTCCCGGGGGCTCGCGATGTCGACGAGCTATGGCAGAACCTTGTCGCGGGCGTCGAATCGATCACGTTCTTCAACGATGACGAGCTGCGGACAGCGGGTGTCAGCGAAGAACGGCTCGCCGACCCCAACTACGTGAAAGCGGCACCGCTTTCCCCGGACACCGAACTCTTCGATCCCGGGTACTTCGGAATGACGGTCCGCGAGGCCGAGGTGCTCGACCCGCAGCACCGCGCATTCCTTGAGGCGTGCGACGGGTCGCTCCAGTCGGCCGGTTATGCGCCGAGCAGCTTCTCCGGCCGTATCGGGGTGTACGGCGGCGTCGGGATCAACACCTACCTCGACCTCTATGTGAAGCCCAACCCGGACGCGTACAAGCTCCTGGGCGGCCTCACCGCGAACATCGCCAACATCAGCGACTACGTCGCCACCGGCGTCGCCTACCGGCTCGGCCTGGAAGGACCCGCACTCACCTGCCTGACCGCCTGCTCGACCTCGCTGGTCGCACTGCACCTGGCGTGCCAGGCGCTGCGCAACGGCGAGTGCGAGATGGCGCTCGCGGGCGGCGTCGAGGAATTCTTCCCCGAGATTTCCGGGTACATGTATTCCGAGGGCGGCATGTACTCGCCCGACGGGCGCTGCCGCGCCTTCGACGCGAAGGCGCGCGGCACCATTTTCGGCAGCGGCAGCGGTGCCGTTCTGCTGAAGCCGCTCGAAGCGGCGCTTGAGGACCGGGACAACATCTCCGGGATCATCAGGTCGACCGCCATCAACAACGACGGTTCGCAGAAGGGTGCCTTTTCGGCGCCGAGTCCCGCCGGCCAGTACGCGGCCGTGATGGACGCCTGGAACAAGTCGGGTGTCGACCCTTCGACCGTCTCCTATGTCGAGGCGCACGGCACCGGAACCTTCGTCGGAGACCCGATCGAAGTGAACGCGCTGAGCCGTGCGTTCCGCGCGCACACCGACCGCAAGCAGTACTGCGCCATCGGTTCCGTGAAAACAAATGTGGGGCATCTGGGAGCAGCCGCAGGAGTCGTCGGTCTCATCAAGACGCTGATGTCGATGCGGCACCGTATTCTGCCGCCGAGCCTGAACTTCGACGAGCCCAATCCGCAGATCGACTTCGACGCCTCACCGCTCTATGTGAACACCGAACTCTCCCCCTGGACGAGCGATTCGGGTCCGCTGCGCGCCGGGCTCAGCTCGTTCGGCGTCGGCGGCACCAACGCGCACGTCGTGCTGGAAGAGCCGCCCGCGCTGCCCGCTGCCACACCCCCGGCCCGCGACCACCAGCTCATCGTGCTCTCGGCGCGTACACCGACCGCGCTGGAATCCAGCGCCACCGCCCTCGGCGAGCACCTGCGCGAGCACCAGGACGAACTGCCCGACGCCGCCTACACCCTGGCCGTCGGCCGGGAGCAGCGCGCCGTACGCGGCTACCTGGTCGCCGAGGGCGCCGAGGCGGCTGCCGACCGGCTCGCTGCGGGTGTGCCGCAGCCCAGCCCCGCGCTGGTACCCGCCAGGGACACGGAGCGTTCCGTGGTCTTCCTCTTCCCCGGCCAGGGCGCGCAGTACGTGCAGATGGGCAGGGAACTCTACGAGCGGGAACCGGTGTTCGCCGCCGAGCTGGACTCCTGCGCCAAGGTGCTGGCCGAACACACCGGCTGGGACCTGCGCGAGGTGCTCCATCCCGTCGACGAGGGCGAGGTGGAGCGCGCGACCGAGCGTCTGAAGCAGACCGAGGTCACGCAGCCCGCGCTGTTCGTCTTCTCCTACGCGCTCGCCAGGCTCCTGGAGAGCTGGGGCGTACGGCCGGAAGCGTCGGCGGGGCACAGCGTCGGCGAGTTCGTCGCCGCGAGCCTCGCCGGGGTGTTCTCGCGCGACGACGCGCTGCGCCTGGTCGCCGACAGGGGACGGCTGATGCAGGGCCTGCCTTCAGGCTCGATGCTGTCGGTCCCGCTGGCCGAGGACGCGCTGCGGCCGATGCTCCCCGACGACGTGAGCGTGGCCGCCGTCAACGCGCCCCACGCCACCGTCGTCTCGGGCCCCGACGAGAGCGTCGAGGACCTCAGGGCGCTGCTGTCCTCGCAGGGCGTCGAGGGCCGGCTCCTGCACACCTCGCACGCCTTCCACTCCAGCATGATGGACCCGATCCTGGACGACTTCCGTTCCCTGGTCGCCGGCGTCGAACGCCACGAACCCGCCTCGCCGTTCGTCTCCAATGTGACCGGAACGTGGATCACGCCCGAGGACGCCGTCGACCCCGACTACTGGGCCAGGCACCTGCGCGGCGCCGTACGGTTCGGCGACACCGTCGCCCTGCTGGCCGAGGGCGGCAAGCGGGTGCTGATGGAGGTCGGACCGGGCAACACCCTGACCGTGCTCGCCCGCCAGCAGCTCGGTTCCGAGCGCGCGGGGCTCGCCGTGCCGACCGTGCGCCACGTCAAGCAGCGGCAGTCCGACGTGGCCGTGCTGCTCGGCGCCGTCGGCCAGGCATGGCAGACCGGTGTGCCGCTCGACCTGGGCACGCTGTGGAACGGTGAGCGCAGGGGCCGTATCCAGCTCCCTCCGGTGCCGCACGAGAAGATCCGCTGCTGGCTCGACGCCAAGCCCGGCGCCGCCGGTGGCGAGGCGGGCGCCCTGGAGGCGGCGGCGAGCGCCGAGACCGGCCCGTACTACGTGCCGAGCTGGCGCGAGCAGACGCTGCTCGGCGGCGTCACTGTCGACACCGAGGCGACCTGGCTCGTGTACGAGTCGGAGACAGCGCCCGTGACCGGACTGGTGGAGAGGCTGCGCGCAGCGGGCGCCACCACGTACGTCGTCAGGGCCGGCAGCGCCTTCGGCCGCGACGGCGAGTACGGCTTCACCGTGCGGCCCCGCGAACTGGCCGACCACATCGAGGTGTTCGGCGCGATCACCGCGACCGGTCCCTCCTCGCTGCGGGTGGTGCACGGCTGGCTGGTCGGCGACATCCCGGGCGAGACCCCGAGGGAGCGTGCGCGTACGGGCCTGGACATCGGGTTCTTCAGCATCCTGACCGCTGTGCACGCCGTCACCAGGAAGCTCGTCAACACCCCGCTGGACCTGGTGCTGCTCACCAGCGACGCGGAGCCGGTGACCGGCGGCGAGCGGATCGAGCCCGTCAAGTCGGGTGTGCTGGGCTTCGCCAAGCTGCTGCCGAAGGAGCTGGCCGACACCAGGTGCCGCGCCGTCGACGTCACGCGCGACGGCGTTCCCGGCACCCAGATCGGGCAGATCCTGCGGGAGATCGCGCACGGCGACGACGAGCGTGTCGTCTACCGGGGCGGGCGCAGGTGGGTGTGGGAGCACCAGGAAGTGGCGCTTCTGCCGGCGGGGGAGGGCGCCAGGTTCCTGCGGGACGGCGCCGTCTACCTGATCACCGGAGGGCTCGGCGGCATCGGCCTGGTGACGGCGAAGGACCTCGCGCGCAAGCACGCGGCCAAGCTGGTGCTGCTGGGCCGCAACGGGCTGCCGCCCCGCGCCGAGTGGGACGACCACCTGGCGGCCGATGAGGGCAAGGACGCGACCAGCGAACGTATCGAGGCGGTACGTGAGGTCGAGGCGCTCGGCGGCGAGGTGCTGGTCTGCGCGGCGGACGTGACCGACCCCGAGCAGCTGCGCGCCGTACGCGCCGAGGCGGAGAGCGCCTTCGGGAAGATCGACGTGGTGCTGCACGCCGCGGGCGTCACCGGCGGCGGCATGCTGGAGACGCGCTCGCAGGCCGATGCCGAACGGGTCATGGCAGCCAAGGTGTTCGGCACGCTGGCGCTGGAGGAGGTGTTCGCCGACGACGTGGACGCGCTGGTGCTCTACTCCACCTTCGCGATCTTCACCGGCGACTTCGGCCTCGGCGACTATGTGTCCGCCAACGCGATCATGGACGCCTACGCACACGCACGGGCCGCACGGGGCGGCAGCACACATGTCGTGGCCGTCAACTGGCCGATCTGGCAGGGCCTGGGCATGGCCGACCAGGTGGACGCGCCTGACCTGCTCCTCGACTTCGAGATGGGCGACCGCTACCAGGAGGTCGCACACCCGCTGCTGGGCAGCAGGCTGATCCGGGCGGGCAACGACAACACCATCTTCGTCAAGAGGCTCTCCACCGACGACTGGGTGACGGCCGAGCACACCGTCGCCGACCGCCCGACGATGCCGGGCACCAGCCTCATCGAGATGGTGCGCGCCGCCTACCAGGAGGCGACGGGCTCCCCGACCTGCTCGATCACCAACCTCGTCTTCCAGCGCCCGCTGTCCTTCGACACCTCGCACTCGGTGCACATCCTGCTCGTTCCCGAGGGCGCCGAGCGGTTCACCGTCGTCATCAGGGACGCGGACAACGACGACGGCCCGGTGCTGGACTACACCACGGCCAAGGTCGGGCCCCCGGCGAGCACGCCGGCGCCCGTCCACCCGCTCGACGAGTGGCGCGCGCACTGCAGCAACCCGGACGAGGGCGAACGCCTGGAGAAGTCCGAGGGGCTGGTGTGGCTCGGCGACCGCTGGGACAACATCGCCGGCCACTGGCGCAGCGACCTCGCCGAGGGCGGCAGGTTCGACGAGCTGGCCACCCTCGAACTGGCCGAGAAGTACCGCGCCGACCTGGACGACTTCCTCGCGCACCCGGCGGTCCTCGACTGCGCGACCTCCATCGCGCAGCACATCATCGGCACCGGCGAGGGTTCGTACCTGCCGTTCGGCTACGACAAGATCGTGGTACGGGCCCCACTGCCGGCCAGGGTGCACAGCAGGATCCAGCACCTGGACGACACCAAGGGATCGCTGGTGCGCACCAACGTGACCGTCGTGGACGACCAAGGCAATGAACTGATCGCCATCGAGGGCTTCACGCTGATCGCGGTCGGCGGCGCCGACGCGCTCCAGGCAGCGGCGGCCGATACGTCCTCCGCGAGCGCCGTTCCCTCGCAGGGGGCCGCGCAGGGCGGGTCTTCCGTGGATGTCGGCAAGCAGCTGGAGCTGGCCCTGTTGCGGGTCAACGAGCGGGAGTTCGGCATCCGTGCCGAGGACGGCTACCCGATGCTGTGGGACCTGTTCGACTCCGCCGTCGCGCCGCAGCTCATCATCTGCCCTGACAGCTTCACCCGGCGCCTCGGCTTCGCCAAGGAGGTCACCAGGGACGCGCTGCGCGAGCAGCTCGCCGCCGCTCCGCAGCGCACCGTCACCGCCAGCCCGCGCAACCTCGCGACGCCGTACGTGGAGGCGGAGACCGAGGCCCAGCGGGTGATCGCCGAGATGTGGGCGGAGACCCTCGCGGTGGACGCCATCGGCATCGACGACGACTTCTTCGACCTCAACGGCAACTCGCTGGTGGCCGTCCAGCTCGTCGCCCGTATCCGCGAGCGGTTCGACGTGGACATCGCGGTGGCCAGCCTGTTCGAGGCACGCACCATCCGCGGCCTGGCCCAGGAGATCGAGAACTCGCTCCAGGCACTCATCGAAGGGCTGTCCGAGGAAGGGGCGGCCAGCAAGCTGGCCGCGAACGCGAACTGACCCGGAACCGGCCGCGGACCGGCCCGTGCGGTGCGGGCGACCCCGCCGTACGGGCCGGGTGACCTCGCTGTACGGGTCGGGCGACCCCTCCGTACGGGTCGGCGGTCGGCCACATGAACCGAGCAGCCGGCCCGTCAGGACCGGGCAATCCGCCGGGCAACCCGCCGTGCGGGCCGCAGCGCCACGAGGAAGGAACACACGCGCATGTTCGACGACGAAGACAACCGCGACTACACCGTGGTGATCAACGACGAGGAGCAGTACTCGATCTGGCCCACGGGGCGCGAGGTACCCGCCGGCTGGCACGAGGTGGGCGTCTCGGGTGCCAAGGACGTCTGCCTGGCCCACATCAAGGAGGTCTGGACCGACATGCGGCCCAAGAGCCTCCGCGACCAGATGAGCGCCCGGTCGGCATGACGGGCGACCACGGCGCGGCCAGGACGAGCGGCATCGTGCTGGAGGGGCAGGACATCCCGGTGTCCGAGCTGATCCGGCGGGCCAGGATGGTGGAGAAGGCCGGGGTCGACTCGGTGTGGCTGGTGCAGCTTCCGACCATCAGGGACAGCGCGAGCGTTCTGGCGGCCCTGGCCGTCTCCACGGAGACGGTCCAGCTCGCCGCGGGAGTGCTGCCCTACTACAGCCGCCCGCCCGTGGTGATGGCCCAAACGGCCGCCACCGTCGACGAGTTGTCGGGCGGCCGGTTCCGGCTGGCGCTGGGGACGGGGCACCGGATGATCGCCGAGTGGAGCCTCGGCAGGAAGCCGGGTCCCCCGGTGGCCGAGATGCGCGAGTATCTCGGCGCCGTACGCGATCTGCTCCACGACGGCGAGGTCAACGCCGCGGGCGACTGGTACCGCGCACACGCGCTCTACAGCTCACCGCGCCGCGAGACCCAGCCGGTGTACCTGGGCGCCTTCGGGCCGAAGATGCTCCGGCTCGCCGGTGAGCTGGCCGACGGGATCGCCCTGTGGATGTGCACCCCGCAGTACGTGCATGACGTCGCACTGCCCGAACTGCGGGCCGGGCTGCGGCAGGCGGGGCGCGATCCCGAGGGCTTCCCCGTCACGGTGATGGTCCCCGGCATGGTCTCCGACGACCTGGAGACCGACCGAGAGGTGCTGCGCAAGTACCTGTCGACGTACGCCCGCGTGCCCAACTACCGGCGCATGTACGAGGCGAGCGGATTCGCCGACGAGGTGCACAGCAGCCGCATCGGTGACCGGCTCCTCGACGGCGTCGGTGTGGTCGGAGACGAGGAACAGGTCAGAGCCGGCGTCGCGCGCTATCACGACGCCGGCGCCGACGAGGTCGTGCTCACCCCGATGGCCAGCGCCCACTACGACCCCGTGCTGCTCCAGCGCACGGCCGAGGCGCTGGCCGGTTGACCCGCGAGGCGGCTTCGGCCGGAACGGAGGAAACTGTGGTTGCTGAGGCAGCGGGCGTGCCAGGCACCCTGCCGGCGCTCGTCGAGCGCTGGGCGGTGCGCACCCCTGACGTGTGCGCGGTGCGCGAGGGCGAGCTGACCCTGACCTACGCCGAGCTGGACGCCGCCGCCTCGCGGCTGGCCCGTACGCTGCGCGCCACCGGGGTGGGCACCGAGGATGTCGTCGGGGTGCACACCGGACGCGGGCTGCGGCTGGTGGTGGCGGTCCTCGGCGTGCTCAAGGCGGGCGCCGCCTTCCTGGCGCTGCCCCGCGACCTCCCGGCCGCCCGCCTGGCGGGCCTCGCCGCGGACGCGGGAGCCACCGCGCTGGTCACGGTTACGGACCTGCGTGCGGGGCTGCCCGAACTGGGCTGCCCCGCGGTGGTGTTGGCCGAGACCGGACTGGGGAGTGGGACCGGGCCCGAGCCCGAGACCGGACCCGGGGGCGGGGCCAGGCCCGAGGACGGCGCGTCCGGTGGGCCGCTGTCCGGCGCCGGCCCGTCCCATGCCGCGTACGTCATCTACACCTCCGGTTCCACCGGAACGCCCAAGGGCGTGGTGGTGGAGCACGGCGCCGCGGCGGCCCATGTGCGGGCCATGGCGGACCGCATCGGAGTCGTTCCCGGTGACGAGGTGCTCCAGATGGCGGGGGAGTCCTTCGACGTGGCCGTTGAGCAGCTCTTCGTGGCGCTGGCCTCCGGCGCGACGGTGGCGCTGCGCGGCGACGAGCCCTGGGGGCCGGCCGAACTCTGCGCCGAGCTGCGCAGGGGCCGGGTCACGGTCGCCGACCTGCCCACGGCGCTCTTCGCCGAACTGGTGAGCGCCCCGGGCGCCTACGATCTGCCGGAGGTGTTCGCGCGGGTGCACACCGTTCTGGTCGGCGGCGAGGCGTTCCCCGCCGGCGCCCTCGACCGGTGGCGGGCCGCGTTCGCGTCCGCCGGGCACGCGCCCCGCGTGGGCAACGCGTACGGACCGACCGAGGCCGTGATGACCGCCACGCTGTGGCTCACGGAACCGGCCGCGCCCGACGCCGCCGTCACACCCGGCCCCGGCCCCGGCCCCGGCACCGCGCCGGACGCCGCCGCGACGTCGGGCGCTGCCGCCACCGCCCGTTCGGTCCCGGTCGGCACCGTCGTCGCGCCGCGTACCGTACGGCTGCTGGACGGCGAACTGGCGCCCGCCGACGGCGCCGGAACGCCCGGTGAGCCCGGTGAGCTGTACGTCGGCGGTCCTGCGCTGGCCCGTTGCTATCTCGGGCGGCCCGAGCTGACCGCGGCGCGCTTTGTGCCCGATCCGGCTGGGCCGCCGGGTTCCCGGATGTACAGGACCGGGGACCGTATGACGGCGGCGCCCGACGGTGAACTGACCTTCGTGGGCCGGGTGGACGACCAGATGAAGGTCAGCGGCTTCCGGATCGAGCCCGGCGAGATCGAGGCGGCCCTGGTGAGCCACCCGGCCATCGGCCAGGCCGCGGTCACGGCCGAAGGCGACCGGCTCGTCGGCCACCTGGTCTCCGCCGAGGCGGGGTCCCGGCTGCCCGTCACCGCGCTCAGGGACTGGCTGGGCGCGCGGCTGCCCGGCTGGATGGTGCCGACGGCATGGGCCTGGCTGGACCGGCTGCCCGTCACGGCGAGCGGCAAGATCGACCGGGCGGCTCTGCCCACGGCCCGCTCCGACCGCGCGGACGCCGGCAGGCCCTACGAGCCGCCGCGCGACGCCACGCAGCGTGCCCTGTGCGCCGTATGGGCCCGCGTGCTGAACCTGCCCGAGGTGGGCATACACGACGACTTCTTCACGCTCGGCGGCACCTCGCTGCTCGCCGCACGCGCGCTCGCCGACATCCGTACCGAACTGGCGGCCGACCTGCCGCTGCGTACGCTGTTCGCCGCTCCCACACCGCTGGAGCTGAGCGCGGCGCTCGCACAGGGCGGCGCCGGCGCCCCCACGCTGCCGCCCGTGGTGCGTGGCGAGCCGGGCGGCACGGCGCCGCTTTCTCTGATGCAGCGTCAGGTGTGGGTGGTCGAGCAGATATCGCCCGACAGCTCCGCCTACAACGCGCCGACCACTCTGCGGCTGCACGGCCCCCTCGACCTCGTACTGCTGGAGCGCGCCCTCAGCGAGATCGTGCGCAGGCACGAGATCCTGCGCACCACCGTGGAAGAGCGTGACGGCGAGCCCGCACAGATCGTGCACGCGCCCTACGCGGTGCCTGTGCGGGAGCTGGACCTGCGCGGTGAGCCCGACCCCGAGGCCGCAGCCGAGGAGTTCGTACGGACGGACATCGGGGTCCGCTTCGACATCGCCACGCTGCCCCTGATCAGGTGGACGGCGCTGCGGCTCGCCGAGCAGACCTGGGAACTGGTGCTGGTCGAGCACCATCTCGTGCACGACGGCTGGTCGTTCGCGCTGCTGGTGGACGAGCTGAGCCGGGTCTACACCGCGCTCGCCGAGGACCGCACACCGGAGCCGCCCGCTCCGGCCCCCCGGTACCAGGACTTCGCACGCTGGCAGCGACAGGAGCTCGAAGGCCCCGTGATGCGGGCCCAGCTCGACCACTGGAAGCGGCAACTCGACGGCGCGCCCCAGCACTTGGACCTCCCCTACGACGGGCCGCGTGCCGAGCACGACGACACCAGGGGCGCGGTGCACCGGATGGAGCTGCCCGCGGCGCTCTGCGCCCGGCTGCGGGAGCACAGCAGGGAGAACGCCGCGACCCTGTTCATGACGATGCTCGCCGGATACGCGGCCCTGCTGCACCGCTACAGCGGCCAGAACGAGGTCTGCGTGGGCTCGGCCTTCGGCAACCGTGGCGTGCCCGGGACCGCCGGGGTGCTCGGCATGTTCGTCAACCCGGTGGTGCTGCGCTGCGCCGTACGCCGCCAGGGAGAGCCGGAGCCGGGCTTCGCCGACCTGCTGGAGCGGGCGCGCGAGGTGGTGCTCGACGCGCAGGCCAACCAGGAACTGCCGTTCATGGAGCTGGTCAGAGAGCTGGACCCGCCGCGGGCGCCGGGCCGCAACCCGGTCTTCCAGGCCATGCTCAACTTCGACGACTCGCCGCTTTCCGAACTGCGGCTCGGGCCCGTGGCGGGCAGCTACCTCGAACGCAACAACGGCACCGCGAAGCTGGACCTGTCGGTGCTCGTGGTGCCACGCGCCGAACGGCAGCTCGGCACGCCCAGCGCCGAACGGGACCGCAGGATCACCCTGATCTGGGAGTACAGGACCGACCTGTTCGCACCGGAGACCATCGAGCGGCTGGCCCAGGGCTACGCCGAGCTGCTCGAAGCCGCGCTCGCCGACCCCGCGAGGCCCGTCTCCGAACTGCCCGCCGGGCGGCCCGTTTCCGTGGCTGACACGGCAGCCTCCGACGGCAGCGGGACACGTACGGGGGCCGCGCTCGGCACGCCGGCGACCGTGCCCGAACTGTTCGCCGCCGCCGTCGCCAGGGACCCCGGGGCCGTCGCGGTCACCGAACCCTCCGGCGCCGAGCTGACCTACGGCCGCCTCGACGGCGCCGCCAACCAGGTGGCGCACGCGCTCGCCGCACGCGGAGTCGGAGCCGGTGACGTCGTCGGGCTGCACCTGCCCAGGTCGGCCGCGCTCGTGGTGGCCATGCTGGGCGTGCTCAAGGCGGGCGCCGCCTATCTCCCGCTCGACGCGAACGGGCCCGCCGCGCGGCTCACCGACGTGCTGGACGACGCCGGACCCCGACTGGTCCTGACCTCTTCCGCGCCGATCTCTTCCGCGCCGACCTCTGCCGCGCCGACCTCTGCCGCGCTCGGCTGCGACGTTCCCGTAGCGCACGACGTTCCCGTAGCGCACGGCGTCCCCGTACTGCACGGCGTCCCCGTACTGCACATGGAGGCGCCCGAGATCACCGGGGCCGCGCGTACGGACCCGGGAGTGCCGATCGCCCCCGGCGAACTCGCCTACGTCATCTACACGTCGGGCTCGACAGGGCGGCCCAAGGGTGTGTGCATTCCGCACCAGGGCCTCGTCGACAAGTACCGGGCGTGGGAACTGGCGTACGGGCTCGACGGCCCGCGTGGCACGCATCTGCAGATGGCGTCCCCGGTGTTCGACGTGTGCACGGGCGACGTCTTCCGCGCGCTGCTCTCCGGCGGCCGGCTGGTGCTCTGCCCGCCCGACACCCTGCTCGACCCCGGCCTGCTGCTGGCCCTGATGCGGGACGAGCGGGTGGACCACGCGGAGTTCCTGCCCTCCGTGCTGCGCCTCCTGGTCGATCACGCCGAGCGCGTGGGCGAACCTCTGCCGCCCGCGCGGCTGTTCGCGGTGGGCGGCGAGGCGTGGAGCGGCGCCGATCACCGGCGCTTCCGGGCCGCAGTGCATCCTGACACGCGGATCCTCAACGTCTACGGCGTCACCGAGGCGACCGTCGGCAACACCTACCATCGGCCGACCGAGCACGACACCGGCGTGCTGCCCATCGGCTGCCCGCTGCCGGGCGTACGCGCCGCCGTACTGGACACGGCCGGCCGGCCCGTGGCGCCTGGCGTCGTCGGAGAGATCTTCCTCGGCGGCACCGGACTCGCCCGCGGCTACCACGGCGACCCGGCGCGCACCGCCGTACGGTTCGTCCCCGACCCGGACCCCACCGTGCCGCAGGGCAGCCGCCGCTACGCCACCGGAGACCTGGGCCGCCACCGGCCGGACGGCGTCATCGAGTTCCTGGGCAGGAGCGACGACCAGGTGAAGGTGCGCGGCTTCCGGGTGGAGCCCGCCGAGATCGAACAGACACTGCGCGCGCACCCACGGGTGGCCGAGGCGGTGGTGACGGCACGCGCGGGCGCCGACGGCGTCCGGCTCGTCGCCCACTGCACAACGGTGCCGCCCGCGTCTCCGGATGCGGCCGGGTCTCCGGGAGCGGCCGGCTCTCCTGACCAGGACGTGGTGGCCGAGGAGGTCAGGGAGTGGCTCCGTGCGCGGGTGCCCGGCTATCTGGTGCCCTCCGCCTTCATGGTGCTGCCCGCACTGCCGCGTACGGCCAGCGGCAAGGTCGACAGGAACGCGCTGCCCGAACCCGTACCGGCCGACCGGGGGAGCGGCGCGGCGGGTGCCGAGCCGCGCACGGAGGCGGAGCGCTCCGTCGCGCGCATCTGGCAGCAGGTGCTCGGCGTCGAACGGGTCGGCCTGCGGGACGACTTCTTCGACCTCGGCGGGCACTCCCTGCTGGCCGTGCGCCTGGTCGCCAGGCTCCGCGCCGAACTGGACCTCGTCCTCACGGTCCGGGACCTGATCACGGAGGCCACCGTGGAGGGCGTCGTGGGCCGCGCCGCCGCGGCACCAGCCGACGGCGGACACGCGCCCGCACCGACCGCCCGTAACAGGAAGCGGGTGGACCCCATGCGGTTCGACCAGCAGGAGAGCACGGGATGAGCGACGAAAAAACCGGGGCGGGGCAGTCCGTTGTGGCCGCCGAAGCCTCCGAGGAACAGCGCCGTCTGCTGCTGCTGGAGCAGCTGGCAGGGGACACGGCGCTCTACAACGTCCACTTCGGCTTCCGCTGGCACGGGGAGGTCTCGGCCGGCCTGCTGGAGGCGGCGCTCGCCGCCGTGGTCGCCCGGCACGAGGTGCTGCGCACCACGTTCAGGTCCCTCGAAGGAGAGCCGCAGCAGATCATCGCGGAGCGGGGTACGGCACGGCTGGTGCGTACGGTGCGCGAGGGCGTACCGGAGGAGGAGCGCCCGCACGAGGCGCTGCGGCTGGCGGGCGCGCACGCGCGTGCTCCCTTCGACCTGGCCCGGGGGCCGCTGCTGCGGGCCGAGCTGGTGTCGTTCGCCGCGGACGACCACGCCTTCCTGCTGACGCTGCACCACACGGTGTTCGACGGCTGGTCGGCCGGTGTGCTCTTCGACGAGCTGTCCGAGCTGTACGCGGCGGGCGCCGAGGACAGGCAGGCACGGCTGGAGCCGCTTCCTCTCCAGTACTCCGACTTCGGGGACTGGCAGCGCGAACTGCTGGAGTCCGGGGCCTGGGACGGGCAGTCCGACTATTGGGCACGGCGCCTCGGCGAGGCTCCGGCGGCGGCCGAACTCCCCGCCGACAGGGCCCGGCCCGCGAAGCGCAGCTTCCAGGGAGAGCTTGTCGAACTGGCGCTCCCCGCCGCCGTCGGGTCCGCCGTTGACGCGGTGTGCCGCAGCCACCGCTGCACCCGCTTCGGCGTGCTGTTCGCCGCTTTCGCCGCTCTGCTGCACCGGTTCACCGGGGCGGACGACCTGGTGGTCGGCACCGTCGACGCAGGGCGCGGCAGGCCCGAACTGGAGCCGCTGATCGGCCTGTTCACCAACACCCTCGCGCTCCGCGTGCCGGTGCGCGGAACCGAGTCGTTCGCCGAACTGCTCGACACCGTGCGTACCTGTGTCGCCGAGGCGCAGTCGCACCGCGATGTGCCCTTCGCCCGCGTCGTGCGGCGGGTGAGCCCGGCACGCTCACACAGCCACAACCCGCTGTTCCCGTTCATGTTCGACGTACAGCCGGGAGGGGCCGACAGGCTGCGGCTGCCCGGAGTGCGCAGCGCGCCGCTGCGCGTGCGGGACCGCCGCGTCTCCCTGTTCGACCTGTCACTGTCCGTCGAGACCGGCACCGAAGGCACCCGCCTGGTCGCGGAGTTCGCCACCGACCTGTTCGACCGCGCCACGGTCACCCAACTGCTCGGCTCCTACCGCACGCTGCTGGCCGCACTGCTGGCAGCGCCCGACCGCGCCGTGGGCGAGGTACCGCTGCTCACGCCCGAGCTGCGGACGGCGCTGCTGGTCAGGCACGAACGCGCCGTCGGTACGCCGCAGGTGCCGCCCGTCACCGAACTGCTCGCACGCCGGCTGCGCGAGGGAGGCGCGGCACCCGCCGTCATCGGCGCCGACGGCGCGGCCCTCAGCTACGCGCGGCTGGACATCTGGTCGGCGGCCGTCGCGTCGGCGCTCACCCGTGCGGGCACGGCGCCGGGCGACACCGTCGCGCTGTACCTCCCGCGCTCGGCGGGTGCCGTCGCCGCGATCCTCGGGACCCTGCGGGCCGGCGCGAGCTATCTGCCCCTGGACCCGGCGCAGCCCCGCTCCCGTACCGAGGCGATCCTCGCCGCCGCACGGCCGGCCGCCGTGCTGGCACCGCACGGCGCGCTGGACGGGCTCGACACCGGCACCGCCGTGCCCGTCGCCCTGCCGCCCGAGCGCGGAGAGGCCCCCTCGGGCCCCGTGCCCTGGTACTCCGCGCACCGCGACGCGCTCGCCTACACGCTGTTCACCTCCGGCTCGACCGGCACCCCCAAGGGGGTCATGGTCACCAGGGGCGGGCTCGACACCTACGTCGCGGCAGACCTGGACGTCTACCGGCTCACGCCTGCCGACCGCGTCCTGATGTTCACGGAGCTGACCTTCGACGTCAGCGCCGAGGAACTCTTCCCCGCACTCGCGGCGGGAGCCGCACTGGTGCTGCGTACCCCGCTGATGCTGGAGACCCCGGCCGACTTCTTCGCCGAGTGCGACCGGCTCGGCGTCACCGTCACCCACCTGCCGACCGCGTGGTTCCACCAGCTCGCCGCCGGACTGGACGACGGCGTACGGCCGTCGGCGGCCCTGCGTGCGATGGCGATCGGCGGTGAGGCGCCGGGTCCCGCGCAGGTCGCACAGTGGCGGGCCGCCGTGCCGGACATGCTGCTGACCAACGTGTACGGGCCCACCGAGACCACGATCGTCGCGACCCTCGCCACCCTCGCCGGAGGGCAGGGACAGCCGCACACCGGAGACCGGGTCCCGCTGGGCGAGCCCCTTCCTGGCGTCTCCTGCCATGTGCTCGACGGCCACCTGGAGCCCGTACCGCCGGGCGCCGTCGGCGAGTTGCACATCGGCGGCGCCGGTCTCGCGCGCGGCTACCTCGCTGACCCGGCCCGCACGGCGGCCTCGTTCGTGCCGCACCCTTTCGCGGCCGGGCAGCGGCTCTACCGCACAGGAGACCTCGTACGCCGGTGCGCCGACGGCGGCCTGGAGTACCGGGGCCGCACCGACCAGCAGGTCAAGATCCGGGGCTACCGCGTGGAGCCGGGAGAGGTGGAGGCCGCGCTGCTCGCCATCCCCGGCGTCGTCGCCGCCGTGGTCGTCCCGCACCCCGACAGGACCAGCCTGGTCGCCTACGCCGTTCCGGCACCGGGCGCCCAACTCCCTGCTGCGGCCGAGCTGTCGGACGCGCTGGCGAACACCGTGCCGTCCTACCTCGTGCCCTCGGCCTTCGTGGAGCTGCCGGAGATCCCCCTGACCCCGCACCACAAGGTCGACGTGGCAGCGCTGCCCGCTCCACCCGCACGCCCGGCCGCCGCGCCCCGCGCGGCACCGGCCGAAGGCGCCGAACGCGCCGTCGCCGCTGTCTGGCAGCAGGTGCTGGGCGTGCCCGCGCTCAGCAGGCACGACGACTTCTTCGCACTCGGCGGGCACTCGCTGCTCGCCACCCAGGTCATCAGCAGGCTGCGCCGGGAGTTCGGCACGTCGGCCCGGTTGTCCCTGCTGTTCGAGCGGCCCGTGCTCGCCGACTTCGCCGCCGGCCTCGACCACGCGTCCGCACCCTCGGGACCTGCCGCACCGGCGCTGGTGCCGCGTACGGCGCTTACGGCGCATCCGGCCGATGCGACGGCCGAGCTGACGGCCGGCCTGTCGGCCGAGGAGATCACGGCGTTGCTGGGCACCACAGGCACGCCTTTCGAGGGGCGTAAGGGACGGGGGCAGGGATGACACGGACGCACGGAGCCGCACCCGAAGGGGAGGCGGAACCTCTCGCGGGGCGCCGCGAACTGCTGGCCAAGCGGCTGGCGGCGGGCGGTACCCGGATCTGCCCCGTATCGGCCGCGCAGCGCAGGCTGTGGTTCGAGGACCAGCTCAGGCCGGGCCGTACCGACTACACCGTGGTGTGGCCGCTGCGGCTGACCGGACGCCTGGACGTCCAGGCGCTGCGCGCCGCGCTCACCGCGCTCGTGGCACGGCACGAGGTGCTGAGGACCCGCTTCGTCGGCGTCGACGGCGAGCCGGTGCAGGTCGTCGACCCGCCCGCCACCTTCGACTGCCACCTCACCGACCTTTCTGCGGCCCCCGGTCACGCCCCTGATCCGGCCCACGGTCCGGCCCATGGTCAGGCGGCCGGTCCGGTCCTCGGACTGCCCCCGGCCACCAGGGAGGCCCCGGTCCTGGACGAGGCCCCGGTCCTGGACGAGGGGCCGGTCCTGGACGAGGGGCCGGTCCTGGACGAGGGCAGGGCCCGGGACGAGGCCACGGACGCACGGGTGCGGGAGCGGGTCGCCGCCGCCGGGGCACGTCCGTTCGATCTGGCGTCGGGGCCGCTGTTCGCCGCCGAGGTGCTGCGCGAGGACGCGCGCCGGCACGTGCTGGTGCTCGCCGCGCACCACATCGTGTTCGACGGCTGGTCCTGGGCGGTTCTGCTGAGCGACCTGTCCGCGCTCTACGAGGACTTCAGCGCGGGCGGCGAGGGCGATGTGCTCAAGCCGCTGCCCGTGCAGTACGGCGACTACGCGGTGTGGGAACGGGAGCTGCTGTCGGGCGAGACGCTGACGGACCATCTCGGCTTCTGGCGCGAGCACTTGAGCGGTGCGCCCGAAACCCTCGACCTGCCCACCGACCTCGATCCCGGGCCCGCGGGGCGCTCGGGCGCCGGCGCCCGCCGTGCGGTGTCCGTTCCCGCAGGAGCCGCCGGGCGGCTGGCCGCGCTGTGCGCCGAGGAGGGCGCGACCACGTTCATGGGCGTCCTCGCAGCCACCGGGGTCGTGCTCGGCAGGTACGGCGGCGTCGAGGACGTCGTGCTCAGCACGCTGGCCGCCAACCGTTCACAGCCCGAACTCGAAGACCTCATCGGCTTCTTCGTCAACCCGCTGCCGCTGCGCGTCGACCTCTCCGGCTCCCCGACCTTCCGCGAACTGCTCGCGCGCTGCCGCGCCACGGCCCTGGGCGCCTTCGCGCACCAGGACCTGCCGTTCGACCGGCTCATCGAGGAGCTGGCCCCCCGCCGCACCCCGGGAGTCACCCCGTACGCGCAGGTGGCGCTGGTGATGCAGAACGGGCCCGAAGAGCCCGCGACGCTGGGCGGGCTGGGGGCCGAGTCGCTGCACACCGAGGCCCGTACCGCCACCTTCGACCTCTCCCTCCAGGTGTGGCCGGCGGCCGACGGTGGCCTGGACGGCTTCGTCGAATACGCCACCGACCTGTTCGCCGAACCCACCGCGCTGCGCTTCGCCGGGCACGTCAGAAGCGTCCTGGAACAGCTGGCCGCCGAACCCGACCGCCCCATGGGCGAGTTCGCGCTGCCGACGGGCGACGAGCTGGCCACGGCGCTGGCACAGGCACGCCCCGCCCCGGCTCCCGGGGAATCCGTGCCGGCGCGGGAGCGCGCCACCCCGGCCTGCCTGCACGAGCTGGTCGCGGCTCAGGCCGCCCGTATCCCCGACGCACCGGCCGTACGCTGCGGCGACGAGACCCTTACGTACGCGGAGCTGGACCGCGCGGCCGAGGCCGTCGCCACCCGGCTGCGCGCGGAGGGCGTCGGCACCGAGGACCTCGTCGGCGTGTGCGTGCAGCGCTCCCTGTGGTCCGTCACGGCCCTGCTCGGTGTGCTCAAGGCGGGTGCCGCCTATCTGCCGCTGGAGCCCGACAACCCGGCCGACCGGCTCGCGTATGTGATCGCCGACTCAGGGGCGCGCACCGTTCTCGTCGAGACGGACCTGCGCGACGAGTTGCCCGCCGGCGGGTTCCGCACGGTGCTGCTCGAAGAGGCGCTGCGTACCCCGGTGGTCCCGGTGGCACAGGTGACGCCCGCGGACCCGGCGGCCTCGGCAACGTCTCCGGCCCTCGCGGCCCCTCCGGCCCCGGTGGCGCACCGCGCGGAGGTGTCCCCTGACAACCTCGCCTACGTCATCTACACCTCGGGCTCGACCGGGCTGCCCAAGGGCGTCGCCGTCACCCACCGCGCGGCCGTCACCCGTGTCCACGAGCCCCGGTTCGTCTCGCTCACCGAACAGGACGTGATGCTGCACGCGCTGGCACTCTCGTTCGACGTCTCCGTTCTGGAGGTGTTCGGCGCGCTCACCAACGGCTGCCAGCTCGCGGTGCTGCCGGGGAAGGCGATGCCCGAACGGGTCGGCGCCTTCCTGCCCGCCTACGGGGTCACTGTCGGCTGGCTGACGGCAGCTCTCTTCCACGCCGTCGTGGACACGGCGGGTGAGGGCCTCGCGGGCATGCGCACCCTGATAGCGGGCGGCGACCAGCTCTCCACCCACCACGTCGAACGCGCCCTCGCCCTGCTCGACCCGTCGGCGCTCCTGGTGAACGGTTACGGTCCGACCGAGGCCGCCATCTTCGCCAGCACCCACCCGATGCGGGCGAGCGGCGGAGCCCAGGGCCGCGTCCCCATCGGGGCGCCGATCCCGGACACCGAACTGTTCGTCATGGACGCCCAGTTCCAGCCCGCGCCCGTCGGTGTCCCCGGCGAGCTGTTCATCGGCGGTGACTGCCTCGCGCGCGGCTACCTCGGCCGTCCGGGGCTGACCGCCGAGCGGTTCCTGCCGCACCCGCTCGGCGGCCGTGGCGCACGTCTCTACCGCACCGGCGACCTCGTACGCCGCAGGGCGGACGGGCTGCTGGAGTTCCTCGGCCGTACCGACCACCAGGTGAAGGTGCGCGGATTCCGTGTCGAGCTGGGCGAGATCGAACAGGTGCTGCGCGGGCATCCGGCCGTCGGCGAGGCGGTCGTGGTGGCCAGGCCCGACGAGCGCGCCGAACAGACCCTCGTCGCCTACGCCGAGCCGCTGGCCGGCCTGACCCCGCACACCGGCGAGCTGCTGGAGCACTGCCGAGGCGCTCTCCCCGGCTACATGGTGCCCGCCAGGATCGTCGTGCTGGACGCGCTGCCGCTCAACCCGAACGGCAAGGTGGACCGTGCGGCGCTGCCGGAAGCCGACGGGGCCCGGCCCGACCTGAACACCGGCTATGTGGCACCGCGCGGTCCGCTTGAGGAGACCGTCGCCGGGGTCTGGCGCGAAGTCCTCGACCTGGACAGGGTCGGCGCGCACGACGACTTCTTCGACCTCGGCGGGCACTCGCTGCTGGCCAGCAGGCTGCTCGCCCGGGTACGCCGCACCTTCGACCGCGATCTGCCGCTGGCCGTGTTCTTCGCCGGGCCGACCGTTGCCGCGCTGGCAGCCGCGCTGGAGAGCCGGCTCTCCGACGGTACGCAGACCTCGCGCCCCGCGCCGCGCGCCGGTGCACGCCCCGACCCGCTGCCCGCCTCGCTCGGCCAGCGCAGGCTGTGGTTCGCGCACCAACTGGACCCGGACAGCGTCGACTACACGATCGTGTGGCCCCTGCGGCTGTCCGGCGCGCTGGACACCACGGCGCTCCGCAGCGCCCTCGACGGCGTGACGGCCAGGCACGAGGTGCTGCGTACGCGCTTCGGCAGCGTCGCGGGCGAGCCGGTCCAGCTCATCGACGATCCCGGCGAAGGGCTCGACTGCGCCCTCACCGACCTGAGCGGCCTGCCGCGTGGCGAGCGCGCCGCTGTGGTCGGGGAGCGGATCGCCGCTGCCGGAGCGCACCGGTTCGACCTCGCGGCCGACCGGCTGCTGCGGGCCGAACTGCTGCGGGTCTCCGAGCGGGAACACGTACTCGTGCTCTGTGTGCACCACATCGTCTTCGACGGCTGGTCCGCCTCGGTACTGCTGCGCGACCTCGCCGCGCTGTACGAGGCCGAGCTTGCCGCCCCGTACGGGGGCGAACTCTCCGGGCTGTACGAAGGTGAACTCTCCGCGCTGTACGACGGCGAAGTCGCCCTGCCGCACGAGGGCGAGGGCGAGGGAGTGGGCCCGGACGGGGACGCGGACGGGGGCGAGGACGCGGCCGGGGGCGTGGGCGCCGGAGGACGCGACGGCGGCGGTGGCCTGCCTCCGCTCGCCGTGCAGTACGGCGACTACGCGGTGTGGGAGCGCGACTGGCTCTCAGGGCCCGTGCTGGAAGGGCAGCTCGACCACTGGCGCGCCCAGCTCGCGGGGGCGCCCGAGAGCACGCGGCTGCCCACCGACCTCGGTCCGCCGGAGCAGGGCGGCCGTTCCGGCGCCGGGGCCCGGCACGACGTGGCACTGCCGGGCGCCACCGGGGCCGCGCTGTCCGCGTTCTGCGCCCGTATCGGCGCGACCCCGTTCATGGGGCTGCTGGCCGCGCTCGGCGTGGTGCTGGGCCGCTACGGCGAGACCGAGGACGTGGTCGTCGGCACATACGCGGCGAACAGGAACAGGCCCGAACTGGAGGAGCTGGTCGGCTTCTTCGTGAACACGCTGCCGCTGCGCATCGACCTGTCGGGGGACCCCGGCTTCCGCGAACTCGTCACCCGCTGCCGCGCCGTGGCGCTCGGCGCCTTCGCCCATCAGGACGTGCCGTTCGACCGGCTGGTCGAGGAGCTGGCGCCGCGCAGGGGAGCGGCGGGCGCCACGCCATATGTGCGGGTGGCCCTGGTGATGCAGAACGTGCCCGACGAGAAGGTCTCCCTCGGCGGGGTCGAGGTGGAGTCCCTGCCGTCCGACACCACGTCGGCCACCTTCGACCTCGCACTGCACGTGTGGCCGAACCCGCGCGTCGGCACCGGACGGGACCGAGAGGGCGGGAACGGCGCCGGCGGGGAAGGCACACGCGGGGCCGGCACACGCGGGGCCGGCGCGGGCGCTGAGGACGGAGGGTTCGCCGGATTCGTCGAGTACGCCACCGACCTGTTCACCCGTGAAGCAGCCGCGCGCTTCACCGGCCATGTGCGCCAGGTGCTGGAGCAGGCGCTCGCCGAGCCTGACCGCCCGGTACGCGAACACACCCTGCTGACCCCGCCCGAGGCCCACGCACTGACCGCGGGCGCCGACGGCGGCACCGAGCGCTTCCCCGGCGAGCGCTTCCCCGACGAACGCTTCCCCGAGGAGAGCATCGCCGCCCGCTTCCTGCGCCAGGCCGGACGCACCCCGGCCGCGGCGGCGTACCTCGTGGAAGGAACCACGCTCAGCTACGCGGAACTGGCCCGCGACAGCGCCGAACTGGCCGCCCGGCTGCGGCTCAGCGGCGTCGGCCCCGAGACCCCGGTCGGCGTCTGCCTGCCCCGTGGCCGCCTGCTGCCCGTCGCCGCGCTGGGCATCTGGCGGGCGGGGGGCGCCTACCTTCCGCTGGACCCGGAGAGCCCGCCCTCCCGGATCGCCCACCTGGCCACCGACTCGGGCGCCCGCCTGACCCTCACCGACACGGCACACGAGCACCTGCTGCCGCCCGGTGCGCCCCGGCTCGTACTGGACGCGGCGCCGGACGGGACGACGGAGTACGGGACGACGGAGTACGGGACGACGGAGTACGGGACGACGGGCGGGACGACGGAGTACCGGGCGACGGACAGGGCGACGGAGTACCGGGCGACGGACAGGGCGACGGTGGGGGCATCGGCGGCCGGCGCCATGGCTGCTTCCGGCACTGGGGCAGCGGCGTACGACGACCACGCGGCGCCGGGGTCCGGCGTCGACGCGCTCGCCGCCGTGATCTACACCTCCGGCTCAACGGGCCTGCCCAAGGGCGTGGCGCTGACCGCGCGTTCGGTCCTCAACCGGATCGACTGGATGGCCTCTGCCTGGCCCCTCAGCGCCGACGAGGTCATGTGCCAGAAGGGCCCGCCCGGCTTCGTCGACGGACTGTGGGAACTGCTCGGCGGCCTCCTGCACGGGGTACCGACCGTCGTGGCACCGCCCGAGACGGGACGCGACCCCCGAGCACTGACCCAACTGCTCGCCGAACACCGGGTCACCAGGCTGCTGGTGGTCCCCTCGCTGCTGCGCGCGCTGCTGGAGATCCCCGGCCTCGCGGAGCTGCTCCCGCACCTGAACCGCTGGGTCAGCTCGGGCGAGGAGCTGCCCCCGCAGCTCGCGCGGCTGTTCGGCGAGCGGATGCCGGGCCGTGAGCTGCGCAATCTCTACGGTTCCTCCGAGGCGTGGGACGCGCTGTGCCAGCCCAACGGCGCCGGAACCGAACCCGGAACGGGAACCGAACCCGATGCCGGACCGGTCACAGGACCCGGTGCCGGCCGCCCGGTCCCGGTCGGCGTGCCCGTCAGCAATGTGCGGGCCCATGTGCTCGACAAGGAGCTGCGCCTCGTACCTGCCGGGGTGACCGGCGATCTCCACGTGGCGGGCGCGTGCCTGGCCCGTGGCTATCTGGGCAGGCCGGACCTGACCGCCGAGCGGTTCGTGCCCGATCCCTTCGGCGCGGCGGGCGGCAGGCTCTACCGCTCAGGGGACCGCGCGGTACGCAGGGCGGACGGCCAGATCGAGCTGGCGGGCAGGGCCGACCTCCAGCTGAAGATCCGCGGCATGCGGGTCGAACCCGCCGAGGCGGAACGGGCGTTGGAGGACCTGCCCGGTGTCCGGCACGCCGTTGTCACCGGCCGTACCAGGCCGGGGACGGGCGACCAGGGCCTGGAACTGGTGGCGTACGTCGTGCCGGAGGCCGGGGGCACGGTGGAGGTGCAGGATCTGCGCGCCGCACTGGCCCGCGTCCTGCCCCGGCACCTGGTGCCCGCGGTCTACACCGTGCTCGGCGAACTGCCGCTCAACACCAGCGGCAAGGTCGACCGCGCCGCACTGCCCGAGCCGGAACCTCAGGACCGTACGGAAACGAGGGCGGCGGCGGACAGCGGCGAGCAGACGACGGATCAGGAGCGGGCGGTGTCGGCGCTGTGGGCGGAACTGCTCGGCGTGCAGACCGTCGGCCCGCACGAGGACTTCTTCGACCTCGGGGGCCACAGCCTGCTGGCCATGCGGCTCGTGGACGGTATCGCCGAGTCGTTCGGCGTCCGTTGGGGCGTACGCACGGTGTTCGAGCACCCCACCGTGCACCTCCAGAGCCGGCTTCTGCATGCGTCCGAAGGCCCGTCGCCGAACGGCCTTCCACAGGGCGGCCCCACGCGAGACGGCCTTCCACAGGGCGGCTCCACGCAAGACGGCCCTCCACAGGGCGCTCCTGCCCGGGCTGACGACCCGGCACAGGAGACGTGATGGCTGAGTCACCGAACAGACCGCGGCACACCGGACGTGTCCGGACGACAACCAGGAGGGCCTGATGGCGGCTTCGACGAACCCTTGGACAGCCCGGCTGCGTCCGGCGAGCGACACACGGCTGCGGCTGATCTGCTTCGCGCACGCCGGCGGCGGCGCCGCGACCTTCCGGGGCTTCGCGCAGCACCTTCCCGACGACATCGACCTGTGTGCCATCCGTCTCCCGGGCAGGGAAAGCAGGCTGCGGGAGCCCCCGGTGCGCAAGATGGGCGAACTCGTCGGCCTGCTCGGCGAGGCGCTGGAGGACCTGTTCGACGTGCCCTTCGGTCTCTTCGGCTACTGCTCAGGCGCGCTGACGGCGTTCGAACTGGCCAGGTACCTGCGCGAGAACGGCGGCCCGCAGCCCGCGGCGCTGTTCGCGTGCGCCTGCCCTTCGCCCGCCATGGTGCTGCGCGACAGCGGCGTCCACGAGCTTTCCAAGGACGAGCTGACCGAACACCTCGCGGCGCTCGGCATCATTCCTGACACCATCCTCCGCACACCCGGGCTCCTCGACATGTTCGAACCGAGCGTGCGCGCCGACTACGAGGTGTACGAGACCCACGAGTACGTGCCGGACGAGCCGCTCGACATCCCCGTCAGCGTGTACGGCGCGACCGCCGACCCCAGCACGACGGAGCCGACCCTGCTGGGCTGGCGCGAGGAGACGACCCGGACCTTCTCCATGCGGCTCTTCCCCGGTGACCACGGCTTCTTCGAGGACGACAGGGCAGCCCTCGCCGCCGGTGTGAGCACCGAGCTGCGTACGGCCGCCGCACAGACCCAGGTGGCGGCCAGATGACCGAACGCGAACTGTCCGAAGTCAAGCGCGAACTGCTCGCCAAGCTGCTCGCGGGCGGCGCCGCACCGACGGCGCGGCGGGTGACCCAGGCCGAGCCCGGCAGGCGGGTACGGCTCTCCTACGCGCAGGAAAGGGTGTGGCTCACCTCCCAGCTCGCTCCAGACGTACCGGTCTTCCACCTGGTGGTGCTCGCGGTGCTGCCGGTGCGGCTGGAGGCCGGGCTGATGGAGGAGAGCCTGCGCGCCCTCGTGGCCCGGCACGACTCGCTGCGGATGACGGCCGAGGTGGAGGACGGCGTCCCGCTGATGGCGGTGCACGACCCCGCGGACATCGCGGTGCGTGTGCCCGTCACCGACCTGTCGGCCGAGCCCGACCCCCGCGCTGCGGCCGTCGAGCACGCCGGACGGGCAGCACGCGAGCCCTACCGGCTGGACCAGGCGCCGCTGTGGCGCGCAGAGATCATATGGCTCGGGCCCGACTCCTCCATGCTGATGTTCGCCGTCCACCACCTGATCGCGGACGCCGGCTCGCTCGACCTGATCGCCATGGAACTCTCGGGGGTCGGACAGGACACTGAACTGCCCGTCTCCTACAGGGACTTCGCCGCCTGGCAGCGCGACGGCATCGAGTCGGGCAGCCTGACCGAGGAGCTGGCCTTCTGGCGCAGCGAGCTGGCCGGGGTGCCGACCTCACTGGAGCTGCCGGCCGACAGGGCCAGGCCCGCGCTGCCCGATCTGTCGGGCCGTACGCTCCAGTTCGACATCCCCGCCGCGACCACCGCGCGGGTCCGGGCGCTGAGCAAGGCCGAGGCCGTCACCCCGTACGTCGTGCATCTCGCCGCGCTCGGCGTCCTGCTGGGCAGGTACACGCACCGCGCGGACGTTCTGGTGGGCACCTATGTGTCGGGGCGGAGCGAGCCAGAACTCCAGCAGCTCGTCGGCATGTTCGTGAACCTGGTTCCGATACGTGTCCGGATGGCGGGCGAGCCCACCTTCCGTGAGCTGGCCGACCGGGTGCGCGGGGCGACCGCGGGAGCGTTCGCGCACCAGACCGTGCCCTTCGAACAGCTCGTCCGGCAGGCCGAGCGCGGCCCCAGCAGGGGGGAGCCGCCGCTGGTGCAGGTCGGCTTCAACATGCTGCGGCTCAAGGGCGCGGCGTTCGGCGAGGCGATCGACCTGCCCATCTCGCAGGACGTTTCCCAGCTCGACCTGACCGTGCATGTGGTGGAGCGCGCCGACGGCTCGCACAATCTGATGCTGGAGTACGCGACCGCGCTGTTCGACAAGGAGACGGTCGAGCAGCTGGCCCGGCACTACCTCAGCCTGCTCGACCGGCTCACCGACGACCCCGATCTCCCGCTCGCCAGGACGGAAACGCTCACCGACGCCGAAAGCGCCGCCCTCACCTCCCTCGCCGACATCGCCGACCTCACCGAGCACCGGGACAGCTCGCGGGGAGCGGGAGCGGGGACGGAAGCGGGGGCCGGCTCGGTCGGCGAACAGCCGCTGCTCGCCGACGCGTTCGCCGAGCAGGCGCGGCTGCGTCCGGACGCGGTGGCCGTACGCGCAGGCGAGGAGGCGCTGACCTACCGCCAACTCGACGCGCGTACCGCACGCCTCGCCGACCAGTTGCGCGCACGCGGCGCGGGGCCCGAGGCCGTGGTCGGTGTCTGCCTGGAGCGCGGCCTGCCGCTGGTGATCGGCCTGCTCGCGGTCTGGCGGGCAGGCGCTGCCTACCTGCCCCTCGACCCCGAACACCCGCCCGCACGCTGGTCCACCATGCTGACGGCGGCCACCGCACTGCTGGTGCTCACCGACTCCGACCACGAGGCCGGTATCGCGGCGCTGCCGTCCGCCGTACCCCTCGTACTGGACGCGGCAGGCGACCTCCGGGCTGCCCCCGCGCCCCCGGCCGACCCCGCGCCCGCGACGGCCCCCGTACAAGCGACGGACTCCGCGCAAGCGACGGCCGCCGTGCACGCGACGGACTACGCGCCCGCGAAGGATTCCGCGCACACGCCCGACGACGCGCCGCGCGGACAGCACCGGGACGGCGTCGCCTACGTGGTGTTCACCTCGGGTTCCACGGGGGCGCCCAAGGGCGTGGTCGTCAGCAACGCCGGTATCGCCAACCGCGTGTGGTGGACCGTACGCACGCATGGCATCGGCCACGGGGACAGGGTGCTCCAGAAGACCAGGACCGGCTTCGACGCCGCGTGCTGGGAGATCTTCGCCCCGCTCGCCGTCGGCGGTACCGTCGTGATGGCCCCGCCGGGCGCCGAACGTGACCCGGCGGCGCTGCTGCGGGCCGCCGCCGAGACGGACGCCACGGTGCTCCAGGTCGTACCCTCCGTGCTGCGGCTGCTCGTCGAGGAGCCGGGCTGGGAGCGGTGCTCCTCCCTGCGGCTGCTCTTCTCCGCCGGCGAACCGCTCGACGCGGCGCTGTGCCGGCGGGTGCGCGAGCTGGCCGACATCGAGGTGTGGAACACCTACGGACCCACCGAGTGCTCCATCGACGTCACCGCGCACCCCTACGACGCCCGGCAGCACGCCGGTACCGTGCCCATCGGCGTGCCGATCGACCACACGCGGATCACCCTCGTCGGCCCCCAGGGCCACCTCGTCCCCGACTCCGTGCCCGGCGAACTGCTGGTCGGCGGCCCTGGGGTGGCCAGGGGGTACGCGGGCAGGCCGGACCTGACGGCCGAGCGCTTCGTGCCCGACCCGTACGGCCCGCCGGGCGCCCGCGCCTACCGCACCGGCGACCTGGTGACCCGGGGCCGCGACGGCGTACTGCGCTTCGCGGGCAGGGCCGACGACCAGGTCAAGGTCAACGGCGTGCGGATCGAGCCGGCCGAGGTCGCGGCCTCGCTGCTGCACCACCCCGAGGTCACGGCGGCACACGTACTGGCGGCGCCGGGGCACACGGGCGAACGGCGGCTGGTCGCCTACGCCGTGCCCGCGCCCGGGTGCACGCCCGAGCCGGGTGCGCTGCGTTCGTGGCTCGCCACCCGGCTGCCCGCCACGATGCTGCCAGCCGTCGTCGTACCGCTGGCCGCGCTGCCCCTCACCGAGAACGGCAAGGTCGACAGGACGGCGCTGCCCCCGGCCGAGGCGGCGGCCCCCGCGGCTGCCGCGCGTCCGGCCCCGCGCACCCCGGACGAACGGCTGGTCGCCGAGGTCTGGTCCGAGCTGCTCGGTGTCGAACAGCCGGGCGCCGAGGACGACTTCTTCGCACTCGGCGGCCACTCGCTGCTGCTCGCGCGGCTCGCCGCACGGCTCGGCGAACGCGCCGGAGTCCCGGTCGCCGTCCACAGCCTCTTCGGCTCGCTGCGGCTGTGCGACCAGGCCGCGCTGCTCGCGCCCGGCGGCCCGCGCACCGACGCGCCGCCGCCGGTCCCGGCCGTGCCCAGGCCGGCACCCGGCGAGCCCGGCCTGCCGCTCTCCTCGGGGCAGCGCAGGCTGTGGTTCCTCGACCAGCTCACCCCGCACAGCCCCGAGTACGTGCTGCCCGTGCCCGTACCGCTCACCGGGAGCGCCGAACTGGCCGCGCTGCGGGGCGCTTTGGCCGACCTGGCGGCCCGGCACGAGATCCTGCGCACCCGCTACGTACGGCATGAGGGCGAGCCCCGCCAGCTGATCGACCCGCCTCCGCGTGAGGGGGAGTGCGAGGTGGTCGACGGCCCGCTGGAGACCGTGGTCGCCGTGCTCGGAGAGCGGATACGGGACGGCTTCGCGCTCGCCGAAGGCCCCTCGTGGCGTGCCGTGCTGCTGCGCGGCACGCAGGAGCCGGGCGCGGGGGACGTACTCGTGCTGCTGCTGCACCACATCGCGGCCGACGGCCTCTCGGTGCCTGTCCTCGGCCGTGACCTGCTGGAGCTGTACCGTGCCCGCACCGAGGGCGGACCGGCGCGGCTGCCCCAACTGGCGGCCCAGTACGCGGACTTCGCCGCATGGCAGCACTCCTGGCTGTCCGGCGAACGCGTCGAGAGCGAACTGGCCTTCTGGCGTGACCGGCTGGCCGGAGCGCCCTACCTGGCGCTGCCGACCGACCACCCGCGCCCGCCGGTACGGGACGCGGCGGGGGCCGTCGTCGGCTTCCGTGTACCCGCCGAGGTGGCGGCGCCCGTCGTCGCAGCGGGACGACGGCGCGGAGCCAGCGAGTTCATGTCGCTGCTGGCGCCCTTCACCGTGCTGCTCGGCAGGTACTGCCGCCTGCACGACGTCACCGTAGGAGTCCCCGTCGCCGGCCGGGCCAGACCCGAACTGGACGACCTCGTCGGCTTCTTCGTCAACACGCTGGTGCTGCGCACCGACCTGTCCGGCGGCCCCACCACCGGGGAACTCCTGGACCGGGTGCGTACGAGCGCGCTGGACGCCTTCGCCCACCAGTACCTGCCCTTCGAGCGCCTCGTGGAGGAGTTGAGCCCCGAACGCGACCTCTCGCGCACGCCCCTGGTCTCCGTGCTGTTCGACGTGACCGACTCCGCCGGGTCCGCGGGGGACCCGGGCGCAGCCGCGCTCGACGAACGGTTCGCGGAGCTGTGGCAGGCGGCGAAGTTCGACCAGACTTGGACGCTGCGCGCCGAGCCCGACGGCTCGTACACGGGCACCGTCGAGTACGCGACCGCGCTGTTCGACGCCGAGACGGTGCGGGAGATGACGGGCCACTTCGTGCAGGTGCTGCGCGGAGCCGCCGACCCGGAGCTGCCCGTCGCCGCGCTCGACCTGATGCCCGGGACACGGCGCGAGGCGACCAGGGCCGACGGGCCGCGGCAGGCCCCGGCGCCCCTGCTGCCCGACCGGATCGCCGCACACGCGGCCACGGCGCCCGGAGCCCTGGCGGTGACCGGCACCGCGCCCGGGGACCAGGACCTCGGCTACCGCGAACTGCTGGACCGTTCGCACCAGTTGGCCCATCACCTCCGCGCGCGCGGCATCGGCGAGGGCGACGTGCTCGGCGTCGCGCTGCCCCGTGGCACCGAACTGCTGGTGAGCCTGCTCGCCGCATGGCACGCGGGTGCCGCCTTCCTGCCGCTCGACCTCACCCACCCGGCAGCGCGCCTGGCCGCACAGTGCGCCGACGCGCGCGCCGTCGCCGTGCTCACCGACGGCACACTCCCGGAGGCCGTCCCGCACGCGGCGCGCGTCGGGACAGGCCGGCCCGACCTGACCACGGTCGACCTGGTCGCTGAGGCGGCAGCCGTCGCCTCCAGGCCCACCACCCCGCCACCCGTGCGCCGCACGGCAGCCGACGCCGCCTACGTGATGTTCACGTCCGGCTCCACCGGACGCCCCAAGGGCGTGGTGGTCGAACATGGCGCCCTCGCCAACCGGGTCGCCTGGTCGGTGGCGGGACAGGGCCTCGGCCCCACCGACCGTCTCCTGCACAAGACGAGGCCGGGGTTCGACGCCTCCCTGCTCGAACTGTTCGCGCCGCTCGCCTGCGGCGGCACCGTCGTCATGGCGCCACAGGGCGCCGAGCAGGACCCCGGGGCCCTGCTGCGCGCCGTGGCCGACGGAGCGGCGACCGTACTGCAACTCGTCCCTTCCGTCCTGCGGATGCTGCTCGACGTTCCGGTGTGGCCCGCGCTGCCCGCACTGCGGCAGGTGTGGCTGGCGGGCGAGCCGCTGACCGCCGAACTGGTCGCCGCGCTGCGGGAACGCATCGGAGCCCAGGCGCGGGAACGCACCGATGACCGGGCGCGGGAACGCCCCGACGACCAGGCGCGGGAACGCACCGACGTGCAGGTGTGGAACACCTACGGGCCCACCGAGTGCGCCGTCGACGTCACAGCGCACCCCGTCGGCACGGCCCCGCGCACCGGCCCGCTGCCGATCGGCACGGCGCTGCCCGGCGTCCGGCTGCGTGTGCTGGACCAGGCGGGCTGCCCGGCACCGGCCGGAGTGCCCGGCGAACTGTTCGTGGGCGGCGGAGCGCCCGCACGCGGATACGCGGACAGGCCCGATCTGACGGCCGAGCGGTTCGTTCCCGACCCCTATGGCCCGCCCGGCACCCGGCTCTACCGCACGGGCGACCTCGTACGCCTCGGCACCGGAGGGACGCTGGAGTTCGCGGGGCGTGTGGACGGCCAGGTGAAGATCAACGGCGTACGGATCGAGCCGGGCGAGGTCGGCGCAGCGCTGGCGGCACACGCCTCGGTCCGCGAAGCGGTGGTCGTCGCACGTGAGGTGGGCTCGGGTGGCCGCAGTCTGGTCGCCTACTACCTGCCGGAGGGCGCCGCACCCGAACCCGCCGAGCTGACCCGCCACTGCCGGGGGCTCCTGCCCCAGACACTGGTGCCCGGCGCCTTCGTACCGCTCGGCTCCTTCCCGCTGACCGGCAGCGGAAAGCTGGACCGCGCCGCGCTGCCCGACCCGGCGGCGGAGCCCGGGGCGGGCGAGGACGGGCCGAGCGGCCCGCTGGAGGAACTGGTCGCGAAGCTCTGCCGCGAGCTGCTGGACCTGCCCGAGATCGGCGCGCACACCAGCTTCTTCGCGCTGGGCGGCAATTCGCTGCTGGCCATCCGGCTGATCAGCGCGCTGCAACGGGAGTTCGACGTGGAGCTTCCCGTGCGCGTCGTCTTCGAGGGTCCGACCGTGGGCGAGCTGGCCACCGCCGTGGAGTCCGCCATCCGTGCCGAGGTCGAGGCACTGTCCGACGACGAACTGGCCGCCGAGGCAACGCTGCTGGCGGCCGAGCCCGCCGGCGAGGAGCCCGGCACGGGCACGGCCCCGTATCCGACGAGCACCGCGTATCCGAACAGCACCGCGTATCCGAACAGCACCGCGTATCCGAACAGCACCGCGTATCCGCACAACAGCGAGGAGCGAGCGACGTGACGGGGAATCAGGGAGCGCGGGAAGCGGCCGAACTCAGGGCCGAGGTCCTCGCCAAGCGACTGGCCGGGCGCCGGAGCGGCAGCAACCGCCGCCGCGGCGCGATCCCGCCCGCCGACCGGCAGGGCCCGCTGCCGCTGTCCTTCGGCCAGCAGCGGCTGTGGTTCCTCGACCGGCTCACGCCGGGCAGCCCCGAGTACCTGGTGCCGTGGGCGGCCCGGCTGCGCGGCGGCCTGCGCGCCGCCGAACTGCGCGCCGCCTGGGGCGATGTCGTCGCGGCCCACGAGATCCTGCGCACCCGCTACGCCCTGTCGGGCAAGGAGCCCGTACAGGTCGTCGGCGCCGCCACCGAGACCGACTTCGCCGTCGTCGACCTTGGTGACAGGCCCGAGGGCGAGCGCGAGAAGCTCGCCCTGGAGTACGCCGACGAGCAGGCCCGCACACCCTTCCGACTCGACGCCGACCTGCCGGCCCGGCTGCGGCTCGTACGCCTCTCCGACGGCGATCACCTGCTGGTGCTCGTGCTGCACCACATCGCCTGCGACGGCTGGTCGCTCAACCTGATCGCTGAGCAGCTCTTCGCCGCCTACCAGCGGCGCTGCGACCCCGAGAGCGCCGAGGGCACGGCTGTGCCGGCCGCCGGGGTGCAGTACGCGGACTACGCCGCCTGGCAGCGGGCCCGGCTCTCAGGCACCGAGCTGGAGCGGCAGCTCGGCCACTGGCGCGCCGAACTGGCCGGACTCGGCACCGCCGACCTGCCGGCCGACCGGCAGCGCCCGCAGATCAGGGACGCCAACGGCGCCACCCTCTGGTTCACGCTCCCCGCCGAACTGGGTGAGCGCGTCAGGCTCCTGGCCAGGGAGCGGGAGACCACGGTTTTCACCGTGCTGCTCACCGCCTTCCAGGTGCTCCTCTCCCGGTACACGGGCCAACGGGACATCGCGGTGGGCACCCCCGTCGCGGGGCGCGAGCGGCCCGAACTGGCCGGGCTCGTTGGCTTCCTCATCAACACGGTGGTACTGCGCGGCCGTTGGGAGGGCGACCCCTCCTTCCTCGACCTGCTCGCCTCGGCACGCGGCACCGTCGAGCGGGCACTCGCGCACCAGGACGTGCCGTTCGAGCAGCTCGTCGAGGAGCTGGCGCCCGAGCGCGACCTGGCCCGCACCCCGCTGTTCACGGTCATGTTCGGCCTCCAGGACGGTGTCGGGGGCGGCGGTACTCAGCTGCCGGGGCTGACCGTCGACCGGGTCGAGGTGGACTGGACCGTCGCGAAGTTCGACGTGAACCTCCAGCTCGCCCAGCTTTCCGACGGCAGCGTGACCGGCTTCCTCGAATACGCCACCGCGCTGTTCGACGAAACCACCATGGACCGCTTCGCGCAGCGGTACCGCAGGCTGCTGGAACACCTCGTGACGGCGCCCGAACGCCCCGTATCGCACGCCGACCCGCTGTCCCCGGGCGAGCGCCGGCAGCTGCTCGGCGACTGGGCGGGCGGCGCCTCGCCCGACGCCGTGCTCGACGAGGACCCCGCGCTCGGCTCCGCCGTCGGCATGCACCAGGCGTTCGAGGCGCACGCGGCTGCTGCCCCGGACGCCGTCGCCGTCACGGCCGAGGACGCCACGCTGACCTACGGCGAGTTGAACGTCCGGGCCAACCGGCTCGCCCACGTGCTGCGCGCACGCGGCGTCGGACCCGACAGCCTGGTGGGCGTCTGCCTGGAGCGCGGCGCCGACCTCGTGGTGAGCCTGCTCGCCGTGGTCAAGGCGGGCGGCGCCTACGTACCGCTCGACCCCGCCTACCCCGCGGCGCGGCTGGGGCACATCCTGCAGGAGACAGGGCTGCGCCTGGTCGTCACCCGGGACGCGCACACCGGCCTGTTCGCCGAGCTGCACGACGACATCCACGCCGACCTGCACGCCGACATCCACGGCGACCGGCACGGCGCCGGACTGGTCTGCCTGGAGTCGGACGCCGCGCTGGTCACGGCGCCCACGACGAACCCAGTGCCGGTCTCAGGGCGGGACCACCTCATGTACGTCATCCACACCTCCGGTTCCACCGGCAGGCCCAAGGGCGTCTGCATGACCCACCGCAACGTGCTGCGGCTGTTCGCTTCGGCCCGCGAGCACTACGACTTCGGCCCCGAGGACGTCTGGCCGCTGTTCCACTCCTACGCGTTCGACGTCTCGGTCTGGGAGCTGTGGGGAGCGCTCGGACACGGCGGAACGCTCGTCGTGCCGTCCTTCGAAGTGACCCGCTCGCCCGAGGAGTTCCTCGACCTGCTCGTGCGGGAGCGTGTCACGGTGCTCAACCAGACCCCGTCCGCCTTCCGCACGCTGCTGGCAGCGCTCGCCGCTACGGGGCAGGACGACCCGCGCCCCGCCGCCCTGCGGCTGCGCAAGGTGATCTTCGCGGGGGAGCGGCTCGAACCCGCCGAACTCCTGCCCTGGCACGCCGTCTTCGGCGAAACAGGCCCCGACCTGATCAACATGTACGGCATCACCGAGACCACCGTGCACACCACCCACCACCACATACGGCCGGCCGAACTGGCGCCCGGCGCCCCCAGCCTCGTCGGGCGTGGCCTGTCGGACCTGCGGGTCTATGTGCTCGACCGGGACTGCGCCCCGGCGCCGACCGGCGTCGTCGGCGAACTCCACGTCGGCGGCCCCGGGCTGGCGCGCGGCTACCTCGGCAGGCCCGATCTCACGGCGGAACGCTTCGTTCCCGACCCCAACGGTCCGCCGGGCGCCCGGATGTACCGCAGCGGCGACCTGGCGCGCTGGCGCGAGGACGGCGTGCTCGAATCCGCAGGCAGGGCCGACAAGCAGGTCAAGATCCGCGGATTCCGGATCGAGCCCGGCGAGATCGAGGCGTCCCTCGCCGAACATCCCGCCGTACGCACGGCCGTTGTCCTGCCCAGAACGGGGCACGACGGAACGGCGCACCTCGTGGCCTACCTGGTGCCCGCGCGGGAAGCGCCCGCGCAGACCGTGCCCGCCCAGACGGCGCCCGCGCAGGAGGCGTCCACCCAGGCAGCGTCCGCCCAGAAGCCCCCCGGGCTCGACCGTGCGGAGATCAGGACATGGCTGGCGGCACGGCTGCCGAGCCACCTCGTCCCCGCCTCCTACATGGAGATCCCCGAGGTCCCGCTGACGGCGAACGGCAAGCTCGACCAGGCGGCGCTGCCAGAGCCTGACTCCACCGCCGTGGCAGCGCACAGCCGCTATGAGGCCGCGCGCACGGCGGGGGAGCAGCGGGTGGCCGCGGTATGGCGTGACGTTCTGCGCAGCGAACGCGTCGGCGTGCACGACAACTTCTTCGAGCTGGGCGGCGACTCGCTGCGCGCCGTCGCCGTGGTGGGCGCCCTGCGTGCCGAGGGCCTCGACGTCTCCGTACGCGACCTGTTCGAGCACCGTACGGTCGCAGGGCTGGCCGAGCTGCTGTCGGGACGTACGGGTACGGCCGAACCGCTGCCGCGCGTCGAGCCGTTCTCGCTGGTCTCCCCGGCGGACTCGGCCCGGCTCCCGGCGGGGCTTGAGGACGCCTACCCGATGTCGCAGGTCCAGGTGGGCATGGTCATCGAGATGCTCGCCGGTGAGCTGCGCAACTACCACAACATCACCTCGTTCAGCATCCGTGACGGGGAGCCGTTCGAAGCGGAAGCCATGCGTGCCGCAGCGGCCGAACTCATCCGCAGGCACGAGATCCTGCGCACCTCGCTGCACCCCACCGAGTTCTCCGAGCCGCTGCAGCTGGTGCACCCCTCGGCCACCCTGCCGCTGACCGTCACCGACCTGTGCCGGCTGCCGTCCGAGGAGCGGGAACGGCGGGTGCGCGCCTACATCGCCGAGGAGCGCGAGAAAGTCTTCGACCTGTCGCTGGCACCCCTGCTGCGGCTGGGTGTGCATCTGCACGAGGACGGATGGCGGCTGTCGATCACCGAGTGCCACGCCATCCTGGAGGGCTGGAGCTACCACTCGCTGCTGATGGAGCTGCTGCACCTCTACCGTGCCCTGCGCGACGGCGCCCCGCTCCCCGAGCCCGGCACCGTCTCCACCCGCTACGCCGACTTCGTCGCCCTCGAACAGCGCACGGCGCGCTCGCCCGAGCACCAGGACTACTGGCAGGGCGTGCTCGACGAGCACGCGCGGCTGCGCGTCCCGGAGACCTGGGCCGCGCCCGCCGAGCCGGCGCCCGAAGGGGAGGAGCAGCGTGCGCCCGTCCCGTACCAGGTGTGGGTACCGGTCGCCGACCTCTACGACCCGCTGCGCGCCCTCGCCGCGCATGCCGGGGTGTCCCTCAAGAGCGTGCTGCACGCGGCGCATCTGAAGGTGATGAGCACGCTCACCGAGGAACGGTTCTTCTACTCCGGCCTCGTCTGCGACACCCGCCCCGAAGTGCCGGGCGCCGACCGGTTGTTCGGCATGTTCCTGAACACCGTGCCGTTCCCCTTCCAGCTCACGGCGGCGACCTGGCGCGAGCTGGTCTCGGACGTCTACGCCCGCGAGTCCGAGGTGTGGAGCCACCGCAGGTACCCGCTGTCCGCGATGAAGCGCGCCCAGGGTCAGGGCGGCAGCCGCCTGATCGACGTGTTCTTCAACTACCTCGACTTCCACATGGTCGACACCGAACTGGTCGACTTCGGCGACAGCATCGACGAGAGTCCCAACGAGTTCCCGCTCGCGGTCACCTCGCTCGGCGGCCACATGATCCTGACCACGAGCACCGATGTCCTCGACCGCCCGCACGCCGAACGGCTGGCCGCCTCCTACCGGCGCGTCCTGGAGACGATGGCGGCCGACCCGGACGGAGACTGCCGCCTCGGCCACCTCGAACCGGGCGAGGAGGCGCGGCTCCTGGCCGCGTACGACAACACGGCGCCCGCCACACCCGCCGGGTCCCTCGACGCTGCTCCGGGGGCTCCCGCCGTCTCCGCCGTGCGGCCCGCTCTGCCCGCGACGCTCGTACAGCGCGTCAGCGAGCACGCGCGCCGGGCACCCGAGCGGCCCGCCGTGACGGACGCCGGGGGCACGCTGCTCAGCTACCGCGAACTGGACGAGCGAGCCGCGCTGCTCGCCCACCGGCTGCGCGCCCGTGGCGTCGGCACCGACGTGCGGGTCGGCATCCTGCTGGCCCACAGCCCCCAACTGCTCGTCGCGCTCCTCGCCGTGCTCAAGGCGGGCGGCGCCTACGTCCCCATGGACCCCGAACACCCCTCCATGCGCTGGGACTTCGTCCTCGCCGACAGCGGCGCCTCGCTGATCCTCACCGACGAGGTCCGCGCGGCCGAACTGGGCCCCGGGCACGCCGGGCGCACCGTCCTCATGGACACCGCTGAGCCGGAGGCCGCCGAAGGGGCCACCGGCGGTCTGCCGCAGGCCGCGCGGGACTCGCTCGCCTACACGATCTACACCTCGGGCTCAACGGGCACTCCCAAGGGCGTGATGGTCACCCACCGGGGCCTGGCGAACTACGTCGACTGGGCCGTACGGCGCTACCGCGTGACGGAGGGCGGCACCGTGCCGCTGCTCGGTTCGGTCGCCTTCGACCTGTCGGTGACCAACCTGCTGGTCCCGCTCGCCGGCGGTGCGACGGTGCGGCTGCTGCCCACCGAACGGCCCGTCGACGCGCTGGCCGGGCTGCTGCGCGACGGGACAGCCTTCGACCTGATCAAGATCACCCCGGCTCACCTGGAAGTGCTCAAGGCGCACCTCGCGGGCGAGGGTCCGATCGACACCGTCGGCACGTTCGTGGTGGGCGGCGAGGAACTGCGCGCGGACAGCGTGCGCTCCTGGCGCCGTCTGACGCCGGACGCCACCGTCGTCAACGAGTACGGCCCCACCGAGACCGTGGTCGGCTGCGTCGTGGCCGACGCGGGAACGCCGGCGCCCGATGCCGTACGGGTACCGATCGGCAGGCCCATCGCCGGCACCCGCGTCCACGTTCTCGACCGGTTCGGCAACCCGGTAGCGCCCGGTGTGGTCGGCGAGCTGTACCTGGGGGGTGCCGGGCTCGCGCGCGGCTATCTCGGGCGGCCCGACCTCACAGCCGAACGCTTCGTCCCCGACCCGTTCACCGCGGCGGGCGACAGGCTGTACCGCACGGGCGACCTCGTCAGGGCCCTGCCCGACGGCGAGTTGGAGTACCTCGGCCGCGCCGACAGCCAGCTCAAGATCGCTGGTTACCGTATCGAGCCCGGCGAGGTGGAGGCCGCGCTGTGCGCACACCCCGGTGTCGCCGAGGCCGTGGTCGTCGCCGGCGAGCACACACCAGGTGACCGCGTGCTGGCCGCCTATGTCGTCGCGGTCGAGGGCGCCGAGCAGCCGGGCCCCGCCGAACTGCGCGGCTTCCTCGCGGGGAGGCTGCCCGTCCACCTCGTGCCGGGCGCCGTGCTGCTGCTCGACGCGCTGCCCGTCACCCAGGGCGGGAAGATCGACCACAGGCGGCTGCCCGCACCCCGGTCCAGGAGCGCGCTGAGCGCGCCGTTCGACCGCACCCGCAACACGGTCGAGGCACGCCTCGCCGACATCTGGGTCAAGGTGTTCGGCCTGGACAGGGTGGGCAGGGACGACAACTTCTACGAACTGGGCGGGGACTCCATGGCCAGCCTGCGCGTCGTGGTCGAGGCCGCGGCACGCGGTATCGACCTGGAGCTGCGCGATGTGCTGGCCCACCCCACGGTCGCCGAACTGGCCAACAGGCTCAGGGGCGGAGAGCTGGCCAACGTGCTGGACAGCGTGCGCGCCGACGCCGTGCTCGACCCCGCGTACGCGCCCGCAGGACCCCGCCCCGCGCCCGCCGGACCCCGCCCGGCTGACGGTGCCGAAGCGCCCGTCCTGCTGACCGGCGCGACCGGTTTCGTCGGTACGTTCCTGCTGCGCGAACTGCTGGACCGTACGACGGGCCCGGTGCGCTGCCTCGTGCGCTGCGACGACGCGGCACAGGGAAAGCGGCGGCTCCTGGACGCGATGCGGGCTCTGGATGTGCCGACGGCCGACGTCGAGCGCAGGGTCGAGGTGGTGCCCGGCGATCTGGCGGCCCCCGAATTCGGCCTGGGAGCCGAGGGGTTCGCCGCGCTCGGCGACGGGCTCGCGGCGATCTACCACAACGGCGCCCAGGTCAACGCCGTGTACCCGTACCCGGCGCTGCGGGCAGCCAACGTGCTCGGCACCCGCAGGCTGCTCGACCTGGCCGCCGCGGGCAACACCCCGCTGCACCACATCTCGACCATGTCCGTGTTCTCGCCGCTCCAGGCCGAGAGCGGCCCGGTCACCGAGGACACAGCGACCGACCACCTGGACGGCATCCCCGACGGGTACTCCCAGAGCAAGTGGGCAGCCGAGGCGCTCGTACGGGAGGCTGCGGCGCGCGGGCTCCCGGCCAGTGTCTACAGGCTCGGGAACATCTCCTGGCACACCCGTACCGGCGCTGCCAACCCCGACGACGTCATCTGCCAGGCACTCGCCGCCTGCGCCCGCCTCGGCGCCGTCCCGATCGCCGACCTGGAACTCGACCTGGCCCCTGTGGACTTCGCCGTGGCCGCGATCGTCGAGCTGTCCCGGCAGGAGGGCGTCGAGGGCGAGCTGTTCCACATCGTCAGCGGCAGGCCGAGTCCCTGGAAGGACACGGCGGAGTGGCTCGCCGACCACACGGGCAGGCCGGTCGAGTCGCTGCCGTACCTCACCTGGCGTGCCCGGCTGCTCGAAGCGGCCGAACTGCCCGGCGGCAGCGAACTGAAGCGGCTGCTGCCGCTGTTCCCGAACATGGACTACGACCCCGACCTGCCCCTGATGCAGCGCGACCACAGGGCACCCCGCACCGAAAGGCGGCTGGCCGCCGCGCGGCTGCGCTGCCCCGAGGTCGGCAAGGAGGAGGTGGCCCGCTTCCTCGACCGCAGGCGCGACCTGAAGCCCCTCGGCACGACAGCCACCTGAGGCCGCGGCCCCGCACGACAGCGGGCAGCGCCCCGTACGCACCGCCCCCGCACACCGCGGGGCGCCGTAGTGCGGGGCGCGCCCCCGTACGAACACGACACCTGCCTCAACCGGTAACTGGGACTTGGAGACTTCGATGTGGCAACGGCGCCGGCACCTGCTGTCGATCGCGGACCTGACGGACGCGGAACTGCACCACCTGGTCGAGGCGGCGAGCGGCCATGCCGCCGCGGCGGCCGAGGGGACCGCCCCCGCCTCCCCGCTGCGCGGACTGGTGGTGGGGACGTACTTCCGTAAGACGTCCACCCGCACCCGCACGGCCTTCTCGGCCGCCGCGCTGCGCCTGGGTGCCCAGGTCATCGCCTTCGGGCCCGCCGACCTCCAGGAGAACACCGGGGAGAGCGTGGAGGACACGGGCCGCGTGCTCTCGCGCATGCTCGACGGCCTGGTCGTCCGCACCTCGGGACCCGACAAGGAGATCGCCGCCTACGCGGCGCAGGAGCGGATGTCGGTCGTCAACGCGATGAGCGAGGGCGAGCACCCCACCCAGGCGCTGGCCGACCTCACCACCGTCCACCGCGTGCGCGGCCGGATCGACGGCGCACGCGTGCTGTACGTCGGCGAGGGCAACAACTCCGCCGTGGCGCTCGCCCTCGCGCTCACCCGCTTCCCGGGGACCGAACTGCACGTGGTGACCCCGCCCGGCTACGGCCTCCCCGAGGCGACACAGCGGGCGGCGCAGAAGTACGCCGCCGCCTCCGGCAGCACGTTCACCCACGGGCACGACCTCGCCGCTGCCCCGGAGAACACCGACTTCGTCTACACGACCCGCTGGCAGACCACCGGCACCACCAAGCCCGACCCTGACTGGCGCACCGTCTTCGAACCGTTCCGCGTCGACGAGGCCCTCATGGCCCGCCACCCCGCCGCCGCCTTCCTCCACGACCTCCCCGCACACCGGGGCGAGGAGGTGTCGGCCGCCGTGCTGGACGGCCCGGCCGGCATCGCCTTCGACCAGGCCGAGAACAAGATGCACAGCGCCGCAGCCGTCCTGGAGTGGTGCCTCACCGGGGGCTGACCCCGCCACGGCCGGCCTCGTACGACGCCGCACCCGGGGCCGCCCGCACCCAGGGCCGCCCCGGGGACGTACGCCAGGCCGGCGAGTACGGGAGCGTGGCCCTTCCCGCCGCGCTCACCCCCCGACGGGCAGCCCTCTGGGCTCCTTGATCCGCTTCATGATGATCTGCGAGTTGACCTCGGCGACCCCGTCCAGCGCCGTCAGCCGTTCGATCCACAGCCGTTCGTACGCCGCGAGGTCCTCGACGGCGATGCGCAGCAGACAGCCGGGGCTGCCGAACAGCCGGTACGCCTCGATGACATCGGGGATGTCCTGGAGCGCGGCCTCGAACGCCTCGACCGTCTCGCGGTCCCGCTGGACCTCGACCGAGACCAGCACCTCGAACCCCCGCGCGACGGCGGCCGGGTCGATGACGGCGCGGTAGCCCTGGATCACCCCGTCCTTCTCCAGCTGCCGCACCCGCCGCATACAGGGCGAGGCGCTCAGCCCCACCCGCTGTGCCAGCTCCTGGTTGCTCAGCCGGCCGTCGCTCTGAAGCTCACGCAAAATACTCAGATCAATCTCGTCCATCGCGCAATTATGCACCTCGGATACGCGGGTAGCGCGAGATTTTCGCAATCTGATTGCGCGCTGACTGGCCTATCCTTGCGAATGACCTTTGCGGGGGAAGACCACCGAATTCTGGGGCTGAACACACATGGAATGGATACGTGCCGAAGGACCACGGCGCCTCGTCCTCATCAGCACGGGCGGCACCATCGCCAGCCGCTGGCAGGGCAGCGGATACGCCGCTGAGGCTTCGGGTGACGACGTACTCGCCGGAGCCGCCCTCCCCGCCGGCATCTCGGTCGAGGTCGTCGATCTGTTCAAGGTCAACAGCTCCCGGATGACCTCGTCCCTCCAGCTCACCCTCCTGCGCGCGGTCCACGACGCGCTCGCCGACCCCGGAGTCGACGGCGTCGTGGTCACCCATGGCACCGACACCCTGGAGGAGACGGCCTTCCTCCTCGACCTGCACCACACCGACCCGCGCCCCGTGGTGTTCACCGGAGCGCAGCGGCCCCTCAGCGCCGAGGACTCCGACGGACCCGGCAACGTGTACGACGCGCTCCAGGTCGCCGCCTCCGTACATGACCTCGGCGTCCTGGTCGTCTTCGACGGCCGCGTCCATGCGGCACGCGGCACCGTGAAGACGCAGACCCTCGCGGCCAACGCGTTCGCCGACCCGCTCGAAGAGTCCGTCGGCCGCCTCGGCTTCGGCAGCGTCGCGATTCGCCGTACGCCCGAGCGCCCCGAACCCCTGCCGCTGCCCCCGGCCGCGCACGCCCCGGCGGACGAGACCGCCGGCTCCCTGCCCCGCGTCGACATGATCGCCCACCACTCCGACGCCGACCCGCTGTTCCTGGACACCGCCGTCGAGGCGGGCGCCCAGGGCATCGTGCTGGTCGCCACCGGCGCGGGCAACGCCACGCCCCGTATCGCCGAGTCCGTCTCGGCCGCGGTCGCCAAGGGAGTCCTGGTGGCCGTCACCACCCGCGTGTTCGCCGGGCCGGTCGCCGAGCTGTACACCGGCGGGGGAGCCGTCGACCTCGTGCGCGCCGGCGCCGTCCTCACCGGAACGCTGCGCGCCGGCCAGGCCCGTATCGCCGTACTCTCCGCGCTGCTCGCCGATGTCGCCCCCGCGCGCCGCACCCAGCTGCTCCGCCGGCTCCTCGACGGCTCGGCGCACCCCGAACCCACGCTGCTCCCCGGCGGCGTCCGTACGTCCGCGCCCGCGGAAGCGGCGGCGCCCGCGGCGCCCGCGGCGGCCTCGGCCTCCGAAGCGCCGGCTGAGCAGCTGAAGGCGAGGACGGCATGAGCGGCTTCCGGCGCGAACACGACCTCCTGGGAGAGCGCGACATCCCGGAAGACGCGTACTGGGGTGTCCACACCCTGCGCGCCACCGAGAACTTCCCGATCACCGGCACGCCCATCTCCACGTATCCGCTGCTGATCGACGCGCTGGCCGCCGTCAAGGAGGCGGCGGCGCTGGCCAACGAGGAGCTGGGGCTGCTCACCCCGGCCAAGGCCGGGGCTCTCGTGGCGGCCTGCCGTGAGATCCGCTCGGGCAAGCTGCACGACCAGTTCGTCGTCGACGTCATCCAGGGCGGCGCCGGAACCTCGACGAACATGAACGCCAACGAGGTCGTCGCCAACCGCGCACTCGAACTCCTCGGCCACGCCAAGGGCGAGTACCAGCACCTGCACCCCAACGAGGACGTCAACCTCGGCCAGTCGACCAACGACGTCTACCCCACGGCCGTCCGGATCGCGACGATCAACGCCGCACACGGACTGCTCCAGGCGATGGCCGTGCTCCAGGAAGCGTTCGCCGCCAAGGCAGTTGAGTTCCGTACGGTCCTGAAGATGGGCCGCACCCAGCTCCAGGACGCCGTCCCCATGACGCTGGGCCAGGAGTTCTCCACCTACGCGGTGATGCTGGAGGAGGACCGCGACCGGCTGGCCGAGGCGGTCGAGCTGATCCACGAGATCAACCTCGGCGCCACGGCCATCGGCACGGGCCTCAACGCCCCGGCCGGATACGCGGCAACCGCCCGCCGCCATCTCTCCTCGATCACCGGCCTCCCGCTGGTGACCTCCGCCAACCTCGTCGAGGCCACCCAGGACTGCGGCGCCTTCGTGCAGCTGTCCGGAGTCGTCAAGCGGATCGCGGTCAAGCTCTCCAAGACCTGCAACGACCTGCGGCTGCTCTCCTCAGGACCGCGCGCGGGACTCAACGAGATCAACCTGCCGCCCGTACAGGCCGGTTCGAGCATCATGCCCGGCAAGGTCAATCCGGTGATCCCCGAGGTCGTCAACCAGGTCGCCTTCGGAGTCGTCGGCCACGACATCACCGTCACCATGGCAGCCGAGGCCGGACAGCTCCAGCTCAACGCCTTCGAGCCCGTCATCCTGCACGCGCTCTCCCAGAGCATCACCTCACTGCGTGCCGCCTGCCTCACCCTCGCCGAGCGCTGCGTCCAGGGCATCACCGCCAACACGGAGGCACTGCGCGCCACCGTGGACAACTCCATCGGCCTGGTCACCGCGCTCAACCCGCACATCGGCTACACCGCGGCCACCGCCATCGCCAAGGAAGCCCTCGCCACGGGCCGCGGCGTGGCCGAACTCGCCCTGGAGAAGAAGCTCCTGCCCCCCGAACAGCTCGCTGCCCTCCTCACCCCCGAGCGCCTCACCTCCGCCCTGCCGGAAGGCCCCACACCACAGGGCCCCACGCAGGAAGGCCCCACACCGGAAGGCCCGCCCTCCGCACCGGGCGACGCCTGACCGGTGGCCGCGCCGGGTGACCGGGTAGCGGCGCACAACATTTCGGGCACGCCCGAATCGTCTTCCACGGCTCACGCCCTCCCGGCACGGTGGGGCCATGAGCATGCGGATGAGAGTACGGGCGTCGGTCGCGGCGGCGGCGGGAACGGCCGCTGTCGCCTGGCTGCTCGCGGGCTCGGCGCCCGCGGGCGCCGCCTCGGGCGGCGGTCTGCACGGGCCCGTCGTCACCCACCCGGAGATGACGCCGCGCGACAACCCCGCGGGCGATGTGTGCGCGTTCGACATGCACACCGAATTCCCCGTAGCCGACCTGACGTTGCGCACGTGGACCAACGACGCGGGCGACCCCGTCTACGCCATCGAGAGCGGCCCCCTGGTCGCGCGCGTGACGAACACCGAGACGGGCAGGACGGTGGAGCGCGACATCTCCGGCACGGGCACACACACGTACCCCGACAAGCACACCGACATCCTCAGCGGCAGCGACTGGGCCGGGGTGCTGCACAAGGGGGACAAGCCGGCGAACAAGCTGCTGATCTCCCGCGGCTTCATGTCCGTGAAGATCACAACCGAGGGCGACCGCACCCACCGCGAACTCCTCGCACTGGACGGGAAGTACGAGGACCTCTGCGAGACGCTGGGCTAGGGCCCTGGCGACGCCGCCAGCGTCACCGGCCGCGGCGTGGATATCCGGTGGTGCGCACGGGATGCGTCTGATTAGCGTCACCGGTCATGGTCTACGAGCATCCTTTGGCCTACGTGCTGGGCCTTGAGGGCATCGCCCTGATGCGGGCGTTCGCCGGGGAGTACGACAGGGATTTCACCGAGGCGCGGATCGCCGAGGTGCGGCGGCTGCTGGACGACGCGTCGCTCGCGCACGGCGGCGTGGAAGCGGCCCGGCTGGAGCCGCCCGAGGGGTACGGGATCTGGGCGGACACGTACGACGCTCCCAACCCGGCCTTCGGCTTCGACGAGCCTCTGGTCACCCGGATCGCGGCGCGGCTGCCGAGCGGCGTCGCCCTGGACGCCGCGTGCGGCACGGGCCGGATCGCGGCGCTGCTGGCAGGGTACGGCCACCGGGTGCTGGGGGTGGACAGCTCGCCCGGGATGCTCGACCGCGCCCGCCTGCGCGTACCGGAGGGCGACTTCAGAGCCGGGGATCTGCGTGAACTGCCGGTGGACGACCGCGCGGTCGACCTCGCCGTCTGCTCCCTGGCGCTGACGCACGTGCCCGAACTGCGGCCCGTGCTGGCCGAGTTCGCCAGGGTGCTGCAGCCTGGCGGGCAGCTGGTGCTGACCGATGTCCACCCCGAGCGGGTGGCGCGGTGCATGATCCCGACCGTCCGCCGCCCGGACGGCAGCCCCGGCAGGCCGGCCTCCTACGTCCACCGCACGGGCGACTATCTCCGTGCCGCGCTCTCCGCCGGACTTCAGGTGTGCGCCTGCGACGAACCGGAGATGCCCCCGGCCGAACCGCGGGCACCCCGGGAGGAGCCGGACTGGCCGGGCCCGTGGGACGTGTGGCCATGGTCGCTGGCCGGGCTCGTGCGCGAGGCGGCGGACGCGGCCGGCGCGGGGGTTCCGGCCATGCTCCAGTGGCACTTCCGGAAGCCGGGGCCGCCCGGGGCCGACTGACGGCGGCGCGTGCGGCTTTCCGGGGCCGACGGGGCCGGCTGGCCAACAGGGCAACAGGGCAACAGGGCCAACAGGGCAACAGGGCCAACAGGGCCAACAGGGCAACAGGGTCCACCGGCCCAACCGGGTTCAATGCGGGCTGCGCACACGTCCGTTGGAGGTTCATGACTTCGTATACACAACGTGTATACCTGTCGTGTATAGTCGTCGTTGTGTTCGCCACCAGCCCTCCAAGGAGTACGTCCATGACGGTGCCCGTATCCGCTTCAGCTCCCGCGCCGGACCCGTCGGCGTCGGCTGAGGCCCTGCTCTTCGCCCAGGGGCTCCGTAAGACCTACGGCCCGACCGCGGCGCTGGACGGGGCCGACTTCACCATCCGTTCCGGCGAGGTCGTCGCCGTGATGGGGCCCTCGGGGTCGGGCAAGTCCACGCTGCTGCACTGCCTCGCGGGCATCGTCCCGGTCGATGAGGGCACCGTGCGCTATCAGGGCCGGGAGCTGTCCTCGCTCTCCGACGCCGAGCGCAGCGAGCTGCGCAGGGGCGACTTCGGGTTCGTGTTCCAGTTCGGCCAGTTGGTGCCCGAGCTGACCTGCCTGGAGAACGCGGCGCTGCCCGTACGCCTCGCGGGCGCGGGCCGCAAGGAGGCCGAGGAGCGGGCGAGGGAGTGGCTGGTGCGGCTGGAGGTCGACGAGGTGCGCCACCACAGGCCGGGGCAGGTCTCCGGCGGCCAGGGCCAGCGCGTGGCGATAGCCAGGGCGCTCGCCGCGGGCCCCCGGCTCGTCTTCGCCGACGAGCCGACCGGCGCGCTGGACTCCCTCAACGGCAGGCGGGTCATGGAACTGCTGGGCTCGGCCGCCCGGGAAACCGGAGCGGCTGTCGTCCTGGTCACGCACGAGTCGCGGGTCGCCGCGTACGCCGACCGCGAAGTGGTCGTGCGTGACGGCAAGGCATACGAGCAGGCGACCACAGCAGGGGGCGTCGCATGAGCGGGCGCACACAAGGCAGAGGCATGCGCGGATGGGCCCGCGATCTCGTGATGGGAGGCAGGTTCGCCGTCGCGGGAGGCCGCCAGGGCTGGGTCCGTACGATCCTCACGGCCGTCGGCGTCGCTTTCGCCGTCACGGTGATGCTGCTGGCCGCCTCGTTGCCGAACCTCCTGCACGAGCGGGACGCGCGCGCGGATGCCCGTACGCAGGGTCCAGGAACGGCCTCGGTCGACGGGCCCAAGCGCAGCGACACCTCGCTCCTCATGGACTCGGCGAGCACCACCTTCCATGGGCAGGCCATCGTCGGCAAGTCGCTCCAGGCCGAGGGGAGTTCCCCGAAGCTCCCGCCAGGTGTCGACAAGCTGCCCGGGCCCGGCGAGATGGTGGTCTCGCCCGCGCTGAAGAAGCTGCTGGAGAGCCCCGAGGCCAAGGAGCTGGACCGGCGTCTGGACGGCCGTGTCGTCGGCACGATCGGCCAGGACGGGTTGCTCAAGCCGACAGAACTCGTCTTCTACATGGGTTCCGACACACTCGGTGGCGCGGGCAGTACGGCCCAGCGCCTCGACGGTTTCGGCGGCGCCATGGAGGACGAGCCACTGCCGCCCGTCGCGCTGCTGTTGGTCGTCGTCGCCTGCGTCGTGCTCCTGCTGCCCGTGGGCGCCTTCGTCGCCACAGCGGCCAGATTCGGCGGCGAACAGCGCGACCAACGGCTCGCCGCGCTGCGGCTGGTGGGTGCGGACACCGCCATGGCGCACCGGATGGCGGCGGGGGAATCGCTGGTCGGAGCCCTGTTCGGACTGGTACTCGGCTCGGGCCTCTTCCTCGCGGGGCGCGCGCTGATCGGGCGGGTCGCGGTCGGTGAGATCAGCGTCTTCCCGAGCGACGTGTCACCCAGTCCGGGCATCGTCACGCTGATCGCGCTCGGCGTGCCCGTGATGGTCGTCGCCTCCGCGCTGCTGGCCATGCGCGGGATCGCCGTGGAACCGCTCGGCGTGGTGCGGCAGGCCGCCCCCCGCGGGCGCCGGCTGTGGTGGCGGCTGCTGGCACCCGTGGCCGGACTCGCGCTGCTGTACCCGCTCGCCGGTTCGGCGGCCGGCAAGGAAGGCGGCGTCGACAAGACACAGACGGCGGCGGGCATCATTCTCCTGCTGAGCGGCGTCGCGCTGCTGCTGCCCTGGGCCGTGGAGCGGCTCGTCGGCGCGATGCGCGGCGGTCCACTCTCCTGGCAGCTCGCGACCCGCCGCCTCCAGCTCAGCGGCAGCTCGTCGACCCGCGCCATCAGCGGCATCACCATCGCGGTCGCCGGGGCCATCGCGCTCCAGATGTTCTTCGCCGGCGCGAGCTCCGCATCCGGTGCGAGCACCGGCGACCAGCCGTCACGGAACCGGCTGAACGTGGCCGCCTTCACCGCCACCGGCGATCAACGGGGCGCCGAGGATCTGGAGCGCCGGCTTGCGCGCACCAAGGGAGTGCGCGACTCCATCGGATATCTGGAGTCCTACGAGGAACTGGCAGGCAAGGGCGAGACGTACGCCAGCGTCATCGTCGCCGACTGCGCCACGCTCAAGAAGCTCGCCAGGATCGGCCCGTGCGCCGACGGGCAGGTCTTCCGCGGGAAGTCGAAGCACAAGGAAGCGGACTCCGTGCTCCCCAAGCCCGGCGAAAAACTCCGCTTCGCCTCCGACGAGCAGTCCTCAGGGCCCGGGTCCGGCGCCGGGAGCGAAGCCAAGGGCAAGGACAGCCACGGGGACGGATGGACCGTACCTGCGGACGCCCGTACGGTCGAGAGCCGCACGCACTGGTGGGAAGGCCCGGGGAACGCGCTGCTCCTCACGCCGTCGGCGCTGGCCCTCGACCGGCTGGACAACCCGACGTTCACCGGCTGGGTGCGTACCGACCCCGGCGAGCCCGAGGCGGGGGAGTACGTCAACACGACCGTCTTCCACTTCGATCCGGCGTACTCGGTGCTGACCGAGGGGGAAGAGCAGGCGGAGGACACGATGGCGGCCCTGGGCCGTGCCATCGTGGCGGGAGCCGCCGTGATCATGGGCCTGATAGGCGCCAGCATGGTCGTCTCCACGGTCGAGCAACTGCGGTCCAGCAGACGTCAGTTGGCCGTTCTGGTGGCCTTCGGTACCCCGCGCTCGGCGCTCGGCGCCTCGGTGCTGTGGCAGACCGCGGTGCCGGTGGCGCTGGGGCTGACGATGGCCGCGGGATTCGGCACCCTGCTCGGCTGGGTGCTGCTGAGGCTGGTACGCGAGCCGGTCACGGACTGGCTGGCTTTCCTGCCCATGGTGGGCATCGGCGCGGGCGTCGTAGCCCTCGCCACCCTCGGCACCCTCCCGGTCCTCTGGCGCTTGATGCGCCCCGAGGGCCTGCGCACCGAATAGCCCCACCCCCGCCGCACCCACACCGCGCCCGCCCCTTCGCCGGGGCGGGCCCCGCGGTGTGCGTGCGGGGAGCCGGTGCTTCGCCGGCCGGCGCACGGGCGCCCCGGAGCACAGGGCGGCGCACGGGGGCCCCGGAGCACGGGGCGGGGGGCACAGGGCGGGAGTACGGGCTCCGGCGTACTGGCCGGGCAGTGCTGGCCGGCCTGGCGTGCCGGCGGGGCGTACCTGACGGGCGAGTTCAGGGGCCGCGGCGGCGGCGTGGGGTGAGGCGGTCGACCATTTCGGCGAGTTCCACGCACGCCTGCTCGATCTTGCGCTGCGTGTTCCGCTTCTCCGCCGTGATGGCGGCCAGCAGCAGCGCGGTCAGCGCGGCCGAACCGTTGAGCGCCTGGAGACTGATCATTCCCTCGATGAGCGTGTGCTCGGAGAAGGGCCCCACCTGGTCGGTCGCCGCCACGGTTGCCGCAACCGACACGATGCCGGTGCAGAACGCGCCGCCCGCCAGCCGGAACCGCAGCGCGGCCCAGGTCAGCAGGGGAAAGACGAGGAACAGCAGGTTGATGGGGCTGCGCGTGGACGCGATCGCCACGACGGCGGTCGCGACCAGCAGCGTGAGGACCTCCAGCACCTGCGGCACGTTCCGTGGCGGGCGCACCGTGCGCACCGCCAGCAGCAGCGGTGTCACCACCAGCACCCCCACGGCATCACCGGCCCACCACGCCGACCACACGGGCCAGAAGGCCGCCGCGTCGATGTTCCCGTTGGCCAGCAGCATTCCCGTACCGAACGTCGGGCTCGTCAGCATCCCCGCGAACGCGCCGAGGAAGACGAGCAAGGCGCCGTCCCGCAGCCGGTCCAGTTCCACGCGGAACCCCGTATGGCGCAGCAGGAGGAAGGAGACGTACGGCGCGAGCGTGTTGCCCGCGATGAAGCCCAGGCTGGTCGGGTTGAGGCTGCTCATCCTGGCCGCCACGAGGAGTGCGCCCAGCATGACGCCAGGCAGCACCCGGCCGCCCCAGAGCAGCAGGGCGCTCACGGCAATCCCCGTGGGCGGCCAGAACGGGGTGACGACGGCGCCCTCCACAATCACCTGCCGCACCAGCCCCAGACCCCCGGCCGCGTAGTAGCTCAGGGCGATGACCAGCACGCGCAGACAGTCCGCGATGATCCGCCGGCTCCGGCTCGTGCCCGCAGTCGTCTCCTGGTGCTCCACACCGGTCATCAGACAACGAGCCGCGCGCGCACGCGACCGCGTGACACGCGCCTCCACCCCACCGTTCCCACCAACCCCACCCCAACCGGCCTCCCCGCCTCCCCCGAAGCCCGCCCGACAAGCACGACGGACGACCCCTCCGACGACGAGAGGTCTCCCCTCCGGCGGGCGGCAGCGTCTCGGTGGGTGTGGGTGTCTCCGCCGCCCTACGACACCTCCGGCGCACCGCGGCTCAGCACGAGTACGGCGGCGTCGTCGCTGTGTCCGGTCATCTCGGCGACCTCCATCACTTTGTCGGCCACCTCTTCCGTGTCCAGGGACAGGGACTCCTGCAGGATGCGTGCCACGGTGCCGAGGCCCTCGTCTATGGAGAAGGTCGGTCCCTCGACGACCCCGTCGGTGAGCAGGGCGACCATGCCGTGCGGGGGGAAGGTGTGCTGCGTGACGGGGTAGCGCTCGCCCGACTGGACCGCCAGGGGTGGCCCGCCCGGGTCCTCGATCACGCCGGACCCGCCGTCCTCGTGAGCCCAGACCGCACTGGTGTGCCCCGCCCTGGCGCTCCACACTTGCCATGTCCGCGGGTCCACCCGCAGAAAGCTGCACGTGGCGAAGAGCGGACTGTCCAGGGCGATCAGCAGATCGTTGGCCGTACTCAGGACATCGCCCGGATCGGCGGAAGCGGTCGCCGCGACGGCGCGCAGCACGATCCGGATCTGGCCCATGAAGGCGGCGGCATCCACGTCGTGCCCCTGCACATCGCCGATGGAGAGGGCGAGGCAGTCGTTGTCCAGGAGGAAGGCGTCGTACCAGTCGCCTCCGATGTCGAGCCCATGCCTGGCGGGCGCGTACCGCGCGGCGACGCGCAGCTCCGGAACGTCCGGAAGCGTACGGGGCAGCATGCCCCGCTGCAGTGCCTCGGCCAGCTCGACCCGGGCGCGCTGGCGCTCGATCTCCTCCCGCGCCCGCGCCGTCAGCTCGCCGAGCTGCGACAGAAGATCGTCGGCGTTCGCCGGGCGCGGGTTCCGTTGTCGACGCCGGTACCGGGGCATGCCCTCAGATTAGGTACACCCTCTCCACACCGCCCGTCGGCTCCCCCCGAGGGCCCGGGGCATCGGATGGCGCACGGAAGGTTACGGAAAGTGGGCGCAGCCGACTCCGGGCCGGAGGCACCTCGAAGCACCGTCCACGCCATCCCCGGGGCCTTCCCGTGGCCGGTTCCCGCGGTTCAGCCGGTCCGCAGGCGGACGGTGCTCTTCTCGGCCAGTGGCGAGTGGTACTCGGTGAACAGCTTGCCGACGAGTTCGCCCCTGCTGGAGACACCGACCTTCTCGAAGACCGCCTTGATGTGGTCGCGGACGGTGTGCGGCGACAGATGCAGTTGCGCGGCGATCTCGCCCGTAGGCAGCCCGCGGGCGATGTACTGGGTCACTTCGGTTTCGCGAGCGGTCAGCTCGTAGGCATCGACGATGAGCGGCACGATCTCCGAGGACTTCGCCGGCTCCATCACCACGGCGGAGGAGCCCAGTTGGCCGTCGGCATCGCGCAGGCACGACGCGTGGCACACGAGCCAGCGACCTGACCGGTTCCTGACCCTGGCGCGGGCCTGCCCTCGGTCACGTTCCTGCGCTACCGCACGTGCCTTCAGCGCGATCGCCTGTATCCAGGCCGGGACACGGATCCCCTGAGGCGAGGCGATCGCCGGCCCTTCCGGCAGGCCGTCGAGGTAGCCGAGGGCTTCGTCGTTGGCCGACAGCAGACGGCCTTCCGCGCTGAACAGCAGCAGTCCAGGGCCGTGCGGGGAGTCGGGCAGGGCGTGCGGTGCGGGTTCGGCGAACGAGCGCAGCTGCTTGGCGAGCGGAGAGAGCAAAGAAGCGATCAGCTTGGTCTCAGCCGCGTCGAAGGCCGCACGGCCCTTCGTTCTGAAGAGGCTGATGTGGCCCTGCGGGTGGCCGCCGACGCGCAGTACAGCGCGCAACTCGTCCTGGAAGCCGCGAGGCCGCATGAAGGACCGATACAGCGTGCTGCGTGCGGGGAGGTCTCCGGTGGTCTCGCGGAGTCCGGCCACAGGTACCGGAGCCCGAGCCAGATCACGGAACAGGTTCACGTTCTCGGTGAACAGTTCGGTCTCCCAGTAGACGGCGCAACCGCTCTCGTCGAGGTTCTCCGCTCGGATCGGTGCGGTCATCATGCCGGTCACCGGGTCCGTGACGCGCCAGACGGCCGCGTCGTACGGCAGGAGGCGCCGCAGTTGGGAGGACGCCTCGGCGAACATGCCGAGTGCGTCGGTGGCCTTGGCGGACCGGGAGAGCAGCTCTGCTCGGCCTATGGCGATGCGGGATGGAGCCGAACTGGTCATTGGAGAACTCCGGACGGGCAGTCGGCAATGAAACAGGAAGTCTCACGGCGCGAGCCGTAAGAATCTCCCCCGTTCACGGGGGAGAGCGTCAACTGAGGACTCTCCCAGTCACGGCCCTCGCTTCCTACCCCTCATCCGAGGGGGGCGGTCCCAGAGGGGCCCTTCAACCGGGGGATGGGGCGCGGAATCCGGGGCGAGAACACTGCTGTTCATCGTCGTGGCGCCGGCAGAAGGCGCGATGCGGGAACCGGAGAAGGCGGGACCGTTGACAGAACAGCAAGGACACCCCTGGGGTACGAAGGCGGCCATGGACCGCCTCACCGCGCGGCCGAAGAGGGAGGCGTACATCCCCGACCGGCCCGGGTACGACCGGGAACTCCCGGGGTTCCGCCGGATCGCGGAGGGCCGGCCCGCCGTGGTCGTCGCGGCGCCGGAGCCCGGTGACGGGAGCGCCGCGGTGTCCTTCGCCTGCGGGTTCGGACCGCCGGTCGCGGTCCGGGCCACAGGGCACGGCATCGTGGCCCCGGCGGAGGGCGGCGTGGTGATCACCACGCGGTGGACGGGCGCGGTCCCCACTGGCGCGCACCCGCGTACCGCGTATGCCGAGGCCGGTACCCGGCGGCGCCAGGTGGCCTCGGCTGCGGCCCGCTGCGCACTCGCCCCGGAGTCCTCGTGACCACCCAACAGGCCGCGGCCGGCGCGGAATTCGGAACCACCCCGGCCCACAGTGCCCGTTCGGCCGGACTGCGCTACGGCGCCCTCTTCGGTCCCGTGGTCTTCGGCGTCACCGCCGCGGGCGTCGCGCTGCCCGACGTCGCAGCCGCCCTCCACGCTTCGCCCGCCGCGACCGCATGGGTCCTCACCGCCCATGCGCTCGCACTCGGCGTCGGCACCGCCTTCTTCGGACGCCTGGCCGATACCCGTGGCCTGCGTACCGCGCTGCTGCTCGGCTCGCTGGCCCTGGCTCTCGGCGCCGCCATCTGTCTCCTTGCGCCCGATCTCCGCGTGCTGGTCGTCGGCAGGTTCGTCCAGGCCGCCGGTTCCGGCGGTATGGCGGCCTGCGCCATGGCGCTCACGGCCTCGGCGGCGCCGGAGACGCGCCCCAGAGTGTTCGCCGGCTTCGGTGCGACCATGGCGGTCTTCTCCGCCAGTGCCACGCTCGCGGGCGGCGTCCTCACGGAGTGGGTGACCTGGCGGATCGCGCTGGTCCTGCCCGTACTCTCCCTGCTCGTCGTTCCGCTCTGCCTGGCGGGAGCCCGGCCGCGCAAGAACTCCGGCAGGCCCATGGACCTGCCGGGGGCCGGGCTGCTGACGGTGACCGCGATGTCGTTCCTGATCCTGATCCAGTCCTCCGCCCTCGCTCTGACCGGTTCGGTCAACACGGTGACTGCCGCGGTCTTCCTGCTGTCGGCGGCCGGTCTCGTCCGGCGGGTCCGCACGGCCGAGACATCCTTCGTTCCCCGGGCGCTGGTCACGGACGGTGTCTTCCTCCGTGCCGCGATCACCGGTATCGGGGTGTACGGAGGACTGTTCGCCGCCATGTACGCCGTGCCGCAGCTTCTGGTCGGCGAGCACGGCTGGAGCGTCCTGGCGGTCGGTGTCTGGCTGCTGCCCGGTGCGGTCGTCGGCGCCGTACTCTCGCGCCTGGCCGGCAAGCTCACCGCAGGCGACCGCGGCCACCGCCTGCTGGCGGCGGTGGCCCTCGCGTTCGCTGCGGCTCTCGCCGGTGCCCTGGCAGGGTCGGGTGTCCTGCTCCTGATCCTGGGCGCCTCGCTCGGCTTCGCTGCCTTCTCCGTGACCCAGGTCTTCACCACCGCTCTGATGTCGGCACACATCGAACCCGCCCGGCGCGGAGGCGCGATGGGCCTGCTCAACCTCGCCTTCTTCGTCGGCGGAGGCGTCGGCAGCGCGAGCGCCGGCGCCCTGGCCAAGACGATGTCCCTCGGCTCCGCCCTCGGCGTCATCGCCCTCTTCCCGCTGGCCGCCGCACTCAGCTCGTTCACCCTCGGGCGCCGGTCCCGGTAGCGGCACCGGCATGCGCCGCCCTCCCGGCCGGCGCCGACGGCCGGAACGCGGGCCACGGCCCCGCTCACAGAACCCGGGGCCACGGCCCCGCTCACAGAAAAGGCGGCGCGACCACCCGGTGGTCGTGCCGCCTCTCTCGCCGGGCGGTCAGCCCGCGCGGTGGCTGGGAGGCGGTTTTCGCCGGGAGAGGGCGTGGCGGGGGTGTACGGGGGCGATGTGGAGGACCAGGAGGCGCAGGCAGGCCAGTGCGGCGAGGGGCGGGAGTACGGCGACGGCGATACCGGTGAAGTTCGGCGTCGTCTGCGTGAGGCACAGCGCCGCCGTGACGGCGGAGAAGAACAGCAGGACCGACCACGCGGCCCGCGCCCGCCTGCCGCGGACGGAGGGGGAGCGGAGCATGAAGAGCGAGGCCGCCACCCAGGGGCCGTGCAGCAGTACGGGCCACCACGTGGCCAGTTCGTCCACGACGCTCGCGGCCGAGGTGCGGGCGAACCCGTAGGTGACGATGCCGCCCACGGTGCTGACCCCGGCGAACGTCGCCACGAGCAGTGTGGTGACGATGAACGACATGACGGGCACGAGCAGTTCGGGCGCCGTCCTGCGGCCCCGCCTGTGTGCCGGCTTCGCCATGCCTGAGCGGCCGAGCGGCGCTTCCGTCTCGATGGTGCGCCCGCTCTCCGACTCCCAGCGCGCCTCCTGCAGCAACTGCGTCAGGTCGGCATCGAAGTCCCACCCGGGTCCGTAGCCCGACAGGTGCGGAGGGTCCAGGCTGTCCTGCCGCTGCCCGGGGAGCAGCGGGGGAAGGAACAGGCCCTCCTGCTCGGTGGGCAGCCCCGAACCGTAGTGCGCCAGGTACGGGTCCGAGTAATCCGGGTACTCATTCACCGGCGTCCTCGCAAGCGCTCAGCGAGATCCACTTCCGCTGGAAGTCGGTTTCAATGCGGCCCATTTGCTCCAGGAATTCCTCCAACGGGCCGCAGGGGTAAGGAGAATGAGCCGAGTTTGTTCTCTTCACATAAACGGAGTAGGCGTGTTGGTCCTCTGTGCCGCCAACTTCAGGGCGGGTGCGTGTGTTTGTCGTAACGTCGCCATACTCTGTTGCGTCAATCGGCTGAGGCATACCCGGGAAACGATAGGCACCGGCGCTTGTGGCGCTCCCTGAGGGTGAACGACTACGGCATCGAGGTGAATCCGCTCTCTTTACCTGAAAAGCGGCGGCGTTCCGGAAGGGAATTTCCGGAGGGCGGCAGGGAAGGTCCGGAGGGCGGCAGGGGAAGAGCGGGCCACTGTGGCCCAGGGGACCACTCACCGTGCTGAGGGGAAAATGATGGGCCCGCTGAGGGCGGTGTGAGGGATCACCCCCTTCAGCGGAGGCGCCCTGTGTGCCTAGCGTGGGCCCGTACGAGCATGCCGGTCGGCATGAGGTGCGGCATGCCGGTCGAAGGGCCGCCCGAGCGGAAGGCAAGCACATGGACAGCACCCCACACGGCACTTCACACGGCACTTCACACGGCACCGCACACGGTGACGCGGCCGGAGCGCAGCAGCGGATCGCCGGTGCCCCGATCACCTGGGGCGTGTGCGAAGTGCCGGGCTGGGGGCACCAGTTGAGGCCCGAGCGGGTGCTGCGCGAGATGCGGGAGGTCGGGCTGGCGGCGACCGAGTTCGGGCCCGAAGGTTTTCTGCCCTCCGAGCCCGGTGCGCGTGCGGAGACGCTGCGCCGCCACGGACTGCACGCGGTCGGTGGCTTCACGCCCCTGCTGCTCCATGTGCCGGGGGCGGATCCGCTGCCCCGGGCCGAAGCGCTTCTGGCCGGTTACGACGCGACGGGCGCCGATGTCCTGGTGCTCTCGGCGGTGACGGGCCAGGAAGGGTACGACTCACGCCCCGAGCTGGACGAGGCAGGCTGGAAGACGCTGCTGGCCAATCTGGACAGGGTCGCGGGGCTCGCGGCGGAGCGGGGCGTGCGCGCGGTGCTGCACCCGCACGTCGGCACGATGGTCGAGAACGGTGAGGAGGTCCGCCGGGTGATGGAAGGCTCCGCGATCTCGCTGTGCCTGGACACGGGTCACCTCCTCGTCGGCGGCACCGACCCGGCCGAACTGACGCGCCAGGCGCCCGAACGTATCGCGCACACCCATATGAAGGACGTCGACGCCTCCCTCGCAGCGAAGGTCCGCACCGGACGCGTGTCCTACACCGAGGCCGTACGCGACGGCATGTACCGGCCGCTCGGTGCGGGTGACGTGGACGTGGAGTCCATCGTCGGCCACCTCACCGCCACCGGGTTCGAGGGCTGGCACGTCCTCGAACAGGACACCGTCCTCACCGGGGAGCCCGGCGCCCACGGTCCGCTGGACGACGCGTGGACCAGCGCGGAACACCTCCGTACGCTCCTGACCCGTACCGCCTAGGCCGTGGCGCACCCGTATCCGATCCGGGAGATCGCCCGGCAGGCGGGGCTCAGCGAGGCCACCGTCGACCGGGTGCTCAACGCGCGCGGCGGCGTACGCGAGAGCACCGTGCGGGAGGTGCGGCGGGCCGTCGAGGACCTGGACAGACAGCGCACGCAGGTGCGCATCGGTGGCCGCACGTTCATGATCGACATCGTGATGCAGTGCCCCGACCGGTTCTCCTCGGCCGTACGGGACGCGCTGGAGGCCGAACTCCCCTCGCTGCGCCCCGCCGCGCTGCGCTCACGCTTCCACTTCCGTGAGACGGGCCCCGTCGGGGAGCTGGTGGCGACGCTCGACCGGATCGCGGCACGCGGCTCCCAAGGCGTGCTGCTCAAGGCGCCCGACGTGCCCGAGACCGTCGCGGCCGTCGGCCGCCTGGCGGCGGCGGGCATACCTGTGGTGACGCTGGCGACCGACCTGCCGGGCAGCGCGCGCCTCGCCTACGTCGGTATCGACAACAGGGCGGCGGGTGCCACGGCCGCCTACCTCGTCGGGCAGTGGCTCGGCGACCGCACGGGCGACGTGCTCACCACGCTCAGCCGCGGGTTCTTCCGTAATGAGGAGGAGCGGGAGATGGGCTTCCGCAGCGCCATGCGCACCGCACAGCCCGGCCGGCGCCTCGTCGAGGTCACCGACAGCGACGGCCTCGACGCCACGCAGCGCGACCTCGTACGCGAGGCGCTGCGCGCACACCCGGGCATCCGCGCGGTCTACTCGGTCGGCGGGGGCAACGCCGCCACGGCCGAGGTGTTCGCGGAGGCCGGCAGGGACTGCGCCGTTTTCGTGGCACACGACCTCGACCACGACAACACCCGCCTCCTGCGCGAGGGCCGCGTGTCGGCCGTGCTCCACCACGATCTGCGCCAGGACATGCGCGACGCCTGTCTGACCGTGATGCGCGCACACGGCGCCCTCCCTGACGAGGGGCCGCCGCAGCCCTCACCGGTCCAGGTCGTCACCCCGTACAACGTGCCGAGCACATCGGCAGCCCGCCGCTGACCGTGCCGCCGGGCGCACGGGGCCGGGGCTCATGGCGGCGAAGGGCGCGCTCACACCGGGGGCAGCGCGGCGGCGAAGCGGCCGGCGATGGCGGCGGGGGCGGTGATCGCGCCCCCGACGATGACGGACCAGGCCCCCGACTCCAGCGCCGTACGGGCCTGTTCGGGCGTGTGCAGGCGGCCCTCAGCGCAGACGGGCGCGTCCAGGCGAGCGGCCAGGTCGGCCACCAACTCCAGGTCGGGGCCCGGCCGTTGAGGGCTGTAGGGGGTGTAGCCGGAGAGCGTCGTGGAGACCAGGTCGGCGCCCAGCGCCACCGCGGCCACGCCCTCTTCGGCCGTGGAGACATCCGCCATCAGCAGCTTGCCGAGCCCGTGCACCGTCTCCACGGTCTCGCGCAGCGGGCGCCCGTCGGGGCGGGGACGTGAGGTGGCGTCCACCGCGACGATCTCGGCCCCCGCCTCGGCGACGGCGCGCGCGTGCGCGGCGGTCGGCGTGATGTAGACGCCCTCGGCGCCGTCCTTCCACAGCCCGATGACGGGCAGCGAGACGGCCTCGCGCACCGCCAGGATGTCCTCGATGCCCTGTACCCGCAGCGCGGCGACGGGGGCGCCCGCGCTCACCGAGGCGGCGATCGCCGCGATGTGCGAGGGGGAGCGCAGGGGGTCTCCCGGAGGGGCCTGGCAGGAGACGACCAACTGCCCCCTCAGCTCAGCGAGCAGCGCGCGCACGCGTGCCCCGGGCATCGTGGTCCGGCTGGGCGCTTCGGATACCGGCTCGGTCATGCTCTGTCCTCAGTCCTTCGTTCGGGTCGGTCTTCTGCGGTCCGCTGTTGGTCGGTCGGTCCGCTGTCGGTCCGCTGGGCCGTCGATACGTCGATACGTCGGTCCGTCGGTACGTCGTCCGCCGGGCTGTTGGTCCGCCGGTCCGTTGCTTCCCTGTGCGGCGGGAGCGGCGTGCGCTCAGTCCCGTCTCTCCAGGAGCAGCGCCGCGGCCCCGATCACGGCGGCGCGCGGTCCCAGCGCCGCGAGTACGGGCCGTACGGCGGCGGGCCCTGGCAGCAGTTCCGCGGCGAACGCCTCCGTCAGGGGCTCCCAGAAGGGCGAGCCGACCGACGCGACGCCGCCGCCGACGACGACCCGTTCGGGGTCGAAGGTGTTGACCAGCCCGGCCAGCGCACGCCCGAGCGCCGCCGCGCCCTCGGCGAGCGCCACCCCTGCCGCCCCTGCCGGTCCCGCCGCTTCCGCCGCCTCCGCGAGCGAGGCGACCGTTCTGAGGTCGTGCACGTCCGTCTCGCCGCTCAGTTCGCGGAACCGTGCGGTGATCGCGGGGCCGGAGGAGACGGCCTCCAGGTGGCCCGTACGGCCGCAGTTGCACGGGCGGCCCGCTGCCTCGGGTACGGCGATGTGGCCGAACTCGCCGGCCGTCCAGTGCGCTCCGCGCAGCAGCCTGCCCCCGGTGACCAGCCCGCCGCCGATGCCCGTTCCCACGCTGACGTAGAGCGCGGAGTCGCAGCCGGCTCCGGCGCCGTAGGTCTGCTCGGCCAGTGCGAAGACGTTCGCGTCGTTGTCGGCGGCGACCCGCAGGCCCAGGCGTGCCGTCAGCTCCTCGGCCAGGCGGGTGCCGGCCCAGCCGGGCAGCAGGTCGTTGGCCGACAGGACGACGCCGCGCGCCCGGTCGATGACACCGCCCGTGCCGATGCCGAGTCCGTCGGCCGCCTCCCGGCCCGGGAGCGCGGTGACGGCCGCGGCGATGGCGTCGAGCACGGCGGCCGGGCCCTGCGCGGCGGGCGTGGGACGGACGACGCTGGTCAGCAGCGCGCCGTCGTACGAGACCAGCCCTGCGGCGATCTTCGTGCCGCCGACGTCGACGCCGAGCAGGGTGCCGGCTGCGGATGCGGTGCTCACTGCTGCCCCCTGCGGACGGTGAAGCGGATGTCGTAGCGGTCGGCGCGGTAGATCGTCGTCGTTGCCTCGACCGGGGTGTCCCTGTGGTCCATCCCCACACGCTGGACGCGCAGCCCCGAACTGCCCAGCGGCACGCCCAGCAGTGCCGAAGCGGTTTCGTCCAGGTCGACGGCCCGCACGATCTGGTCGGCCGAGCGGATGTCCAGCCCGTAGCGCTCGTTCAGCAGCATGTAGAGCGAACCGGTCAGGTCCTCGTCGGTGAGACCTGGGACGCGTTCGGCGGGGAAGTGCACGTTCTCCAGGCACATGGGGGAGCCGTCGGCGAGCCGCAGCCGGGAGACACGTACGACGTCGGAGTCGGGCTCCACGCCCAGGCGTTCGGCGAGCTGCCGCCCCGCGCGCACGGTCCCGGCCGCCAGCAGCCGGGATCCTGGCTCCAGCTCGCGGGCGCGCATGTCCTCGGAGAACGAGGTCAGCGTGAGCGACTTGGAGACCACGGGCGGTGCGACGAAAGTGCCCGCGCCCTGTACCCGGTAGAGGCTGCCCGCCGCTTCGAGTGCGTCCAGCGCCTGCCGGACGGTGTTGCGGGAGACGCCGTGCCGCGCGGAGATCTCCCGTTCGGTGGGGAGCGGGGTGTGCGGCGGTGAGCCGGTGATCCCGGCCAGCAGAGCCTGCCGGAGTTCCTCGTGTTTGGCCTGTCGGGCCACTCGGCACCACTCCCAGGTCGACATTGATAGGTACCAACCAATCGACAAAATCTTACGTCAAACCTTGTGTGATGACTATCGCGGTGCAAGATTGGTACCAGCCAATGTTGGCTGAGTGAAGTTGAGTGAAAGGGAAGATGCCATGGCGTCGCTCAGTGGAACCGTGCCGCGGGACGGCGGTGGGGGCGCCCGTGGCGGAGGTGCCGACCTCCGCCCTGTGATCGGTGTCGCGCTCGTCGCGGCTCTCGGCGGGCTGCTGTTCGGCTACGACACGGGCGTGATCTCCGGAGCCCTGCTCACCATCGAGGACGACTTCTCGCTCACCTCGCTCAGCTCGGGCGTCGTGGTCAGCTCGATCCTGGTCGGTGCGATGATCGGCGCAGCGGGCGCGGGGAACCTCGCCGACCGCTACGGCCGCCGCCCGATCCTGGTGACGGCCGCCGCCGTCTTCACCATCGGCGCGCTGATGGCGGCCCTCGCGCCCTCCGCGATCCTGCTCACCGCTGCCCGGCTCGTCCTCGGCCTCGGTATCGGAACGGCCTCCAACCTCGTTCCCGTCTTCATCGCCGAGGTCGCACCGCCCCGCTACCGGGGTCGCCTCGTGGGCCTCAACCAGCTCATGATCACGCTCGGCATCGTGCTCGCGTACGTCGCCAACTACGCGCTGCACGACGTCACCCACAGCTGGCGCTGGATGTTCGGCCTCGCCGCCGTCCCCGCGCTGCTCTTCGGCGGCGGCATGCTGCTCATGCCCGAGTCGCCCCGCTGGCTCGCGCTGCGGGGCCACACCGAGCGCGCCAGGGCGGTACTGGAGCGGGTGCGGGGTGTCGGGCACACGGCCCTCGTGAACGCCGAGCTGGCGGAGATCACCGCGGGCTCCGAGGGCAAGCCGGCCGCGCCCCGCAAGGGCAGGTGGCGCGCGCTCGCCGACCCCTCCGTGCGTCCCGCGATCGTCGCGGGCGTCGGCCTCCAGATCCTCGGCCAGGCTTCCGGCGTCAACACCGTCATCTACTACGCGCCGAAGATCTTCGAGAGCAGCGGCCTCGGCTCGTCCTCCTCGATCCTGGCCACCGTCGGCGTCGGCATCGTCAACCTGGTCATGACGCCCGTCGGCATGCTGGCCGTCGACCGCTTCGGACGTAAGAAGCTGCTGGCCACGGGCGCCGCCATCATGACGCTCGCCCTCGCGGGACTGGCCGCCACCCTCGCGGCCGGCGGTCAGGAGTCCTCGTTCGCCTGGCTCGCCGTCCTGTGCGTGGTCCTCTTCGTCGCCGCCGTCGCCACGACGCTCAACGTCGTCGTCTTCATCATCCCGTCCGAACTGTTCCCCGCGCGCATCCGCGGCACGGCCATGAGCGCCACCATGTTCTCCAACTGGACGATGAACTTCCTGGTCTCGCTGACCTTCCTCTCGCTCCTGGACACGCTCGGCGGGACAGGCACGTTCACCCTCTACGCAGCCGTCTGCGCCCTGCTTTTCCTCTTCACCCTCCGGCGCATCCCCGAGACCAAGGGCAAGAGCCTGGAGCAGATCGAACGCGAACTGGCGCCGCGCGCGAGCACGTTGTGACCCGGTCGCCGGCCGCGGCGACCGGAACCTCTGTACGATCCGCCGGGTCAGCCGGACGGAGAAACAGGGGGCGCCGTGCGCAGGGTCGTGGTCGAGGACAGGTTCAGGGAAGCGGCATACGGGAGACGGTCGACGGGCCTTCTTCTCCTGGCCGCCGCCGGACTGCTCATGGCGTACGCCGCCTGGCAGCTGTTCACTCCGTACACGACCGAGGGCGGCGCTCCGTGCAGTGCGCCGGTCGTGGACCTCGGGAGCAGGGACGCCGACGACGACGACCACGCCTACGGGCCGCCCGGTGACGGGGTGCCCGGCCCCTGTGTGACGTCGGGCCGGCAGTGGCCGGCCCCGGTGGCGGGGCTGCTCCTCGCGCTGCCCTTCACCGCCGTCGGCACCGCGAAGTTCATCTCCGGGTCCGTGGCCCTGTCGCTGCGTGAACACGAGGACGCGGTGCGGCAGTCCGAGCAGTGAGCGTTGTCCACAGGCTCCGTGTGCGGACGACCGTCGCTCGTAGACTGTAGACAATAGGCTGTTTTCGACGAGCGGGCGGGGAGAGCGGATGTCGCGTACTGGACTGCCACGGGGGGCCGTGGAACGGCTGGAGCGGCCTGGACCCCTGCGTGAGCGGGTGTACGAAGCGCTGCTGGGGCTGATCACGACGCGGTCGCTGCGGCCGGGCCAGCACCTGGTGGAGAGCGAACTGGCCGAGGAGTTGGGGGTCTCGCGGCAGCCGGTGCGGGAGGCGTTGCAGCGGCTGGCGACCGATGGGTGGGTCGACCTGCGCCCCGCCCAAGGGGCCTTCGTGCACGAGCCGTCCGAGGACGAGGCCGACCAACTCCTTTCCGTACGGGCGCTGTTGGAGGCGGAGGCGGCGCGTCTCGCCGCCGCGCACAGCGGGCCTGACGGCATCAAGGAGCTGGAGGAGGTGTGCGTGCGCGGCGAGGCGGCGGTCGCGGCGGACGACGTCGACGCCGTGGTGGACGCCAACGCCGCCTTCCACGCGAAGGTGATGGAGCTGGCGGGCAATGCGGTACTGGCGGAGCTGTCGGCCCAGGTCGACCGCCGCGTGCGCTGGTACTACCGCCCTGTCGCACGCCAGCGCGGCGCCCAGTCCTGGATCGAGCACCGTTGGCTGATCGAGGCCATCGAACTCGGAGACCAGGACACGGCGGCAGCGGTGATGCGCGACCACACGGAGCAGACGCGCCGCTCCTACCACGAGCGCGGCGACACCTGAGCGCGTGCCGGTGATCCCCATCCGGGTGAGCCCCATGCCGGCCGGCCCCGTACCGGTGAGTGCGTACCGGCGAGCGCATCACGGTGAGTCCGTACCGCCGAGTGCGTACCGGTGAGCGCGTGCCGGCGCCGGTTCTCCGGCGTCGGCTCAGGTCACCGGGGGGAGAGCTTGTGGACGGTGGTGTCGTCCGGGTCCAGCGGTCGTCCGTCGGCGGACAGCACCTCCAGTGCGCGGAGCTGCTGTCCCTGTCGGCGGTCGACCAGCTGTGAGTGCGGTTCGCCCGGTGCGAAGAAGTTCTGTTCGCCCCACTGCCGCAGGGCGACGATGACGGGGAAGAGCGCCCTGCCCTTCGAGGTCAGCACGTACTCGCGGTAGGCGCTGCCGTCCGAGGCGGGGACGGATTCGAGGACACCGCCTGCGACCAGGGCGCGCAGGCGCGCGGTGAGGATGTTCTTGGCCACGCCGAGGCTGCGCTGGAACTCCCCGAAGCGCCGGCTCCCGTCGAAGGCGTCCCGCACGATCAGCAGGGACCACCAGTCGCCGATCGCGTCAACGGACCGGGCGACGGGGCATTCGCTGTCGTCGAAGCGCGTCCTGCTCACCATGGCGTCCCTCGCTCTCTCGTCTCCGCACTGGTTGCAACATGCTACCAAGGAAGCTACGTTCACTGCTGGTTGCAAGATGAAACCAATAGTGAAGGGGAGTGCTGATGCCCGGCAACGGTGAGGCTGTGACGGGGCGGACCCAGGCCCGGAGCGGGGGAGCGCCAAGTGGGAGCACCCGGGGCGGGGGAGCGCCGGGCGGGAGCGGCGGAAGCGGGGAAGGACCCGCGTTCGTGCTGTCCCGCGGCCTGGTCGTCCTGTTCGCCGTCGCCTGCGGTGCCGCGGTGGCCAATGTCTACTTCTCCCAGCCGCTCCTCGTGACCATCGGCCACGACCTCGCCATGAGCCCGGCACTTGTCGGCAGCGTGGTCACCCTCACGCATGTCGGATACGGGCTGGGCCTCTTCTTCCTCGTACCGCTGGGTGACGTGGTCGACCGCAGGCGGCTCGTCGTGGCTCAACTGCTGTTCCTGGTAGCGGCGTTGGCCTTGGTCGCCGTAGCCCGCACGGCGGCGATCCTGCTCGCGGGCATGGCCGCCACAGGGCTTCTCGCGGTCGTCACGCAGACGCTGGTGGCCTTCGCGGCATCACTGGCCCCAAGTGCCGTGCGCGGGCGGGTCGTCGGGCTGGTCACCAGCGGCGTGGTCATCGGGATTCTGCTCGCCCGCACGGTGTCAGGACTCATGGCCGACCTCGCGGGCTGGCGTTCCGTCTACCTCGCCTCGGCCTCGCTCACCGCTCTGCTCGCGCTGGTCCTGTACCGGGTGCTGCCGCGCCACGGTGACGCTCCGCCGGCGACCCTGCGTTACGGACAGCTTCTGCGCTCCACCGTCACCCTGTTCGCGCGGGAACGACTGCTGCGGCTCCGTGCCCTGTTCGGGCTGCTGATCTTCGCCGCCTTCAGCACTCTGTGGAGCAGCGTCGCCCTGCCGCTCAGCGGGGCCCCGTACTTCCTGTCCCATGGTGCGATCGGGGCGCTGGGGCTGATCGGTGTCGCCGGAGCGCTGGCCGCGACCATGGCGGGCCGCCTGAACGACCGCGGGCTCTCCCGGCGTACCACCGGCATCGCCCTGGCACTGCTCGCCGCCTCGTGGTTGCCCCTGTCCTGCACGCGCAGCTCGCTGTGGGCCCTGGTCGTCGGCGTGATCCTGCTCGACCTGGCTGTGCAGGCGGTCCATGTCACCAACCAGACCCTCGTCTACGCGCTCCACCCGGAAGCGGGCAGCCGGCTGATCGGCGGATACATGGTCTTCTACTCGATCGGCAGCGCCGCCGGAGCCATCGCCGCGACCTCCCTCTATACGGTCGCCGGCTGGGGCGCCGTATGCGTACTGGGCGCCGGGTTCAGCTGCCTCGGCTTCGCACTGTGGGCGTTCACCCGGCACAGCACACCCGCCGCTGCCGGTCCCGCCGCCCTCTCCGGTCCCGCTTCCCAGGAGACCTCGCGCAAGGGGGCCTCTCGCGGCGAAGCCTGAGCGTTCCTCGCCGGCCGCCCCGCGCCACCGACCCGCTGTGCTTCGCCCGGCGGCAGTGCCTGAACCGGCGTCCAGGCACTGCCGCCGTCGCTCAGGCCATCTCGCGTCCTGCCGCATGGTGGTTGGGCACGATGTCCTTGGTGCGCGGGACTCCTGGTCTGTGCAGGAAGAACGCGAGGGCGGCGGCGAGCAGGGAGATGCCGCCCGCGAGGAGGTAGGCGCCGTCGTAGCCCCAGGCGTCGACGGCCATCGCGCCGAGGCCGCCGCCGAACAGGCCGCTGACGAGCTTGCCGCTGTAGGCGATGCCGTAGTTGGTCGCGTTGTGGTTCTCCCCGAAGTAGTCGGGCGTGAGCGCGGCGAACATCGGGTAGAACGCGCCACCGCCGAACCCCGAGATGAAGGCGAAGGCCAGGAACAGCGCCTGGTTGCGGATGTTGCCCGCCCACAGGACCCCGAACTGCGCGAGGCCCAGCACGACGATCACGAAGATCAGCGTGGACTTGCGTCCCCACCGGTCCGAGAGCCAGCCGATGAACCCCCGGCCCACGCCGTTGATGATCGACATGACGCCCATGGAGGAGGCGGCGACCATCGGGCCGAAGCCGACCTCCTTGGCGAAGGGCACCTGGAAGGAGATACCGAAGATGGATACGCCCGCCGTCATGACGATGAGCAGCCACATCAGCGGCAGCATGCCCGTGCGCATCGCCTCCATCGGCGCGTACTGGCGGGCAGCCGGGGGGTTCTTGTCCAGCGCAGCCGCCGTTTTGGAGGCGCCGGCGCGCAGCAGCGGGTCGTGGTCGGCCGGCCACCAGTTCTTCGGCGGGTCGCGGAAGAACCAGGCGCAGACGGCGACAACGATCAGTACGTAGACCCCGATGGCGTCCAGGACACCCTGGTAATTGCTGGTGTCGAAGGCGTAGTTGAACAGGAAGACGAACGGCACGGCGCCGTAGGCGAAGCCGCCGTTGACGAAGCCCGTCTTGCCACCGCGCCGTTCGGGGAACCACTTGCCGACGCTGTTGATGCAGGTCGCGTAGATGAAGCCGCAGCCAACGCCGCCCAGCACACCGAAGCCCAGGATCGCGAGCAGCACGTTGGAGGTGTGGGAGAGGGAGAGGAAGCCGCACAGCGCGAGTCCGGAGCCGATGTACATGGCACGCCGCGCGGTGAGGATGCCGTGCTCGCGCAGCCAGCCGGCGGGGAAGGCCACCCCGGCCTGGAAGAACACCCAGACGCTGAGGATCCAGAAGGTGTTCGACTGCGTCCAGCCGTGTGCCTCGGAGAGTGTGTCCTCGGCCGAGCCGTAGGCGTACTCGAAGACGCTGATGGCCATCATGGCCACCCACGGCAGATAGATCATGATCTTGCGGGAGTGTCCGAGCAGGTCGCGGTCGGTCTCGCCGACCCGGTAGACCCTGCCGTTGCGGTCGGTTAACTCGCGGTAGGTGACGGCAGGTGTCGGATCGTGGGTACGTCCCATGGTGCCCCTTCGCGGGAGAGGTTCCGCCCGTGGTCCGCGGGCGGTACGAGCGGTGCGAGGGTGCGTCAGGGCAGCAGTCCCGCGGCCCTGGCCCAGCGGTACTTGGCGCCGAGCACGGCGACCGGCTTCTCCGTGGTGTACGGATAGGCCGCCACACCGTGCGCGAACAGGTGTGCGCTGGCCTGCTCGACCTCGGTGTCGCCCGCCAGCGAGGCGACGACCGGCTTGTGCACGCCCCGTGCGCGTGCCTCGGCGACCACGCGCGCCGTCAGTTCGGCGAAGACCATCGGCGGCGTGACGAGCGTGTGCCAGTAGCCGAGCACGAGGGCGTGGATACGGGGGTCATCCAGGCCCAGCCGGATCGTCGCCTCGTAGGTGGAGGGCGGCTCGCCCCCGGTGATGTCGATGGGGTTGCCCGCCGCGCCGAAGGGCGGGATGAACGCGCGGAACGCCGCGTCCAGATCGTCGGGGATCTCCATCAGGGACAGCCCGTTGTCGACGAGCGCGTCCGACAGCAGCACGCCCGAACCGCCGGCGCCCGTGATCACCACGACGTTGTCCCCCTGGGGCGTGGGCAGGACGGGCAGTGCGCGCGCGTACTCCAGCATCTCGTTCAGCCCCGGCGCCCGGATGACGCCCGCCTGGCGCAGCACGTCGTCGTAGACCGCGTCGTTGCCCGCGAGCGCACCCGTGTGCGAACCGGCAGCGCGCGAACCAGCCGCCGTACGCCCCGCCTTCAGCACGATCACCGGCTTCTCGGGGACCGTCGCGCGCGCGGCGCGCACGAAGGCACGGCCGTCCTTGAGGTCCTCCAGATGCATGGCCACGCACCGGGTGTGCGGGTCCTGTGCGAAGTACGTCAGCAGGTCGTCCTCGTCGACGTCCGATTTGTTGCCGAGCCCGACGATCGCGGAGACGCCCGTGTTCGTCGTGCGCGCGAAGCCGAGCACCGCCATGCCGATCCCGCCCGACTGCGAGGTGAGCGCGACCCCGCCCCGTACGTCGTAGGGGGTGCAGAAGGTGGCGCACAGGTTCTGCCAGGGCGAGTAGTAGCCGTAGATGTTGGGGCCCAGCAGGCGCACCCCGTGCTCCCTGGCCACCTCGACGACCCGGTCCTGGAGCGCGTGTTCGCCGGTCTCGGCGAAACCGGAGGGGATGAGGACCGCGTTGGGTATGCCCTTGCGGCCCACCTCCTCCAGCGCCGCGGGCACGAGCCGCGCCGGGATCGCGAACACGGCGACGTCCACCTCGCCCGGCACATCGAGCACCGACGCGTACGCCGTACGGTCCAGCACCCGCCGCGCCTTGGGATTGACCGGGTGAATCCCGCCGGTGAAGCCGCCGTCCACCAGGTTGCGCATCACGGAGTGGCCGATCTTTCCCTCCTCGTTGGAGGCGCCGATGACGGCGACGGAACGGGGCTCCATCAGCCGGCGCATCGAGGTGAGGATCTCCTCGTCGGTGAAGTGCGGTCGCTCCCGCCGGCGTTCGTCACCGAGCAGCAGCCGCAGATCGGCGGCGAGCACCCCGTCGGCCGAGGCGAACACCGGATTGAGGTCGACCTCCGTCAACTCGGGGAAGTCGGCGGCCAGTTGGGACACCCGTACGACGAGACCGGCTAGCGCCTCCCGGTCGACGGGTGCGGCGCCCCGTACGCCCCGCAGCACCTTGGCGGCGCGCACCGAGTCCAGCATCGAACGCGCCTCGCCGGGCGAGACGGGTGCGAGCCGGAAGGTCACGTCCTCCAGCACCTCCACCAGGACGCCGCCGAGCCCGAACGCGACGACCTTGCCGAACGTCGGGTCGGTCACGGCGCCCACCAGCACCTCCTGGCCCTCGGTCGCCATGCGCTGCACCTGGACGCCCTCGATCAGCGCGCCGGCCTGGTGGGCGCGGGCGTTGGCGAGGACCGTGGCATAGGCGTCCCGTGCAGCCGCCTCCGTGGTCACGCCGGCCACGACGCCGCCGGCCTCCGTCTTGTGCGTGATGTCCGGCGAGACGATCTTCAGCACCACGGGGAAGCCGATACGGGCCGCCAGCGCGGCGGCCTCCTCCGCACTGGTGGCGAGGCCCTGCGCCGGGGTGGGGATGCTGTACGCCTCGGCGACGGTCTCCGCCTCCGTCGCGGTCAGCCCGGTACGCCCGGCGGCGCGCGCCGCGTCCAGCACCTTCTGGACGCTCGCCCTGTCGAATTCGGACGCGGTGTGGGGGGAGTGGCTGTCGGGGGAGGGAGTACCGGAGGAGGAGCTGCCGGGAGAGGGAGTGCCGGCTGAGGGAGTGTCGGTCGAGGCCATCTCAGATTACTCCCTCGCTCTTCAGCAGCTCCACATCGCGCTCCGCCAGGCCGAGTTCGCCCGAGAAGACCTCGGTGTTGTGGGCGCCGAGCAGGGGGGACGAGCTGATCTCGACGGGGGAGTCGGAGAGCTTCAGCGGGGAGCCGACGGTGGTGAAGGTGCCGCGTGTGGGGTGCTCGACCTCCACGATCATCCCGTCGGCCGCCAGCGAGGCGTCCTCGATGATCTCCTTGGTCGACAGGATCGGGCCGCACGGGATGTGGTGCGCGTTGAGTGCCTCCAGCACCTCCCACTTGGGCAGGGTCGAGGTCCACTCCTCGATCATCTGGAACATCTTGCCGAGCTGCGGAAGCCGCGCCTCCGGTGTCGCCCACGCCGGATCGCCGGCCAGTTCAGGGCGGCCCATGAGGGTGCACAGGGGCTCCCATGACACCGGCTGCACGATCACGTACACGTAGTCGTTCGGGCCGCCGGGCGCGCACCGCACCGCCCAGCCGGGCTGGCCGCCGCCCGAGGCGTTGCCCGAGCGCGGCACCTCGTCCCCGAAATCGTCGACCGGGTACTCGCGCAACGGGCCGTGCGCCAGGCGCTGATGGTCGCGCAGCTTGACGCGGCACAGGTTGAGCACCGCGTGCTGCATCGCCACCCGCACCCGCTGGCCCCGGCCCGTACGCTCGCGCTGGTACAACGCCGCCAGTATCCCGGCGACTGTATGCACTCCCGAACCCGAGTCACCGATCTGGGCGCCCGTCGCCAGCGGCGGTCCGTCCTCGGAACCCGTCGTCGACATGGAGCCGCCCATCGCCTGCGCGACCACCTCGTACGCCTTGTAACCCGTGTAGGGGCCGTCACCGAACCCCTTGATCGAGGCGTACACCAGCCGCGGGTTGAGCCGGTGCACGTGCTCCCATGAGAAGCCCATACGGTCGAGCGCTCCCGGACCGAAGTTCTCCACCAGCACGTCGCTGCGCCGGATCAGCTCCGTCAGCAGCTCCTTGCCCCGCTCCGTCTTGGTGTTCAGGGTGATGCTGCGCTTGTTGCAGTTGAGCATGGTGAAGTAGAGCGAGTCCACGTCGGGCAGATCGCGCAGCTGCCTGCGGGTGATGTCCCCGCCGGGCGCCTCCAGCTTGACGACGTCGGCGCCGAGCCAGGCGAGCAGCTGGGTCGCCGAGGGCCCCGACTGCACATGGGTCATGTCCAGGACGCGCACACCGTCAAGTGCCTTGTCAGTCACGCGGGTTCACCTCACTTGTACATGGTCTGGTTCATGGTTCCGGGTGCGTACACGTCCGGGTCGAGCCAGACGTTGATCAGCGAGGGCTTGCCCGACTCCCTGGCGCGCTCCAGCGCCGGCCGCAGCTGCGCCGGATCGCGCACCTCCTCGCCATGGCCGCCGAGCATCCGCGCGAACGCGTCGTAGGGCACGTCGCCGAGCGTGTTGCCGAGCCGTTCACGTGCCGCGCCGTACTTGGCGCGCTGGCCGTAACGGATCTGGTTCATCGAGGAGTTGTTGCCGACGATGCCCACGAACGGCAGGTCGTAGCGGACCAGCGTCTCGAAGTCCCAGCCCGTCAGCGAGAACGCGCCGTCCCCGAACAGCGCGACGACCTCCTTGTCCGGCCTGGCCTGCTTGGCGGCCAGCACGAACGGCACCCCCACGCCGAGCGTCCCCAGCGGCCCCGGGTCCATCCAGTGACCGGGGGAGTGGGGCTGCACGACCTGCCCCGAGAACGTCACGATGTCGCCGCCGTCGCCGATGAAGAGCGAGTCGGGCGTAAGGAACTCGTTGATCTCGTGCACCAGCCGATAGGGGTGGATCGGGTCAGCGGCGGAGCGCAGCAGCGGCTCGCGCTTGTCGGCCGCCTTCTGTTCGACCTCCCGCAGCTCCTCCAGCCACACCTTGCGCCCCGTCGTGCGCGCCGCCCCGTTGAGCTGCCCGGAAGCGGCCTGGGTGACGGCGGCGAGCACCAGGTCGGCCGAGCCGACGATGCCCAGGTCCACGTCCCGGTTCTTGCCGACTGTGCGGTAGTCCAGGTCGATCTGCACCACGGTCGCCTCGGGCGACAGCCGCTTCCCGTACCCCATACGGAAGTCGAACGGCGTGCCCACGATCACGATGAGGTCAGCGCGCGAGAACGCGTGCCGCCGCGAGAGCTGGAAGTGGTGCGGATCGCCTGGCGGCAGCGTGCCACGGCCCGCGCCGTTCATATAGGCGGGTACGTCCAGCGTGCGCACCAACTCGCGTGCGGCGCCCGTCGCGCGCGTCGTCCACACCTGCCCGCCGAGCAGGATCGCGGGGCGCTCGGCAGCCGCCAGCAGTCCAGCCAGCCGCTCGACCGCCTCCGGGTCGCCCGGCTGCCGGGTGGAGGCGCGGTAGTGCCCGGGACTCGGCACCCTGGCCTGCTCGCGCGGCACCTTCGCGTCCAGCACATCGCGGGGGATCTCCAGGAAGGAGGGCCCCGGCGCACCGTGATAGCACTCGCGGAACGCCATCGACACCATGTCAGCCGCACGCGCCGTGTCCGGCACCGTCGCGGCGAACTTCGTGATCGGCGTCATCATGTCCACGTGTGGCAGGTCCTGCAACGAGCCCATCTTGTGCTGCGTATGGGCACCTTGGCCGCCGATCAGCAGCATCGGGGACTCGGCGCGCAGCGCGTTGGCGACGCCGGTGACCGCGTCCGTCGTACCGGGCCCCGCCGTCACCACGGCGCACCCCGGCCGCCCGGTGAGCCGCGCGTAACCGTCCGCCGCGTGCGCCGCCACCTGTTCGTGGCGTACGTCCACCACGGAGATTCCCTCGTCGGCGCAGCCGTCGTAGATGTCGATGATGTGGCCGCCGCACAGGGTGTAGATCACCTCCACCCCTTCGGCCTTGAGCGCCTTGGCGACCAGATGGCCGCCGGATATGAGGCCGTCGTCCTTGTTCTGGCCGGCCCGGCCGTTGGCGTTCTCGCCCTTGCCGGTATTGCCCTTGCCGTTCTCGCCCTTGCCGTTCTCGTCGGTCATGGCGGGATGTGCTCCCTTCCGGGGCTGACGGGTAGTCAGTTACCTCGCTGGATCACTCGTCACCCGTTCGTCGACCGTAGATTGCATACAGTCGACTCATACTGTATGGACTCGTTATCCCGCATCGACGGGCGTGTGTCCAGAGGGAGTACGCGGACCCGGCGGCGGCGAACGTCCCGCGCGCGGCGCCGCTCAGGCCATGCCACGGTGACCGTGGGAAGCGGACCGTCGCAGGCCAGGAGGTACGCGGCATGACAGCCGAACGCGGCGCCCCGACCGGGGCCCCGGGGGCAGAAAAACGCGTCGGCGGCGGGCTGGACACCGAGGGCCATCGCCGGGCCGTAGCGGCCGAGTTCACCCGGCTGGTGCACGACGGCACGCTCGATCTGCCGCTGCCGGGATCCGGGCGTACCCGGCAACGCTGGGCCGCGCTGACGGCGCTCGCCGAACGGGACCTCGGACTCGTCCGCCTCGCCGAGGGCCACACCGACGCGCTTGCCGTGCTCGCCGAGCTGCGCGACCTGGGCGTACGCGACCTGCCCGGTGTACGCCCCGGCCGGCGCTGGGGCGTATGGGCGGCCGAGCCGCCCGGCGCCGCACTCGAAGCCGTGCCCACACGTGACGGTAACTGGCGGCTGACCGGCACCAAGCCGTACTGCTCAGGAGCCCGCGCCTGCACCCACGCGCTCGTCACCGCCCGCACAGGCGAGGCGCGTGGGCTCTTCGCCGTCGCGCTGGACCCCGCGCACGCCACACCCGTGTCCGGAAGCTGGACGGCCGCAGGAATGGCGGCCAGCGACACCCTCGACATGCGCTTCGACGCCGCTCCCGCGACCCGTGCGGGACCGCCGGGCGCCTACCTCGAACGCCCCGGCTTCCACCACGGCGGTATCGGCGTCGCCGCCTGCTGGTACGGCGGAGCGCGCGCCGTGGCCGCCACCCTTCGGGCCGCCGCGGCACGCTGCGGGGAACCGCATACGCTCGCCCATCTCGGTGCTGTGGACGCCCAGTTGGAGGCGGCGGACGCGCTGTTCGACCGTGCGGCGGCCGAACTGGACGCCGACCCCGACGACCGCAAGGGCGGCGCCGCACTGCGTGCCATGCGGGTGCGTTCCTTCGTCGAGGGCGTGGCCTCCGACGTGCTGTACCGCGTGGGCCGAGCACTCGGCGCCGGCCCGCTGGCCCACGAAGCCGGGCACGCACGCACCGTCACCGACCTGACCGTCTACCTCCGCCAGCACCACGGCGAACGGGACCTCGCGGCGTTGGGGACGGCGGCGCTCGGGGCGGTGGCGACCGGCGGGTTGCCGGGAGTGCAGGAGCGGCCCTCATGACCCCGCGTGCCCGGTCCGACCGTGCTGCGGGGCCGAATCTGCCTGACAGCGGCGCCCGTTCTGATCGTGGAGCACGTTCCGAGCCTGCCGATCGTGAAGTGCGTTCCGGGCGTGCCGACCACTCCGCCCGTCGCGCCCGCGCCTCGTACGCGTCCCCGTCCCCGTCCTCGTATCCGTCCCCGCCCCCGTCTCCATCGCCGTCCTCCGCGAGGCGGGCGCCCTCGTCCTCGTCCCGGCGACGGGCGGCGGCCCCCGGGCCGGCCCCGTCGCGGGAGCCGGCCCCGTCGCACGACTGGGCGCACGACATCATTCGCGCGCCCGGCACCCCAGAGGCAGCGTGGGCGGCGTGGGCCGCGCCGCGGGGGTTCCCGGAACTGGATCTGACGCCGCTGCGCAGTGTCCTGGTCGTCGCCGCGCACCCCGACGACGAAGTCCTCGCGCTCGGCGGCACCCTCGCGCGGCTCGCTGACAGCGGTGCACGGTTGCGGCTGGTCGCCGTCACCGACGGTGAGGCGTCCCACCCCGACAGCACAGCCCCGCTCGCCCGGGACCTCGCCCGTGTGCGTCGCGCCGAGGCACGCCGTGCGCTGGAGGTTCTCGGTGCGCCGGATGTGGAGATCGTCCCGCTCGGCCTCCCCGATACGGCCGTGGCCCGGCACGAACTCTCCCTCACCGAGCGCCTCTTGGGCCTCATGTCCGGATTCGACGCGTGTGCCGCGCCCTGGACGGGTGACGCGCACCCCGACCACGAGGCCGCGGGGCGCGCTGCTGCTGCCGCCTGCGCCGCCACGGGCGTGCCCGTACTGCACTACCCCGTATGGGCCTGGCACTGGGCCACGCCCGGCGATCCCCGTGTGCCCTGGCGCCGTGCCGCGCGGGTGCCGCTCGACGCGTGGACCGCGGCCCGGAAGCGAGCCGCACTCGACTGCTTCGCCAGCCAGGTGCGCCCGCTGGGAGAGCACCCCGCCGACGCGGCCGTCCTCCCGCCCGCCGAACTGGCCCACTTCCAGCGCGAGTACGAAATCGTCCTGCGCCACGCGCCGGGAACTCATGAAGTGCCGGAGGATCACGAAGTACCAGTAGTGGAGCCGGAAGTACCAGTAGAGGGGCGGGGAACAGCAGCAGACGGACGGGAGTTGGGGCCGGACGAGGAGCAGCGCACTACCGAAGCGCCTGGTGGGGGCGTGTGAACACGCCTGCTGAGTACTTCGCCGGGATGTACCGGGACGCTGAGGATCCCTGGAGCCTGGGCGTCAGGTGGTACGAGCAGCGCAAGTACGCGCTCACCACGGCCGCGCTGCCCCGCGACCGTTACCGCGCCGCCTTCGAACCCGGCTGCTCCGTCGGTGTCCTGAGCGTCCGGCTCGCCGAACGCTGTGCGTACCTGCTGAGCTGCGACCGTTCCCCGCGTGCCGTGGCCGCTGCCCGGCGCAGGCTCAGCGGACATCCGCACGCGCGCGTCCATGTGCGTGTACTGCCGGAGGAATGGCCCGAGGGCGCCTTCGACCTCGTCGTACTCTCCGAGATCCTCTACTACTTCGGCCCCACCGAGGTGGGCGGCCTCCTCGCCCGCGCCGCCGGCTCGCTGGAGAGCGGCGGCACGCTCGTCGCCGTTCACTGGCGGCATCCGGTCGCCGACCACGCGCAGTCGGGCGACGCCGTGCACGCCGCCTTGCGCCGTGTGCCGGGGCTCGTCAGGACGGTCGCGCACGAGGAGGACGACTTCCTGCTGGACGTGTTCGTGCGGGTGCCCGCAGGCGGGGAGCGTGTGTACCCCCGCTCGGTCGCGGAGAGCGAGGGCCTCGCGTGATCCGCGCGGTCGCCGTCGTCGTCCCCGCGCACAACGAGGAACGGCTGCTGCCCGGTTGCCTGGAGTCCATACGGGCAGCCACGGCGTACCCGGCCCTGGCGGCGGTACGCGTGCACACGTACGTCGTCGCCGACTGCTGCCGGGACGCGACGGCTCGGCTCGCCCGCGCGTACGGTGCGACCGTCACCGAGCCCCGGTTCCGCAGCGCGGGCGCCGCGCGTGCACACGGCACGGCCGCCGCACTGGACGCGTTCCTCGCACCCGGCTCCGGGCTCACGGCGGCCGAGGTCTGGCTCGCGCACACGGACGCCGACAGCCGCGTGCCACGCCGCTGGCTCGCGGCTCAACTCGCGTGCGCCGGCGAAGGGTTCGAGGCCGTCGTGGGTGCCGTGACCGTCGACGACTGGTCGGGACACACGCCGCAGACCGCGGCCCGCTTCCGCGGGTACTACGCCGCACATCGCCGCGAACCCGGCAGGCTGCCCGGCACCCACCCCCACGTGCACGGCGCCAACCTCGCCGTACGCGCCGACGCCTACCTCGCGGCCGGTGGCTTTCCCCCGCTGACCACCGGTGAGGACCACGCACTCGTACGCGCCCTCACCGCGCGCGGCAGCCGCCTCCACCGCACCGACCGCGACCCCGTGCACACCTCGGCACGCCGCACCTGCCGCGCCCCCGCCGGCTTCGGCGCCTTCCTGCTGCGCCTGGAGAGCCAGGCGGACCAGGCAGACCAGGCGAACCGGGGGCGCTAGGCGAACCAGGGAGCTGGGCGAATCAGGTTGCTGCGCGCGCCCGGGAGCTGCGCGAACCAGGGGAAGGGCAGGGGAAGCGCGCCCTAGTCCTGTACGGCCGACAGTTCGCGCACCGTCGCCATGTCGCTGAACGGGATCAGCTGGTCGCCGACGATCTGGTACGGCTCGCTGCCCTTCCCCGCGACCAGCACGATGTCGGCCGGTCCCGCGGCGGACAGGGCGAAGGCGATGGCCTCGCGGCGGTCGGCGATCCGTTCGAAGGGGGCGCCGGTGGCCGTGAGACCCGGAGCGATCTGGTCCATGATCGCCTCGGGGTCCTCGTTACGCGGGTTGTCCGAAGTGAGCACGCACAGGTCGGAGTGTGACCCGGCTATCTCGCCCATCCGGGCCCGCTTGGTGACGTCCCGGTCGCCTCCGCAGCCGAAGACCGTGATGACGCGTGCGGCGGCGAAGTCCCTGATGGCGGCGAGCACCTTGTCCAGGGAGTCGGGCGAGTGCGCGTAGTCCACGATGACGGAAGCGCCCTGGGGAGCCTCAAGCCGTTCCAGCCGCCCGGGGACCGGGGGCATCCGGTCCAGCGCAGCCACCAGACCTGCCAGGTCATGGCCCAGCAGATGGCATGCGGCCAGGGTGGCCAGGGCGTTGGCGACCGAGAACCTGCCGGGCACGGGGATCGCGGCCGGGTACTTGCGCCCGTCGTGGTGCAGCGTGAACCGCGTACCGAAGGCGTCCATGTCCAGGTCGGTCGCCCGGTAGTCGGCCTCGGCGTCCAGCGCGTACGTACGGACCAGACCCGGCATCATCGCCGGAATCAGCGCGCCGACCGGGTCGTCCGCGTTGACCACGGCACGCCCGCAGAGGCCGCCGAAGAGCCGGAGTTTGGCGTCCCGGTAGTGCTCCATCGTGCCGTGGTCGTCCAGGTGGTCCTGGGTGAGGTTGGTGAAGATGCCCACGTCGAGGAAGGAGTGGTCGATCCGGTGGTTCAGCAGGCCCATCGAGGTGGCCTCCAGGACCACGGTGCCGACCCCGTGGTCGCGCATGTGCCCCAGCAGATACTGGAAGTCCGGTGACTCCGGAGTGGTCAGTACCGAGCGCGGCATCGGGATCAGCTCGTCCCCGATCCGGTTGCCGCCCGTCCCGATCACACCCACCTTCCCGCCCTCGGCGACCCGCAGCACGGACTCCACCATGTACGAGACGGACGTCTTCCCGTTGGTGCCGGTGACGGCCACCATCTCCATCGACCGGCCGGGCTCCCCGTAGTAACGCGAAGTGATCAGCGCCGCGGCCTTACGCGTGTCGGCCACCCGTACGACGCAGGCGCCTTCGGCCGACGGCCATACCGCAGCGGGAAGACCGGAAGCGGGCTCTTCGACGAGCACCGCGACGGCGCCCCGCGCCAGCGCGGAACCGACGGCCTCGGGGCCGCCCTCCCGGTGCCCGGGTACCGCGATGAACAGCGAACCCGGCATGACGCGGTGGGCATCCAGGCACGCTCCCGCGGTGATTCCCGTCCCCGCGTCCCCCAGAAGTACTTCGTGGTCGTGCCCGGCCAGCAACTCGCTCAGCTTCATAGGGGTCCTCTCAGGGTGCGGTCGGCCCGCCGGGTCGCGGGAAGCGAAACCGGCGGTACGCCAGGGGCGCTGGCCGTAGGGGGATGGTGCGGGGATGGTGCGGGGGAGGGGGCGGTTCAGGGGTGCGCGGTGGGGGGAGCCTTGTGCGGCGGATGCGGTGCGGGAGCCCGCTGAACCCGTCAGCAGGGACTCAGGAGCAGGGACTCAGGAGGAGGCGGCGTGATGCCGGGGTCCGCCGTTGGGATGCTTCCTGCGTGCTCTTGGGCATGGCGGGAAGGGGAGGCGGGAGAACCGGACGCGTGTGCCCGTCGTGAAAGTTGCTAGCCGTGGCCGTGCAGCGCGCGGCAGCGGGCCCGGGGCGCGTCGGGACCCAGCGAGCGAGAGGCCCGGACCGGGCTCCCCGTCACCGTATGTGTATGTCCCATACGGAGAGTGTACGTGCCCGGAACGCCTGTTCGGAACGGAGTGGCTCCGGTCCGGATCAGCTCAGCTGGATGCCCGCCTCCTCGGCCGCCGCTCCCAGCACTTCGCGGAGCATGGCGGGGGTGAGCCTGCCGGTGAAGGTGTTCTGCTGGCTGACGTGGTAGCAGCCGTACAGGGTGAGGGAAGGGCCCTGCTCCTTGGGGGCGAGCACGGTGCGGGCGCCGTGGCCGAAGGCGGGGCGGGGGCGCGGGATCTGCCAGCCGGCGGCGCCGAGCACGGGCAGGACCGCCTGCCAGCCGAAGGCGCCGAGCGCGACGACGGTCCGTACCGTCGGGCGCAGCAGCTCCAGTTCGTGGGCCAGCCAGGGGCGGCAGGTGTCGCGTTCGGCGGGCGTGGGCTTGTTGTCGGGCGGGGCACAGTGGACGGGCGCTGTGAAGCGCACGCCGCGCAGTTCGAGCCCGTCGTCCTTGTGCGTGGAGGTCGCCCGACTGGCCAGGCCCAGATCGTGCAGAGCCGCCACGAGCACGTCGCCCGAGCGGTCGCCCGTGAACATGCGGCCCGTACGGTTGCCGCCGTGCGCAGCGGGTGCGAGGCCCACGACGAGCATGCGCGCGTCCGGCGGGCCGAATCCCGGTACGGGGCGTGCCCAGTAGTCCCAGTCGGCGTACGCCTTCCGCTTCGTACGCGCCGCCTCCTCGCGCCACTCCACGAGCCTGGGGCAGGCCCGGCAGCGGCTCAGCGACCGGCCGAGCGTCCGCAGATCCTGTGCGCGTGGCGCCTGTTCCTCGGGATACTCCATGACTCCACCATCGGACACCCTGCCCTGCCCGGCCACAACGGTTCGCCGTGCCCGCCTTGCCGACCGTGCCCGCCGTATCGGTGGGCACGGCCGGTGGCACGGCCGGACCGGGCGCCGCCTCAGCCGTGCCCGTACGCGGCGGGAAATCGCCGCAACCCTTCCCGCCCGGTGCCGTCCGGGTACCCGTACTCATCCGGGCCGGGTGTGTGGCCGTGCCGCAGCACCGCGCGGACGCACGGTCGGTCCTCGCCGAACCGCGACCGCTCGCTCACCGCGAGCCGGGAGGCGTCTTCGCCTTGCAGGTGTCCCTCAGGTTCCAGAACCAGGAGAGGTAGGCGGTGTGGTTGTCGCGGCCGGCGATCCTGACGGCGGAGTCGTCCGCGTTCTCCAGGTGGGTGAAGTTGGCGCTGCCCGTGTAGACGCGCGGAGTGATGTCGTCGTCGTAACGCCCGTCGATCATCATGACCTTGGTGTGCAGCGAGACCTTCTGGCCGTTGCCGGGGTCGAAGCGGCACGGGGTGATCTGGATGGGCTCCCTGCCCGGCTGCGGCTTCAGCGCGCTGAGCACCTCCGGGTCGACGGAGACGGTCCCGGACTCCGACTTGGCGGGGTAGACGAGATCGACCCAGCACCCCTGGTCACGCAGTGCCCGCAACTGTCGTGCTATGGCCAGCCGGTGCTTGTTGAACTTGGTCAGCGCGATACGGACGTCCGTCTGCCGGGTGGTGCCGCCCTCCTGGTAGCTGCACTTGACCAGCTTGAGGACGTTGGCGATCGGGTCCTTCGCGTCCGTCTGCTGACGGGGGTAGTACATGCCCCGGTACGTCGCGCCGGTCGTGCTGGTCCAGAAGTAGTCGGGATCGGACTTCATGGCGCGCAGGTCGTTGAAGTACGTGCGGTAGTCCGCGTACACCCTGGCGTCGCTGAAGGTGACGGCGTCGTTGTAGGAGTTGTAGAGGTACCAGTCGTTGAGGTTGGACGAGGTCTGGAAGACCACGTTCTTGTGCTCCTGGCCGCCCACGCGCACGCTGGAGAACGTGGCGAACTTGCTGTGCATGTAGTTCCTCGCGATGCACCCTCGCCCTGCCGGGCAGCCAACGGCCCACGACTCGCGGTCGGTGCCCGCCTCGAAGGCCCGCTTGAGCTGCGCGAGCACATCGGGACTCGCGGAGTCCAGCACGACCTTGACGTGAACGCCCCTGCGGTGCGCTTCCAGGAGCGCGTCCTTCACCGCCGTCGACCTGGCGCCGTCGGCGAACTCGAACATCACGAAGTTGATCTCACCACCGGCGGGCGTGGCCCGTACGAGCCCGATGAGCTGGTCCATGACGGCGGACTGCTGCGCGCTGGGACCGCCGTCGGCCAGTGCGCCGGGGTCGTTGAACACCGGCCGGTTGAGGACGGGTTCTGCGACCAGAGGCGAGGCGGTCGGCGCGGCGGACGAGGGCGAGGAGAGCGAAGTGGACGACGAAGGCGAGGAGAGCGACGTGGACGACGAGGGCGAGGAGTGGGGTGAGGGCGATGAGAGGGGCGAGGCGGACGGGGCGGGAGCGGAGTCCTCCCCTTGAACGGTTCCGCCGGTGGCGCTCCCCTCGGGAGCGGTCTCGCCGGGACGGGCGGGGGCGGCGGCGGTCCGGCCGCGCCCTGCCTCCCCGGACGGGGTCTCGTCGCCCGGCGCCTGTCCGGCCGCCGCCGAGGCGGACATCGCCAGCATGCAGAGTGCCAGCACTGTGAGGGGCATTGTGCGTCGTGCTCTCGCCATGGACGGCGTTCCTTCCGCAAGGCATCGGTTTCAGCCCCTCATTGACGCATCCCTGTCGACCCGTCGTCGGCGGCCTTCCCGGCCAACCTTCACTCATGCGGGGGGCGTACGAGGTGAGCGAGGCCACCGGAGGCGCACGAGTTCACCCCTGGCGCGAGCCCGGACGACCCCGGGCCCGTCTTGCCCGCATTCCGGACGCCTGGTTTGACTGGGCGCCGATGCACTTCTCCCTCACCCCCCTCGCCACTCTCACCTCGTACGCGGACTCGCCCGCAGAATCGCCCGCGAACTCGTACGCACCTCACCAGCCCGGTCACGCCGGATGACCGCCGCGGTGTGTTCCGGCTCCTCCCGGCAGCGGCGCCTGCTGGCGGTGCGGTGCCGGCGGCTGACGCAGCGCCCGGTGTTCACCGTTGTGGCCTTCGCGATGATCGTGTGCAACGCCGTCCTGCTCGGCCTGGAGACCTACGAGGGCATCGCGGGCCGCTGGCACGGAGAGTTGAAGCTCGTCGAACACCTCTTCCTCGCCGGCTTCACCGTCGAGATCCTGCTGCGTACGGCCGCCCACGCCGACCGCCCCCGTGCGCTGCTGCGCGACCCGTGGAACCTCTTCGACCTCGCCGTCGTCCTGCTGGCCTTCCTGCCCTTCGCGCGCGAGAACGCCACCATGCTGCGTCTGCTGCGCCTCGCGCGCGTCCTGCGCACCGCCCGCTTCCTGCCCCAACTGCGCGTCGTCGTGGTCGCGTTGGGAAAGAGCCTGCCCGGCACGCTCAGCTTCCTGCTCGTCGGCGCGCTGTTGCTGTACCTCTACGCGATGGTCGGCTGGGTCTTCTTCGCGCGCGAGGACCCGGGCCACTTCGGCTCTGTCGGCCGCGCGATGCTCACCCTGTTCCTGCTGATGACGCTGGACGGCCTGGGCGAGGCCGTACGTACGGGCCTGGAGATCTCGCGCTGGAGCATCTTCTACTACGCCTCCTACGTCGTCCTCAGCTCCTTTGTCCTCGTCAACCTCCTGATCGGCGTCGTCATCAACTCCCTGGAGGAGGCCCGCGAGGCGGAGAAGAAGGTGGGCAAGGTTCCGGGGAAGCCCCCGCCGCTTCCGGCGCGGGACGCTGTGGTCGCACCGGCCCTGGACGCGGTGACCGCGGCCGACGACGACACCCGCCAGGGCGAGCTGAAGCGGAAGATCGAGACGGCCAGGCTCGCCCTCGACGACCTGGAACGCACCCTGACCGCACCCTTGACCGCACCCCTGCCCCCGGCCCGCCGTCCCGCGCCGTCACCTCCCGGCGACCGTCCGAGCGCGGCGGGGCCTTGACGCCCTGGCCGCCCCTGAGGGATCCCTGGCCGACCTCTGAGGCGCGGGTCTCTTCACGCGGGCGACGGGTGAGGGGGCCACGGGAGCTGGGGAGACGCGGGGATGCAGCGCGCCGGGCAGACGTTCTAGGCTTTTCGCCAGATCGCGATCATGGGAGTGCGCTGTGGTGAACGAGTCCGAGATGCCCTACCTGCGACGGTGCGTGGAACTGGCGGCCGAGGCGCTGGAGGCGGGGGACGAGCCGTACGGTTCCGTACTGGTGGGGGCCGACGGCGCCGTACTGGCCGAGGACCGCAACCGGGTCGTCGGCGGCGACCGTACGCGGCACCCGGAGTTCGAGCTGGCGCGCTGGGCCGCGGAGAACATGGCGCCCGCCGAGCGCCCAGGAGCCACGGTCTTCACCTCCGGGGAGCACTGTCCGATGTGCGCAGCCGCACACGGGTGGGTCGGCCTCGGCCGCATCGTCTACGTCGCCTCTGCGGCCCAGATCGCCACCTGGAGCACCGACGCGGGCGCACCACCCGCACCCGTACGCGCGCTCCCCATCCGCGAGATCGTGCCGACTCTGACGGTGGACGGCCCCGTGGACGCACTCACCGACGACGTCCACGCGCTGCTGCGCCGCTTCTACGGGGGCTGACGGCACCATCGTTCCGGCGTTGACCGGCCGCGCCGCATCGCCCTGTCTCGCTCATGCCGGGGCTGGCATGATGGGCCCCATGACGCAGCCCCGAAAGGCCGATGGCGCGTAGGCGACCCGGCGCGCTCCGCGCTCAGCGGTGGTCGGCCCGCAGCGAGACCTGTCCCGCCTCCCCGATTCCCGGCATTCCCCGCCGGACCCGGTTGGCGATCCACCGGATCGAAGCCCAGCATCTCGGGTGCGGTGCCTTCGCCCATGCCCTGCACCGGTACGAGCGCTTTCTCCGCCAGCCCGGCCGATATCTGTATCTGCCGTGGGGCGAGTCCCTCTGCTGTGATCCGACGGAAGCACGGGACGTCTTGGAACACGCGCTTCGTCGGTTGCCGCGTGCGGACCGCGCGCGGCTCCGCAGGATCGTCGCACCGCTGGATGAGGAATTCCTCCGTCGGACTCTGCCCGATCCCCTGGCCGCGTCCGTCAGTTCATGGCACGCGGCAGCGTGGTGGCGGCAGAGGATACGCGAGAGGTGACCGCTGACGTGTTCCCGGGCGGTGTTCTTCTCGGCCCGTATGAGGCGGACATCATCGACCAGGCGCTCTTCGTCGCCGTCCACCAGCGACGCCCCTCCGCGGGAGGCGATCCTTCGGCAGCCACGCGCAACAGGGACCTCTTCGACGAGCTACGCCGCGTCAGGGCGACGGAACCGCCCTCTGCGGCATGCGCGTCTCACCGGCCCGCTGTGGAAGGAGTGCGCCTGCGTCGGGGGCGGGTGGACCGCGTCCAGATCTCGGGGATTGCCTGGGTCGTCGCACGGGCGGCTCTCCTCGTGGCCTGCTTCGACGACACCTTGTGCGAGCACGACTTCGGGGCCGTCGTCGGTTGGCGGCGGAGCGACTTCCACGCCCTCGCGGCGGAGTGCGAGGTCATGGACGCTGAAAGCCTGCGGGCCGAACTCTTCCGTGCCCGGACGCTGGAGGACGGCGTCCTGCACCGCAAGTTGCTGACGTTCGCCCTCGACCATATGGGCATGGAGCCGACCGGCAGGGACAGGGAAGCGGTGGCGCGGAATCTTTCCGTAGCGGCGAATCCATGTGAAGCGGCGGCGTTGACCGACGTGCTGGCCAGAACGCGGGCCAAGGCCGGGAAAGCCGGACGGCGGTCCAGGATGGCGGGGCCCGGTCGTCGTGGCCCGGGAACCGGTCGGTGAACGCCCCGTCATGCGGCGGGTTCGTCGTCGGCGCCCGTTCCCGCACCTGCCCTGGAGCCGGCCCCCTGGAGTGCGGCGAGGGCATGGGCGGTGGGGCGGGTGGATTCGTAGAGGGTGCGGTAGTGGGCGTAGAGGTCGTCGTAGGTGGGGGCGTGGGACGGGTCGGGGGTGACGGTGTGTTCCAGGGGGTTCCAGTGGGCGATGGCGTCGCGGGTGGCGTGGCCCGTGCCGATGGCCGCCAGGAACGCGTTCCCGAACGCGGCCCCGATGGTGTGGCGGGGCACGGACTGTTCGCGTCCGGTGACATCCGAGACGATCTGCGTCCACAGCTCGCGTGCGCCTCCGCCCACGGCGACCAGGCGCCTGGCCGCGCCACCGGCCTCCGCCATGGCGGCGAGGTTGTGCCGTACGCCGAAGGCCGTGCCTTCCAGGGCCGCGCGGTAGAGGTGGGCACGCCCGTGGTGCAGGGTCAGCCCGGCGACGACCCCGCGTGCCTCGGGGTCGAAGAGGGGAGTGCGCTCGCCGGCGAAGTACGGCAGCATCAGCAACCCCTCGGCGCCTGGCGGCAGTTGAGCCGCCTCCGCCGTCAGCGTCGAGTAGTCGGTGCCGGTGAGATCGCGTAGCCAGGCGGTGACGGCGCCCGAGGTGGCCATGCCGCCTGCCAGGCAGTACGTGCCGGGGAAGGCGCCGGCCGTCGACCACAGGCGGGCATCGGGTGCGGGCTCGTCGACGACGTTCACCAGGAACATCGTCGTGCCGTACATCAGCATCAGGTCGCCGACGCCGGTCGCGCCGACACCCACCGCCTCGGCCCAGGCGTCGACCGTGCCGGCCGTCACGGGCGTACCGGCGGGGATGCCGGTGGAAGCGGCGACCGCGTGCGTCACCTCGCCCACGACGTCGGAGGGCCACACCAGCCGGGGCCACTCAAGGCCCGGCGCGATCTCCTCGCACCGTTCCGCGATCCAGGCGCCGGCGCGCAGATCGTAGAGCGGGGTGCACTGGCTCGCCGAATGATGGTCCAGTACGTAGGCCGACCCGCCCGTGAGGCGGTGCGCGAGCCACGAACTGGCCATGAACCAGCGGCGCGTACGCCCGTAGACGCCGGGTTCCCGCTCCCGCAGCCACTCCAGCTTGGGCCCGACCGCCTGGCTGGTCAGCGGCGAGCCGCACTCGGCCAGCACGCGCGCCGCACCGTAACGCGCGTCCTGTGCGGCGATCTGCTCTCCCGCTCGGGTGTCGACCCCGTACAGGATCGCCGGACGCAGCGGCGTGCCCTCGGCGTCGGTGGGCAGGAGGCAGGGGCCGATACCGCTGACGCACACGCCCGCGAGCGGCGCCGCCGGTGAGCCGGCGCCGGCCAGCAGTTCCCGCGCGATACCGGCCATGTCCCGCCACCACACGGACTCGGCATCGTGCTCGAACCAGCCGGGGTGCGGAGACGTGGTCCCGTGCTCGCGGACGGCCGAGGCGAGGAGCGCGCCGTCAACGGCGCTCACCAGCACTCCCTTCGAGGAGGCCGTGCCGATGTCGATGCCGAGCAGCAGGTCGCCGGGGCGGTGTTGCCGGTGCTCTTGGTGCGTCTGCGTCTGCGTCTGCGTTTGTTGGTGCTGGTGCTGCTGCTGGTCTTCTCTGTGCGTCACGTCGTCTTCCCGCTCGTCCGCCGTTCCCGTTCGGTTCCGTTCTGCTCCGTCCGGTTCCGTTCCCTCCGGTCGCTTACCGTCCTGCCGGTCGCGCCACCGACCCGTACTCTCCCAGGCGCAGGCCCTTGTGCGAGGGGTACTTCGCGCGGAGTAGCGGTGCGGTCTGCCGCTGCCGGATGCCAACGCGGCGGCCCGGGTGGGAGGTTCGACATCCCGAAGCAGACACCCTGCCCGGGACAGAGAGAGGGATCCGAGATGAAGTCGATCATCCGGTTAGTGGTCCGTGCGGCTCTGACCACCGCCCTGGGAGCCACCGCTGTGATAGGCGGTTCCAGCATGGCCTCCGCGTCCGATGTCCAGGTCACGGACTGGTCCAACAAGTGCAACTACGGGAGGGCCTGCATCTACAAGAACTCCTCGGAGGTCTGGAACGTCGAGAAGTGCGGATTCAACCCCATTCATGACTACTACGGGTGGGCCAAGGCGCACGGCAACACCTTCGTCGTGACGTACCAGAACGGCTTGCAGGACCGTGTCCCCGCCTGGACCGAACGAGGGCTGGACCCGAACAACCTGGTCACTTCGGTAGACGTGTTCTGCTGAGCTGAGGTCGACGCCGGCGGGATCCGTCCGGCACGGCTACGGGTTCCGCCGGCCCGGCTCCGGATTCGCGCGCCGGGGCCACTCCCGGCGCGAGGGGCCGACCCGCTGATCGTCGAGATCACCGGGGTGCAGAATGATCTCTGTGCCGATGACGAACACCCCGAAGAGGGCAACGGTCGACGACGCTCAACTGGTCAGCCACATCCTGGCTCTGGCCTTCGACGACGACCCCATGATGCGCTGGTTCTTCCCCGACGCTTCCACCCGCGAGGCGGGGCTGGGGCGGTACTTCACGACGCTCTTCACCCGGCAGTACGCCCACCATGGTGTGTGCGAACGCACCGAGGCGGCAGTCGCCTTCTGGGTACCGCCGGAGGGGCAGGCGAAGACCGTCCCGGACGCGGAGACCGTCGAGGAGTTGCAGAACGTCCTCGGCGACCGGGCCACGCTGTTCCGCGAAGCAGTCGGAACGGCAGCCGAGCACACACCGACGGAGCCGCACTGGCATCTGGCGGTGATCGGCGCAGACCCGGCCGCCCAGGGCCAGGGACACGGGGCAGCGCTGCTGCGCTCGGGCCTGGCCCAGGCCGACACGGCCGGTCTGCCCGCCTACCTGGAGTCCTCCAAGCCCTCCAACCTCCCCTTCTACGAGCACTTCGGCTTCACCGTGAGCGCAGAAGTGCGGCTGCCGGGTGGCGGACCGCCCCTGTGGGCCATGCGACGCGAGCCCCGCCCCACGGCCGGAACCTGAGTCGGCGTCCCGCACGGCCAGGTGGCCGCACAGTCACCTGGCCGCACGGCCACCCGACCATGGAGGGCAACGAGCAGGACTCGGCGCAGGACTCGGCGCAGGACTCAGCGCAGGACTCAGTGCACGCAGAACTCGTTGCCCTCAGGGTCCGTCATGATCACCCATTCCCCGCCCTGCTCCTTCACGTGGTCCTGGACCGTGGCCCCAAGGCCGCTAAGGCGCTTCACCTCCGTTTCGCGCTCACCGGCAGGACCGTGCAGATCGATGTGGAGACGGTTCTTGGCCGGCTTCTCCTCCGACTCCGGTACGCGATTGAAGAGCAGCCGGCGCCCCAGGCCCGCGCCGCTCTCCGGGGTGAACGGGTCCTCGGGGTGGCGTACCGCCGCCGCGTCGCGCCACGCGGGCCGGTCATGGTGCTCGACCAGCAGGTCGGAAGAGATGGCGCCGAGGCCGAGGAGCCGGCCGATGAGGCCGCTGTGGTCCTCGACCTCGTAGTGGAGCGCGGCTGACCAGAAGTCGGCTTGCGCGTGCGGATCATGGGCGTCCACGACGAGCTTCCAGTGCACGGGAGTTGGAGTCATGGTCACTATTCATAGACCACGGCACTGACATCGCGGCTCTGCCGCCCGGTGCCGCCTGGGCCGCCCGGTGCCGCCCGGTGAAACAGTGAGCGGATACCGAGGTGGGCTCGGTATCCGCTCATGTGCCATGGGGCCCGGGGTGTTCAGCCGTTGTTGCTCGGGGGGCTCTCCACGGCGGTGCCGGCTCTACGGGTCAGCGGCCGGTTCCGTTGCCCTTCGCGTCGTGTGTGCACATCGTGTCGGCCACGGCGGCGGGGTTGCCGTCGGCGCTGCCCCATGCCTTCGCGTTGTCCTTGAACTTCTTGTACAGCTCGCCGTCCGGCGCCACCTCGACCAGGTTCGTGTCCGCCCACGACTGGTAATCGGCGTGCCGGTATTCGTTGTCGGTGTACTGCGAAATGACGTCCTTCAGGCCGCCCTGGTCGTTGAACATGGAGTGGCTGCCCCAGCCGACGAAGACGCGCGGGAATTCGCGGCCCTTGCCGGCGCTGCCACGGTCCGCGTTCCAGCTCTCGGCGTCGCCCCAATTCTTGATGCGGTGCTCGCCGTGCGCACTCAGCAGAAGCTGGTCCCGGGTCCAGTCGTCACCGTTCTTCTTCCAGGACACGTCGATGTGCTCGAAGTCGTGGCGATGTCCGCCGGCCTCACCGCTGGGCTGGAATCCGCTGGTGGCCATGTAGAGGGTGTAGCTGACCCGGATCTTGTCCGGACTGCACTTCTTGACCGTGTAGTACGTGGGGTGCGGTGAGCCCTTCTTCGGGCAACCGCCGTCGCTGTTGGGCCAGTTGGGCGTCTTGGCACCGTCGGTCGGGTTGCCGGACGAGTCGAAGGCGTCCTCGGGCCAGCAGGGGTCGTTGCTGTTGGCGCGGGGGAAATTCCACTCCGGAACGGATGCCTTGGCGAAGTCCTGCAGTGACGCCGGGCCCTCCTTGAGCGGCTCGTTCAGCGTGCCGATGCCCGCCTTGCCGGCCCCGTCAGCTTTCTGTTCCTTCGGCGCCGACGACGACGGCTTCTTGCCGCTGTTGTCGCTGCCGCCGCTGTCTCCGCCGTCGCCCCCGCAGGCGGTGAGGAGTAGAGCGCTTGCCGCGGTGGCCGCGACAAGTACGGCTACGCGATTTCGGATTCCTAACATCGCGATTTCCCTCTCCGTGGTCGTTCCGGCTCTTCCGGAACGGTCCCAGGCAAGTACGCAGCGAGGCGCGTGTCCGGTTCGCTCGGAGACGATTCCGCTACAACAGAAACGAGGCCATGACAAAGGAAGGAGACGATCCGCTTCCGTCGTACGCGCCCGGTGCTCCAGCGCGCAGCCCACGTACGCGCCCCGGCGCCCGCAATTGGTCGCGCATCGACCCCCGCCGTCGGCCCGGCCGCGAGCCGTGCCGGGATCGGCGAACCCGCGGTGCGCGATGGCGGAGAGCTGAGCCTGGTGGGTCGGGGAGCAGCGCCGGAGCGGGCACGCGGGCCGGCCCGGGGCAGGTGCCCTATTGGCCTGTACCAGCCGTCGCAGAGCCACAGTTGGCTCACAGAGGTGTTCAAGGGGAAGCGCCGTCCCACTACTCTCAGCCAGGCCAGTAGCACCCCCCCACACCCAGGTAGCGCGCTGGCGCGGGCTGTGTATCGGGAGCGTTCCCAGGCGGCGTTCCCGGCGCGGCCCACCGCGCCCGGGTGAACTCTTGACCGCCGATCTCTGGGAGGGATCAACGGTGAAAGTTCGAAAAAGCTCGGTGATCATCGGCACGCTGACTCTTGTCGCGACGCTGGCGCTGTCCACGGCGGCTGCGGTGGAGCAGGAAGCGCCGCCGCGCGCGGAAGCGGCGAAGGTGAAGCTGACCGAGGTGGCGCAGGCGGAGAATCCGACGGCCGGGGTAGCGGGCCCCGCAGACACGGTCTGGATCGCTGAACGCGCGGGAAAGATCCGGGTCATGGACGAGCAGGGCCTCGGCGAACCCGTGCTCGACATCTCCGACGAGACCACCGTCGACGGCGAACGCGGCCTGCTGGGCCTCGCCTTCGACTACGGGGCGCAGCACCTCTACATCTCGTTCACCGACCTCAAGGGCACCAGCACCATCGACGAGTTCGCCATGGAGGACGGCCGGATCAAGGAGGACACCCGGCGCACGGTCCTCACCCAGGAACAGCCCTACTCCAACCACAACGGCGGCGACATCGCCTTCGGCCCCGACGGCATGCTCTACATCGCCTTCGGCGACGGCGGCAGCGGCGGCGACCCGCACGGCAATGGGCAGAACCTCGACACGCTCCTCGGGAAACTGCTGCGCATCGACCCCTCGAAGGGCGACCCGTACGCCATTCCTGAAGGCAATCCGTTCGCCGGCGACCCCAAGGCGCGCGACGAGATCTGGTCCTACGGCCTGCGCAACCCCTGGCGGTTCTCCTTCGACGAGGCGAAGGGCGATCTCCTCATCGGGGACGTCGGCCAGAGCGCGCGGGAAGAGATCGACTGGGCGCCGGCGAGCAGCTACGGCGGCGAGAACTACGGCTGGTCCCAGATGGAAGGCACCCTGCCCTTCCGCGAGGGCCAGGAACCGGCGAACCATGTGCCCCCGGTCTTCGAGTACGACCACACCCCGACCCGCTGCTCGGTGACCGGCGGCTATGTGTACCGGGGCGAGGCCGTTCCAGGTCTCCGGGGTTCCTATGTCTTCAGCGACTACTGCGAGGGCGACATCCGCGCCCTGACCATGAAGAACGGTCAGGTCACGAAGGAGACCAACCTCGGTGTGAACGGCGGCGAGATCGTCGCGTTCGCGCAGGGCGGCGACCGCGAGCTGTACGCGCTCGCGCTCGGCGGGAGCGTCTACCGGTTGGACGCTGCCTGACGCCGGCCGGCACTGCCTGACGCCGGCCGGCACCGCCTGTTACTGCCCGGCCCGGTTCTTCTGCCGGGTACGACACGGCTCTGAGCCAGAGCGCAGAGGTGCGCCGGGAATGCAC
>NZ_JANCPR020000036.1 GCF_028657195.3 Streptomyces iconiensis
ACCCAACTCCAAGGCTGGTCCCGATACGGCCGGGGGAGTCCAGAGGGGGCGGAGCCCCTTTTGGCGGGGGGATTGCCGGGGGGCGGAGCCCCCCGACGCCCGGCCGGCGAGGCCAACGGGGGCAAGGGGGCGAAGCCCCCATAGTGAACGGAAACTGGCTTCAAATCACAGGAACAACAACAGGGGCACGGGGCGAAGCCCCGCAAACTCAAGTCGTCAACATCACGCCGCCATAAGACGCCGCAGCAATCACAACCCAAGAACACAACCCCAGAACGGCAACCCGCCCACCCGTACGAGCCAACGACGGCAAATGCACCGCACTACCCAGCCCGAACAACGCAGCGGCGAGCAACACTTCCTGCGCCCACGCAGCCCCGTCGAGCACCGACACCGGCACCCACCCCGTGGTCCGCACGGCAACCATCACCAGGAACCCCACTACAAACAACGGCACAAGAGGCGGCCTCTTCACACCCCCAACGCCAGCCGCCCCGCCACCGGCACCAGCACCGGCCGAACCGGCACCAGCCGAGCCCACGGCGCCAGCCGAACCCACACTCTCGGCGCCAGCCAAAGCCCCGGCGCCAGCCGAACGCCCGGCGCGAGCGGAACGCCCGGCGCGAGCCGAACCCGCAGAAACAACGCGAGCCCGAACAACAAGCACCATCCCCGCCACCAACGGAGCCAACATCATCACACGCAACAACTTCACCAGCACGGCCTGCTGAAGCGCATCAGGCCCGGCGGTCTGCGCGGTGGCGACAACCTGCCCGACATCATGGACCCCCGCACCGACCCACCGCCCAAAGCCGGAGGCATCCAGCCCCAGCGGCTGCTGCAACAACGGCAGAACGGCGATGGCCAGGGTCCCGCACAACGTGACGAGCGCAACGGACGTAGCCGTGTCTTCGGTGTCCCCCTCATAGCGGGGCCGCACCTCACTGACGGCACCGATAGCGGACGCACCGCAGATCGAGTAGCCGGTGGCGATCAGCACAGGCTGATCGCCGGGGAGCCCCAGCTTCCGCCCCAGCCACACGGTGCCGAAGAACGTGGCGGTCACCACACCGGCAACCATGAGCACGGTGGCCCAGCCGATACCCAGCACGTCACCAAGGCTGAGCTTCAGCCCGAGCAGCACGATTCCGACGCGCATGAGCCGTTTACCGGCCACCGTGAGGCCGGGCCGCGCGATCCCGCGTACGAGCCCACGCGTACCGGGCAGATGGGCCACGGCGATGCCGAGCACGACGGCGGCGGTCAGCATCGGCACGCCGGGTACCAGCAGATGGATGCCGGAAGCCGCGGCGACCCCGAACGCCGCGAGAGCGAGCCCGGGAAGCCTGCTGGGCTTCCGTACGGGCGCCCCGTCTCCGGGAGGAGACGCTCCGGGAGGAGACGCCGGCGCCGACCGCGCGGCCGAACGTACGCGAGCCCCGAGGAGTGCCATCAGGCGTCGGCCGGCAGGTCGTAGACGCGCCGGACGCTGCTGCCGAGGCGCGATATGTCGGCGCCGTAGATGTGCAGCGAGATGGCGGTGCTGTCGCAACCGTTCCACACGCGGTGGATGTCGCCGGGCGGCGCGAAGCCGCAGACGGAGCCCTCCGGGTTGACAACGTCCTCGGTGGCGACGAGACGCGCCGTACCGCCGGGGCTCTCGGCGGGCAGCAGACGGTAGCGCCGCTCGTGTTCCTCGCCCTGGTGCACGCCGGTGACGCACCAGGAGACATGGTCATGGATGGAGGTGCGCTGCCCCGGCAGCCAGACGAGCGCGACGACGGAGAAACTCCCGTCGCCCTCGGCGTGCAGCAGGTGCTGGCGGTAGCGCTCGGGATCGCCCTCGCGCTGGGCCTCGGTGAGGAGTCCTTCGGCGCCGAGATGGGGTGCGAGCTTCTCGCCGACGAGGTACGCGGTGACGTCCGGCGGCAGTCCGCGCCCGACCGCCTCACGCACGTCCTGGACGAGGGCGTGCAGACGCTCGGTCGTACGGACGGGGTACGGGTCAGTGGTAGCGGCCATACGGGCAGCGTGGCGACGCTGAAGTATCACGTCCAACGACGGTTTCTTGGACGTACCCCGCTTCCCGCTTATGGATGGGCCCGGTCACACAGCCCGGCGACGGCCGAGAGGTCCGCGACGAGCGACGCGCGGAGGCCCACAACGAGCGCCGCGACGGGCCCCGTGAACACGGGCTTCAGCAACCGCCCGGCTCAACAGCCGACCCGCCTCAGCAACCGCCCGGCTCAGCAACCGACCCGGCGCTCAGCAACGACACGCAACTCGTCGAGAACGAGCGCCGTGGCCGGTATCTCCAGGTGCTCGCGCAACACATACGCGGAGACCTGGCGCCGCGAGGCGGGGTCCAGGGCGCGGCCCGTGACCTTCTGGTGCACGAGGAAGGACAGCACGAGGCCGGGCATCATGGCGATGCCGAGCCCCTCGGCGACGAGGCTCTGCACGACGAGGTTGTCGTCGGTGGTGAACGCGATGTCCGGCGCGAAGCCCAACTCCGCGCACTCATGCAGGAAGTTGGCCCGGCAGCGCAGACAACCGGCGATCCAGCGCTCCTCGGCCAGTTCGCCGAGCTTGACGGCACGGCGCCTGGCCATCGGGTGCCCGGTGGGGAGCAGCACGGTGAGCTGGTCCTCCAGCAACGGGATCTCGACCAACTCCTCGGGCACCTGCTCGTGCAGCCCGGGATAGGTGAAGGCGAGCGTGATGTCACACTCGCCGCGCACCACCCGGCGCAGGGAGTCGGGCGGCTCGCCCTCCTGGAGTTCGATACGGACCCCGGGGTGCCGCGCGTCGAGCCCGGCGAGTGCCTCCGGCACCAAGGTGGCGCTGGCACTGGGGAACGCGCACACGCGTACCTTTCCGGCCCGCAGCCTGGTCAGCGACGCCATCTGCTGCTGTGCCGTACTGATGGTGTCGAGGATCGTCTCGGAGTGCCGCGCCAGTGCCTCGCCGGCCTCGGTCAACCGCATACGGCGCCCGACGCGGAGGAACAGGGGCGTACCGACGGACCGTTCGAGCGCCTTCATCTGCTGGGTGATCGCGGGCTGCGTGTACCCGAGTGCACGGGCAGCGGCCGAGTACGAACCGGCGCGCACCACCTCGTGGAAGGTCTTGATGTGCCGCGAGTCGAACATGACAGAACCATAAGCGGAATTTGGGTTGCACCGGCAGTCCCATCTCCAAGCTTTTGGATCAGGACACACTCCACAGGGCTCCGGCGCCGCAAGGCGCAGAAGGACCACGAGCCGCACACACAACACGGCGCGTACACACAACAAGGCACAAGTCCCGCAAGGGGCAAAGCACAAGCCGCAAGGCACAGGCCACAAGTCCCACAAGGCACAAGCCTTAAGACGCAAGCCCCACAAGGCACAAGGCACAAGGCACAAGCGCTACAAGACACAAGCCCTAAGGCACAAGCGGCAAGGCACAAGCCACAAGCGGCAAGGCACAAGCCGCCAGGCGCAAGCCTCAAGGCGAAGCTCACTTCCGAAGTCGCCCCGCGACCCCGACCCCCGCGAGGGCGACAACAGCGGACACGGCATAAATGGCCGTGAACGCGCCAGGCTGCGCGGCGCCGCCCCCCGCGGCACCGTGCGCCGCGTCGGCCGTGGCCGAGACGCTGACGGAGCCGCCCCCGAGGGCGGCGAACAGCGCGCCGGTGAGGGCGAGAAGCAGCACGTTGGACAGCCCGTCCGACAGCTGGAGCGCAGCGGAGTTGCGCCCGGCCTCCTCCGGCGCCGACAGCCGCAGCAGCAGCACGCTCAGGGAGGAGATCACCAGCCCCATGCCGAAGCAGCCCAGCGCCATGGCCAGCGTCAGCGTCCATACGGGTACGGACTCGATGAGCACCAGCGGGGAGTAGGCGAGGGAGAAGGCGACCAGCGCCATGCCGCCGCGTACCAGCCGTTCCCTGTGCGCTTCCAGCCCGGCCCTGGACTGGATGAACGAGCCCAGTGCCCAGGTCGCGCCGCCCGCCGCGAGGGTGAGCCCCGCCATGGTCACCGACAGCCCGCGCTGGGTGACGAGCATCAGCGGGATGAAGCTCTCGGCGACGATGTACGAACCGGCCGCCATGCCGCGCAGCAGCACGACGGCGGGCAGGCCGCGTGCGGCGCGCAGGGTGCCGGTGGGCAGCAGCGCCCGTACGGACGGTACGAGCAGTGCGGCGCCGGCCACAGCCGGTACCAGCGCGATCAGCCGCAGGTCCTGGCTGGCGTACTGGAGGAGCCCGGCGCCGACGGCGACGGCGAGCGCGAGGCGGATGCGCCGGGTGTCGGCGGGCGGCTGGTTCTCGGCGCCCTCGGGCGGGCCGGACGCCTTGCGCTTGAGCGGCGGCAGCATCACCACGAGGGGCACGACGACGAGTACGGGGATGCCGAGGAACACCCAGCGCCAGCCGAGGTGTTCGGTGACGGTCCCGGAGATCAGCGGCCCGACGATCGCGGGAACGACCCAGGAGGCGGCGAATGCGGCCATCACCGTGGGGCGCAGCTTCTCGGGGAACGCGCGGCTGACGGTGACGTACAGCGCGACGATCACGAGCCCGCCGCCGATGCCCTGGACGGCACGGCCGAGCACGAAGATCCACATGGTGACGGCAGTACCGGAGAGGACGAGCCCGGTCGCGAACGCGGCGATACCCGTCGCCAGCGGCGGCAACGGCCCCCGCTTGTCGCACCATTGGCCCGAGCTGACCATGCCGACTATGGAGGTGGTGAAGAACGCGGAGAAGGCGTACGCGTAGAGCGCTATGCCGTTGAGTTCGTCGGCGGCGACCGGCATCGCCGTACCCACAGCCGTCGCCTCGAAGGCGATCAGCAGGACGACGGAGACGATGCCCAGCGTGAGCGGCCGGTAGGGCCCGGAGAGCACCGTCTCCTTACCCGTCCCGCCCTCGTACGGCGGGGCCACATCCTCGGTACGCGCACCGGACCCCGACTCATCGGCGCGCGCGCCGGTGTTCCCCTCGCCAATAGCTGCCATACCCACCAAGGTAAGGGTCAGCTCACCGCAACGGCTCCTACTCAGGGCGCGGAACGGGTTCAGCCGCTTGCCCTAGGCCGCCCACCCCGCACCTCAACTCCCGCCCCACGCCATCCAGTTACTGCTGGTGACCAGGTGGCCACAGTTGTTACGGTCGGCGCGCAAGCACGCACGGTAGGTGAAAGGGCCGCCGGGAGCGTGCGGGGCGGGGACGGAGCCGGGTCCGGGAATCGGTCCGGGGATGGGGGGCACGGCATGACGAGCCGCGACGCGGAGGAGGGCCCGCGCCCCATACACCCCGAACCGGGGGCCGGTACGGACGGGCCACGGCCGGGCGAGGGGTACGCGGTGGAGATCAACTCACTCAAGAAGATCCTCCTCCCCATGGAGGAGTCGGTGGTCGCGGCCCGCAGGATCAAGAACGGCTGGGAGCCGATGGTCCGGCGCATCCACAACTCGGCCACGATCGACATCGTCGCCCCGGCCAAGGACATGCTGTCGTCCTGGGGCCTGGGCATGGGCCGAGTCGCCGACCGCACGGACGTCGTAGTGGAGACGCTCAGGAAGGTCATCTCCGCCTACATGCTGGCCGACCTCCTCAGCGCGAAGAACTTCTCGCCGACCGAGGACAACATCGCCAAGCTGCCCATGGGCAAGCACGGGCTTGAGGAGTGGCAGAAGGGGAACCGGCCCGAATTCGAAACCCCACCGAGGATCACCGGCGATCCGCTCCCCGGCGGAGACATCCCCTACGGGCCGTCGAAGAAGGGCACTCAAGAGCCTTTCCCGGGCGAAGGCGGGCCGGGACAGGGGCCGATCGCATGACTTCGCGGGACGCGGTGGACGCCGGCAGCGGCAGTGGCGGCGCCGGGGAGCGCATACCGCCGGGCGCCAAACCCGGGGACGTCATCTTCGGCAACCCGTCCGATGTGGACGACCTCGTCGTCAAACTCCGCGCTTACGCGGGTGCGTTCAAGGACGGTCACGCAAAACTGGATGTCCTCATGCTCAAGCGGTGGACGGGAGCGGCCTCGGAGGAATTCGAGGCCGCGACCAAGACACTGCCGAAGGACCTCGAATCCGCGCACACGTACTTCTCCGCCGCAGCCAACGCACTCGACTCGTACGCCGACAAACTCCGCTCGGTCCACAAGCGCGTCAAAACCGCTCATCGAGGACGCGGACGAGGCGCGGGCCGAGTCCAAGCGCTACTGGAAACGCGTCAAGACGTACAACGCGGCGCTCGAACGCGGCGACGACCCCCTGCCGGAGCGCCCGCCCGAGTCCGACCCCGGCGTGGCGGCGATGGAGTCGTGCCACCGCCGCCTCGACAGGCTGGAAGAAGAGCTTCAGTCGGTCGTCGACCCGGCGAAACGCAAGCTGGAGAAGGCTGCGGAGAAGGCCCCGAAGGGCCCGCCGGCGAACATGCTCGACAGGCCAGAAGGAAACGGGGACAAGGAATTCCTCAAGGGGTTGGGGGACTGGTACGAGGGATTCGACGGCAACGTCCGTTTCTGGGAGGAGCAAGGGCTCGGCGACGGCGCCCGCATGCGACTGGCCGGCATGAGGGACGGCGCCGCCTACGCGGTCGACAATCCCAAGGAGTTCGCCAAGGCTGCCGCCAACTGGGAGGAATGGCAGCGCAGTCCGGTGCGCGCGTTCGGCAAGATCTCCCCCGAACTGCTGCTCTTCCTCGCGACGAGCGGCGGGAGCGGGGCCCTGACCGGCGTCCGCGCTTTCCGCACAGCCGCCCAGCGCCTGGCGGGCCGGGAAGGAGCGCTGCGCAGGAACGGCAGCGCCCGTGACCGCGCGGACGGCGAACCGGCCAAGAACGACAAGCAGCAAGGGGAACGGCAGAAGACCGGCGAACCGATCGACGTGGCGACGGGCGAGATGGTCATGTCGGCGACGAACATCGCCCTGCCCGGCGCCCTCCCCCTGACCCTCACCCGGCACTACGTCTCGGGCCACCCCTGCGGCGGCTGGTTCGGCCCCACCTGGGCCGCGACCCTGGACCAGCGCCTCGAACTCGACGACGCGGGGATCGTCTACGTCGCCGACGACGGCATGGTGCTGACGTACCCGATCCCGGAGGCCGAGGTACCCGCCTTCCCCGTCTCCGGGCCGCGCTGGCCCCTGCTGTGGGACGGCAAGCCGGACGGCGCCATGACGGTCACGGTCCCGGAGCGCAACCGCACCCTCCACTTCGCGCCCCTCCCGGTGAGCCGCCGGGAACTGGCACTCCAAGCGATCACGGACCGTACCGGCGAGGGCGACCGCGTCACCTTCACGTACGACGCGGAGGGCACGCCCGTCGAGATCGCCCACTCCGGCGGCTACCGCGTGGCGGTGGACACGGACGAGGCCCTGCACCGCATCACCGCGCTGCGCCTCCTGCACGGCGAGCACCACGAGCACGGCACGCCCCTCATCTCGTACGCCTACGACGCGGCGGGGGACCTGACGGAGATCGTCAACTCCACGGGCGAGCCGCTCCGTTACCGCTACGACGACGAGCACCGCATCACCTCATGGACGGACCGCAACGGCACGTCCTTCGCGTACGTCTACGACCACCGCGGCCGGGTCCTGCGCACGATCGGCCCGGACGGCATGATGTCGGGCCGCCTCCACTACGACCCGGCGGCCCGCACGACCCGCTACACGGACTCGCTGGGCCGCACGACGACGTACGTCTACAACGAGGCGTACAAGGTCACGTCGATCACCGACCCGCTCGGCCACACCACCCACACGGAGTGGGACGCGGCCGGCCGCCGCCCGGTGAGGACCACGGACCCGCTGGGCCGCACCACCCGCCACACGTACGACGAGGACGGCAACCTCACCGCCGTCGAACGCCCGGACGGCACGGTGACGGAGGCGACGTACGACGCCTGGGGCCTACCCCTGACGATCCGGGACCCGGGCGGAGGCGTGTGGCGCCACACCTACGACGAACGCGGCGCACGCACCTCGACGACGGACCCGGCGGGCGCGCGGACGGCGTACGCGTACGACGCGGCAGGCCACCTGTCCTCGCTCACGGACGCCCGGGGCCACACGACGAGCGTGACGACGGACGGCGCGGGTCTCCCGCTGACGCTGACCGACCCGCTGGGCCATACCACCCACGTACGCCGCGGCCCACACGGCCGCATCACGGCTCTCACCGACCCCTTGGGCCATACCACCCGCCAGGGCTGGACCATCGAGGGCAGACCCGCCTGGCGCGAAGACCCGGACGGCGCCCGCGAGACGTGGGAATGGGACGGCGAGGGCAACCTCCTCACCCACACCGACGCAGCAGGCCACACCACGCAGTACACCCACACCCACTTCGACCTCCCCGCCACGCGCACCGACCCGGACGGCGCGTGCTACGCGTTCGCGTACGACACCGAGTTACGCCTTGTGGGGGTCACCAACCCCCAGGGCCGCCAGTGGAGTTACGACTTCGACGCGGCGGGCCGCCTGGTCGCCGAGACGGACTTCAACGGCGCGCAGCGTACGTACGAACTGGACGCGGCAGGCGGGCTGCTCGCCCGTACGAACGCCTGCGGCGAGACGCTGCGCTACGAACTGGACGCGCTGGGCCGCGTACAGCGGCAGCACTGCGAAGCGGACGGCGAGGTCACGACGTACGCGTACGACGCGACGGGCGCACTGACCCACACCGCGAACCCGTCGGCCTCGGTCACCCTGGACCGCGACCCCGTAGGCCGCGTCCTGACGGAGACGGTCAACGGCCGCACGGTGACGTACGCCTACGACGCAGCGGGCAACCGCACCAGCCGCACGACCCCGTCGGGCCACACCTCGACGTGGACATACGACGCGGCGGCCCGCCCCATGACCCTGGCGACGGAGGGCGGCGCCCTCTCCTTCACCTACGACGCGGCGGGCCGCGAGACCCACCGCCGCCTGGGCGAACGCGCCACCCTCACCCAGCGCTGGGACCCGTCTGACCGCCTCACCCAGCAGCACATCCAGGGCCCGGACGAGCAGATCCTCCAGCACCGCGCCTACACCTACCGCCCCGACGGCTACGTCACCGAAATCCGAGAACTCACCACCGGCACCCGCCACTTCGCCCTGGACAAGGCGGGCCGCGTCACAGGTGTCCAGGCCCACGGCTGGACGGAGCGCTACGCCTACGACGCGGCAGGCAACCAGGCGGAAGCGTCAGCCCCGGCCCACCCGTCACCGGGCAAGCGGGAACACACCGGCACCCTCATCCACCGCGCCGGCCACACCCGCTACGAACACGACGCGGCAGGCCGCCTCACCCGCAAGACCCGCCACCTCCTCAACGGCCAGACCCAGACCTGGACCTACACCTGGAGCCCCGAAGACCGCCTGACGCGGGTGGTGACACCCCAGGGCGAGGAGTGGACGTACACCTACGACCCGCTGGGCCGCCGCCTCACCAAGTCGGGCCCTCACGCCTACGGGCTGACCTTCACCTGGGACGGCACCCGCGTAACGGAACAGACAGCAACCGACAACACCACCCTGACCTGGGACTACACCCCAGGCACCCACCGCCCGCTAACCCAAACGACCCACGACCCCCTCCTGAAAACCTCCGAGTTCCACGCCATCGTCACGGACACGGTCGGCACCCCCACGGAACTCATCTCTGCCAACGGCCAGTTGGCCCACCACCCCCGCACCACCCTCTGGGGCACCCGCCTACCCGCCCCACCCGACACAGTGACCTGCCCCCTCCGCTACCCCGGCCAGTACGCCGACCCCGAAACGGGCCTCCACTACAACTACTTCCGCTACTACGACCCGGAAACGGGTCGATATGTGACACCGGATCCGTTGGGGCTTGGGCCGGGGCCCAACCAACACGCGTACGCCCACAGTCCCATGACGTGGACGGACCCGTTGGGACTAAAGAAATGCACCCACTACGAGGCCACGGCAGGTGAAACACTTGAGTTTCTTAAGCCCACGCAGAAGACACGCACATGGGAGCAAGAGGCGGGGCAAGAGAGTCTCTCGAACGAGGAACTGCTCGAAGCGATACATAACCCGAGGGATGGAGACGAGATCCTCATTCTCCGTGACGGGAGACAGCTTGGAGGGCATCACAGAATTGATGAGCTGAGAAGGCGCGTGGAAGATGGAAGGATCTCACCCGACACGCCTATAAAAATCAAGTGGTACGATCCGGACGAGGATGGATAGGAGATACCAGCAATGGAAAACGATTCGCAAATCCGTCGGCAGACGAAAGTGCGCTGGAGCGATGAGGATTTCACCATCCGGAGCGTCACCATAGAGCAGTTGCTCGACATCCAGCGTGCCGACGTCACGCAAGGATGGAGTAGGCGCTGGTCGTCAGAAGAAGAGCTGCTGCGACAGGTGTCACCAGAAAAGAAGATGTTCCTCTGTCCCCTCTTCCGAAACGGCGGCCCCATCAACTCCCCGGAGTCCTATCGTTGCTGGCTTTGGTTCACCATAAACCAAGAGGTTGAACCCAAGGGAGTCACACTTCTCGACGTGGGCAAAGATCTTTACTGGACGCTGCCCGAGATGTCCACGGAAAGCGACCTCAAACGGGTCATCAGCATCATGTTCAACGGCGTCACGCATGGGTGCCGTTTCGAGTCCATTTGGTGAGGAGTCATCCACGGATAGAGAGCCCGTTTAATGAATGACCGGGTACAAGAAATGACCTACCTCGTCATGGAATGACAGTTGATGTGACCACGTGGCTCGCGGTGCGCCACTGCAACGCGAGTAGTTCAGCATGATTCTCGACGTTACAAAGGGGCCCCAACTCACTTGCCGACACACCTCATGATTAGCACAGGGGCCACAATGCAATACGAACCTGTTCCCCCCTTACTTAAACAGGAAGCCGAAGAACGCTTTTCTGGTGGTGACTCAACGGTCATCGTTGAAACGCTTCTTTCGGTCGCACTCCATTCACCCGACCGGGACTGGGCAGAGGCATGGATCGTCCACTTCTCCCACCATGAGGCATCGGATGTGAGACGTGCCTGCGCCGTCGCGTCAGGCCACCTTGCTCGACTACACCACTGCATCGGAGAGGCCGGACTAGCGGCTGTCCGTAGGCTGACCGAAGACCCTGACGTATCCAGCTCAGCCCTCGAAGCACTTGAGGACATCGAGATCTTCACCTAGAAGTTCTCGCCTAGTATGCCGAATTCCTTCGGAACAGGCCGTCAGGCGGAATGCGGCTGCGATGTCGACCAGGCAATGGGACATCGGCGACTTCTACATCCAGGACGATGGCCAGGTAGTGAAGATCCTGGAGACCGGCATCTACGACATCTCGTGAAGGGACCGCCCCGCCCAATCCCGGCGGAGACGCCGACAATGATAAGGAACGCCACTCAAAAGATATGTGGGCAATTGAACGGGGAAGGGCATGTGAGAGTGACGGGCCAGCGCTTGCGCTGCTGCGTATGCGGCTGCGACACGGCCGACGGGACAGACTACGTGCGCCTCGAACTCACCACGGAATACGTCGCCACTCGCCAATGGCTGGGCGCCCACGCTGCCTGCCTCAATGGTGTCCTGGCCCCCGGTTTCAGCGTCGAGGTGCACCTGATGTGACGGGATACAAATGAAGTACGTCGCCGTGAAATGGGACCCAGAATTTCGCGGGTTCAGCATCGACCCCACCCACTACGAGGATGAGCTGCCCGCCCTTTTGCCCGCATTGCCCCCCCGGTGCCCGCGCCTTCGCCGCGGAACCCGGGCACTACAATTTCAGCGACCTCCGGTGTGTGAAGGATCTGCGACTTGAGAAGGTCACCACTCCCGCCACCAAGAAGGACACACTGTCCCTTCGGTTCTCTCCGAATCAGTGGAAACATGAAGAGGGCCTGCTGCTCCGCTATTTTGCCATAACCCGCTTCGAGCTGGAATTCAAGCGTGGGGCCGACTGGATGAGCGACGAAGCGATCCTCATGGACGAGATTCTGCCCCGCAAGAACGGCGGCTGCTCCCACGAGATCGAGCTCTCCGACTCCCGGATCCGTATCGAGTGCGAAGACCTAACGGCACACTGGTCCTGAACCTGAATATCCTGGGCCACGAAGAAAACTGCACTACCTCGTCGCCGAGCCCTCGTGCCTCGCCCCACAAAGAATTGCTACCGGCGCGGCTCGCCCCAGCATTCCTTTCGCCCGGCGAGGAGAGGCGTGAACACCATCCCCGCGGAGCACAGTCCTCGCGATGAGCCCCGCGTCACTTGAGGAACCCCAAGAGGCCGGCCAGCGCCTGCGGGGTGAGGGTGAGCACGTCGGACGGGGCCTCGCTCTCACGGAGGAAGAGCGCACTCGCTCCCTCAGCCACCTCTACACAGTTGGGCGCGTCCTCGTCGCTGGAGAATGACGACTTCACCCATGTCAAGTTTTCCACGTCGACACCTTTCAGAGTTCGCGGGTCAGGCCGAGCACTAGATACCTGCCCCCCCATACTGTTCACCGATTACCGCTCCGTCCCTTCAGGGAATTCAAAAGCCTTGCGAGGGCTCTTCGTTCCACATACAGAACTTGGGACGGTGACTCGCTCTCCCGAAGGAGTATGGACGCCCTCGTCGCGCCCAGTTCCAGGCAATTGGGAGCGTCACTCGAACCGGAGAACGACGACTTCTGCCACCTGATCGAGAGTGGCATGCGTGGCCTCCCGTTCGTTGTGCAGTGTTGACTGGGTGACGCTCTGGGCCCCTGGTACGTCCAGAGCCACCCGTTCCACTCTGCCGAGTAGCCCTTGGCCACCGTGAGTTGGGGCCTGTGTCCAGGGTTGCGGGCCCCATTGCCAGCGTCAACGGGAGCGGCAGTCAAGCCAGAGGACAGGAAGACCTCCGACCCACGCGCAACGGCCCTCGCAGTGAGCCCGTACTACTTGAGGAACCCCAAGAGGCCGGCCAGCGCTTGTGGGGTGAGGGTGAGTACGTCGGACGGGGCCTCGCTCTCGCGGAGGAAGAGCGAACTCTCCCCATCGGCCACCTCTAGGCAGTTGGGCGCGTCCTCGTTCCCGGAGGACGAGGACTTCACCCATCCCCGGGGTTCCACGTCGATACCTTTCAATGTTCGCGAGTCAGCAGAGGCACCAGTTATCCGCTCCCCCATACCGTTCACTGATTGCCGCTCCGTCCCTTCAGGGAATTCAAAAGCCCTGTGAGGACTCTTGGTTCCACGTCCAGAAACTGGGACGGCGACTCGCTCTCCCGAAGAAGTATGGACCCCCTCATAGAGCCCAGTTCCAAGCAATTGGGTCCGTCACCCCCACCGGAGAATGACGACTTCTGCCACACGATTGCATCTGTCATGCACTGCCTCCTAGAGATTCCGTAGAAGTGACTGGATGAAGTCCCTGGAGTGCTTTTCCTCCAGAGACATCGACTGCACTCGATTGAGCAGCCTCTGGTACCGCTTGAGTTGTAGTTCCGCATCCAGAATCGCGGCCCCATGGTCTGCGTCAAGGTGAACGGTGTCGAGCTGAGGCACGGGCCCGCCCATGTACAACAAGGAGTAGCCGATACCGGCGAACCCATCGATGTCGAAGGGGACAACCCGGAGATTCACGTGCGGGTACTCGGACATCGCAAGGATATGGACGAGCTGTCGCTTGGCAACAGCCCGGTCGGCGGCGCGGATGCGTAGGGCCGCCTCGTGGATCACCACGTCGTACGGCTTCGCCACCTCGGCACGCAGGACTTCCTGCCGACGCAGGCGGTAATGGACACGAGCATCGAGTTCACCGCGGGGCAATTCCGGCACCGAACGAGCGTAGATCGCCCGGATCTGCTCCTCCGTCTGCAACAGCCCTGGGATGCGCACGGTCTCGAACGTCCTCAAGTACGTGGCATGTGCTTCGAGTTCGGCCAAGTCAAGAAAGACGTCTGGCAGCGTTCCCCGGTACTCCTCCCACCAGCCACGCTCGCGCTCGGCGGCCATGCGCGCGAGCGCATCAATGAGGGCGTTGTCGTCACACGCGTATTGACACGCGAAGTGGCGTACGCGATCCGGGCTGACACCGACCCGCGCGGCTTCCGTGTTGGAGAGTTTGGTCTGCGCGATACCCAACGCTCGCGCCGCCTCCTGGACTGACAGCCCAGCCTTTTCCCGTAGCTTGCGCAGCTCGGCGGCAAGCCGTACCTGACGTGCGGTAATGACCTGGCGCGCTGGCATGTCCCCCTGCTCTCCCAGTGGTTGGTGCGAGCAGGTTACGCGACCAACTTGACCAGGGTCACATGTTACCCATACCTTGAGTGACGCGTCGCACACGCTGTGGAACCGCCCTGGAGCGAGCCCGGAAGCGCACCGCACCGTCACCCCATGACGGCCCGGCACTGCCACCACTCGACAGCGGGGCCACCGTTGCCCCGCACCAACTCACCCCCACCTCCCTCACGTGGAGTCCCCGCATGCCCGAAAAGCCCTGGGAATATACGCTGCACATCCCCAACGACCCCCGCGCGGTGCCGATCTGCCGCCGTACGCTCCGGCTCGTACTGGCCGCGCACGCGCTGCCGCACCTCTCCCACGATGCCGAACTGCTCGGCACCGAGCTGGTCACCAATGCCGTCACCCACACCAAAGGACCCGTCGCGTTGCGGGTCCGCTGGACGGGAGCCGCTCTCCGCGTCGGCGCGTGGGACGCGGAGCCAACTCCGCCCATGCCAGGCCCCTTTGGCGTAAGGGCAACCGGCGACGGGGCCGAGGCCGGGCGTGGGCTCGCGCTTGTGCGGGCTTGCGCGGATGACTGGGGGTGGCATCGGCTGACCTACGCAGGGAAGTACGTGTGGTGCGAGTTGGCGGGCGTTGCGCCTCGTACCGGGGCGTCCGCGAACCGTACCGGGCCCAGAGCCTGACGAAGCGCTACTGGGCCCGGTAGGGGGCGTACCGCGTGGGGTTCAGCCGGTTCAGCCTGTGACCAGGCCCATGTAGGTGTCCCAGTTCCAGTTCGGGCCCGGATCGGTGTGGTCGTTTCCGGGGGCCTCGCTGTGGCCGATGATGTGGTCGCGGTCGAGGGGGATGCCGTGCTTGTCGGCGAGGTGGCGGGTCAGCTTGGCCGAGGAGCGGTACATGGCGTCGGTGAACCAGGACGGGTCGTCGACGTAGCCCTCGTGCTCGATGCCGAGCGAGGACGCGTTGGCGCTGCGCGCGTGGTACGCGGTGTCCGCGTCGCGGACCATCTGCGTGACCTCGCCGTCGGAGGAGCGCACCACGTAGTGCGAGCTGACCTGCGCGTCGGGGTTCTGGAACCAGCTGATGGAGCCGGCGTACGAACCCTGCGTCACATGGATCACGATCTTGCTGAGCGCCTCGGCGCGGCCCGCGGCGAAGTTGTTGCCGTCGGCGGGGACCCACACCGCGTCGGGGTAGTCCTCGCTACGGGTGCGCGGCCCGGAGGAGCCGGTGCCCTTCTTGACGGGGTCGACGTCCCGGGCCGTGACGGAGATCCGTTCGCCGCCGGGCGCCGTACCGCGTACGCCGTCGGAGAGGAACGTATAGACGCTGTCGGCGTACATCCGCGCCGCCGTACCCTTCGCGCCGCTGTACCGGGCGACGACCGGGTACCACGCGTCCACGTCACCGCGTTCGGCCGCCTTGAGCCCGAGACGGTCGGCGTGCTCGCGCAACACCGCTGCTCCGCCCTTGATGTTGGTGTCGGTGTCGCGCCGCAGTTCGGCCACGGGGCGGCCGGTGAGCTTCGCGGCCTGTTCGAGCGTGTTGCGTGACGGGTTGCTGACGAGGTGCATCACCCCGTACCCGTTGGCCTGGCTGGGCTTTCCTGCGTGGCCGTCGAAGTGCGTCTCGCCGTAGCCGACGGCGGCGAGCACATCGCGCGGAACGCCGTACTCCTCGGCCGCCGCATTGAAGGACTCGTTCATCGTCGGGGCCTGCGCCGGAGGTTCTGCCGTCGCGGAGGGGCCGGTGGCGAGGACGGCGGCTGAGGCGAGCACGGACAGTGCCGTGAGCACGGTGGCGCGGCCGGTCCTTCTTGTGCCGTCTCTCGTACTCTTCCTCGTGCTGGTGACTCGGGGCATGGCTGCTCCTGCTGGTGGTGGGGGGAGCCGGCGGGCGCGCGCGCCGCCGACCTGTGGGGGGGGGGATGGAGCTGGGCGCCTGAGTCCGGTCAGGGTACCGATGTGGTAGGAGCATGACAACGACATCTACGCGCGTCCTGCTGTTCTCCGCCCCATCGTCCCATCGCCCCACCAACGAGTGACGGCACGTCAACTCCGCGCCGGGCGCGGCGCCCTTGGCGACCGCCGCGCCACTTCGCCACTCCGCCATCGCCCCGTTCCGCCGTTCCGCCGCCCCACCCACCACGCGCCTGACCCCCGTACGCCGTCGGGAACGGTGTACGGGGGTCAGGGAACGGTGTACGGGGTCAGGGATCAACGCCCGCGCGCTTGCGAGGCACCTCCGTGCGCATGCGAGGCACCTCGCTGTGCGCTACCTCGCTGCGCGCTACCTCACACTGCGCGAGGGTCCTCAGTGTGCGAAGGAGTCGCCCAGTTCGGCGCGCTTCTCGGGGAGGCCGAGCGTGGCGGGGCCGTAGGAGACGACGCCGTCGGTGGTGAGCCCGGAGGTGCTGCCGCGCAGCACCCAGACGGCTCCGGCGTCGACGGCCGAGGCGCCCGCGCCGTCCTCGCCGGGGGCGCCGACCGCGAGGTCGTCGCGTCCGTCACCGTCGGTGTCGTGGAGGGACAGGGCTGAGCCGAATCCGTCCCCGCCCTCGACGGCGCCGGGCACACCCGCGGTGCCCTGGTCGTAGTTCTTGGCGCCGGTGCCGGACAATCCGCCCTTGCCACCGAGGAGTTGGACCACGGCGCCGGCGTCCTTGCCCGCGGCGCCGCTGCCGATGTCCTCGCCGGGCACGCCGACGGCGATGTCCGCGTAACCGTCGCCGTTGACGTCACCGGCGCTGAGCGACTTGCCGAACTCGTCGCCGTCCTCGTTGACTCCCGGCACGCCGGCGCTGTTCTGGGTGAGCGTGGTGGCCCGCTTCGCGCCGGGGCCTTCGGGCGAACCGTAGAGGACCTTCACCGTGCCGTGGTCGTACGGCAGGTCCTCAAGGACGCCGCCGGGGACGGTACGGATGACGAGGTCCTCGTAACCGTCCTTGTCGACGTCCGCGATGACAGCGGTCGCGGCGTCGTCCACCTCCTTCGGCTTGTTGACGAGGCCGGTCTTGGAGCCGGTGAAGAACTCGCTGCTCTCGGACATCTCCTCGAAGGCGTGGGTGGAGACGAGGTCGTCGATCCCGTCGCCCGTGATGTCGCCCGCGACCAGGTCCTCGGGGTTGAACGTGTGCCCGGGGGTCACGCTGGCGGTCCGCGCCGACTTGCCGTCGCGCGTGAACGGTCCGTACATCGTCTCCACGTCGCCGCCGGAGGTCGAACCGGCGATGTCGGGCGTGCCGTCCCCGTCGAAGTCGCCGCTCGTGATGCTGCCGCCGCCCTTGCTGTCCTGGAACGCGCTGCTGGACGTGAGGCCCTTGCCCTTCTCGCCCCACAGCACGTGGAGGGTCCCGCCCGAGTTGACGGCGAGATCGGTGATGCCGTCACCGTCGAAGTCCCGGGCCAGGCTGCGGCCACCGAAGTTGTCGGTGCCCGGCATACCGAGGCTGTCGGAGGCGATCACCTGGCGGTTCGCGGTGTCGGCGCCCTTGGCCGAGCCGTAGGTGATGGTGAAGACGCCCACGCCCTTCTTGCCCGCGACCGTCGCGCCGGGGGCAGCGGCGACCGTGTCGGCGTAGCCGTCACCGTTGAAGTCGGCCTTCTCGGCGGCGGCGCCGGCCTTCTTGGCCTGAGCCTTCTTGGCCTGGGCAGCGGCTGCGGGCTTGCCGTCGTCGGTGGCCGCGCCCGCCTGGGTCATGGCGAGGGCGGAGCCCGCCACCAGCGCGGTCACTCCGACGACGCGCGCGACGGTGAGAGCAGCGGAGTTCCGCTGACGGGCCCTGTTTCCTTGACGCACTTGATCCTCCTGTGATCGACGCGCCGGCCCTGGGCAACAGGCCGACGGGAGTCTGCTGCAGAGGGACACCCGAGGGTCGGTGCGTGCACGTACGCCTGTGCCCGCCGCATGGACATGCATGCGAGCACTGACATCACGTGAGACACATGAGGCCCTCGCGTGGTTGCACCTTTGGCCCACGGTCTCGCCCCGGCAAACTGGCACCTATGCCGCACTTCACCTCTTACGACGGCACGCAGCTCGCGTACCGCGTCCTGGACGACTCCCGCGACGGCAAGCCCCCGCTGGTCTGCCTCGCCGGCGGGCCCGCGCGCGACGCCGCCTACCTCGGCGATCTCGGCGGGCTCAGCGCGTTCCGTCCCCTCGTCGTCCCCGACGCACGCGGTACGGGGGGCTCGCCGCCCGCCGACGATCTCGGCGCGTACGCCTTTCCCCGGCAGGCCGACGATGTCGAGGCCCTCCGCGCCCACCTCGGCCTGGACCGCTTCGCGCTGCTGGCACACGACGCGGCGACCGCCACGGCACAGGCGTACGCGGCCACCTACCGCGACCGCCTCACCCACCTCGTACTGCTCAACCCGGGCTCCCGCCTCCAGGGCGAACTCCCGGACGACGCACGGCAGATCTTCGAGTCACGCGCAGCCGAAGCTGACTGGTGGGAGGACGCCTACGTCGCCGTCCAACTCCTCGCACACGCCACCGACCTCGACGAGATCCGCGGCCTCCTCCTGCGCGCCGCCCCGCTGGCCTACGGCCGCTGGGACCCGCCCCAGCAGGAACACGCCGCTGCGGAGGGCGAACAGCTCAACCCCGTGCCGCGCGCCGCCTTCTGGCAGGGCGTCACCGAGGAAACCCGCCTCGCCCTCCTCGGCCGTCTGCGCGCTGCCCGCGTCCCCGTACTCGTCGTCACCGGCGACCTGGACGGCGTCACGGGCCTCCGCACGGGCGAGGCCGTCGCCGCCTCCTTCCCCCACGCCCGCCTCCGCCCCCTCCACGGCGTCGGCCACTACCCCTGGGTCGACGAACCGGAGATGCTCCGGCCCCTGGTCGAGGACTTCCTCACCGACACCCTGGAGCTGTGACGCCGCCGACGCCCTGGGCATGTGACACCGCCGACGCCTTGGAGCTGTGACGGTCCGTGGTACGCGCTCAGCCAGCACACCGACTCGCCCTCGGTATCGGCCAGTTGTCGGTATCGGCCAGTTGTCGGCGTCGGCCGGTTGACAGTCGGACAGCGGCGCCCGTGGGATTCGGACCCTGCGGAGGGCCCCCGGCCCCTGGGGGGTCATCGTCCGGAGGGCGCCCGGCAGCCGTGCCGTTCGGCCGAAGCGGTGGCGAAGGCCGACAGCGCCCTCTTCTCCAGGGGCGGGTCCGCAGCCGCGAACCGGTCTCCGTCGTCCAACGGCTCGATCACGTAAAGGGCCTTGCTGCCGGGGCACGTGGCCGATGTCCAGTACGTGCCGTCCTTGCCGCCCTTGCCGTCCTTGCCGCCCGACAGCCCCTGGAGCGTCGATCCTCTGATCGTCTCCGAGCGGACCGCGTTCACGTACGGGCCGTAGGAGGCGGAGAGCCGGAACCGTGGGTTCCCTTTCGCGTCGGCCAGCAGGCAGTCCTCGATCGGCGCGCTCCCGTCCGCGGCCGTCTCGTAGCCCCTCGATCCGGTGCCCGCGCAGGTGCCGGTCATCTCGGGGGCGCGCTTGAGCTGACGGACGGTGTCCTTGGGCACATGGTTCACCGGGCTCGCCCCTGGGGCCGGACAGCCCTGCCGGTTCGCGGCGCTCCTGAGGGCTCCTGTCACCGTGCGTGCCAGCGAAGCGCGCTGGTCAGGAGTGTTGAGGGGCTGCGCTGAGGGATCCCTGTGCGCGGCGACGCTCACCACGAAGTCGTCGCCCGTGCCCTTGTCGCAGGCGAGATACGCCCCGGCGTACGCGCTCTCGTCCCCCGTGTTGAGCACGGCCGGCCACGTGCCGCCCACCGGGGACACCGTCTGAGCGCCACGGTGCGTGTCGGCCCTGCCCAACGCCGCGAGCACACGCTCGCCGCTCCCGGCCCGCTGGACGCGGACATCGAGCGAGGCGAGTCCGTCCCCCGGGTCGGACACCTCGCAGGACAGTGCGCCCTTCTTCTCGCCCTGGAGCCGTGGGGCACCCAGGAGTTGCTTCGCCTCCGTGTGGTCGAGCAGTTCCCCGCACGCGGAGGACACGGACCGAGAGTCCCGCCAGTCGTCAAAGGCACCCGCGGCGAACGCCACGCCACCCCCGGCCAGCACCAGTCCCAGGACCCCCGAGACCACGATCCCGGTCTTCTTCTTGCGCGATGCGCCGCGCAGCGTGAACCCCATACGGATCAGCCCCCGCCGAGCGCGGAGAACGCCGACGTACGCGAAGTGATGGACGACCGGGACGACTCGTCCCGCAGGTTCTCAATGATCGTGTCCTCCAGGGGTCTCTTCCACGGCCGGACGCCCGCTCGTTGATCGGGTCTCTGGAACTGCCACGCCGCTCAGTCGCGGTACTCCGGCTTCGCACAGCCATACGCGGTCGCCGCGCGCTCCGTGTACGCGCGCAGCAGCGCCCGCCGCAGCGAGGCGTCCCCGTCCACGTCACCGAGTGCGCGCAGCGCAGTCAGCCCCGACCCGTGGTAGCGGGGGCATGCGAAGGTGGCCGTGCCGCTGTCGAGGACGCTGCTCTCCCCACGGACGAACGGTCCGTGGTACGTGGTCAGCCAGTACACCGACTCGCCCTTGGCGTCGGTCAGTTGGCAGTCGGTCAGTGGTGCCTCGCCGGTGGGGCTCTCGACGGCGCCCGCGACTCCGGCCCGTTCACGCAGGTCAGCCGCCATGGAGGCCAGCGGGCGGCAGGCGCCGCGCGCCGTGTCCACCGGAACGGTCTCGGGCCACACGGCCTGGGGGACGCGTACACGCTCGACGGATTTCCCGAACTCCGCCTCGCACCCCCACTTCTCCGCCGCCCCACGCACGGCACGGGTCACGGCCTCCGCCAACTGCCCGGCACGTTCCGGGGTACGCAGCCCGGTCCCGGAACGGAAAGCGTCGGCGGTCACCACCAGCCCCCTGTGCTTCTTACGGCTGTCCGCACAGGCCAGCACAACGGCGGCCTTGGCCGAGTTGCCGTTCTCCGGCAGCACCACACCGTCCCAACCCCGCCCGACGGGCACCGCCGGCGGCCTCAGAGGCCCGGTACGTCCGAGCGCCTTCATCGGGAGAGCGGGCCTGGCCGACCAGTCGATCCGGAAGACCACGCTGGCCCCGCCCCGCTCCAGCGCACACCGCGCCAACTCCCCGGACGACTCCGGCCCCGGCTTCTTCCCCTCCCGCACGTCGTCCCCACCCAGCAGTCCGGCAGAGTCCCCCGCCGACACGGCGCCCCCACACACCTTGCCGGACGCGTCCTGGACGGCCCCGGTCCAGCGGCCGAGGGCGCCGGTGGCTATCAGGACCCCGGCGAGGACAGCGAGGGCGAGCAGCGCTGCGGCGACGATTCTGGCCGGGCGCGGCACACGGGTGAGCAGGTGCGGAGGCGAGGGCATGGGTCAGCTCTGGTTCGCTTCGTGAGGTGGAGGTGGTTGTCGGCGAGGCCATCGCCTGGGAGGTCGTTGTGCGCGAGTAGTTGCCGCCGTCGTCAGCGTTGAGCGTGTCGACGGGGCCCCGGCTCCCGCGAGTTGTGGCGGCGCTCAGCAGCCGTGGGCGTCCCTGTACACGCCTCGGATGAGGTTCGCACGGGGCCAGGACGCGTGGTCCACCGGGCCTGCCGCCTGCTCCGGACTCCCGGCCCCGGACACCCAGTCCCCTCGGACATCCGAGACCTTGGGCCCGGGGCCCAAGGTCCCGACTCCCCCGACTCCCGCGCCGCTCGGCCAAGTACGGCCGGTCAGTCGCGGCGGCGGCGTAGTTCGCGGGCTGCGAGGCCCCCGGCGATGATGAGGAGGGCGGCGACGATGCCCGCGACGAGGGTTTCGGAGGGCGGGCCCGTTTCCGGGAGTGAGCCGGAGCCGGCGCCGCGGGAGTCCGAGCCGGAATGGGAACCGGCCGGTGTGCGGGGGGCGGAGGGCGTCGACTTCGTCGATTCCCGCTGCTTCGTCGACTCCCGCTGCTTCTCCGATCCCGGCTGCTTCGTCGACTCCCCCGGCCTCGTCGCGCTCCCGGTCGGGGTGGGCGCGGTGGGCGTGCCGGTCCTCGTGGGTGAGGTCGCCGGGGTGGTGGCCGGGCGTGCGTTCGGGTGGGGGGTGATGGCGGCGGCGGGGGCTGCGGCCGTCAGCGGCGACAAGGTGAGCAGGACGGCGAGGAGGGTGCCGAGCGCGCCGAGCGCGCGGTGGGGTGACTGGCAGGGCAGGTACTTGTCGCTCTTCATGGCGGGGCGCCTCCGTTCCGCGAACCCCACCACGGTGGGCCAGGGGGCGGCCCCGACACCGGGTCTTTCCATGGCAATACGAACAGTTCACCCATAAGAGGCACCGTTCGGCCCCGATTCGGCCCCGGTTCGGCCCTCTCCCGCCACGGGGGTCGTTCCGCGTGCCCCGTCCGACTCCGCGTGCCCCGTCCGACTCCGCGTAGCCACTCGGAGTCCGAGTGGCCCGTCGGAGTCCGAGCCGGAGACGGCGGCGTCAGACTCCCGGCTGGCTGGTACCGACCGCGGCCTGGGGGCGGATGGGAAGCCGGTTGGCGGGGCGGCCCGTTGCCGCGCGTACGGCGGAGGCGATGGCGGAGGGCGTGGTGACGACGGGCACGCTGGAGGCGGCCTTGGCGCCGAACGGTGCGACCACGTCCCGTTCCTCGATGAGCTTGACGATGCGGATGTCGGGGGTGTCCAGCGCGGTCGGCAGTGCGTACACCGTCAGGTCGGCGTGCCGCACGACACCCTTGGACACGCGCAGGTGCTCCGTGAGCGCCGTGCCGATGCCCTGGGTGACGCCCGCCTCCAGACGGGCGCGCAGCTGGCGGGGGTTGAGGACGCGGCCCACGTCCTGGGCGAGCGCGACCTCGACCACGCGTACGGAACCCAGTTCGATGTCGACGTCCACGACGGCGCGTACGGCGGCGAAGGAGAGGCCGACGAACGCGTCGCCCTGGCCCGAGCCGTCCAGCGGTTCGGTGGGGTGGGGGCGGCACTGGGCCGTGGCCCACAGTTCCTTGCCCTCCAGGGCCTCCACGACAGTGGTGGACAGCACGCCGTCGTACGACGTGATCTTGCCGTCGGCGATCGACAGCAGCTCCGTCGACATCCCGAACTTCGCCGCGAGCGGCTGGAGGAGCTGGGTGCGTACCATCTTGGCCGCGCGTTCGACGGCGCCGCCCGACACCCAGGTGTGCCGTCCGCGCGAACCCGCGCCCGACGGCGGCTGGTCGGTGTCGACCGAGGCGACGTGCACCTCGTCGATACCCAGCGTCTCCTGCACGATCTGCCGCGCGAGCGTGTCGAATCCCTGGCCGGCCTCGACGGCCGCGCACATGACGGTCGCCACGGAGCCGCTGACCTTGACGGTCGCCGTCGACACCTCGTCGGTGCCCTCGGCGCCGAGCATGTGCACCATGCCGAGCGCGTACCCGACGCCGCGCCGTACGGCGGACGGTTCGCCCGCGCCCTCGGGCCCGCCGGGCAGCAGCCACTCGTGCTCCGGCGCGTCCTTGGGCAGCTCGGGCAGCGGCGCTTCCCTTACGGCGGTGAGCAGTTCGGCCACGGGCGCCGGGCAGGTCACGGTCTGTCCCGTGGGCAGCAGGTCACCGGTGGCCAGGACGTTGCGCATCCGCACCTCGACGGGGTCGAGGCCGAGCCGCTCGGCGAGCTTGTCCATCTGGCCCTCGTAGGCGGCGCACACCTGCATGGCGCCCTCGCCGCGCACATGCCCGGACGGCGGGTTGTTGGTGCGTACGACCCAGCCGTCGATCACCGCGTGCGGGACGACGTACGGGCCGGCGGCGAACGAGACGGCGGCGGCGAGCGCGTCGGACGACGTGTCGGCGTACGCGCCGCCGTCCAGCAGGATCTGCGCCTCGACCTTGAGCAACGTGCCCTCGGCGTCCGCGTGGTGGCGGTAGCGGAGCAGCGTGGGGTGGCGGTGCGGGTGGCCGAGGAAGGACTCCTCGCGGGTGACCGCGATCTTGACGGGACACCCCGTACGCATCGCCAGCAGGCCCAGCGGGATCTGGAGCGCGGCGTCCTCGCGGTCGCCCATCGCGCCCGGCACCCCGGTCACCACGATCTTGACCTGCTCGGGCGGCAGCCCGAAGCAGGCAGCGGCCAGGTCGCGATCGGTGTGCGGGTCGGTCGAGGCGGTGTAGATCTCCACGCCGCCGTCGGGACGGGGCACGGCGAGCGCGGCCTCGGCCCCGATGGGCGCCGGGTCCTGGCGGCCGATGCGGTAGAGCCCCTCGACGACGACCTCGCCGACGAGGTCAGGGTCGCCGTACCGCAGGGGGATGTGGCGGATCAGGTTGCCGTCGGGGTGCAGCGGCTCGGACTCGAAGGAGACCTCGGGATCGGTGACCGGCTCCAGCACCTCGTACTCGACGGCGATGGCCGCCGCTGCCAGCCGCGCCGTGTCCGGGTGGTCGGCGGCGACGGCGGCGATGGGCTCGCCGAAGTAGCGCACGATGTCGCGTGCGAAAGCGGGCTGGTCGGCGACCTTACGGCCGTGCGCCGAGTCGCCCGGCACGTCCGCGTACGTCACGACGGCACGCACGCCAGGCATGGCGGCGGCCTGTTCGGTGTCGATGGAGACGATCCGCGCGTGCGGATGCGGCGCGCGGTGCACCGCTGCCCACAGCAGCCCCTCGGCCCACAGGTCCGCCGCGTAGGGGAAGGTGCCCTGCGCCTTCGCGTAGGTGTCGGTGGGCATCACGGAGGCGCCGAGGCCGTGCGGCTCGGGCTCGTTGCGGGAGCTGGGCGGCAACGGGTTGCCTCCTGGCCCCGGTTCGGGCGGCACCGTCGCGGCGCCGCCGGGACCGGCGCCGGGGCCTTCAGCCATGTCCGTCATGCCGCCGCCTCTCTGTGCGGGCTTCTCCGCGCACCGTGCGCGGTACGCGCTGCTGCTGTGCGGGCTGCCGTCGGGGGTGCTGTGTGTGTCCGGGGTGCTGTGTGTGTCCGAGGTGCTGTGTGTGCGGCGCCGTGCGGGGTGTTGCCGTCGCCGCCCGGGGTGTTGCCGTGACCGCTGTACGGGGCGCCGCCGGGACCGTCGTGACCCGGGGCGCCGTGCGGGGTGCCGCGCCGGCCGTCGTCGTGCGAGGGCGGGCCCGCATCAGGCGCCGCCCCTGTCGGGGTAACGGGCCTGCTGCGGGATGTGCGTCCCGTACGTGCCGTCGTGGGGAGCCCCGTCATGGCCGTCGCGGCCGTCATGTGCGGGGTGCCCGTCGTGCGCCGGGCCACCGGCGGGGGGCGCGTGGCCCGCGCCGTGGTGGCCTTCGGCCTCGGCGGCCTCGCGCTCGGCCTTCGCCGCGCGCTCGGAGACGACCGTACGGACCGCGTCCAGAACGCCCCGGTAACCGGAGCAGCGGCACAAGTTGCCGCTGATGGCCTTACGGGTCTCCAGCTCGCTGGGAGCGTGGTTGCCCTCCAGCAGGTCGTGCACGGTCATGGCCAACCCCGGCACACAGAACCCGCACTGCACCGAACCGCTCTCGGCCAGCGCGCACTGCACGTCGGAGGGAGCCCCGTCACGCGAGAGGCCCTCGACGGTACGCACTTCGCTGCCCGCCGCCGTCGCGGCGGGAACGAGGCACGCGGCCACGAGCCGCCCGTCGACCTGCACCGAGCAGGCCCCGCACTCGCCCTGCGCACAGCCGTCCTTGGCACCGGCGAGCCCGAGCCGTTCGCGCAGCACGTACAGCAGGGACTCGCCGATCCACGCGCTGGTGACGGGCCGATCGACGCCGTTGACGTGCAGGACGTACGAGACGTGGGGGTGCTCGTGGTCGGCGACGAGCACCGGTTCGGCCGCCTCGGGCACGGAGCCGGGTGCCTCCTCGCCCTCCGGCTCGGTCCCGGCACCTTCGTCACCGTCGATACCGGTGGCACCGATCCCGGCGGCTGCCTCGGCGATCTCGCCGCTTCCGGAGTCTCGGGCGCCGTCAGGGCTGTCAGAGCCGTCAGAGCCTCCGGCGACCGGCTCGGCGCCAACGCCGCCGCTCCCAGGCGCCGTTCCCGGCCGCGTTCCGGCCCCGGCTCCCGGCTCGGCTTCGCGCTCCGCCGCCGCGTCTGATTCCGTGCCGGGGCCCGCCGTCGTACCGGGGCCCGCCGTCGTGCCGGATTCCTCAGCCACGGACAGTTCGGGCCCGGACAGTTCGGGCCCGGACAGTTCGGCTCCGGGGCGGTGCTCGGGCTCCGGTACGGCCTCGGGCAACGCGCCACCGGGCGGCAACATGCCCTCCGGCGGCTCCCCTTCGGACCGTTCTTCGGACCTTCCCTCAGACCGCTCCTCGGTACGTACGCCGTGTGACGGCACGCCGCCGGAAGAGTCGGAGGGTGCGGACGCGGGCAGCGGCGCCGCGCCCTGCTCGGGTGCGGCCTGCCCGGGTGCGGCCTCGTCCGTGGTGCCGCCCGGCTGTTGTACGCCGGGCGCCTGGGCGAGGGGCAGTTCGGGCGGGGCCGACGCGTCAACCGGCCGCAGCACGTGCTCACCGGGCTCGGGGTCTGCGGTGTGCCCGGTGGTCGCCGCCTGCTCGGCGGTCCCGGGGGCCTCGGTGGCCCCGTCGGGAGCCCCCGCCGCTCCCGGTGTACCGGGCGCTCCCGGTGCCCCGGGCGACGGATTGGGCGCGGTGTGCCCGGGGGTCTGGCCCAGCATGCGGTCGATGACGGACTGTCCGGGCGACACCCCGGGCGAGACCTCGACGATGTGGTCGGGCGCGCGTCCGACGGGCGGCGGTGCGGGCACATGCCCTGGCTGCGGCGCCGGCATGTGCCCCGGCATCGGGCCGGGCCCCGCACCGGTTCCGGTGCCAATGCCCGTGCCGGAGCCGGGCTCGGAGGGGAATCCGGACTCAGAGCCGGTGCCGGTGCCCGCTTCGGTGCCGGTGCCTGCGCCGGTATCGGAACCGGTGCCGGTCTCGGAACCGGTTCCAGGTGCGTGCGGCGGCTGCGCCTGGGGCTGTTCCGGCAGCGGCATGGGCCCCGCGTCGGACAGGCCGTGCGCCTCGCCCCAGCTCGGTGCGCTCACGGGCCTCGGCGCCGGGGGCGGCGTCGGCTGCGTCCAGTTCTGGGGCTGTCCCGTACCGGCGGCGCCACCCGTGCCGAGGGGGCGGCGTTGGGTGCGGGCCTCGTGGGAACCGGCGAGCGCGGCTGCGGCTCCCTGTCCGAGCGCCGCTGCCACGGAGGAACCGGCCTCGCCCTGCGGCTCTCCTCTGTGCCCCGCTTGCTGGCGTGCCGCTTCCTGCTGTGCCGCGTCCAGGCGTTCCGTTTCACCTTCCGCTTCCGGCACCGAGGGTTCCGGCTGTGCGAACGGCATGACCCACTGGCCCGTCGCCGAGGGGTCCATGCTGGCTGCGGGCGTGAGGGGAGCGTTTCCTGGCGTACCTGCACCACCGGCCGCGCTCGCCTCGGACGGGTCGATCGGCGGCGGGGTGTAGCCGCCCTGGCCGGTGCCGGGCGCTGCCAGCGGCATGCTCTCGGGGAGGCCGCCGCTGGGCATCTGAAGGAAACCCGTGGCGTCGGCGTCGTACTCGCCGCCGCCCCAACTGCGCGGCACCTGTTGCCCGTACGGGTCGTAGGGCGCGGACGGGTCGTGCGGGCCGGGCTGTCCCTGCGGCACGGCCCGACCGTGCGGAAGCGGCTGCTCCTGCGCCACCGGCGGCGCGTACGGGACATGAGGGGCATACGGGTCGATGCCGTAACCGTCCGTGCCCTGCGCACCGTTCGGGTTCCGGTGCGCGTGCCCGTCGGGGCCCTGGAGCGCGTGCCCGTTGGCGTCCGGGAGACCGTTGGCGTCCTGGAAACCGTTGAGGTGCTGGCCCTGGAAGCCGTTGGGGTCCTGGAAGCCGTCGGGGCCCGGGTAACCCTCGGGGTCCTGGTAACCGTTGGGGTCCTGGAACTCGCGGGGGTCCGGGTACCGGTGCGCGTCGGGTTGCGGGTTCGCGTTCGGTTGCGGGTTCCCGTTCCGGTCGGGGTTCCGGTCCGGGTTCCCGTTGTCGTGTGGTGTGCCGCTCATGCGAGAGCCCTCCCGAGTCCACGGCGGGCCAGTGTCGCCACCGTACGCCGCAGGTGCAGCGCGGCGGGCGGAAGTGCGGGTACGGGCCCGGAGGCCGGGTCGGCACCCTCCTCGGGGGCCGGGTCGGGAATGCACGCCATCGCGACGTACTCCCCGAAGGCCGACAGCGCTTCGGGCGCGAGCCCGCGCTCTCCGTCCCAGTCGATCAGCGAGGCGATCCAGCGCTCGGCCTCCAGCGGGCGCAACGGCATCGGCGCCACGGCACCGACGGCGCAGCGCACTCCGCGCCGCATCGGGTCCAGCACGACGGCGACGGAGGCGAGTGCACGGCTGGGGCCCGTTCTGCTCGTCGCCTTGAGGAACGTCTGCGGCGCGTGCAGCAGCGGCACACGTACGTAGCCCACCACCTCGCTGGGCCGCAGCATGTCCACGTTGGCGAGCAGATGGCTCACCGGCAGCTCACGGCGGGCGCCTTCGGGCCCCGCGATGGACAAGGTGGCTTCCAGCGCGGCGAGCACGGGCAGCGCGTCGCCGGTGGGCGCGGCGCTGACGACGTTCCCGCCGAGCGTTCCCGCGTTACGGATCTGCGGCGGTCCAGCGGCGCGCGCCGCTGCGGCGAGCGCGGGGATGAGCGCCGCGAAGTCGGGCCGCCCCATGCGTGCGTGGGTGAGCCCGGCACCGAGGACGGCGTGCCCGTCCTGGTACTCCCAGCCGCGGATCTCGCTGATGCGTCCGAGTCCGACGAGCGCACCGGGGCGCAGTTGGCCGGAGTTCACGTCGGCCATGAGATCGGTGCCACCGGCGACGGGAACGGCCGCGGGCACGGCGGACAGTGCCGACACCGCTTCGTCCAGCGTGGTCGGCAACATGACAGACGGCACAGCCTGCGCGGCTCGATCGCCGTGTGGTGCATGCTGCACGTGCGTGCTCAACCTGGCTGCCCCTTCCCCGACGTCCCCGGGCCTCTGCACTGCCGTACGGTACGTGCTCACAGCCCGGACGTGGCAACTCTGGCACATCTCGGCGGGCTGGTGACACGAGGGTCCGGGAAGGGTACAACCACCACAATCGCCACAAACCATGAACCCTCCCCCGGCCTCCGCCACCACATGCCCCGCGCATGTGCGCACCCCCCACGACGGCACGTTTCCGTGCCGCGGAGAGGGACGCGAACGGTACGGAGGAGACGGGAACGGACACGTACGACGTGCCGGGTGCGGCGAGGTTGCCTTCGCGCGCGACGCACGTACGCGGGCACCTACACGGCACATACGAGGCACGTACGTGGCCCGCACATGGTCCGCACAACGTGAGCCACAGACGGTGCTGACGGGTACGGACGGTGCGGCGAGTGCGAACGGGCCAGACGGGGCGATGGGCGCGGACGGGCACGGACGGGACGGCGAGCGCGAACGGGCGCGGCAGGTACGGGACGGCGAGCGCGAACGGGCGCGGCAGGTACGGGCAGGTACGGCAGGTACACGGCGTACCGAGGCCCGTACGTACGCCGTGCCGTGCCGTGCCGGGGCGGGACGGGCGCCCGGCGAGGGGGGCGCTCTAGGCGCCGTCGGGCTCCAGGGGGCGCCCCGGGATGCCGGGGCGCCGTTCCCAGGGGCGCGGCCCGTCCGGCCGGCGGTAGTTGACACCGAGTGCGTCAAGGCGCGCGTAGTGCGCCTCGTTCATCCGCCGCTCGAAGTCGCTGAACGCGTCGCCCTCGCCGGGCTCTCCCGAACCACCTGAACCCCCTCCCCGTGAGGGTGACCAGGCGACCTCCGCGAGGGCGGCGAGACGGGGGAAGACCTGGTAGTCGACGCGCTGTGCGCTCTCCGTGCACTCCGTCCACATGTTGGCCTGGATGCCCATGACATGACGGGCGTGCGGGGTGCCCGCGAGTCCGGGCGGGAGGGGTTCGAACTCGTGGACGTCGCGCAGGGTCGAGACGTGACCCAGCGGTACGGGCTCGTCCTCGCCGGGCGCCTGGCGGCGGTCCAGGTACAGCTGGTGTTCGGGGCACATCACCACGTCGTGGCCCGCGGTGGCGGCGGTGACGCCGCCCTTGTCACCGCGCCAGGAGGACACGGCCGCACCGGAGGTGAGCCCGTCCTTCAAGGTGCCGCCCTCCAGGATCTCGTCCCAGCCGATCATGCGGCGTCCGCGCGCGGCGAGCCAGCGGTCGAAGTGCCGCACCATCCACGCCTGGAGCGCGTCCTCGTCGGCCAGCCCCTCCGCCGCGATACGCGCCTGCGCGACGGCCGACTCGCGCCACTCCTCCTTGGGCGTCTCGTCGCCGCCGATGTGCACGAACGTCGAGGGGAACAGGTCGAGGACCTCCTCCAGTACGTGTTCGTAGAAGCGGAGGGTGTCGTCCGTCGGCGTCAGCAGATGCGGGCTGACACCCCAGTCGGTCCACACGCCGAGCGACGAGGTGTCCAGGACGTCGGTGTTGCCCAGTTCGGGGTAGGCGGCGATGGCCGCCTGCGAGTGGCCCGGCAGTTCGATCTCGGGGACGACGGTGATGTGCCGTTCGGCGGCGTACGCGACGATCTCGCGCAGGTCGTCCTGTGTGTAGTAGCCGCCGTGCGGGCGTTCGTCCCACAGCGGTGAGGCACGGTGACCCACTCGGGTACGGGGCCGCCAGGCGCCGGTACCGGTCAACTCCGGGTAGCGCCTGATCTCCACGCGCCAGCCCTGGTCGTCGGTGAGGTGGAAGTGGAGGACGTTCAGCTTGTGCGCCGCCATCAGGTCGATCATCCGCAGCACGCCGTCCTTGGGCGTGAAGTGCCGTGCCACATCGAGCATCAGGCCGCGCCAGGCGAAGCGGGGCGCGTCCTCGACACGCGCTGGCCGCACGTGCCACTCCCGCACAGTGCCGACGCTGCGGAATGCCTCGGGCGGCAGCGCCTGGCGCAGCGTCTGCGCACCCCAGAAGACCCCGGCGGCGCTGCCGCCCTCGATGAGGACGCGCTCGGTTTCGACGGTCAGCCGGTAGCCCTCCTCGTCCAGTTCGCCGTCGATCCGCAACTCGACGGCGTTACGGCCCCGGGCCTGCCCCGCGCCGCCGCCCGTTCCCGGTACGGGGTCCTCGAACGGCAGGGCGGCCTGCGCCCGCAGCCACCGCGCCACCCCTTCCGTCCCCGGACCGGCGACAAGCGCGGTGCCACTCCCCCACGCGAAGGGCGTGCCCTCGCGCTCCCGTACACCCTCCGGGCGCGGTACAAGTCCTGACCAGCTCACCTTGGGGCTCCTCTCACGTCACTGCATCTCTCTCACGTCACTGCACCTTCACTTCACCGCACGCTTGCTCACCGGGGCATTCACGTCACCGCGCTCTCACCGACCCTCACTTCACCGCTCCGCCCAGTCCCGAGACGAGGCGGCGGTGTACGCATACGAAGAAGATCAGCACGGGCACGGTCATCACGGTGGAGGCGGCCATGACGCCGCCCCAGTCGGGCGTCTCGGCGTCGAAGAAGACCAGGAGCGCCATCGGCAGGGTCGAGTTCTCGACCTCGCTGATGATGAAGGACTTCGCGAACAGGAAGTCGTTCCAGGTGGAGATGAACGAGAAGACGCTCGTGGCGACAAGGCCGGGAAAGACGAGGGGGAAGAGGATCTGCCACAGGAAACGGGTCCTGCTGGCCCCGTCGATGAACGCCTGCTCCTCCAGCGCCTCCGGCACCGCCTTCACGAATCCGCGCAGCATCCAGATCGCGAAGGGCAGCGAGAAGGCGAGGTGCGGCAGGATCAGCGAGACGAGGCTGTTGAGCGCGCCGAAGTCCCGCATGAGGAAGAACATCGGAATGGTGAGGGCCTCCACCGGCACCATCTGCGCGGCCAGGAAGAGAATGAGCAGCGTCGTACGGAGCCGGAAGCGGAACCGGGTCACGGCCGTCGCCGCGAGAAACGCGATCAGCGCCGAGGCGACGACGACACTTCCGGCAACGAGCACGCTGTTGGCGAAGTACCGGGCGAAATCGCCTTGCTCGAAGACGCGCCGGAAAGAGTCGAGCGACGGCGAGAGCGTCCACGGAACCGGCCGTTCCGAGCGGACTTCCCCGGCCGGTTTGAAGGCCGAGAGCACCATCCAGTACAGCGGAAAGGCGACGACGACCGCGATCAGCAGCGCGCCCACCTCCGCCGCGAGCCGCCACGGCTTCCGAATCCAGCGCCGTACTCCGACGCCCGTCGCACGCTCAACTGCCACTGTACGCCCGCCATTCACGACACGCGCTTCGCTCACAGCTCCTCCCCGTTCCTGCGCAGCAGTTTCAGATACACCAGCGTCACTCCGAGCAGGATCACCAGCATCACGATGCCGATCGCAGAGCCGAGGCTGTACTGCGAGGAGGCGAACGCCTTTTGGTACGCGTACACGTTGAGGACGAGGTTCTGTCCCGCGATGCCGCCGCCGCCCGTCATCACATAGATCTGGGTGAACACCTTGAAGTCCCAGATGATGGACTGGATGGTCACGACAATCAGAATCGGTCTGAGCATCGGCGCCATGACGCTGCGCCACGTACGCCACACGCTCGCGCCGTCCAAGGAGGCGGCTTCCAGCACCTCTTTCGGAATGGCCTGGATTCCCGCATACGTCGTCACCATCACCAGCGGGAATGAGCACCAGACGACCTCGAAGAAGACCAGCGCGAACGCGCTCAGCTGCCCGTACGTCCAGGAGAAGTCACCGAGTCCCAGCACCTTGTTGACGGGTCCGAAGTCGGGGTCGAAGAGGAAGACCCACACGGTCGAGCCGGTGATGGCGGGTGTCGCCCACGCGCCGAGCGCGGCCAGCATCAGCACCAGCCTCGGCAGCGGCCGTATCCGGGTGAGGAGTACGGCCAGCGAGCAGCCGGTCAGCATGGTGCCCACGACGCAGGCCGCGGCGAACAGCAGGGTCGCCAGGAGAACGTCCCAGAACTGGCTGTCGCCGAAGAGTTCGGCATAGTTGCCGAATCCCCGGAAGGTGGTGGGCTCACCACCGCTCACCTGGAGTTGGGTGTATTCGAGGAAGGAGATCAGGCCGAGCTGGTAGATCGGATAGATCAGCAGTCCCGCGAGGACGACGAGGGCCGGCGCGAGGTAGAGCCAGGGTGTCCAGGGCCCTCCCTGGCGGCGTGGTCCGCGCCGTTTGCCCGTGGCACGCACCGGCTTTTCCGGTGACGTGCCTGGCCGCTCGGCGACGGTGGTGGCCGCGCTCACTTCACGAACGCCTCGTCCATCTTCTTGGCCGCTTCACCGGCCGCCCCCTCCACGTCCTGCTGTCCGCTGACGATCTCCTGGAACATTCCCGGGAGAATCATGGAGGCGTCGATCTCTCCCCATGCGGGGCTGGCGGGCACGAACTTCGTTCCCGCGTCCAGCGTCCGGACGAAGGGTTTGACGAACGGCTCCTTCTGGGCGACCTTCTCGCGGGTGTCGGTGAAGGTGGGCAGGAACCCCATCGCCTCGAAGAGTTCCTCTTGCGTCTGCTTTCCTCCCAGCTCCTTCATCAACTCGACGGCGAGGGTGCGGTGCGAGGTGCTCTTGAGAACGCCGACATTGTTGCCACCGGCGAAAGCGGGCGCGATGTCGCCCTCCTTGAGGCCCGGAAGCGGAACGACTCCGTAGTCGCCCTTGACCTTGCCGTCCTCCATGGCCTGCCGGTTGAAGTCGCCGCCGATCGCCATTCCGGCCTTGCCGCCCGCGAACGCCTCGACGGTCTCGTTGCCGCCCATCTTGGCGCACTTGCCCGCGGGGCAGTTGTCGTCCCCGAACAGCTCCGTGTACGCCTTGATGCCTTTTCTGGCCTTCGCGCTGTCGATACCGGCCGAGAATTCGTCGCCGCGCTCCCGCGCCAGTTCCCCGCCGTGCGCCCAGATGAACGGCATGGCGCCGTAGGTGTAGGCGCCGCCGACCGCGAGCCCGTACATGTCCTTGTTCTCCGCCCGGATCTTCTTCGCCGTACCGGCCACCTCGTCGAGGGTCTTCGGCGGCTTGAGTCCCAGGTCCTTGAACACGTCGGTGCGGTAGTAGAGCGCGCGCACCCCGACGAACAGGGGCGCCCCGTACTGCTTGCCCTTGACGGTCACCGACTCCTTGGCCGTCGGATCGGCGTCCTTGGCCGCTTCCCAGCCGCCGAACTCCTCGCTCACATCCGCGAGTCCGCCGTCGGCCACATAACCGGCCGTGTCAGTGTTGCCGTACTCGATCACGTCGGGAGCCGAATCGGGGTCGTTGAAGGCGCCCTTGATCTTCTCCGCGCGGCTGTCGACGGGGATGTACTGCACATCGACCGTGACGTCCTTGTGCTTCTTCTCGAAGCGCCGTACGACGTTGTCGACAACCTCTTCCTTGGGCTTGTTGCCGACCTCCCTGAAGAGCCAGACCCGCAGCTTCCCGCTCTTCTCGTCCCCCTTCGCACCGTCGTCCGATGTGGAGGGCGCGCATCCTGCCAACGCCGACCCGGCCATCCCCAATGCCGCCACTGAAGCGGCAACCCGTACGGACATCCTCACGTCGAGACCCCCAAGCCTCTCGGCGTTGCAGACTGCGCAACGCTTGTTTCGCACTGCACAACTTCCGCAGGAGGCTACGAGCCTGCCGACGGCTCGGCAATAGGTCTCGACCAATCCGTGCCCCCGAACACCTCAGCCGCCCGGAACGTACGGCATGCCCCTCTTGACCCGTTGAAGTACGGGCCAACCGTTTCTACGGTTGACCACTTCAAGGCCCTTGCGGATGGGGCGAGTTGACCCCGGAGGCGCGGGGGACGACCGGCACGAGCCAGAGGGGGCGGCATCGGCACCGAGACCGGGTCCGGGACCGAGTCCGAGACCGCCAACCACACCGGCACCCGCGCCGACACCGGCACCGCCATCAGGGAGAACCGAAGCGGGGGCCTGGAGCGCCTGGTCCGGGCCCTGTGCGGGTTCCCGCTCCTGGTGCTCAACGTGCTGGCCGCAGGCGGCCTCTACTGCGCGCTCACCATCGCCCCACGGGACGAGCTGGACGAACACACCCTGACCGGCATCGAAGTCGCCTGCTTCCTCACCGTCGCCTGCTCGACCGCCGCCCTGCTCCTCGCCTGCCTCCTCCGCAAGACCCTCTCCCCCTGGTGGACCGCCCCCGCCCTCTGCTTCCTCCTCGCGGGCACGGCACGCTGGGCGCACGTCGTGCACACGTACCCGCCGCCGTAGCCGAGTTCACGGCCCAGCCGGCCGTGACGGTACGGGCGAACGCGATCACGCGCCGGAGGCGGGATGCCGGGCCACGCGACCCCCAGGTCAACGCAGGCCCACAACTCCCCCCAGAGCCGGTAAATCCTCGCCCTGTGGGGCGGGACAGCCGGAAGTGGCGTCTAGTTACATGCACTGTGCACCTTGTAGCGTCCGGCGCGGAGCGCGAGAGCGCGGCGTGTGCGACTCCGGCACACGAGCCCCCTCAGCCGTCTCTCCAACCGGTGAACGCCCAGCCCTCTGGAGGCACATCTGTGAACGCGGACCAAGCGCAGCCGGATCGGGAGCAGCCGGACCAAGCACATCCGGGCCGGGAGCAGCCGGACCGTGAACAGCCGGACCAAGCACATCCAATACGGGAGCAGTGGGACATCGTGTCCGGCATCGGGGCCACGGCCCTGGCGGTCGCCACGGGCAGAGCGTTGGAGTCCCGGCGCCCTGACGCGCTGATCAACGACCCGTACGCCGCCGACTTCCTCGCGGCGGCGAACCCGTCCACGCCGCTGCCCGCCTCGCCCGAGGAACTGCGCGACCACGCGGACGCACCCGAGGAGATGTGGACGCTGCTCACGCAGTACATCGGTGTACGGTCGCGCGTCTTCGACGACTTCCTCACCGGCGCTGCCCGTGACGGCATACGCCAGGTCGTCATCCTCGCGTCGGGGCTGGACACCCGCCCCTTTCGCCTCCCCTGGCCCGACGGCGTCCACTGCTTCGAGCTGGACCAGCCGCTCGTACTGGAATTCAAGCTGCGCGTCCTACGGGAAAAGGGCGCCACTGCCGCATGCGCGCACACCCCTCTCCCCTTCGACCTGCGCGACGACTGGGCCGGCGCGCTGGAGGCCGCGGGCTTCGACTCCACCCTGCCGACCGCATGGCTGGCCGAGGGGCTGTTGCCCTACCTGACGCCGGAGGACGAGGAGCGGCTGTTCAAGGAGATCGACCGGCTGTCCCCCTCCGGCAGCCGTATCGCGGTCGAACACGGCAACGGCATCGGCGAGGTGACCGACGACCCCCAGCTGAACGCGCTCTCCCAAGAACTCGACATCCACCTGCCGTCCCTCTTCCCCGAGGGCGAAAAGCGTTCCCCGGAGGCCCAGTTGGCCTCCCTCGGCTGGCAGCACCAAACCCACACCGCCCACGAAGCAGCCCACCACCTCGGCCGCGACCTCTCCCCCGCCCCCGCCCTCATGGACCACATCAGGCACACCCACGCGCAGCGCCCGTGAGTCGAGCGGCCCCTCCGTCAGCGCTCCAGCCCGCGAAGCCGACCACAGAGACGCCGGGCCGGGCTGCCCCCGCCGACCGCACGACCGGACGAGGAGGTGACGGCTGAGAACGGTCGGATACGTGGATCACCGGCAGGTCACCAGAAGCACTCTCACACCTCTTGCAACCGTTCGATCACATGGCGATACGGTGTGCGACGCGGGAGAGCCGCTTGCCAGGGGAGGGCAGAGGTGGCCGAGGGCGGGGAACAGAGCCAGGGCCTGACGGTGCCGGAAGGCGTACTGAGCAGTCCAGGCGCGGAACTGAAGGTTCCGGAGAGCACGGTCAAAGGGCTGACCAAGGGAATCCGCGGCGTACTGAACGAGCTGCGCGAGGTCGGCACCGACGTGGACGCCGCGCAGGGAAGCGGGTTCAACGAGATGTCGCTCACCAAGATGGAGGTCGGCGACGACGCGCTCAGCGAGTCCTTCGAAGGCTTCTGCGAGCAGTGGGAGTGGGGCGTGCGGGGCCTGATGGCCGAGGCGGACGCCATCGCAGAACAGTTGGGCCTCTCGGCCGGGATGACGTGGGAGGAAGACCGCTACCGCAGCATCGCGATCAACGGCACGGTCAACGCTCTGACGCCGGCGGGCAATCCGTACGCCAGCGAGGACGGTCTCGCCGACGTCGGCATCGGGGGAGCGCTCATCGGCCGCAGCGAGGGGAAGCCGGGTGAGGGCGGGGAGCCCGGTGGTGCCGGGGAGACCGGCAGCGCAGGGGCGGCGGGCTGATGGGGCTGGGCGACGCGTTCGGCGCGCTCACCGACTCGGCCAAGGACGCCTACCACGACTTCGTCCCCGACCCCGTAGAGGACAAGATCGAGGGCGCCGTCGAGACCGGCGGCGAAGTGCTCAACAAGGGCGCCAACTTCGCTGCCGACCAGATGGACAAGGCGGGCTGGGGAACGGCGGCCGACCTCACCCGTTCCGGTGGCGACGTCATCGCCAACAAGACCGGCGGCAACGTCGCGGAGCGCGAACTGGGCGAGACGGAGGAAGCGAACAAGCTCATCCACGGTTCGCCCACCAAGCTCCGTTCCACGGCCGACCACCTGCGCGACTTCCAGAAAGCGTTCAACCAGGTGGGCCGCGGCCTGAAGGGCCTGGACTCGCAGCACCTGAAGGGTGAGACGGCGGACGCGTTCCGAAGATCGGTCGAGGCACAGCCCAAGAAGTGGTTCAAGGCGGCCGACGCCTGCGAGAAGGCGGCCAAGGCACTGGCGGACTTCTCGCGCACGGTCGACTGGGCCCAGGCAGAGGCCGCGGACGCCATCACCCTGTTCAACAAGGGCAAGGCGGCCTCCGACCGCCACCAGTCGAACGTCTCCTTCTACAACGACGCTCTGAAGGCGTACAAGGAGATACCGGAAAAGGAGCGCGTCCCCGGCTCCCTGCCCGACAGGCCCCCGGCCGACGATCCGGGCGAGGCCCAGATGCAGGAGGCCCGCGAGAAGCTCGCCGAAGCACGCCGTCAGCGCGACGAGGCCGCACGGGCAGCGAACACACAGACGGAGGCGGCCCGGGACGCGGCGCCGCCCAAGCCCTCCTACGCCCAGCAGGCACGCAGCGGTCTGACGGGTGGGCTGCTGGCCGTCGAGCACCGGATCGGCGGGTTCGCGAACACCGGGTCCAGCGCTCTCAACTTCGCCAAGGGCATGAGCCCCATCACTCCGCACAACGTCCTGAACCCCGACGAGTACCAGACCAATCTCAACAGCACGGCCGCCGGATTCAAGGCCCTCGCGAACGACCCCACAGGCGCGGTGAAGCAGGCGTACCAGTCCTTTCTCCAGGACCCGGAGGCGTTCATCGGCGGTGGCGCGTTCGACGTGATCACGGGTGGTTCCGGCAGGGCGGCGGGTGTCGCAGCCCGCGCGAGCCGTTCGGGCGCGAGGCACGCCGACGACCTGGCCCCGTCCGGGCGCCCGCCGAAGTCAGGTCCCGAATCCGAGCGTCCCGGGCGCGAGTCGCTCGACAAGGAACCGGACAACGCCAGCCGCGAGGGGGGAGACAAGGAGACCGGCAAGGACCCGGTCGACTTCGCCACCGGCCGCATGCTCATGCCGCAGACCGACCTGACCCTGCCCGGGGTGCTGCCGCTGGTCTTCCGCCGCCAGTTCGAGTCCTCCTACCGTGCGGGCCGCTGGTTCGGACCCACCTGGTCGAGCACCGTCGACCAGCGCCTGGAGATCGACGCGGAAGGCGTCGTCCTGCACGGGGAGAGCAACCTGCTGGTGGCCTATCCCCACCCCGAGCCTGGCACGCCCGTGCTGCCGGAGAAGGGCCCCCGCCGCGCGCTGGAGCGGACCAGCGAGGGTGACTACGTACTGACCGACCCCGGCACGTGCGAGGTGCTGCACTTCACCGGGCCCGGAGGCCCGGCGGGCTGCGAGGGCGTGGCACTGCTCGAAGAGATCTCCGACCGCAACGGCAACCGCATCACGTTCGAGTACGACGAGCACGGCGTTCCGCTGTCCCTCGTGCACTCCGGTGGCTACCACGTACGGGTCGAGACGGACCAGGAAGCGGGCCGCATCGCCGCTCTCCACCTGGCAGCCGCCGGACCGGACGGCCGAGACCTGGAGGTCGTGCGCTTCGGCTACGACACACACGGCAACCTCACCGAGGTCACCGGCTCCGCCGGCCGCCCGCTGCGCTTCGGCTACGACGCCGAGGGCCGCATCACCTCCTGGACCGACACCAACGACTCACGCTACGAGTACGCCTACGACGAGCACGACCGCTGCGTATGGCAGTCCGGCGTCGACGGTCACATGTGCGTCACCTTCGAGTACGGCCCGGTCGACCCCGCGACCGGCCACCGCGTCACCAAGGTCACCGACGCGCCGGGCGACGTCTCGTACTGCCTGGTCAACGACAAGGACCAGGTAGTCGCCTTCACCGACCCCACCGGCGCCACCACCCGCACCGAACGCGACACCCGCCACCGCGTGCTCGCCCACACCGACGCGCTGGGCCGCACCACCCGCCTCGAACGGGACGCCGAGGGCCGTGTCGTCCGGGTGCTGCGCCCGGACGGAACGGCCGTCACCTGCGCATACGATGACGCCGGGTTTCTGAGCCGCTACGCGGGACCGGACGGCGCCGCGTGGGAGCACGTGCACGACGAGCGCGGCAACCGCGTCCGCAGCACGGAGTCCTCCGGCGCCACCACCCATTACACCTACGACGACGCAGGACGCCTCACCTCCGTCACCGACGCGCTCGGCCATGTCACCCGGGTTCACTGCGACGAGGCGGGCCTGCCCCTGGAGATCACCGAGCCTCCCCCTGCGCCTGACGGCCCCAGCCCCGTCACGACGTACCTACGAGACGCCTTCGGGCGACCCGTCCTCGTCACCAACCCCCTCGGCGAGACCGTCCGCCTGTCCTGGACCGTGGAGGGAAAGCCGCTCATCCGCACCGGCCCGGACGGCACGGCCGAGCACTGGGAGTGGGACGGCGAGGGCAACTGCACCCGCCATGTGGACGCGGCGGGCGGCGAAACCACCTACGAGTACACCCACTTCGACCTCCTCAGCGCCCGCACCGGGCCCGACGGGGTGCGCTACACCTTCACCCACAACGCCCGCCTGCGCCTGACCGAGGTCACCAATCCCCAGGGGCTGACCTGGTCCTACGACTACGACGCGGCAGGCCGCCTCGTGGCGGAAACGGACTTCGACGGCCGCCGCCACTCCTACGAACTGGACGCGGCGGGCCAACTCGCGTCACGCACCACGCCGTTGGGTGAGAGAACCTCCTACGAACGGGACGTGCTCGGCCGCACCGTACGCAAGGACGCCGCCGGCGCGGTGACGACGTACACGTACGACCCGGCGGGGCGCCTCACCCACGCCCACAGCCCCGACGCCGAACTACTGCGCCAGTACGACAAGGCCGGCCGTCTCAAGACCGAACTCGTCAACGGCCGCGCCCTCACCCACGCGTACGACACGCTCGGCCGCCCCACACGCCGCACGACACCGACCGGCGCGGTGAGCACGTACACCTACGACGCGGCGGGCAACCGCACAGCCCTCACCGCCGACGGCCACACCCTGACCTCCTCGCACGACGCGGCCGGCCACGAACGCGAACGCACCCTCGGCGACGGGGCGTCTCTCTCCTGGACCTGGGACCCGGCGGGCCGCCTCACCGGCCAGGCCCTCAACCCCCGCTCTGCCGAGGAGGGTTGGCAGCGTTCGTACACCTACCGCCCGGACGGCCACCTCATCGCGGTCGACGACTCCCGCGAGGGCACCAGCCGCTACGCACTCGACGCGACCGGACGCGTCACAGCCGTCAGCGCCCGGGACTGGACGGAGTCCTACGCCTACGACGAGGCGGGCAACCAGACCGCGGCGCACTGGCCCACCACGCACCCGGGTACGGAAGCCCAAGGCCCCCGCACCTACGCGGGCACCCGCATCCGCACCGCAGGCCGCCTCCGCTACGAACACGACGCGGCAGGCCGCGTCACCACCCGCCAGAAGAGGCGCCTCTCACGCCGCCCGGACACCTGGCGCTACACCTGGGACGCCGAAGACCACCTCACCCAGGTCACCACCCCCGACGGCACCACCTGGCACTACACGTACGACCCCCTGGGCCGCCGCATCGCCAAACACTCGGTGACGGAGCGGGTGGACTTCACCTGGGACGGCCCCACCCTCATCGAACAGACCACCACGGGCCCCTCCCTCCCGAACCCGGTCACCCTCACCTGGAACCACCGGGGCCTCCACCCGATCTCCCAAACGGAACGCATCACCGACGAGACGACCCAACGCGAGGTCGACACCCGCTTCTTCGCCATCGTCACCGACCTCATCGGCACCCCCACCGCCCTCGTCACCGAAGACGGCACCACCGCCTGGCACACCCAACGCACCCTCTGGGGCACCACCACCTGGAACACCGACGCCACCACCTACACCCCCCTCCGCTTCCCCGGCCAATACTTCGACCCCGAAACAGCCCTCCACTACAACTTCCACCGCCACTACGACCCGGAGACGGCCCGCTATCTTTCCCCGGACCCACTGGGGCTGGGACCCGCGCCGAACCCGGTGGCGTACGTGGAGAACCCACACACGTGGGCTGACCCGCTGGGACTGGCACCGGTGGATGGGGGATGTCCGAACGGAGGAAGCTGGGACCCGGCCGAGGAACCTTTCCTCTACAGAGGCGTCAGTTATGCAACCGAAAACGATCCCGCTTGGCAAATGAAGATGTACCAGGACGCTCTTGGAGGGAGAGCGGAACCAAGGGGCGGTCACAGTGACGTGCAACGCCACGTCGGAGGAGACGGAGCCACAGACAGCGTATTCACCTCGTGGACCACGGACTACGCAGATATGGCACTTGACTGCAGTCAGATGGGTAATGGTCCCGGCGTCGTCTTGCGAATGCCGAACGCGGATGGCGACGGATTTCACCGCGTCCCTGGCGTTTCGTACCCCTACCCGGAGGGTGAAGTGACGATCCGAGGGCCTGTTGGACATGCAGAGATCAGCGTCAACGGTGGTCCTTGGCATCGCCCCTGAAGAGCAGCAAACTAAGAAAAGCTCAATTCAGTCATACGTCTGGCAGCCGTCTCCACATCACTGAAGGTCTCACATCTTGTGGTGCCCCGACCCAGCGATTCATCGGTGACAGCCCAGCTTCCGGCCTGCAGGCCGGAAGCAAGCCCGTGCAGAACTGTCCTGCCGTCTACGTCGGCCGCTACTGCCAGGGGATCGGCATCGCGCACTTCTCCAGGGATGGCCGAAGACTCCCGGAGTCGCTGATCCAGCGCTGCGCGCCTGGACTCCTCCTCAACCAACGACCACTTCTCTCCCCCTCGCACGGGGACCCATTCTCTAAAGAAACTCACTGGGGAGAAGGCGGCGTCTGTTCGCGGCACCTTACCGCCGTAAGTGGCCACCCAAACTTGAAGAAAAGCTATGAGGTCCAGCTCGGCCGGAGAACCCAGTTCCGAAATCCAGGAGGGTTCGGTAGACCTGATGGACACTGACTCAAGAGTCCCCTGTCGCTCAGCGTGATGGTGCTTCCACCCTGCCAACGCCCACCCAAAGGCACTGTTCGACCTTCCTTCGTCTAGGGACTTTTGAATGTAGTCCTGCAGGAGGGCCATGTCCTGCGGCCTAGCAAAAGAGGTAAGAGCAAAACTGTAACCTTTGGCGGCCCGCTCTTCTTCTCCGCTCACCAAAAGTGATCCGATCAGCTCCCCGAACCAGTATCGCGAGGTCATCGCAGCCATCCAGGATGCGGTGATCTTAGCCCTCCAGTCGCCGTGCAGGAGGAGCGTGATGTCGGCATCCGTTGCACTTTCGGAAATACGGTGGAAGCTGATGCCAAAATCTCGGGAAACATCATCCGGAACGTTCCGAAGATTCCAACCTTGCAACTTCATGTACGGCCGCCCCCGCATCACATACCTACGGGCCGCAGCAAGCACCTGAACGTCGTGATTGGGTGGCATCATGACCCCATTGTGCCCCACCTCTTGACCCCAGGAAAGCTAACGCAGCTACGAACGCCGCTGCTCGCATATGTGCACAAGACACGGCCCAGGAAGCTCCTGATGTGCACCAGCCTGCGTACTGGCATCGACCGTTCAGGTCTGGGCCTACACAGCCAGCCACTCAACTTCTCCAGCGGCCTCGCACCACTCGCATCCAGGGCGATCCAGATCGGCCTCTCCCGGGGGGCGGTTGACCTCTACGCGGACAGGTGGATCACAGATATCACCGACATCACAGACCTCGTACGTGAAATACACTCAGATGTACGCGCGGGCAAACCTGACGTGGCAATGGGCAAGCTTCCCCCCGAGAGGGTCTACCCACTTTCCGAACATATCCGCCAAAGGATCGGAGCCGATCAGAACAGCACTCAGTAAACCCCGTGTGCACCACCTGGCTTCTCGCTCCCTGACGCACGGCACTGCTGGCAACCGCAACCGCAAGCGCGTGAAGCCGAAGGGACGGGGAAATTCCGCCGTCGTCGGCCTCCGTGGCAGCGGGGAGAGGCTCGCGCCACCGGTGGCGCCCTCCGCCCCGCCGGTGCAGGCGAGGCGCATGTCGTCGCCGAGCCCTCCGCCTCCGCCGGGCCCTGTGCCTCCGCTGAGCTTTGAGACCTCGGTGCTGATCCTTGCGGTACACCGAGGAACCCCTCCCGCACAGCGAAGCCCCGTCCAGCGCGGGGCTTCGATCGTTTTCGGTCGATTCCGGGTGACGGACGGCGCATGCGGCATCTGACTCCAAGCCCTTACATCCGCCCAAAGTGACCGGGCGCCGGGTGATCTCGGTCACGAGTAATCACCGTTCACCTGTAAACGCCCACGCCGCACCGTGTCCGCATATCAGCCACACCATGTCCGCATATCGTGACCGAACATGGAGGAGCGGCGACACGGAAGACGCTCGCATCCGCCAAACTCCTTCCCGCAACCACAACTTCGAGTGAGGGAGTGCTCACTATGCGCAAGAAAGCCAAGGGAATCGCGGCCGTGCTGACGGCGACCGCGAGCTGTCTGGCCGTGGCCGCCGGCACCGCGGGGACGGCCGACGCCGCGCCTCAGCCCAAGGACTCGCAGTCCAAGCTCGTTCTCGCCGTCGGGCCCACCGGGTTCACGGGAACCATGATTCCGGAGCGTGTCGTCACGCTGGAGTGCGGACCCGCGGGTCCGGCCAGTGACCACCCCAACGCCCTCAAGGCGTGCGACGACCTGGAGCGCGTGGACGGTGCGTTCCAGAGCCTGGTGGGTCTGAACCAGAGTGGCGCCTGCACCCAGCAGTACGACCCGGCCACCGTCACGATCGACGGCTACTGGAAGGGCAGCCGCGTCAGCTTCGAGCACACGTTCCCGAACAAGTGCGTGAAGGACCGCAACGCGTCCTTCCTCTTCCGGTTCTGACGGAAGCGGGCACAGCAGCACATCTGCACAGCAGCACATCTGCACACCAGCACCGCAGCACAGGAGAGGCCCCGGACAATTGTGGTGTCCGGGGCCTCGGCCTGCCTGTGGTCTACCCACGGACCCCGGTGGTTAATTCACTCTTCACTCACCCACCGGCTCGCCGCCCCTCACCCGCTGGTTCAGCCCGAACTGAGGCCGTCACTCCGTTCCCGTTCCACGTACCCCGCTACCGCCATGGCCGCGCGCCACCCCTTGCCTGCACGCAGAACGGTGACGGGGCCGCCCGGGCAGGGCTCCGCCCGTGCGACCGGGGGCGTTCCGGATGCGGCGGGCCGCTCCTCCAGTACGGCGGGCCACTCGGCTGGTACGGGTGGCACGTAACGGAGGAGACGTGCCCGCACGAACCCGTACGGGCAGTGGACGCCCTCCGGCGGCAGCCCGTGTGTGACAACGGCGCGCAGCGTCTCGGGGCTCTCACCGCGCAGGAGGTAGTGACCGGCGATCTGGGCGAGTTCGCCGGCCTCCGCGTGCGTGAGGACCAGCGGGGGTGACGCGCTGCGCAGGGCGAGGAGCGTACGTTCCGCGCGCTGCGCGTACGGGGCGAGAGGGCCGCTCAGCTCACCCAGGTTGGTTGGCCCACCCAGGTTGGTTGGCCCACCCGGATGTGAGGGCGTCGGAGCTGTCGGGGTCAGCGGATCCGACGGGGCTGGCGGAGCCGCCGGGGCTGTCGCCGGTGCGGGGACGGGGAGGGGGGTGTGGTGGTCTTTCTCCTTCTCGTCCCCTTGGGGGCGTCGCCGGGTGGGGCGGGGAGCGGGTGAACCGGCGGCCGGTTCAGGACGCGGCGGGCGCGGTGGGACTGACGGGCGCGGTGGGGGCGACGGGCGCGGTGACGCGAGCCACTCGTTCGAGTTGAGGATGCGCACCCCAAGACGGCGCGAGTCCGCCGTGTCCTTGCCGAGCCGCGCGGCCTCCTCCGCCGCGCCCCAACCGGCCGCTGTCTCCGCCCTCGTACGCAACGGCGGGAGGGACGCCAGTCGTTGGTCGCGGATCTCCCCGCGTACGTTCTGCCGCTTACGCGCGTGCCAGTGCCCGTTCTCGCGCAGTGCTTTACGGGCCGCGTTCGTACGGTCCTTGCCCATCCGCAGGCCGCGTGCGACAGCGTCGCTGTTACGGGCGTTGCGCGGCGGGAGCTTCACCATCGCCTGCAGCAACCGCAGCGAGGTGGCCGACAACTCGACGTTGTCGATGAGGGATTCCGGGGTTTGCAGGAAAGGCGCACGCTTTGGCGCGCTACGATCGCTGGGCATCGTTGGTGGCGTCTTCCACTGGACGGTGTAGGCCCTCGATGCGGTGTGGCTAGCACCGTTCGGGGGCCGTCCCCTCGCATGCGGGCGACGAGACGCGCATAACGTAACCCCGCCGCACACCCCTAACGCCCAACTCGCCTGCCGACGCCCCTATTTGATCGGCAACGACAGTTCGGCGGCCAGAAACGCCCCGCCCCCGACGAAGTTCGCCCACGCGCCCCTACTGAACGTGAGAGCGGGGCCTTCGGTGACCTTGGAGTCCCGGACGGCGACGGTGCGGGCAGTCCCGGAGGCGCCGGGGGTGTTGTCGGCTACCTCGACGCAGTTGGCGTTGTCGTTAAGGCTGTAGCTGGACTTGCGCCACGCAGTGGTTGTCATGCGGAGTCCTTGATGTGGTCGATGAACGAGGCCCAGGCGCCGGGGCCGAAGGTGAGCACCGGCCCCTCCACGGCCTTGGAGTCCCGGACGGGGACGAGTGCGGGGGTGTTGTGGGCCACCTCAACGCAGTCGTCATTGTCGTTACCGCTGTAGCTGGACTTGCGCCACGTGGCCGGCGTCATGAGGGGTTCTTGAGGTGTCCGATGAAGGAAGACCATGCATTGACGCCGAAGGTGAGAGCGGGGCGTTCGATGGCCTTGGAGTCCCGGACGGGGACAAGGGGGAGGATGCTGTCGGCGACCTCGACGCAGTTGTCGTTGGTCGGTCCGCTGTAGCTGGACTTGCGCCACACGGTGGTGCTCAGGTCGATCATGAGTAATCCTCGATGGCCTTCTCGATCAGCTCTGTGGACGCGTCCGCGCTCAACGCGTTGGCGTGCAACCGATCATAGACCCGCTGGAAGTGCGCAACACTGCTCGATTCTTCGGTGTAGGCGCCTGTCTCGAAGCCCTCCGTATAGGCTCCCTGATCGCCGTTCGGCATCGTGATGAGGGAGATGGAACCCGGGATCGCGATCGCCGTTTCCGGGAGGAACTGAACATTGACCTGCGGCCTGTCGCACATCTCGCGCAGCCTCGACAACTGATCGCGCATCGCTTTCCTGTTGCCCATGAGGCGACGCAATACGGCCGCGTCGATGACGGCCCACATCCACGGGGGCTCCTCACGGGCCCACACTTCCTGCCGAGCGATCCGGCGTTCGACGTAGCGGTCCACCTCGGCCTGATCGCCTGTCTGCACGTCGAGCATCAGCGCCCGCGCGTAAGCCTCCGTCTGGAGAAGCCCAGGGATGACGATCGAGAAGTCATGCATCGCAGTGGCCTCAAGCTGGCGGGCGAGGTACGCCTTCGCATAGTCCCGGAACTGGGCCCTGGCGAGGAGCCTCGACAGGTACTCCAAGTCGTTCCCCAACCCCAGCACTTGGTCCAAGCGACCGGCGACAGCCGGGTTGGGCGGGTCGGTGCCCAGCTCGATCTTGGTGACGCGTACACGGGAGATGAAGACCTTGGCGGCAAGGTCCTCTTGCCGCCAAGCCAGCTTTTCGCGTTCGCAGCGGACCTTGTGGCCGAGGTAGGCGGCTACGGAATCTGTGGGGTCCAGCTCTCGGGGTGCGGGCATCGGCGATGTTCCTTCGTTCCCTCGCACATGGCTACTCCTAGTAAGCGTAGCCATGCGGAGTGATGCTCGTCACTGCGACCAGGAAACAGGCACGACGAGCAAAGGCCCCCATGTACAAGCCAGTTGAGTACGAAGCCGACCTCCCCGAATTCCCCACGCCGCATCCGCCGCTCCCCGTCGCCGGATGCGACGACTGCGTTCGTTACCTGGCGCAGCACGCGGCGGCCGAGCGGGACGGGGACGGGAGCCGCGCGGCGGACGTACGCGTGCTGTGGCGCTCGCACCTGGCACGTACGCACGGGACGGGCGCCGGCGCGCGTACGGGTGCCGCCCGGTGAGGCGGGGCGTACCCGTGTACGACGAGACGCGGCAGCAGCCGGCGGTCGTGGTGCGGGCGGACGGTGTGTGGCTGACCTTGACGCGACCTGGCCGCAGGCCATGGCGTACCCACATCGCGGCCGTACGCACGGCAACCGAACGCGAACGGCGCTCGCTGCGCGCCCTGCGCAGGCTCGTACGCACCCAGCGCGACCGCGAGTTGGCGGCGAAGCTACGCGAGGTCAACGAGCGGAGTGTGCGCGCGTGGATGTGAGGCCGTCCAAGTATTCGTACTCACCGAGTCTCGCGCGCGCCTCACCTCTTGCGACCGCCTCCGGAAGCCCCGTCCGACCGTGACGCCTGGGGCTCGTCCCGCCGTCAGCCGGGTGCCCGGCAGCGTGGGGAGGCGGATACACATTGCGGTCGGATGTGTGCGCACGGATACGGTGTTCGACCAAGCGCCATGCCCATGCCCGTGCCCCATGCCCATGCCCGTGCCCATAGCCGTGCCCGCTGCCCGTCGCCCGGGCCATGTGAAGAGACAGGTGCCATGTCCACACCGCCGCCCCCGCCGTCGCAGCAGCCCCAACCCGGTTACGGGCAGGGCCCGTTCGGGTCTCAGCAGGCGCCGCCTCCTGGCCCATACGCGCAACCGGGCCCGTACGCGGGGCCAGGCCCCTACGGTCAGCCCGGACCGTACGGCCAGCCCGGACCGTACGGCGGACCGCAAGGGCAGCCGGGCCCGTATCCGTCGGGGCCGTACGGGCAGTACCCGGGCGGGCCGCCGTACTGGGGTCCGCCGCCGCCCCGTAAGAGCCGGGGCGGGTGGAAGTACGTGGTGATCGCGCTGGCGGTGATCATTCTGCTGAGTGTGTTCTCGGCGCTCCAGGAGATGCGGAAGTCGAGGACCGGGTCCTCCGGCGCGTCCGGGGGGACGACATACGAACTGTCGCTGCCCAAGCGGGTGGACGGGGGCCGGCTCGCGCTCTCGGAGGACCTGAGCCACGACCCCCGGTTCGCCAACTCCGGCCTCGGACCGGACGACGAAATCCGCGCCGGGTGGTACGAGTCGGAGTCGGGCGACGAGCGCTATCTCTTCCTCGGGTACAACTCCGACCGGGCCGACGCGGACACCTCGGCCGACAAGATCCTCGACGGAGCCGTGGACGCCTCCGACACCTCGTCCCCGCCCCGCCGCCGCACCATCACCCCGCCCGGCGCGAAGTCACCGATCACCTGCGTGGTCGTGCCGCAGAAGAAGGGCGGCCGGAGCTATGTGGCGCCCATGTGTGCCTGGAGCGACGACGGTTCGGCCGCCACGGTGTCCGATGACGGCCGTACGGCCGCGGGCGTCACCCCGGATTCGTACGACCTCGAAACGCTCGCCGCACGCGCCGACCGGATCCGCCAGGACGTCCGCCGTCGGGTCGGCTGAATGGAGCGGCTACCCGCTTCTCCACTGGCGCGTGAGGTGCATGTGGCGGCACTTCGCACTGCTGCGGCCTGGGCGAAGGCCCGGGCCGAGGCCGACCACGACTCCGTGCGGGCACCGGACAGGGAGACTCCGGTTCCGTTCCTTGAACAGGGCGCCCACCTAGGTCCCTACCGTAAGAGCGCGGAACGAGCGGCTCGGCCTCTCAGCAGTACGGCGCCTGGCCCGTCAAGGCGTAGGCGACGCTCATGAAGACGCCGAAGAGGCGGAAGAGGGCGGGCAGGGGGGCGTTGGTGGTGACCGTGCGGTCGTCGTGGCGGGTTACGCCGGGGATGCCGGCCAACTGCTGGGCTACGGAGGCCGATTGCCAGCGTACGGCGAGGGTGTGCGGGGTCGTGTCGGGCGCGGGACGCTGGGCGGTGCGCGCTTCGGTGCGGCGGACGGCGTCGGCTGTGGTCTGTGTGATGGCCTCGCGGGCCTCGGCTGCGGGGCGCAGGCGTGCGGCGAACCGGTCGCGGGCGTACTTGACGGGTGCCGTCAGCACGGTGTCGTCCCAGGCGCGCATCTCTTCGCAGGCCGCGTCGTCGCCGAAGAGGGCGACCACGGGTACGCCCAGCGCCGTGGCGGTGGCGTGTGCGAAGCCGATCTCGCCCATGGGGCGTTCGTCCAGCCACATGTCCTCGATCTCGTGTCCCATGAAGTTGTGGCTGAGCACGCCGAGCGTTCCGGCCCTGGAGTGGTAGCCGACGCACACCATGGCGTCGAAGTCAGCGTCGAGGTCCTGCACCATCCCCATCGGCTTGGGCTTGCCGCGCACCAGGGCGACGCGGGGGTGCAGCTGGTCGACGAGCAGATTCCGCATGGTGCTGTGCGTGTCGTTGACGAGCACTTCGGCGGCGCCGCCCTGAAGCGCTCCGCTGACGGCCGCGTTGACGTCCTCCGTCATCATCGCCCGCCCCCGCTCGTAGTCCCGGCCGCCCATCTGCACGTCCTCGGCCCCGACCAGTCCGGTGACGCCCTCCATGTCGGCGCTGACGTACACCCGCATGTTGCCGCCTCTCACTTCCGTCACAGTGATCCGCAGGTTACCGGCCCAATTCGTCCCACAGGGAATGGTGTTGGCGAGAACACCAACGAGGGCCCACGAGCTTGCTCGTGGGCCCTCGCTTGAGTCCGGGAAACCTGGGGTGTCCGGGGAGTCCGGGAATCCCTGGGCTAGCGGGAGTGTTTTTCGTCGTCGCACATGGTGTCGGCCAGGATGGAGGGATCGGCCGTACCTCCCCACGAGCCGTCGTTCTCGTCGAACTTCTTGTACATGTCGCCGTCCGGATGGACCTCGACCAGGCCGCCGCCTTCGTCGGACCAGGCCGGGTAATCGGCCTGGCGGTACTCATTGTCGTTTGTGGCGGACGCGATGTCCTTCAGACCCACTTCCTGATCGTTGAACAGGGCGTGGGCGCCGTATCCGACGAAAACGCGCGGGAATTCAAGGCCCTTTCCGGCGCTGCCCCGGTCGGCGTTCCAGCTTTCGGCGTCCTTCCAGGAGACCTTCTCATGCCCGCTGTGCTGGCTGAGCCACAGATCAGAACGGGTCCAGTCCGAACCGTTCTTCTTCCAGATGACGTCGATGTGCTCGAAGTCGTGCGGGTGGCCGGCTGATTTGAAACCGCTGGTGGCCTGGTACATGCTGTAGGTGATCCGGATCTCGTCCGCTGTGCACTTCCGGCCGGTCCAGAAGGTCGGGAAGTCGCCGCCGTGCTCCGCACAGCCGCCGTCGCTGTCCGGCCAGAACTTCATCTCACCGCCCGGCTTCGGTTTGCCGTTCTCGTCGAACGGATTCTCCGGCCAGCACGGATCGTTATTGTTGGCGCGGGCGAAATTCCACTCCGGTGCGGACGCTTTGGCGAAGTCCTGCATTTTCGCACCGCCCTCCTTGAGCGACCCGTTCAAGGTGCCGATGTCCGCCTCGTTCTTCCCTTTCGCGCCGTCCGCCTTCCGCCCGTCCGAAGCTAACGAGTCCGGCTTCTTTCCGCTGTCGCCGCTACCACCACCGTCCTCACCGCCGCTTCCGCATGCGGTGAGCAGCAGAGCACCGGTCATGGTGGCCGCCGCCAGTACGGCTGCGCGCTGATGCATTCGGAACATGTGCTTCTCGCTCTCCTCGGCCGATCCGGTCACCCCGGACGATGCCAGGGAGGTGAGCAGCGAGGGGAACTCTGTTCGGACGGGGACGAACCCGCGACAAAGGCCATCCGGTTATGACACGTGCGCTGCAACCGGTAGGCCCCGTTCCGTGTTGCCGAAGCGCTCCCGGCAGTTCGGACGCCGGGTCTCCGCGGCCGGAGCAGTGCATGAACTCAAGCCATGCGGACGGGAGTTGGCCCGCGTGGGATGTGAGGGCGCGGGGCCGGCCTCGCGTCCGATCCGGCGTGCCGGTCGGCGGTCAGGTCAGTTCACCGGTGGGGCAGATGCCTACCCGGCGGCGCCGACAGGCCAGTGCACCGAGGTCAGGTCGGGAACGACCAGGTCGGCCCCGGCGGCAGTGAGGGTGGCGGCCGGCTGGGTGACGGTGACGGCAACGCAGTACGCACCCGCGCTCTTTGCCGCCTCGATTCCGGCGGGGGCGTCCTCGAAGACGACGGCCCGTTCCGGCTCGGTACCGAGGGCGGCGCATGCGGCTAGGTAGCCCTCCGGGTGCGGCTTGCCCCGAGTCACGTCGTCGGCGGTGATCACAGTGTCGAACAGTCCGAGCACCCCGAGGGTCGAGAGTTCGCCGTGTGCGTAGTCCCGGGTGCCCGAGGTGACCACGGCGAGGGGGACGCTGGCCTCGCGCAGACGGTGGAGCAGGGCGACCGCGCCGGGGACGGGCGCGACAGGCGGCAGGTCGGGGTGCTCGGAGTACCCCTTGGCTTCCGCGTACAGTTCCTCGGCCGTACACCCCGGGAAGTCGGCGGCGTGCTCGGCGATGGCCTCCTTACCGGGACGCCCTGCGAATGCCGCGAGCGTCGCGGCCTCGACCGGTACGCCATGCGCCGCGAACAGCTTGACCCAGGCCGACCTGCTGCGCGGCTCGGTGTCGACCAGGGTGCCGTCCAGGTCGAAAAGCGCGGCCCCGTACGGCAGTTGACTCCCCTGTGTTCCCTCGACTTCCCCTGTTTCCTCGGCTCCTCGTGCTTCCTCAGTTCCTCGTGCTTCTTCCTCGGCAGCGCGTGTTCCCTGTGTTCCCTGCATGTCCTGTGCTCCCGACCTCGTCGCTGCCGGCCCCGTCAGTCCTGCTGGCCCGGTCGGCCCCGTTGTTCCCGCTGGCTCTGCTGCCTCTGCTGCCTCTGCTGTTCCCGTCGGCCCTACTGATCCCATCAACCCCATTGTCCCTGTCAGTCCCATCCGCCCTGCCCGCCCCGCTCGCCCCATGGCTCCGTCGTATCCACGGGGCTCACCGTCCCGTCCTGCTCCGCGTTACGGCATTGCGGCGTCACGTCTCATAGGAGGCGTCTCATGGAAGGCGTCACGTCTCATAGGAGAGGCGCCCTTTCGGTTGCGGGCCCATCGTGCGTGCCCGGCGTGCCTCCGATGTCGCCGGAACGCAGGCCAGAGCCGCGGCGAGCGCGAGGGCCATGAAGCCGGCCGTCACGTGTTCCATGGCGCGCTGGGCCGACGCGGCACCGCCGCCCGGGCCCATGGCGGCCAGGAACCAGCCGCCGAAGGCAGCCACTCCGAAGGCGCCCCAGAGCTGACCGTTGGTGTTGAGCACCCCGGACAGATCGGTGGCGTAGCGGGAAGGTACCGCCGCCGTCATGTGGCCGATCAGCGCGTTGTTGCCGAGTCCCAGGCCGAGGCCGCCGGGGGTCAGCAGCACGAACAGCATCGGGCCGGCGCCGTGGCCCGTCGCGAGGTACGCCCACAGGGCGGCGTATCCACCGGCCAGCAGGAGACAGCCGGTCAACGGAACGGCGTGCCGCCATCGTTCGGGTACGCGTGGGAGAAGCGGTCCCGCGAGCCCGAAGGCGGCCACCCAGGTCACCATCGCCATCCCCGAGTACTCGGGACTCTTCCCCAGCCCTTCCTGGAGGTAGAGGGCCAGTACGAACAGGAGCGAGAAGTACGTGCAGACCGTCGCACCGAAGGCGGCCAGGCCCCAGCGCACAGTGGGCTTACGTACCGCTGCCGGGGCGACCAGCGGGCGCCCGCCACGCGCCGCGAGCCGCCGCTGCTGCACCACGAACCCGGCGAAGGCCGGACCACCCGCGGCCAGGCACAACCACCCCCACCACGGCCACCCCAGGTCCCCGCCCAGCACCAGCGGAACGATCACCAGCAGGACGGCACCCGACAACAGCGCCACCCCACCCGGGTCCAACCCACGCCTCCCGTAAGCGCGTTGGGGCCCGGTTCCGTACGCGTCCCCGCGCGGATCGGTCGGCATCCAGCGTGCGGTGGCGAGCAGCAGCAGGATGCCGACCGGCACGTTGATCAGGAAGATCGGCCGCCAGCCTGTCCCCCACAGGTCGGCCGAGACCAGTACGCCGCCGAGCAGTTGCCCCGCCACTGCTCCGGCCGACAGCGCGAGCGCGTAATAGCCGAGCGCGCGGGTCCGCTCGCGGGCCCCGAAGTGGAGCTGTATCCCGCTGAGCACCTGCGGCACCATGAGCGCGGCGCCCACGCCCTGCGCCACCCGCGCGGCGATCAGCGCCCCTGGCCCTGTCGCGAGTCCGCAGGCCAGCGAGGCCACGGTGAAGAGGCCGAGCCCGGCCATGAACACCCTGCGGTGCCCGTGCACGGAACCCAGCCGTGCCCCCGTGATCAGCAGTACGGCGAACGCGATGACGTAACCGGACACGACGAGAGCCACCTGCGCGTCCGAGGCGCCCAGCCGTTCCCGTACCGAGGGTGCGGCCGTGTTGACGATCGCCAGGTCCACGCTGGCCATGAACTGCCCCGCCAGCAGCAGTGCCAACAGGGGCCAGGAAGCGGCACGTCCACCAGCATCGCCATCGGCCGGGCCATCCCCGGCGGGGCCATGCCCGAGGCCCCCCGTCCGGGCCCCGCTCCCCGTCCGGGCCCCGTGCGCAGAATGCCCCATCGCATCCGGTCCGGAGGCCGAGTCGGAGCTCGGTCCGCCCAACCCGTCGTCCGGACCGGCGCCCGGACCAGCCACTTCCCCCGTAACGATCTCTCTCATGCCCTCACCGTGCCGGGCGCACGGGGGCACGTGCTGGCGGAAAGCGGACGTCACGTTCCGCTCGCGCACCCCGTCCAGGCCCCGGGCCCCGGGCGCCCAGACACCCTGGAGGCGCCCTGGACGCACCCCGGACCCACCCCGGACGCCTACGAACGTTCCGGGTGTCTACGAACGTTCCGCGAGCAGCCCCGCCGCGCGGTCCGCGAACGCCGTGCCCCGCTCCAGCCAGGACTCGCCGCGCCCCATCCGGAACCCGTGGCGCCGAGCCCAGAGCGCGGTGTCGACGGCGTGGAACTGGGCCCAACGCCGCACGCGTTCACGGTCGAGTCCGGCGGCCTCGGCGAACACGTCCAGCGTGCGGTGCAGGGCCTTGCGCAGGTTGTCGGCCTCCAGCAGCACCAGCGCGCGCGACTTGAGCAGCGTGCCCCCGTCGTAGGCGGGGTCACCCGCGTACCCCTTGGGGTCGACGGCCAGCCATGGCTCACGGTCGGCCCGCAGGATGTTCCCGGGGTGCAGGTCGCCGTGGACGAGGGTGTCCGGCTGTACGCGCCCCAGTTCGCTGACGGTCGCCAACGCCGCGTCCACGGCTTGCCGCGACAGCCCGTGCGCCAGTTCCTCCGCGTCGCGGAGCAGCTGCTCCTCCCAGGCGTCGGCCCGCTCCCGCAAGCGGGGCAGCCCGGGAGGCGCGGGGACGGCCAGCCGGTGATTGATCCGCCCCGCGACGCACGCCACCCGGTCGTCCTGAGCGTGCCGGCCGCCACCGCCGCTCCCGTCGTCCCCTGGCCCGGTCCCCGCTCCGCCGAGCCCCGGTTCGCCGGCCTCCGCCAGGGTCGAAGTCCGTGCCCGCTCCAGCAGCATCGCGAACCGGTCGTCGTCGCGCTCGTACAGCAGAACGGCCCCGCGCCCGCCCCACACCGCGAAGGCATCCGGCTCGTGGACGTTGCCCGGGTGCGGGAACGACACCTTCAGCACGGCCGTCGTACCGTCGCGGCGCCGCACGGGGACGATGACGCCGACATCCCCGTGCAGGACCCCACCGTCCGGAACACACGACCAGCGCTCCAGCAACTCTTCCAGGATCCCGGGGAGTTGGGCGAGCCACGTCGCGCCGGGCTCCCCTTCGCGGTCGACGGTGGTCCGCACGAACGCCTCTGGCAGCTCGATCATCCGGGCACCTTACGCACATGCGCGAACCGACCCACCCCGCCGACCGCTTCAGCGCGTCCACCAAGAACCTCTCGGCGGCCCCGGTGCTGCCGCACCGAGAGGCACGCCAGGAGAGCGGGACGCCGCCGTTCCAGGGCGGTTGCGGTAAGTGTCGAGTCCACCCTAGGGTCATTACATGACGCAGGTGAGACGGGCGACGCCGGACGACATCGCGGAACTGACCCGGTTGCGGGCCCTGCTGTTCGAGACGCTTGACGGCGACTTCTTCAACTCCCCGACGGCCGGGGAAGGTTGGCGGGACGAACTGACCGCCGTACTCAAGGAACAGTTCACAGCCGAGAATGTACGGATCCTCGTCGTGGACAGTGACGGTGACGGTGACGGTGGCAGTGACGAGGGCGAGGCCGGGAGCACGGCCGGTAACGCGGGAGGCGGGGGAGGCGGAAGCCGTCCGCTCGCCGCATGCGGCATCGGCACGATCGAGCAGCGGTTGCCGGGCCCGCATCTGCGCAACGGGCGGATCGGGCAGGTGGTCGGCGTGGTGACCGACCCCGCGTACCGCAGGCGCGGACACAGCCGGGCGCTGATGCAGGGGCTGCTCGACTGGTTCAAGGCCCGGGAGATCGGGCGGGTCGACCTGTACGCGTCCTCCGACGGCGAACCGCTCTACCGCGCGCTCGGCTTCACCGAACACCCCGACCCCGCACTGTGCTGGCGCCCATGAGCGCGCGGCGGCGCCCGGCGGAGCGTGCACGGGCGGAGCCGGCGAACGGGCAGGAACCGTACGCGTCATTCAGGGCCCGATTCCGCCCCTAGGCTGCGCCTTATGTGGACAGAGAGTGCAAGCGAGGCGTACGACGAAGTGGAGTTCGAAGAGCCGGAGGGTGCCGCCGCCGTGGAGGAGGCGGAACGGCGCCTGGGGGAAGCGCTGCCTCCGCAGCTGGCTGAGCTGCTGGCGGAGACCGACGGCGTCGTAGGGCCGTACGGGCTGGACGTGGTGTGGCCGCTGGAGCGGATCGTCGAGGACAACTTGCGCTTCCGTACGGAGAGTTCGCTGGCGGAGCTGTACATGCCGTTCGACCCGTTGCTCTTCTTCGGCGACAACGGCGACGGCGACCAGTTCGCCTTCGTGCGGCAGCCCGAGCGTTCCGATGTGTTCGTGTGGGAGCACGAGAACGACAGCCGCAGGTGGGTGGCCGGGGGCCTGCGCGACTACCTTCAGCGGTCCCTCACGGCAGACGGCGAGGACTGGTACCGGTAGCCAGGTGCCGACGCCTCCGCGCAGGCGCGGGCGCGGGCGCGGGAATCCGCTCGTGGGGGCGGGGGTCGACCACGTACGTTCTCCGGGACCGCACCGGGCGGCGGCCCGAGCTGTCCGGCCGTATCGAGTGGCCCGAGCGGCCGGCACTTCCGCCGGCGGGCGCCCGGCGCTCCGACCAGAGGGGAACAGCCCGTCATGACAGCGTCCGCCCGCCCTCTGCCCCGTTCACGGGAGGAGGCCGTAGCCGCCGAACTGGCCGGCGAACGGCTGAAGTTCCTGTTCTTCTGGGGGCACCGGCCGACGAAGGGCGGCGGCCCCGGGCCCGGGTGCCTCAGCCAGTGGTGGCGGGCCGATTTCACGGCGGACGGCGTCACCTACCCCACGGCTGAGCACTACATGATGGCGCACAAGGCGTGGCTGTTCGGTGACGGTACGGCGGCCGAACGCGTCCTCTCCTCGCCCGACCCCGGGCACGCCAAGGCGGTGGGCCGGGAGGTGGCCGGGTTCGACGAAACGGTGTGGGCCGCGCGGCGGCAGGAGATCGTGGTGCGCGGGAATCACGCGAAGTTCTCCGGCGTCCCCGCACTCGGGGACTACCTCGCCGGAACCCGAAGCCGGGTACTGGTGGAGGCCAGCCCGCTCGACCGGGTGTGGGGCATCGGCCTCCCCGCCGACCACGCACACGCCCCCTCACCCCGCCACTGGCGAGGACCCAACCTGCTCGGTTTCGCCCTCATGGAGGTCAGAGAACTCCTCCCCGGCCCCAGCACATAGCACCCGAACGGGGAAGGCGCGGCAGAGCGAGAAGGGAGCGCGCACCCGCAGCCTGCGGCCGACCCCCGCATCGAAGCGCGCACCCGCAGCCCACGGTCAACCCCCGCATCACGAAGCGCGCACCCGCAGCCCACGGTCAACCCCCGCATCACGAAGCGCGCACCCGCAGCCCACGGTCAACCCCCGCATCACGAAGCGCGCACCACAGCCCCCGCATCACGGAGCGTGCACCGCGCCCTGTGGCCACCCGCACCGTGAACACGAACCGCGCCGCAGCATGGCCCGCGCGCCCCACGTCTGGCGTCCTGGGGCCGTGGGCAAGCACCCCAGCGCGTCATGGCCGTGCGCAAGCACTCAGCGCGCCCCGCCGTTCCGAGTCGTGGAACGGCGGGGCGCGCTGGGGAGCCCTTGCTTAAGACCGGGTGTGCGGCCGGGGGCTACTTCTTGTCGCCCTTGCCGCCGCCCTTGCCGTCCTTGCCGTTCTTGCCGCCGTCGGCGCCCATGGTCTCGTAGATCTCCTTGCACATGGGGCAGACCGGGTACTTCTTCGGGTCGCGACCCGGGACCCAGACCTTCCCGCAGAGCGCGACGACGGGCGTGCCCTCCATCGCGCTGGCCATGATCTTGTCCTTCTGGACATAGTGGGCGAACCGCTCGTGGTCGCCGTCACCGTGTGAAGTCTGCGGCGTCGGCTCGACGAGGGTGCCGGTGCTGCCGCCGCGCTCGGGCTCAAGAGTGCTCATGCCGTCCAAGGGTACTCATGTGCCGGGCACACGTCAGGCGTGGCCCGTGGCCCACATCACGTGGTGGACGCGCGGGCAACACGCCGGTGTCCGGCTCCCGCCGTCAGTTCAGCGAAGGGTCGTCGGGGTAGGTCGCGACGAGCGCCAACTCGCTGCGCTGTCGCCGCAGTACGGACCGCCACAGGCCCTCGGGCGAGGGCGAGGAGACATCGCCTGGCTCGGATTCGACGACGTACCAGGCGCCCTCGGACAGCTCGTCCTCCAGCTGCCCCGGCCCCCATCCCGCGTAACCGGCGAAGATCCGCAGGGAGCCCAGCTCGGCGGCGAGCAGTTCGGGCGGGGCCTCCAGGTCGACGAGGCCGATGGCGCCGTGCACCCGGCGCCAGCCGAGTGGGCCGTCGGCCTCGCCCTCGGAGCCGACCCCGTCGAGGCCGTCGAGAGCGCCGGCTTCCATGGCAGCGGCTTCCAGCGCCCCCGCTTCCAAAGAACCGGTCTCCAGCGCTTCGGGGTCGAAGATGTCGGCGGTTTCCGAGACGGTTTCGGACACGTCGGAGGCAGCATCCGGGGTCTCGGAACCGCCGGTGGCCGCGGAGCCCAGGGGCCCGGCGTCGGGGCCCGGCTCACCGAGCCCGGCGTCGCAGGCGTCCTGCGCGCCCCGTACCTCCCACACGTCCTCGGCTTCGCCCACGTCGCCCACGTCGCCCGCTGCCCGGCCCGGAGCGTTCCGACCCGGAGCGCTCCGGCCGGGATCGTTCCGCTTTGAAGCGTTCAGGTTCGGAGCGTTCGGTTCCGTCGGGCCGCCTGTCCCGTCGCCAGGTGCGGCTCCGTGACCGGGTGGAGCCGCGTCGTCCGGGCGTGGGCCCTCTCCCGGCGCTGCCCCTCTCGCCCGGCCGACGCCTCCCGTGGGGACGACGGCCACACCCAGCGCGGCGTCCAGGGAGACGGGGCCGCCCTGGAAGACGACGCCGGGCTCGCCCGCGAGGGCTGCCCAGGGCTCCAGGATGTCGCTGACATCAACGGGAGTGGGACGGTTGAGGACCACGCCTAGTGAGCCCTCCTCGTCGTGGTCGAGGAGGAGCACCACCGCGCGGTCGAAGTTCGGGTCGGCCAGCACCGGTGTGGCGACGAGCAGCCGCCCGGTGAGCGAGGACACCTCGGTCATGGGGCAATGATCCCGCACCACCACCGTTCGCGGATACCCAACCGCCATTTCTCCCCTCCGGTACCTCCACACATCCGGCCACACCCGGGCCACACCCCTCAGGCGTGGAGCCGGAATTCGGTCACCCTGGGGTAATGCGTAAGGAACAGAGAGTGTTATTGCTGAGATGTGACAGTCCCTGACCCCCCTTTCCCTTACGCCGGGCACAGGGCGGGCCATTACGATTACCTTTTGTCCCAACCCGTCTCCAGGAACGCGGAGATCCATGACCGACAGCCCTGCCGACGTACTGCTTGTCCATGGTGGCGCCCCGCTGGAGGGTGAAATCCGTGTCCGTGGTGCGAAGAACCTCGTCCCGAAGGCCATGGTCGCCGCGCTGCTGGGCAGCGCGCCGAGCCGCCTGCGCAATGTGCCGGACATCCGCGACGTCCGTGTCGTACGCGGCCTGCTCCAGTTGCATGGCGTCACCGTCCGCGGAGGTCTGGGCTCGCCCCAGACCCCGGGCGAAGAGTCCGGCGAGCTGATCCTCGACCCGTCCCATGTCGAGAGCGCCAATGTCGCCGACATCGACGCGCACGCCGGCTCGTCGAGAATTCCGATCCTCTTCTGCGGCCCGCTCCTGCACCGCCTCGGCCACGCCTTCATTCCCGGCCTGGGGGGCTGCGACATCGGTGGCCGTCCGGTGGACTTCCACTTCGACGTGCTGCGCCAGTTCGGCGCGACGATCGAGAAGCGGGCCGACGGTCAGTACCTGGAGGCCCCGCAGCGGCTGCGGGGCACCAAGATCGAGCTGCCGTATCCCTCGGTCGGCTCGACCGAACAGGTGCTGCTCACCGCCGTGCTCGCCGAGGGCGTGACCGAACTCTCGAACGCGGCCGTCGAGCCGGAGATCGAGGACCTGATCTGCGTGCTCCAGAAAATGGGCGCGATCATCTCGATGGACACGGATCGCACGATCCGTATCACCGGTGTCGACTCCCTCGGCGGGTACAACCACAGCGCCCTCCCCGACCGGCTGGAGGCCGCCTCCTGGGCGAGCGCCGCACTGGCCACCGAGGGCAGCGTGTACGTACGCGGCGCGCAGCAGAAGTCGATGATGACCTTCCTCAACACCTACCGGAAGGTCGGTGGCGCCTTCGAGATCGGCGACGAGGGCATCCGCTTCTGGCATCCCGGCGGTCCGCTCAACGCGATCGCGCTGGAGACGGACGTGCACCCGGGTTTCCAGACCGACTGGCAGCAGCCGCTGGTGGTAGCCCTCACCCAGGCGTCCGGGCTCTCGATCGTGCACGAGACGGTCTACGAGTCACGACTCGGGTTCACCTCGGCGCTCAACCAGATGGGCGCGCACATCCAGCTCTACCGCGAGTGCCTCGGCGGCATGCCGTGCCGCTTCGGGCAGCGCAACTTCCTCCACTCGGCCGTGGTTTCGGGGCCGACGAAGCTGCAGGGCGCCGATCTGGTCATTCCCGACCTGCGCGGCGGCTTCTCGTACCTGATCGCCGCGCTCGCCGCACAGGGCACGTCCCGGGTGCACGGGATCGACCTCATCAACCGCGGTTACGAGAACTTCCAGCAGAAGCTCGTGGAGTTGGGCGCGAAGGTGGAAAGGCCGTAACGGCCGAAGGTGGGAACGCCGTAGCGGCCGAAGGTGGGAAGGCCGTAGCGGCCAGGGCGCGGGCGGCTCAGTCCGCGTCCCTGCCCTGGGCCGGCCAGGCGCCCCGGAAGTGACAGGGTGCGCCGTCACGGGTGGTGGCACTGAGCCCGTGGACGCGGGCGCGGGCCGTGGATGCGGGCCATGAACGCGAGGGCGGCAGGCGGGAGTCGGCCGGCGACTGCCGCGGCGTTCCTCCGCCACGGGAGAGGGCCCGCCCGCCACAGAAGAGGGGGCGGGCCCTCCTCACGACGCTGTCTTCTCCGCCAGTACGGGGTTGTCGCGCTCCTCCACCAGTACGGGGTTGTCGTGCGCGGTGAGGGTGCAGCGTGTGCCCGGGGTGAGCGAGCCGGCCTCCCAGCTGGGCAGGTCGGCCTTCGCCTCGGCCCCTGAGTCGGTGGTCAGGTGCAGCCTGGTGGTGCTGCCGAGGAACGTGGCGACGCGTACGGTCGCGTGCTCGCCCCCGTCCTGCTCTCCCGTGTGCACCTGGAGCCCCTCGGGGCGCAGCAGTACGTCGACCGTGCGGCCCGCTTCCGGGTGGGCACCCTGGCCGGTGGTCACGGGGAGCCGCCGCCCGAGCACCTCGACGGTGCCGCCCTCGCGGACGACGCCGGGCAGCCGGTTCATGGTGCCGACGAACTCCGCGACGAAGGGCGTGGCGGGGCGCTCGTACAACTCGTTGGGCGGGGCGCACTGTTCGAGGCGGCCGTCCTTCATCACGGCGACGCGGTCCGCCATGGACAGCGCCTCCTCCTGGTCGTGGGTGACGAAGACCGTGGTGATGCCCAGTTCGAGCTGGAGGCGGCGTATCTCCTCGCGCAGCTGGAGGCGCACCTTGGCGTCGAGCGCGGAGAGCGGCTCGTCGAGGAGCAGCACGCGGGGGCTCACGGCGAGGGCGCGGGCGAGGGCCACGCGCTGCTGCTGGCCGCCGGAGAGCTGGTGCGGGTAGTGCTTGTCGCGTCCCGGCAGCCCGACGAGTTCGAGCAGTTCGGCGGCGCGTGCGGCACGTTCGGCCTTGGACGCCTTGCGGACGCGCAGCCCGTAGGCGACGTTCTCGGCCGCCGTCATGTTGGGGAAGAGGCTGTAGGACTGGAAGACCATGCCGATGTCGCGCTTGTTGGCGGGCAGCCCTGTCACGTCCTCGCCGCCCATGAGGAGTTCGCCCGTGTCGGCGGTCTCGAAGCCCGCGATGATGCGCAGCGCCGTGGTCTTGCCGCAGCCGGAGGGGCCGAGAAGGGCGACGAGTTCGCCCGGTGCGATGTCGAGGTCGAGCCCGTCGAGTGCGGTGGTGCTCCCGAAGGCGCGGCGGAGCCCGCCGAGCCGGAGGCCGACGCCGGCGCGTGTGTCGGTGCTGTCCCCGGCGCTGATGGTCGTCGTCATGCGGTGGTCTTCCTCCGGTTACGGGCTCGCCCGCCGGCGAGGTTGGTGAGCAGAAGCAGCAGGCCCCAGGTGATCAGCAGGCTGAGCATGGCGGCGGCGACGGACAGCTGTGCCTCGTACTCGCCGACGTGCACCATCCATACGGAGAACGGTTCGAAGCCGAGCACGGTCGCCACGGTGAACTCGCCCAGCACCATGGCCAGGCTGAGCACGGCGCCGCTGACGACGGCTGAGCGCAGGTTGGGCACGACGACCCGCCACAGCGTCCCCGTACGCGAGGCTCCGAGGCTTCGCGACGCCTCCACCAGGGTCTTCAGGTCGATGCCGCGCAGCCCGGCGTCCAGCGCGCGGTAGAGGAACGGCAGCGACATGACGGTGTAGACGAGGACGAGCACCAGGGGGAAGTTCTTGTTCTGGAGGAGCTGGAAGGTGCGGTAGAACGGCGTGGCCGCCAGGTCCTGTTCCCAGGACAGCACCGTGCTGACCCCGGCGACCAGCGCGATCGGCGGCACGATGAGCGGCACCATGCACAGCACCTCCACCACGCGGCGCAGCCGCGGCAGCCGCAGCGCGACGACGACCATGGTGGGCACCATCAGCAGCAGCCCGAGCGCGACGGTGGCGAGGCCGAGCCGCAGCGAGAGCCCGAGCGCGCTGAGCATGCCCTCGTCGGTGAGCCCCTTGGCGTACGCGTCGAGCGTGAACCCCTTGGCGGGGTCGTCGACGGTGAACCACAGCGAGGCGAGGATCGGTACGACGAAGTAGAGCGCGGCCAGGAACAGCACCAGCGCGCCCCCGTACGCCCGCTTCGCCCTCCGGGGCCGCCGCGCCCGCGCGGGCTCCGCCGTCCCGGGCTCCGTCGCTCCGGTCTCCGCCGTCCCCGGCTCCGTTGCCCCGGTCTCCGCCGTCGCGGCGCTCGTAGCGGCCTTCATCCCAGCCATCGGTTGCTCCGTCGTTGCAGCGGAATCTGTACGGCGATGACGATCAGCGCGATCACCACCATGTTGAGGCTCATGGCGAGCGCGAGGTTCTCCTGGCCGACCAGCACGTTCCCGGAGAGCGCGTTGGCGATCTGGATGGTGATCAGCGGGACCGAACTGCCCGTCATCACGGCCGCCGTCGCGTGCGAGGCGAACGCGGTGCCGAACATCAGCACGGCCCCGCCCAGCAGCGAGGGCATCAGCACGGGCAGTCCGACGTGCCGCCAGAACTGCGCCCGGGTGGCACCGCACGAGGCGGCGGCCTCCCGCCACTGCGCGCGCAGGCCGTCCAGCGCGGGCAGGATGGTGACGACCATGAGCGGCACCATGAAGTACAGATAGGCGAGTACGAGCCCTGTGAAGGTGTACAGGCTGAATCCGGTGCGCTGGAGTTCCAGGATTCTCGTCACGGTTCCCGTGGTGCCGAGCGTGGCGATGAAGGCGAAGGCGAGCGGGGCGCCGCTGAAGTTCGCGAAGACGCCCGATGCGGAGACGATCGCCTTTCTCAGCTTGCTTTTCCCTGAGTTGATGACCGCCTGCGCGATGACGGCGCCGAGAACGGTGGCGAGCACCGCACTCAGCAGCGAGAGTTTCACGCTTCCCGCGAGCCCCGTCGCATAGGCACCGGAGAGCGATGTCGTGACATTGTGCAGGCTGTATTCGCTGGTTCCGGTTTCCGCGTCGATGACCGTGAACGCGTTGTAGGCCATGGTTCCGGCGGGAATTCCGAAACAGACAGCCATGAAAGCGAAGAACGGTACGACGGCGGGCCAGTGCGCCCGGGAGCGCCGTCGCGGCGTCCGCTGGTCACTACCAGGCCGCTGCGCGTGCTCCGGCTCCTCCGGTGGCCGCGTCTGCTGTGGTGTGCTGCTCCGAGTCATCGTCAGCTGACCGCCGAGCCCCAGCCCTCGCTGATGACCTGCTGCGCCTTGGCCTCCTGCGCCGCCGTCGGGAACTTGGGCGTGCCGTCGACCTCGGGCAGCTTGGCCGCGGCCTTCTTGTCCGCCGTGCCGTCCTTCTTCATGTCCTCAAGGAGCGCGGGCCGCGAGAAGCCCTTGAGCCAGATGTTCTGGCCCTCGGGGCTGTAGAGGAATTCGAGCCAGAGGCGGGCAGCGGCGGGGTGCGGTGCGTACTTGTTCACGCCCTGGTTGTAGTACTGCGAATACTGCCCGTCCTCGGGGACGTTGACCTCCCACTTCACGCCCTTGGACTTCAACTCCTCGCCGTAGCCGAGGTTGAGGTAGTCCCAGTCGATGGAGATCGGCGTCTCACCCTTCTGGATGGTCGCCTTCGTGGATTCCACGGGTACGTAATTCCCGCTCTTCTTCAGCTTCTTGAAGAAGTCGAGCCCCGGCTTGACGTCGTCGAATCCGCCACCGTTCGCGAGCGAGGCCGCTATGACGGCTGAGAACGCCGAACTCGACTCGTTCGGGTTGCCGTTGAGGGCGACCTTGTTCTTGTAGGCGGGCTTCAGCAGGTCCTTGAAGCTCTTGGGGCACTCCTTGACGGCCTTGGCGTCGCAGCCGAGGGAGATGTAGCCGCCGTAGTTGTTCATGAAGGAAGCGTCGGACTGCTTCTGTGTCGCGGGGATCGCGTCCCAGCCCTTGACCTTGTACGGCGCGAGCAGCTTCTTCGTCTTCGCCGCCTGCATGAACGCGGTGCCCAGGTCGAGCGCGTCGACGGCACGGTCCTGGCCCTTGCGCTTGGCCGCCGCGTTCAGCGCGCCCTGGCTGCTGCCGCCCGGGTCCTCGTTGTGGACCTTGATGCCGTACTTCTTCTCGAAGGTCTTGATCATCTCGCCGTAGTTGGACCAGGTCGGCGCGAGGGCGTAGACGTTCAGCTCGCCCTCCTTCTTCGCGGCCTTGACCAGCTTGTCCATCCCCCCGAGGTCGGCGGCCGAGCGCGCCTTGCCGGCCTCGCTGTTGGCGCCCTGCGCGGGCGCCGAGCCGCACCCGGCCGCCGCGACGGACAGCGTGACGGCTGCTGCTGCGGCGGCCAGTAGGCGGCTCCTACGGCTGTGATGGTCTGCCTTCACGTTCTCACTCCAGGATCTCTTCATGCGCACAGTCAGCCACTGGGCCACCTGTATGGACAAGCTGGATTCGTTGAGCCTGGGCAAGCTAACAGCACGCACAGGTATGCGCAAAGCTCTGAAGCTCAGCAAATGCCCAGCTCAAAGCGTTATTTGGATTGAGGTTTAGACCCCGCAAGAGCGGTTATACGCTACTGTCGCACTGCTTCAAGGTGCATCCCCCTGCGCACAGATGGCATGATCAGCCCGAGCCTGGAGCACACACAGCCGCAGCAGCAGAGCCGCAGCAGAGGAGACGCACCTTGTCCGCACGCCAGGGCCGACGGCACGAGCAGATCGCCGACGAGCTCCGCCGCGCCATCGCCGACGGCCGCTACCCCATCGGCGCGACCCTCCCCTCCGAGGCCGAACTCGCCACCGCGCACGACGCCTCACGCGGCACCGTCAGGCAGGCCGTCTCCGCACTGCTCGCCGAGGGCCTGGTCGGCTCCCGCCAGGGCGCCCGCCGCGTCGTGCTGTCCACCACGCCCAGCCAGAGCTTCACCGAACTGCGCAGCTTCGCCCAGTGGGCACGCGCCGGAGGCCGCACGGCCGGCGGACGCGTGATCACCGCGAACTGGGACACGGCACGCGCCGACGAGGCCGGCCTGCTCCAGGTCCCGCACGCGGCGCCCGTACTCCGCGTGCTGCGGCTGCGCACCCTGGACGAGGACCCCGTGCTGCTCGAACGCACCGTCTACGCCGAGTGGATCGCCCCCGCCGTCGCAGCACTCCCCCACGACTCCGAGTCCGTCACCCAGCGGCTCTACGACGACACGGGCCTGGTCTTCGCACACGGCGAGCACCACATCGACGCCGTCGCCGCCGGAACGGCCGACGCCGAACACCTGCGGCTGCGCCGCGGCAGCCCCCTCCTGCGCGTACGCCGTACGACGACCACGGCCGAGGGGCGGCCCGTCGAGACCTCGGACGACCGCTACAGCCCGGGTTCCGTCGTCTTCACCGTCCGCAACTCCACCCAGACCAACCCCCTCACCCGCTCCCGCGCCTGACCTCTCCGGCACGCGCACCGACCGACGAACAGCGAGCCCGCATTGCCCAGCCCCCTGCCCGCCGCCCTCCTCTGCGACATGGACGGCACCCTCGTCGACACCGAACGCGACTGGCTCGCCACCCTCGCCGAGCTGCTGGCCGCGTACGGCGCCGCGCCGGAACCGGGCGAACTCGCCGCCGCCTTCGCCGGACTCCCGCTCCCCGACGCCGCAGCGCGCGTCGCCGCGCGCGTCCCCCTGACCGAGGCCGAGGCCAGGGAGACGCTCGACCGTGCGTTCACCGCGCGCGTGCGCGCCGGGGTCACCATCCAGCCGGGCGCGCTGGCGCTGCTCGACGGCGCGCGGGAGCTGGGCATACCTGTGGGACTCGTCACGGCGTCCGAGCGGACCGTGACGGACCTCATCCTGCTGACCCTGGGCGCGCACCGGTTCGCCTGCTCCGTCACCTCGGGCGAGACCCCGCGCGGCAAGCCGCACCCGGACCCGTACCTCGCGGCAGCCGCCGCGCTCGGCGTCCCCGCCACCGGCTGCCTGGCCGTCGAGGACACCCCCACGGGCGTCACCTCGGCGCTCGCCGCCGGCTGCCGGGTCCTGGCGGTGCCCACCGTCGACGGCATCGCACCGGGACCCCGTACGACGCTGGCCCCCACCCTCGAAGCGGTCGACCTCTCGGCGCTGTGAGCCTGCCCTCTCCCTCGCGGAGAGGCACGTGCGGCACAGCACACGCGGCACAGCACGGGCAGCACATGCGGCGCACCCCGCGGCGGCGTGCTCGCGGAGCCCTGTTGCGCCTGCTGCCGCCGCGCCACCGGGGTACGCGCCGTTCCCTCCCGCCCACCCGCCCGTCGCCCTCTCACGCCCCCCTGAGGCTCCCTCTCGGGCGGCGAGAAGACTGGAGGAGGCAGCGGGAAGACCGCGGGGAGGCCACGAGAAAGCCACGAGAGGCAGCGAGAAGGCAGCAAGAAGGCCCCGGCAGCACGCAAGGGCGGTCACCCCGTGTGGGGTGACCGCCCTTGGCGTGTGGCGTGCCGGGGGTTACTTACCCTTGGCAGCTTCCTTCAGCTTGGACCCCGCCGAAACCTTGACGCTGTACCCGGCCGGGATCTGGATCGGGTCACCGGTCTGCGGGTTGCGCGCGGTGCGAGCGGCACGGTGGGTGCGCTCGAAGGTGAGGAAGCCGGGAATGGTGACCTTCTCGTCGCCCTTGGCAACGACCTCGCCGACGGTCTCGGCGAAGGCCGCCAGGACGGCGTCGGCGTCCTTACGGGTCACCTCGGCGCGCTCGGACAGAGCGGCCACCAGCTCACTGCGGTTCATAATTCGTACTCCCGTGTATTTCTTGCCGATGAGGGGTGCCACGCGGCGGAGCCGCATGTCAGGTGCTGCTGCGAAGCCGATGCTGCCAGGGCCCTGTGACAGTCCCCGGACCCGGGTCTGCCTTCGAGCCCTCGCGCCCCTTGGGGTATCCCCCGGACCGAGTCCTTGGGATGGGCTCTCCCCCGGACGGAGTCCTTGGGAAAGCATCCTGCCCCTACCTGCGGCGGGAAAGCCAATCCGGCGTCCTCGCTGTGGTGACGGACCATGGCTTTTGGCTGCCCGCCACACTAAGGGGACCGCCCGGGTGAGCTGTCACCCGACGCGCCGGTCCTCTCCCTGCGCGGCCCCCTGTGCGGCGTTGCGCACGGCGTCGGCGACGGCCCCGGAAACCTTCTCGTTGAAGACGCTGGGCACGATGTAGTTCGGGTTCAGCTCGTCCTCGGTGACCACGTCGGCGAGGGCGCGTGCCGCGGCCAGCATCATGTCGTCGTTCACGGTGTGCGACTGCGCGTCGAGCAGGCCGCGGAAGACGCCGGGGAAGACCAGCACGTTGTTGATCTGGTTCGGGAAGTCCGAGCGGCCCGTTGCCACGACGGAGGCGGACTCACGCGCGGCGGCTGGGTCGACCTCCGGGTCGGGATTGGCGAGCGCGAACACGATGGCGCCGTCCGCCATCTTGGCCACGTCGCTGCCGTCCAGCACGTTCGGCGCCGAGACGCCGATGAACACGTCAGCGCCGACGACCGCGTCCTTGAGCGTGCCCGTACGGCCCTCGGGGTTCGTGTTGTCGGCGACCCAGCGCATCGGCGAGCCCTCCTCGGCCGACGCGAGGTCCTCGCGCCCCGAGTGCACGACACCGTGGATGTCGGCGGCGACGGCGTGCTTGACGCCCGCCTCCAGCAGCAGCTTGAGGATGGCCGTACCTGCGGCGCCGGCGCCGGACATCACCACGCGGATGTCCTCGATCCGCTTGTCCACGACACGCAGCGCGTTGTAGAGCGCCGAGAGCACGACGATGGCCGTTCCGTGCTGGTCGTCGTGGAAGACGGGGATGTCCAGGGCCTCGCGCAGCCGCGCCTCGATCTCGAAGCAGCGGGGGGCGGAGATGTCCTCCAGGTTGATCCCGGCGAAGCCCGGCGCGATGGCCTTGACGATCTGGACGATCGCGTCGGAGTCCTGGGTGTCCAGGCAGAGCGGCCAGGCGTCGATCCCGGCGAACCGCTTGAAGAGGGCCGCCTTGCCCTCCATGACGGGCAGCGCGGCCTGCGGGCCGATGTTCCCGAGCCCGAGCACGGCGGAACCGTCGGTCACGACGGCAACGCTGTTCCGCTTGATCGTGAGCCGTCTCGCGTCCTCGGGGTGCTCCGCGATCTGCGTACAGACGCGTGCCACACCCGGGGTGTAGATCATCGAAAGGTCGTCGCGATTGCGAATGGGGTGCTTGGACGACATCTCGATCTTGCCGCCGAGGTGCATGAGAAACGTACGGTCCGAGACCTTGCCCAGCGTGACCCCGTCGATCGCACGGAGCTCGTCCACGATCTCGTCGGCGTGCGCCGTCGAGCTTGCCGCGATCGTCACGTCGATCCGCAGCCGCTCATGGCCGGACGCGGTCACGTCGAGGGCCGTCACCGAGCCACCCGAGGACTCCACGACCGTGGTGATCTGACTGACCGCCGTCCCGCCTGCGGGAACCTCCAGGCGGACCGTCATCGAATAGGAGACGCTTGGCGCCATTGCCGACTTCCCTCTGCTTTCCCTTGTCACGTTGTGCACGCACCCCGCCCGCACGGCCGCATATTTTCCGGGCCGGGACAGGGCACGTCACCAGATCGTCCCACCTACCCCCGGGTACGCGGTAACGCGTCCCCTCTTGCGGAAACGAGGTTTCACCATACGAGAGAAGGTCATCGGCACGTAACCCCCCACTCCTTCGCGGGAAAACCCCCACCAACCTCCCGTAAGACGCCGGAATCCCATGGAAACGGATCAAAGCTGCCCTAAGATCACCCCGCACACTGCTATCCGCGTACATCGGGAGATCCGGAACATGGCTCAGGGCACGGTCAAGTGGTTCAACGCCGAGAAGGGATACGGCTTCATCGCACAGGAGGGCGGCGGACCGGACGTCTTCGTGCACTACAGCTCGATCGACAGCGACGGGTACCGCAGTCTGGAGGACGCCCAGCGCGTCGAGTTCGAGATCGCCCAGGGCCGCAAGGGCCCGCAGGCCGAGCAGGTACGCGTCGTCAACTGACGCACCAGGACCCGCGCGAACCACCGACGGAGCCCTCCACGGACTCACGAACCAGGACTGACGGACCACGGGCCGGGACCCGGAACCTGCGGACTCACGGACCACGGACTCACGGACCGCACAAGAAGAAAACCCCCACCGATCCGGTGGGGGTTTTCCTTCGTTCAGTGACACCGACCCGCCAGCTCGCCTCGCGGCAAGTGGGCGCTCGAAGCGCCTATGGTTGGGCCCGGGGGCATGGATCGGGCCGGTGCCACCACCCAGGCTAACAAACCACCCGGGCCACTGATTCCGCCCCGCAGAACTTCTTTCCCACGCCCCTCGCCACGCCACGCCGCACCCCTCAACTGCCCGCGCTGACCTGCGCTTACGGGGCGGTCGCCGGTTCGGGAAGCAGCAGCGACGAGTGGGCCTCGCTGTCCTCGTCCCCCGAGGGCGCAGCGAGCGCCGCACGGCCCCGGAACGGCCCTGCTGGTCGGCGTTCGGGCTGGCATTCTGGCCAGCGCTCTGGTCGACGCTCTGACCGGCGTGCTGTCCTGGATCCTGGCGCCGGCCTAGTCGCGCAGCAGGTCAGGGACTCCCGTCGCGTCCGGGATGTCGGGGCCTGCCGAGAGCACCGTGAGGCGCTGGGTGGCTCGTGTCAGGGCGACGTACAGCACGCGCAGCCCCGCGGGTGACTCGTCGGCGATCTCCGCGGGAGAGGCGACGAGCGTCGCGTCGTACTCAAGGCCCTTGGCCTCCAGGCTGCCGAGCGCGACGACCCGGTCGCCCAGTCCGGCCAGCCATCCCGCGGCCTCCTGCCGCCGGGACATGGCGACGACGACGCCGACCGTGCCCTCCACCTCCTCCAGCAGGCGTGCCGCCTCCTGGCGTACCGCCTCGCCCAACTCGCCCTCCGCCACGGCGAACCGGGGCTCTATACCGGTCGAGCGGACGGCGCGCGGCGGTTCGGCGCCCGGCATGGCGAGCGCGAGCACGCGGTCGGCGAGGGTGGCCAGCTCCGCCGGGTTGCGGTAGTTGACCGTCAACTCGAAGCGGCGGCGTGGCCGCTTCCCCAGTGCCTCGTCCCGCGCCTCACCGGCCTCGTCGGGGTCGGACCACGAGGACTGCGCCGGGTCACCGACGATCGTCCACGTCGCGTGCCTGCCCCTGCGGCCGACCATGCGCCACTGCATCGGCGTGAGGTCCTGCGCCTCGTCGACGATCACGTGCGCGTACTCCGTACGTTCCTCGGCGAGCCGGTCGGCGCGGTCGCGGCGGCGGCCCTCGCGGTCGGCGTACGTGGTGAGTTCGTCCAGCCCTGTGAGCTGGTCGAGCACGTCCGCCTCGCGCTTCTTGGGGCGCGCGGGCGTGCCGAGCAGCAGGCGCAGTTCGTCCAGCAGCGCGACGTCGTGCACGGACAGCGGGCCCTGCCCTTCGGGCGTGAGCCGGGCGCGCAGGGAACGGGCCAGATCGCGGGCCTCGCCCGGCCGCAGCACGCGCCGGGACCAGCGGGCGAGACGCTGCTCGTCGCCCATCGCGCCCAGTACCTCGCGCGGGCTCAGTTCGGGCCACCAGTCATCGAGGAACGCGAGGAAGTCGTCCTCGGTGGAGATCTCCCCGTCGAAGCCCTGACGCGCTTCGGCCGCCAGTTCCGCGTCCGGGTAGTGGCGGCGAGCGCCGGTCTTCTCCCAGAGCGCGTCCAGAAGCAGCTTGCGTGCGCGCGGGCGCATGAGGTTCACGGGTGCGGTGCCGCCGAGTACCTGCTGACGGACGGCGCGCAGTTCGGCGGCTTCCAGTTCGACGCGGGCGCCGAACGCGACGAGGCGGAGGCGCTCGGGAACGGGTGCGCGCAGCCCCGTCTCCAGCGCCCCACGGGCCGCCTTGCGCAGCACCTTCTGCATACGGGCCGAGCCCTTGACGCGGGCCACCCGCTGCTCGTCGTACGTCGTGGCCTCGGCGCCCTCGGCCAGCGAACCGAGCGCACGGATGGCGACCTGGCCCTCCTCGCCGAGCGACGGCAGCACGCCCTCGGTGTAGGAGACGAGGAGCGGGGTCGGCGAGACGATCAGGATGCCGCCGGAGTAGCGGCGTCTGTCCTGGTACAGCAGGTAGGCGGCGCGGTGCAGGGCCACCGCCGTCTTCCCCGTTCCTGGGCCGCCCTCGACCTCCGTGACGGAGGCCGCCGGCGCGCGGATCACCATGTCCTGCTCCGCCTGGATCGAGGCGACGATGTCCCGCATCGAGTGACTACGGGCACGCCCCAGCGCCGCCATGAGGGCGCCGTCACCGACCACGGGCAGTTCGGCGCCGTCCAGGCTCGCCTTCAGCTCCGGGCGCAGCAGGTCGTCCTCGACACCGAGGACCTGACGGCCCTTGCTGCGGACGACGCGTCTGCGTACGACGCGGCCGGGCGCCACCGGTGTGGCCCGGTAGAACGGTCCCGCCGCGGGAGCGCGCCAGTCGATGACGAGCGGCGAGTAGTCGGCGTCGAGCACGCCGAGGCGGCCGATGTGCAGGGTCTCGGCGATGTCGGCCGTACCGTCGCCGTGCACAGCGCCCTCGGCCGGGTCGACGGAGGTGTACGCGCCGTCGGGGCCGCGTACCCCGTCCTTGCCCTCCAGCAGGTCGATACGGCCGAAGAGGAAGTCCTCGAATTCGCTGTTGAGCCGGTTGAGGTGCAGGCCGGCGCGGAAGACCTGCGCGTCTCGTTCCGCGAGGGCGCCGGGCGTGCCGACCTGCGCGCGCTTGGAGGCGTCGTCCATGAGGAACTCCGCCTCGTGGATCTTTTCTTCCAGCCGCTCGTACACCTGATCAAGGTGTTTCTGCTCCGCGCGGATCTCCCGCTCTCGGACGCTGTCGTGCTGCGCTCCCAACGCGGCGGCCTCCTTCTCCTGGCCCTAGGGCAGCCGTCCACCGTACGCGACCTGCGTCCCTCCGCGCCACGCGCCCGTCTGCCCCCGCTCGTTGCGCTTCCCGATTTGCCTGCGGACTTGCGTGCGGACTTGCCTGCGGACTTGTATGCGTTACGCATACACTTTGGGGATGGAGTCAGCACTGGAAGCAGCCATCAGCGAGTGGCACGCGGGCGTGAACGACGGCGACCCTGAGCGGGCGGCGAGCACGGTCGGTGATCCGGTCGTCGTGCTCGGCCCGAAGGGCGCGGGCTCGATCACCTCCTCGCAGTTCGCGGAGTGGGTGGAACGCTCGGGGATCACGCTGGTCCCGCGGTCGTGGCACCCGGTCGGTGAGCGCCTCATGGTCGTGGAGGAGGACGCCACCTGGCCCGGGAGCAGCGCCCCGACCCGGGTGGCGACGGTGTTCCGGGTGTCCGGTGCGAAGGTGACGGCCTCGCTCCGGCTTCCCGACCTGCGGTCGGCGCTGGAACTGGCCTACATCTGCCGCGAGATGGCGGCCACCGAATGACGGGTCCAGGGCCGGGAGAGGCGCTGTTCGCTTTCGTCAGGCACTGGTCGCGCAGGTCGATGGCCGGCGGCGACGGGCTCGCCGAGCAAGGCCGGCTCGTGCTGGTCACCGAGGCCGTCCACACGCTGACCCAGCGCGGCACCGAGGCAACGGTCAATGCCGTGGCCCATGAGATCGGCATCGACCAGAGCGGCGCTTCGCGCCTGGTCAAAGGCGCGACAGAGGCCGGCTACCTGACCATGCGGGCCCCGGAGAACGACGGCCGCCGCCGCCGCGCCACGGTCACCCCGTCCGGCCTGACCCTGCTGAAGCGCGCCCACGACTGGCAGGAACAGGTCTTCGACGAACTGACGGAAGGCTGGAGCGAACAACAGCGCCGCGACTTCCAGCGGGCGATGCAGGACCTGATCGACCGGTCCTACGCACTGGACGTATGACCCGCACCAACGTGCCACCGCGCCCTCGCGCCCTCGCGGCGACGGTGACGGGGCCGACCGCCACGACGGCGGCCAGCACGTGCAGGGAGAGGAGGAGCTTGGCCACGGTCAGTGTTCCGTCACCGTTCGCACGGCGGTGGTACGGCGAACGCCGGTGACCTTGGAGGAGGGGAGGCGTCCGGCCTTGGAGGTACCGGTCAGGGTGTCGCCGTCGACCGTGACGGCGAACGCCAGGTTCAGCCGCATGGGTTTGGTGATGGCCTGCCTCCAGCTGAGTACAGGCCCAGGTCAAGGCCCGAGGTGACGCCGGCGCCCGTGACCAGGTCGCCGTCGTCGACGACGCGGGCGCTGACCGCGTGGACGCCGGTGGCGTCGAGCATGTCCGGACCCCCGGGGCCGTCAGCGAACCGGCGCCCTCACTTCATAGGGAAGAGCCGCGGCTTCCGTTTGGCGGCGACGTCCTCGGCCCAGCCGAAGGCCGCCATCAGGAGGCCGATCAGGGGCCAGATCACGACGAACATCAGTGCCGCGTACGAGCCCTCCAGAAGACTGCTGAGGGACTTCGAGTCGGAGATGGCGTCGATGTTCCACAGCACGTCGATGATCGGGATCGTCGCGATCAGGGCGATCTCGTGCCACAGGTAGAGCGTGACGGCACGCGAGTTGGCGAGCGTGATCGGTTTGTCGAACCGGGCGAGGACGCCGGGCAGGCGCTCCCAGCTCGGGCTGATGTGCAGCAGAAGCAGGCAGAAGCCGAACGACCACAGGGCGTTGGAGAGCGGGATGTCGTTGAGGTCCCAGCCGTCGGGCCCCAGGTGTCCGGTCGCCCACCAGAAGCCGACGGCCATGAACACCGGGGCCACCGACGGTACGACGTAGCGCGGCAGTTGCCGCAGCAGTCCGTCCTGGTGTGCGAAGCCCAGCACCCAGCACGAGCCGTACACACCGAACGCCGTGATCGCCTCGCCCGTCTCACCCGGGATCGTGACCAGGTCCGTGCCCACGACCGCCGTCAGCGCGAGCGGTGCCAGCAGCGTGGCCCAGGGCAGACGGCGGAACGCGCGCAGGAGCAGCGGCGAGAGGAGAACGAACCACAGGTAGGCGCGCAGGTACCACAGGGGGCCCGCGGCCTGGACGGCCCATGTCTCCTCCAGCATGCCCCCGTTGCTCCCGATCTCCCACGGGAACGAGGGTGCACCGATCGGCACGATCCAGCAGGCGATCCGTGCCCACCACCAGAACTCGTCGCCCTTGGTGGGACGCCAGCCCTGTACGGCCAGGATGCTCAGGACGACGACGCCGTAGACCCACAGCGGCAGCAGGAGACGGCGTATCCGGCCCCTGATCACGCTGATCGCGGGGCGCTTGAGCGAGCGGGCCATCAGGGAACCGGCCAGCGCGAACATCACGCCCATGGACGGGAAGACCAGGGTCAGCCAGGCCCAGCCGAACGTGTGGTAGACGACGACGCGGAGCAGAGCGAGCGCACGCAGCAGGTCGAGGTACCGGTCGCGGCCCGGCGCCCGCCCGGGAGCGCCCTTCGCGCCTGCGGCACCCTTGCCGCCCTTGCGGTGCGTACCGGACCCGCCGCCCTTGCTGGCCGCCTCCGGACCCGGTACCGGGCCCGGCTCGGCCGTCGCGTACTCCCGCAACGACAACGTGTCCGCATCCGCCTGCGGCCCGGTGGCTGCATACTGCCCGGGCACGGCATGCGCCCCGAACTCATGAGCGGAACGAGGGGAGTTCACAGGGCACCCGCCTTCTCACGGCCCGACGTGGGCGCCGCCTCGACGGCGCCCGTACGGCGAAGCTTCTGCCAGCGCAGACGCCCGCCCGTGAGCGCGGTGATCCAGGACTGGAGCAGCACCACGTACATCAGCTGGCGGTAGAGGATCTGCTGGAGCGGAAGCGATACCAGATGGCGCATGCGTTCGTGGTCGAGACGGAACGCGTAGGCGGCGCAGACGCCCTGGATGGCGAGGACACCCGCCCACGCGAGGGCCGTCTTCGCGGAGGGCCCGAACACGAGCCCGTACACCAGGAACACGTCGATGAGCGGCGCGAGCAGCGGTGCGAACACCATGAAGAGCGAGACGAACGGCAGGCCGACCCGGCCGAAGCGCCCGGAGGCGCCGCGTTCGACGACAGCGCGGCGGTGCTTCCAGATCGCCTGCATGGTGCCGTACGACCAGCGGTAACGCTGTGACCACAGCTGCTGCACGCTCTCGGGCGCCTCGGTCCAGGCGCGCGCGTTCTCCGCGTAGACGACGCGCCACCCGTCACGGTGCAGGGCCATGGTGACGTCGGTGTCCTCGGCGAGCGTGTCGTCGCTCATGCCGCCGACGCGCCACAGCGCGGTGCGCCGGAAGGCACCGACGGCGCCGGGGATCGTCGGCATGCAGCGGAGGATGTCGTACATGCGCCGGTCGAGGTTGAAGCCCATCACGTACTCGATGTGCTGCCAGGCGCCGATGAGCGAGTCACGGTTGCCGACCTTGGCGTTGCCGGCGACCGCGCCGACGGACGGGTCGGCGAAGGGCTGGACCAGCTCGCGCACCGTGGTCGGTTCGAAGACGGTGTCGCCGTCCATCATGACGATGAGTTCGCAGGTGGCGTGGCGTACACCGTTGTTGAGCGCGGCGGGCTTGCCCGCGTTGGCCTGGCGTACGACGCGTACGTTCGGCAGCCGCAGCGCCTCGACGATGTCGGCCGTGCCGTCGGTCGAGCCGTCGTCGATGACGATGACCTCGACGGGATGGTCGCTGGCCGCGAGGGAGCGCACGGTGTTGGCGATGCACTCGCGCTCGTTGTAGGCGGGCACCAGCACGCTCACCGGTTCGGTGACGGGGAAGCGCCCCCACACGAAGTCGCGTTTGCGCACCTTGCGCGCGTGTATCGCGGACAGCAGCAGCATCAGCCCGAAGCGGGAGAAGACGAGGACGCCGACGATCGCGAGCGCGACGACGAGGAAGCTCATCGCGTTCTCGGAGACGCCGACGGCGAGCACCCAGGACTTGCCCTTCCAGCGCTCGAAGCCGCTGACGGGCGTGTGCGCGCTGGGCGCCTTGAGCGCCTCGGTGAGGTTGGCGAACTTGTAGCCCTTGCCCGCCATTTCGGGCAGCCACTTGTCGAGGGCCGCGACGGTCTGCGAGCGGTCACCGCCCGAGTCGTGCATGAGGACGATGGCGCCGTCGCCGTCCTTCTTGGGCGTGGCACGCCGCATGATCTCGCCGACACCGGGGCGCTGCCAGTCCTCGGTGTCGGTGTCGATGAACGTGGTGATGTAACCGCGCTTGGCGATGTACTGGGTGACGGGCCACGACTCGTCGTCCAGCGCGTCGGCCGTGGACGAGTACGGCGGCCTGAACAGCGAGGTCCGTACGCCCGCCGCGCCCTGCAGCGCCAACTGGTTCTGGGACAGCTCCCAGTCGATACGGGACGTGGACTGGTAGGACAGGTCGGGGTGGTTGAAGGTGTGCAGCCCGACCTCGTGCCCCTCCTGGACCATACGGCGTACGAGATCGGGGTAGCGCGAGGCCATGGTGCCGGTGACGAAGAAGACACCGTGCGCGTCGTGTTCCCTGAGCTTGTCGAGGACCTTGGGCGTCCACTCGGGGTCGGGCCCGTCGTCGAAGGTCAGCACGAGCGTGTGGTCGGGCACCCGGTGGCTGATGGGCTTCTCACCGCGCGCGTCGAGCACGGGCCCGCCGGAGAGGATCTCTTCGGGCACGTTGTCGATGGAGGCCGGCGGCCGTACGCGGTGATCGGCGAGGAACTCGCTGTGCACGTAGCCGCGCAGGAGCAGCATCGCGACGACGGCGACGAGCAGCAGCGAGGGCAACAGGTAGCGCAGCGGAAGGCGCGTACGACGGCGCCCACGCGCGGCGGTCCCGCCCACGGCTCCCCTCGCGGCCCCGTTCACGGCCCCGTTCGCCGTCCCGACTGCCGTTCCGTTCGCCGCCTGCCGCCCGCTCTTGCCCCGTTTGTGCTGGGCGCGGGCCATCAACCCACCCCGCCGACGGCCGCACCGGTCTCACCCGGGTCCGGATCGCCCGGACCGCCCGGATCGGTGCCGGGATCGGGGTCGGGCGGCGGGTCCTCCGTCTTGGGGGGCTTGGGCGAGTTCGGCGTCGTCTTGGGCGGCGGCTTCGTCGTCCTGTTCTTGGGCGGGTTCACCGGGTTCCTGGTGACAGGCGTACGCCCGGTCTCCGCACCGCCGCCCGTCCCCTCGGCGGCCGGCGCGTCGGAAGAGACATCGGTGGGAGGCGTGGAGGGGTCGGGAGTCGGGTCGGCGACCACTTCGGGCGCGCTGCTGCGGCTCTTGGAGGGAGAGGGGTCGACCTTGTCGGACGCCTTCTTCTCCGGCCCCGGTATGAGCACGTCGGGGGCGCCCGCGTCCCCACCCGCGAGGCTGATGCCGAGCACGACGGCGTAACCGAGGCTGGCCACACCCAGCAGCCAGCCGAACTTCCGCAGCAGCCTGCGGCGTCCGCCGCTGCTGTCCACGAACACGGGTTCGGGCTCGTCACCCCTGCTGGGCGCACCGGTCAGCGCGGTCGGCAACTGAACGGTGACGTCATGCGTCACCCGCCCACCCTGCCCCGAACCGGCCGCACCGTTGGCCGCACCGCCGGCCACACCCCGGGAAGCTCCCCTGGGAGCGCCCCTGGAGGCGTCCTTGCGGAGTGCCCGGTTGTTGAGCGCGACGGTCTCGTCGACACCCTCGCCGTACGAGGCGGCCGTGCCCTCGGCCGCGGTGGCCGCGGGGTAGGCGGTGGTGGCCGCGGGGTGCGCGGAGTGCGGGGCGGTGGCCGCGGGGTAGGCGGAGTGCGCCGTAGTAGCCGCGGGGTAGGCGGTGGTGGCGTCCTCGGCGCCGTGGCCCGGGAACGCCGAGACGGCCGAGACCGCCGGGAACGCAGTGGTCGCGTCCTCAGCGCCTGGCGCGAGGTACGCCGGAGTCCCAGCGACCGCCGGGACCGCGGTGGTCGCGTCCTCAGCGCCGTACACGGGTGCCGCGCCCTCGCTCACGCCGTACGCGGCTGTCATGCCCTCCGCCGCTTGGTACGCAGCTGTCGGCTGCTCCGGTATGCCGCCCGGCGCCTGCTGCCCCGCGGCACGGTGACTCGTACTGCCCCCGCTGTGTCTCGGGTGCCTTGACTGTCTTGACATAGTTCCTGCGCCCGCCCCCCACGGTTCGAGCACGCCCCCTCCTACCGAACGGGCAATCTAGCGCATCAATCCACCCAAAGACTCATCGGTCCGTCGTTCCCCCAGGTCTACATCCAGCCTGTGACATGGAAGTCTCCCTCCACCCCCGAGACGGACATCACACCCTCCGCAGGCTTTCCCTCGGCGCGCGCGCACCGTTCCGGCACAGCGTTGACGGCGAAATGCCGCCAGCCCGCTCCGCGGCCGGCTGCTGGACTCACCGCACCAGCACCGGATGCGTTCACGACAGGAGCGAGGCCATGCCAGCAGCCACCGCGCACCCCCGGGCCAACGGGCTCCCGGCGAAAGTCCGTTCGCCACTGCACGGCTGGCTGGCCGTCACCGCGACGACGTTGGGGATCTTCTCCCTCGTCACCACCGAGATCCTCCCGATCGGCCTGCTCACGCCGATCGGGAACACGTTCTCCCTCTCCGACGGCACGGCCGGGCTGACGATGACGCTCCCCGGGATTCTCGCCGCCGTCGCCGCGCCCACCGTGACGATGGCGACCGCGCGTATCGACCGGCGTCACATGCTCTGCGCCCTGATGCTGCTGCTCGCTCTCGCGGACCTGCTGGCTGCTGCCGCACCCGGCTACGGGCTGATGCTTGTCTCCAGGGCCCTCGTCGGCGTCGTCATCGGCGCCTTCTGGTCGATCGGCGCCGGCATCGCGCCGCGCCTGGTACCCGCCGAGCAGGTCGGCAAGGCAACGGCAGTGATCTTCTCAGCCGTACCGCTCGGCTCCGTACTGGGTGTGCCCGCCGGAACGTTCCTCGGCAATCTCGCGGGCTGGCGGGTCGCCTTCGTCGCGATGGGCGTGCTCACCCTCCTCGTCCTCGCCGCGCTGCTCGCGCTCCTGCCGCCCCTGCCCCCGCGGCGCGTCACCCGCCTCGCTGTGCTGCGCGACATGCTCGGCTCACGCCAGGTCCGGGTGGGACTGGCCGCGACGTTCCTCATCGTGACCGCGCACTTCGGCGCCTACACGTACGTGACCCCGTTCCTGCAAGACGTCACACACGCGGGCCCGCAGCTCGTCACCGTGATTCTGCTGGCGTACGGCGCGGCGGGCATAGCCGGCAACTTCCTCGCGGGCGCCCGCGCACGGCGCGCTCCCCGCCGGACGTTCAGCGCCGCCGCGCTACTGCTCGCGGCGGCCACCCTGCTGCTCCCCCTCGCCGGAACGGGCCCGTCCGGTGCGCTGGCCCTGCTTCTCCTCTGGGGCCTCGCCTATGGCGCCGTACCGGTCTGCTCCCAGACATGGTTCGTCACGGCCGCACCGCACGCCCCGGAAGCCGCCTCGGTCCTCTTCACCTCGTCGTTCCAGGCCACCATCGCCCTCGGCGCTCTCGCCGGCGGCCTCGTCGCGGACACCGCGTCCACCTCCACGATCATGCTGCTGGCCGGCCTCACCGCGCTCCTGGCGGCAGCGGCACTGTGCGCCTTCGGCAGACAGGGAACCGGAATCCGTGACGGCCGCGCGTGAGGGCCACCAGGAGGCGCAGGTCACGAGGTGGCGCACCGCTGCTGCTGTGCGAGTCTCGGCAACTCCGAGCGCTGTCACGCCGCACACTTCTGTTCGCGCAGGACGCGGTCCAGATAGTCCTGCGTGAACCGCTTCAACGCGGCGTGGCGGTCCGACAGTTTCTCCGGGGTCTTGATGCCGAGGTAGATCTCCACGGCAAGGGTGCTCCCCCTGCCCCTACCGGGACAGGACTCCACCGCCAGAACTCCCTGATCGGCGAGGCGTGCATCGTCGCCGATGGCGACCTTGCGCGGGTTGCCGTACCCGTAGAGCGTTTCCCTCTTCACCTCGATGGGATCGGTACCGGCCGGGACGATGTCCCACCTGACCCACACCGCTGTCTCGTACGTGCCGTCCTCCTCCCGTTGCACCGACAGTTTGCAGCTCTGGCGGTTGCCGTCGGAAGTTCCGCCCGTCACCGACACCTTGGTACCCGTCGGCATCAGCGGAGAGAGGAGATCAGCGTTGATCTCCTCCCCGCAGATCTTGTCGGAGACTGTGTAGTCCCGCCCCTGTGCGCATCCGGCAATCCCCAGCAGGAGAACGCAGGAGGCAATTCCGGAGAGCAGGGCGCGACGGCGTGCGGACATTCTCCGGCGTTCTCCTACTGTCGGCTTCCGGTAACGAAAAGCTGCCACACCCCACAGCCGATCTCAACAAGGCGCCGTCCTATCCACCTTGATGTCCGGACGGGCCCAAACCCGCACCACCGGCGGCGAGATGCCGGGTCGGGAGCCGCCCATTCCCGATCGTGATGCGGATCGCGCACCGGGCGCCCGCACTCGCGCTTCACCCGGGACACACGCCCCGCACTCAATGGGCCCGCGCCGCGTCCCCCGCGGCGAACTCCGCCCACACCACCTTGCCGGGCTCCCGCTCCCCCACGCCCCACTTGTCGGCGAGCGCTTCCACGAGCATCAGCCCGCGCCCGTTCTCCCCGTCGGGCCCCGGCCGGTCCACCTCCGGAGAACCCTCACCGCTGTCGTGCACCTCGACACGCAGCACGTCATCGCGTTCCAGCCACAGCATGAGCCGGAACCCCCTCCCGGGCGGCACCCCGTGTACCAGCGCGTTGGTTGCCATCTCGCTCACGCAGAGCAACACCTCATCCCTCCGTTCCTCCACCTCCCATGCGCTCAGCGCGGCCCCCACGAAGCCCTTCGCGGCAGGGACGGAGCGGCGCTCACGCCGGTAGAAACGCTCACGGAATTGAGGGAGTCGGTTCTGGCCGTTCATGAGGCGACGGTGGCGCAGTGTGACTAACGTGTAACAGTGCGGCGACCCGTACAGATTAGTTGTACGGGCTGCTGCGGGCCGAAGCACGCCTGTACCGGGGGAGTTTGAACGTCATGAACCAAAAGAAACGGGGCAAGAACGCCTCCGCCATGAAGCTCGTGGGCGAGCTGCTCGCCCTGTTCCGCACCGCGAACGGTTACACCCAGCGCGCCCTCACCGACGAGGTCTGCGCGGAGTACGACACCATCGCCTCCATCGAACAGGGCCGCCGCCCCCTGAAGCTCGACCTGGCCCGTCAGCTCGACCAACTGCTCGGCACGCAGGGCGCGTTGGAGGTGGCCGTCAACAACATGCCGGAGGTGGACCGGTATCCGCTGTGGGCCGAGGAGTTCATCGACCGCGAGCATGCCGCGGTGGCCATTAGCTGGTTCGAGAACCAGGTCATCCCTGGCCTGCTCCAGACCGAGAGCTATGCCCGCGCGGTATTCCGCACCAAGGTGCCGCCGCTCGACGCGGACGAGACCGAAGTACAGGTGGCCGGGCGCCTGCAACGGCAGGACATCCTTCAGCGGAAGGTGCCCCCATCCGCCAGCTTCGTCATCTCGGAGGCCGTACTGATGGATCGCCTAGATGAATGAGTCCAAGGGGTGTCGTTGCGGTCAGTGATCGTAGGCAGTCAGTGATCGTTTGATCAGCTGCCTGGTCTTGTCGTTGTGCCAGATCGCCGCCGTGAGCGCGAGGATCCGGCACAGGACCCGGACGGTGACCCCGGCCGGGGTCTTGCCACCATGTCGTTCCAGGTCAAGCTGGCCCTTGAAGGTCTGGTTGATCGACTCGATGACCTGCCGCAGCGGCTTGAACAGGTGCGCCCCGGCCCGCTCTGCTTCTCCCTTGCGGGCCGGCCGCAGCAACTCCAAGTGACGCTCAGCGAGGTCGTGCTCGAACCCGTGGCCGTAATAGTTCTTGTCACTGATGATCGTCTGGCCGGGGTGGGAGGCGGCTACGTCGGGTGCGGTGTCGAGCATGCCGCGCAGCGTTTCGCGTTCGTCGGCCTTCGCCTCGGTGAGGGCGAACAGGACCGGCAGGCCGCCGAGTGTGCACACCAGGTGCAGTCTCAGGCCCCAGAAGTACCGGGAGTGCGACGCACAGTAGCCGTACTCGGCCCAGCCCGCCAGGTCCGACCGCTCAGCTGTCCCGCGAGAGCATCCGCAGCTGACCGGGGTGGAGTCGACCACCCACACGTCGTCGCTCCACAGTGTCGTGTCCGTGGCCAGGATCCGGATCACGCTGGTGAGCAGGGCAGACGCATTGCGTAACCGTTTGTTGTAGCCGGACTGCTGGGGCACGTAAGGGAACAGGTGGCCGAAGTCCCGCTCGATGCGGCGCAGCCAGCGCCGCTCGGAGGTGTAACCGAGCAACGCCGACATGACCGCGAGCGTGACCAGTTCGGCGTCACTGAGCGTGGGCACGATCCCGACTGCCGGGCGCCACGGGGCCAACCATGGCGAAGCCTTCAACTCGTCGTCGATCCGGGCATAGAGTGCTGTCGCGAGGGTGTCCAGGTCTGTCTTCACACACTGACATTGGGCGCCCTCGTCCTATGCCCGCAGGCCATCCCTTGGACTCATTCATCTAGGCGGTGACAATGTCCGGCGCGAGCTGCTCCAGCACCTGATCCACTGCGCGGACTTGCCGGGCCTGTCGCTCCAGATCATGCCTATGGGGAGGGAAACGCACGCTGGCTTGGCAGGCCCCTTCATCCTGCTCGAAACTCCCGACCACGAGCACCTCGGCTACATGGAAACCCAGCGCGGCAGCATCCTGGTATCCGACCCGGATGAGGTCAGTATCCTGGCGCGCAAATATGCGATGCTGCGAACCCAGGCCCTCAACACCGAAGACTCCAAGGGCCTGTTGGAGCGGCTGCTAGGAGAAGCATGACAAACGCACCGACCGCGCCTGAAGCCAGCAGCCTGGCGTGGTTCAAGTCCAGCTACAGCAGCGAAGAAGGCGGCGCCTGCATCGAGGTCGCCTACGACTGGCGCAAGTCGAGCTACAGCGGAACAGAGGGTGGCAACTGCGTCGAGGTCGCCGCACACCCCGAGGCCATCCACGTCCGCGACTCCAAAGCGGGCGAACACGGCCCCACCCTCACCCTCATCCCGGCCGCATGGGCCCACTTCACCACGCACACCGCCGCGCCGAAGGCATAAACCACAGCGCACGCGGAAGCCTCCAAGTACCCGGCGACAGCGGCGACTTGGAGGCTTTCTCATGCAGGAGCATCACCGCGTCACTTGGCAGAAGTCCAGCCACAGCGGTAGCGAAGGCGGCAACTGCGTCGAGGTTGCCTACGACTGGCGAAAGTCCAGTCACAGCGGCAGCGAAGGCGGCGCTTGCATCGAAGTCGCCTACGACTGGCGCAAGTCGAGCCACAGCGGTGAAGAAGGCGGCAACTGCGTCGAGGTCGCCGCACACCCCGAGGCCATCCACGTCCGCGACTCCAAAGCGGGCGAACACGGCCCCACCCTCACCCTCACCCCGGCCGCATGGGCCCACTTCACCACGCACACCGCCGCCACATCGCGGGCGTAACCCGCGCGCGGGGAAGCCGCACACGCGGAAGCCGCCTCACAGGCGTAACCCGCGCACGCGGGAAGAGCCCCAACTGACATGTCAGCAAGGGGTGTTCGAACGCACCCGCCTGCAACCGTTCAAACGCTCTACATGTCCTGTACGTCAGAGAGCCCCCATTTCACTGACCACGTTGGGGGCAACCTGATGTATCGGAGATTTCGTGCGTAGAACCACAAAGGGCGCCCTGGCGATAGGCATCGGCGTTGCGCTCGCCGGTGGACTGGCCGTCACAGCGGGCGCATCCCCCCTCCCCGCCTTCGATTCGGACTCCCCCTCCCCCGCGTCCTCTCCCGCGACGCAGTCGGCGCAGGCCGCCGGTGCGGCGAAGAAGAAGGTCGAGGTCCGCGAGGACTTCAACGGCGACGGCTACAACGATCTCGCCATCGGCGCCCCCGAGGGCAACGGCAAGGCGGGTTACGTCGCCGTCGTCTACGGGTCGGCCAACGGCCTGGACACCAAAACCCGTACCGTCATCGACCAGGACACCGAGGGTGTGCCCGGTACCGCCGAGGAGGGCAACCGTTTCGGGAGCAAGCTGGTCGCCCGTGACCTGGACGGCGACGGTGTGACCGACCTCGCCGTGCAGGCCCAGAGCGCGGGCGGAAGCGCGCTGACCGTGCTGTGGGGTGCGAAGGGCGAGGGCGTCACCGGCAAGGACGCCGTGCGGCACGCCGATGTCGAGGAGCCGGTCGGCGGCGACTTCGACGGCGACGGCAAGAGCGACCTGTTCGTCGCGGACAACGGCGCGGGGGACAGCAAGCTCCTGCGCGGCCCGTTCAGCCGCGACGGCAAGCCGGCCGCCGAGCAGAGCGTGGACCTGTCCGACGGCGACGCCGAGGTCTACCAGCTGATGGCGGGCGACGTGACGGGCGACGGCGCCGACGATCTGGTCGTGGCCCGTGCCATGGAGGAGAGTTCACGCCCCGGCGCCTTCTTCAAGGGCGGCAAGAGCGGCCTGACGAAGGTGAACGACAAGGCACCGGAGGCCCAGAACGGCGCCATCGGCGACTTCGACGGTGACGGCTTCGGCGACCTTGCCTACCGCGTGCCGCTGGGCGGCGTCATCGAGGGCCCCTGGTCCGAGCCGGGCAGCGTCAAGGTCGTCTACGGGACGGCGAAGGGTCTCGGTACCCGTACCGCCACGTTCACCCAGGCGACCTCGGGCGTTCCCGGCGCCAACGAGGAAGGCGACATCTTCGGCACCTCGCTGGCCGCCGGTGATGCCAACGGCGACGGCTACGACGACCTGGCGGCCGGAGTGCCCGGCGAGGCGATCGGCACCAAGGACAAGGCGGGCTCAGCCGTCCTGCTCAAGGGCTCCAAGAAGGGCCTGAGCGGCGCAGGCGCGCAGGCGTTCAGCCAGGACACCACGGGCGTGCCCGGCGTCGCTGAGGCCGGCGACCTGTTCGGTACCAACATGCGGCTGCTGGACACCAACGGCGACAAGAAGGCCGATCTGGCCGTCTCGGCGCCCGGCGAGAACAACTACAACGGCGCCGTCTGGTCGGTCCCCGGCGCCACGGCCGGCCTCGACCCGGCCAAGTCCACGTCCTTCTCCCCCGAGGACCTGAACGCGTCCCCCGACGGCGCCACCTTCGGCTCCGTCTTCAACAACTCCGCCACCTCCCCCCTGTGGGGCATCGTGGACCGCTGATCCCCCGCACCTTCACGGCCGTTCCCCTTCGCTGCCGTTCCCCGCGCCTCGTAAGGGGCGCGGGGAACGGTGACCATGGACCGCGGCTCCGCCGCGTCGGGCGCGACGCTCCATGGGACACCCTCGGGCCACGGGTCCCTCGCCCATAGGGCGCCCTCTCCATGGGGCGCCCTATGGGCGGGCGGGCCCTACGCCAGCGAGGCGGCCAACCCCTCCAGCAGATCCATCTGCTGCTGCATCCCGTGCTCCATTCCCGCGTCGATCATCGCGTCCCGGCTCTCCTTGTTCGGCATCACAGAGAGCAGGGTGAGCGCGGTACGCCCCTCGCCCGCGTCGGCGAACTCAGTGGTGACCAGTGCGGGCTGCTCGCCCTCGGAGGGGCCCAGCTCGAACACCTCGGTGTTCACGAGCCGTTCGTCCGGAACGATCTCCTGGAACTCACCATGGAAGGCGATGGCCTCGCCGCCGTTGGTGTTCATCACATACCGCCACTGTCCGCCGACCCGCAGGTCGATCTCGACGGACGTCATCGTGCCCTGCTGTCCGGCCCACCAGCGTTTGACCAGGTCGGGAGTGGTCCACGCACGGTAGACGAGGTGCCGGGGCGCCTCGAACTCCCGCGTGATGAGGACCTGTTCGTCGGCGGGAAACGTCACCTTCGCCGTTCCGCTAGTACCCATGACCCCGTTCTCCTTCCGCGCCCCGCGCGTCATCTGCGTGCTGCTCGTCCTTGCGGTCATCCCGTACGACGTCGTCACGTACGACGTCGTCACGTATGGCCTCGTTACGTACGGCGTCGTCACGTATGGCGTCGTCCAATACGGCGTCGAGCGCGTCGAACCGCTCCGACCAGAAGCTTTCGTACGCGCTGATCCAGTCGTGTATGGGCTTGAGTGCCTGCCCGTTGAGGTGGTAGAGCCGCTGCCGCCCGTGCTCCCGTACGTCCACGACGCCCACTTCACGCAGCACGCGCAGGTGCTTCGACACCTGTGGCTGCGCGATCCCCAGCAGGCGCGTCAGCTCTCCCACGGATCGCTCCCCCTCGGCGAGGGCGTCCAGGATCTCGCGCCGTCTGACTTCGGCTATCGCGTTGAAGGCGTCCGCCGTGGTCGCTGTCCGTGCCATGACGCCATCGTATTCCCATATCGGAATACATCAAGTGCTTCGGCGCTTCCGGACGACGACGGTGAACCAGCCCACGACCCCCGCGCCCGCATCAGCACCAGCGCCCACACCAGACACCAGACACCAGACACCAGGCACCAGGCGCCGTAAGGGGGTGAGCGTGCCGCGCGGCCCGCTTCAGGTCGCGGTCAGCACGTCCCACGCGGTCATCGCGGCGTCCACGACGCCCAGCAGTTCCTCGCGCGAGGCGCCGTCGCGAGCCTGGAGGGAGAGGCCGTAGAAGACGGTGGTGTAGTACGCGGCGAGCGCGGCCGTGTCCAGGCACTCGGGCAGGTCGCCCTCCTCGACGCCGCGGTCCATGCGGGCCCGCAGGGAGTTCTGGGTGTCACGCCTGTCCTGGGCGAGCAGTTCGCGTACGCCCTCGTTACCCGGTGCGCAGTTGGTCGCGGCGAGTACGACCATGCAGCCGTGCGGCTTGCCGGGGTCGGTGTAGACGACGGCGTTCCCCCGCAGTACGCCGTCGATGGACGCGCGCGCCGTGGCACCGTCGCGCAGCGCTGCGGTGGTGACGGAACCCTCCGTGCGCTGGTACAGCTCGACGGCCTCGCGGAAGAGGTCCTCCTTGGAGCCGAAGGCGGCGTAGAGGCTGGGCGGCCTGATGCCCATGGCCGCGGTGAGTTCGGCCATCGAGGTCGCCTCGTAGCCGCGTTCCCAGAACATCCACATGGCGCGACACAGCACCGCGTCGCGGTCGAAGCCCCGGGGCCGCCCACGTACTGCCATCGCCGAGCCCTTTCTTAGTGATCGTTACGGAAAGCTCTTGACGCCCGAGGATACTCCGTGCGCTACTTATTGAGTGGTCGCTACAAAAAGCGACCGCACCGAACGACCACACCGAACGGCCGCATTGGCGCCACCGTCCACGAGTGCCCACGTCTGCGCGGCCGGTACGTCGGCACGTCTGCGCGGCCGGTACGTCGGCACGTCAACGCAACGCGCGCACCGCATGCGCCGCGACATCAAGAGGAGACCCATGACTTCCACGCTCACCGACGCGGCAGCAACGCCCACCGCGAATCCGGCCGCCCCGCTCAGGGGCAAGACGGCCCTGGTCACCGGCGGCAGCCGGGGCATCGGCGCGGCCGTGGCCAAGCGGCTCGCGGCCGAAGGCGCCGATGTCGCGTTCACCTACCTCAGCGCGGAGAGCAGGGCCAAGGAAGTGGCCGGGGAGATCAGGTCGTTGGGCCGGAGCGCCGTGACGATCAAGGCTGACAGCGCGTCGGCGCAGGACGCGGAGCGCGCGGTGGACGAGGCGGCCGAGGCGTTCGGACGCCTGGACATCCTCGTCAACAACGCGGGCATCTTCCCCAACGGTCCACTGGACACCCTCACCGTCGAGGAGATCGACCGCACCCTCGCCATCCACGTACGCGGCACACTCGTCGCCTCCCAGGCCGCTGCCCGCCACATGGGCGAGGGCGGGCGCATCATCAGCATCGGCAGCAACCTCGCCGAACGGGTTCCGCACGCGGGCATCACGCTCTACGCCGCCTCCAAGTCGGCCCTCAGCGGCCTCACCCGGGGCCTGGCCCGCGACCTGGGCGCGCGCGGCATCACGGCGAACCTCGTGCACCCCGGCTCGACGGACACCGAGATGAACCCGGCCGACAGCGGCGAACCTGCCGAAGCGCAGCGCGCGTTGACCGCGCTGGGCCGCTACGGCACGGCCGAGGGCATCGCCGCCACGGTCGCCCACCTCGCGGGCGAGGGTGGCCGCCACACCACCGGAGCGGCCTTCACCGTGGACTCGGGCGCCAACGCGTGAGCCGTACCGCTTCGCCGGAGGGCTGGCCTCTCACGGGAGGACCGGCCTCTGGTGAGGCACTGGCTTCCACGGGGGCCGACCTCTCGCGGGAAGGCTGACCTCCCATGAGGGACTCACCTCCCATAAGGCCGACCCCGCGCAGGAGGGGCCAACCTCCCATGGGGGACTGACCTCCCATAGGGCCGACCCCGCAGGGGAAGACTGACCTCCCATAGGGCCGACCCCGCAGGGGAAGACTGACCTCCCATAGGGCGGCCCCGCACGGAGGGCGGCCTCCCACAGGGCCGGCCTCCCCCGGAGAGCCGGCGGCGTCGTAGGGGGCGAACTGGCGGCGGGCCCACGGCGAGCGCGCCGCCTCATCCCAGGAGCGCGGTGTCCTCGGGGGGCAGCCAGGAGTCCCGGGGGCGGGTCAGCCACCCGTCCGCCTCGCCCAGCCGCAGCGCCGTATCCAGCACGGCGTCCAAGCCCGTGTGCCGTAGTCCTCTGCGCCACACCACGGAGACAGGGGCGAGCGGAACGGGGTCCGTGAGGGGCCGCAGGACCATGCCCTCGACGCCGATGAAGACCGAGGTGGCCAGCACGCACCAGCGCCTCCCCCGCACGACGCGGGCGAACTCGCGCTCGCCCTCGATCTTCGGGAAGGGCTCGGCCAGTTGGACACCGCGCCCGGCGAAGAGTGAGCGCGCGTAGGCGGTCCACTCGGTGGTGTCGGGGTTCCCGGCGCCGGCGTAGAGGGTCTCGCCCGCGAGTTCGGCGAGCGGCACCCGCTCATGCGCGGCCAGGGGATGCTCGGCGGGGAGCAGCACCGCCACCGGCTCGTAGCGTACGAGCCGGTGGCCGAGCCCGGACAGCAGCGTGCGGGGCAGCCCCGCCGCGCGCCCGAACGAGAGGTCGAGCCGCCCCGCGAGGATGTCGGCCGCCGCACCCGCGAGCCCGCTGTAGTAGCGGGCCACGAACTCGACGGAGGGCGCCGCCTCGCGTGCCGCGTCCAGTACCCGCTGCCCGGTGGAACCCGGTGCAGCCGCGTCGACGGCGAGCGGCCGGTCGCCCGCGCCGCCGAAGGCGCGGGACAGTTCGTCGTAGGCGGCGAGCACCCTGCGTGCGTACGGGAGCAGGCGTTCGCCCTCCGGGGTGAGCGCCACGGCGCGCGTACTGCGTACGAACAGGACGGCTCCCACCTCCCGTTCGAGCGAACGCACATCGCGGCTGAGCGCCTGCTGCGCGACATACAACCGCGAGGCCGCCCGCGTGAAGTGCAGCTCCTCCGCCACGGCGACGAAGGCGCGCAGCAGACGGGGGGCGGGTTCACTCGGCATCGCGCGACCCTAACCGCAACGCCGCGGCAGAGGGCAGTGCTTTACGCGACGTGGGCCGACGCCCTCCCCGACGCCCCCGCCCCCTTCCCCCAACTCACCTTCTGCGCCGGCCACTTCGCACTCACGACACGGATGCGCACTCACAACACAGATGCGTGAAAGCGCTCCAACAGGTGTTGGACCGGCGCTGCCCGGCACGGCGACGCTTGCCCGCATGCCGCAACCGGACCCCGCCCCCGCCGAAGCCGCCGCTTCCGCCCCAGCGCCCGTCTCCCCCTCTGCCAGACGCAACCCGTACGCCCGTCTCTTCACCCACCCCGGCACGGTCGCCTTCACGCTCGGCAACCTCCTGGCCCGCCTGCCCATGGGCATGTTCACGGTCAGCGCCGTCATCATGATCGCGGGTTCCCGCGGCTCCTACGCGCTCGCGGGCGGCGTCACCGCCGCCGGGCTGGCCTCGACCGCGCTCGTCGCGCCGCTGATCGCGCGGCTGGTCGACCGGCACGGGCAGGCCCGCGTCGCGCGCCCCGCCACCCTCGTCGCGCTGCTCGGCTCGCTCTCCCTCGTGCTCTGCGTCCGGACGGGAGCCGCTGACTGGACCCTGTTCGCTTCCTACGCCGCGACGGCGACGACCCCCAACACCGGAGGCATGTCCCGCGCCCGCTGGGCCCACCTGTTCCGGGACGACCCGGCGGCACGCCATACGGCGAACTCCTTCGAACAGGCGGCGGACGAGCTGTGCTTCATGCTCGGCCCCGTCCTCGCGGCGCTCCTGTGCACCGCGCTCTTCCCCGAGGCCGGAACCCTCACCGGCTGCGTCCTGCTGCTGACCGGCATGGTCCTGTTCACCGGACAGCGCGCGACCGAGCCACCGGTCCTCCACAAGGACACGGTCCGTGCGCCCGCGCCGCTGCGACTGCCCGGGATACCGCCGCTGCTGCTCACCTTCCTCGCCACAGGGGCCATATTCGGCTCGCTGGAAGTGGTGACCCTCGCCTACGCGGACGGACAGGGCCACCGGGCAGCCGCCGGTGTCGTGCTCGCCTTCCAGGCGGCCGGGTCCGCCGTGGCGGGGCTGGCGTTCGGCGCCCTGCGTCCCCGAGGCTCCGACCGGCGCCGCTTCCTGCTGTGCGTCTGCGCGATGGCCGTCATGGCGACGCTGCCGCTGCTCGCCTCGCACACCGGAAGCCTGGCAGTACTGGCCGCCGCACTGCTGGTCGCGGGCATGGCGACGGCCCCGACGATGGTCACCGGCATGACCCTCGTCCAGCGCGTCACCCCGGCCTCCCGCCTCAACGAGGGCATGACGCTCGCCGTCACCGCGCTCCTCGGCGGCATCGCGGCGGGTTCGGCGACGGGCGGCTGGGCCGTGGAACGCCTCGGCGCCGGCGGCTGGGCCTACACGGTCCCCGCAGCCGCCGCGACCCTCGCCGCACTGCTCGCCGTACGTGTCGCCCTCACCCGCACGGGCAAGGACGAGCGGCGGCTCACACGGGCGGTGAGTAGTGCTGGGGCCAGTCCCGCTCCTCCGGCAGCGGAAGGTTCCGCGCGGGTGTCTCGACAGGGGGCGCTTCCGGAGCGCGCAGCCCCCGCGCCCTCTCCCAGCCCGCCTTCGCCCGCGGGTGGTAGCGGCGCGAACGCGGAACGAGCTTCCAGCCCCAGTGAATAGCCCGCCCCACCCTGCGCAGCCTGCGTTCGTCACGCACCGTCCACACGTACCCGAGCCTGCGGCGTACGGCGGGCGGGAAGAAGCCCACCGTGAACCACACCGAGAACCGCGCCTGCGGCCCTCGTACCCGCCGCCACACCGCGTCGGGCAGCAGCCGCAGCGCGGGCGGCTTGGCGAGCAGCGTCAGATCGAGCACGTCCCGCGTCGGCTGGTTGTCCTCCAGCACCTCGGCCGCCATCCGCTCCCAGTACGCCTGGAAGTCCTCCCAGCTCTCCGGTACGGGCCGCATGCTCATGCCGTACATCCGCCACCACCGCACGTGTTCGTCGAAGAGGCGGCGCTTGTCGGCCTCGCTCAGTCCGGGGCCCAGCCGGTCGGCGACGAGCAGCGTGAGAACGAAGAACGTCGCGTGCGCCCAGTAGAACGTGTCCGGGTCGAGCGCGTGGTACGGGCGGCCCCGCGCGTCAACTCCCTTGATTCCGTTGTGGTATCCGCGCACCTGGCGGGCCGTCTCCTCGGCTCCCGGGCCGTCGTAGACGACGCCGCCGATGGGATACAGCGAACGGAAGAGGCGCTCCCAGCGCTCCTCGAAGAACCGCGAGTGCTCGGCCACCCCCGCACCCAGCTGCGGATGCATGTTCTGCATCGCGCCCGCCCAGGGCGCCAGCAGCACGCCCCGCCAGTCTCCGAAGTAACGCCACGTCAGTGTGCCGGGTCCCAGCGGCTCAGGCATCGCGTGCTCCTTCCCTGCTGACCGCAGGGTAGATGCACAGGCTCACGATTTCTGCCCCCGGCCCCGACCCCGGCCGCGGCCCCGGAGCAGACCCGGCGCACTCGTACGACGGCTGCACGAGGTCACACCGGTCGAGCACCGGCACAGCGCGCCAGCAAACGCGTTCAGCAAACGCCGGCGAAACCGCTCAGCCGCCGCCTCCGCCACTGGAGGCGACCGCCGCGTTCCGTGCGTCCAGGGCCTTCTTCAGTGCGGGTCCCGCGGGCCCGGCCGCTGCCGTCAGCTCCTTCAGGCGGTGCCTGTGCTGGTGGCGGTCGCGCCAGGTGACCAGGGGAGAGAGCTTGCCCAGCGCTGCCATGGCGGTGAGCGCCGCCTGCCGGGGCTCCACCTGGGAGACCGGGACGTCGCCGCACAGGATCCCGGCGGCCTGGGCCCGCAGCCGCTGCGGCAGCTCGCGGTCCCGGGCACGCACCCGCCTGGGGCGCAGCGTCCTGCGCTCGACGGAGATGAGCCCGGCGCTCTCCAGTGCGCTCTCCAGCGCGTCGAGCGTCTGCCGCCGCTCCTTGGCGACGAGCGTCTTCCAGCGCCGGGGGCGCGGCTGTGCCGCGATGCCACGCAGGACACCGTCGAGGAACGCGTCGCCCGTGCGCCGGTCGCGTGCCCTGGCCTTTCCGCCGTCGTCACGCAGGCAGTCCTGGATCTCCAACTCGGCCAGCGCGGCGGCCCGTACGACATAGCCGAGCGAATCGCGGCCGGTCACCTTCTCCTTCTCCGGATCGCACGCGAGGAGGAAGAGCTGTGCCGGCAGGCTCTCGGTGACGCTACGCATGGGGACCATCAGAGCACATGATCGAAGAGCGGCGGGAGGTGTCCCGGAACAAGCGAGAGCCCCCGACCTGTCGTCCTGCTGACAGTTCGGGGGCTCTCGCCCACATGGGATGTTCTGTGGAGATGGCGGGAATCGAACCCGCGTCCAACGAAGTGGAAGAAGGGCTTCTCCGAGCGCAGTCCGCTGCGATTTTCTCAGCCCCGGAGATCTCACGGACAAGTCTCCGACGGGCTCAGTCACTGTTTGATGTCCCGGCAGGTCCCGTGACCGGACCTACGCGGTGAGTTCCCTAGCTGATGCCAGTGACCGGGATGGGAACAACCCCGGGCTGACACTTCGCAGTCGCTACTTAGGCAGCGAGGGCGAAGGAATCGCGCTTGGTGTTGGCGATTATTTTTTTGCGGCACATGGTTAACGAGATCATTGCCGCGTTCCTCGGCTCGCTTCACCTGCTTCGACGTTCGCTGTCGAAACCGATCATCCCCATGTTGAGTTAACAATCCACAACGCCCTCTCGGGCGGCGCTTCGACCATGGTACGTGACCGGGTCGCACACATGCCAACCTTTTAGCCGACCCGTATATTCCCGGCCTCCCGGCCGCTACCGGGCTGCCCAGGCCGTCGTCTAGCCGACCGTCCCGCGCTGCCTGCGCTTGACGGCCGAAATGACGCGATCCGCCTCCTTGCGGTCCTGCCGCTCCCTCAGCGTCTGCCGTTTGTCGTACTCCTTCTTGCCCTTGGCCAGCGCGATCTCGACCTTGGCCTTGCCACGGTAGAAGTACAGCTGGAGCGGGACGAGGGTGTGCCCGGACTCCTGCGTCTTGCCGATCAGCTTGTCGATCTCGACGCGGTGCAGCAGCAGCTTCCGCTTACGCCGGGCCGCGTGGTTGGTCCACGTGCCCTGCGCGTACTCGGGGATGTGCACATTGTGCAGCCAGACCTCGGCCCCCTCGATCTGCGCGAAGCCGTCCACCAGGGAGGCGCGGCCCTGTCGCAGGGACTTGACCTCGGTGCCCGTGAGCACGATGCCGCACTCGAACGTGTCGAGGATGACGTAGTCGTGCCGGGCCTTCTTGTTCTGCGCGATGAGCTTGCGGACGTCCTTGCCGTCCGTCGCCTTCGCCTTGGTCCGTGTCGTCTTCATCTTCGCCATAGCCAGGCCAATGTTCCCTTACGACCGGGCCTCAAGGCCACTCAATACCGTGCGCGCCCGCTCGGTCGCCCCCTCCCGCGAGTCAACGGGCAGATCCGGGGCCAGCCCCTGCCCCTCCACCTCGCGACCCGACGGAGTCGTGTAGTGACCGACGGTCAGCTCGGCGACCGAGCCGTCCGGCTGTCTGGTGGGCACCTGCACCGAGCCCTTGCCGAAGGTGCGCGAACCGACGACGACAGCGCGCCCTCTGTCCTGGAGCGCCCCGGTGAGCAGTTCGGCGGCGCTCATCGTGCCGCCGTCCACCAGCACCACGACGGGCCGCCCCGTCTCGGCCGCTGATCCGGCTGCCCCCGTGCCGCTCCCGCTCTTCTTGGCGTACAGCGCGCGCTGGGTGCCGTTGTCGTCGTACGTCGCGACCAGACCACCGTCCAGGAAGGCCGAGGCGGCCGTGACGGCCTCGTCCACCAGGCCGCCCGCGTTCCCGCGCAGATCGAGAAGGATGCCGGCGCCCGGTGGCACCTCGCGCTCCACCGCCTCGCGCACCCGCTCCCCCGAGCCCCGGGTGAAGGAGGACACCTTGATCCGGCTCACGCCGTCGTCGAGCCTGTCGACGGTGACGGTCTCGGTGTCCAGCCGTGCGCGCCGCAGCACGGTGTGCCACGTCGGCGGGTCTCCGGCGCCGCTCCCGGGACGGCTGAGGTCGAGCGCGACCCGCGTACCCGGCTCGGCCGCGCCGGGGGAGCCGGGCTCGGAGCCGCGCAGCATCGTGACGACATCGGTGACCGGCACCCCCGTCACCCGCCTGCCGTCCACGGTGCGCAGCCTGTCACCCGTACGGATTCCGGCACGGGCCGCGGGGCTGCCGGGCTGCACCCTGTCCACCTCGACGGCCGGTCCGGGCGCCGACCGCGTGCCCTTCCCCTTCGTACGGTTCCGGCCCTCCGTACGGCGCTTCCCCTCGGCGCGAACCTGGCGTACGGAGATGCCCACGCCGACGTACGAACCGTCCAGCGCCTGCTGGAGTCCCTCGTACTCACGCGCCGAATAGGCCGCCGACCAGCGGTCACCGCTGCGGCTGACGAGCGTGTCGGCGGCGTCGCCCGCCTTCCCCGACCTTCCCGCCTGCGCGTGCGGATCGCCGGAGCCCTTGGCATCGGTTTCCGTCCGCGAGGCGTCGCTCGTCGCGGCGCGGGACGAGGACGCCTGACGCGTCTCGGGAGAACGGGAGCCCAGGTGGCGCGGCTCGCCACCGAAGGTTCCCGTGGCGGCACCGGTCGCCAGAAGGCTCGCGAAGACCAATGTCAGGGCCGCTCCGCGCCGCAGACGACGAGGAGGAGGTGCGGAGAACCACGAGCCCTGCATGGTCCGGAGTGTAGGCCAGACGCGGTCGCCGTATGGGGCGTTGGCCCTACGGCGACCGCGTCCTGTCTCACACCTTCAGGTACTTGCGCAGCGTGAAGAAGGCCGCAATCGCAGGCATCAGCACCCCGACGGCGATGATGAACGGCAGCACCCTCACCACGGCGTCCCAGCCGATGAAGTTGATGAGGACGATCTTCTCCTGCAGCCAGTTGTTGATCAGGAAGTACTTGCCGCCGACCAGGAGTACGCACGCGAACCCGGCGCCGATCAGCCCCGCGATGGCGGCCTCCAGGATGAACGGCATCTGGATGTAGAAGCTGGACGCGCCCACCAGGCGCATGATTCCGGTCTCTCTCCGCCTGCTGAACGCCGAGACCCGCACGGTGTTGACGATCAGCAACAGCGCAACGACCAGCATCAGCGCCATCACACACAGCGCCGCGATGTTCATGCCGTTGAGCAGATTGAAGAGGTTCTCCAGCAGACTTCGCTGGTCCTGTACCTCCTGCACGCCCTGTCTGCCGGAGAAGGCCGTCTGCAGCACCTGGTACTTGGTCGGGTCCTTCAGCTTGACCCGGTAGGACTCCTGCATCTGGTCCGGCGTCAGCGAGTCGGCCAGGGGCGAGTCCTTGAACTGCTCCTTGTAGTGCTTGTACGCGGCGTCGGACGACTCGTAGTAGACCTTGTCGACCACGTCGAGCTTGCCGAGATCGGTCTTGATCTCCTGCTTCTGCTGCTCGGTGACCGCGCCCTTGGCGCAGTTGGGGTCGGAGGCGGCGTCGTTCTTGTTGCACAGATAGATGGAGACCTGGACCTTGTCGTACCAGAACCCCTTCATGGTGCTCACCTGCTCGCGCGCGAGCAGGGAGCCGCCCGCCAACGCGAGCGAGAGGGCGACCGAGACGATCACCGCGAAGGTCATCGTGAGATTGCGTCGGAGACCGACGCCGATCTCCGACAGGACGAACTGGGCGCGCATGGCGTCCTTTCTGCACAAGGGGATGGGTCACACGCCACGCTCGGCATGACGGTCAGGTTCAGCGTGTACGGCTCAGTGCTGATAGCCGTAGACGCCACGCGACTGGTCACGCACAAGGCGGCCCATCTCCAGCTCGACGACGCGCTTACGCATCTGGTCGACGATCTGCTGGTCGTGTGTGGCCATCACGACCGTTGTCCCGGTGCGGTTGATGCGGTCGAGCAGTTTCATGATGCCGACGGAGGTCTGCGGGTCGAGGTTGCCCGTCGGCTCGTCGGCGATCAGCAGCATGGGCCGGTTCGCGAACGCCCGCGCGATGGCCACGCGCTGCTGCTCACCGCCGGAGAGTTCACCCGGCATCCGGCCTTCCTTGCCGCCGAGGCCCACGAGGTCGAGCACCTCGGGCACGGTCTTGCGGATCTGTGCCCGCGACTTGCCGATGACCTCCAGCGCGAACGCGACGTTCTCGCCGACGTTCTTGTTGCCCAGCAGCCGGAAGTCCTGGAAGACGGTGCCCAGCTGGCGCCGCATGTGCGGCACCTTCCAGTTGGACAGGCGTGCCAGGTCCTTACCCAGGACGTGCACCTGACCGTGGCTGGTGCGCTCCTCACGGAGGATCAGCCGGAGAAAGGTGGACTTGCCGGAACCGGAAGAGCCCACCAAGAAGACGAACTCGCCGCGTTCGATCTCCAGCGAGACATCGCGGAGCGCCGGACGGTTCTGCTTGGGATAGGACTTGGAGACGCTGTCGAATCGGATCACGGATACACCACGTCGACCTGGGTAGGGGCAACGGAAGCCGCGGTGCGGCCCCCTGGGGGCACCTCCCAGCGTGAGCTGGGGAAGCGGTGTGGGCGACCATACGCGAAGCGGGGTGTGCCGCGCAGGCGGGCTCGTCTCTTGGTCCGGTGTCGGTAGGTTTATTCACCACCGCCTTGGCATGAACCAGACGCCCGCACCGTCGGGGCTCATCCACGGCATTCCGCCCACCAGGCCGTTTCTGCGGGACGCCGGGTCACCTGGCATGGTGGAAGAAAGCACCCATGGGGAACGCATCACTCCCGGGTGGCGTTGGCGCGACTGAGGAGGAGATCGCATGACATGCGACCGACTGGTGTGTGCCAACTGCGCCGGCCCCGTCAGTGAGGGCCGGTGCGCCGTCTGCCGCGCGGAGCGTGCCCGTCAGCACCGGGAGACGCCGTTCGCGGGCCTGTCCCCTGTCGCGCTGCTGACACTGCTGCTGACGCTGATCGCCGTCGCGCTGCTCGCTGAGCGGGTTACTGCGGCTTGAGCGGGCACTTGGCGTGGGGCCGCCGCCGGTTTGGGCGGTGACGCGGCTCGGGCCATCGCCCGGCTTGCGCCGTCACTCCATGTGAGTTCGGGTGAGCTGAGAGTCCGGGTGGGCTGAGAGTCCGGAACTGGGAGTCGGAAAGGCCGGAGGGCCGGGAACAGTTGGTGTTCCCGGCCCTCCGCGCTATGTGGTTGGCACGCTGCGCGCTGTGACTGCCGCGCTCGCGTGGGTGCGCGTGTGTGCGCGTGTGACCGGCCTGTCAGGCGGCCGTACGGCGGTTGAGCGCGCGCGGCATCAGGCGGAAGCCGATACCACCGGCGATCATCGTCGCTGCGCCGACCAGCAGGAAGGTCGTCTCGGCCGAGCCGGTCTCCGCCAGCTCGTCCTGCGGGGCCTGCGGCTTCGCCTCCTTGACGGGCTGGCTTCCCGCGCTGTCCGGGTTGGTGCCGCCCTCGCAGTTCACGCTGGAGTCGTCCAGCTCGCAGGTGTCGTCGTCGCCACCGCCGGAGCCGCCGATGGTCGCGGGCTCCTCGCCGCCACCGCCGTTGCCGCCGCCGGTGTTGCCGGAACCGCCGTTGTTGCCGCTGCCGCCGGTGTTGCCGGAACCGCCGTTGCCGTTGCCGCCGTTGTTGGCAGCACCGCCGTCGTTGCCACCGTCTGCGGCACCGCCGTCGTTGCCGCCATCCGCGGCACCGCCGTCGTTGCCGCCATCCGCGGCGCCACCGTCGTTGCCACCGTCTGCGGCACCGCCGTCGTTGCCGCCATCAGCGGCACCGCCGTCGTCACCGCCCGTCGCGGTTCCGCCGATGCCGCCATCGTCACCGCCGATACCGCCGTCGTCACCGCCGATGCCGCCGTCGTCACCGCCGATGCCGCCGTCGTCGCCACCGATGCCGCCGTCGTCGCCACCGGTGTCGCTACCGCCGTCGTCACCGCCGCCGAGCAGCCCACCGAGGATGCCCGGGTCTTCGTCCTGGGCGTCCTTCGTGGAGATTTCGTTGCTCTTTGTGTCAGTGTCGCCCAGGCCGGCGGCCTGGGCGGCTCCCGCGGCCGTCAGCGAGGCGCCGGCGGCGAAAACCGCGCCGGCCGCTATTCGCGCAACTCTCAGCCGCGTCTTGGAATTGGTCATCTGCCAACTACCCCCAGTAGCCATACATCGTCAAAGGAGCAGCGCTGCGCGGGGCGCGACCGCACCGGGCTTCCCATCGAGGCGAACTCGTTCCACACCCCGGGCTGCCGCCGTCTTCACCGGGGCGATCCTCCGCCCCGTACGTGCGCTCCTGACACAGGCATGCCGAGCGAACAGCTTTCCCCAGCCCTCACACGTCCGTCAAGCGAGGCCCGTGTGAAATGTCCGCTCGGCACCGGGAGTTCACGTGCGAGGGCTCAGCTTGCGGCCTGCTCCTGCTGCTTACGCCAGCGGATACCGGCGTCCAGGAACCCGTCGATGTCGCCGTCGAGAACGCCCTGCGGGTTGCCGACTTCGTGGTCGGTACGCAGGTCCTTGACCATCTGGTACGGGTGCAGCACGTACGAACGCATCTGGCTGCCCCAGGAGTTGCCGCCGTCGCCCTTGAGCGCGTCCATCTTGGCCTGCTCCTCCTGGCGACGGTATGCCAGGAGCCTCGACTGCATGACGCGCATCGCGGCGGCGCGGTTCTGGATCTGCGACTTCTCGTTCTGACAGGAGACGACGATCCCTGTCGGCAAGTGCGTCATCCGCACCGCTGAGTCGGTGGTGTTCACCGACTGGCCGCCAGGGCCCGAGGAGCGGAACACGTCGATCCGCAGCTCGTTCTCGGGGATGTCGATGTGGTCGACCTGCTCCACGACGGGCAGGACCTCGACGCCGGCGAACGAGGTCTGGCGGCGGCCCTGGTTGTCGAAGGGCGAGATCCGCACCATGCGGTGCGTGCCCTGCTCGACGGAGAGCGTGCCGTACGCGTACGGCGCCTTCACCGTGAAGGTCGCGGACTTGATGCCCGCCTCCTCCGCGTACGAGGTGTCGAAGACCTCGGTCGGGTAACCGCGGCGCTCCGCCCAGCGCAGGTACATGCGCATCAACTGCTCGGCGAAGTCGGCGGCGTCGACGCCGCCTGCCTCGGCGCGGACGCTGACGACCGCCTCACGGGGGTCGTACTCGCCCGACAGGAGCGTGCGGACTTCCAGCTCGTCGACGACCTTGCGGATCGAGTTGAGTTCGGTCTCCGCCTCGGTGCGGGCGTCGGCGTCGTCCTCGCTCTCGGCCAGCTCGAACAGCACGCCGACGTCGTCGATGCGCGAACGCAGCTCTTCCGCCCTGCGGAGCTGGCCCTGGAGGTAGGACAGCTTACTGGTGATCTTCTGTGCGTTCTCTACGTCGTCCCACAGGTCCGGGGCCGCCGCCTGGTCCTCCAGTGCGGCGATGTCGGACCGCATCTTGTCCAGGTCAAGGACGGCCTCGATCGACTCCATGGTGGAGGAGAGGGACTTCAGCTCTTCGGATACATCGACGACTGCCACGCTCCCCAGCGTAACGGTATGCCGTCGTGGTCTTGGTTGGGCGGAGCTGTGAGGGTGCCCTCGCTGGCTCTGTGCGGGCTTCCGCCCGTGCCCCTTGTTGTGGTTCCTGTGGTTTGAAGCCCGTTCCCGTTCCTAATGGGGCTTCGCCCCTTTCCCCGTTGGCCTCGCCGGCCGGGCGTGGGGGGGGGGGGGGGGGGGGGGGGGGGGGGGGGGGGGGGGGGGGGGGGGGGGGGGGGGGGGGGGGGGGGGGGGGGCG
>NZ_JANCPR020000037.1 GCF_028657195.3 Streptomyces iconiensis
ACGAGACCCACTCCAAGGCCCTGACGATCGACCCGATCAACATTCCCGTCTCCGACCACTCCACCTCCGACGTCACCGTCGACCCCGTCGGCACCGGCAAGCAGTGAACCCGCGCCGTACACGGGGAGCGGTGATCGGTTCACCGGTGAACCAGCGACCGGTGAACCAGCGACCGGTGACAACGGCTCCCGTCGGCAACGGAGCGTCCTCCCGCCCACCAGGGCGGTGCCAGGTTCCGTTCCACAGGCGGGGTTTCGCGCAAAGGGTCTAGCGGGCGCGGTGGGTGCCGGGGGCGTTGAGGGTGCTGGGTGAAGGATGGGTGCCGGGCGCGCGGTGGGCCCGGAAGAGGGTGTGGCCGCCGCCGCCCTCGGGGACGAACTCCTCGTGGTCGACGGTGAGTCCGGCCGAGGTGAGCCAGGTGCGGTAGGTCGCCGCGTCGGCGTGGCTCCACCACATGGGGACCCCGGAGTCGAGCCAGTTGGGGTCGGTGCCCGTGTAGGCCGTGGTGCCGGTGGTGGCCAGGAGGTGGCCGCCAGGACGTAGCCAGTCCGCGATCCGTTCCAGCAGCGCCGGCTGTTCGGCCACGGGAATGTGGATCAGCGCGTAGAGGGTGACGACGGCGTCGAAGGACGCGGCGGGGAAGTCGAGCCGCGTCACGTCCGCACACCGGAACTCCGCCTCGGGCACCAGCTGCTGGGCCCGGCGTACCTGCGTCGCGCTGATGTCGACCCCCGTGACGTGGTGACCCGCGGCGCTGAGGTCGCGGGCGACGGGTACGCCGCTGCCGCACCCGAGATCGAGCACCCGGCACGCGCCACCGTCCGCACGCGCCAGCTTGCCGAGGAGGTCCGCGAGCCAGGGCCCGTACTTGGTCGGGGAACCGAACGAGTCGTCGTAAACGGCGCCGAGTTGGTCGTAACCGCGACGCACGAGGTCCTTGGAACGGTTCGCGTCCGCGGGGGCCACCGGGGTCACGGGGTCCTTGGAAGCCCCGGGGTCTGGGGGGTCCGTGGGGGACTGCGCTTCGGTAGCGTCCATGGGGACGACCGTACGTTGTCGTGCTGTGCACCCGTGGGCCATGCGGAGGCGGGACGGCGGTAACCGGCGTCGGTGATCTTCACGTTCAGGACAGCTGAGGAGCTATTCATGGAACGTAGGGCATTCATATCGGCGACGGGCGGCACGGTGGCGGCCTCGGCAGCGGTACTGGGACCGGTGGCCGGCGCGGGGGCGAGCGCCGCGGCTGAGCCGCGGCGCGGGCACGGTAACGGGCATGGTCACGGACATGACCGTGATGTCGTGCGGTTCAACGTGATCAGCGACATCCAGGGTGACCTGGGCGACTTCGGCCGGGCCCTGGACGACATGGCCGAGACCAACCCCCGCAGCGCGGGCCTCGGGGTCGCGGGTGACATCACGCCGCGTGGTTACGACTTCGAGTACGCGGCGGTCAGAGCCGAGATCAAGAAGCACAGGCACCCGAAGAAGGTGGCGTGGGCGATCGGCAACCACGAGTTCTACGTGCCGAAGTACCGCGACCCGGACACCCTCGCGCAGGAGAGCTGGCCCAACGGCACCACGGAGGACTCGCTCTTCCGCAGCTTCTACCGCTTCGCCGAGCGGGGCCGGGTGTTCGAGGAGATGTCGTTCGGCGGGGTGCCCGTGCTGCTGCTGGGAACGGAGCGTTACGCGAAGTACCACAACCCGAAGCTCTGGGACGAGGTGTGGATCAGCGACAAGCAGTTCGCGTGGCTGGAGGAACGGCTGCGGTACTGGTCACGGCGGCGCAAGCCGGTGATGGTCCTGACGCACCACCCGTTGCCGAACACGGTGTCCGGCACCCGTAACGACCTGTACAAGGGCGACTATTTGCAGCCCGACCGCCTGCTGGGGCTGCTGGGCCGGTACCCCGACGTGTTCCTCTTCTCGGGCCACACGCACTGGGACCTGGACCTGTCCGACTGGGTGGTGCGCCGCGTGGTGCCCGACACGGCGAATCTCGCGGGATTCAACGTCATCAACACCGGCGCGATCCAGACCGGTTTCCGCGACAACGGCAAGGGCGGCGAGACCGCCGTCGAGGGCGCCTTCAACCAGGGCCTGCAGATCGAGGTGCACCGCGACGCCGTCCTCATCCGCGCCCGCGACTTCGCCCGCCGCCGCTGGATGAAGGAGATCACCGTGCCGCTGTCGCGCTGAACCGGCGCGTTCCCGGGCCGGCTGTCACATGCCGATGCCCGCCGCACGCAGCCTCGGGGCTACCGCCTCCCAGCTCGGGTCCACCGGAACGGGTACGTCCGCGCCGACGCCCCTGTCCTTGAAGCCGGACGAGGTGGAAACGCACACGACGGGCCCGTCCAGTGCGACCGCGTCTGTGTCCGTGCCTGCGCCTGAGCCTGCGCCTGTGTCTGGGCCCGGGCCTGTGTCGGCGTCCGGGTCCGGGCCCGGGTCCGCGTGCGGGCCCGCACGGTGGGCCGCTGCCCGGTGGGCCGCGAGGCCCGCCGCGCCTGAGAGTTCGGCCCACATTCCGTTCGCGGCCAACTCCCGCTGCGCCTCGCGCATGTGCGCGTCGCTGACCAGGAGCGCCGCGCCGCCGCTGTCGCGTACGGCGAGTACGCCCCGGTAGCCGCCGACCGCGCAGTCGATGCCGTACGCGTCGGTTGCGCCGACATCGACCCGTGCGGCGGGGCGGCCCTGAGCGAGCGCGGCATGCAGCGGACCGCCCGCGTCCGGTTCGGCGGCGTACATACGGGGGACGCGGTCCGTCAGCCCGAGGCGGCGCAGTTCCGTGAAGCCCTTCCACACGCCGAACAGCATCTCGCCGTAGCCGGTCGGCACGAACACGGCTGCGGGGACGCCGATTTCCGCGTGGATCTCGTACGCGATCGTCTTGTACCCCTCGGGTCCGAACGCGTGCCCGGTGTGCGTGCGCGTGAGGTTCGTGACCGGGTGGAAGCCGCACCGTTCGGCGATCATCCGCGCCAACGGCCAGCGCGCCTCGGCCGGTACGGGCAGTACGACGGCGCCGTAGGCCCGTACGAACGAGGCGACGGCGGGCGGCGAGTCGGCCGAGGCCAGCACCACACAGCGCAGCCCGGCGCGGGCGGCGAACGCCGCGGCCGAGGCGGCATGGTTGCCGGACGAGGCCACAACCGTTCCCGGCGCACCGACGCGCAGCGCCGCGCTCGCGGTGACCCGGTTGAGGCGGTCCTTGTGGCTCCATGTCGGGTTGCGGGACTCGTCCTTGACGTAGACGCCGTCCGCGATCTCCACAAGCGGAGTCCGCCCCTCGCCCATACCGGGCGCCATGAGGGGCGGCAGCAGCGGTGCCCAGTGGTCGATACCGGTCCAGCGGCCAGGCACCGGCGCAGCGAACAGCCGCGGGTCGACCTGGTCGTACGCGTAGTCGACCTCGACAGGGAAGGCCACCTCGTCCGTACTCGTACGGGGGCAGCCGGCGGTGAGCGGCGGCCACAGGGGGTAGGTCAACGCGGGGTCACCGAGCGAACGTTGAGCCGTGGCGAGGGACGCGGAGTTTCCGGAGCCGGAGCCGGAGCCGGAGCCGGGGCCGGGAGCAGCGGTGACGTTGGGGCTGGTGCCGGGACCGGTGGTGGGGCACGGGGAGTTCGGGGTGTCGGGTGTGGTGGGGGGCTTGGGTGTCGCGGGGGTCATGTCAGGGACGTTAGTCCGGGAACGTGAGATAGCGCGGCGGGACAGCCTCGGCCAGCCAGACCCCGTTCTCGCTGCGCCGGAAGACATGGCCTTCGGTGTGCATGAACCCCGAGGCGACCGTGAGGACGACGGCACGGCCGCGACGTGCGCCGACGCGCGTCGCCGTCTCGCGGTCCTGCGACAGATGCACGGCGTGCCGTGCCATCGGAAGCAGTCCCTCCGTGCGAATGGCGCCCAGGGTGCGGGCCACGGTGCCGTGGAAGAGCACGGCGGGCGGCGCGAGCGGTGGAAGGTCCAGCTCCACGGGGACGGTGTGCCCCTGGTTCGCGCGGATGCGGAGGCCGTCCTCGGAGAAGGCGTACCGCTTCTTGTCGTTGCGGGCCACGACCTCTTCCAACTCCTCGCGGGTGAAGCGGAAGTTGTGCGCCGCGGCTGCCGCGAGCAGTTCGCCGGTGTCCGCCCAGCCCTGCGCGTCGAGGCTCAGCCCGATACGGGCGGGGTCATGGCGTAGATGGCGGGCCAGGTATTTGGAGATACGGGTGGTTCTTTTCTCGTTCACAGCTTTCAGAGTGCCGCGCGGAGTGCCGAGTCCGCACGTCATTTATCCGTTGGCTGGGGTGCTGGGACGGTTCGTCCGGGCTTCATCCGGGCGGCTGTTCGTCCGGGCGGCGGGGGTGGCTGTTCATCGGGGTGGCGGGGGCGACTGTTCGCCGGGGGCGGTGGTTCAGCCGGGGCGGCGGTTCAGCCACGGTGAGAGGCCGCCGTAGGCCATGGGGACGATCTCCTTGTACGTGCGATCGCCCGGCAGTGCCACGATGAGGCGGCAGAACGGCGGGTACCACGTCAGCTTCACGCGGGCCCTGCCGTCGAACACGGCTTCCAGGAACGCGGGAACGGAGTCACGGGGCAGGTCATGGAAGGTCACGCCATCCACGGTGATGTGCGCGTCGCCCTCCTCGAAGAGTTGCACCTTGATCTTCGGCGTCGCCGGGACGCCGGAATCGTGTTCCGTCGCCGGAATCTCCACCAGTGCCTCGTGCGGCAGCGAGCCGTCCTCGTCGATGACGGCGAAGGCGCCGGCCCCGGTGCGTCGCGAGGATTCGTCCGCACCGATCGCGTGCTCCACCGTCATTTCCAGCCCGTGCCGTTCGGTGATCTCGCACAGTGCGGTGACGGCGGACTCGGTGCTGGGGAGAGAACGCCCAGGGGAGGGCGGCGGCAGCGATGATGACTGGTCCATACCACCGATGATGCAGCGACCTCCCGGATCCCGCCAGCGCACGGCCGACCGGCAGCCTCAGGGCGCCCGGAAGCCTGCTGGGAGCGGGCCGGAGTAGGCTCGCTCCCATGCGTCTGAGCACGGTGATTCTGCCCGTCGACCGCTGGGCCGAGGGAGGCAGGGAGGTATGGCAGCACGCTGAGCAACTGGGCTTTCACGCCGCGTACACGTACGACCATCTGTCCTGGCGCAGCTTCCGTGACGGGCCCTGGTTCGGCGCCGTCCCCACGCTGACCGCCGCCGCGTGCGCCACCTCGCTGATGCGGCTCGGCACGCTGGTGACCTCACCGAACTTCCGCCACCCGGTCACCCTCGCCAAGGAACTGATCACGCTCGACGATGTGAGCGGAGGCCGGATCACGCTGGGTATCGGGGCCGGAGGCTCCGGCTTCGACGCCACGGCGCTCGGCCAGGAAGCGTGGACGCGGCGCGAACGTACCGACCGCTTCGCGGAGTTCGTTCCCCTGCTCGACCGCCTCCTGACCGAGGACACCGTGACGTCCGAGGGCACGTACTACTCCGCGCACGAGGCGCGGAACATCCCTGGCTGTGTCCAGCGCCCCCGTATCCCGTTCGCCGTCGCCGCCACGGGCCCGCGCGGGCTGCGGCTCGCGGCCCGGCACGGGCAGGCGTGGGTGACGACGGGGGACCCGGCGGCCAACGCCTCCGGTGACCCCGCCGCCTCCCATGCGGCGCTCGCCCGCCAGGCGGAGGGGCTGGAGAAGGCGTGCGCCGAGGCCGGGCGCGACCCCTCCGCACTCCGGCGTGTCCTCCTCACGGGCTTCACCCCCGACTCCCCGCTCACCTCCCTCGATGCCTTCGTCGACTACGCGGGCCGGCACGCGCAACTCGGCTTCGACGAACTCGTCCTGCACTGGCCCATCCCGGACTCCGTCTTCGCGGCCGACCACGACGTGTTCACCCGCATCGCGACGGAGGGGCTCGCTCAACTCGCCGGCTGAGGCGCGGGCCGAGTCGCGGCCCGGGTTGTGGGCCGGTTGTGGGTGGGATTGTGGGCTGATGTCCGGGGTGAGTCGCGGGCTCAGTCGCGGAGTTGGCCCCTCCTCTGTGTGCGACGTGTCGGGCGATGTGCCTGGCGTCGGGCGATGCGCCCGGCGTCACGCGATGTGCCCGGCGTCAGGCGTATCGCTCGATGCGGAAGTGTGTGTTCTGCGCGCCGGTGTTGTACGTGTGCCCGACGGACCAGGCGCCGTCCGCCGTACCGGGGATGCGCGTGACATCCCGTACGTACGCGTCGGCTCCGTCGGCCTCACCGCGTTGGCCCGTCCAGGCCGTGCCGTCCCAGTGGTAGTAGTGGGCCGAGCTGTCGTCCCAGAAGTCCCAGCCGCCGATGATGCCGGGGCGGCCCTCGCCGTCGCCCGCTATGCAGCTCAACGCGCCTATCTTGAACGGAAGTCCGTCCCCGTCCTCGTAGGCCCACTCCGTCCCGTCGAAGTGGGCGAGCACCACACCCGGAGGCTTGCCGGGCGGGCCCCCGACGCCGAACGCCGAGCCCACCGCCCAGATGTCGTCGTCAGCGGCCGGCAGCACATCGGCGACCGACAGCCGGATGCCCGGGATCGCAGGCACCCTCGTCCACCGCGTACCGTCCCAGCGGCTGACATCCCAGCCCACCGCGTAGACGCTGCCCGAGGGCGAGAGGCACACGCGCCACGGCGCGGACTGCGTCGTGGCATCGGGGATCGGCGGCGTCCAGGTCCATCTGCGGCCGTCGAAGCGCAGCAGCTTGGGCGCACCCTCGTGCTGGCCCGAGGCCCACGCCGTGCCGTCGTACTCGGTGGCGACCCAGGTCAGCGTCGTGGCGGGATCGCTGCTCCCCGGGTACGCCGTCTGCCGCCAGGTGCTGCCGTCCCAGCGCAACAGCCGGTCGGCGCCGTCCTTGTTGTCACCGACGGCCCAGGCGGCGGTGGCCGAACTCCCGCTCACGGAACGGAGGGCGCCGTTCAGCTTGAGGTGTGCGACATCCGTGTGCGCCCACCCGGAACCGTTCCAGCGCAGCGCGAGCGGCCCGGTCGTCCCATCAGCGAGCAGTCCCTGTTCGCCCACGGCCCACGCGAGGTCCGCCTTCGCGGCGGACACGGACAGCAGCCGCGAGCCGGGCGCCGCTGCGGGAGCGGGCGACAGCTTCCAGGCGACCTGCGCGGCTTGGGTGGCCTGTGCGGCTTGGGTGGCTTGTGCGTTACGCGCGTTCTGCGCCGCGGTGCTGGGGGATGCGAGCCCCAGGCCCGTTGCCGAGGCGGCGGCCGTGGCGGCGACACCGCCGAGGAATGAGCGTCTTCGCATGGTGCGATCCCCTCTGTGACGGGTTGAGGGGTACACGCTGATGCGTGCGACGTTAAGGGGCAATAGACGAACGTGACTGCTTCCACGCTCCTTCCAGCCACAATTTGTCACCCTGCGCCGGGAGATTCCTCGCGCTCCGCCTCCCGTACGGGGTCCGCCCTGTGCGTGGTCATGTGGTCCATCGCGCGGGCGCGGACCTCGCGTTCCGCTGCCGCGGCGATGAAGTCCGGTGTCGCGCCCTCGCCGACGAGGGCGCGTACGGAGTCGACCGTGTCGGCGGGGAGCCGGACCTGTTCGGCGCGGGGCGCGGCTTCCGGCGACGGCGGGGCGGCAGCCGCCGAACGCAGGTGGTCCCGCAGATTCCGCGCCGCGAGCTTCTGCATCGCCCGCGCCAGCTCGGCCTCCACCGTCTGCTGCGCCAACGGCCTGAGCGCGCGCACGAGTTCGGCCGCCTCGGTGGCGTCCTGTTCGGAGGGGAGGGAGCCCAGGTAGCGGATGAAGACGTGCTCGTTCGTGAAGTCCAGGAAACGGGCCGCGATGTGCTCGACCTGGCCGCGCAGCTCCCGCAGATGCTCGGTGATCGCCAGCAGCGGCACCCCCGCCTTGTGCAGCTCGGCGGCGACCGCCAGCTCCTGCGGGCTCGGCACGAGGAACTCGTCCCGCCGGTCGGGCAACGGCACCAACACGCCCAGTGCCACCGCCTCGTCCACCGCCGTGTCGTCGTGCTCGCCCCCGAACAGTTCGTCCAGCTCACCGCGCGAGACCCGGCCCGACTCCTCGTCGGTCCACGGCCCGTCCACTTCCGCTACGAGCCCCAGCACCCTGCCCAGGCCCCTGCCCTCGTCCCATGCCTGGAGCAGCTCCTTGATGGACGCCAGCGTGTAGCCGCGTTCCAGCAGGTCGGCGATCTGCCGCAGCCGGGCCAAGTGCGAGTCGTCGTACACATTGGCCCGGCCGCGCCGCTCCGGCTTGGGCAGCAGCCCTCTGTCCTGATAGGCACGGATCGTGCGCACGGTCGCACCGCTGCGGTGCGCCAGATCCTCGATCCGGTACTCCGCCGATGCCCCTGGCGATGTCCCTGGCGATGCCGATGCCGGTGCGCCTGCCGGGGCCGATGCCGTTGCCCCTGCCGGGGCCGGTGCGCCTGCCGGGGCCGGTGCCGTTGCCCCTGTCGGGGCCGGTGCGCCTGCCGGGGCCGATGCCGTTGCCCCTGCCGGGGCCGGCGCCTCTGCGGGGGCCGGTGCCGAGGTGGAGGGAGGCGAGGTAGGCGGTGCCGCCGACTCCGGCGCCGCTGCCGCCGACTCCGGCGCCGTTGTCGACGCCGCTTCGGTCCGGGGTGACGGGGCCATGGAACCGTTCTCCTCGCTCACAGTGCCGCGCGGCGGCCGATCGCCCCCGCTGCGGCCCTCGCCGCCGAGGCCGCCGGGGACACCGTCAGATAGTCCACGGCCCGCCGCAGCGAACCTTCCTGCGAGGGATGGTACGAGCGCTTGAAATAGCGGGGTATCGCCGCACCCAGCTCCCGCCATGAGGGCAGCAGCCCCTTGGCCACGGCGCGGTTGTGCTCGGCCAGCGAATACCGCAGCCTGCCGGCGAGCTGCGGATCGTTCCTGATCAGGTACGAGGCGCCGGCCACCCACAACCAGGCCAGCACGGGGGCGGTGACCACCATGGCCCCGACCCTGCGCGCGTAACGGGGCAGGCCCTGTCCGCCGCAGTGCTGGAACATGTCGAACGCCACCGCCCTGTGCTCGACCTCCTCTGCCCCGTGCCAGCGCAGCAGATCGAGCATCACCTCGTCGGGCTCCGCCGCGTCCAGGCCGTCGGCCCGCAGCACCCAGTCACCGAGCACCGCCGTGAACTGTTCGATCGCGGCGATCGTCGCCAGCCGAACCCGCAACCACTCACGCGGCGGCACCGGCAGACCGAACGGTGGCGTCTCACCGAGCAGCCGCTCGAAGAGGAAGTCGACGTAGCGCGTGTAGTCGGCCGTATCCAGTCGCTGCGCCGCCAAGTGGTCGAGCACATACGCGTGTTGCACGCTGTGTGTGGCCTCCTGGCCCATGAAGCCCTTCACATCGCGCAGCATCGTCTCGTCCCGCACCAGCGGCAGGGCCTCCTTGAAGACCCGTACGAACCATCGCTCTCCCGCCGGAAGCAGCAGGTGCAGCACGTTGATCACATGCGTCGCCGTGGGCTCGTCCGGTATCCAGTGCAGCGGGGTCCGCTCCCAGTCGAAGGAGACCCTGCGCGGGGCTATGTCGTAGTGGAAGTCCTGGTCCTGGTGCGGTGTCTCGGCTTTCTCGTCGCTCATACGACGCTCCTGGGTCGGCATGGGGGTGGTGGGTCACGAACGTGGGCCGGTGGAGCACGAACACGGGTCGCACCGTGGGCGACGCGTGGTGGGTCACGAACGCGGGCTGGGAGCACCCATGTGGTTCCCGGGGGCGGGGCCACACAGGAGTAACCCAACGGGGCCGCTCACAGGGGTGGTTGTATGCGGGCCACGGCGCGCAGGGTGTGCGGGGTGAAGCGGGACATCAGGCGCGCGCCCCGTGCCTCGGGTGTCACGGGCACCACGGCCTGGTTGCGGACGACGGCGCGCAGGATCGCCTCGGCGACCTTCTCCGGCGGATAGTTCCGTATCCCGTACAGCCGCGAGGACTTCCGCCGCAGCCGCTTCTGCTCGTGCTCGTCGGTGCCCGCGAACGTGGCGTTCCTGGCGATGTCCGTGTTGACGAAACCGGGGCACACGGCCGTGACGCCGATCCCCTGGCCCGCCAGCTCGGCGCGCAGGCACTCGCTCAGCATCAGCACGGCGGCCTTCGATGTGCTGTAGGCGGGCAGCATCTTGGAGGGCTGGTAGGCGGAGGCCGAGGCGGTGTTGACGATGTGACCGCCCTGGCCGCGCTCGGCCATCTGCTTGCCGAAGAGGCGGCAGCCGTGGATGACACCCCACAGGTTGACGTCCAGCGTGCGCCGCCAGTCCTCGGTGCTGGTGTCGAAGAAGGAGCCGGAGATGCCGACCCCGGCGTTGTTCACCAGCACGTCCACGGTGCCGTACTCGGCGGCCACCTTCTCCGCGAGCTTCTCCATCGCCTGCTCGTCCGCCACATCGACGGTCTCGGCCCACGCTTCCGGTGCGCCGACCAGCCGCGCCATGTCGGCGGTGCGTGCCGCGCTCTCCGCGTCCCGGTCCACGGCGACCACCCGCGCCCCGGCCTCAGCGAACGAGAACGCCGTCGCCCGCCCTATGCCGCTGCCCGCACCCGTGACCAGCACAAGCTGTCCGGCGAACCGGTCCGCGTGCGCGCCACGCGCCATCGGCTCCCGCGCGGGCACGTCCGAGTCCGACTTCGCGGCGAACTCGCCGATCCAGGCGGCCAGTTGGTCGGGGCGCGTACGCGGGACCCAGTGCTTGGCCGGCAGGGTGCGGCGCGTGAGCCGGGGTGCCCACATCTCCAGGTCGTCGTAGAGGCGCTCGCTCAGGAAGATGTCGCCGGTCGGGGTGATCAACTGCACCGGTACATGGGCGTAGCAGTCGGTGCGGGGGCGGCGCATCCGGGCGCGGATGTTGTCGCGGTACAGCCAGGCGCCGTGCGCGGCGTCCGTGGGCAGCGAGCCGGTGGGGTAGCCGTCGCCCGGCACCCTCTCCGTCAGCTCCAGGACACGGGGCCAGCGCTTGCCGAGCGGCCCCTTCCAGGCCAGTTCGGGCAGCACGGGCGTGTGCAGCGCGTACACGTACCAGGACTTGGCGCCCTGGCCCAGCAGTTGGCCGGCGGCGCGCGGGGTCGGGCGGCGCGTCCGCCTCTTGATCCAGTGCCCGAGGTGGTCGAGGGAGGGGCCCGACATGGAGGTGAAGGAGGCGATACGGCCCTCGGTTCGGCGCACCGTGGCGAACTCCCAGCCCTGGACCGAGCCCCAGTCGTGCCCCACCAGGTGCACGGGCTCGTCCGGACTGACCGCTTCGGCGACCGCCAGGAAATCGTCCGTGAGCTTCTCCAGCGTGAACCCGCCGCGCAGCGGCTTCGGCGCCGTTGACCTGCCGCAGCCGCGCACGTCGTACAGCACCACGTGGAAGCGGTCCTGGAGACGGCGCGCGACCTTCGACCAGACCTCCTTGCTGTCGGGATAGCCGTGCACGAGCAGCACCGTCGGGCGCTCGGGATCACCCAGCTCGGCCACACACAACTCGACCCCGCCGGTGCTCACCCACCGTTCCCTGGCGCCCTCCAGCACCGTGCCGTCGCCCGTGCCGTGCGCGCCGTCGCTGCCGTTGCCGCCGTGGTCCGTGCCGCTGCTGCCCGAGCGGTCTCCGGCGGACGGCTTCCTGTTCCGCTTCATACGCTGCGTGCCTCCTCCTGCCAGCGCCGCACGTGCGGCAGATCGTCGTCGAGCCAGAAGGCGCTCTCCTCGGGGTCCCGGGAGTCGGTGACCACCAGGATCTCCTCGAACTTGGCGCCGGTGCCCCGGAACCCGAGGTGCGGTTCGACCGCCCACAGGCCCGGCTGCGGTGGGTGGTCGGAGAACCGGTACGGACTCCACAGCGGTGACCAGCCGTCCCTGTGCCCGTGCAGCGCGTCCTTGGCCAGGCCCCTGAGGGAGTTGGTGCCGAAGCCGAAGAGGGTGGGGGACCAGCGGCGGTCGGAGACGCGGTCGACCTTGTGCGCGATGACGCCGAAGGGGTAGGCGCGGTGCCGGTTCGCGTAACCCTGGCTGATCATGAGCCGTTCGACGTTCTCGTAGATCTCCCGCAGCGAGCGCCGCTCGCGCACCTCGCGCAGGATCAGCTCGCGGTGCCCCCGCAGGTCGGACATCAGCCGGTCGTGCACGGGGTTGGGGCCCAGGCAGCCGGAGTAGCCGATGTCCGAGGTGAAGCCGCGGTGGATCGGGGCCATGTCGAGGACGAACGGCATCCCCGGCTCCAGCTTCCGGCCCGTGGGGAAGAACTGGAGCGGGATCTTGAACCCGGTGAAAGCGGTGCGGTCCCCGAACCAGGCGAAGGGGAGATGGAACCAGTCCCGCACGCCGCGCTCCCGCAGCCACTCCCGCTGCATGCGGGCGGCTTCCCGCTCGGTCACACCCGGCTTCAGCCGGGCAGCGACCGACTCGGCGCACGCGAAACCGAGCTGCTGCACTTCTCTGAATCCCCGCAGGTCGGCGGAGGAGTAGCCATTCGTCACCGAGCGCATCGCAACCGTCCGTCCCTGAGCCGTGCCGGAGCGTCCACAACTTGACACTGATGAATGTGACATCGGGCCATGGCGGGGTCAAGGGGCCGGTCTCGCCTGTGGATAACTTCCGTCTCCCCCCTCCGGACGGCCGCCCCTACGGGTCTCTCCACCCTGAGGGGGACAGCGAAACCCCCGCACCGTCTGACGCGGACCGGCCAATGCGGCACTAGCGTCGGGGACGTGACTGTGATCGCGACCGAAAGCCTCAGTAAGCGGTATCCCAGGGTGACCGCACTCGACCAGCTGACCGTCGGCATCACCCCAGGCGTGACCGGCCTGGTGGGTGCCAACGGCGCGGGAAAGTCGACCCTGATCAAGATCCTCCTCGGCCTCTCGCCCGCGACGGAGGGAACGGCAAGCGTCCTCGGTATGGATGTGAGCACACAGGGCGGCGCGATCCGGGAGAGCGTCGGATACATGCCGGAACACGACTGTCTGCCACCGGATGTGTCCGCCACCGAGTTCGTGGTGCACATGGCGCGGATGTCGGGTCTCCCGGCGACCGCCGCACGTGAGCGCACCGCCGACACCCTGCGGCACGTGGGCCTCTACGAAGAGCGCTACCGGCCCATGGGCGGCTACTCGACGGGCATGAAACAGCGGGTCAAGCTCGCGCAGGCCCTAGTGCACGACCCCCGCCTCGTCCTCCTGGACGAGCCCACCAACGGCCTCGACCCTGTCGGCCGCGACGAGATGCTCGGACTGATCCGCCGCGTCTACACCGACTTCGGCATCTCCGTACTGGTCACCTCGCACCTCCTGGGCGAGCTGGAGCGCACCAGCGACCATGTCGTCGTCATCGACGGCGGCAAGCTGCTGCGCTCCTCGTCCACGGCCGACTTCACCCAGCAGACCGCTGTACTCGCCGTCGAGGTCACCGACACCGAAGCGCACCCCGACGGCACGAAGGCGCTGCGCACGGCCCTCGACAGGGCCGGGCTCTCGCTGCGTGCCGCCGGCACCGACGGCACCCCGGCGCCCGGCGCGGGACACCTGCTGACCGTCGACATCGCCGATGCCGACGATGGTGCCGTGTACGACACCGTCCGCGACGCGGCGGCCGAACTCGGCCTGGGGCTGGTCCGCATGGAACAGCGCAGGCACCAGATCTCCGAGGTCTTCACCGAAGGGAGCGGCTCCGATGTCGCCTGACCCCGCAGCAACGGCGCCTGCCGCACAGCGCGGCCAGGGCGTCATCCACAACATCGGCTACCGCGGCTACGAAGGCCCGCGCCTCGGCCGCTCCTACGCACGCCGCGCACTGTTCACGCAGTCGCTGCGCGGTGCGTACGGCCTCGGCCGCTCGGCCAAGTCCAAGGTGCTGCCGATGCTCCTGTTCGCGGTCGTGGCCCTTCCGGCCGCGATCGTGGTGGCGGTCGCCGTGGCCACCAAGGCCGACGACCTGCCCGTCGGCTACGCCGAGTACGTGCTGATGCTCCAGCCCGTCATCGGCATCTACCTGGCAGCCGTCGCACCCCAGGCGATCTCCCTGGACCTGCGCTTCAAGACCACGCCGCTGTACTTCTCGCGGCCCATCGAACGCAGCGACTACGTAGCGGCCAAACACGCCGCGCTCTCCGCCGCCGTCTTCCTCTTCACCGCCGTACCGGTGCTCATCCTGTACGTGGGATCGCTGCTGGCGAAGCTCGACTTCGGCGACCAGACCACGGGGTTCCTCCAAGGTCTCGTCTTCTGCGCCCTGTTCGCCCTCCTGCACGCGGGCATCGCCGGCTACATAGCCGCGCTCACCCCACGCAGGGGCTTCGGTATCGCCGCCGTCATCGTCGTGCTCACCGTTCCGTTCTTCCTGATCTCGGCGCTTCAGGGAATCCCCCTGTCGGACGGCGACAGCAGCAGCACGCTCGTCGGCTGGCTCGGTCTCGGCTCGCCAGGAACGCTCATGGACGGCATCCAGAGCAAGTTCCTCGGCGGCACCTCCGGGTTCCCCACGGGCGCGACACTCACCAACGCGCAGGGCATCAGCTATCTCGTCGTCTTCGTGTTGCTTGCCGCAGGTGCGTACGCCCTTCTGCTGCGCCGCTACCGGAAGGCCGGGCTGTGACCGCCGCCTCTCTGTCGCCCGCCACCACTCTGCGAAGGACTGGGCCGCGCCCATGAGCACTCTTTCCATCGACCGCACGTCCCGCTGGTTCGGGAACGTCGTCGCCGTCAACGACATCACCATGGACATCGGCCCGGGCGTCACGGGCCTGCTCGGCCCCAACGGCGCGGGCAAGTCCACCCTCATTCACATGATGGGCGGCTTCCTGGCGCCCTCCAACGGCTCCGTCACCCTCGACGGCACCCGGATCTGGCGCAACGAGCAGACCTACCGGCAGATCGGCCTCGTGCCCGAACGCGAGGGGATGTACGACTTCCTCACGGGCTACGAGTTCGTCCTCGCCAACGCCGAGCTGCACCAGCTGTCCGACCCGGCAGCGGCGGCTGCCGAGGCACTCGCCACGGTCGAGATGGAGTACGCGCAGGACCGCCGCGTGTCCACCTACAGCAAGGGCATGCGCCAGCGCGTGAAGATGGCGTCGGCGCTGGTGCACCAGCCGTCCGTGCTGCTACTGGACGAGCCGTTCAACGGGATGGACCCCCGCCAGCGCATGCAACTGATGGAGCTGCTGCGCAAGATGGGCGACGAGGGCCGCACCGTGCTCTTCTCCTCGCACATCCTGGAGGAGGTCGAACAACTCGCCTCCCACATCGAGGTCATCGTCGCCGGACGGCACGCGGCCAGCGGTGACTTCCGCAAGATCCGCCGCCTGATGACCGACCGGCCGCACCGCTACCTCGTACGCTCCAGCGACGACCGGCAGTTGGCCGCCGCGCTCATCGCCGACCCGTCGACGGCGGGCATCGAGCTGGACCAGGCCGAGGGCGCCCTGCGCGTCCAGGCGGTCGACTTCACGCGCTTCACCGCGCTGCTCCCGCGCGTGGCGCGCGAGCACGGCATCCGGCTCTACACCGTCTCGCCCTCCGACGAGTCACTGGAGAGCGTCTTCTCGTACCTCGTCGCGGCCTGAGCGACGGAAGGAGCCCCTGACATGTTCAACCCCACGGTCGCCCGGCTCACTTACCGTGCGCTCCTAGGGCGGCGGCGCGCGCTCATCCTGTGCGCACTGCCGCTGCTGCTGATCGTCGTCGCCTGCGCCGTACGCGCCATGAACGGCGCCGACGACCAAGTGGCCACCCAACTGCTCGGCGGATTCGCGCTCGCCACCATGGTGCCGCTGATCGGCGTCATCGCGGGAACGGGCGCCATCGGGCCGGAGATCGACGACGGTTCCGTGGTCTATCTGCTGGCCAAGCCGATCAAACGGCCCTCGATCATCTTCACCAAGCTGGTCGTCGCCACGGGGGTCACGGCGGTCTTCTCCGCCGTCCCGGTGTTCGTCGCCGGCTACGTGCTCAACGGCAACAGCCAGCAGATCGCGGTGGCCTACACCGTCGCTGCGCTGGTCGCCTCCGTCGCCTACAGCGCGCTCTTCCTGATGCTGGGCACGCTCACCAGGCACGCCGTTGTCATCGGTCTGGTCTACGCGCTCATCTGGGAAGCCCTCTTCGGCAGCCTCGTCGAGGGCGCCAAGATGCTCAGCATCCAGCAGTGGTCGCTCGCACTGGCCGAGAAGGTCGCGGGAACGGGCGCCGACGTCACCTCCGACGTGGCACTGCCCGCCGCACTGGTCCTGCTGGTCGTGATCACGGTCGGCGGCACCATACTGGCGGGCCAGAAGCTGCGCACCCTCACCCTTGCCGGTGAGGAGTAGACGCCGGAGAGAAGGAAACGTCGGCTGCCTGCCCGCCTGTGGTCGGCAGCTGTAAGTCGGCCGCCAGTAGCCGGCAGCGGAAGTGGGCCACCAGTAGTCGGCAGCGGAAGTCGACCGCCTGTAGTCGGCAACACGCGGGCAACACAGCGCGTGGGGGCGGAATCCACCGCCCCCACGCGCTGTTGGCGTTCATTGCCCGGGGAGAGCCGGGGAGGACCTTCGTGCCCTCCCCGGGCTCCTCCGGACTCGCCAGGATGCTCGACCCTCGCCAGACGCGTCGGCCCTCGTCAGGCCGAGGCGTGTCCGATCCTGCGGTCCCTTCCTGCGCCCAGTCCGAGCAGCACCAGACCGGCGCACACGCACAGCAGGAGCACGAGGGGAACGGCCCAGCCGCCCGTCGCCTGGTGCACGGCCCCGAGCGCCAACGGGCCCGCCGCGGCCAGCAAATAGCCCCACGTCTGGGCCATCCCCGACACCCGCGCCGCCGTGTGCGCGTCACCGGAGCGCAGCACCATCATCGTCAGGGCGATACCGAGCGCCCCGCCCTGGCCCAGGCCGAGCAGGACGGCCCACAGCCACGCGCCGCCCACGGGCGCGATCAGCAGGCCCGAGATGCCCGCCGCCATGAAGAGCGCAACGGCCGTGCACAGCAGCCGCTGACTCCGCATCCGTCCCGCCAGGGTCGGCACCACGAACGAGCCGCCCATCTGCATCAGGGTGCTGAACGCGAAGACCAGACCGGCGGTCGCCTTGCTCATCCCGTGGTCCGTGAAGATCGTCGGCAGCCAGGCGATGGTCACGTACGCGACGAGCGACTGCGACCCCATGAACAGCGTGACCTGCCAGGCCAGTACGGAGCGCATCAGCTTCGGCGCACCGGCCTGCCCGTCGGCACCCGGTGCCGGAGCCGCGGCGGGCTGCCCGTGCCGGGTGCCCCGCCGGGTGAGCACGACCTGCGGCAGCCACACCACAGCGGCGAAGACCGCGAGCAGCCCCCAGGACGCCAGTGAACCGCGCCACCCGCCGAGCGCGTGCTCCAGCGGCACGGCCGCCGCGGCCGAGACGGTCGCGCCCAGGATCATCGCCGTCGAGTACAGGGCCGTCATCGACGCGGCCTTGTCGGGGAAGTCACGCTTGATCAGGCCCGGCATCAGCACGTTGAGCAGGGCGATGCCCGAACCCACGACGGCGCACCCGGCGAACAGCGTCACCAGAGGCGGCGCCACCCGCAGGGCTATGCCGGCGGCGAGGAGAACCAGGGCGCCGAAGAGGACCGTCTCGGTGCCCCACCGCCGCGCCAGCTTCGGGGCCAGCGGCGAGACGACGCCCATGAAGATCAGCGGAATCGTGGTGACCAGGCTGCTGACCGTCGAGGTCATACCGAAGGTGTCGCTGATCTCCTTGAGCACGGGCGAGACCCCGGAGAGCGCCGCGCGCATGTTGAGCGAGGCCAGCACGATGCCGAGGAGCAGCAGCGCCGGATGCGCGCGCAGCCTTCTGCGTGCCGAGTTCACGGGCGGCGAAGGCGCCAGGTCCTCCTCCGCGTCGATCAGTTCGGCCTCGATGAGCTCTTCCGTACTGAGCCCTTCCTTCTGGGACGGCGACATAACTGGGGTGGTGCCTTTCTCAAGAACAGGTAGTGCGTAACGCGTTGCCTGTGGTGTGCGAGGTGTTCTCGCCGGGAGATCTCGGCGGGAGGGCTCACTCGTCGTCGAGCAGTGCCTCAACCGCCTGTTTGGGCTTGGCGAGCAGCGCCCTGGCCGCACGTTCGGCCAGAGCAGGTTCGCCGCTCGCGATGGCGTCCACCAGGTCGTGGTGGTCCGTCTCGTGGATGCGGGGCATCTGGGTGTCGTGCAGCGACACGACCAGCGCGTCCCGTACGGAGCTGCTGAACCAGGCGTACGTCGCGCTCAGTGCGGCATTGTGCGCCGCGTCCACGACCGCGATGTGGAACTCGATGTCGTGCTCCGCGTACAGCTCGTACTGGCCGACGGCTGGCTGCCCCTCGACGTCGTGAAAGGCGGCCTGCGCCGCGAGCGCGGCACGCATCCGCTCCAGGTCGTCAGCCGTGTGCCGCAGGGCCGCGAGCCGCGCGCCCTCGGTCTCCAGAGCGAACCGCAGCTCCAGTACGTCGCGTACATCGGCGCGCTGCACACCGCGCACGATGTCGCCCGGGTCAGCGGTGGAGACCACGAAGGTGCCCTCGCCCTGCCGGGAACGCAGCATCCCGGCGTGCACGAGCACCCGTACGGCCTCGCGGACGGTGTTGCGACCGACCTGTAGCTGCTCGGCCAGCGCGTGCTCGGTCGGGATGCGCTCGCCCACGGGCCACTCGCCCGCGCTGAGCTGCGCCCGTAGCTCGTCCACCACGGTTTCCACGAGCGACTGCCGCCCCGCCGCCTGCAGCGCCATTCCAGCTCCTGTCCGCGAATCTCGTACGGTCCCGGCCGGACCCGATTGGCCCGGTTGCCCAGTCATCCTACAACTGGTTCCGAGCCCCGGGCAGGCGAGCCGGAGTGGGCCTCAGCACACCCCTGACCGGGCACGCAGCCCGCTCAGCACACCGACCGCACAGCTCTGACCAGGGCCTCGGTGTGCAGCGCGTCGAAGTGGCGTACCTGGGCAGCACGCACGCCACCGAACGCGAGCCGCGCACTACAGGAGGGCCCCGCGTGTGCCGCCCGTGTCGCAGCCAGGCCGTTCAGCAGCTCTCCGGTGAGCCGGTCCAGCGCGGGGCGCACCTCCCTGGCGAGGTCGGGCCGGTGTACGGGCCGGTACTCCGGGTGTGCGTCCCAGTAGGCGTGCAGACCGCGCTGCACCGCCTTGTTCGCCTCGATCTGATCCCGGAAGACGGCCGCCGCGCGCCGCTGACCGACCCCCAGCCCGCCCGCGCGCCCGGCGACATCCCGTAGTACGTCCCTCTCGCGCGCGGGATCGTCGATCGGCTTGCCCGTGCCGTACTTCGCCGCCGCGACCTCGCCGGCCAGCTCCAGCCGCTCGGCCGACGCCTCGGCCACGGCAGCGGGCCCGCCCCGCACGGACACCACCCCGGCGCCCTGCCCGGCCGGTTGCCCGGCGAGTGCCGTGCCGGCGCCCGGTGCGAGTACGGCAGCGGCGAGTGCGAGTGCGGGTACGGAGACGGAGACGGCCCGTGCGGAGCGAAGGTGCATGAGGCGTACGCCCTTCCATGAGGACACGCCCCCGGCCGGACGGGGCCGGGGACGCGTCGTCGGAGAGTGGATCAGTTGCGGCGTCCCCGCCGCGCGGGCTTGGCGCCGGTGGCGCGCAGCACGCTCTGGAGGTCGCCCCGCATCGAGCGCATCTCCTCGCTCATACCGGTGAGCCGCTCGCTCATCGCGCACACGACCCGCTCCGTGTGCGACGTCCTGCGCTCCGTCTCCACGAGCCGGTGGTCCATGCGCTCCAGCCGCGCCGAGATCCGTCCGATCACCGGCCCCAACTCCTGGAAGCCGGTGCCGAGATCGTGCACGGACCTCTCGACGCGGGTGACCCGCTGGTCCAACTCGCTGTGCCCCTCCGACAGATTCCGCAGGGTCTGCCGGAACTCCTCGGCGGCGCACTGGGCCATGGCGACCCCGGGATGGACGCTCTCCTCGGCCGAGAGCAGAGCGGTACGGACCCAGCGCGCGACCTCGCTGTCCCGCAGGAGCATCGCCACATTGAGGACGGCGCGGCGGTTGAAGACGGTGAGACTGCGCACCATCTGTGGATAACCCTTGGTGCCTGGATTTGTGACCGACATCCTGTCGGTCACAAATTCCTGCAGGTCAGCGCCCTGAAGAACGGCGAGGCCGTTGTTCTCCAGCTCTTCGCGGTGCCGCTCGACCAACTTTTCCACAGTCTTGGCGGCCACTTCGAAGTAGTTGGCCACATCCTGAGTGGTGGCCTGTGTATTACCTGTGGAAAACCTCAACGCCTTCACTTTGCCGAGGACTTCGACCCTGTGGGCCATGCCGGAGCGCGCGCTGCGCGACTCCAGCAGAACGAGATCGGTGTACATGGTGAGACCCCTCCTGAGGGGATCGTTGCCGGACATGACAGGGAAGCCCCACTCACCCGGGGGCAGTCAGGTGTCCGTATCCAGGAGCCAGGAGCGGAGATCAGCTCATGTCTTCCCCGTACCGCACCACCGGCAAGGAGCCACCTCTGCGGGCCATGCCTCAACCGGCAACCGCCACTTCACGCACTCTCGTCGTCACGTATTCGGGTCGCCTCCGCGCACAGGGATCAACGATGCGAAGGTCGTACAGTTACGCGATCGGCCCGGCGTTCTTCACACCGGGCCGATCGCGTGTCGTCGGACGAGACCGTTCAACCTCCTTTGTGCTGCGCGAGGTTGAACGGGAAGAGGTCGTCCGGATCGTGCCGTGCCTTCAGCCGCGCGAGGCGTGCGGCCGTCTCCGGGGCGTACACAGCGCGTACGGTTTCGTCATCCTGCGGCCCATAAAGGAAGTTGAGGCTCCGGCCCACCGCGCGGTCGCTCATCACGTCCAGCGCGCGGTCGTGCGTCGCGCGCACCGCGGCCTCGATGCCGGGCTCCAACGGCGAGAGCACATAGAAGAGATAGGCCGCCTCCCTGTGGCTCACCGCGTTCGGTACGTCCGGCTCGCGGGAGAAGGCGCCGCCCAGGTGGCGCACGCTGGTGACGCACCAGGTCTCCGCCTTGGGCCCCACCTCGTCCAGTACGGACCGCACCGCGTCGGGTGAGAGCCCGCGCCCGTCCAGCAGCGCGTTGGCGCTGCGGTACGCGTGCGGGGTCTCCGGTTCGCTGAAGATCGAGGCCGACTCCGTGTACGGCATCTCACGCAACTCGTCCACCAGTAGTGAGCCGATGGCGCGCAGCGGCTCCACCAGGCGTTCACCTTCGACGGACGGGCCGTTGAAGGCGATGTGCACCTGGACGACGAAGCGCCCGCGCAGCGGCTCGGGGACGCCGGGGAAGTCCGGCATGGGCAGCATCGTCACGGCCGAGGTCAGCTCCTCGGGCACGGACCGGGTCCACTTCTGCCAGACCCGCAGCACGTCCTCTGCGACCTCGCCACCGTCGAAGATCAGCCTGCCGCCGTAGATCCGCTCCACGGGGACGAGCCCGATCTCCATGCCGGTCACCACGCCGAACGCGCCGCCGCCCCCGCGCAGCCCCCAGAACAGCTCCGGATCGCTCTCCGCCGTCACCTGCCGCGCGGTGGCGTCTCCCGTGACGAGATCGACCCGGCGCACCAGGTCGGCCGCGTACCCGAACTGGCGCCCCAGCAGGCCGACTCCACCGCCCAGCGTGTACGAGACGACACCCACGCCGGGGAACGACCCGTTGACCGGCGCCAGTCCGTACCGCGCCGCCTCGGCCACCAGGTCCCCCGCGCGTACCCCCGCCTCGATCCACGCCGTACGCGCGGCCACGTCGACCGTGATGCCCGTCATCCCGCGCGTGCTCACCAGCACGCCGCCGCGCGCCGCCGTGCCCAGTCCGTGTCCGGTGGCCTGCACGGCCAACGGCAGCCCGTGCAGGCGCGCGTAGGAGACCGCCTCCCGTACGTCCTCCGCGCCGTCGGCGGCCACGACCACGTCCGGGCGGTGCTGGTCACCGTTCTGGAAGGCCGCGCGCTCCTCGTCGTACGCGGTCTCGCCCGGTACGAGCACGGCGCCGCTTAGCGCCTTGCGCAGGGGTTCGAACCGGTCCCCGTCTCCCATCAGTTACGGCCCTCCCACTCCGGCTCGCGGCCCAGGTACGCCGCCAGCCGCACGTACGTGTCCACGCCCTCGGGGGCCTGCCGCGCCTCGCCGAACGGCATGCCCTCGCGGCCCTCGGCCGGCAGCGCCTGCTGGGCTGCCGCCAGCGCGAACTCGCCAACCGTCCGGTCCAGTTCGCCGCTCCAGCCGATCGCACGGGCCAGGTCCCAGGTGTGGGCCGCCGTCTCCATCACCGAGCCGGCCAGCGCGATCCGGCCCGGCATCTTCCCCCAGGGCACCGTCACCAGTTCGTCGAGCTTCGCGTCGTCGGCCCACGCCGCCAGCAGCCGTGCCCGCGCCGCTTCGTACGTCCCGGGCCAGCTGCCGGCCGGCAGGTCGCGTGTCCACTCCGGGACGTCAGGGCCATCGGGGCTCTTCCCCTCGCCGACGTTCGCGACCCGGTCGGCACCGGCCACGACATGCCCCAGCAGCGCACGTACGTCGTACTCCGTGCACGGCGTCGGCAGGTCGAGCTGTTCGGGTCTTACGGCGGTGACGAGCCGGAGCAGCTGCTCGGCGGCGCGCTCGTACGTGGGCCGCGGGTCGGGAATCACAGGCGCTTCACTCACTGGCACTCCTCTGTCCTTCCGGCCCTCGGCTGGACCGGCGTCCGAAGAAGAGTCTCCTCCAAAAACCTGACATCAGCCGTCAACTTTTTCCGGCACCCTGGGAAAGGTGAAATCCGATCGCCTGCTGTCCGTCCTGCTGATCCTCCAGGCGCGTGGCCGTGTGCCCGCCGACGAACTGGCCGAGGAGCTGGAGGTCTCCGTGCGCACCATCTACCGCGATGTGGAGGCACTCTCCACGGCGGGAGTGCCCGTCTACGCCGAGCGGGGCAGACACGGCGGCATCTCGCTGCTGCCCGGCTACCGCACCGATGTCACCGGGCTGACGTCCGACGAGGCCCGTGCGCTGTTCGTCCTCGGTGCGCAGGGCGCGCATGCGGCGCTCGGCCTGGACAGCGCGCTCGGCTCCGCCCTGCGCAAGGTGATGGCAGCGCTTCCCGCACCTCACCGCCCGGCCGCCGAGCTGACCAGCCGCCGCATCCTCATCGACCCCGACCGCTGGATGACGGGGCCGCGCGCCGCTGTCGACCTGGAGGTGCTGCACGCGGCCGTATTCGCCGACCGCAGGCTGCGCATCCGCTACCGGCACGGCGGCGACACCCAGGTGCACACGTACACCGTCGATCCCTATGGGCTCGTCAGCAAAGGGGGCGTCTGGTACCTCGTCGCGGACAGGCAGCGCACACCGGCACTCTTCCGCGCCGACCGCATCTCCTCCGCGCACCTCCTCGACGCACCCGTACGACGCCGCCCCGGTACCGAACTGGCCGGCGTATGGGACACGTTGCGCCGCCGCGTCGAAGAGCGCCCCCTGCCCGTGCAGATCACCGCGCGCGTGCGCAGGGACAGGCTCGACATGTTCGTGCGCATCGTCGGCCCCCTGCTCACCCGCGCCCCTGACCTGGTGGAGAGCGACGAGTGGGTCACCGTCCACCTGGCGTTCCCCGTACTCGCCGCCGTCACCCAGCTCCTCCAGTTCGGCACCGCGGTCGAGGTCACCGACCCGCCCGAGGCCCGCGAAGAGCTGGCACGCAGAGCCGCGTCCCTCGTCCGCCTCTACACACCGTCCGGCTGACCGAACGGGCGCGGAAACGTACACACGGGGTACCGCGGCTTTCCGGCACTCCCTGTAGCGGGTCGCTTTCTTCGCACGCCCTGTAGCACGCGTCTTTCCCGCGCCACCTGTAGTACGCCGATTTTCCCGCGCTCCCTGTAGCCAGCGGTTTCAGCACGCTCCACCTGTCACCCGGCCCGCTCGGCCCGCTCGGCCCGCTCGGCCCTCTCCGCACGCTCGGCGCTCTCCACCTGACCTGCCGGCTGGCGCCCGGGCCCCTTCGTCCCGCCTGCCCGGAGCCGTACGGGCGCGGGCTGGACCGGGTAGGAACGGGCGAGCGCGAACGCGAGCACGGCCGGGGGCCGGGGGCCGGGGGCCTCAGAGGTGCCCGACCCGGCGCCGGGAGGGCGTCAGAGCCCGGCGGCCAGCCGTTCCAGCACCACGGCGATGCCCTCGTCGTCGTGCGAGGCGGTCACCTCGTCGGCGACCGAGAGCAGTTCGGCGTGCGCGTTCGCCATGGCGACGCCGTGGCCTGACCAGGCGAACACGGGGATGTCGTTGGGCATGTCGCCGAAGGCGATGGTCTCGGCCGCGTGCACGCCGAGCCGCCGTGCCGCGAGGGCGAGCCCCTTGGCCTTGCTGAGCCCCAGGGGCAGCAGTTCGACCACGCCCTCACCGGCCATCGTCACGCTCACCAGATCACCGGCCGCCGTGCGCGCGGCCTTGGCCAGCGCGTCGTCGTCCAGCTCGGGGTGCTGCACATAGAGCTTGTTCAGCGGCTGCTTCCACAGCTCGGCGCGGTTACTGAACCGGGTGACGGGCAGCGGTCCGTCCTGGTGGCGGTAGCCCGGCTCCATGATCACTTCGCCGTCCACACCGTCCCGCGAGGCGGCGAGCGCGAGCGTGCCGATCTCCGTCTCGATCCGCTCCAGCGCGTGCGCGGCCACCTTGCGGTCGAGCGTCACGGAGGTCAGCAGCCGCCGGGTGCCCGCGTCGTACACCTGCGAGCCCTGGCCGCAGACCGCGAGGCCCTCGTACCCGAGGTCCTCCAGGACGTGCTTGGTCCAGGGCACAGCGCGGCCCGTGACCACGAGGTGCGCCGCGCCGAGCGAGCACGCGGTCTCCAGCGCCGTACGGGTGCGCCGCGAGACCGTGTTGTCGGAGCGCAGCAGCGTTCCGTCCAGGTCGGTGGCGACGAGGCGGTACGGGAAGGGTCCTGAGGGGTCGGCCGCCTGGCTCACTTGGCGACCGGATCCAGCGTCTCGCGCCCGCCGAGGTAGGGCCGCAGCACGGGCGGAAGCCACACGGAACCGTCCTCGCGCTGGTGGTTCTCCAGCAGCGCGACGATGGTGCGGGGCACGGCGCACAGCGTGCCGTTGAGCGTCGCGAGCGGCTTGACGTGCTTGCCGTCGCGCATCCGGATGGACAGCCTCCGCGACTGGAACTGGGTGCAGTTGGACGCGGAGGTCAGCTCGCGGTACTTGCCCTGGGTCGGGATCCACGCCTCGCAGTCGAACTTCCGCGACGCTGAGGCGCCCAGGTCGCCCGTGGCGACGTCGATCACCTGGAAGGGCAGCTCAAGGCCCGTCAGCCACTGCTTCTCCCACTCCAGCAGCCTGCGGTGCTCGGCCTCCGAGTCCTCGGGCGCGACGTAGGAGAACATCTCGACCTTGTCGAACTGGTGGACGCGGAAGATGCCCCGGGTGTCCTTGCCGTACGAGCCCGCCTCGCGCCGGAAGCAGGGGGAGAAGGCGGCGTAGCGCAGCGGCAGCCGGTCGGCGTCGAGGATCTCGTCCATGTGGTAACCGGCCAGGGCCACCTCGGAGGTGCCGACGAGGTACAGGTCGTCCTTGTCCAGGTGGTAGACGTCCTGGGCCGCCTGGCCGAGGAAGCCGGTGCCCTCCATGGCCTGCGGCTTGACCAGCGCCGGGGTCAGCATGGGCGTGAGGCCGGCCTCGGTGGCCTGCGCGATCGCGGCGTTGACGAGCGCCAGCTCCAGCAGGGCGCCGACGCCCGTGAGGTAGTAGAAGCGCGAGCCCGAGACCTTGGCGCCGCGCTCGACGTCGATGGCGCCGAGCTTCTGGCCCAGCTCCAGGTGGTCCTTGGGCTCGAAGCCCTCGGCGCCGAAGTCGCGCGGGGTGCCGATGGTCTCCAGGACGGCGAAGTCCTCCTCGCCGCCCACGGGGACGTCGGGGTGCACGAGGTTGCCGAGGCGGCTCAGCAGCCGCTGGGTCTCGGCGGCTGCCTCGTCCTGTGCGGCGTCGGCCGCCTTCACGGCGCCGGAGAGCTCGCCCGTGCGGCGCAGCAGTTCCGCCTTCTCCTCACCCTCGGCCTTGGGGATGAGCTTGCCGAGCTGCTTCTGCTCGGAGCGCAGTTCGTCGAAGCGGACGCTGGAGGACCTGCGCCGCTCGTCGGCGGAGAGCACCGCGTCGACGAGGTCGACGTCCTCTCCACGGGCACGCTGGGAGGCGCGCGCACGGTCGGGGTCCTCACGGAGCAGGCGAAGGTCAATCACCACGCCAGGGTACCGGTGGCCCGTTGATCACTCGACTCGATATGCCTTTGCGCCTATTTTGTCCATATTGAGGGTATTTGCACGGTCGCCTGGAAGAGGGCTTCGCGGGAATTCCCCGTGCGCGCCGATGAGGCCGCCGGCCCCCTGACTCCGGGCCCCGGGAGGGGAGTTGAGCGAGGCTTTCCCCTGACTTATCCACAGCACCCCGGGTGCGCACAGGGTTTTCCACAGGGTTATCCGTGGGGTTGTGGAAATTGGAGTGGACAGTTCCGGCGACGGTTCGGCCGACGCGGAATTCCGGTGCCAAACCCGGAATACACACTCAATCGAGCGGGATTTGCTCACTCCAAAGTGTTCATCAAGGGAATTGCGGTGACGGGGCGGGGGCTGGGAGCTGTGGATGGAGATGTGGTCTGCATGCTGCTTTGTCGACAGCGTCCGCTTTGTCTGTCGACTTGTGCACAGGTCGGCACCCACCCCTGTGGATAACTCTGTGGCCTCTGAAGCGACCGCCCGATTCCGGGCCTCAGCGGGTCACTCCCGCCCGTCCAGGCAGTGCGACAGCCAGTCGGCCGACGCGACGAAGTCCTCGTCCAGCGTTCCCGAACGCAGCGTCGCGCTCTGCCCGTCGGCACGCGGATACGAGCCCAGAAAGCGGACCTCGCGGCACGAGCGCTTCAGGCCCATCAGCACGTCCCCGACCCTGCGGTCCTGGACATGGCCCTCGCAGTCGATCGAGAAGCAGTAGCGGCCGATGCCCTCGCCCGTCGGACGCGACTCGATCCGCATCATGTTGACCCCGCGCGAGGCGTACTCGTGCAGCACCTCAAGCAGCGCACCGGGGTGGTCCCTGCGCAGCCAGAACACCACCGAGGTCTTGTCGGCACCCGTCGGAGCGGCCGGACGTGCGGGGCGGCCCAGCAGCACGAAGCGGGTCGTGGCGTTCTCGGCGTCATGGATGTCGGTGACCAGCGGCTCCAGGCCGTAGGTCGTCGCCGCGAACTCCCCCGCGAACGCCGCGTCGTAGCGGCCCTCCTGCACCAGGCGTGCCCCGTCAGCGTTCGAGGCGGCCGACTCCCACACGGCCTCGGGCAGCCGCGCTGCCAGCCACTTGCGCACCTGGGGCTGCGCGACCGGATGTCCGGTCACCGTCTTGACGGACTCCAGCGTCGTGCCGGGCCGCACCAGCAGCGCGAAGGCGATGGGCAGCAGCACCTCGCGGTAGATCATCAGGCGCCGGCCGCTCGCCAGCTCGTCGAGGGTCGCCGTGACCCCGCCCTCCACCGAGTTCTCGATCGGCACGAACGCGCCCTCGGCCTCCCCGTTGCGTACGGCGTCCAGCGTGGCGGGCACCGAGACCATCGGCGCGAGCTGGCGGGTGGCGGCCTCGGGGAGCGTGTGCAGCGCGGCTTCGGTGAAGGTCCCCTCGGGACCCAGATACGTATAGCGGCTCGCAGGTGACATGCCGACACGGTAGTCGCGCGGGGCACACGGCGGCACCGCGAGCCCGGCGGGGCCAGGGGGACCGGCGGGGCCAGTGGGTCCAGCGGGGCCAGTGGGTCCAGCGAGCCCCGCTCCGCCGGCTCAGCCTTCGAGCAGCCGCTGCCCCACGTACTCGCCCTTGTCCGGGCCCCCCGGTACGGCGAACAGCGCGCTCGCCTCGTGCCGCAGGAAACGGGAGAGCGCGTCACCCCGGTCGAGCTTGCGCTGCACCGGTACGAAGCCCCGCAGCGGATCGGCCTGCCAGGCGATGAACAGCAGCCCCGCGTCGGGTGCGCCGTCGTCTCTGAAGCCGTCGTGGAAGGAGAACGGGCGGCGCAGCATGGCGGCACCGCCGTTGCTCTCCGGCGCCGTGACCCGCACATGTGCGTCGGCGGCGATGAGGAGCGAGCCGTCCTTGCCGCGCTTGTCGAGGTTGGGGTCCGTGTGTTCGGAACCGCCCGAGAGGGGCGCTCCGTCGGACTTGCGGCGCCCTACGACCTTCTCCTGGTCGGCGAGCGAGTGCTCGTCCCAGTCGTCCAGCAGCATCCGGATGCGCCGCAGCACCGCGTACGAGCCGCCTGCCATCCAGGAGGGCGTCCCCGAGGCGGGCACGAAGATCCGCTTGTCGAAGTCCTTCTCGCCGGGCGCGGGGTTGTTGGTGCCGTCGACCTGGCCCATGAGGTTGCGCACGGTCATGGGGTGCCGGGTGGTGCCGGGAGAACGGTTGAAGCCCGTCATCTGCCAGCGCAGCCGTGCCGTCTTCGCCACCTCGCGCTGGAGGGCGCGCAGAGCGTGGAAGGCGACCAGCGAGTCGTTCGCGCCGATCTGGATCCACAGGTCACCGTTCGAACGCTTCTTGTCGAGCGCGTCGGAGGAGAAGTCCGGCAGTGGCGCGAGTTCGCGGGGCAGCCGCGCCGTGAGGCCCGTACGCGCGAAGAACGTACGCCCGAACCCGAAGGTCACGGTCAGCGAGGCCGGGCCCGCGTCCAGCGCGATGCCCGTATCTCCCGGCGCTCCAGGGGGCACCTCGCCCGCCATCAGCCGCCGCGCCGTGTCCGACCAGCGGCGCAACAGCGCGGCTGCCTGCTTCCTTCCCGCCCCCGGCGCGAGATCGAAGGCCAGCAGGTGACCGTGCGCCTGTGCGGGCGTGGTGATGCCCGCCTGGTGCGTGCCGTGGAAGGGCACCGCCGTCGAACCCACGGTCGTGAGAGGCGTGGGCGGCGCGTCCTGTGCGGCGGAGTACCCGTAGGCACCGCCCGCACCGCCGACCACGAGCCCCGCCGCGCCGGCGGCCGAGGCGGTACCGAGCAGCCGCCGCCGCGACAGCGCCCCGTCCCCGGGCGCCTGGCCGCCGGTCGGGGCTCCGTCGGCCGGGGCTCCGCCGGCCTCGCGGCCGGCGGCGGTCGGTGCGCCCTGCGCGGGGGACCCCTGCGGAGTCGCCCCCTGTGAGAGGGCGTTCTGAGGCGGGATGCCGCCGGTCGCCGCGCCGTCGGCCGGGCTGTCCTGGGCCGGTGTGGCCGAGGTGCCCTGGGTCGGTGAGGCCGGGGTCCCGCTCTCGCGGCGGGGGCGCCGCTCGTCGTCGTTGCGTCGCTTGCTCATGATTCCGTTCGGTTCCGGCTCAGCCGATGGTGGCGGTCTTGGTCTCGGTGACCATGTCGATGTCCGAGGTGCGGACGGTGACCGCGATCTTCCATTTTCCGGCCATGGGGAGCTGCACCCCGGTGGCCCTCCAGTGCCCCTTCTCGTCCTTGACCGGCTTGGGCGTGATGGGCAGCGGCCCGATGTCCTTCGCCGGGAGGGTGAGTGCGACCTTCACCTCGGGCGCCTCTACGGGGGTGCCGCTGGGGCTGGTGGTGCGCAGGTCCAGGGTGTTGTCGCCGCTGGTACCCGGGTCGATCTCCAGATCCGCCGTGCCCTTGCCGTTCGGGCCCCCGGTGTCGAACGGGATGCTGAGGTCGACGGGCCCAGCGGGTGCCTGCCCCTGCCCCTGCCCCTGACCCGCCGCGCTGCCGGCCGCCCGTGCCGCCTCTTCGGTACGGCCGGGTTCCGTGCTGGTCAGGATGGTGGTGATGGCGAGCAGGACGACGGCGATGGCGGCCTCCGTCAGCACCGAGCGGCGCAGTCCGCTGCGCCCGGGGTCGGCGTCGCGCTGCTGTCTGCGCCGCTCCGCGTTGGCCGCGGCGCGCTGCCGGGCGAGCTGCGCGGCACGTACGGGGTCGGCGGGGGTACGCTCCTCCGCTTCCTCGCGCCCCGGGGAAGCGCCGTCGCGCGGGGCCGCGCCGGTTCGCGCACTCGCGCCGGCGGTCACTCGTGCGTGGCCCCGCTCGTGGCCTGCCTGGTCGGGGACGGAAGCGGCGGAAGAACTGGACGCGGCGGACGCACCGGATGGTGCGCCGGAAGCGCGAGGGGGCGCGGTCTCCGTCAGACGCGCCGTCCAGCGCCGGGAGATCCAGCCGATGCCGACCAGGAGCGCCACGAGCCCGATCTTCACGAGCAGCAGCTGCCCGTACGACGTCCCCGTGAGCGCGCTCCAGGAGCCGACCTGGCGCCACGACTGGTAGAGCCCGCTGAGCGCGAGCACGGTGACGCTGGTGAACGCCAGCCGCGAGAACCGCCGTACGGTCTCGGCCGTCGGCGCCGGCCCCCAGCGCAGCAGCGCGAACAGCGAGGTCAGGCCGCCGAGCCAGAGCGCGACGGCCAGCAGGTGCAGGATGTCGACGGGCATGGCGAGCGCCGTCTGGATGCCGGTCGACGCGTGCTCGGCCATCGCCCAGGTCGCGGCGAGCCCCGCGGCGACGACGGTTCCGCCGACGGCGAGCCCGTAGAACAGGTCCCGCCCGGCACGCGCCGCCTCCTCGCCACCGGAGCCCTCGCCACCGGCCTCAGCGCCGGAGCCCTTGCCGCCGGAAGCCTTACCGCCGCTCTTGCCCTTCTCCTCGATCTCGCTCTCGCGCTCGTCCCCATCCTCGGCGCGGCGCCGCGCGTACGTACCGAAGAGCACCGAGACGAACAGTGCCGCCGCCGCCAGCAGCAGCAGTCGTGAGACGAGCGCGGCGCCCGGCTTGGTGGCCACGACGTCCTTGAGCCCGCCGAGGTCGAACACGTCGCCGAGTTGCCCGGATGTCGTGTACGGGCCGCGCAGGAGCAGCAGCATCAGCGTCGAGGCCGCCAGCGTGACCCAGCCGGTGACCGTGAGGCGCCTTACCGCCTTGGCCGAGGCGGCACGCGGCGAGCAGGCGAGCACGAAGGCGGCGCCGCCGACGAGCAGGATGAAGCCCGCGTAGGCGGCGTACCTGCCGGCCCCGTAGAGCGTGCCGACGGCGCCGCCGCCCGCGTCCTTGTCCTGCCCCGGCACGGTGGCCGTGGTCTTGGACGGCGCTCCCACCGAGAAGGTGAAGGCGCCGGAGACGGGGTGGCTGTCGGCGGAGACGGCCTGCCACGCGACGGTGTACGTACCCTTCGCGAGCCCCGCCTTGAGCGGGGCCGTGCGCTGCACCTTGCCGCCCTTGCCCGTGTCGCGGATGGTGCCGGTGTCCACGCGTTTGCCGCGCGGGTCCAGCACGCGGATGGCGCCGTCCGACATGGCCACGCCCTCCGAGAAGGTGAGCGTGACCTGCCGGGGCGCGTCGCGCACCACCGAACCCTCCGCCGGGCTTGAGCCCGTGAGCGCGGCGTGCGCGGCGGCCGGAGAAGCGGTGCCGAGGACGCCGAGCAGAACCAGTGCGCCGAGGAGCACGGCCATCAGGCCGCGGGCTGCCGCCGGGCGACCGGGCCTCTCCGCTCGGGAGGTGGTGCCGGGCACGGTGCCCGTGCGGCGGAATCGTTCGGTGGTGTACGGCACGCCTGCGAACCTCACTTCTCAGATGTGTAGTTCGTCGCTTCGACGGGGGCCTTGACCGTGACGGAGCCGGACTTCTGGAAGTGCAGGACGAAGGTGACGGTGTCCCCCTTGACCGGCTTCTTCTTCAGCCCCATGAGCATCAGGTGGTTGCCGCCCCTGCTGAGTTCGAGCTTCCCGCCCGCGGGCACGGGCAGGGAGGTGACCTGCCGCATCTGCTGTTTGACGGTCTCGTGCATCTGGACGTCGGACGCGACGTCGCTGGAGACGGAGGTGAGCTTGTCGGCGCTGCCGCCCCCGTTGCTCACCGTCATGAACCCGCCGGCCATCTTCGCCGTCGGCGGCTGCGGCACATAGGCGCCGCCGACCTTCAGCTCGGGCCGCCCCTTGGCCGCTCCCGAGCCGGAAGCGGAGTCGGAACCGGAATCGGCACCGGAGGACGAACAGGCGGTCATCGCCAGCGTCAGCGCACCCCCGAGCGCGAGCGCGGTCAGCGAACGGCGGACGGTACGGCGGACAGTGCCGGGCACCGTACGGCGGTCCTTCGGCCGGCGCTTCACGGCTTCTCCCCCTTGATGATCTTCGGGAGTTCCTTCTCCAGGATCTCCGGCGTGCTGTTCCCCTCCGTGTAGAGCACGTGGGCCTTGTCGTCCTTGGGCGAGAAGGCGAGGAGCTGCGCCCCGTGCGTCGAGACGATGTCCCCGTTCTTCTTCTTGTACGAGGGCTCGATGCTGACGCCCAGGCTGCGCGCGCCGGCCTGGATGGTCTCGAAGTCACCGGTCAGCCCGATGAACGACGGGTCCTGGCCGCGCAGCCATGTGCCCAGCTCCTTGGGCGTGTCGCGCTTGGGGTCCGAGGTGATGAAGACGACGCGCAGCTTGTCCCGCTGCTCCTTGGGGAGCTTGGACTTGGCCACGGCGATGTTGCTCATCGTCAGCGGGCAGATGTCGGGGCAGTTGGTGTAGCCGAAGTACACGAGCGTGGGGTGGCCCTTGGTCTTCTCCGGCAGGTCGTACTTCTCGCCCTTGGTGTCGGTCAGTTCCATGTCGGGCTTCTCGAAGGGCTGGTCCAGGACCACGCCGCCCTTCTTCTGCTTCTCGATGGTCGCGGGTTTGCCCGCGGAGGAGGAGTCCTCGCTCCCCTGACCGCAGGCGGTCAGGCCCAGCGTCGCCGCGACGGCGAGGGCTGCGGCTGCTGTGGCCGTTCTGGTGGTGCGCATAAGTGCTGTCCAAAGGTGCTGCGGGCGGTGCGGCCCCCGCCGTACGGGAGTCGCCGTGCGGAGGCCGCGCCGCCGGAGGGTCAGAGGCGTGGGTCAGGCGGAGCGGCGGCGCCCGGCGAGAACGCCGAAGGCGATGCCCGCGATGCCGACGACGATCCCCACCACGCCGAGCACGCGTGCCGTGGTGTCGGAGCCGCCGGAACCGGAACCTGAAGCGGAGTCGGAGGTGGAGGTCGAGGCACTGTCCGCCGACTTCCCGTCGTCATCCGAGGAGGATCCCCCGGACCCGCCCTCCTCGGCGGCGGTGAGCTTCAGAACGGGAGCAGGGTGCTCGGGCTCGGCCGCGCCCTCCTTCGGCTCCTCGATCCACCGTACGACGTCCTTGTTGTCGTACGTCTGGAGGGCCTTGAAGACCAGCTGCCCGGCATCCTCGGGCAGTTGGCCCATGGAGACGGGGAACTGCTGGAACTGGCCGGGGCTCACCTTGCCGCCGCTCCACGTGACCTTGGATACGGCCTCGGTGATCTTCTCGCCGTGCATCGTGATCGGCTTGTCGAGCTTCTTCTTGTCGACCTTGATGTCCCAGCCGGGCACGGGCTGCGGCATGACGGAGGCCAGCGGATGGTCGGTGGGGAAATTGACCTCCAGCTTCACGGTGGAGGCGTCGTCCTGCTCGTTGGGGACCTTGAAGTCGACGGTGCTGTAGCCGCCCTTGGCGGCCTCCTGCGGATCGACGCTGACGTGCGCCGATGCGGGACCGGCGACGAGCAGGACGGTGGCCCCTGCGAGCGCGCCGACGACGGCGGCGCGACGGTGGACGTTCTTCATGTGGATGCGCTCCTGATGAGGACAGGACGTGACGCCATGACCGGCACGCGGCGCGGCGCACCGGGCGGCGCGTACAGCGCGCCGGACACCGGTACGGGCAGCGGGGCGGCCCGGCATGGCAGGGATACGGGCGCGCGGGTGCGCGCGCACAGCGGCCCCGCACGCCATGGCCCCGGCGAAGGACGTGACCGTCAGGGCGCGCGTGCGTCAGGCCGCGAGGGTGAGCGAGTCGGCCCGCGTCGCGGGCGATCCGGCTCCCACGGGCGGCGGCCCGCGCCGGTGCACGGAGTGCTGGAGCGTGAGGGAGCGCGGCGCCAGCTCGTCACGTGGCGCCTCGAACAGGACGTGTTCGGGTGCGTCGGGCAGCAGCTCGGCGTGCAGCGCCCGCACATAGGCGAAGGCCGCACGCAGCGCGCGTGCTGCCACCCTCTCGTCGGCTGCCGCAGCGACCTCGGCCGAGAGCCGCACCAGCCGCCACAGCGCCGCCTCGCCCCTGCGCAGCAGCCAGCCGAGCAGCACAGCGGCGGCCAGGTGGCCCAGGAGCATGGCGGGATCGAGCATCCCGAGCGCGGCGTGTGCGGCACCGCGCAAGCAGTCGAACGGGGTGTCGGGGAACGGGATTCCGGCGCCGCCCCCGTGCGCGTGCCCCGCGTGGGCCCCCGCGCCGCCCGCCGACGCCGCGGCTTCGGGGGAGAGCCCGGCCCGCGTGACGACACGGTGCGCCTCGGCCTCGGACATGCCCATGGCGCTGTCGTTGCACAGCAGCTTCCTGGCCATCGACATCGCACCGGACTCGGACCCCTGGGCCGGCATCCCGGCCGCGGCGGCACCGCCCGCCGTGTGCGCCTGGCCGCTGGAGAAGAGGATGTGCAGCGCGAGCTGGCCGGAGGCCAGGAGCGCCGCGATGCCGGGAAGCGAGCGTTCCCGCCCGGCGAGCAGCAGCGCCAGCCCGAACACGCAGATGAATCCGAGAGCCAGCGGGCCGAACGGAACCGAGGCGCCGGCGGCGAAGATGTGCCCGGCAGCGGACACGGTGACACAGACCGCGGCGAACACCGCGGCCCGCAGCAGTCTCAGGTCCGCACCGGCAGTCATGGCGGCGTCATCCTCTCACCCGCCGCGCCTGCGGCCTACGGCAGGGCCACTCCGCTCCACGGCCGCACCATCCCCTCCCTAGCCGCGCTGTGGGGGCGCGCCCTGCACGTGCGCGGCCCTTCGCGCATCCGCCGTACGGGGGTCATCGGCACGGCACCGCGTAGTGCCGCTCGGCCGAGGCAATACGTAACCCGTGTGTCGAGCCGCATGGAGGGTGAGCATGAGCAGCCTGTGGTGGTCTCTCCGGCTACGGCGCGAAGCCGCCAGTGTGCCGCTCGCGCGGCGCCTGCTGCTGGGCTCGATGGAGTCGGCGGGGGTGGACCCGGAGATCGCCTTCGAGCTGTCCCTCGCGCTGTCGGAGGCGTGCGCCAACGCCGTCGAGCACGGCAGAGAGACCGGCGGCCGGGTCACCGGTGTCGGCGCCTACCGCGTATCGGCGTATCTGGACGGCAACCGGTGCCGTATCGAGGTTGCGGACACGGGCCCGGGGTTCCCCGAGGGTTCCGGGCCGCCGTGCGGTGTGTCCGAGGCGGAGAACGGGCGGGGTCTCTTCCTGATCGAATCCCTCGCCGACCACGTACGGTTCCGCAACCGGCCTGGCCGCAGAGGAGCCGTCGTCACCTTCGACAAGCTCCTCGACCGCGACGAACAGACCCTGCTGACAGCCTCTTGAGCGCGCCGACGGCCCCTTGAGCGCGCCGATGCCTCCTGACCGCCGACCGCCTCCCCGGCCGCGGCTCCTCGCGCTCCGCTCCCCGGGCCGTGCCTAGCCGCGCGCTGTGGCCTCGGCCTCTTCCCGTTCCGTCCGCGGCCCCGCGACATCCCTGTAGCGCAGCAGCAGCATCGCCGCGTCGTCGTGCAGCGGCGAGCGCACATGCTCCTCGATGTCCTGCCGCACGGCCTCCAGCGCGCCGTCGGGATCGGAGTCCTTGAGCAGGTGGGCGCGCTGGTCCAGCGGATAGAAGTGGTTGTCGGCGTCCCGCGCCTCGGTGACGCCGTCGGTGTAGAAGAGCAGCTGGTCGCCCGGCGCGAAGGGCACCTGGTGCGGCCGGGGCGGCTCGCTGCCGTGCAGCCCGAGGCCCAGCGGCAGGCAGCGCTCAGGCGGTTCGGCGAACTGGACGCTGCCGTCACTCCGTACCGCCAGCGGTGCCGGGTGCCCGAAGTTGAGCAGCGTGGCGCCCTCGCCCCTGCCGCCCGCGGCCTCCCGCACCTCGACCATGACGGCCGTCACGAACTTCTCCCCCAGCAGATGCCGGTCCAGCGCCCGCTCCAGGCGGTCCCCGACGGCCAGCAGATCGGGCTCGTCGTACGCGGCCTCACGGAAGGCGCCGAGCACGACGGCCGCGGTCTCCACGGCCTCAAGTCCCTTGCCCTGTACGTCACCCACGATGATCCGCACCCCGTGCGGTGAGGTGACCACCTCGTACAGATCGCCGCCGATACGGGCCTCGGCCACCGCCGACGTGTACGAGACAGCGACCCGCAGCCGTCCCGCGCTGCGCGGCACGGGGCGCAGCAGCACCCGCTGGGCCGCCTCGGCGATGGAGCGGACGTTCGCGAGTTCGGCCTCGCGCTTCTGGCGCATCGCGGTCGCGAGCAGCGCGGCGACCGAGACACCGGCCACCGAGATCAGCGTCGCGTTGCCGCGCCGTTCCCCGAGCTGTCCGTTGTAGGCGCTCAGCGCGATGGACAGCGCCAGCGCGAGGGCGCCGACGAGTGCCGTGCGCCGCTTGCCGCCCGAGAGCCCCGCGAAAGCGGGCCCCAGCGCCATCATCGGCAGCAGCCCGATCCCGGGGCCGCCCGTCATGTCGACCGCGCCGACGACGGCCATGGCGAGGAAGGGGAACGCGGACAGCAGTCCGGTCCTCAGCCTGGAGACCAAAGCGCGCTCTCTTCCTTGTCGGTGACAGGCTCCAGCTGGCTGTGTCGATTACGCCGTCTCCGGGCCTCGCCTCGTGGTCGCGATATTACGGTCCCGGCAGGGCGGCCCCGGGCCCGAATCCACGGGCCCGGGGCCGCCATGCCGCCGATCATGCCTTGAGCTTGGCCATCCAGGTCTCGACATCGCCGCTCGAACGGGGCAGCCCCGCAGACATGTTCCTGTTGCCGTCCTCGGTGACCAGGATGTCGTCCTCGATACGGACACCGATGCCGCGGTACTCCTCCGGCACGGTCAGGTCGTCGGCCTGGAAGTACAGCCCCGGCTCGACGGTCAGGCACATACCGGGCTCCAGCGTGCCCTCGGCGTACGTCTCACGCCGCGCGACGGCGCAGTCGTGCACGTCCATGCCGAGCATGTGACCCGTACCGTGCAGCGTCCACCGGCGCTGCAGTCCCAGCTCCAGCACCCGGTCGACCGGGCCCTCGACCAGGCCCCACTCGACGAGCTTGGTGGCCAGCACGCGCTGGGCCGCCTCGTGGAAGTCGAGGTACTTCCCGCCGGGCCGTACGGCCGCGATGCCCGCCTCCTGCGCCTCGTACACCGCGTCGTAGATCCGGCGCTGCACCTCGGTGAAGCGGCCGTTGACCGGGAGGGTGCGGGTGACATCCGCCGTGTAGAGGGTGTGCGTCTCCACGCCGGCGTCCAGCAGCAGCAGTTCGCCGGCGCGCACGGCACCGTCGTTGCGCATCCAGTGCAGCGTGGTGGCGTGCGGACCGGCCGCGCAGATCGAGCCGTAGCCCACGTCGTTGCCCTCGACGCGTGCACGCAGGAAGAACGTTCCCTCGATGTACCGCTCGGAGGTCGCCTCGGCCTTGTCCAGGGAACGGACGACGTCCTCGAAGCCGCGCACGGTCGAGTCGACGGCCTTCTGCAGCTCGCCGGTCTCGAAGCCGTCCTTGACGAGCCGCATCTCGGAGAGGAAGCCGGTCAGCTCCTCGTCGCGCTCCGCCGTCACCTTGTCCTTGAGCGCCGCCTCGATCCCCGCGTCGTGCCCGCGCACCACGCGCACCGGGCCTGTGCCCTTGCGCAGGGTGTCGGCCACCGTGCGGACATCGGCGCAGGGCAGACCGTAGAGCTTCTCGCTCTCGGTGAGGCTGTGCCGCCGTCCGACCCACAGCTCGCCCTGGCCGTCGAGCCAGAACTCGCCGTTCTCACGGTCGGAGCGGGGGAGGAGGTAGAGCGTGGCCGTGTGGCCTCCGGCCCCCGGACCCTCGCCGGGGTCCAGTACGAGAACGCCGTCCTCGGTCTGGTTACCGGTGAGGTAGGCGTACTCGACGGAGGACCTGAAGGGGTACTCCGTGTCGTTGGAACGCGTCTTGAGGTTCCCCGCGGGGATCACCAGACGCTCACCGGGGAAGCGTGCCGAGAGCTTCGAACGGCGCTCGGCGGTCTGCGCCGCCTGCGCGACCGGCTCCAGGCCCTGCAGCTCGGTGTCGGCCCAGCCCGACTTCATGCTGGCGGCCAGCTCGTCGGAGACGCCCGCGTACAGGCCGTTCTTCCGCTGCTTGATCGGCTGCTCCTCAGCGGCGTCTGCCACGTCTGCCTCCTCTATGACGGATAAAACCACCTTCCATCGTATGGGCGGCACGCGGCTGGTCCAGGGCTGTGGAGATGTGACCTTCAGCCCCTCGGAGCCCGGGAACTCGGGGGCGAGCGGCTCGCGGGTGCCCGTCGCGCCACCGTCAGAAGCGGGCAGCCAGCACGACGACGTCCTCGGGGTGGTCGCGGTCGTCGGCCAGCGGCCCCGGAAGAACGGTGCGCAGCACGTGCTCGACCAGCAGCTCGGGGTCCTCGTGTGCGGCACGGGGCGCCCCCGCCGCCGCCGTTCGCAGCCGCGCGAAGGCCCTGTCCATGGAGTCGCCCGTGCGGTGCAGCAGCCCGTCGGTGTAACACAGCAAGGTCTCGCCCTCGCTGAGAGTCACCTCCGCGCTGGGCGCCTCCCAGCACGCCAGCATGCCCAGCGGAGCGGAGAGCGCCGTCTCCACAGGCTCCACGCGCCGGGGGCCGACGATCAGCGGGGGGCAGTGCCCCGCGCCGGCCAGCAGGATCTTGCGCCCCGCAGGTTCCGCGTAGGCGAAGAGCGCGGTGGCCGAGCGCGCCGGCTCGGTCAGCCGCAGCAGCAGTTCCAGATCGGAGAGCACGGCGACGGGGTCCTCGCCCTCCATCACCGCGTAGGCGCGCAGCGAGGCACGCAGCCGCCCCATCGCGGCGACCACCGCGGGACCGCTGCCGGTGACACCGCCGACCGCGAGGCCGAGCGCGCGCTCGGGCAGCGGCAGCGCGTCGTACCAGTCGCCGCCCCCGCGTGGCCCCGTGCGGTGCCGCACGGCGAGGGTGACGCCGGCGACGCGGGGCAGGGAGCTGGGCAGCAGTTCCTCGCGCAGCGTGGCCATCTCGCCGCGCGTACGGGCGAGTTCGCCGAGCCGCGCCGCGTGCTCGGTGGCATGCCGCAGATAGCTCCCGAGGAGCCTGCGCTGCCGCGCCGTGGGCTCGGTCGGCTCGTCGTAGAGCCACACGGCGGCGCCGAGCCGGGTGCCGTTGTCCGTGGTGAGGGGCACGGCGTAGCTGGCCGCGTAACCGATACGGGCGGCGACCTCGCGGTGCCGGGGCGCCAGGTCCTCGTCCGTCGCGATGTCGGGGCAGGCGATCCCTTCGGCGGGGTCCTCGCACGGACGCGCCGCGGCGCCGGCCCCCTCGCCGTCCCCGGCAGCCCCGCAGTCGAGGACGCGGGTGTACGCGGCAGAGGAACGCGGCACCGTCTCGATCTGGCCCAGGTCCGCACGCTCCAGGCCAAGGCCGATGGTGCGCTCGGAGGCCGGCCCCACCGCGCCGCCCGCACCGAGCCCGGCGCCGGGCGCAGCCGGGTCGAGCGCGATCAGCCCGCGGCGCGCGCCGAGCAGGGAGGCACCGGCGCGGAGGGTCTCGCGGAGTGCGGAGTCGAGGGCTTCGGTGCGCACGACCGCGGTGGTGAGTTCGTGCAGGGAGGCCAGGTCGGAGATCCGGTCGCTGTCCGTGCCCCGTTCCTCAGGGGCCCGTTCGGAGCCCGGCGCGCGGTCGGCCGGTGCGGCCCCGGAAGCGGAGGGGGGAGTCTGAGAGGGAGGAGAGATCGCCGGTTGGATTCCAGCCACTTTCGGAAGGCGCGGAGAGGTCATGAGCACCGGCTTACGCTGCACTTGAACTGGCCCAATAGCATCGCAAACCCCCATGTCATGCTGCTCCGCTATCAATGCAACTACATGTACACATACTGGTGACTCGATGTCCAGCACTGTCTGGACGCCGCCGATGATGTCCGGGTGGCCGGGCGCTTTCACGGGGGCAGGCCGGGGCTGCTGGAGATTGGCCCAAAACCGCTCACGTGACATGCATATTGCTGTCGACTGAGGCCATTCGGCAGCGTCGTGCCGATGGCGATCCGGCTGCCGCGGGTACGGAACCCTGTGGGGAGACTCGGCGTCCTAGGTAGCAGCGGGCCCGCCCCGCCCTCCTCTTGGCGGGATTGCACCAGCAGCACAGGCGCAGTACGAGCGGATTACGAGCAGTTCTCAGCAAGTAACGAGCAAGTACGAGCAGCACCGGCACAGGTGGCAGTCCTCAGCAACAAGCGCCAGGCGCGCGCCACCCCCCGCCATGTTCCACGCCCCACCCGCGGCATGATGCGCTGTTCTGTACGCACGGTCACCATAGAAACACGCGGCGTGTTGGGCTAGATGTCGGACGACACGGTCAGTTGGCGTTTACGGAAAGGAACGAGCGCATATGCGCGAGATCCTCGGAAGGCGACGCTCCCTCTGGGCCTGGGTGCAGCTGCCGGGCCGTAGGTTCTGGGCAAAGCCCGGACGGTACCCGCACAGGTCACCGCTGCGGAACGCGGCGCTCATCGCCGCGACCGAGTGGCGATGGCCGGTGGTGCCGGGCGCGGCCCTCAGCACTCCCGGCTCCAGGCGCCCGCCCAAACAGGCGCAGTCGGGAGGCACACCCGCGCTCTGCTCCTGCCCGGACCCGGACTGCGTGGTGCCGGGTGCACACCCCTTCGACCCCGTCCTGCTGGCGGCCACGAAGGACCCGGCCATGATCCGCTGGTGGTGGACCAACAGGCCGGAGGCGCCGGTCGTGCTGGCCACCGGCGGCGACTCGCCCTGCGCGCTGAGCCTCCCGGCCGTCGCCGGTGCCCGAGCACTGGCCGTTTTCGACGCGACGGGCGTACGCGTCGGCCCCGTGGTCGCGACACCCACCCGCTTCTCGTTCCTGGTCGCGCCGTACGCCATGGAGGAGCTGGGCGATCTGCTGTACGCGCAGGACCACGTGCCCAGTTCGCTGCGCTTCCACCAGAGCGGGGGCTACGTCGCGCTGCCGCCCTCGTCCACGGGCGCGGGCAAGGTCCGCTGGGAACGCCGGCCCGACTGCGGCACGGGCGGCCCCGGTGAGCGGGAGCGCCCCTGGCTGCCCCGTATGGAGAGCCTGATCGACGTCCTCATCGAGGAGAGCGCCGCGAGTCCGGACACCGGAAGCAGGCTGGCGTACTGAGGTGTACGGCACGCCGCACCGAGGTACGCGGTGTGCCGTATCGGAAGCACGGTGTGCTGCCGTGCTGAGGCGCGCGCGGCATGCGCTCCCGGGGTGCGCGGTGTGCGGCCCCGCACGCCGCGTCGCGCCTCACTCGTACGGGTTGGGCCCGGCCGGACTTGTACGGGAAACGGGCGGCCGATCCACGTCAGCATGTCCTTCCCCCGGATAGGTTCGCCCCATCGGCCCGGCCCCGTCCGTGCCCCCCTTCCGCACCTCCCCGCATCTCCCGCGCCTCACCACCCCATGCCGCTCTCCAGTCCCAGGTGGGTCCTCTCATGCACCAGCCGCAGCAGCGCGCGTCCCGACTCCGTGTGATCGCGCTGGCCAGTACGGTCGCGCTCGCCGTCGCGCTTCCGCTCGCGGCAGCGGTGGCCGGAGAGGACGCGCGCCTCGCGGCCGAGGCGAAGGCCGCACGCGAACCCCACCCGCCCAAGCACGCTGTGACACCGGGTGCGGCACCCTCGCACTCCGGGGAGCGGGCACACAGGGAGCGAAGCCGGGAGGAACAGGCCGGGCCGGAGGCGTGGGACGACAAGTCCCTTGCGCGGCTTGGCGTTCCCCAGGTGACCGGCGCGGCAGGCAGCTCCCGTCCCTCTTCGTCCTGCGGGCCGGAAATCACCTCCCCCGAAGGGGTGGAGGCACAGACCTGCGTCTTGACCGAGGGGCGGGACACCTGGGCGAGGACGTACTACAGGAACGCGACCAACAGCCGGCTCGGCGTCGTACTCACGCTGATGCGCCCCGACGGACGCACGACACAGGTGCGCTGTCCGGTGCCCGCAGCCGACGAACCCGGGGTGTGCGAGACGCCGCGCCATACGGCGCGGTGGACGGGCGGGGCCGAGAAGGCGGGCGGTGCGAAGCCGTACGCCGCCGTGGCGGAGGTCGCGTCGGCTGACGGCGAACGTCTGCTGCTGCGCGCGGGCAGCAACTCACCGAAGAACAACGGGAGTTAGGGCGGGCATCGGCAGGCGGTGCCTCGGCTCTCCGCCGTCGCGCACTGCCGGATCCGCACATGGAAGAACCCGGTCGCTGGCGACGGGGGATGCACCAGCGACCGGGCACCTAGAACGGTAACAAGAGATCCGCGGTTCGCAAATTCGATCGCCCAGATCCGGACGCCGATTTACCTACGAGTACCGGGAGTTGACGAGGCGGTGTGACATGAGTCACCGGCACGGTTTCTCCGCAGGATCACCGCGAAAACTCCCGACGGGCCCTAGCTGAGCGTGATCTGACGGTTGGTGAGACCGTTGCGCGCCTTGCGCTCCTCCGGAGTCAGCGGCGCCGTCGCGGCCAGTGCTTCCGCAAGCCGCTCGGCGAAGGCGGCGGCGGGCTTCTCGCAGTCCTCCGAGGTCATGCCCTCGGGCAGGTCCCATACGGGCACCGTCAGACCATGCGCCCTGAAGGAGCCGACCAGTCGCGAACTTTCGGTAGCCGATCCTCCGGAAAGCTCACCCAGCGTGGAGGTACCAGCTGCGTGCAGTCGCGCGAGCGCGTCGAGCAGCCGCTCCTCGGGGTGCGTCATCACCCACCGCAGATGGTTCTTCTCCGGTGCCGCGCACCAGTAGGCGCCCTCTACCCCCGTCAACCTGGCCGTCGGGATGGCGGCTGAATTGGCACGCTCCAACGAGGCGGCGACCTCACCGGCCGGCTGCTCAGCACCGTCCAGCCAGAACTCGAACCCGCTGTGCACCTCCGGCTCGAACGGCGCCTCAAGGTCCAGCAGATCCTGGAGCCGCGGCCCGTCAGGCCCTGGGCGGCCCGTGTCGACGGGCGTCCCGGGCGGCGCGGTCAGCGCGCGCTGGAGCGTGTCGGCCAGGTCCCGGCTCAGGTCGCCCGAAGCGGTGTCGTTCTGAAGGCCGATGAGCACCTCGCCGTTGTCACGCCGCAGCGCCGGCCACGCCATCGGCAGCACCGTCGCGAGCGTCACGGAGGGCACGTCGTCGGGCAGCCCGTCCTTGAGCGTCAGCCGTACGGTCGCCGCCGGGACGAGTTCGCGCAGGGCGACCCAGTCGCTCTCGCGGGGAAGCCCTTCGAAGGGGCGGCGCACCAGTTCGGTCACCGCGTGCGAGGCGGCGCGGCCGTGGCACGCCTTGTACCGGCGGCCCGAGCCGCAGGGGCACGGCTGCCGGGCGCCCACGACCGGGTAGTCGCCGCCGCTCTCCTGTGCTCCCTTGGCGCCGGCGGGCCCGGCGGCGGCTGTCTGGGGTCGGCGCTTCTTTGCCATGGCGAGCGGTTCTCCCGGTGTGCGGCGGTGTGCTGAGAGCCGCGATCCTAGTCGCTGCCCCGGACACACCGCTGCCCGCGCTCCGGCATGGAGAGCGCGGGCAGCGCGCAGGTTGGGCGCGGCCCTTGCCGCCGCGACATGTGCCGTGCGCCCGTGAGGCGTACGGCGTCCCTTGTAGTGACGCGGCGGGTCCATGGGCCGTACGGCACACCCGTAGTGACGCGGTATCCGCAAGCTGACGGTCTGCCCGCAGTGCTACGGCGACCGGGTAGCCGTGCGGCTACCCGGATACGGCCCCGAACACGACGTCCCGGCGGCACACGGCTGCATCGACGGCGTACGGCTGCGCGAACCCGTCGGCCACGGGAGTCGCACCAACTCGTCGAGGTACGGCTACGCCGACTCGTCCAGGGACGCCAACCCAAGGTCCAGGCTCGCGGCGATCCTGTCGCTGAAGGCACTGCTGGGTGGCAGCACCGCCCAGACGGTCACTCCATGCGTCCCGCCTCTGGGCCCGTCGAGTTCGGACCGTACGCCCCAGTCGCGGGCCAGCGCCGTGATGATGGAGAGCCCTCTGCCGCCGCGTGCGGTGACGGAGGGGGTGGCCGGAAGCGGCCTGGTCGGGCCACCGCCGTCCGTGACCGAAATGGTCAGCTCACCTTGCGCGTCCCTGCTCCAGGACGCTCTGACGACAGGCTGTGTGCCGTTGCCCGCCGAACCGTTCAATGGACGCGCATGACGGCACGCATTGCTGAGTAGTTCCGAAAGGATCAAAATCGCATCGTCGACGACCGGATCGGGCGCACCACTCGCGAAGAGTTCTTCGCGCATCCTGCGCCTCGCCGCCCCCACGCCCGCTGGCCCATGGGGCACGGCCATGGTCGACGAAGTAGGCACCTCTTGTGCCACCACCAACGCCACCCCCGAGACCTCCTTTGCCCCACGCCACGGGATGAATGCCCCGAGCGAGTGCAACGGAAACCGGCCACTTCTTCTCTCTTGACGCACTCGTGCGTCTCCTCTAAGCGGCGAATGCGCCGGTGCACTCCAGGGAAGTGCCGCAAGAACAGGGATATTTGGGGTTGCGAACGGGGCAAGAGCACCAGCTATGCCGATACGGCCTGGAAACGGGCACTGCTTCAGCTCAGTTGGGAGAGAACCTGCTGGGGACGGTTGGTGATGATCGCGTCCACCCCGAGCCGTACGCACAGTTCGACGTCTTCCGGTTCGTCGACCGTCCACACGTGCACCTGGTTTCCCGCGCGGTGTGCGCGTGCCACGTACTCCGGATGTGCCCGCAGGATGCGGACGCTGGGCCCTGCGACGCGTACGCCCGGTGGCAGTCGTCCGTCCCTGTGGCGAGGCAGCAGGAGCTGCATCAGGTAGACGGTCGGAATCTCCGGTGCAGCGGCGCGCACGCGCTGAAGGGAGCGCGGGGAGAAGCTCATGATGCGTACGGGCGTCGGCAGCCGGTAGCGGTCCAGCAGCTCCAGCAGCCGCGTCTCGACCTGGTCGGCCCAGCGCGTCGGATGCTTGGTCTCGATCGCCAGCTCGACGGGGCGCGGTGCGTCCGCGACGAGTTGAAGGAGCCGTTCGAGCGTGAGCACCGAGGTGCGTTCGGGGTCGCCCGTGTCCTTGTCGGTGTCCCTGTCGGGTGACTCGAAGGGGTCGGCGTGCCGGTTCTTCCAGGAGCCGAAGTCGAGGGCGGCCAGGTCGGCCAGTTCCAGCGCGGAGACGGCACCGCGGCCGTTGGAGGTCCGGTTGACCCTGCGGTCGTGCACACAGACGAGATGTCCGTCGGCCGTGAGCCGCACATCACACTCCAGCCCGTCGGCGCCCTCCTCGATGGCCCGGCGGTAGGCCGCAAGTGTGTGTTCCGGCACCTCCATGGAAGCGCCTCGGTGTGCGATGACGGAAAGCGGGCGGGCGAGACGGCGGCGCGACCCGACGTCGGTCTCTGGGCTCACCGGGTTATCGTGCCACCGGGTGCGGTGGTCACGGTGCGCAGGGCTCTGCGGCCAGTTTTCCGACGCCGGGGCTTGCGGACGGTGTTGTGGTGCCGGGCTCTGGCGGTGGTTCTCGTGGCGGTCCTGGGCACTGCGCTCCTGTACTGGGTTCGGGCACGGGCACCGGATGCCGGCGTCGGTGTCCGGCGGCAGGCTCCTGGGGGCGATACGCCCCGTTCGCACTGCCGTTCCGCTGTCGAGGGGCGACTCGGGTGAGCCGCGCCTAGTGTGGGGCTTGTGATCACGAAGTGGTGCGAGTGAGACGTGTGAGTGGGCCGTGAGTGAGACGTCGGCCGGGCGTAAGCATCGCCCGGTGCTCGGGGTGCGTCGGCTTACGCCCGTCTGACACGTCATGGGAAAAGCTGTCTGTGGATACCCGAATATGTGACCGCCCATCCCTGCGATGTCGTGTACCTGATGAGGAGTGAGCTGTGAGCACCGAGAACGAGGGCGCTGCCGTGACGCCTGCGGCGGGGCCGAACCCCACGCCCCCGGCGCCGGCGGACGCCCCGTCGACCGGCGCCCCGACGAGCGGCGAGGACGGCGACTTCTCGCTGGCCTCCCCGGCCTCTTCTGCTTCTTCCACTTCCGCTTCGTCCGCCTCCGCCCCGGGCTCTTCCGGCCCGCCCGCCGAAGCGTCCGAGGGCGGTACGCGGGATGAGCCCGCGCCGCAGGACGCCGCAGTGACCGGAACGGGCGGACCGGAGCACACAACCGCCATGCAGGAGACTCCGGCCGGCGCGGGCGGCGTGCCCCGCCACCCGTCGGCCCCCTCTGCGCCCACCGAGCCTCCCGCGGCGCCCGACAGTCACGCGGACGCCCCGACCGAGCCGTCCGGCGCGGGCAGCGCACTGCCCGGCACCGAGCCGACGGTGACGGAGACCGTGCAGTCGGCCGCCCAACCGCCGCCCCCCGGCGCACCCGGTGGCTCCGGTGGCTCAGCTGGGCAGGGCGGCTGGGGTTACAGCGGCGCTGACGCGCCGCCGCCTCCCCCGTACGGCGGTGGTCACGGCGGACAGGGCGGACCCATGGGCCCCGGCAGTGGCGGTTTCCCCCCGCCGCACGACCCGTGGGGGATGCCGCCCGGGCCTCCTGAGCCACGCAAGAAGCGGCGTACCGGCCTGCTCGTCGCCGTCGTCGTCACCGCGATCGTCGCCGGCGGCATCAGTGGCGGGGTCAGCTTCTGGGCCGCCGACCGGGGCGCCAACGGTGACAGCACAACGATCACGTCGTCCTCGAACCCCAAGACGCTGAACCGTTCGCCCAAGTCCGTCGCCGGGATAGCGGCCAAGGCGCTGCCCAGCGTCGTGACCATCCAGTCCTCGGGCGGCGGCGAGGAGGGCACGGGCACGGGCTTCGTCTACGACAAGCAGGGCCACATCCTCACCAACAACCACGTGGTCGCCAACGGCGCGCGCGGCGGCAAGCTCACCGCCACGTTCTCCGACGGCAAGAAGTACGACGCCCAGGTCGTCGGTGAGGCCCAGGGCTACGACATCGCCGTCCTCAAGCTCACCAACGCGGACGACCGCAAGCTCGACCCCCTGCCGCTCGCCAAGTCCGGCGACGTGGCGGTCGGCGACGCGACCATCGCGATCGGCGCCCCGTTCGGCCTGTCCGGCACGGTCACCACCGGCATCGTCAGCGCCAAGAACCGCCCCGTCGCCTCCAGCGACGGGCAGGGCGCCAGCGCCTCGTACATGAGCGCGCTGCAGACCGACGCATCCATCAACCCGGGTAACTCCGGCGGCCCCCTGCTCAACGCCGAGGGCGCCGTCATCGGCGTCAACTCCGCCATCCAGTCCGGCGGTGGAGGCGGCGGCGAGATGGGCCAGGGCCAGTCCGGCAGCGTCGGCCTCGGCTTCGCGATCCCGGTCAACCAGGCCAAGCGCGTCGCGACCCAGCTGATCAAGACGGGTCAGCCGGTCTACCCCGTGATCGGCGCCACCGTCGAGATGGGCGGCAACGGCAACGGTGCCACCATCTCCCGCACCGGCGAGAGCGGCACCGAACCCGTCACCTCCGGCGGCCCCGCCGACAAGGCCGGCCTCAAGTCCGGCGACATCATCACCAAGTTCGACGACACGGTCATCGACAGCGGCCCCACCCTGATCGGCACGATCTGGACCCACAGCCCCGGCGAAAAGGTCAAGGTCACCTACCAGCGCGACGGCAAGGAGCACACGGTCGACGTCACCCTCGGCTCCCGCAAGGGCGACCAGTAACGACACGCTAGGCTTGTCCCCGCGTCGTTCCGCACGACGCGGGGAGGTGTGCCCGAGCGGCCGAAGGGAACGGTCTTGAAAACCGTCGAGGCAGCGATGTCTCCGTGGGTTCAAATCCCACCGCCTCCGCAGAGGTATAGAACGTGCAGGTCAGAGGGTGTTCCCCCGAATCGGGGGGACACCCTCTGTGCTTGCCTGTTTCACCCTGGCTCGCCGGTGTCCCACTGCTGACCAGCGTGTGCGGGTCAGTGGCGGGCCACGGCGGGTGGTTCGCCATGGTGGGTGGTGATGCGGTGTGCCCCCACCTCACGGGGTGAGGGCGAGACGGGCGGTCCCCGGGGGGCCGCGGGCTCGCGGAGGGGCGCGGGCATACGGAGGGGCCTCGGGGGGTTGGGGGAAGGTCAAGAGTTTTGGGGGGTCTGGAAGGGAGTTGGGTGTGAAGGCGGTTGTGTATCGAGGGCATGGCGGGCCCGGGGTTCTTTCGGTGGAGGAGCGGGAGGTGCCGCGGCCCGGGGCCGGTGAGGTGCTGGTCAAGGTTGAGGTGTCCGGCGTCAATCCGACCGACTGGAAGGCGAGGGCGGTAGGGACCTTCGGCTCGCCTGAAGCGGAGCGGGGCCAGGTTCCGCACCAGGACGGTTCGGGGACGGTCGTCGCCGTGGGCGACGGGGTGCCGGGGGAGCGTGTCGGTGAGCGGGTGTGGGTGTGGGAGGCCGCGTGGCAGCGGGCTGACGGCACCGCACAGGAGTACGTCGCGCTTCCGGCGCGGCAGGCGGTGGCATTGCCTGACGGCGCCTCGTTCGAACTCGGGGCGAGCCTCGGTATTCCGGCGCTCACCGCTCACCGCTGCCTGACCGTGGCCGACGGCGGGCCGGAACAGTTGGCGAGGGACGCGCTCGCGGGACGTTCCGTGCTGGTCGCGGGAGGTGCGGGCGTGGTCGGGAACGCGGCGATCCAGCTTGCCCGGTGGGCCGGGGCAACGGTCGTGACGACCGTCAGCGGGCCGGAGAAGGCCGCGCTGGCCCGTGCGGCGGGCGCACACCACATCGTCAACTACCGCGAGCAGGACGCCGCTTCGGCGATCCGTGAGGCGGTGCCGGGAGGTGTTGACCTCATCGTCGAGGTCGCACCTGCGGCGAACGCCGAACTGATTCACGCCGTCGCTGCACCGAACGCGAGCATCGCCTACTACGCCGACGCCGGGGGCGACGCCATGGAGCTGCCGGTGCACAAGGTGATGTTCAACAATCTGCGCTGGCAGGGCGTACTGGTCTACCTGATTCCCGAAGCCGCGAAGGCCCATGCCGTGGCCGGTGTCGCCGCCGCACTGGCCGACAGGGCCCTGCGCGTGGGGGAGGAAGCGGGGCTTCCTCTGCACCGTTTCCCCCTGGAGAAGACGGCCGACGCGCATGCCGCCGTACAGGACAACGTCATCGGCAAGGTGCTCGTCGGCGTCGTCGGAGGCGAGGCCGGCAGCGTGTGAGCCGGGTGTAGCTGGGGCGTGAGTTGTCCGGGTTCGGGATGGTGCGTCGGCCGTTTCGGAGTGTGGATCTCGGTGAAGTCTCGTGGCGTAGTCGTGGGCCGGGGCGCCTGGTCGGGGCGTCGCGGCGAGAGCGCTGAGGAGATCCATGAGGGCACGTAGGGCAGCGGTCGGTTCGCTCGTTGTGACGGCGGCGATGGGCGTGGGGGCGCTCGCGGGGGCGGGACCCGTGCAGGCGGCGCCGGGGACGTCGGTGGCGCCCGCGACGTCGGTGGCGTCCATGAAGTCGGTACAGGCGGGGGCGCCGAGTGCGGCGGCCAGGATGTGCGTCAAGACCCATGCCGAGAACAAGGCGCACGGTTACCTGGTCAGGGTCACCAACAAGTGCGGGAGGACGGTGAAGGTGAAGATCATCATGCGGCTGGCCAAGGACAGCCGCTGCTTCACCCTGAAGAAGGGGCAGAGCCGTTACCGCGAGACCCAGGGGATCGGCACGTGGAAGAAAACGGTCTTCTGCTGAGGTGACCTCGGTGACCTCGGGTTTTCACTGAGGTGTTCCTGCTGCGCTGTGCTCCCGAGGTGGGGTGCTCCCGAGGTGGAGTGTTCCCCGCCGCGGGGTTGTTGTGCTCGCGGCGGAGGCGGCTCCGACCGGTTGGGGCCACCTCCGTGCGGAAGTCCGTCCGGCCAGGGCGCGTTCGCGTCCTGGCCGGACGCATGAAGGGCCGGAGGGGCGCCCGGGTCGTGAGGACGCGCCGTGAGGACGCGGAGATACATGACAGAAGGTGTCTGGTTCGCCGGGGAGGGTGGGTGGCGGGAGTACCGAGGTGAGGAGGGCGCGTGGGGCGCGAGGACATCGTGGTCCGAGGGGGCCGTGAGAACAATCTGCGGGGGGTGACGCTGCGGATTCCCCTGGGGCAGGTGACGGTGGTGACCGGGGTTTCGGGGTCAGGGAAGTCGTCGATCGTGTTCGACACCGTGGCCGTCGAGTCGCAGCGGCAGCTCAATGAGGTGTTCCCGTGGTTCGTACGCAACAGGCTGCCGAAGTACGAGCGTCCGAAGTTCGAGTTCATGGAGAACCTGACGCCCGCGATCATCGTGGACCAGAAGCCGGTGGGTGGCGGGTCGCGTTCGACGGTGGGGACGATGACCGAGGTCAACCCGGTGCTACGGGTGCTGTTCTCGCGGTACGGGACGCCCAGCGCGGGGTTCTCGCACATGTACGCGTTCAACGATCCCCAGGGGATGTGCCCCGACTGCGAGGGGCTCGGCCGGACGGTACGGCTCGATCTGGGCAAGCTGCTCGACGAGTCCAGATCGTTGAACGAGGGAGCGATCCGGCATCCCGCCTTCGCGGTAGGGACCAACTACTGGAAGCGTTACGCGCAGATCCGGCGCTATGAAGGAACCGGTTCGGGGAAGAGCGCCGGCAACAACAGCGCGGGCAGCAGCACCGACACGGGTACGGGGCGGGTGTCCCGGAGCGGGGGCGTGCTCGGGCAGGGGCCGACCGTTTTCGACCCGGACAAGCCACTGCGCGACTACTCGCCGGCCGAACGCGAACTGCTGCTGTACGGGGGCGGTTTCAGGACGCAGCGTCCGGCCGACGAGCTGGGGAACGTCGCGCTGAACGACTACGAGGGCCTGGTCCCCCGGTTCACCAGGAGGTTCCTCAAGCCGGGGCTGGAATCGCTCAAGGAGCGCGAGCGGAAGCAGGCCGAGAAGGTCGTCACCGAGGGCGCCTGCCCCACATGTGAGGGCGCGCGACTCAACGAGGGCGCGCTCGCATCCCGTATCGGGGGCCGGAACCTCGCGGACTGGTGCGCCATGGAGATCAGCGAGCTGATCCGGGTCATGGCCGCCTCCGAAGCGGCCGGTGACCCCGCGGTCGGCCCCGTCGTCGCCGCCGCGCTCATGGCGCTGCGCAGGATCGAGGCCGTTGGCCTCGGCTATCTGTCGCTGGACAGGCCCACGAGGACGCTGTCGGGCGGCGAGGGCCAGCGGCTGAAGACCGTACGCCACCTGGGGAGCAGCCTCACGGGCATGACGTACATCTTCGACGAGCCCAGTGTCGGGCTGCACGCCCGCGATGTGGACCGGCTCAACGCACTACTTGTCGCGCTGCGCGACAAGGGGAACACCGTACTGATCGTTGAACACGACCGTGAGGTGATCGCTCTCGCCGACCATGTGATCGACATGGGCCCGGGGGCCGGCGCGCATGGCGGCGACGTCGTGTTCACGGGCACTGTCGAGAAGCTGGCGCAGAGCGGAACGGTAACGGGGCGCTACTTCAGTGAGCGGCGCGGCCTCAAACCCGCGCGTCGGCGCAGAAGGCCGACGGGCGCGCTGGCCGTGCGGGACGCGTCGTTCCACAATCTGCGGAACGTGACCGTGGACTTTCCGACCGGCGTGCTCACGGCCGTCACCGGTGTCGCGGGGTCGGGCAAGAGCACCTTGGTTTCGCACGTGTTCGCGGCCCGTTACCCGGAGGCGATCGTGCTCGACCAGTCGGCCGTCGGCATCTCGCCCCGGTCGACGCCCGCCACGTACACGGACATCTGGGACATGGTGCGCCGCATGTACGCGCGCCAGCACGGGGTGGACGCCGGGCTGTTCAGCTTCAACTCCAAGGGCGCGTGCCCGGCGTGCCAGGGGCGGGGCTCGGTCACGATGGACATGGCCTACATGGAGCCGGTGACCACGGTCTGTGAGGCGTGCGAGGGAAGGCGTTTCCACGCGGAGGTCCTCGGCTACCGGATGGACGGCAGGAACGTGGTCGACCTGCTCGCCATGACCGTCGAACAGGCGCTGGAACACTTCACCGACCCGGCCATCCTGCGCAGGCTGGCGCCCCTGAGCGAGGTCGGACTCGGCTACCTCACACTCGGCCGCCCGCTGTCGATGCTGTCCGGAGGCGAGCGCCAGCGGCTCAAGCTCGCGCACAGGCTGCACGAGAAGGGCAGCGTCTACGTGTTCGACGAGCCCACAACCGGGCTGCACATGGCGGACGTCGAGACCCTGCTCGCGCTGCTGGACAGGCTGGTGGACGCGGGGAACACCGTCGTCGTTGTCGAACACGACCTGGACGTCGTCAAGCACGCCGACCACGTGATCGACATCGGGCCCGAGGCGGGCGAGCAGGGCGGGCGCGTCGTGTTCGCCGGGACGCCCGAGGACATGGTGCGCACCTCCTGGACGCATACGGCGGAGTACCTGCGCAGATCGCTGCCCACTGCTGGGTGAGAGCTGCCGCTGCCGGGGGAGAGCGCCCGCTACCGGGTGAGAGCTGCCTACTACGGGGTGAGAAACGGGGCGCCCATAGGCGTGATGAGTTCCGCGCGGGGCGGAGGTCGGTACTCATGGTGGGGCGCAGAAGCGCCCCGCCCGGGAGCGGGTGCCGGCCTGGGTCCAGGCCGTGGGTCATGGGCCGTGGGCCGTGGGTCATGGATCACGGGGCGGAATCGTGCCGGGCCCAGGCCGGGGCCGTACGGGCCGTACGGGCGGGCCGCCGCGGGACCAGTACGACTCCCCCTGCCGGTCCATCCCTGTGACGCCCGCTTCCCGGTCGGACCGAGCCCAGGAGGCGGCAGCATGACGGACGTACGGATCGACCTGGAACCCGCGGCACGCGAGATGGCGGCGCTCGCCGAGGGCGTGGAGGACGCGGCGCTCGGTGATGCCACCCCCTGCGAGCAGTACGCGGTGCGCGACCTGCTGGAGCACGTGATCGAGCTGGCGGTGGCGTTTCGCGACGCGGCGCGCAAGGACCTGGGGCCCACCACGGGAAGGGACCCAGCCAAGGCACAGGGAACGCTGGGCGCCGACTGGCGTGCGCGGCTGCCGGAGCGGCTGGAGGAGATGGCCACGTCCTGGCGCAACCCGGCGGCCTGGGAGGGCACGACACAGGCGGGCGGTGTCACCATGGCCGCGCCGACCACGGGCGCCTTCGCGCTCGACGAGCTGGTCGTGCACGGCTGGGACCTCGCGCGCGCCACCGGCCAGGACTTCACCTCCGACGAGGAGAGCCTGCGCACCGTGCACGCGCTGCTCGCCGGGGCCGTCAGCGAGGACGGCAAGCAGGGCGCCTTCGGGCCGGTAGCCGCCGTGGCGCCCGACGCGCCGCTGCTCGACCGCGTGGTGGCGCTCGCGGGCCGCGACCCGGGCTGGGCCCCACCGGTGCAACGCGCTTCCATGTAACGCGTATTGCGCAATGCGCTTCCATGTAGCGCGCCATCGCCCAACGCACCCCTCAATAGTGCGCTTCCGCGTAACGGCCTTCTACGTAACGCACTCTCGCGGAATGCGTTTCCGCGTAACGACTCCCATGAGGCGGGTACGGGTCCGGGTCCGAGCCCGGACCGACCCGGACTCGGGCCCGGACGCTCCGTTCAGAAGACGCTGTAGCGCGCTGCCCGTTGTGAGGCGGAGGCGATGGTCGTACGGGCTTCGCGTTCCGGTAGGCCGGCTGCCGAAGCCGCGCGGGCGAGGGGTTCTGCCAGCGCTTCGCCCCGTCCCGTCTCGTAGGCGCGGCAGGCGGCCCAGAACAGGCGCGCGTTGCGCTGTCCTACCGGTGCGCCGCGTACGAAGTGGACCAGCGCCGTGCCAGGGCCGGTCTCGTCGTACGGGACGTGGCCCGTGGGCGGTTGCGGACGCGGAGGGGGCAGGAGGAGAGCGAGTAGCGCGTCAGGTACGGGCGCCGGCGCCTGGCTGAGGGAGCCGGGCGCCAGCCGGTAGGTGCCGCGTACGGTCACGGAGCCGGGGCCGACGAGGTAGCCGCCGTGTCCCCGCACATCGATCCCGGCCGCCACGCGGCCCGCCGAGTTGGGGACCCGTACATCGCGTTGCCCGCGCAGCCACAGGTGACGGCCACCGCTGGGCGTGAGCACCGTAGTGGTCGGCGGGATCGCGAACCCGTGTATCTCGGCGAGGCGGTCCAGAGCGCGCCAGGGGTCGGTGCCGTGCTTGACGTCCAGGTCGAGCCCGATGAGGTGGAGCGGCGCCTGCCCGCACGCGATGCCGTAACCGGTGGCCCAGGGCGCCGCCGCGAAGAGGGCACGTATCCGCGCGGGGTCGGAGCTGGCGTCGTGCACACCGTGCCCGAGCAGTCCGCACTCGCCCTGGCAGGGCTTCCCGGCCGGCGCTGGCAGGTCGTCCTGCGGGCTTTCGGGCAGCCAGGGTGGGGTGGCGGGGGAGTCTGGTGAGGCGCCGGGCGTCTCGCGTGCGCGGTGGGGCGAGCGGAGAGCCGGAAGCTTCGTACGCGAGAGCGGGAGCACGGCGAGCCCGCGGCTGGCGGCGGCCAGGGCGTGCTCAAGAGCGAGAGAGCCCATGCAGTCAGCTTCGTACGGGAGTTCGGGCACGAACAGTGCTCCGGGCCGCCTCTTTTCCCATATCGGCCATGCACATGAATTTGGCCGAAAAGGTGCCGGGACGCGTTGTCCCTTGTGAGGCGGCCGGGACGGCGGATGCGGCAGGCCGCTGCCGGGGTTCGGGGCGTGATGGGGGTTTATCGACACGTCGTCATACTTGCGAGCGAATCACACCGCTCCTACTGGTTCACAGGGGATTCGGTGGGCAACTCTGGTTCCGCGACGTCGCAGTGACACCGAGGCGGTCGGCCAACTGCCCCGGAAATCAGCGCACTTGGGTGCGCACACCGCGTTCCGCGGTGCACTTACGGTTCCTGGAGGAATGAACATGGCACGCATCCGTACTGCCCGCGTCATCGCCGCCGCCGCTTCCGTCCCGCTCGCCGTCGGCCTGATGACCGGCATCGCGCAGGCCGACACCGGTTCCTTCGCGAACGACGGATCGAACTCCAACGCCAGCGAAAGCACTCAGGCGCAGAACGCGGGAGGCAGCGGCAACAACACCAACTCCGCGAACAACGCCAACGTGAACGGCCACGGCGCGGTCGTCGACCAGTCGAACGAGACGACGAACGAGACCTACACCGTCGTCTTCGCCAACATGTGGTGACCGTGTGACCGGGTGAACGGCTCCAAGTGAGCCGAGAGTTCATGGGGATGGGCTGAGGCCGCGCGTCCGCGAATCCGTCGCGGGCGCGCGGCTGCCGTGTGTGGTGGCCGCCGTCGTCGCGCGCGAACGTGTGTGTTTGCCGGGCGGTGAACGTTCATCAAGGTGTCTCGGCGCGCCTCGCGTCGCGCGTTGGGATCGCCTCGGTGCGCCTCGGTGCGCCTCGGTGCGTATCCGCGTATACGCGTCTCCGCGCGTATCCGCGCCTCCGCGCGGTGGTCGGTCTCCTGTAGTGCGCGGCGCCACCCGTGCTCGGCCGCGCACATCGACCGGTCGGCGCACAACCCGCCTCGACCGGCGACCGGTTGGCCGTCCGCCGGTGTCGGGGGACGCCGTCGCCGTTCTTGACAGTCCGCCGTTATCTGACGGACAGTCAGCTAATGCACCTCGCCCCGACCGAGCGGCAGCGCGACCTGCGTGCCGAGCTGCGCTCCTACTTCCGCGAGCTCATACCTCCGGGCGCCCGCGTGCCGGGCTCCACCCCCGACCCCGCCGAGCAGCGCTCGCTGCTGCGGCGCATCGGCGCCGACGGGCTCTTGGGCCTCGGCTGGCCCGTCGAGTACGGCGGCCAGGGGCGCGGCCCCGACGAGCAGTTCGTCTTCTTCGACGAGGCGTACCGTGCGGGCGCCCCCGTCTCCATGGTCACGCTGAACACCGTGGGCCCCACGCTGATGAAGTACGGCACCGAGGAGCAGAAGCGGTACTTCCTCCCGCGGATCCTCAGCGGTGACGTCGTCTTCGCCATCGGGTACACCGAACCAGGCGCCGGAACCGACCTCGCCTCGCTGCGCACCCGGGCCGTACGGGACGCGGAGGACAACTGGCTGATCGACGGCGGCAAGACGTTCACCAGTAACGCTCAACAGGCGGACTGGATCTGGCTCGCGTGCAGGACGGACCCCGAGGCGCCCAAGCACAAGGGCATCTCCATCCTCCTCGTCCCGACGGACGCGCCAGGATTCTCCTGGACCCCCATCGAGACGGTCGGCGGGCTGACGACCACGGCGACGTACTACGACGGCATCCGCGTGCCGGCCGGGAACCTCGTAGGGGACGAGAACGGCGGCTGGGGCCTGATCACCAACCAGCTCAACCACGAACGGGTCGCGCTCGCGGCGATCGGCATGCAGGCAGAGGACCACTTCGCCGACGTACTCACGTACGCACGGGACACGGGCCTCGCCGAACAGCCATGGGTGCAGACCAGGTTGGCCGAGGCGCACGCGCGGCTCGCCGCCACCCGGCTGCTCAACTGGCGGCTCGTGGGCGATGTGGGAGCGGGGTCGCTCGCTCCGGGGGACGCGAGCGGGGTGAAGTTCGCCGGTACGGAGAGCGCGGTCGCCGTGTACGCGCTGTGCCAGGAGGTACTGGGCGACGCCGGGCTGCTGCGCGCGGGTTCCGAGGGCGTCTTCGGGGACGGCGAGCTGGAGCGGATGAACCGCGCCGCACAGATCAACACCTTCGGTGGCGGAGTGAGCGAGGTCCAGCGGGAGATCGTCGCGACGATGCGGCTGGGGATGCGGAGGAAGAAGCGGTGAGCGAGGACGGCAGCGCACAGCACCCCGAAGAGGGCAGCCACGACGAGCTGTACGAGAGCCTGCGCGCGTACGAAGGGCGCACTGCGGCGACGGCGAAGCCCGGCAAGGACCCCGTCAACGAACCGATGATCCGCCACTGGTGCGAGGCCATGGGGCACCCCGTACCGCCCGACGGCACAGCCCCCGCGACGATGCTCCAGGTCTGGACGATGGCGGGTCTCGGTGCCGCGCACATGACGGACCAGCCGTACGGGCCGTACGGGGCCTACGGGGCGTCCGGGGACGGGCAAGCGGGTGGCGGGCGTGGCAGCGGTTACGTCGCACTACTGGAGGCCCTCGACGACGCGGGGTACACCTCCGTGGTCGCCACCGACTGCGAACAGGAGTACGCGCGGCCTCTGCGTCCCGGGGACACGGTCACCTTCGACTCGGTCATCGAGTCCGTCTCTCCGCGCAAGACCACCAAGCTCGGCACCGGCTACTTCGTGACGACCCGTATGGACCTGCGCACCGGGGGCGAGCCGGTCGGCTCGCACCGTTTCCGTATCCTCAAGTACCGCCCGGCGCACGCGCATACGCGCAGCACTACTGGTGAGAACGCCGCCACCACTGGCGAGAACGTCGCCACCACAGGGGGCGGCTCTACGGGGAACGCCACTACAGGGAACGGCACTACGGGGATCGCCACTACAGGGGACGCGACTACGGAGAGCGCCACTACGGGGCCCGGCTCTGCGGGTAAGGGCGGTGGCGCGCGGGAGCCGCGTCGTCCCCGGCCCGTCGTCAATCGGGACAACGCGGGCTTCTGGGAGGGCGTTTCGGCGCACAAGTTGCTCGTCCAGCGCTGTGACGACTGCGGGACGCCGCGCTTCCCCTGGCTGCCGGGGTGCAATGCGTGCGGTTCGGCCGACTGGTCGGCGTTCGAGGCGGCGGGCCGGGGCACGGTCTACTCGTACGTCGTCATGCACCATCCGGCCTTCCCCGCCTTCGACCCTCCCTACGCGGTCGCGCTGGTCGAGCTGGAGGAGGGCGTTCGCATCGTCAGCAACATCACTGGAGTCGCCTGCGAGAAGGTGCGCATAGGGATGCCTGTCGAGCTGGAGTTCCTGCGCGTGGACGACGAGTTGGAACTGCCCGTCTTCCGGGGAGCGGGGGCCGCCTGATGGACTTCACGCCCACGGAGGAGCAGACAGCCGCGCGGGACCTCGCCGCTGACATCCTCACCGACCTCTCGACCCACGAGCGGCTCTCCGCACTCGGCGACGGCACCGACGCGGAGCTGTGGAAGGCCCTGTGCGCAGCCGGAATCCCCGGCGCGACCGAGGACATCGGGCTGCTCGGTCTCGCCCTCGTACTGGAGGAACAGGGCCGCACCACGGCGCAGGTCCCGCTGGCCGCTACGTGCGCTTACGGGCTGCTACCGGTCGGCATGTACGGCAGCGAGGGGACGCGGGAGCGGCTGCTGCCCGCGCTGCGGGACGGTACGGCCGTGGCGACCGGCGCCTTCCCGCTGCCCGGCAGGCGCTCGGCCGTGACGGCGGTGGAGCGGGACGGGGGCTGGCGGCTGTCGGGAACGGTCCCCATGGTGCCGTGGCTGCGCGAGGCCACGCATGTACTCGTGCCCGCGCGGTGTGCGGCGGACGGGACGGAGGGCGGTGAGGGTGCGGACGGTACGGTGCGCTGCTTCCTCGTGGAGCCGGTGGAGTCCCTCGGGGCGGGCGTCACCGCCGTCGCGACCACGGCGCCCTGGTCGGCCGGCCGGCTCGTGCTGGAGAGCGCGCCGGGTGAGCCCCTGGCCGACGGCGCCTACGAGCCGACGCTGGCCCGCGCGCGCACCGCGTTCGCCGCGCTCCAGGCCGGTGTCTGCGCGGGCTCCCTCACGCGCGCCGTCGCCTACACCTGTGAACGCGAACAGTTCGGACGCCCCCTCTCCACCAACCAGGGCGTACAACTCCGCGCCGCTGACGCCCATATGGACACCGAGGCGATCCGCGTCACCACGTACGAGGCCGCCTGGCGGCACGACCGGGGCCTGCCCGCGCGTACGCACTCCCTGACCGCCGCCTGGTGGGCCGCCGAGGCAGGACGCCGCGTCGTGCACGCGGGCCAGCACCTCCACGGGGGCATCGGCGCCGACCTCGACCATCCGGTGCACCGGCACTTCCTGTGGGGGCGGCAACTCGACGCCTACTTGGGCGCTCCTGGACAGCTGCTCGCGGAGCTGGGCGGCCTGCTGGCCGATCCCGGTACCGACGCGGAACGGCTGGACCCCGGTACCGAAGCGGAACGGCTGCCCGGTACCGAAGCGGAACGGCTGGAGGAGAAGTGACGGCTGGAGGAGACGTGACAGCGACCGCGCGGACGGCACCCGTCGAGGGCGATGAACTCCCGCCGCTGGAGATCCAGGTGACGCGCACACTCATCGTCGCCGGGGCCCTCGCCACCCGTGACTTCCAGGACGTGCACCATGACGGGGACGCGGCCAGGGGCAAGGGCTCTCCTGACATCTTCATGAACATCCTGACCACCAACGGCCTGGTCGGCCGCTACGTGACCGCGTGGGCAGGCCCGCACGCGCGGCTGCGCAAGGTCGCCATCCGGCTCGGCGCCCCCAACTACCCGGGCGACACGATGACATTGACGGGCCGCGTCACCGCCGTGCGGGGCCCGGACGCGGGCGAGCCGGACAGGGGCGTGCCCGGTGGCACGGAGGGCGGCGCCGTCGAGATCGCGGTCCGGGGCGCCAACTCGCTGGGCAACCACGTGACCGGAACCGTCCTTCTCACCCTCCCGGAACCCCAGGAAGGCGCGGAATCATGAGCATCCGGCACCCCGACACCCTCGGCGGGCGCGCGGCCGTGGCCGGCATCGGTGCCACGGAGTTCTCCAAGGACTCAGGGCGCAGCGAACTCAAGCTCGCCATCGAGGCCGTGCACGCCGCACTGGACGACGCCGGCCTGGCTCCCGGCGACGTCGACGGCATGGTCACCTTCACGATGGACACCAGCCCCGAGATCACCGTCGCGCAGGCAGCCGGCATCGGCGAGCTGTCGTTCTTCTCGCGTGTGCACTACGGGGGAGGCGCCGCGTGTGCGACCGTTCAGCAGGCCGCGCTGGCTGTCGCTTCCGGCATCGCGGAGACGGTCGTGTGCTACCGCGCGTTCAACGAGCGTTCGGGCCGCCGCTTCGGCTCAGGCGTACAGCAGCGCGAGCCGTCGGCCGAAGGCGCCGCGCTCGGCTGGTCGCTGCCCTTCGGGCTGCTCACACCCGCCTCATGGGTGGCCATGGCGGCGCAACGCTACTTGCACACATACGGGCTGGAGCCCGAGGTCTTCGGGCATGTGGCCGTGACCGACAGGAAGTACGCGGCGACGAACCCGGCCGCCTACTTCCACGGCAAGCCCATCACGCTCGCCGAGCACGCCGCCTCGCGCTGGATCGTCGAACCCCTGAGGCTGCTGGACTGCTGCCAGGAGACGGACGGCGGACAGGCCCTGGTGGTCACCTCGGCCGAACGGGCGCGCGATCTGCGTCACAGGCCCGCGGTGATCGCCGCGGCGGCGCAGGGCGCAGGACGCGCACAGGAGCAGATGACGAGCTTCTACCGCGACGATCTGACGGGGCTCCCCGAGATGGGCGTCGTCGCGCGGCAGCTGTGGCGTACGAGCGGACTGACGGCGGGGGACATCGACGTCGGCATCCTGTACGACCACTTCACCCCGTTCGTGCTGATGCAACTGGAGGAGTTCGGCTTCTGCGCGCGCGGTGAGGGCGCGGACTTCGTGGCGAAGGAGGCCCTTCCGCTCAACACGCACGGGGGACAATTGGGTGAGGCGTACCTGCACGGCATGAACGGCATCGCCGAGGGCGTACGGCAGCTCCGCGGTACCTCCGTCAACCAGGTCGACGAGGCGGAGAGCGTCCTCGTGACGGCCGGCACGGGCGTACCGACGTCCGGCCTGGTGCTGACCCAGCACCAGCGTCCAGCCCGCGCTTAGCCTGCCTCTGCCCCTCCCGCCGGTCCTCCCGCCGGTCGCCGGGACGTCCGCTCGTCCTGCCGTCCCGCTCACCGGCCCGCCCTGGCCGTCCGTCCCGCCCTGGCCATCCGGACCACCACAGGCGTCCCCGCGCGGGGACGCCGCGCGGCGGGCCGGGCCCGCATCACGAGGCAGGGGCATCACGAGGCAGGGGCATCACGAGGCAGGGAGGGCTACGTCCGGAGTGCGCGGCGCGGCAGATGGCTGAATCCGGGAACGCGGCGGGCGTGCCTGAGCGGATCGTTCCGCTCCTGCTCGTTCACTCGCCCCATGCGCCAGAAAAATCACATCATTCGACGGGCGACCGTCCTGGTGGCCGCCCTCGCGTCCCTGCTCACCGGTGGCACGCTCCCCGCAGCCGGTTCCGGGTCAGCGCCCTCCGACCCCGCCCCGAGTCCCCCGGCACCTCCTTCGACGGAGCCGGCCGGCCCGGAGTCCCGTCCGGGAGCGGCGCCCGATGGAGCCGCGGTGCCCAGTAGTCCCACGGTTCCGGGTGGCTCCGTGGCGCCCAGTAGTCCTTCGGCTTCCCACGGGACCACACCTGGCAGTCCGGAGGTTCCGGGCCGCTCCGCCGACCCGGGTTCGCCGACCGTTCCCGGCACCCCGGCCACCCCGGGGTCACCGCAGGACCCGGGAACGCCGGGCTCCCGGAACCCGCAGGTCCCCGAGGCGTCCCAGGCCCCGGAGACCTCGCCGTCCCCCGAGTCGCCCCAGGAGCTACGGGACCCGGCCGCGCCCGACGCGCCCGCGGACCCACGCGCGCCCGGAGCCGCGGGCGCACCCGGTGACACCCCCTCACTGATCCGGGGTGACCCCCGCAACTTCGGTGCGCAGATCTTCCGCGGCTACGCCTTCGACACCTGCCAGGCACCCTCGGCCACCACCATGCGCGCCTGGAAGAGGGCATCCCCTTACGGCGCCGTCGGCGTCTACATCGGTGGACGGGGCAGGGCCTGTCCCAACCAGACCCACCTCAGCCCTTCCTGGGTGAAGGCCACGCACGGCATGGGATGGAAGTTCCTGCCGCTCTACGTCAGCTCGCAGTCCCCCTGCGTCGGCGCCTCCCACAAGCGGAAGGTCGTTATGAGCACCTCGGCGCCCTACCAGCAGGGCCGCAGGGAGGGGCTGGACGCGGTGCGCCAGGCGAAGCGGTACGGGATGGTGCGGCGCAGCGCCATCTACCTCGACATGGAGGCGTACAACTACAGGAACACGCGCTGTGGGGCGACCACCCTCCGGTTCATCCAGGGCTGGAACAGCGCCGTACGCGCACGGGGCTACGTCGCCGGCTTCTACAGCAGTGCCGACTCAGGGATCGCGCACATGGAGAAGGCGCGGGCCTCAGGGGCACGCGGGCTGCCCACGGCCCTATGGTTCGCACGCTGGAAGGTACCGAAGTCGGTCGACAACGAGCGCAACCTCAACAGGCGCGCCTGGCAACCGCACCGCCGCATCCACCAGTTCACGGGCAACGTGAACCGCACGTACGGTGGCCGTTCGGTCAACATCGACCAGAACCTCGTGGACGCACCCGTGGCGGTCATTGGGTGAGGTCCCGTAGTGCACCCCTGATCCCGGTGGGCGATGGTCTCCACCTACAGGAGGTGTAGTCAGCACCACCCCTACACCCTGAGGCGGACGCGGCATCGGGACCTGCGGTCGATACCCCGGGCACCCCTCGGCTCCTAGCGTTGAGGCATGACCACGCCTGGGACAGTTCGGAACACCCGGACCACCGTTACGACGCACGCGGGGTCTCCTGCCGCGCCGCCAGGCACCGGGGGAACACCGCTGACATTCTCTTCCTACGTGCAGGCGCGCGGACCCGTGCTGCTGCGCACCGCGCGCTCGCTGACAGCCAATCCCTGCGATGCCGAGGACCTGCTCCAGACCGCTCTGACCAAGACGTTCCTGGCCTGGGAGCGCATCGAGGACCACAGGGCCCTCGACGGCTACGTGCGCCGCGCCCTGGTCAACACGCGCACCTCTCAGTGGCGCAGGCGCAAGGTGGACGAGTTCGCCTGCGAGGAGCTGCCGGAGCCCGACCCGCTGCCCGCACCCGACCCCGCCGAGCAGCAAGCCGTACGGGACGCCATGTGGCGTGCCGTGATGAAGCTGCCCGCACGCCAGCGCGCGATGGTCGTGCTGCGGTACTACGAGGACCTGAGCGAGATACAGACGGCCGAGGTACTGGGGGTCTCGGTCGGCACCGTCAAGAGCGCCGTCTCCCGCGCGCTGGCCAAGCTGCGGGGCGACGCACAACTCGCTGCCGACGTACTCGGCTCGGGGGGAGAGGCGGCGCCGGAACCGGCGCCACTGCCCCGGTCCCACGAGTCCGGCATCCGGGCTCAGGAGTCCGTGGAGTCCGTCTTCCGCGCACAGGAGCCGGCGGCCCTGGCTCAGGAGCCGGGAGTTCTGGTCGAAGGGCTCGGGAGCAGGGGTCAGGAGCCGGTCGCAGCCTGACCCGCTCCCGGCCCACGGGCCGCTCAGCACCCCGGTCCACGGGCCGCTCGGCCCCCACGGACCCTGGGCGGCGGCTCACCCCCGGAGCCGGGCCGCTCAGCGCCCGGGTTCCGGCCGTCACGCGCCCTCTTCCCGGCCGTCACGCGTCATGGCTCCGGCCGTTCGGCGTCCGGATCCCGACGGTCCTTCGTCCGGGTCCCGAGCCCCCTTCGCCCGGATCCCGACGGTCCTTCGCCGGGGACGGTCCTTCGTCCGGATCCCCGCTGCTCGGCAGCCTGCTTCCAGCCGTGTGGTACCACGGTTCGCACGTCAGGCCCGTTCCGCTTTGCCTCCTGGGCGCCCGATTCCGCACGACCCCGTGACATACCGCGTGGTCGGTGGCAGGCTTCCGCGAAACCGTCGCATTACTGGCACGTAAACCCACTTACGCGCCATGTGACGGGATTCGCGTATCCGCATATCTCGGGAGGCCCCGGTGCTGAGCACGATGCAGGACGTACCGCTGACCATCTCACGCATCCTGCGCCACGGCATGACGGTCCATGGCACCTCGCGGATCACCACATGGACCGGCGGCCCCGAACCGGAACGCACCACTTTCCGGGCGACCGGCGAGCGCGCGGCGCAGCTCGCACACGCACTCCGTGACGAACTGGGCGTCGAACAGGGCGACCGGGTCGCAACGCTCATGTGGAACAACGTGCGTAAAACACTCGCCGCGTGACCTGCAAGGGAAAGGAAGCGCCCCCGACAGTGGTCGTCGGGGGCGCTTCACTGTCTCCGACATGCTGCTACCAGTACCGTGGTGGTGGCTGAACGAACGGCTGATAGGGGACACCGTGTTGGAGGAAGCCGAACAGATCGGACGCCGCGCCCGGCGCGCGCGCCTGCGGCTGGGGATGACACAGGCTGACCTAGCGGCAGTCCTGGGCCGTACTCAGGGTTGGGTGTCCAAGATGGAGCGCGGTCTTATCGAGCTGGACCGGGTCGGCCTGTTGAACCTGCTCGCCGCCGAACTTCACGTACACCCGAACGACCTGATCGGCCGGCCCTACCGCTCCAGCCCGAGCGAGAATCAGTGGCAGATCTCGGCCTCGTCCATCCTGCGTGAGCTTCGGCGCTATGACTTGGCGCCCGTGTTCGACGGGACGCCGCGCCCGTCCGCGGACTTGTGGCAGGAGATGACCCGTCTCCATCGCTTGCGGGATGCGGCAGCGAATACGGCGATCATGAACGTTCTGCCTGATCTTCTTCGCGAGGCGCGTGCCCTCGCGGAGATCAGCACAGGTCACGAGCGCGAGGAAGCGTTCGCGATCTACGCCGTGTGCTGCAAGTTCGCGCACACTGCTGCGCATGTGCTCGGGCACCCTGAGCTGATCGCCATGTCGTGTGAACGCGCCGCCTGGTCCGCCGCCCAGTCCGGTGACCCCGTCATGCCCTCTGTAGCGAGCTGGATGCGCGTCTGGGACATGTGGGCCACGGCCGACTGGGACGACGCCCTCGCGCTTTCCGACCAGGCCATCAAGGGCGTACAGGGTGGCTACGACCGTGGCGACCAACTCGCGATCCGGGCATGGGGATCACTACAACTCCGCGCCGCCGTCTCCGCCGCGCGCGCCAGCCGAGGCGCAGAGGCCGAGGACCGAATCGCGCACGCGAAGACAGCCGCCGACCGTGCCACCGAGCACCAGCTCGGCCGCGTCTACGACCGGCATTCGCTCACCTTCTCGCCCGGAAACGTTGCAATCCACGCGGTGAGCATCGCGCTGGAGATGCACCAGCAGAGCAGAGCCCTGGACATAGACCGACGCACCAGCCGTTCCCTGGTCGCCTCGCTCCCCAACTCCCGGCAAGGCCACCACCACATGGAGCTAGCACGCGCATGGCTGTGGGACGGCGCTCGCGACAAAGCACTCGCCGAACTGGAGACCGCCGAAGGGCTCGCCCCTCAGCTCGTGAGGAACCACCCGATCGCCCGGTCGACGCTGCGCAGCATCGTCTACGCCGAACGCGCCTCCACGCGGGAGAAGCTGAGGCACATGTCCGACCGCTTTCACCTCGACGGATGACGGCAGTATTCCTGCGGCTCATATTCGGCCCCTGACAGCTCCCTAACGTCAGGAGCATGACCGGACACACCCACCGTCCCAGTCAGGAACCGGAGTTAGCACCGCGCCCGTTCCGGCCCCAGCTTGGCGAGCTGGCCCGCGACTCCGCCCGCAACGGCCGGATCGGCGTAGTTGTAGCCGAGCCGGATGGGCAGCTCGCGGCGAGCTTCCACCTGCGCCCGCCAGGAGGCGGCCCCGAATGGTCCGCCCCTGCGAGCGGCATAACGCTTTCCCCCGTGCTCTCGCCGCCCACCCACATCACGCCCGTGAATCAGCCTGGGACGTATGACACGCGCGCCCAACAGGCCGCCGTGCCAGTGCTCATCCACTACGAAGACGGCGGCGCAGTCGAGTCGGTGCTCGTGTGCACCGCCGACGAGATCGAGCGCGTCAGGGCAGAGACGACACGGCTCGCACAGGAGCACGAGGCCGCCGGGGAGGTGCCACGGTGACCAGTAACGGGCCCGTCGGCCGCTCCCGGATGCAAGACGCTGAGGGCGCGCTCGACGCACTCAATGAAGGCTTGGATCTGCTCGGCATCCGCCTGCCCTCGCTCGGCCTGGACGTTGTTTCGCTCGCTGACTCGTCTGCGCGGGCGCCGCTCATCAACCTTGGGGCGGTAACCCCAGAGGTGGCACGCCAGCTCGGTAAGGCGCTACTTGTGGTGCATGCAGCCACGTTGCACGACGGACCGGCAGCGGGGGCCACGTCATGAGCAGCGTGGACGGGAGCTGTATGACGCTGCGCATCGGGTCTGCTCGTGTGGTCGAAGGTGAGGTCGATGTCCGGTGGCGTGGCGGGCCGTGCAAGATTTCCGTCTCGGGGGACGCGCCCCGCGATGTGCGGCCGTTGGCGTTCCCGCCGTGCAGGTGCGGAGCGCCTAAGTGCCCGGATCGGCCGGGCGGGTGGGCGTGATGTGGCGAGAGAAGGTCGGCGCCGTCCTGTTCACACTCGCGGTCGGCACGCTGCTCGTGGTGCTCGTGCTCCTGCTCGCTTCGGGCAGTGGCACGGGAGGCGGCACGGCGTGAGGTATCGGCCAGTGCGGTCGGCCGACCGCTGCGCGTGGCACATCCTCGACGTGCGCCTCGGTGACCTTTGCACCCTGCCGGGTAGCGGCCCATGGCCGCTCGCTTGGCTCACGCGGGAGGCCGCCGAGGACTGGCTCGCCACCTGCTACCGAGTGTGGGAGGCAGGGGAGGTGCCGGCGCCCGACAGATGGCAGCCGGACGGCACACATCCCCCAGCCGTCCCCGAATGACTGTCCCCCTGCGGACGGCGCAGGGGGACATGCCCCGCCCGTGCCTTCAAGCCGCGTCGGCACGCGCGGATGAGGCCCCCGCACCCTGGCTACCCGAGATGCGGTGCGGGGGCCGCCGCTCGACGCGGCACCATCCAAGGAGATCACCGGAGGTACCACCGTGACAGTCGTAGTCGAACGGACAGCCATACCGGTAGACCAGGAGATCAGGAAGTGTCTCGCGGCCGATGTCCGCAAGACACACCCCGGGATGCCAGTGGAGTTCGCCGAGCGCGCCATCGACCAGATGGCGGCCTTCCTGATCGCTGGCGCCCGTACGGACGCCCCGCTCAGCCCGTCCCCCCTCGTCGATGTGTTCTGGCACGCGTTCATTCTGCGCACCCAGCAGTACGCGGAGTTCTGCGAACAGGTCGCCGGACGCTTCATCCACCACAACCCCCAGCCCCCGAGTGCGGGGGAACACGGGAAGGCGGCGGCCGAGCGACAGCGCACCTTGACCGCCATCACCGCTGCGGGGTTCGAGGTCGACCCGGACCTGTGGCCGCAACTAGGCGCGGCTGACTGTAGCCAGTGCCACGCCGGTTGCTCCGACAGCCCGGCCAAGTAGGCGCAAGAAACCCCCCGGTCACCCCACCATGGTGGGGTGACCGGGCTCTATTGAGGAGATCGCTATATGACCGGTTCGGCTTGGGACACGTATGCACGTAGCAAGAGGCCACGCCCAGAGGTCAACTCGTGCGGCGAACGCACGTGGTTTAACTGGACCCAGTTCCCCGACCACGGCCCCGGTGCCGAGGTGTTGGGCGTCGGCCCTGGTGCTACCGCCCTGGAACTGGGTTGCGGCAAGGGCGGGAACGCGGCACACGTTGCCAGGCTGGGCGTTAGATGCATTGCGGTGGATCTCTCCGGCGTCCAAGTGCAGGCCGCTCGGAAACGCTGGGCGGACGTTGACGACTTGGAGTTCCACCAACGGGAAGCGGTGGACTATCTCGGGGCGTGCGACTACCGGTTCGATGCCGTGTTTTCCGTGTTCGGCGCGCTCTGGTTCACCGACCCGGCGGTGTTGCTCCCTGCCATCCGAGGACGGATGGCCCCGGGCGGTGTGCTGGCGTTCTCCCACCGGCCCGCCTTCGCGGGCTGCTACGGGTGCCAGGCGGCATTTATCAGCAGCCCGGACGCGGCGGAACCGCTCGTCGTCCAACGCTGGGACTACGAACCGAAAGTGTGGGCCGACATGCTCACGGAAACGGGATACGTCAACGTACAAGCAGGTGTGATCGAAGCACCCCACGGCGGCGTCGGCACGTTGTTGGTTCACGGACAGAACCCGGGCGTTTAGCCGGACGACGAAGAAGGCCCCCGCCCCGGCACTCAGCCGGAGCGGGGGCCTTCTTCACTGTGCGGCCTGCCAGAGGGACAACAGGAGACCGGAGACTGCGACCAGTACGGCCATGGCGGGCAGTGGCCATCGGGAGCGCTCCAGCGTGGCGAGGCGCTGTTCGGCGTCTGTGAGGCGCTGATCGGTCTGTTCGGATCGCTGGACGAGCAGGGCGAGGGAGCCGTCGACGCGGGCGAGCCCTACGTCGACGGAGGCACGTAGCCGCTCCAACTCGATCGCGACCTCGGTACGGGGCTCGGTCACTGGTTGCCAGTGCTCTCCTGCGGTGCGTCCTTGCGGAGCCACGCGGGCAGAAGTGTGTCCACGGACGGAAGCGCCATGACGCGCGTGACGGCGGCGGCGACTCCGAGGCCCCCGGCGACCCACGGCAGGGACTCGGAGATTCCGGAAGCGTCGATGATGCCGGGGAGCGCGGCGGCGAGGGAGAGCAGCCACGCGAGGGCAGTTCGGACGGTACGGCGGTTGGCGTCAGACACGGGACAGTGCCTCATTTCCTGGAGTGGGGAACGGCCCATCGTCGGGCCGTGCGGAAGAAGTCATGCGGTGACGGCGAACCCGTGCTTCTGGGCGAGGGGGTCGAGGGAGGCGCGGCCGGGGATGCCGTCGGCAGCGGCGCCGGAGTAGCCGCAACGGCGCTGCCACGCGGCATACCCGGCCACGGTGACGGTGCCGAACGACCCGTCGCTCGCGTACTTGCTCGCGAGCAGGCCCTCGGCCTTGAGGGCAGCCTCGACGGTCCGTACGTCGGCGGCGTGCGTCTGGTGCCCCTGCTTGGCGCCCGGGTCCTTGCGGGCGGCGGCGGTTAGGTTGGACAGGTCAACGGTGGGCCGTTCGGCCGGCTTGTCGTCGACCTTGGCGCCTGCCCACTTGGCGAGGGCGGCGCGGTCGGCGAACGCACCGACGTTGGTGTCGATGGGGGTCGATGTGTACTGGTGGAACTTCCATGTGGCCTGAACGGAGGGCTTGCCCGGCTTGCCGTTGTACTGAGCGATCCACAGGGCGTCGCCCGCGTTGCTGGTGGTATCCCGGCGGGTCCAGTAGTCGACGTTGCAGTAAAGGCCGACGCGGTGTGTGTCGCCGCGGAGCTGCTTGACCTCGGACAGAAACGCGTCCTTGTCCGCGCCGCTCACGCCCGGGTCTTCCCAGTCGGCCCACAAGGGGTCGCCCTCGACGCTGGCGCACTTCTCCACGAAGTACCGGGCCTGCTCCCTCATCGAACCCGGCCGGAGGAAGTGATAGAAGCCGACGACCAGCCCGGCGGCGCGGGCGCGCTGCGCCTGCTTGGTCATGCGCGGGTTGATGTAGCTGGTGCCTTCGGTGGCCTTGACGAACACGAAGTCGAGGCCCTTCGTGCTGTAGGTGGTGGGCTGGTACGACGACACGTCGACGCCGCGAACGGTCATGGGCGGGTGCCTCCTGGGCATGAAAAAGCGCCCGCGGCCGACGGCCGGGGCGTAGTGGGCGGGGCGGGTGCGGGTGCTATGCAGGCGGGGTGATGGCGGGGTCGTTGCCCCACGAGACGGTGCCCTTGGGAACAGCCGCGCCTCTTCCCCCAGTGATGCGGTTCAGTGCCACGTTCGCGTGTGAGGTGCCGCCCGAGGTGACGTTGATACCGAGCGTTGCGCCGGACTGTGCTGCCCTGACGAAATTCATGTGGATCTGCGCGGCGTCGCCGTTGGACTTGATCCCATCGCCGGAGTAGCCGCTGATGATGTTGTCGGAGATCACCACGCCCCCGGCCTGCGCCGCCCCAGACAGGGACTCGACCTGAATCGCGCCGTACCCGCTCCCCCCGACGTTGTTCAGGACGTTGCCAGACACGAGTACACCGTCGCTCTTGGTCTTGCCCGACGTGACGGCGACACCGGACCGGTAGCCAGTCCTGTTGCTGCCGCCGATCGTGTTGTTGGCGATGACGGAGTCGTACCAGTCGTACGCATGCACTCCGTACGCGAGGGTGTCGGCGATCGTGTTGCCGATCACGGATATCCGGCGGTACATGCCTACGGTGTCGCTGGCGTGTGAGCCGACGAGCAGCCCCCACGGGCCGCAGTTCGCGGACGGGCCGGTGTAGCAGCCCTCGACGGTGATGTCGCGGGAGTGCGTGGCGTCGTACGGCAAGCCGCCCTCAAGGCCAGCGGCGCCGAACGCGCCGTCGATCTGAATCGCTTCGGTGGTCTGCGGACTGCCGGGCTTGGGGACGCTGCCCTCGAACCGGCAGTTCGTCACCGTGGCGAATGCGATCGAATTCAGCTCTACGGCGTGGTTGTTGGGCTGGTCGATCACGCGCACGTGGTCGAGGGTGATCCGCTCCGCGTGGGCGAACGCGAACATGTTCCCTGATCCTTGCTTGGCAGGGGCGTTGCCGTCCCAGGTGCCGCCCGTGATGCGAATTCCACCGTGCCCGCTGTACTCGGCGTTCGACTCGGTGCCGTCGAAGTTCTGCACCATGCGCGCGTCCAGGTTGAGGCCGCGGCGGATGATCGCGCCGTCGTCGGCGGAGACCGTCACGCCTGCCTGTACGTACAGGCACGGCGCGGGCCACGCACCGCGGGCGGAGTCCATCAGGTACACGCCTGCGGGGATACGGACCGTGCCGCCCCCCGCTGCCCCGGCAGCGTCGAGCACCGCACGGAACGCGGGTGCGTCATCGGTCACGCCGTCGCCGGTCGCGCCGTACGCGCGGACGCTGTACTCGCCCGTCGTGCCGCCCCCGCCGGCCACCGGCACGACCGTGCCGTCGGCCTGCCGCACGTACGCCGTGCCGCCCTTGGCGTAGAGCAGGGCGCCACCGACGGGCGCGACGGGGTCGGCCGCCTGGTCGATGAGACCGGCCGCGCCGGACACGGTGAGCTTCGCACCCGGCATGGGGGCATTGGTGCCGACGCCGAGCGCGCCCGTGGCGCGCTGCCCGTACAGGACCGCCGACTTCCAGTCGCCAGCGTCCGACCAGTTCGCCAACTCGAAATCCGACCCCGCGTCGGCGCCGGCCTCGGCGCCGTTGTCGACCTGATACACCCACCGGTTCACTCCGGCTGTGGTGAAGGAGAGCCCCCGGTAGTCGACGGTCGGCGAGTCGAGCGTCAGGTTTCCACCCGCGACGAGCCCGGTGTCGGGGAGCGCCTTCACGTCGGCGGCGGTGAGCAGCACGTCGGGGCCAAGCTTCCCGTTGACGCTGTTCACGCTGCCGTTGCCCGGGTCGCCCTTGACTCCTTGCGGGCCTGGGTCACCTTGCGGCCCTGCCGGGCCTTCCGGCCCCTGCGGGCCCTCGGGACCGGGCGGGCCGACGAGGGAGTCGAGCCACTGCACGGGCGTGCCCTCGAATCCCTCGACGACCGCGACCTCGTATGCAGAGGCGCCGCGTACGTAGTTGGGCTTGGTGGGGTCGGTCGGCGCCACGTCAGCGAGGTCGACCTCGGGATCGTTCTGCGGCAGCAGAAGGGAGTACGAGCGGTTGCTCGCTACGCCGACGAGCTGTTCGGTCACGGTGTAGGACCAGCCGACGGGGTCCATGCCGGGGGCGTCCGTGGCGGGCAGGACGACGGCGACCGCGCCGGTAGCGTCCAGTTCGGCCGTCACGGGCCCGGCGAGCATCACGTCGGCGGCGCCGAAGGTGACCAGTGCAGGGGCCCGGAAGGTGACGGTGCCCTTGAGCGGGGTGCCGTCGGGCAGCAGGTAGCGGCCGGACACAGTCACGGTGGGGATGGACTCGGGAAGGGGGGCCAAGGTCGTAGCTCCTTACTGTGCGGGGGTGGTGGGTGCTTCGTCGGCGCTGAACGTGTTGCGGGTGTAGGCGGCGATCACGTCGGTTTCAACGCTTCCGGCGCCCTTGGTGCGGTGGTCGATGCGCCATGACGCGTAGTCGAGGTAGTCGAGGCCGTCGAGCGGGTACGTGATCGAGCGCACCGTCGACGTGCCAGGGGCGGCGTCGTACTCGGCGAGGACTCGCTCGGTGCCATCAGGGGGCGTCATGACGACGCGCACCTGACCGCCGCCCGTCCCCGCGTAGGTGATCAGGCGCAGATACGCCACGGCGTTGTGCACGGGCCCGGCGCCCCTCCAGCCGATCAGATAGCCGGTCGAGCTGGTCACCTGGGCGCTCGTCGGGTACAGCGGCACGGGCATCCACGGGCGGCCGAGGAACCGGTCGCTGAACGCATCATCCATGACGATGACCTGAGCGTCGCGGCTGAACATGCGGATCATCTGGGCATCCGTCCCGGCCTCGTCGCCGACGGTCAGTGCACGCGAGCCGTCCTCGCGGCCGAGCCCGATGCCCCAATCACCATCGGCCGTCTGTCCGACGACGAACGTGCGCACGTCGTAGGGGGTCTGTGCGATGAGTTGCCCGCCGCGGCCGATCACCACATTGCCGCCGAGCACAGAGTCGAGCGCCGGCCGGATATTGGCTCGGCCGCGCAGTGTGCGAACCTCGCGTTCAAGCTTGGCGAGGCGGTCGAGCAGGTCGCGCGGTACGTGCGCCACTCAGGGCACCTCCAGATACAGGCGAGCCGTCTCGGGGCGGCCACGCTGGGGCGGGCTGATGGACACACCTACGACGCGGTACCGCTCGTCGAGTGGTCGCGGGTGCCACAGGTCGCGGATACGGACGCGCACGGTCGCGCCGAGCAGCGCCGGGCTGACCAGTCCGCCGAGCAGTACCTCGATCTCGGGTATCTGCACGGGGCGGCGGGCGGCGGCGAGGTCGGCGCGGGCGTGCCCGTCCAGCACGTCTTGGCGCTCAACGGTGGTGTAGTCGCTGGTGCCGTCCAGGAGCGGCCACCCCGTCGTGAGGTCGTCGTCGGCCGTTACGGGGGGCGACATCAACGGCGTACTGTCCTCGGTCTGGTTGCGGTTGACGGACGCGCCCCGCGACTGCCACGCGGTCGCCATCTCGGTAGCGTCGGCCGGCCACGAGTACGAGAGGATCGGCCCGGGGTGGTCGAGCACTACGTCGGTCGCGCCCGTGCGCAGCGTCGGGTGTCCGAGCTGAAGCCGCCGGGCTCGGGTACGGTCATCGGCCCGGTACGAGGCGATGCGCCACTCGAACCCCTGCTCGTCCCCGGCGAGTTCGTCGACCAGGTCGCCGATCGAGTGCAGGTCGTATCGGCTGTATTCGCGGTCGCGCAGCACACCGGACAGACCGGTGTCGGCAACGATGCCCAGGTCGCCACCGGGGGTGGCCTGGACGTAGCCGAGCAGGTCGCGCACGATGTCTAGCTGATCGCGGCCGGTCACGCTGTAGTCGTCGTGCAGCAGACGGCGGTAGAGATATGACTCCCAGCCGCCTGCCTGGATTTCCGCACCGAGGAACCCGCGGTCGTCATTGGAGAGGTTGAGCGTCCAAAGGATGCCGCCCCACCAGATGTCAGGCCCGCGCTCCACCCACACCCCGGTACGGCCCGGGGTGAGCGCTTGGCGTGCCCGCTGCGCGATCTGTCGGTTCGGGACGGGCACGGTGCCACGCAGGGACCCGGTTTTGCCGATGTAGTCGTCAAGGGCGAGCCCCTGTATGGGCAGGGAGTCGATGAGCCGATCGCTCAGCAGATCCGTAAGCAGAACGCGGTAGGTGGTCGAGGGCGTCGAGATCACGACACCCCCTTCGGATCACTGCACGTAGGTGGCTGAGATCCGCATGTTGTGGTCCTTGGCGAGCACGATTCCCGGCGACCACGTGCGTAGGTAGATCTGTGCGTCGGCCTCGATGCGGGCCGTTCCGTGCCCGTATCCGTCCGTCGCGATCGCCTCGTAGGCGAACAGGGGCGCCCAGCCGTTCGGCAGGCTGCCAACGAACGTGTCCGGCAGGTTCGTTGGATCGCTGAGGTTGCCACCGGTACGAGTCAGGTAGGCGGAAAACGTCACCACACCCGCGCGCCGCCTGGCGTTGAACGTGTTCATCGACCAGCCGGTACCGGTGAGGAACCCGCTCGTGATGCTCTCGGCGGCCAGCGTCGGCGGCCGGTAGGTGCGCCACGCGGCGCCCGTCGCGTCCCAGCGCTCCAGCACGCCGTTCATGTCGCGGTATTGCCCGTCGAACGCGCCCACGTCGCCGGTTGCGCCGCGCGGGATGATGCCTCCCACGCCGACTGTGTACCGACGCCGGTCCGTGAGGGCACTCGCCCAGTCGACGCCGCCCGTGGAGGCCGAGGCGCCCGCGCGTACCCGCACGTCCCACAGCGGCAGCGAAGCAGGCGGCAGCGCGGGCGGGGTCGGGGCGCCCATGGGCTCTCCCTGCACCAGCTCGACCGTGGCGACGGTCTGCCCTTCGGTGTCGTACATGCCGTCGTACACGCGCACGATCACGGTGTCGATGCGGTCGAGGGCATCGCCGGCGCCGATGGCGACCAGTTCGGGAGCGTCGACGGCGACGGGATAGGGACCCTGGGCGGCCGTGCCCTGCACGACGGCGCGGCCGATGCCGATCTGTACCGTCATGGCGCCGGCCGGAGCGGCAAGGAACGGTGCCCCGCCCGGCAGGACGCCGCCACGGCTGGTGAGTTCGCCCGTCGGCGTCACCGTGCCGACGGGGGTTACGCGGGTGTCCTCGCGGGTCTGCCCGGTAGGCAGCAGCCATGCAGCGCGCACGGTCATGTCGGGGTGTCTCCTTACCAAAAAGCTGCTCGGTAGCGGACGGCGACACTCGCGTCCGGCCCGCCCGTGGCGCGTAGCACGAGCGTTGTCTCGCCGGGCGGGAAAACGTAGGTCTGCTCGGGCATCGAGCGGGCTGTCACGGCGTACAGCCGCGAGGCGGTGCCGTTGAGCGTCGCCGTGCCCGCGAGCGTGTCGACTGTGAGCACGTCGTCGACGCCGAGCGGGAGGTCGTATTCGAGGGTGTCGCCGCTGCCGATGTTGGTGAGCGAGGGCCGTGTCATGGGCCCCCGGAACTCGATTACGGGATGCGTGGCGGCGTTACCGCGGTTGGTCACGGACAGGGCGCCGGACTCGCCCGGCTTCCCCCAGTCCAGCGGCCACGCCAGCGGCCACGACAGCCCCGGTTCAGGCGCGGGCAGTCCAGCCTTCGCGGTCTGTTCGTCGAGCGCGTACCGGCGAGGGTCCGACGCTTCCCACTCGACCGCACCCTCGGTCAAGGTGCCCGTGTTGTAGCCCTTGCCGATGGGCAGGGCACGGCGCACGCAGCGGGCCCAGCACAGCAGCGGCCCCCGCTCATCCACCCAGATCACGAGCGGCAGCTCGTCGACCACGGGCACCGTGCCGGACTCGAACCGGCCGACTACGGCGCCCAGTTCGGCGGCGCGGGCGCGCACGATCAGGCCCTCTAGGCCGATGGTGCGCGCCTGCGCGAGAAGGAGTCCGGGTATGGCGCCGTGCGCGTCCGGTCGCTGCACCGTGCCTGAGTCGAGGGCGGGCAGCTCGCCCCAGCCGGTCAGGTCGGCCCACCGGTAGGGGGTGCCGCGGCCGAGCAGGAGGTCGCCGTACTGCACCTGCCCGGGGCGGGTGAGAAGGTCGCCGGGCGGCATGTCACCCCCTCGCCTTCGCGGCCCACGCGAGCGCACGGGCGTTGTCGTCGGGGCTGCCGTTCTCGGCGGCGTGCCAGTGCTCGACATGCACCGTCGGGCCCGCCGGTGCACCGGACGCTGAGGCCCGCCCGTAGGGGGAGGCGCCAGCGCCCGCGTAGGCGGGTGAGAAGGACGGCAGCGGCGGCGGAGTCACCAGAGCGCGCATGGTGCGATCCAGCGCCCCGGCGCCGCCCTCGATTCCCTGCACGATTCCCGCCGGAATCCAGCGGCCGACTTTCTGCGCCATCACGCGACTTGGGCTGTGGATACCGAGCGCTTTCGCAATCGGTCCAGGAACCGCAGATTTCGCGAACGAGACGAGTTTGTCTTTCATCCATCCGCCCATGGACTTGATGCCGCGCAGCAATCCGCGGGCGACATCTTTTCCCGTGCCGACGAGTAGGTCCTTCAGGTCACCCACGGCGCGGACAAGGCGATCAGGCAGACCGGCGGCCCAGTCGACAGTCTCGCGGAATTTTCGTACAAGCCAGTCCTTGAAGGCTTTTCCGGCACGGGCTGCAAGGTCGGAAAGTTTCTTTGTTATGGGCCCGACCTTGTCGGCTGCCCATTGCGGGATGCCGCCGAACCAGGAGAGGAGTCCGCGCCATTTCGACTTGGTTTTTTCGACTGCCCAGTCCCACCCGTCGGCTATGATTTGGCCGACGAATTTTAGGCCGAGTTTCAGTACGGCCCAGAGGAGCGAAATGGCGCCGCTTACGAGCGCAATCAGAATTCCCCAGATTCCGCCTGTCATGTCCTTTATGCCTTGCCAGACTTTATCCCAGTCGCCCGATATGAGTCCGGTGACGACTTCGATAATTCCCTTTACGAGCTGCATGGCGTTGGAAACGTATGCGCCTATGGTGTCCCAGACGACGCGCGCCACTTCGAGAATGCTCTCGCCGTGCTTCGACCAGATTTCATCTATGAGAGTGACCACGTCTTGAATGATCTGCGCGGCCATTCCCAGCGACTCCTGGACCTTGGCGCCCAGTCCGCCCCCGTCGCCTTCACCAGAGAAAGCCGCAGTGATCTCGCCGAAGACTCCTTGCAGCTTCTCAAGATGCGGCGCGATCTCCTCCCAGAAATCTGCGAGTGCCTGCCCGATACCGGAGAAGGCGCCGCCGAAAGACTCGCGGAATTTCTCCAGAGCGGGGAGTACCGTGCCGCCGAGAAAATCCACGAAGCCCTGTTGCATCGTGCGTTTGAACGCCTCGACGCGTGACCCCGCATTGTCGCGGAGAGTGTTTCCCATCTTGTCGGCTGCGCCGCCGACCTTACCGAGTGCGCCGACAGCCGATGACGGGTCGAGCGCCATAAGCGCTTTCTGTGTGTCCTCCGACTTGGTGCCGAAAAGTGTCAGAGAAAGAGCGGCGCGCTCCGACGGGTCCTTGATATTCCGCAGCCCGTCGAAAACCTTGTCCAGGGCTTCCTTTGCCTTCGGTCCACCCTTGGAGAAAACACGCTGCATCTCGTCGCCGGACAAGCCGATAGCGGCGAATGCCTTGTCGACTTCATCGCCCCCGCCCTGAGCGATCAGGACGAACTCTTTCAGGGCGTCGGCAACTACATCGGTATCACGCGCACCGGCCTTGAGGCCCTGCGACATCATCCCCGTTGCCTCTTTGGCGGAGAGGCCGAGTTGCGCGAATTGGACAGCGTATTCGTTGAACGTGTCCATCAGGTCATCGGCGCGCGGGCCCATCTTCTGCATGCCGCGCGTCATCACGTCCAAAGCGGCCTCGGCGTTCGGGGCCAGCTTCGTCTTCATGATCTGACCCACGGCGTTCGCCGTCTGCCCGAGATCGAGTTCGAACGTCGACGCCAGATCGGAGACCTTCGTCGATATCGACTCGATCTGTGCGTTCGTCGCTCCAGTGGGCACCAGCCCGGAACGCATCGTCGCCGAAATCGCATCGGCCGCGCCCTGGAAATCCTCGGTGATCGCGTTGGCGTACATCGCCCCGGCGATCTCGCCGTAACGTTTCGCCACAGCCGGAGTCGCGCCGAGCTGGGCGCCGAGGCGGCCGGCGATACGGGACTGTTCCAGCGCCTGACCCATGGCGGCCACCAGCAGGGCACCGGCCGCAGCGCCGAGCGCCGCGGCGCCCCCGGCTATGCCGGCTTTCATGCCCTGGAGACGGCCGCCGATCTGTTCTCCGGCGCCCGCGGACCCGTCTGCGGCGCCGTCGGCGAACTCGCCGCCGGCTTGCTGTCCCGCTCTGGCGAACTGCGAGCGGGTGCCCTGCAATCCGCCGTCAGCTCCGCGGGCGACTCCATCGCCGAGGGCCTGCCCGGCATGGCGGCCCGCGCGGGCCGCCTCGTCGCCCATTTCGCGGCCGGCTGTACGGACGCGTCCCTCGGCCCGGTTGAGACCGGCGGACATGCGCTCGTCATCCACGCTCACCAGCGCGGTCAGCTCGCCGACAGTGAGCGCCACGGCGCGTACCCCCTATGCAGTTGTGGTTGTGCGCCCCGGCGTCTACGCCGTGAGTTGGGCGATCTCGTTCGGGTCGATCACGTGGCGCGGGGTGGCACGCCATGCCTGCGCGAAGCGGGAGTCAGCGGGAAGGGAGCCGAGCAGCACCAGAAAGCGGCGGATGGAGAGAGCGGCCAGCTCGCGGGCGCTGAGGTGGTGAACGGCGGAGAGGTCACCCTCGACGGCTGCCCAGTGGCGGACTACCGCCGTCCACCACTCCGCCGCTTCCTGTTCCTGTTGCCGCTCCGCCGGGGTGCTTTTCCCTGGGTGCTGTCCTGCTCGTCGTAGAGGCGCCGGGCCCGCTCCAGCGACAGGCTGCCGGGGGTGGCGGTGTTGCCGATCGCCCAGGCAAGAACGATGGCCATGTGCCGGTCACCGACGTGGCGCCGGATCAGCTCGTCGACCAGGTCGGACGGCAGGAGCGCGCCGAGCAGGTTTTGTATGTCGTCCGGGTCGGCCGACTCGCGTACGCGGTGCATCTGTACCTGAATCAGGGCGGGGAGCCGAGCGGGCAGTCGCCAATCCCGTTCGAACATGCGAAACGGCATCCCGTCGAACTCGGGCGTGATGCGTTCCTCAGCCCAGAAGGCATCCCAGTCCGATGCTGCTTCCTGCTCGTTGGACTCCTGGTCGTGCAGCTCGTCGGTCACGGGGCGACCACGGCCTCGCGCGTGGACGGACCGCACCGGGTGATGGTTACGCCCCATGTGGTCTTGGCGTTGTGCTCGCCGCCGACCTCACCCGGGGTGGCGGTCGCCTCCCACACGGACCAATCGGCCTGGTCCTTGTGCCGGAAACGGAAACGGTTCCTGGACGCCTCGCCGACTCCGGCGGCCCATACGGTGTCGACGTATGCCTGCGCCGGGTCCTGTATGCCTGTCGTGGACGAGTACAGGCCCGTCAGTTCGATGGTGGCGCCACGCTGCATCACGTCTTGCTCGTACTGGCCGTCACTGTCGTTCGTGGTGGTGTCGGCGACCTCTTCGTTCTCGCCGCGGTTGAGCGTCCATGAGTTGAGCTTGGTAAGCGTGAGCCATGTCGCGGTGGCGGCGGCCTCGTCCTCGACCTCGAAAATCCAGTCGCGGGCGCTGATGGGGCGTCCCATGGGTCCTCCCTGTGGGCATGCGTGGGCGCCCCACAGGCGGGGCGCTGCGGGGTGGTTGTGGCGGGTTGGTGGGTTACGTGCGGTGCGTGGTCGGCGCTTCGTACTCGACGGTCGCGCGTACGACGTGCTCGTGCCGGCCGTTGCCGTCCGGGCCGAGCGGCGAGGGGGTGCTCGCGGTGCAGATGATGACGGGCGTTCCGTCCGGTAGGACGGTGTCCGACAGCCCGTTCACCGCGTCGTACATGTCGTATGCGCGGTCGTACGACACACGCGGGTCTGTCGTACCTCGTACACGCACCTGCACCGATACCGCGTCGTATGCGATCGCGGCGTTCTGCGGCCCTGCGTCGTACGGAGTGAGCGATACCGCGTTGGGCGGGGCCGGGGGCATGGTGCCGACGAACGTGTCACCCGACGTGCCGTCGGTGTCGTACGAGAGCAGGCCGAGCGAATCGAGCAGTAGCGCAAGGCCGTGTACGACGCTCACCGCAGCGCCCGCCGTACCTGTGCGGCGATGATCTGTTGCATGGTCGCAGCCTCTTCGCCGAGAGGCTGTTCGAGGTACTTCGCCGACCGGCCAGAGTCGTGCCGAAGTGTCATGTCTTCGTGTTGCCGGACGGCGTACGGGGTGTCGTATGCGACGGCGCCCGTGAGACTCGACTCGTCGACCGTCGCAGTTCCCGAGCGTTCGAGCGTGCCCTCTTCGATCGGGACACGTGCGCGGGAGACCTGTAGCAGGTGCTCGACGGCGAGCCGCACGCCCCGGGCCGAGCCGCTGCGGGTGCGGCCCTCCACAGCCTGTGTGTTCCAGCGGATGCGTACGTGTTGGGTCACTCGCACATCACCTCCGTCGACTGCGGCACGGGAAGGCCGGGCGCGGTGTGGTGCGCGGCGGTGAGTGCCCGCGTGATCCGTCCAGTTGGCAGGGTGATGCGGGACTCGGCCGGACAGTCCAGGTCAGGGAAAGCGATGATCTGAGCAGTGGACGTGACCTCGCGCCCTTCCTTGTCCCGCACCGTGCGGACCTTCTCGGAGACCAGCGCGCTGATCTCGATGGCAGTTCCGTAAGTCGGGCCGTACGCGGAGTCGCCCCGGTACGGCTCGATGACGACGCGGTGCCGTAGCAGCCATCCCGGTACGGCGGTCACCAGATCACCCCTGGTACCAGTCCGGCGCGTTTGAGCGCGCGGGCGGCGCGCGGGGCGAGGTCAACATCCGATGTAGAGCGAGGCTCATCCCGGCGGCCTGACAGGGACACGGGCCCGATACTGACGGATGACCAGCGCCCGGCGGCGCCGGTCCCGTCATCGCCCGTGGCGAGTTGGTACTCGACCTGAGCGCACGCGGCATCGGCGAGAGCCTGCACAGTGCCCGGATGGGTCGGCATGCCCTGCTCGTCGGTGGTGTATACGGCCGTGAGCAGGGCGTCGTCCACGTCTTCACTGGCGCGAGCGAGCAGCCGCTCGGCCCCGGGGGGTGCCGGGGTGCCAGTCCACGCCGTGAGCTGTTCAGGGGTGGCGTAGACGCGGCCGACCATGGGCTACCCCTCCTTGGTCTTGCTCCGGGTACGCCCGGCCTTGCCGTCCGGCGGGGCGTCGTCCGGCTTCCCGGACGGCTCCAGCGGCTCCGGTTGCGGCTCGTTGCCAATGGCCTTGACGGCGTATCCCTGGCGCAGGAAGTACGCGACGACGTTGTCGTTCTCGGTCTCGGCTTGGCCATCGGCGAAGTGGACGCCGGCGACAACGCCAGTGAATTCCTTCACGGGCGCGTGGATGCGGTGCTTCATGGGGTGGGAACTCCTCACGCGGTGACCTTGATGTTCCGGAAGACAGAGGCCGCCTTGGTGGCCTTGAGCACTACACCCACGGGGCCCATCTCGACCTCACCGCGCTTGACGGCGCCAGCAGAAGAGAAGTCCGGAAGCCACGTCTGTACGAGCTGCCCGCCCATGGTCGACACCCCATGGAACCCGTCGAGTCCGATACGCACGGCGTACAGGTCCGTCAGCCCGGTCACTTCGGCACCGCCGACAGTCCGTGACTCCGTCGGGATGATCGGCGCGTTCGTGCCGGCCTTCTCGCCGGGGTCGACGAACAGCACGCCGCCGTACGACTCGCGCACGATCGGGCGGCCGGTGGGGCCGATCAGCCCGTCGATGGGGTCGCGGGTGTACTGGCCGGCGCGGCGTGCCAGGGCACGCACTCGGGCCAACGCCTTGCTGTTGCCGAGCACCATCGTGGGGGCGCCGTCGAGCAGCGACAGCCACTCATCGAGCACGTCAAGCGCCTTCTGTTCGGCGCGCGGGTCGGTGTCGAAGTCCGACCAGTTGGTGACCTCGCCCCCGCGGTGCTCAGTGCTGGAACCTGCGAGGGCCTTGTCGAGACCGTCGAACCCGTTCTCGTCGACGGCGGTATCGCCGTTGATCACCGCATCCTGAAAGCGCGTCGATGACGCCTTGATCTTCTGCGACATGTTCAGCGTCACGGCACCGGAGGCGGCCGGGCCCACCTTCGCGATCACGCGGTCGACCGCGAAGCTACCGCCGAGGACTGCCAGATCCACGCTGTAACGCTGCGTCTTGACCTCGCTGTCGACGTACTCAGTGTTGAGCGCGCGGAAGTCCGCGGTGGGCTGGGAGATCAGCCGGCGGTATCCGTAGGTGAGAGTCGCCCCGCCACCGGCGGGGTTGACCACGTCCTCGAACGTGAGCGTGTCGAGGATCGCGGATTCCTTACGGAACTCGTCGATGACCTGCACGTCGATGTCGTCCTGCGTGTTGTTCTTGGCCTCGGCCAGTGTCACGGCCATGGGCGGTACTCCTGTCTGGGTCAGCCGCCCAGCCGGGCGGCGATGGCGTCATGAAGAGAGGCGGGCTTGCGCTCGCCCGTCGGAGGCCCGGTGAACTCTGCGCCGCCGCGCGGGGGCCCGGAGGGGGCTGCGGCGAGCTTCGGGTTTGCGGTGACCGCGGCTTCGACGGCGGCGCTCACGGCGGCGGTGTCGGTCGGGTCGACATCGGCGAGCGTGTCGGCGAACTGGCGGCTGTCGAGCAGCGCGTCGGGGTCGCCGCCGGCCTCGCGGGCGGTGCGGTAGACAGCCAGCTCGACGGCGGTCTGCCGGGCCTGGGTCTGCGCGGTGGTGAGCTGCTGTGTCAGCGCGGCTGGGTCTGGCGGGGTGTCGTTGTCGACGAGGCCGAGCGCCTTGCCGATCTGCTGCGCGAGGTCCGCGCGCGCCTCGTCAGCGGCCTTCTGCTTGGCAGTAACCCGCGTCTTCCCAGCCTCGGCGCGAGCATCGCTGAGCGCCTTCTGTGCCCACGCCGGGAGCGCGGTCTCGTCGCCCTCGGCGGACTGCCCGGCAATCGGTTCAGCGCTCGCAGACGCCGGGGCCGCGGGTGCCGGGGCGGGAGCGCTCGCCGGGGTCTGCCCGGACGGGTCGGCGGCCGGAGTGGCAGCCGGGGCAGACGCGGCGGGGGTCGGTGTGCTCATGGGGGGTGCCCTCCTGGGGCGTATGGGGCCCGCTCCGGGCGGGCGTGTGGGCATAGCAGTGAGGGCCCGCACCTGGCGGGCCCTCGGCTCGTGCTGGTCTGTGGTGGCTGTTACTCGGCGCGGTCGCGCACGGGGCGGGTCTCGGCGTAGCCCCGAATCCACGCGCGTCGCAGGATCGAGTCGGCCGGGTGCGGGCAGACGGTCGGGCGGTCACCGCGGCGGCCTGCTTCGCGTCCGCCGGTCACGGCCCGGACGATCTCCTCACGCGTACCCATCGAGTCACCTCCGGTTTTGATGCTCGGCCTCATTCTGCCGGGCACGCTCGGCGGCGGCCGACCGAATGCCGGTTGCCTTCTCGATGAACTCGGCCTGAGTCATACGGCCGTGCCTGCTCCACCACTCTTTGAGCTCGTCGGACGCGCGGGCGTACGCGATACGGGCGGGGCCTGAGAACAGAGTCGTCGGATCGGCGCCGTCGGCCTCGGCCTTCCTGCTGAGCAGGTAGCCGCGACAGTCGGTCTCGGCCTTGAGGTACTGGTCGTACACGTACTCGTCGTACAGCGCGCGGGCCTCGCGGCGCGTAATACGCCGCTCCTGCTGCTCCTGGCCCTCTGCGTCGGAGGCGTTCGACGCGGCGTCGGGCACGTCGGACGATGCGGCGTCGTCGGCGAGCGCTCCCCACTCGTCCGGATCGGGCGCAGGCTTCATCACCTCGGCGAGCGCGTCGCGGTCGGCGAGCATGTCGAGCACTGCGTCGCCCGTGTCCGACCGGGCGGGCATGGGTACGGCCTCGCGGCGGTCCATCTCGGCAGCGATCCGGGCGAGCTCGTCGGCGTCGGCGTACTGCATGCACCATGCGAGGTCGTCGTCGGACACGTCCGACAGGGCGTCGGGCAGGCGTCCGCCAGGGAAGTACCGGGCGAGTGCGTCGCGACGGTTGGCCTCGGCCGCGAGATCCCCCAGTGTGCCGGGGTCGGCGTTGCGGGCGCGGGCGGCGAGATCGGCGTCGGACAGACGCGCCAGCTCGGGCCGGACGCCGGGCAGACGCGCGGCGCGGTCGCGGCGGTCCATCTCCGCCATGACGCCGAGTAGGTCCCCCTCGTCGTCGAGCAGGGGTACGGCGCGGGCGAGCTCGTCGTCGCCATACGCGGTCAGGTCACCGCGGCGCACGTCTGTCTGTACGCGGTCGCGGAGCTGTTCGCGGTCGCGGCGGTCGGCCTCGGCCTCGATCCGGTTGCGGGCGCGGCCGTCGAGCAGGTTCGAGCGCATGGCGGCGGCGAGCTGGTCGTCGCTCATCTCCCGTGGCGTCTGCGTGTCGCCGGACCATACGCGGGCGGCGTCGACCTGCTCGGGCGTGGCCTCGCGGCGCGGGTTCGGGAGGTTGGATGCGCCGGGCTGCTCGCGCTTGCGCAGGCGCCGCAAGTCAGGGTGAGCCACGAGGTGTTCGCGCATGGCGCCTTGCCACTGGCGCACCTTCGCGCCGGCGGCCTTCTTGGCCTCGGGCGTCGTGGCAGCGGCCTCGCGTTGCTTGTACTTGCGTATGTTCCGCTCGATGGCGCGTTGACGCTGTCCGGCCTCGTACCCGTCCGGGTCGCTGACGGCCTCCTCGGTGCGGGTGACGCCGGGCGTGTACGCGCTCACGGAGTGGCGGCAGTTGGGATGCTGAAGCCCTGCGCGGCGCGCTTCGTCGAGCGATCCGGCGACCCGTACGGGCACCATCCGGTCGTCCTCGACGGCGTGCTCGACCTCGACCGTACGGGCGCCCGACGGGCCGTCAAGAGCGAGAACCTTGCCTTCCCACGGACGGCAGAGCGGGCACTCGCGCGGGGAGTTGGAGACGACGACCAGCTCGATACCGGCCGTGGTGAGAGTCCGCATGTGCGCCTCGGTCGCCGCGCGGGCGGTCGCGGTCCGTACGGCCATCTCCGCATAGCTCGTGAGCTGCCACCGTCGCCCGGACCGGTCGACGAACGAGGCGATACCACGGTCGGCGAAACGCTGCATGGCGTCGGCCGTGGCCTGCCTGCGCGTGGCGATGCCCAGGGAGACGGAAGAGACGACCTCGGAGACGACAGAGCGGAACCCATCGAGGACGCCGCGCAAAATGCTGCGATGCGTCGAGGTGACCCGGTCGACCGCCTCTTGTGCGATGCGGTCGACCGCCTGCGCGTTCGGGGTGACTTCGTCGACCAGGCGCCGCGCGTCATCATCGAGCGCGCCAAGCTCCGCCACCCCGGCGCGGTGACCTTCGTTGTACGACTCGGCTACGACGTTCCACACCTCAAGGTCAACGGCGGTGTCGAGCTGGTCGACGACGGCCTGAGACGCGCGGCGTAGTGACTGGATCGCGGCGAGCTTCCGCTCGGCCCATCTGGGAGCTTCGAGCCCGTCGGCCAACTGCCGGGCGATGATGCCCAAGAGCTTCCGCTCGGCCTCGGCGTACAAGTCCCGCGTCCGCTCCGCGAGAGGTTCGACCATGCCGGGATGGATCGCCATGCGGCACCCCTTCGCGTCACTTGGGGAAGGTGCCGACCGGGTCGGGAGCGCCTGCGCCGGTCTCGGCGAGGATCGCGGACACCTCCGCCTGTACGGCGGTGTCGTCCCATTCGGGATGCAGGATGCGGACCTTCGTGCCGGTGGAGACGGCGGCGGCGCGGGTGAGCAGGTCGAGGGTGGACGCGGTGGTCTGCTCGGACTCGGCGACGCCGTCACCGAACTCCACACGCGGGCGCTGCGGGCTGATGCGGGCACCGAAGTGCCGTACATCGAGTTGCAAGAGAACGTGCAGCATGTCGGACAGAGCGTGTCGGGCGTGTCCGGTCTTCTTCTTCCGGGTCACCATGCTGCGCTGTGTGCGCGCGTCGACCTCGGTTGCCGTGACGGCTGCGCCCTCCCCGTCGAGCCCGAAACTCTGTGGGGAGTACCCGGCCGATTGGGTGGCCTGTCGTACGAGTGCTTCCGCCGTCCGCGCGTGCTCCTCAACGCGAATGGCGAACTGAGCCAGCGTGATCGGCGGTCCGTCGTTCGGCGGCATGGCCAGGGAGTGCCACACCTCGCGGTCGTCGTCGAACGAGGCGCCGGCGCCGGCGCCGTGGTCGCGCAGGTAGCCGTCCGGGACGATCAGCCGTGCGCGGGCGAGGCGGATGTCGCGCATCCAGCTTGTCCACGTCTCATCGAGGGCGTCGAACTGGTCATGAACCGGGGCGTCGTAGTCCGAGCGGCCGACCGGCGAGCCGCGGTGCATCCGGTTGGGGAGCATGTTGGGCACGTAGGCGGCTGTCAGAGTCGGGATGCCTGTCTCGATGCTGACACCGTCGTCGCCGAGTGCGGCTACCAGCTCAGTTGTGTCGGCGTGCTCGGTGAGCGGGACGGCGCGGCCGACCTTGTCGGCGGTGCCCTGGTAGAGGGCGTGCACGATGTAGCCAGGCTCGTGCCGCTCGAAGTGGCGCCACACGGTGTGAGCGTCGGTCGTCTCCAACTCGCGCCAGAAGGTGACAGCACGCAGCATGTCGTAGCGAAACTCCGGTATCGAGCCGTCGGCCTGCATGACGGTGAGCAGCGGCCGAGCAGCGAGGTCGCGGTCCCACGTGGCCCGCAGGAAGACGCCGCCGAGTGCGGCGGCCTGCTCGGCTGCGCCGAGCAGGGCCTGTTGTACGCGGCCCTCGTCGAGCAGCACGTCGAGCCGGTCTTGCGTGAGCTTGTTGTCGACGACGACAGCGGGCATGTCCGCGAACAGCAGGTCGGCGCTGGTCGACGCGATATCGCCGGGCAATGGCACGTGCAGCCGCCCGTCTCGGCGGCCTGGACGCTGCTCCGCGGAGCGTCGTCCCCACAGGCGCCGGCGCTCTGCGGGCTGTGGGTGGTTGCTGTAGATCCGGGCGAGGCGCTTCCGGTCACCGGAGTACCAGGCGTCGTTGACGCGCATCTCGCGGTACGTCTCCGCCCAGCGGGGCGGCGGCCACGGGGCGCCGGTCTCCGGCAGGGGCATGCTTCCTCCGATGGTGATCACTGAGGTTGCGGGAGTATCTTCCGACGCATGAATGACCAGCCCTCATGGCGTAATGACTTAAGTGGGGACGTAGGCCGGAATGCTGTGCAAATGCGCGACTTACACGGCGATTTGGTGTTTTCTGACACTCCCGTAAGTCCTGAGTCACGGGAGATTCAGCGGCGCTGGGAGCAGAGACAGCAACGGATCATGGATGCCGAAGCTGCTCGCAGGGCCGGAGACCAGCGCCGATGTGAGCAGTTCGTGCGCGTCCAGCGTTGGCGGCGGCGGCTTGATGCTGTAGTGGTCGTGATGGCTATCTGTAGCGTCGTCGCAACGCAACTGCACTGGGGGTTTTGGGCGGTTCCGATGCGCGGTTGGCCGCCGGTGCTCCTGTTGCTGTCGGTGGTTGCTGGCGTAGTGAGCATGTACAAGTGGGTGCGCTGCACGTGGACCATTTGGCGCTGGGAAACGGGCAAGACGATCTCGATTCCTAAATCGCGCCTGTACTGGTGAGCAGATGGCGCCACTCGTGTGCAGTGGAGTGGAGGACATAGCGCAGCGCGTCGGCTGAGTGGTCGTCGATCTTGAGCGGGGCGTCTTCGCCGCGCTCGGTGGCTTTCGGGTCCCAGGAGTAGCCGGGCAGTTCGTCGAGCAGGCCGGCGCATGAGCGGTGTACGAGCAGGCGGTCGGCGGCGAGCAGGCTCGACACGCTGCGGATGCCGTCGGCGACCTCGTTCGAGGCGCGGGCGATGCTGGGGAAGTCGTCGGCCCACAGTTGCGTGATGAAGGATGCGGCTGAGGGGTCGATGAACGTCCACTCGGGTGCGACTCCGGGCGGGCTGTCGCCGTCAGGGTGTCGCCATGCAGCAAGCCACTTCCGTACGGCGGCGCTGTATTGCGCGTCGGTCATCTGCCGGTGCACGCGGCGGGAGTCGTGCCGCCACTCGGAACACACGTACAGGCGGTCGTCGACGCCCTCGCCGATCAGCAGCATCGAGAACGCGTTCGTAGTGCCGTAGTCAACGCCCGACCAGTAGCGGCGCATCGCAGGCAGGGTGTCGACGACGTGCCGGGACTCGTCCCACATGTCATAGATGGCGCCCTCGGCGACCACCCATGCGCCGTCGATCATGCGCCGGCGCCAGAGACCGACGTACTCGGCGGTGAGGTCGGCGACGTACTCGGACGACAAGCTCGGGTTGTCCGACAGCTTGAAGTGCCAGGCACGCAAGTTCAGTTCGGCCGCACGGTCGAGGTACCCGACCTTCAACCAGTGCCTCGGCGAGTCCGGGTTCGTCGTCGCGTACAGGCGTGCCCCGGGAATGCTGAGGCGGGCGAGGAGCTGCGTCCAGAACCCTTCGGGTACGAGGGTGGCCTCGTCGACGTACGCGAGTTGCGCCGTCAAGCCGCGTAGGCGGCCCTCGGCGCGTGCGTCGCTCGCGCCGATCAGATGGACGGTGCGGCCGAGAATCGTCGCCGTGGTGGCGCCCCTGGTGTGCACGATGTGCCGGGCGAGAGGGCCGAACAGTGCGGCGTCTTGCAGGGGGTCGAGGCAGTTGCGCTCGATGGTCTGGAGCGACCGGCCACAGATGATGATGAGTCCGGACGGTCCGGCCGTGGCGACCGCGATCACGAACGCCAGTAGCGAGGCGATCGTTTTGCCGCTTCGTACGCTGCCGTGCCATAGGTTGATGCGGGCCCGGGCGCGGCCGATGCTGCGGAGCTGCTTGCGGGAGAGGGGGAGAGAGTCGAGGTTGAGCACGTCGGCTCACCTCCTACTCGGCGCCCCCGTCGTCCGCGTCGTCGTCGGCCGCGCGGGTCAGTGCCTCGCCGAGCGTGCCCAGCATCGAGCGGACTTGGTCGGCTCCCTCGCCTCCCTCTGCGGGGGCGAGCTTGAGTGACTGCTGTACGGCGGTGGCGGTGGCGGTGATGATCTGCCGCTGATCGGCGAAGCGGGGACGGTCGAGGTAGGTCTCGTGCCATTCGCCGTCGCGGCCGGCGAACTCCCCGTAGGTCGAGGGTTCCCAGAGTTGAGCGCGCAGGCGTTCGGCGTCGGTGTGCAGTGCCTCGGCGAGCTGCGTGCGGCGTGCGGCGAGGTCGATGCGGCGTGCCTCGGTGGCGGCCACGACTTCGGGCCCACGCTCGAACGTGAGCGGCGGCTCGGCCTCGGCGGCGATCTTCGACACGGTCGAAGGGGAACGATTCAGCTTCCGGGCGATTTCGTTGCGGGCCTTGCCCTGGGCGTGCAGGCGGCGCACCGCGGCGCGGTCTTTATCAGTGATGGGTCGCGCCATGGGTGGTCACCTCCTGCACGCGTGCGGGCATGCGAAACGCCCCGCCACTCGGGGGGAGGTGGCGGGGCGTTCGATGGTCCGTTTCCGGGCATGCCGGAGACGCGGCCGATTAGATCACGGAAAGGTAACGGTGTGCAACGGCTACTTCGGGCACAGCGTCGCCCGCAGTGCTGCGTTGAGCAGCTTCCCCTGCGCGTCCGTGAGCGGGTGCGCGTCGTTCCCGAACCGCTGTGCCGCGAAGTAGTCGACGTTCCGCGCCCCGCCGTCGAGGGCGTTGCACTGGTTGCGCCCCGCGTCGATCGCCTTGTCGGCGTCCACGATCAGCGTCCGGTCAACCTTGCCGATCGCGTCGAGGTAGGCGGCGCGGGCCGCCCCGGTCGGCTTCGGCGGAATCCGCGACTTCGGAAGGTCACTGCTGGGGCTCGACTTCGCACTCGGCGAGCTACTGCTCGGCGTCGGCTTCGACTCGGGTTTCGACTCCGAAGCGGCCTCGGCGCTGCACGCTGTGAGCGTGGCGACGGCGGCGAGCGTGAGGGCGGCGAACGTGGCGGTACTGCGGGTCAATGTGGTCTCCCTGTGTAGGCGAGGGAGACGACTCGTGAGTACGTCGGAGGGTTGTACGCGCCGCGTGCGAGAGCGGCCTCGCCCGGACGCACAGCCGCGCCCCGATGTCGTGCAGCGGGGCGCGGTGCGTTGTGCCGGTCAGTTGGCCGGGGCGGCCACGTCGCGAACGTCCGGGTACGCGGTGCACATGGGGTCGACCTGCGGCTCGGGTGTCCCGTCGGGCAGTGCGTAGCGCACGGCGATGATGTGCGGCGGGGCGCCGTCGGGTACCTCGGCGTAGTCCCACGCGCGGCGGTAGGCGGTGGCGAGCAGGTGCACGGCGAGGCGCAGGGGGGCGGCGGCCTCGCCGTGGGCGCGCATGAGTACGGCGAGGTCGTCGCGTACGTCTTCGGTGGTGAGGCGGTAGGACGCGGACCGGCCGACGGGCGGCGGGGCGGGCGTCTTGCGCTGGGTAGGGTTGGGCTTAGCCATGGCGGGGGGTGTCTCCCTGTCGTGGTGAGTCGGGCCCGTATGGCGGTGAGGTCGCCAGCACGGGCCCGCGCTGATGAGTGGGCTACTGGTCGTCGTCGTTGCTCTCGGCCCGCTCGATCTCTTCGCGGAACGTGGCGAGAATCCGCTCGGCGTCTTGGCGTTCCTTGCCGGTGAGCCGGTCGGCGATCTCGGCCCACTTGGCGAGGCTGTCGCGGGGTGAGGTGCCACGGGCGCGCTCGGCCTGGATGCCGGCTCGGAAGAAGGCGGCGGAGTCCTTCCGTGCGCGTTCCTCGCGCAGGATGCCGTATACGCGTGACGTGGTGAGGCCGACTTCTTCGGCGATGCGCGGCGGGGTCTTGCCTCGGGCCGCTTCCTCCACAATCACGCGGGGCGTCACGGCCTGGGCGGCTTCTCCGGCAAGGCGGAGCGCGCGCACGGCGTCGAGGCTGAGTTCGTCGGCGAGCTGGTCGAGGTAGCCGGGCCGCTTGTCGCGCTGGGCGTAGCGCTCGGCGATCTCGTAGACGTATTCGAGGGCGTCGGCGTCGGTGGGGTTGGGGTCGCCCGCGAGGGCCCGCGCTGCGACAGTCTCCCGGTCGTACTCGTCGAACAGCGCGTACATGCGGGTCATCAGTTGAGCGCTGGGGGTCTCCACGGGGATGCCTTCGGCGTTGAGCTGGGCGGCGATCCGCTCGTACCTGCGCCGGTTGTGGGCAGCGGTGGCTGGCCGGTCCTCGGGGAGCAACCCACGGGCGGCGAGCATGCCCTCGACGGCGGCCTGTTGCCCGGCCGGGTGCGTGGGCTCCTTGCCCGTGTCGGTGCGCTTGTAGTGCAGGGTGCGCGGCTCCTCGTCGGGGCCGGTCGGCTGCTGGTCGCTGGTGTCCATGTGGTTGGTGCTCCTGTCCGTGAGCGGGGCCCGCCCCAGGGCTGGGGCGGGTGGGGGCGTTGTGGGCGTCCGCTTGGCATGACCGGCGCGCTCGATCCAGAGACGGGCGGCGCGGCGCTCAGCGGGGGTGGCTTCGGTGGCGGCGAGCAGGGTCTCGGCGTACTCGCTGATGACGTGCAGCACGGGGATCGTTGGCGTGATGATCAGGGTGCGGCCTCGGCTGCGGCGCCCGGCGTCGAGGGCTTCGCGGGTGGCCTTTCTCGCGGCGTCGTGGTCGTCAGCGCCCGTCGCGAGGTTCGTACCGGCGAGGAAGTCGGCGAGGGCGCCTGGAATCGAGATTTCAGACATCGGGGGTGCTCCCGTAGTGGCTGGGCCGGGTGAGGTTCGGCGGTTGGGCCCGCCCCGCTGGTGCGGGGCGGGCGCGGGGGTCAGGCGAACAACGCTCCCTGCTCGGTGTCCCGCTCGATCGCGAAGAGTGCCCCGTCGTCCTGCTGTGCGCCGATCCACGCGCCGTGCCATGTGCCGTCGGTGGCCTCGGCCTTGGTCACCAGTTCGGCGGCGAGCTGCGCCTCGGCGGTCACGGCGTCGGCCTCGGTGCGGGCGGCCCGGTTGAGGTGGTCGGCGAGGCTTCGGGCGCCGGCCCAGGCGAAGCCGGTCCACGTGTTGCCGGTGTGGGTGTCGAGCACGTAGGCGCCGACGACGCGGAGCGGGCGGACCTGGTAGCGGGTGGTGGTGGCCATGGGGGTGCTCCCTTTGGTGGGTGGGGCCGGGTGAGGTCCGGCATGCGGAACTGTAGTTGGTTGTGAAGTGGGTACACAAGGGATTACACAAGCGGCACCACTGAGGGGTGCGAAGACGGGCGCCGACTGGTGGCCGGCGCCCGTCGCTCAGTTCGTGCGGTCGAGGTGCCGGCGGTACAGCCACGCCGTCACGGTGGCAAGCGCGGCGACTGCCCAAACGGCCCACAGTGCGGCCGGAACGTGGCCGGTGGCCTCTACTCCGGCCAGTGCGGCACCGGCTGCGGCGATACCGGCGAGCGGCGCGTAGGTGGTGAACACGTGCACGGGGTCTCCCTTACGGCTGGAGGGGTGTGCGTGGGATGCTGGGGACCCCGGAGGGGGCAACTTTTCCTTGCCCCCTCCGGTCCCGTCAGCGGCGGTGTTTTCCCCGCCGCTTGGCCGCCTCTCGGGCGTACCAGACGGACGCGATAGTCCCGATCGCGATGGTCGCGCTGGACAGTGCCGACACGGCCATGATGATCAGGTTCACGTCCTCTCGGTTCATGTTGTCACCCCCTCTCCCTCTCGGTGTAACACCACTGTATAGGGGGTCTGGACGCTCTGTCAAGAGGGCCTAGACAAGAGCTTTTCACAGCCGTACGCTGCACACATGACGGACAGCAAAGACAGCGACCAGCAGGCACAGGCCGAGGTGCGCGAACGCATGACCGCCCACCTGAGCGCCGCTCTCGCCTGCCTCGAAGGACTCAAGAGCGATCCCGTTCAGCTCGAACGCGGGGCGCGCATGCTGGCCGAAGAACTCCTCCCGCATGCCGCGCAGCAAGTGAAGGCGGTGCGAGGTGAAGCGGTGCGCGCCTTGCGTGACGGAGATCAGTCCAGGCGGACGGTGCGCGAGCTGGCCGTGATGCTGGATCTGTCTCCGGCGCGCGTTGACCAGCTCCTTAAGGGCAAGTAGGCGTCTGGCTACCCACGTTCATGGCGGCGTACAGGTCGACCAGCTCGGCCCCGTGCCACGCTCGGTGGCCCCGGAAGTCGGCTCGCACGGGCGCGGTGCACGCCTGGCCGGTCGAGCAGGTGACGGACGACTCGCCTCCGGCGCGGGTCCGGCCAGTGAGCTGCCCGCCGCACCACGGGCACAGCCGGTCAAGAGTCGTCGTGCGCGCGTCGCGGCCGAGGGCCCGCTCGACGCGCTCGCGGGAGCGGCGAGCGACGGCGGCGACCTCGTCGAGCAGGCGGAGCGGCACGGGGCGGAACAGATCGCCTGACGCTTCGTTGAGGGCGCGGCCTTCGCACCACACTGCGGCCCAGTGCAGCCCGAACGCGCGTGAGCCGGGGTCGGTAGGGCTGGCGTAGTGCCATCGCGCGGGGTCGGTGCGGTCGGCCCCGTCGACGACGGCGGCCGTACGGCCGGGGCGGGTCGGCTTCAGGGCGCGGCGTACGGAGCGCTGTACGGCGGCGGCGAGGGTGTCGGCAAGCTCGAACAGCTCGCGTTCCGTGTCGAGTGCGGCGTCGAGCGCGTCGAGGTTGAGCGGTGCCGGGTGTTCGCGCAGTACGAGCGGCATGCGGCCGATCGCGGCCGTGGCGGGTATCTCGTCGAGGTCGGCGTCGCGTGCGGCGAGCTGGTCGAGGAAGCCGCGGCACTCGCGCGGGGGCCACTCGGCGGCCGGCGGCTGCTCGATGGCGGCTAGCAGGTCGCCCCACTGCTCGCGGATGGCGGCGAGGTCGACGGCGGCCCGGCGGCCGACGGCGGCGGGGGTGGTGGTGGCGGTCGTCATCGCTGCTGCTCCTGCTTGATGCGCTCGGCGTACACGGCTGCGGTGCCCTGGGGCGAGCCTGCGGGAATGCGGCGGGCGAGGGCGCGCGAGCGGGCGAGGGTGGCCTCGGCGCGCTCGGCTCGCCCGAGGTAGCGCGTGCCGACGCGGGAGGCGGCTTCGGCGCGCTCCTCGGCCCGCTCGGCGCGCTGCAACAGCTTGTGCCCGAGCGTTTCGGAATCGCTGAGCTTCCGCTCGGCGGCGAGCAGGCGCTCGCCGGAACGCGTGAGGGCGTCTGCGGCGTACTCGGTGAGTTCGGCGAACGGGGTCTCGCTCGGTCGTGCGAGGACGGCGGCGAGGGCGCAGCGGTGCTGCTCGGCCGTCTCGGTGCGCTGCTCGTCGGCCTCGTCGAGTTCGACCTCGACATGGGCGCGCAAGAGGCTCGCCTCGGCCCGGGAGAGTACGCCGCGCTGGGCGCGGGAGAGAAGTACGAGCAGGGAGTCGCGGCGGGTCTGGCGCTCGGTCTCGTCGGCGGTCATAGGCGTTCTTCCTGGGCGTGGTCGGTGAGGGTGCGGCATGTGGTGCAGCCGGTCGGGCAGGCGCGGCCCTCGCCGCGGGCGAGGCGGGCGAGGGCGCGGTCGGCGCGCACGCGGGAGCGGTATGCGCGCCACGCGGCGGCGAGGCGGATCACTGCCGGGGCGTCCGGTGGATGCGGTCCGAGGGGACTTGCGCGCAGTGCCGACACCGTCGCATCGGCCGCTTCGCCCATCGAGGGCGGACGGTGACCGGGTCGGCCTTGTGCGGCCTCTCCTCGCCTGCGTCACATCCCGGGCAGGAGTCGCGGAGGAGTCCGTACCCGTGGGCACACAACACCGTGCCGTCGGACGCGGTCTCGGGGGCGTCGTCGACGGGTGCGGCGTCGGTGGCGTGGCGCTGCTCGGTCATGGTCTCCGGTCCGTTCGGGAAGGGGTGAGTGTGCTTGCGCGCGCGGGACGGGCGGCGACCGGACGCGGGCCCGGTCGCCGGGGCGTCAGAACGGGGGTTCGTCGCTGTATCCGGGCTGCGTCTGCCACTGGTCGGCGGCGGGCCGCTGGTTCCAGCCGTTCGCCTGTGGGGCACCCTGGGCGTTGCCCTGCTGGCCGGTGGCCTTGGTGACGACAGCGGTTGCGCGCAGCAGAGAGGGGGCGACCTCGTCGGCCTGGATGTCGTACGAGGAACGGCGGTTGCCGTCCTTGTCGTCGTACTGGCGCTGCGTGAGCTTGCCGACGATGATCACGCGCATGCCCTTCTGCACGGACTCGGCGACGTGCTCGGCCTGCTGGCGCCACACGGTCACGCCGAGGAACAGCGGGTCGCCGTCGGTCCACTCGTTGCGCTGCTTGTCGAACTTCCGCGGGGTGGACGCGATGCGGAAGTTGCAGACGGCGGCGCCGCTGGGGGTGAACCTGAGCTCGGGCTCGGCAACGACGTTGCCGGTCATGGTGATGGTGGTCTCGCCGGACATCAGGCGGCCTGCCTTTCGGGGGTGGTGATGCTGGGGCGGATGGGCGCGACGGGGGCGAGCTGCCGCTCGCGGGCCGCAGCGCGGGCGGCGCGTTGCGCGGTCGTCTTGCACGCGCGGCATTTGCGGGTCCCGTTTTTCGCGCGGTACGTGTTCGCCTCGTCGTAGGCGTGGCCGGTCGGGCAGTGGGTCACGGCGGCGCGGCGGGCGACGTGGTTCGAGCTGGCGAGGATGTTCTCGCGGTGCGTGACGGCGCGAAGATGCGAGGGGCGGACGCATGCGCGGTTGCGGCAGCGGTGGTCAACGTCGAGTCCGGCCGGTATGGGGCCGTGCGCCTGCTCGTATGCGAAGCGGTGCGCCTTGACGGTGCGGTCGGCACCCCAGAAGGAGCCGTAGCCGTTCTCGTTGAGGCTTCCGTCCCAGTGGTGGCAGGGGCCGAGTACGCCGCGTACGAGGGAGATCGGCCCGGCCGTGTTCACCATGGCGGCGAAGCGTTCCGGTGCGGGGACGCGCGGGGGTGCCATCGGGGATCTACCTCCTACGGGACGCATGGACTCGGTCCGAATGTTCCAGCCCGGAACGGTCATGGACCGTCCATGGATGGACGATAACGCAGAGGGGGCGGCGCCGTGCGGGACTTCCGCCCCCCTGCGCAGCGCTAAGCGGCTGGTCGGTCGACCGTCAGCTCGTCGAGGTGGAGCGTCCACCCGTGGGCGGTCAACTCGTCGACGACCAGCTCGGCCACGTCGTCGGCGGCCTCCAGCCCGTTTCCGCGGGCGTTTTCGACGGCGGCACGGACCGCGGCGACGGCGGCGGCGGGCATCATCGGCGACCGCCTGCGGTATGCCGCGCGGACGGGCGTCCGGTGGCGGTGCGGGCGACGGGCGGGCGGACCATGAGCCGTGCGGCTTCGTCGAGGTGCCGCTCGGCCTGGGCATCGAGGGCGCGTTCACGGCGCGCGGCCTGGGCCGTCTGGTCGTCTGTGAGGCGCTGTTCGCGGGCGGCGGCTTCGGTGGCTTCCCGTGCGGTGCGCTGCTGGGCGGGCCCGTCGATGACCTGCACCATGCGCCATGCTCCGTGTCCGGTGTGCTGCTCGATGGTGGCGACGGCGCCGCGGGTGGCCATGTCGCGGGCTGCGCGTCGGGCGACGCGTTTGTCGCGGGTGGAGACGATGGGGGCGCGTCCGGTGGCGCCGGGCCACCGGCCGGTGACGCGGTAGCCGCGCACGTTGGGGGTGCGGTCGGTGGCTGTGGCGCGACGGCGGTGCGGCTGGTCCGGGTGCTTGCGGCGGTTCATGCGTGCTGCTCCTGTCGGGCGGGACGGGCGGCGGCCTTGTCGAAGCGGGAGGGGTGAGGTGTCGAGCGATCCGCGCCGCGGCCGGTGTGGCACGGCTTGTCGACGCGGGCCCGGCAGTAGTCGCACCCGACTGCGTACGGGTCGGGGCGGCCGGCGGCGACAAGCTGCTCGCGCTGGGTGCGGCGCGGCCGGTACTGCGCGAGTTGGGCGGCGGCCTCGGACGGGATACGGCGGCCGACGGCGGCGACGTACGGCTCGACGGCGGGCGCGGGCTCGCCACTGGTCAACTCACGGTGCGTCGAGGCGAGCGCGGCCCCGGTAGCGACCGCCTGCCGGATACCGACCAACTCGGCACGCCACGCGGCGACGTTGTCCGGGTCGACGGCCGGTGTCGGGTCGGTGTGGCGGCCGAGTACGTCGGCCTTGAACGTGTGCCACGGGCGGGACACGTCCGACGGCTTGATCGGGTATGGGCTGGTCGCGATGTGGTGCCGTACGACCTGCGCGGCGTCCCAGTTCCGGCCGGCTGGGTGGGGCGCGGTCGACGGCACGTCGGCGAGCAGGTCGGCCCACTGGTCGAGGGTGTCGGCGGCGGCCTGCTGATCGGTGGGCGCGCTGCGCGGGTCGAGGCGCACCGCGTAGGCGAGCAGCGCGGCGACTTCCTGTCGGTTCACTGGGCGGACTCCTCGGGAGTGGTGGCGAGGGCGGCGGCGAACATGTCGGCCGCGGCGGCGACTCGGCCGCGGCGCGGTCCGGCGAGGGGGATCACGTTGGCCCCGGGCGCCGTCGGGGCGCCCTCGGGCACAGGCGGGAGCGCAGTCCAGCCGGGCAGGAAGTACCGGACCGACCTCGGGCGGCTGCGGGCGTGCTGCCACTGGCCGCGGGCGTGGTCGACCAGCGCGGCAACGGCGGTGCGCTTCACGATCGCTTCGAGGCGGAACCAGTCGGCGGCGGCGAGGTTCCACTCGACGACGATCCCGGCGGCCGTGAGCGCATCCCGCAGGGGCCGGACGTTGGCCGGTACCGCTGGGGTCGCGTCCGCGCCCGCGTAGCTTGCTTCCTCTACTCCCGTAGGGAGTAGAGGGGTCGGGTCGGGTGTTGAGAGGCATTCAAGATGCCAATGTCGCGGGCGGGTTTTGGGCGTTGAACATGCCGACAAGATCGGTTGCATGCCGGTGAGGTCGGGGTGTTCGTTGGCGGCGACACCTTGCCGATGAGGGCAT
>NZ_JANCPR020000038.1 GCF_028657195.3 Streptomyces iconiensis
ATGCCCTCATCGGCAAGGTGTCGCCGCCAACGAACACCCCGACCTCACCGGCATGCAACCGATCTTGTCGGCATGTTCAACGCCCAAAACCCGCCCGCGACATTGGCATCTTGAATGCCTCTCAACAACCCGGTCAAACGGCCCACCTGGACCGCGCGGTTCACCGGGCACACCCCGCAGCCGCTGATGACCGCCGTGGCCTCCGCCGTCCTGGATTCCAGCCCGGTGCCACGTGAGGCGTACCGCGTCCCCGAGCGGCACCGTGCGCTCGTCACCCTCCAACCGGCCACGGCCGAACACTCCGCCCGCGCGGCGGCGGCCCAGGCCCGCAGCCGGCCTTCCGCCGTACGACCGCACGCAACTCAGAGTCCCCAGCCGCCCGCACCGGCCGTCACACCCCCACGCCCCACCCGAAAGCGCTGAGCAGCGAGCCCGCCGCCAACCCAACGCTCTCCGTGAGGAGTTCCACCATGCCCGACCCCGACACCACCGTGCACGTCTCGCCCGTCTACCTCGCCGGGGAAGGCTCCGCCGAACCCGCGCTCCGCCCCCTCCTGGACGCGGGCTTCCGCCACGAGTACGACGCGCTCGGCAACGCCCGCCTCACCTCTCCCGCACAACACCACCAGGTCGACTACATGCCGCGCGGGCTCACCCAGGTCCAGTGGAAGATCAGCGAAGGCCCCGACCGCTACACCCCGCCCACCTGGCAAGCCACCTTCACCGACAACACACCGCCCGAAATCGTCGCCGCCTTCACCACCGCCCTCGCCCAGGACGCCAGCCCCTGGCCGGGCGGGCGACGACCCAAGTCCGATGACGTGCTGCGTCCCCTGGCCGATGCCGGCTGGCGCCGCCACGAAAGCGCATGGGAGATCGCCTTCACCTCCCCCGACCACCTCGCCAACATCAGCTTCGACACCATGCCCGGCCAGCCCCTCGATCCCGACTACGAGCCCTGGCTCCTCTCCGCAGGCCGCGACCTAGGCCACAGCTACGACTGGTATGCCGCCTTCACCACCCACACCCCCACCCACCTGGTCACCGCCACCGCCGCCCGCCTCGCCGACCCGGCCCCCGTCCCGCGAACCGACGCCCATCCCCTCCACCCAAGCGTGACGGTCACCGAAGCGCCTGCCCGCACGACCGCCTTCCGGGCGGCTGCCGCCCGCAGCCGCACCACCGCCCCCGCCGCACCGGGCCCCTCGGCGCCCACCACACCTTCTGCGGCAGCCAGCGCTCCGGCCAACTCCCAGCCCCGCCACCACAGGTGACCGGATGCGCGAGCCGGGCCCCTCCGGTCACCGCCCGGCTGCGTCGCCCACCGACGAACCAGGCCAACCGACACAATTCGCTGGCCTGCAACAATAGAGCTCGTCGACGGTGATCGTTCCCCGGCTGATCAAGATCAATTCCCAGGGCGGCTGGCAGGTACGGGCGCGAGAGGCTTGCGGAGCCAGCCGGGTATCTGGTCCGATCGTTCTTCTCATAGCCGAAGGGGTCGGCGACCTCACTCTGCAGGGTGCGGGCTCCAGCAAGCGCTCGGACTGATGTTGCAGCAGCGCGCCCTCGCTGGTCGGTTGCGGTCCCGTCCTCGTGTGTCTACGGCCAGGTGTCGGGTAGCGCTGCACGATTGCTTGGGGCCTTGGCTCACGCTGTTGAAAGCCGTTTTCTCGTGGGGTGTGGCTCCTGTGGGGGGATCGGACTGCCTCTCGTGGCTTTGGCGTCCTGGGAGGCTCATCGGTGAGTTGTCTGCGCGTCACGGCTGTCTTCTTGCGGGGGCGCTATCGGCGGTCTTGCCGCTCCGGACGGTCGCGCCACTGCGTGAGGAGGTGGGCGAATGCGATAGGTCAGAAGACGACGCCGACGATGCCAGCGTTCATGATGACCACGATTCTGGCGCCTGCGGTGTCGCTCAGGGTGGTCGTTGTCCAGGTTCCGTCGGCCGCCGACAGGCGCCAGTGCTCGCCCATCGGTGGCGTGGTCCGCCTGGTCACGTCGCCGTCACACGCCCCCGCCACGCCCGGTCTGGGCGGCTGTCTGGATTGACGGCCACCGGCCGCAGGCGTGCGGCGACCGTGCCGTGGTCTGCACCGGCGCGAAGGGTGCCTTGGGCTCATCGCCTGCGAAAAGAAGGGGCGTCTGCTTTCCTCGTCTGCCCTGGAGATCGGAGGCTTCGGCTTCCCCCACGGCGGCGAGTGCCAGCCGTTGCGCCAGCGCTTGCCGGTCCGCACGTTGATGCCCAGGATCCGGCACGCTGCGGCGCTGCTGTGTCCCTGACTCATGAGCTGGAGATATACCTCCCGCTCACGCGTCACAGAACCCCGGCCCCCAGGGCCCCGATTCTCTCTGACCTCGAAGTCCATCGCACCCCTTGAGCTGGGGTGTTGCGACAGCCACTAGAACTCAAGCAAGCCCGGGGCCTTCTTCGCTGCGACTGTGCGACGATGTGTTTTCTCCTGTCGGGTCACGCAGACGGAGTCTGTGGGCTGGTCGGCGGCCGTGCAGTGCAGTGCTCGCAAGGCCAAAGGAAGTCCGGCGGGCGGAACAGCCGTCTCTGGCAGGCGTTGGCTTCCGCTCTGCGGCACGGCCCCGATTCCTCGATTCCTTCTCCAGGGCCTCACCGCACTTTGAGCCCGGCCGCCGTCTGCTCACCGCCCGCGCCTGCCGACATGCCACCGACGCTTCGCCACGGACACCAGCACCCCAGCACACCTGCCAAAAGACTCACGTGACCAGGCCCTGCTGCAGGCTTTCTCCCCTCACCTCGACTGATCCGCTCCGATGTTGGGCGGGTCCGGAATATGGTTTCCGAAGTAGTCGTACGCGGTCCCGTCGTCCCCGCCTCCTTTCACGGACCCGGCCCCGCGTGCGGGTGAACCGCCCTTGAGGCGTACGTCGTCCGGGGCGGTCGGCTCGGCGGACCTGAGCAGCGGGTCGGCGCGGACGCCAGCGGGATCACGGGGCTGATCGGTGTGCCAGTAGAGGTTGTTGCGGTAGGTGCTGACGGTGTCGCGGATGGGGGAGTCCTGGCCGGCCGCACCCACGAACACGTTGTCCTCGAAAGTGACGCCGGTGCGGTTGTTGTCATTGCGGACGAGCGCGGTGTCGGACCGGTTGGTGACGACGGTGTTGCGGTAGACGCGCGTATCGGTGGAAGCGCCGCACACGATGGAGATCACGCCGTAGGACGAGGCCGTGTTCCGGTCGTTGATGCTGATGTTGTCGTGGACGCGATTGCCGTCGCTCACCATGTCCGCGGCGTTGCAGACGAGCAGGAATCCGCCCTCGTTGTCGTGGCTGTAGTTGTACCGGTAGACGTTGCGGTTATTGCCGCCGTCGATGTCGTATGCCATGGAGTCCATCGTTCCGTGGCCCCCGGTGACCTCGTTGTACTGATACAGGACGTCATCTGAGTCCCAGGCCCAGACGCCGGCGTTGTAGTCGGCCGACCGCATGTTGAATCCGTTGACGTAGTTGTGCTCGACGAGAGCGCCGCGCGACTTCTGCACGACGATGCCGTCGCCTCCGACGTCGTACACCTTGTTGTGCGTGAACACGACTCCGGTGGACTGCATGTGTTCGGTTCCGGCAGAGCCCTTCCCGCGCTTCCAGGTGGAGGAGGTGGCGATGCCGCTCCGGTCGACGTGGCGGACGGTGGAGTGGCTGACGCGCAGGTCGTCGAACCGGGTGGGGGTCTTGGACCCCTTCACGGTGAAGAGGATCCCTCCGCTCGGGTCCGGGTCCTTGAAGTCGGCCCCGTAGACGTCGTGGACATCGATGTCCTCGACGACGAAGTGGTGGGCGACGCCGTAGTCGGTGAGCTCGACGTAGAGGCCCGCGCGGCGGTCGGTTTTGGTGTCAGGGCCGGTGTTGGAAAGGTCGAGGTTGCGGATCTCCCACTGTTCGGTATTGGCGAGGAGAAGCGCGGCGCGGGCGCCCCCGCCATCGATGTGCGGCTTGCTCTCGCTCGTGCTCCCGTAGGCATCGATCTGGACGGGGGCCCCGTCCGCTCCCTTTCCCTTGGGCGCGAGCACGCCTTCGCACTCCGTACCCCGCTTGAGGAGGAGGCGCTCACCGGGGGCGTAGGTGTGGGCGCTGGCCTGGGCGAGGGTGCGCCAGGGGGCGGTGGGTGAGGTGCCGGTCGCGGTGTCGTCACCGTTCTGGCAGTCGAGGTAGTAGGTGGCGCCGGGGGCGGCGGTCGTCACGGGGGCGGCGGCTGCGGCCAGGACGGCGGCGAGCAGAAGGGCACGTACGAGCGTGGCCCGGAACGTAGCGCTGGGTCGTGCGTTGACATCCACGACGCGTTCTCCATCCTCGATTGTGCACTCGTCTGCTGCCGACGTCTGAAGGTATTCCGGTGGGAGTTCTAAGTATTCACCTGTCCAAAGGGCAGGTCTGCGCGCTTTGTGTCACCGTCGGCTCTGTCGATACCTCAGCTACCTTCGGCAATCAAGCCGACTCCGTTGAACATGTCCTCGCAATGGTCGCCAGGCAGAAATTTGCTGCCGCTCCAGAGGATATCCACTTCTCCACCTCCGCGAAAATTGGCGAGGCGACAATGCAGATATGGCCATCCCGCCACTTCCTTGGTGGAAAGCTTAGTGTACAAAATGGACCCGGCCCCGGCCGCGACGAAATTGCTTTCAGTCGGTGGGTTCGCATCGAATCCCCGGTTCGCTAGCCCGTCAGCGAAAGCGATGTTATGGAACATGCTCTTGAAGGAAAAGTAAGCGGCATAGTTGTCAAGGTACAGTGTCCCACCCTTCCCAACACCGTAACGGAGCCAGTATTCACGGGATTCGGTTTTCGTTGGGTCGATGATGGTGCATTTTTCTGAATTCTCGTCGCCGGTGACGACGAGGTAGTGTCCGTCGGGGGTGAGATTGATATGGCGGGGGTTGGGGATGGTGTCCCATTGGGGGCGGTCGGCGAAGTAGTGTGGTTCGTGGGGCATGGGCTTGAGGTCTTTGGTGACGGCGGCGGCTTTGCCGTCGTAGCTTTGGACGATGGCGAAGGCGTGGGTTCCGTCGGCGGTGATGGTGAGGTCAATGATGGGCCTGCCGTGCGCTTCGAGGACTTCGTAGGGGGCGGGGTCGGAGGTGGTTTTGCGGGTCTTGCCGCTGGAGTCCAAGGGGAAGGTGTAAATGAATCCGTCACTGCCACCGGCATACAGGCGCTGGTCGACGTGGGAGGGCTGTCCGAAGCCGCCGGCGAGAGCCGCACACAGCAGGTTCACCCTCTTGTTGGTATTTAGTTGGGTCGTGGTGGGGCTCTTGGGGTTGCTGACATCGAACTCATCGATGCTGGGGGTGCCGGTGGTGCGGTAGACCAGCGACCGGGGGGTATCCAGCAGGAGGCGGGCGTCGGACGTCACGCTGCCTCCTGTGCTGCTGGTGTGCCAGAACAGGGCGTTCGTGCTGGTGTCGATGGTCCGGATGCGGAACGGCGACGGCGTGTACATGGTGAGCTTGCTCATGGCGATTCCCTTAGCTGGTCTTGAGCTGGAAGGTGTCCCAGTCGGTTGCCCCGGTCTGTTCGTCTTCCTCGGCGTGCGGGGTGACGGTGTACCAGGTGTGGGCGCTGTCGAGGAGCATGATGGTTTTGCTGTCGATGGCCATGGCGGTGCGGACATCGAGGGTGAGGGTCTTGGGTTCGGCGGTCAGGGGGCTGGTGCTGGTGTCGGTGTCGGTGAGCCAGTACTTGTTGCCGGCGAAGACGACGGCGAGGGCGCGGCTGGGTTCGATGAGTGAGGTGGCGGCGGTGAACTGCTGTGCTGCTGTGGGCAGGTCGGTGAGCAGGCTGCTGAGCGGCTGGTCGGGGCGAGGTTCGAGCTTGTACCAGCCGCTCTTGTTCTTCTCGTCCTGGGGGTCGTAGGGCTTGGCGTTCTTGTTGGGGGCCAGGACGGTGTGTCCGCTGGAGCCGTTCTGGATGAAGTAGGGCAGGTTGCGCTTCACGATGGCGGCGACTGTGGCCTTGTCCTTTGTCAGGTAGTCGCCGTAGCCCGACCACAGGGGGTTGACGGGGTGCGATTTGGGCCCGTAGTGGCTGGTGTCCCAGGTGGGGGTGGGGGTGGTGTTCTTCAGGGTGCGGATGTAGACGGTGGCCTGGGTGGTGAGGAAGAAGGCTTGCCCGAGTTCGGCGTCTTGTGCGGGTGCGGTGTCGCGGAGGTGGGGGAGGTAGAAGGCGACGCTGACATCGGAGAGTCCGTCGGGCCCGGAGATGGTCATAACGGGGGCCTTTCTGGGGCAGTCGGAAGGGAGGTGCATACGTGCGAGTTGCGGGCTGGAGGTGGTGGCTGTGGGCGCCGTTGATGGCTTTCGGGCGGCCCGGACAACGTTGCGCTGCGGCGGGTCTGGGGTATCTGCGGCTGCGGCCACCGGTGCTCATGAGCGCGTGATCAGCCCTCGGCGCAATGGTTGCTGTCCGGGGCGGTCTGTGATGCGTCAGCCAGACGGGGTGATGCTGCCGGCGCCCAGGGGAATCCAGCGGATGCTGACTCCTGAATTCCGTTCCGCTACCCCTCCGATGGTGAAGTAGTTGCCCGCCGCGACGAAGAATTCGGTGTAGTTCCAGTCTCCGGCGCTGCTGAGGGTGACCCGACGGGCTTCCAGGCCCTTGCCGGGAGGGTCGTTGAGGTCGGGCACGGACTTGTCCGAGGGGGCATCGTTGACCGTGAAAGTGATCTGTGCGGGCTTTCCGTTGCCTGTGAGGCTGGCGCATACGATGCCGTCAGTGTCAGGGGTGTAGGTCTTGAAGGCGTGCGGGTCTCCGCTCGTCTTCTTGATGTCGCCTACGAGCAGTTGGACTTGGCCCATGACTTTCGTGGTACCGGTGACGATGAGCGGACCGGTCTGGAAAGTGCCTCGGTTGACGAAGACCATGGTGCTCAGGGAACAGTGGACCTTCGTGTGGCCTGCGCTGTCGCCGACTTCGGCAGTGAGCCGGAAGAACGAGTGATTGTGCAGGGCTTCGGTGTCGGTGGTGAGGACGACTCCCTGGGAGCCGTCGGTGATCGTGCGGGTGCCTTCGTGGGCGTAGCCCTGCTCGTCGAAGCCGACCCAGTCCAGGTCGAGTTTGGCCGGCTTGTTCAGGTGCCAGCTCAGGTGGGTGGACTTTCCGTTGTCGACGAGTTGGGGTTTGGCCTCAAGGCTGTGGAACTCAAATCCGGGGGGCGCCTTGGTCAGCTCCCGGCGCACGGCGGCGTTTTTGTTGATGGCGACTTCGACCCAGGTGGTGCCGACCTTTTCGTTGATCTGCAGCTTGGAGAGTTTGATGCACAGCGGGTCGGCCGCGGTGAGGGTATTGTCCTTGTCCTTGTCCGCGCGGACCGTGAAGCTGCTCGTTTTCTTGTCCGGGCTCAGGGCCGGGAGGCTCGCTGTCCAGCGTGCGCTGCCGTGCAGCAGGCTGACGCTGCGCTGGAAGTCGTTCTTCTCGCCTCGTTCGGTCAGGTCCTCCGGGGTGTTTCCGCAGGGGATGGTGATGCGGATGCTGTCGCACTGGGCGCTGGGGGTAGTGGGCATGACGCGGATTTCGATGTCGCCCGTGCTCAGGCCCGTGGCCTCTTTGGCTTGGAGCGGGTTGGGGGTCGTCGTGACGCCGATACTGAAGCCCGAATCGGACTGAACGAGTGTGTACATGTCGGCCTTCTGTCCTGGGCGGGGCGCTGTGCTGGGGGTCAGGAGGGAGGTGAGTGGCGGGTGAAGGCTTCCAGGAGCTGCAGGAAGCCGGCGCGGGCCTGAGCGGGGTCGGGCGGGAAGGCTGCGTCGGCGGTCGGGGGTGTGAGGTTGGGCCGGCTGCTCCACTGGGTGGCGGAGGCGCGCTGGGCCCATTGCCATTGCCCGGTGAAGGCGCTGGGCTTGGGCATGCGGATGGTGTTCTGGTCGGGGTCGGGCGGGGTGAGCAGGGGATCGGTGGAGAAGGGGATGCTCAGGGCGTCCAGACCGGTGCGCACGGCGAGCTCGGGGATGCGGTAGAACCCCGTCGGCAGGATGTCGGTGACGGCGTGGAGCTTTTGCCAGGGGTCGACCAGGACGGTGACGAAGCGCCCGGTGGTCGCGGGCAGCGGACTGGCGACGCAGGGCACGGTCAGATCCGGATCGTCGGCGGGCAGATGCTTCAGAACCGCGCACTCGGCAGGAACCGGGTGGGGGGTGCGCAGTTGGTCGTAGTGGTCATCGAGGAAGTAGCCGATGAGGCCGTCTTCGGTCAGGTCGGCGGCGCCCAGCCGCAGCGGCCACTGGGCGGTGAGGGTGTCGCTGGGGGTCGTGCCGGGGACAGCGGGGCCGGGCGGCGGGCCGTCGAGTTCGATGGCCAGACGCAGGCGGAGCAGGGCGAGGGGGCGGCCGGCCAGGAGGGCGAGAGCGGCGGTGTCCTGGTCGGTGCGGGAGGTGGTGGTCAGCCCGGCATCGATGAGGGTGATCAGGTCCTCAAGGGCGGTGGTACTCAGGCCGTCGAGGAAGGCGTGGACCTTGTCCAGGGTGGTGTTGCTGTCGAGGGTGCGGCCGGCGGGCAGGGGCAGGGTCAGGTGGGCGGCCTGGGCGGGGTCGGCGCCGTGGCGGTATTCGCTCAACGGCATGCCCGTGCCGGTGTACAGGACCAGGGAGTGGTCCAGGCGGTTGGGCAGGATCCAGCCGGCGAGGGTGGGCGCGATGTCAGGGACGTCCGGGGCGAGGTTGCGGTCGTCGTCGGGGTCGACGGCATCGATGCACAGGCGGGCCGGGTGGAGCAGCCGCGGGGGCAGTTGGACGACTTTGCTGCGGAAGGACGTCATGTCCTTGACGACTTTGTCCGAAGCGGGCGGGCTGTTGGTGTAGACCCTCGTCTGGTCCAGCATGAGGGAGGCGGTTTGGCCGAAGCGGTCGATGAGGGTGACTTCCTCCAGGTAGATCTGGCCGGCCCGGACGGGCTGGAAGCCGGAGCGGGCGGGATCGGCCGCGGGCTGGGGCAGGCGCACCGTACGGGCGGTGGAGGTGCCGGGCGTGGTCTCGGTCAACTGCTGGGCGACGGCCCGGTCGGTCTCGTCGGTGTTGTCGGGTGAGGGCAGGTAGTAGGGCATGGGGCTGCGCTGGAGGAACCAGGCGTTGAGGCCCTGCAGGCTCTGGGAGAGCATGTCGGAGCGGTTGGCGGTGTCGGAGAAGCGTCGGTAGGCGGGCGTGATGTCCTCGGAGCGGTTGCGGGCGATGTGGTCGGTCTTGCGGGAGGCGACGAATCCGGGCAGGGGAGTCAGGGAAAGGCGCCCGCCGAGGGTGCCGGGGGCGTGGTCGCCGCTGCCGTTCCAGGCGTAGTGCGTGCCGTTGAAGCTCCACAGCGGCTTGTGCTCGGTCGAGGTGTAGGGGATGGGGGCGCAGCGGCCCTTCCATTCCAGGAGCAGGGGGGACCAGGGCGGTTTCCAGGCCCGGGTGTGGGGGGAGAGGGCTTGGGCGGTGGGGTTGTGCTCGGGGGCGGTCAGCAGGTGCTGCAGGAGGCTGACGGCGTCCTGGTCGGGGACTGGGTGGTGGGCGGCCTGGTCGAGGGCGGTGAACTCGGCGAAGGCCTTGGCGGCGAGGCTGCGCAGATGTTCGGGCAACAGGTCGGTGTAGGGGGGATCGACGCGATCGGTGACGGGCAGGCCGGGCAGGACGGTGACCAGCTCATCGGGCAGGCGGCAAGACAGCGGGCCCTCGGGGACCAGGGGCTGGTCGATGCCGGGGCCCTGGAGGAGGATGGTCGGGTCTTGGGGGTGCTCGTAGGGGGCCGCGGGGGACGAGGTGAGCGAAAGGCCGGCGGCCTGGGCGGTCTGCTGCACGCTGGCCTGCTGGCGGGCGACGTCTTGGCGGAGCGTGGCGGCGGCGTCGCGCTGACGGGTGGCGTCCTCCAGAGCGTGTCGCAACTGCGCCTCCAGGGCCTTGGCGTTCTCGGTCTCGCCCTGGATCTGGCTGATGCCTTTCAGCCGCCAGAGGTCGGCCAGGCGCTGGCGGGCCTGGGCCAGCGCGGCGTCCGCTTGCCGTAGCTGTGCTTGCCGGTGGTTGAGGTCGGCCAGGTCATCGGTGCTGGGCGGCTGGGCGTCGGGGGTTTGGGTTGGGCCCGGGGTGCGCGGATCGGTCAGGGACCACTGCGGGCTGGTCGGCGCGGCGCCGAACCCGGCGGCGTGCTGGGCGAAGGCGGTCTTGACGGGCCCGTCGGGCGTGTTGAGGTATTCGCAGGTGCCAGCCAGCAGGGCGGCCAGGGCCTGGTGGCGGCGCTCGCCAGCGGTGCCGCGCTCGCCGGGTCCGGCCTTGGGGCTGTCGGTGGGAGGCAGCGCGCTCCACGCGTCATCGACGTTGCTGCCGATGGCGATGTTCACGCTTGCGGCGCTGGGCCTGTTGACGGCCTCGCCGGCTCCCGATCCGTTCAGGGCCAAGACCGTGCCGTAGTAGACGGAGCCGGCCCCCGCGGCGTCAGGCTGCTGCAGCTTCCAGCGCAGGGATTCCAGCGCTTGCTTGGCGTCCTTGGCGCGGGCGGGGTCGTAGGCGGCGTTGGAGTACCAGCCCAGGACGCAGTAGCTGAGCGTCCACTTTTCGTCGGGGTTTTGCACGTTGTCGCTGGGCCAGTCCGCGCTGCTGTCGTGGAAGGACAGCACGTTTTCGTTGTAGGGCTGGAAGGCGGAGAAGGTCGGCAGGCCGGGGCCGAGGATGTCGAGGAACAGCTCGCCGTCGGGGTCGCGCTCCTTCCAGTCGCTCGGGTCGATGCCGACGGTGCGCGAGCCCAGGGAGTCCTTTTGGGGCGGGGAGATGTCACGGCCGTTGATGCGGGTCAGCAGGTAGGGCGAGGTGCCCTCATTCATGCCGTCCACCGGGTCGGGGTGTTGGCTGTCGAGGTAGTCGCTCTCGACGACCCAGGCGCCGCTGACGGTGCGGGCGGCGGCGTTTTCCCCGCTGGTGCGGATGACGAGCCACCTGTTGGGGATCTTGGGGAAGGCCAGTGAGCCATCCGGCTGCTGCTTGCCCTCGCACAGGCTTTCCGGAAGCCGCCAGTGCAGGTACATGCCGCAGTGCCACTTCGGATTGGTGAAGTCTTCCAGAACGGCGTCTTCGGGGTCCTGGTGGTCGATGAGGTTTCGGAAGTCGGGGCGCCAGCGCTTGAAGTGCCCCGCGGCCAGCGCATCGCTGGTCACCACAAGGGCGTCGACCTGGATGGGCACCAGGAGAGGCTGGGAAGACATGGGGGAGGTCACCTCGGGTAGCTGAAGGTCATCGTCTGCGGGCCGTCGACGCACTGCAGGGCGAACTCGGCCGGCGAGAGCAGGCGGCGCTGGGCGATGTCGAACTGGCCGGCGTCCGCCAGGGCCTGGGCCAGGGCGGCCACCAGACCGCCGGCCGCCGGCTCCTCGCCGCGCGTGGGGGCCTTGGGCGAGTCCTTGGCCGACAGCAGGCACAGCACGTCGGGTGTCCCGTCGGGCACCGGCCGCAGGAACCGCTGGACGTCCTTGAGTTGCCGGCCCAGGTTGGTGCCGACGCGGTGCCCCGCGTTGCCGTCCTTCAGGGCCCGCAAGTTGATCTGGCAGGTAGCGGCAGCGCCCTCGTTGGACTCATCGAGGCCGAAGTGCAGGCCGTGGTAGGGCTCCGCGAACACGATCTTGTCCGGGACGTCGGCGAACAGCAGCAACCACACGCCGCTGCCCATCTTGCGCCGGAACGTGGTCACCGTCTCGCCCTTGCGGGTCGCCGTGATCAAGAGGTTGGGGATGTCGAGGGTCAACTGGGTGCGCAGCAGCATCCCGCAGGGCAGGACGTCGGTGGTGGCGGCCACCGCCTCCCGCAGCTCGGCGGTGATCACGCTGTCCAGGGTGGTGGCCACCCCCACGCTGACGGCGCCGTCGACCAGAGCCTGGAGCCAGGCGGGGTCGAGGTAGAAGAAGCGCAGACTCTCCTCGGGCAGGGCGCGGGCATCGGGGACCAGGTAGTGGAAGGGCACCGCGCACAGCAGCGTCCAGGCGTCGAGGTGGGCCGCGGACAGGAACGGGGCGTCCCGGTAGACGTCTTGGGCCGCTCCTGCTCCTGGGGCCTCCGGGGCCGTGTCGGGGGCGCCGGTGGGGGCCGGGACGTGCACGTGGGGCGCGATGGCCCGGCGGATTCGGCGGCGGATGCCAGGGTCAGCGGCGGCCTGCTGCACCGCGGCCGACAGGGCCGGCCGCGGTGCACAGGGCCGCTCATCGTGCTCGTGGCAGGGCGCCGCGGCCACGACCGGTTCCGGGGCGGGCCGGTCGGCGTCACCCGGCGGCGTGGGCAGACCTGCCAGCAGGTCGGGAAGGTGAGTAGCCATCAGGTGGTCCACCAGCTCCAGCCCGCTCAGCGGCTCGGCCTCCGAATGGTCCTGTGCGCTCGGCCCGCACCGGGTGAAGGGGCTGGTGGCATCAGCCGCACTCAGGTGCAGGGCCCGCCAGGCCGCGTTGCGGGCCCGCAGCAAGGGAGCCGACACATCGCCGGTCGAAAGGGCCAGCAGACGGCCCAGCGTCCAGGCGGCCGCGTAGCTCAGGTCATAGATGCCATAGCGTTTGAGGTAGATCAATGCGCTGTCAGGACGCTCCAGATGCCGAAGCGTGCCTGTCGCATCCGCCCACGGCGCCTTCAACGCGGGGGCAGGCACAAACGGGCCCCGGTACCAGGCGAAGGTGTCTTCGGCGCCCAGGGTGTGGTAACTGATCGGGGTATAGCCCCATCCCAGGCGGTCGGTGACGTGCCGGCCCAGGTCACCGGGGGGCGTCGGGCTCGTCGGCGCAAGTCGCAGCCCCAGGGCCGCGGCGTGCTCGCCCTTGGGAGCGGCGGGCGCCGCCAGGTGCCGCATTCGGGCCGTGAACCCGCTACGGCCGCCCGTGACCTGTTCGAAGGACCAGGAGTACAGCGAGAACAGCCGCAGCCGCGCAGGGCGGCCCGCGCTCTGGAAGTAGCTCTCGCAGCCCTCCAGTGACACCAAGTGCGCCTGGTAGCGGCCGCTCAGCCGCGGCAGACGGGAGGTGAAGGCGACCGCGAACTTCCCCGTGCGCATCCGCTCGCCGTCCTCGCGGAACAGCCCCAGATGGTGCGGCAGCTTTTCGTCCACCTCCCGGGCGTGCACCAGGTAGGGCAGCTCCGGGCGCCGGGGGGCGACCCGGTCGAAGGTCTCCACGCTGATCTCGATCGTCTGGCAGGAAATCGTCTGCGCCTCGGCCCCGATGTCCCCCAGCGCCGGCACGGCGACCTCCGACGTGGCCTGCAGCGCCTCCTTGGCCGTCGCGGGTGCGCTGCGCAGGATTTCCTCCTCGCGCAGCAGCAGCAGCGTCATCCAGGGCTCGCCCAGTTCGCTGCCGCTCACGGTCAACGGGCGCGACCACGGCAGCAGCTCGCGGTTGAGCGTGATGTGCGGGGCCACCAGTTGGTAGTCCCCCAGCGCTCCCTGCGCCGGATACACCGCCTCGACCAGATCCTGGCCGACAAGGAATCGGGGAGCAGCGATGGTGAAGGTCTGATCGGTAGGGTCGAGCTGCTTGCCGTCCAGGGTGTGGGTGGTGCGGACGGTGTACTCCCCGGGCGGGATCTGGGGCACATAGCTGTCGTAGAACGACACGCTCAACGGGGTGCCGACCAGCGACATGGCGGCTTGCGACATCACAGCTCCGAGCTCGGTCAGGCCGCTGCCTCCAGCAGCGGGTCATCGGTCAAGGTGGCCAGCACCTCACGTGCGTACCTGTCGAGTCCGTCGTTCTTCGACGTCCGCAGACAGCCCGCCCCCTTCAACGCCTCGAACAACTGGCCGCGCGTCTGCTGGATTGGCGAGGAGGCGATCCCGTCCTTGACCACATGGGCGGCTCCCGGCGAGAACGCTGCGGCACTGCCCTGGGCCGCCGCCTGCGCGGTCAGCGGCATGCCGGCGTCCCGCTCATCGTCGTAGGCGTAGATGGTCTCCATTTCGATGTCGGCCGCGTCCGCCTGCAGCGGGCGGTTGTCATGCCTCGCGGCACACCGCGCTGTGGGCGCCGGTACAGTGATCTCCAGGCCCGTCAGTTGGTGGGGCACCAAGTCCGATGTGGACTTGGGCGCTTCCACCTTCGGGTCTCCCCATTTGGCGAACGGGAGGTTCGCATAGGTTGGTTTGTAGGACCACGCCTCCCAGAACGCGTCCTGGAAGACCGGGTGGCCGGCTGGCAGCGGCTCCCCCTGGCGCGCCAGGTAGCTGAACTGCACGTCGAGCCGTGAGGCGACGTCGGAGCGTTTCATCTCCCGGATATGCACCGCGTCCGTCATCTTGGCCTCGCGCACGGGCTCCCCGGTGGGCGGGCGCACGTACACCTCCTTGGCCGGGGCCTGGATGGTGGCCGAGAACGTGAAACCGTTTTGGGAACCGTTGATGGCCTGTCCGTTCGCCTCCTCTCCCGCGATCGGTGCGGTGTCCTTATCCGGGACAGGCTTGTACGGGCCGGCCGTGCCTTCTTCCGGAATCTCGGTGTTCCTGCGGGGCAGGATTACCGGCTTGGGGACCGTGCGCTTGAACTGGTCCCAGTCGACCGGGAGCTTCTGTTGCAGGTCGCTGCCGAAATCTCCCGAGATGGAGGCGAACCACAGCGAGACGCTCCAGTGGCCACCGAAGTCCGGGCACCACCACAAGGCGAGGTCGACCCCCAGCTCCACCGACGGGCGCACATGCACGGGCCCGATATTGAGGTCCGCCGCGATACCGACCGATGCCCCCAACGACAGATACGCCGTAAACGGGTCCCAGCCGATCCAGCCGTCCACATGCACACTCAGCCACCACCGCAGCCAGCCGAGATTCTGGACCATCGACAGGTTTCCGCCGGCCATCACCGCACGCGGCGTGAACGCGAAATACACCTCGGCGCGCATCGTCACCGGGCCGATGTTGAACGTCACCCCGACGCGCGGCACATTGGGGTAGTGGTCGGGCACTTTGTAGCTCGGCGCATACCCCCCGAGGGTGAACACGAAATCGCCCGCATGAGGGCCCTGCGTCCACACCCGCATCGCGACCCCGCCCGTCAACCGGGCGTCATCGCTGAACAGATACGAGTTGGAACCCAGCACGACCGACGCGGTGAGCACCGTCTCTTCGTCACCGACCGCTACGTCCTTGCCGCCCGCATCCTTCTGCTGCACCTTCACCGAGCGGTGTTCGAGCTGACCCGCAAGCTGGCCCACGAGTTTCGCTGCCGGATCCTTCGAGTCCAGGGGCAACTGGAGCGTGACCAGACCCAAAACGGACACGGACCAGTCGTTGCCGAACTCCACCAGCAGCAAGACCTTGGCCAAGATCTTGAAGGTCTCGAACTCCAGGCCGCCGGCCGCCCAGAAGTTCTGGGCCTTCGGTGTGATCCACGGCGTATCGCCGCTCGTCAGTTTGTCCAGCACCTGCAGCGGGGTCGGGTCCTTGCCCACAGCGGTCTCGTCCGTCAGCCCCGCCACCAGCGGGAACTTCTCCACCTCATCGGGCTTCGGTAGCCGCACCTCACTGTTGTAGCCACCGCCCAGCATCACCCGCCGCACCGTGAAGCACGGCGGCCCGAACCCGCCCCCCACCATCTGACTGAAGTCCAGTTCACCGAACAAGAACACGGAGGGGTCGTCCTGCCCCTTCATCTGCCGGTAGGACCCCGCCACGGTCGCCGCGATGGCGGGCAGGTACACCATCACCGCACCGTCCAGCTGCACCAGATGGTCGTCGGCCCACGCCAGCGGATTGAGTACCAGCCCGCCGGCGACCCGGATCCCCAGCTCCGCCGTCCCCCACAAGAAACTGACGCCGACTCCGCTGAGGGTCGCCGAGGGCTTGAAGGTATCCACGGGGCAGACCACCCCGGCACCCTTGAATTCCAGCGTCAACGGCCCCAGCTCGCCCGCCGCGTCCAAGCTCACGACGATCCGCCCCGGCCGAGCCGGCGTGCTGCCCTTGGCTGTCGGCACAGCCGGCACATAGGCGAAATTGATACGCCGCACCCCTTTGGCGACCTTGCTCAGGCTTCCCCACGACGAGCCGCCCGCTGCCGCCCCGCCCCCCGAGCCGACCACCAGGTCCCGCTGTTCGCCTCCCTTCGGCAGATCCACGCTCAAGGCCGGCTGCTCTGCCGTCCCGATCCCGTAGGTCACCAGCAGGTGCGCACCGACGGCGATATCGTCGTCAAATTGGGTGAACTTCGGCACAGGCAAGGCGAACTTGGTCACGCCGGCTTTCTTGAGGAGCTCGTTGAGCTTCTTGGATGACTGCTCCGTGAGGATCACTCGGTTGCACAGCAGATTGACATGCTTGATGGTCACCTGCTTCAAAACCTGGCCCACGACCGGAACTTCTTTGAGGCTGAAGTTCACATCGACATCCACCACGACCACATGGCGCCAGACGTCCTTTTCTCCCTCCTTCATCGGCACACCGATGATGTACATCTGCGACAGACGCGCCGCTTGAGCATCTGACCGCTTGAGGGCTGCTGTTCCCACCCACCCCCCTTTGTCCTCAGAGCCCGAGCCGTCGATCGTCTTGACGAAGACGTCCTGTAGATGAAAATCCCAGTCGCTCGGCAAGAACAGCCCGTCCACCTGCTTGGCGAGGTCGGACAGTGACTTGCCCTCCCCTTTTTGCATTGCGCCTTGTACGCCATCTGCAGACATCGGGCACCAATCTGTCCATGCCGAGACCGGCCTCGGGGGGGGGAACGAGGAAAGGAAAGCTGAGGGCAGAGGAAGGGATCGTCATGCCGAGGGGCTCCCCCTGGAGTCACTTATTGCAGATTAGTGACCAAATTCAAGGGAGCGCGACGGCAGAACCCCTGTTGGTGAATATTTCGAGGCACACGGGTGACGGGCCCAGGCGTGTCGGAGTACGGCATGTAGAGAAACTGGCAGGAGAAAATGCCTACCGGCCGCTGCCTGCTCCGGCCCCGTCGATCCGTCTGGACGCTGACGAGGCGCCACTTGGCCCGTGGCCGGCCACCCGCTTGATCCGCACCTCAACGGTGCGGGCTTGTCCCACATCAACGCCTTCCGTCGTCTGGCAGCGGCCGGGGAGATGGATGCCGCCAGTCCGTGGGTGGGCAGGCGAGGTTTGATACTGGTGGGATCTCGTCATCAACTGTCGCCGGTTCCCCGAGGAGCCCAGCCCGCTGGTGACCTTCCGCAAGCCCCTGGGCCGTATCGGCTCCATGTGCCGCCGGTCTCGTTGCGGAGCCGGGTGGTGGTCTTGTGGTGGTAGCCGAGAGCGTCCGCGACCACGGGGGCGGGCATGTCAAGGAGCTGCTGGCGGATGGCGGCGCCGCGGGCAGCTGCGGCCGGGACTCCGATCTCGTTCAGCAGCGCGGACAGGTGATCGGGGCGGGCGGGCTGACCGGCCCCGCGGCCGGGGAAGAGCCAGCGGGACGCCGGGTTGGCCGCAGTGTTCATGTTGTCGCGGTGTGCGATGTGTTTCAGCAGCAGGTCAGCGACCGGCGTGGGGATCAGTGAGGGTGACTCCCCGAGCCGTAGCAGCACGGTGTCGCCGTCGCGGATGACGTCGTCGAGGGTGGACGATGCGGCTCACGGGCTGCGTGTAGAGGAGCACGATGATTCCGGCGATTCGGAGCCGCGTCGGTGTGACCGTGTCGGTCAGCAGTCGGCCGAGGGCGTCGAGGCGCTCGTCGTCGCTTAGTGCGGCCCACCGGGAGACCTTCATGGCCGGGATGGAGAGGAAGCTTGGGCAGTGGCGGGTCTGCATGGCCCAGTTGAGGAAGGCTCGCAAGCAGGTGCGGGCATGTTCGGTGTTCTCGGCCCACCACGCGTCGATGTCGAGCTGGCCGCAGGTTGCGAGGTTGATGTTCCGCTTGCCGAGCCGGTGCAGGAAGGCGGTTGCGCACTTGATCTGTCGGCAACCATGGGGCAGGGGCCGGTCGAGGACTCGGGCCAGTTCCTCGGCCGTCAGCTCGATACGCCCTCCGCCTGCCGCACGAGCCCGCCCCACGGAGCCCGCCTCGGCATCATCGATGCTCTCCTCGAACCGGTAACCGCTCCTCCGCGTCCACACGCCTTCCCTCCCTCTTCGTCATCGGTCGCCCCGCAAGCAGCCCGCGGGGCGACCGATTCGTTCCCCCACGAGAAGTTGACCCCGCTCCCCCCGGGCCGAGTTCGCCTCCGGCAGACACCAACCCGGCCCACGGACTGGAATGACGCTCCCATTCCAAGTCAACGTACGGACGGCTCGAAAACCCGCAGGTCAACGAAGGGGTTCCTCGTGACGTCCAACACTCTTACACCAGCTCGCCCCGACTCCACCAACCGCGAGTGGCTGCTCGAATGCCACTGCGCGGAGCCCGTCTGCGGCTGCTGGACAACTGCGGCTGGACCACGGTCGACGACCCCAAGGCCAACGTCTACTGCGCCAGCCCGGACCGCCGTGTCTTCGTCGGGTTCCTGCCCGAAAGCTCCGAGGCCGCCTTCGGCGAGCTGTGGCACATCAGCGTCCACGGACCCGACGGCCGCCGCGCCTGGAGCACCTCCTTCGACCACGACATCCCCGCCCACGCCGTCGCCGGATTCCTCGCCGCGCTCATCGCCTACCCCGGCCGGTACTGCGACTGCATCTGACACCCACGGCACGGCCAGCCCGCTGTTACAACCCGCACCACGGAGGTCTCATGTCCCGCACGCTCACGGTCGGACAACTGATCCACCAGTTGCACACCCTCGACCACGACCAACCGGTCTTCCTCGCCATCAACCCCGACTGGCCCTTCGCCCACCGCATCGACCAGGTCCTCACCGTGACCGACGGGCCCGCCACCGTCGTCTACATCGCCGAGAACGGCCAAGAGGGCTACCTCCCGCCCGCTGTACGCACCGAACTGTCCTGGTCCTAAGACCGCCCTCAGCCCGCGACACGGCCTGCCATGCCGTGTAGCGGGCCGTGTTCCTCCACTCCCCAACCCGCCAACCGACGGAGGCACCTCGTGAGCGACATGGACGGCAAGACCGTTCCCGGACACGCCCAACCATCTATACGAGCAAACCGGAGCTGCACCTGCTACTTCTTCCCGGACGAATACGGCACGCGCTCCCGCGCCCTGGCGAAGAAGCGCGGGCGCCGTATCGCCCGCCGCCGCGAACAACGCTCCTGGCAATCCGACTTCAACGCCCAGGGGCACCCGTGATCCGACCCACCGAGCCCCGGCGAGAGCAGAGACCAGCCCTGGATACCGCGGGCTGGTTTTCCCTGACCGACCGCGCACAGGCCCCCATGCCCGCATGGTCTCGTGGCGCGATCGTTCAGAGAGCCCCCTGCTGCCCGGATACTCCGATCTCGGCGGCCTGGCTCGGCAATGAAGTCGACCGCATTCCCGACGGCGCATACTCCTCGCCTGGGGCCTGCGCCCAGACCTCGACGGCGGGATGGATGGGGTCGCCCACCTCGGGCCGGCCGGCACAGAGGTCGTCCTCGCTGGCCGGCCAGGTCTTCGAGGGGACTGGACCGCTATCGTCCGCCCCACGCTCCACGAGGTCCTCGGATTGCATGGCGCCTTGTCACTGGCCGTAAACGCGCTACGCCTGGCGAATCGACTCCTCGGATAAAGCACCCTGCTCCAGGGCCGCCCCTGCGGGTGCGCCCGCCGGCCACATCCGCCCCCACACCTCAGCGCCCTCCGCCTCGTCGTGAGGCGGAGGGCACCGGTGGGCTGGGCTCGTGCTTGATCTAACCGGTGGTCAGCCTGCCCCGAGGGCGGTTCCGATGGCGTCGGCGGCGTCCCCGAGGGCGTCGCCCGTGTCCGTGGTGTCGGGGGTCGTCCGGGAGTCGCCGCTTCCCGGGGCCGGAGGAGCGTCGCCGCTGCGGGGGGTCGTCGGGCCGTCGCCGCCGTCCCCGGGGGGCGCCGGCATGCCGCGCTCGCCCACGCCCGCACGCTGGAGCGTGTCCACCTCCTTCGGTAGCCAGTAGTAGGGCTTGGCGTTCACGACGAGGTCGTCGCCGCGGGCGCCGCCCGGCTGGAGTTCCGCGCCGAGGTTCGGGGAATGGATCCGGTCGCCGGTCAGCTCCCAGTGCTGGCTCTCCTTGGACGGGTCACACCCCGCGGCTGACGTGTGGTAGTTGTCGCTGTCGCGATCGATGCACCACGTGTATCCGGTTTTCCCGAACGACAACAAGTACCTGCCGGGCACATCGCTGTAGCGCACGTTCACCCGGTAGTCCGTGCCGTCCTCCTTGTCCTTCTTCTCGTCGAACTCGTACAGGGACGGCCAGCCGAGAGTGATGAGCTTGTCCTGCTCATGCGCCGAGAAGTAGTGGTAGCTGCGGCCCGGTAGCGGGACGGCATCGCAGTCAGCGCCGTCTCTGCGGCAGTTCTGCTGCGCGATCGTGAGCAGGAAGTGGTCGGAGCTGATGCCCCGGCGCTCGACACTGAGGGTCCCGTTGGTCCGCTGCCCCGACATGAAGAAGTCCAGCTCGCCCCCGCCCTCCTGAGTGGGCTCGTCGGCGGCGATGACGCGGTCCTGGAGGGGCTGCGGGAGGCTGGCGGGCCCGTTGTTGAAGTCGGCGAGCATCAGCCAGTCCTGGCCCGGGTGCTGGCGCTCCATGAACTCTTCGGCCGCCTGGTACATGAGCGCGTTGTCGTTCGCCCGGCCTCCGTGGGACCTGGCGTGGCCGGTGAAGTACCAGTCATTGCCGATCTGCACGCCCATGATGGGCCGGGAGTCGTCGTTGTCGTTGTCGGAGTGGACGGGAAGGACCACGGCGTCTACCGCCGTCTCCCGGGTGACGATGGCGAGGCCGTTGCGCTGCTGACCGGTGCTGCCCCAGTAGATGTTCACTACATCCGGTCGCGTCTCGGTGCCCATCTGCCAGACGTGCTCGGCGACGCCCGGCTGCGGGAAGACCCGGTCGGTCCACCGTCCGGGCGGCTCGTTGCCCGCTTCCTGAAGAGCCACGACCTCGACGCCGTCATTGAGCCGGGGCTGGACGCTGGTATGCCAGCGCGATTCCGGCCGGCCATCGCCGCCCTGGAACTGGCCTTCCATGTTCCAGGAGCCGACCGTACGGTCCGTCGCGGCGGCATGAGCCGGCGTCGAAGCGCCGGGGAGGTCCACCACGGTCAGCGACACGGCCAGCAGGACACCGACAGGCAACAACCGGGCCAGTCTCGTCAGTGCGGCACGTGGCTGAAGTCTGGGTAATCGCATAGGTTTCGGCACACTCCTCTCCTACTGCGGCTGACTCCATGGCGGGGGCAGCCAGTTGCCGGACAACACTAGTGAGCCGACGGAGAGGTTGTTAGCACTAGGTTTCCCTCACAGTATTAACTTCTTCGGCCGGTACGCCCCTTCTTGAGGGAGTCATTTCGCGGTGAGTCCGTGGCCGCTGCCACCGAACCCGTCCGTGGAAATCCTTGTCATCGAATCCAGCCGCCGCATCTGAGGACGACGCTCATGCGCTCGGCCCCACGGGCCGCGCTGTCAACACGTCAGCCCCGCATTCCTGCATCCCAGTCGTCCGGGAGGTAGGTGCCCGCCAGCGTGCCGTCGTAGCCCGTGTCCCGGATGACTGCGTCGAGGCTTGGGTACTTCTGGCCGCCTTCGCCTGCCATGGCCTCGAAGTCGACCCGGGTCAGCTCGGGCTCGTGCCACTCATGGGTACAGCGGCAGCGCAGGAAGATCTGGTTGCGGCGGTCGCAGATGACCAGCCAGTCGCGGCGGGCGCCGCACTTCGCGCACATGACGGTGATGCCGGTGATGGTGATCGGGCCCGGGTGGGTGGTGGTGTATGTCCCGATGGAGTCGTCCGGTTCGTTCGCTTCTTGCAGTCGCAGCAGCGGGTCGTCGCCGGGCGTCGTCTCCGGGAGGGTGGTTCTGGAGTGGTGGAGTTCTTCGGTGGTCATGCGCATCGGCTCCTTGTGTTCCTCTGACCAGCCCTAACAGGCGGGATCGGACTCGTCCAGCCCTTTGTGCCGCGCCTTCAGCGCCTTCGTCGGTGCTCGGGTGCGGCGGGGTTCTGTGTCGTCGGGGTGGCGGTGTGGGTTCGTGCTGGCTGGGGCTGTTGTTCCGTGGTGCGGGTGTCGGCGCGGGGCTGTGACGGGTCCGCGGGGAGCCGCCCGATGCGCCGCAGGCGCCAGACCAGGACGTCGGTGACGCTGTCTGCGGTGTTCAGCTCGCGCCATGCGACGGCCTGCTGGAGCAGGGCTTCGGGGTTGTGCCCGGCATTCTCGGCCTGGTCGAGGGTGGCGACCAGCGCGTCCCAGCCGTCCTCGCGGCGAAGGCTGCCGGTGCGGCCGGGAAGAGCGGCTTCGACCGTGCCGGTATGACGGGTCCGTACGCGCTCGGGCAAGCGGCGCCCCTGCGCACGCATCGCGCGCAGGGGCGAGGTCGCGGCCGTGCGGTAGGCGGCGCGGAGCTGGTCGGCGGCCTGCCGGGCTGCGGCTGCTTGCTGGTGGTGCCGGCGGGCGGTGTGCCAGCGGGCGGCGGCGATGGTGGCAAGGACCAGGGTGGACAAGAGCATGGCGGTCGCGCCGCCGTCCTCGCCTCGCCCCAGGGCGTTGCCGGCCTGGATGATGCCGCGCGCGGCGAAGCGAACGGCTCGGTCGTCAGCGCGTTCGGCGCGAGTGTGGAAGCGGGTGGCGCGTTCGAAGGCACGGGCTGCTGCGGTCACCTGCTGCCGGGTGGAGGCCGGAGAGGTCTGGGCTACGGCGTCGAGGACTTCGCCGAGGCCGGAGAGCTGCGCGGCAGCCTCGGCTTCGTCGCCGTCGTCGGCGTAAGCCGTGGTGGTGCGCTCCACGATGCCGGTGACGTCGCGGCGGGCTCGCGCAGGTCCCTCACACTGGCGGGGGCGGTCGTCGGCGGGCGGGACGTCAGCGTCTTCCGGGCTGCCGAGGCGCCTTCGGATCTTGGGGAGGGAAAGGTCGTGGCCAAGGCGGGAGCCGGGGAACCAGACCGGCTGGCCCGCGCGGTTGCGGTCGCCGGGAAGGGCGACCCTGTACCCGAGGACGTCGCCGGAGGGTGCGAGCCGTCGGTCGAGGCGTACTCCCGCCTCGGTCAGCCGGTCGAAGAACTCGGCTTCGTCAGCAGCGCCTGCCATGGCCTGGCGGACATGGTCACGCAGGAGTTCGCGGGCGGTGACGGTACGGCCCGCGCGTTCGGCCTTGGCACGCTCGGCGCTGGTGGGCCGCTTCGCGGCAGTGCGGTCACCGGGGTTGAGCCGGCGCAGGCCGAAGTCCTTCTCGATCTGGCGGCATTCGGCCTGAGCGCGGTTGTAGTCGTCGTGCCGACGCGGGGAACGTCCGTCCGCGCGCTTGAGGGTGGCAACGATGTGGATGTGATCCTCGGCGTGGCGTACGGCGATCCAGCGGCACGCTCGTTCGTCACCCTCTTCGGCGATGCCGGTGGCGGCCACGACTCGGCGGGCGACCTCGGCCCACTCGGCATCCGACAGGTGCCGGTCGCCGGGATCGGTACGGACCGGGCAGTGCCACACGTGCTGTTTCGGTCGGCGGTGTTCCGGCACGGCCTCCACTGGTAGGTCGAGGCGCTCCTGCAACTGCTTGAGCGTCGCGGCCGGATCGCGGCCCGGATCGGGGGCCAGCTCCGGTTGCCAGGAGGCGACCAGGTGCGGGTCGAGGTGTTCGTCGCGGCGGCCGGGCCCGTAGAGGTAGGCGAGCAGGCCGTAGGTCCGGCCGCCGAGGGAGATGTCGGGCACCACGGCGGTCAGCGCTTCGCGATCTCGGCGGCGGCGGCCTCGACGCGGGCGGCTGCCTGCCGTACGCGGGCGAGGGCGTCTTCGGCGTACGGGGCCGCGCCACCGCTGTTGAGCGCGCGGGCGACTTGGTTGAGGTTGTTGCCGACGCGGGCGAGCTGGGCGGAAGCGCGCATCAGCTCCTCGACGAGAGTGCGCTGGTCCATCAGCCATGTGTGCGGACCGTCCTGGGCGCGAGCCACGGCGACCGCGGCGTCGGCGAGAAACCCGGCGACCCGCAAGCCCATCGCTTCGGCGGCGCGCTGGACGTCGATGAGTTCATCGGCGGTCAGGCGGACGCTGCGCACGCGGTCGCGCTGCAGGGACTGGCGAAGACGCGGGCGCATACGCGTCTCGACGGCGTCACTCGGCGACATCTCCCCCGTCGGCTGCGATCCGCCCCCGGTCGCAGCCTGGTCCGGCGCCCCCTGGTGCCGGACCTCCTCCGCCCCTCCGGGGGCGGAGGCATGCCCTTGCGAAACTCCCTCGACGGCGGCGCCGTCGAGGGAGTTTCGCAAGGTATAGCTTGCTCGGCCTCGTGCCGGCTTGCCGTACGCGCTCCCCTCGGACGAGGTGGCCGAGGTGTCCGGGTGCCTCATCGGGCAACGTCTCCGGCTTCGACGCGGACGTCGCGCAGGACGTCGGCGATGTAGTCGAGGGCAAGGACGGGATGGTGCAGCGTGTGCGGGGTGCTGGCGGGTGTCCGCCGCACGGTCCAGGTCCCCTCGGAGCCGGGTTCGGCGTGGTGCAGGTGGCCGTGGACGCGCAGCACTGCGAGCCACACGTCGATCTCCTCGGTGGTCGGCGGAGTGGTACGCACTGGGATCTCCCGGGTGAAGGCGGTTGGGATGGAGGGGTCGTGGGGTGACCGGGTGGGGGGGCCACCCCGCTGTCGGTGTCCGGAGTGACCGGGATGACCGGGCGGGGTGTCCGCCGGGTGGGTTCGTGGCGGTCAGCCGGTGGAGCGGAGGGTTCGGTCGCCCGCTTCGGTACGGAGCTGCTGCATCAGCTCGGTCAGCCGGTCGTTGGACAGCGGGAGGCCCTGTCCCCGGATGGCGTCGGCGACCACCTGGCGGGTCAGCTTCCCGCCCTCGGACACCGCGCGGCGGGCGATCGGCAGCAGGTCCTCGACCTCATCGGGAGCGGACGGGGAGCCCGTCTCCGCATCGCCGTTGCCCGCCGACAGGTCCGGAGTGGGCGTCCCGTGCGGGGAGGGGTGACCGGATCTGGTGTCCGGCTCTCCGTCGAGATCAGCGTCGCGCCCATGATGCTCCGGTGCGTCTTCGGAGCCGGTGACCGGCTGCCCGCTCCGGCCCTCCGGGCGGGTGTCCGCCGGACGGCCGGAGGCCCCAGCGGACAGTGCGGAGGGCTGCTGACCGGTGACCGGCCGGACAGTGTCCGGGCTCTCCGTCGCGCCCCGGCCGGACCCGCTGTCCGTAAGGGCAGCGGTGACCCGCTCGGTGCGCACGGCCGAGGTGTCCGCACCGGCCGCGTCCGAGTGTCCGGGCTGGGCGGCTCGGCGGGCGATGAGGATGTACAGGTGGACGGCTCCGGCCAGGGCCAGCGGGGCGAGCGTGGACAGCACGCCGACCGCGACGTCCCCGAGCTGGAGACCGCCGCCGCTCGGGGCCCGATCGTTGAGGCGGACAGCGTGCAGGGCGTTGGCCCAGATACTCGCGGCAGTCGCGATACCGAACAGGGCCCACACATATACGCGGGCGCCGAGAGAGGCGCTGCGCATCACCAGCACCGCACGCACCCCGTAGCCGATGAACCCGTCGATGACGAAGGGAAAGAGGTAAGTAAGCAGTCCCCGGATGTGGATGGCCACGGCCATCTGCTGCAGCGCGTCGTAGGACAGGGCGCACCCGGCGGCGCCGAGGGTGACGATGGCGGCGCGGTCCCAGCCGGTGATGCGCACCGGTATCGCGTCGGTGTGGGTCACGCGGCCGTCCCGAGGTTGTCGCGGGCGGCCTGAGCAGTGGGCGGGGCCTGGTCGCTGCTGGGGCCGTTGACCGCGCGGTTGCGGACCTCACGGCGCAACTCCCGGTAGCGCTTCTTCGCGTGCTCCTCGGTGATCTTCAGCAGTCGGGCGAGGCGAACAGCAGGGACGCCTGCCTGGTAGGCAGAGCGGCCGACTTCCCGGCGCTCGGCGTAGGTCAGGTGTATGTCGTGCCCTGCCAGGGTGGCGTTGACGCGGGCGTAGTCGAGGCGCAGGGGGAGCTTGCTGTGCAGCGGCTCGCGTTCCTCCTCGGTCATCCCGCCCCGGATGCCCTCGCGATCCCCCGCCTCCAAGGCGGCGTCCAGGCAGGTGCGGCGGACCGGGCACTGCGCGCACAGCGCCTTGGCTGCGTGGATACGGTCCATCTCCTCCGGCTCCGGGAAGAAGATCTCCGGGTCGACCGGGTTGGTGGTGGTGGGCAGGCAGGCGGCCTGGTTGTGCCAGGTGTGGTCGCCGAGGGTGCGCGGCTCGGTGTGGGTGTGGTGCATGGGGGTGTCTCCGATCGGCCCCCGGGGCGCGTTCGGGCAGGCGCGGCCCGAGGGTTGGTGCGTGAAGGGAGGCGGACCGTTGGTCGCGCGGAGAGGGTCAGACGGCGGTGAGGCGGCGGCGCTCGGCGGCCAGGGCCCTTCTGCGGTCCGGGCCGTCGAGGATGACCTTGTCGGTCATCTCGGTCAGCCGGGAGGCGACGCGATCCCCGATGTGCGCGCGCAGGTCGCTCATGCCGAGGTTGGTGGTCACCAGGGTCGGGAGCATCTGCGTGTAGCGGCGGTCGATCAGCCGCATCGTGATCTCCTCGGTCCACTCGCTGGCCTTCGCGGCACCGAGGTCGTCGATGATCAGCAGCGGGCAGCGGGCCAGATCCTGAAGCTCCCGCTCGCCGTCGCAGCCCTGCCGGGGCCGCAGTTCGGCGTACAAGTCGGCGGCGGTGATCGCCTTCCACCGCAGCCGCACCCCGGCGGACAACAGGCTGCGCACCGCACCGTACGCCTGATGGGTCTTGCCCGTGCCGGTGGTGCCGACGATCAGCAGCGAGCGGCCCTGGGCGATCCCCGGGGAACCGTCCGGGCCCCGGCGCCCGGCGGCGGCGACCTCGCTCACCCAGGCGTCGACGGCGGGGTGGTCGGCGACCGCGTCCTGGTAGCGGGCCGGGATACGGGCCTGGGCCGCCTCCAGCGCCGGGCTGGGCTCGGCATCGTCGGCAACCGGGGCGTCGGGGTCGATGCCCCGGGACTTCAGGATGCCGGTCAGGCGGCGGGCGATGCCGCCGACGGGCTGGGCGTCAACGTCGCGCATCACAGCTCCTCGGCGTAGGCGGCGGCAGGGTCGGCCGGGTTGGCCCAGGCCCGGTGCCCGCGCACGGTATTCGCGGATTCCGGCCGCACCAAGCCACCCGTCGAGCCGGTGGCATTCATCGCCTCGTTCACCAAGCTCGGAAGCGTGCTCGGATGCAGCGCCTTCGCCCTGTGGCGAGCCAGCCCGGCACGGATGTGCTCCGGGTCGATGCCCTCCTTCAGCAGCTTGGCGACCTCGCGCCCGAGGTGCCCGAGCACCCCGTTCGGCGGCCGGTGGGCGCAGGAAGCGGCGTACTCGCCGATGAGCTGCTGGGTGGAGACGGACTCCGGTGCGGGCGCGGCAGCGCCCCCCGAAGGGGAAGATCCTAGATCCACGTTCCTAGGTCCTAGATCCGGACCATGAGGACTCACTGAAGGCTCACCGCCCCCTCCGTGAGGACTCACTGAGCCCTCACCGAATGCGAGTTGACCTGCGGTTTCGCCGTTCAGTGAGCCCTCACGCACTGCTCCGTGAGGGCTCACTGAGCCCTCCGTGAGTCCTCCGTGAGCCTTCGATGAGGGCTCAGCGAGGGCTCCCGGAGTCTGCGCCGCATCGTCGGTGGAAGGCCGCTCGGCGTCGTGGACCGGGCAGTCCGGGTGGCGGATGCCGCTGGGCCGGTTGATCCTCTGATGCCGCTGGAAGGTGACGATGTGCAGGTACCTCTTGCCGTCGACCTCGTAGCGGCAGATCAACCCGGCCCCCGCGAGCTGGGTCAGGTCGTCCTCGACACCGACCGGTCCATGCTCCGGGCGCAGGGACCACAGCAGCCCCGAGAGAACAGCGGGCTGGTCACGGAATCGGCCGTGGTCGTCGGCCTGGGTGAGCAGCCCGAAGAACGTGCGCTCGGCGGCGAGGGACACCTCGGCGAGCGACTCGGAGGCGAACGCTTCCGGCTTGATGGTGCGAATGCGGGCCATGGTCAGCAGCCTCCGTTCGCGACGGCGTGCCCCTCAGCGGCGGGCAGCAGGGCGCCAGAGACGAGGTCGAAGTCGTGCGGCTCGGCCCAGTCCAGCTCCGGGCTGGCACGCATCACCCACCGGGCGACGGTCAGGCGCTGCGCCCGGTTGAGTCCGAGCGGGCGGCCCCGCTCGTCGAAGGCGCGGGCGTGAGGGCTCGGCCAGCTCCGGTCCGGCCCGAGCTGCGAGACGCGGATGGTGCGGGCGCCGGGCACCATGTCGGCGAGCAACTCGGCGAGCCGTTGCTGGCGATCCCCAGCGTGAACTTGGGTGTTCTCGGTGGTCACGGCGACGGCCGTGCTTCCCGAGGTGTGGTCGGGCATGCGACAATTCCTCGCTTGTAGGCGGGGAGGTCGGCCGCTCTCGTCGAAAAGGTCAGCCGTCCGCCCCGGTTATGAATCCGTGCCCCTTCGGGGGTGGCGGTCCCGGCGCTCGGAAGCTGCTACTTCCGGGCGCCGGTCGCGTATCCCCGCGGTGCACTCGGTCTCCCCGTCCCCTCCTCCCGGGTGTTTTCCCTGGCGGCTCTCGCCGAGGGACCAGCAACATATGCGCAGGTCGGCCAACGATCCAGCGGGTAGAGGGCGTTGGCGCTGACCGACACCAACCCGACATCACCTTCGGGACGCGGGCGGTTTGAGCACACAGGCGGCTGCCGCCGTGATGACGGACGCATGCACCGCGTTTTGCTAGGCTGAAAGTATTCCGACCACGGAACAAAGTCAACGAGTCGACAATCTTTCAGTTTGGTGTAGAAGGGGACGGAGTCCGATGCCAGCCCGGCACTTCGACAGAGCCCTCGTGCGCGCGGTACGCAGATCCGCGGAGCGGTCCCAGGGCGACGTCGCGGCCACCGTAGGTGTGGGCACGTCCTCGGTCGCGGGCTGGGAAGCCGACAGTCCGACCGAACCGGAGCCCGAGAAGCTCCCCGCGCTGGCGCGCGCCCTGGATCGGGGGCTGGACGACCTCTTCCCCCGCGCTGGACTACCGGACCTCGCCGACCTCCGCTGCGACGCGGGTTTGTACCAGTACGAGACGAGCGAGATCATCGGGACCAAGAGCGCGGGACCGGTCCGCGGAGCGGAACGCGGCGTGCGGCGCCTCAAAGACCGGTATGTCCCGTTGCTGGCCGAGGCGTACGGCGTCACCGTGGACGCCCTTCTGGCCGCGCAGGAACGCAGCTTCGGCAACGCCGTGCCGGACGCCGATGGCACCACCGCGATCCCCGTCTCGATCGGGGAGAAGATCAACTACCTCCTCCAGCACTCCTTCCCGGTCGGGCAGGCGCCCGGCGATGAGGAGATCGCCACCGGCGTCAATACGACCGAGGGAAGCGAGGTCACCGACGCCGAGGAGATCGCGGCGCTGCGCGCTGGTCAAGCGACCAGCGCCAGTCCTGTGGTCATCGAGGGACTGGCGGACTTCTTCGGAGTCAGCAAACTGTTCTTCGCCTCCAACGAGGACGTGGTCCGGCAAGTCGTGGAGGGGCTCCAGGCTCTGAGCGCGCTGCAACACGGCTCGCTCGGCGCGCTCGCCGCGCGCGGCCTCGGCGACGAAGGGCTCCCTCCGGCCCTGATCGCCCAGATCAACCGGATCGCCCAGGAGTTCTCGGCCGTCGCCCCGGGAAACGCCCAGCCCCGGCACTCCGGGACCGAGCCGGAAACCGGGGAGTCCGCCGGAGAGTGAGCGCTCAGTCGCGCCGCACCGGAACGCATGACCCCGGTGCTGGTTGAGGCTGGTCCTGACGCGGGCTCCGGCTCCGCAAAGCGTCCGACAGCTCCAGGAGTTGCCGAAGATCGCCCTCCCGGCCCTGTCCGCCCCATGCGGCGAAATTCAGCGGAGGGCAATCCGTAGTGCCTCTCACAGGAGGTGAGGCGCACGCGGTGCGCAGGCGTTCGGCCAGGATGTCCGGAGGCAGATCGAGCAGCACCGAGGAGGACGGCGCCAGCCCCAGGTGAGGGCTGACGCGGACGAGTCCGTCACGGCACTCGATCATCCGGCGATGAAGACGGCGATGGACACTGCCCCTGCTGCGGACGCGCGGTTGCGGAGCGAAGACGAGATCCGGATAGGTGCTGGTCAGCAGGAGCCACAGCGGCTCCAGCCGCCGGTAGGTACGCACACGGCGAAACCACAGCGACAGTCCGGCCGCGCGCAGGCGTACGGCCGGGTAGCTGAACCCGGCGACGAAGGTGACGACCGCGGCGACGAGGAGGAGTTGGGCGCACGGCACCCAGAACACCGTCGTGCCTCCCAGCGCGTGCGCCACCATGGCCGCCACGTGTGCGGCGCACGCCACGGCGCTCGCCCCCAGGCCCCAGGCCGCTACCCACATGCCGGCGGCGTGCGGCTGCCTCGATATGCCCGCGTGCCTGGTGGTCCACCAGCACGTGGCCCCCATGAGGTAGCCGAGGTACACGGCGGTCACGCCATAGAAGCCGAGCACCGGGGGGATGCCCATGTCCGTGTCGCTGTAGCCGTGGGTGAGTGAACCGCTCGGCGCCCACGCCGCGAACCCCGCGAGCGCGGCCACGACCAAGCACAGCGCCAACCCCTCCCGGACGGCTCTGCGACGGGCCCGGGAGGTGGGAGCGGCGTAGAGGTAGAAGCACAGAAGGGCATAGCCGCAGGTCGCCACCAGAACGTGCTGCACGACCTTGGCCACCCGGTGGTCGGGGGCGGAATCCCCGGCCAGCGCCGCGAGCGTCCCCGCGTCCCCGGGCACGGCGGTGGCGTAGATGCCCCAGATGCACACCATGCACACCGCGACCGCGCGCAGCGGCACATCCCGTGGATGACGCGCCGCCTGGACCACACGCCAGCCGGCGGCAAGACTCAAGACGAGAGTGAAGGCGAGTCTCACTGCCAGCCCCTGTGGTCTCCTAGAATGCCCCGCACCCGCGCTCCGGCCCGGTCGCCGCAGCGGCCGGGCGGGACGATCTCGTCGAGCACGGAGGCCCACTCCCCGATGATCGTGGCGATCATCTCCGCCTCGCGCTCTTCGGCCCCGGAGTAGGAGTGCCGCTGCAGCACCCGCCGGATCGCCGCGTCGCTCAACGCGGGGAACGCGCGCCTGAGCCCTTCCACCCCGGCGCATCCCCGGTGCCCGGCGACGATATGGCTCAGCTCGTGGAGGACGATGTGGTCCTGGTGCACCCGGCTGGTGCGCTCCTGGAAGACGATGACGTCCGCGGCGGGGAGATCGAGCCAGAGACCCTGGGGCCCGCAGGCCGGTACCGCCAGCGGGCGCAGCTCGATCTCGCGGCCCCGCTCCTGCGCGACCGCCTCGCACAGGTCCGGCACGCTCAGCGGAGGCTGCACCTCCAACCTCCGGAAACGGAGCCGGATGCGCCTGCGCAGCTCGCGCTCGCCAGGTTCCACGGTCCGTGGACGCCGGAGAAGATCGGGGAAGGGCCACATGTTCTCGTCCTCGTGTTCACGCCGCAAAGCCTTCACCACAGCGTCCGGACGGACGCTTCGTGCTCCGCCCATCCTGCACAACCTCAAGCGCCACTCTCCGTGGCACCAACCCCTCCGTCGGCCCCTCGGAGCGCCGTCACCCAAACGGAATGCATAACTCCGCTCAATATCCCCGGCCAGGAATAATGCGGATAATGATCTCCAGCGACGAAGGGCCAAAAGCGGCATAAAGGATCACCAAGGGCGTCTGTGAATCCCTCGGAGGGGGCCGTATGTGTGAGCAAGACCATCAAGCACGAGCGCTCCGGAACGAACTGGGCACCTTGCTGCGCGCGTGGCGAAAGCGCGCCACTCGGCCTCAAGCGGCCCCGGCCGCTCTTCTCCGCCGACGCGGGCCGGGCCTCACCCAGCGGGACGTCGCACGTCTGACCCGGGTCAGCGTGACGTGGTACCGCGAACTGGAACGGGGCGCCCCTCGCGATTTCGGCATGGACCTCCTCCAGGACCTGGCCGCCGTGCTGGACTTGAGCGACACCGAACGCACCGTCCTCTTCCAGCTCGCGCTGGGTCACCCCCCGCCGCTCGCCACCCCGGTCGGCGACGAACCGGTTTCCCCCCTCGTCCAGCCGGTCCTGGAGGCCCTCCCCTACCCCGCCTATATCTCGAACCTGTGGTGGGACATCGTCGCCGCCAACTCCTCACACGCCCACTGGTTCCCGAGCCTCGGCGGCAACCCGATGCGCTGGCTCTTCCTCACCGCAGAGGCCCGCCAACAGCTCATCGACTGGCCCACCGACTGGGCACTCCCCGCCCTCGCCGAGATCCGCTACGCGCTCGCGCTGCACCCCGACTGCGCGGAACTCCAACGGCTCCGAGACGACATCCTCCGGAGCAGCCCTGAAGCCAGCCGTCTGTGGGCGAACAACGCAGCGCAAGCTCGTCCCGACCAACGCGTTCGACGCCTACGACTGCCCGTCCGGGAGGGGACCACCGCAGTGCAGGCTTTGGCGTTCGCACCACTGGATGCACCTTCCTCCCGCCTGATCATTCTCCAGGAGCAGACACAGCCCGAGGGCAAGCGACGAGAGCAGAAGTATTGATGCGGTCGGATTTGCTTACCGCGCCGCCAGTTCCCTCGCCGCCGCTGCGGCGCTGATCTCCACCGCCTTGAGGAGGATCTCCTCCAGGTGGGGCGGGACACTGTCCTGGTCGAGCCCGGCCGAAGCAACCGCTTCGACCAGGCGGCGTCGTTGTTGCCGGGTCATCTCCGCTGAGCAAGCTGCGCTCGCGAGGATGTCCCGGGCTACGTATCCGTCCAGGGAGAGCATCGCGTCATGCACCAGTCGGCGGGCGACCTCGGCACCCCCGGTGGACGAGAGACCGAGCACGGTCAAGCCGAGGCGAGTCCGGAATACGGCGAGTTCAGGTGCGCCTTCGAGTCCTAGGTAATCTGCCGTGACCTTCACGGTGGCCTGCTGAACTGGCTCGCCCCCGGCGGTGCGGCACAACAAGTCCAGACACGAAGCGACGGGGCTCTCCCAGACTTCGGAGAGTGTGCTTTCCGCCAATACGTGCCGTGCCGTCGCGGCGCCTCCGTGGAGACACTGGCTCACGATTTCTACCTGGCGTCCGTCGAGCAGGCGACGGCCGACGCCTCTGTGCTGGGCGACGTGCGCCCTCGCACGGTCCCACTGCTGGGCCGCGACCAGCGCGCGGGTCCCTTCGCCGAGGAGCACGCTCCACAGCCATTGGCACACAGTTCGACGATCGTCAGGTGTGGAGGTCAGGCGCGCCAACGAGAGCGAGCGGCCATCGATGTCCGTCTCAGCCTGGGCTCTGACGCCTTCGTACAGGGAGGCGAGTACCTGGTAAGCCCCCTCACCGTCGCCATCTCGAATGCGGAGGCGGGCGAGATTGACGAGCGGTTCGAGAGCCAAGCGTGCCTGTTGTCCGCTGAAGGGCTGGGCAGACGGGTACGTGTCCGCGTGGCGCCAGCACAGTTCGCGCGCCAGGTCGGGCAGCCCGCAGTCGCTCGCGATGAGGGCTGCCCGGTTCAGGGCCGTGGCTGCGGAGCTGAGGCCGCCGTCGTGATCGGCGGCCTCAGCCAGCATGCTGACTTCCCGGACCCGCTCCGCGAGCGACGGGCAGGCGGGACGCGGACGTGCGACCAGCGGGAACCGCTGGGCTATCCGACCGATGTCCATCTCACTGCCACTCGATGATCATGCGGTTGAGGGGGTTGTCGAAGGCGAAGCGGCCAGGCCGGGGCGCAGGCTGCGCGGTGCCGAGGTCTTGGATCTCGAACTGCACCTCGCGACCACGGTATTCGCGGTCCCAGATCCGGATCTGCTCGGCGACCCGGTCCGCGAGTTCCAGCGCTTCAGGGCCGTGTCCGATCACGCCGAACTCGTAGAGGGTGGCGTCGTCCGGGGCCTTCTTTGTGGCTTTGCGGCGGGTGAGGTAGGTGAGGGTGCCGCCGTCGAAGGCCGCGGTGGAGCTGGCGTACGGGGCGGTGACCACACCTCGCTCGATAGCTTCCTTCTGCGCAGGCATCCGGCTCAGGCCACCTGGCATCGTGCAGGTCAGCCACAGCTCCAGCCACTCCGCCGACTCCGGCCCGCGGAAGTTCACGCCGGTCCACGCTTCGGAGCGAGTCCGGGAGAGCACGCCAGTGAGCGCATCGGCGTCCACGGCCTGGTCGCCATTGGTCACCAGGGTCACGGAACCGTCGTCGGCGAGGTTCACGAAGCGACGTGGGTCGTCCGCGATGCCGGCCCTCAGCGGCATGAACGTGTTCATCTCGGAACCGATGCTGCGCCAACGACCGTGGTCGTCCTGCTCGAAGAGGATCGACCGGGAGACACTGCCGCGCAGACGCAGCGGGGTCAGGAGGCGCCCTCCGGGTGCGAGCTGATCGAGCCAGGCGTGGGGAACGCCGTGGGCACCGACGGTGGCCTCGATACGGTCGTACGGCGCGTTGGGGGCATAGCCGAGCGCGCCGTCGCCGAGGATCACCTCGACGTTGTCGATTCCCGCCGCTTCGAGCCCGGTTCGGGCGCCCTCCACGAGGTCGTCGTCCACGTCGACCGTGGTGACGTGGCCCTTCTCCCCGACGAGGTGGCCTAGCAGTCCGGCGTTGAAGCCGGTCCCGGCTCCGAGTTCCAGCACTTTGTGGCCGGGCTCGACGTCGAGCTGTTCGAGCATTGTGGCGACGATGTCGGGCTGCGAGGCGCAGCTGATGGAGGCGCCGGTCTCGTCGTGCTTGATGTTGACGGGGGCGTTGCCGTACGCCTTCTCCAGAGTCGCCTTGGGGACGAAGACGTGGCGCGGGACCGTCCGCATCGCTTCCTCCACGCGGGAGGTGCGGATACAGCCGTCGGCCGTCAACTGGTCGACGAGCTGGGCACGCAGGCGGTCGGCATCGCGGGCTTCGATCGTGTCGCTGGTCACGCTGCTGACCGTAGTGGCCAGTGCGGTGGCGGAAGGGGTGGACTCGTCGTTGTCGCTCGTTCCCATGACTACCTCTTTCGCGAGTGTTGACAGGGTGTGCTGGTCCGCCCGTGGAAGGCCCAGGCGGTTGAAGTGGAAGAGGGCGTGATGGGCGAGGACGGAGCGAAGCCCGCGCTCCAACTGCCCGTTCCGGTCGAGGTCGGCCAGGCGGCGGCCGAGTTGGTCGAAGGCCGCGATCCAGGGGCTCACACTCGCGAGGCGGCCATCGCGGACGAGAGTGCTGGAGGAACTGGCGTCCACGGTCATCAGCCGGTGGATGGCCGCTCGCGTGCGGGCTGATGGACGGGTGCCGCCGTCGCGCTCGTCAGCGATCTTGGCCCAGACGTCGCCCTGCTCGTACCAGTCGAGCCCGGCCGCGCGGAGCGCGGTGCTGATGGTGACGACGGCCAGCTCCCGCCGGCCGAGGGCGTCGGGGCTGTCGGTGCGCTGCCGGACGACGTGGCCCAGGACCTGGCGGCTGTCCTCGTGGTGATGGAGGTGGGCTTCGGCCATGGCGGCCGGGCCGCCGAAGGCGGTCACCTCCGGCTCGTAGATGCCCGGCACACATGCAGTGAGCGGGCCGCCTGCGACCAGGTCCTCCAGCGCGCCGTGCAGACGGGCTGCGGCGGCCGGGTCCATAGGGCGGTACCGCAGCCGCCAGGTCGGGAACTTGCGGAGGAACGCCCAGGGCCCCAACCGGTCGCCCTCAGCAACAAGCAGGGGGAGAAGGTGCTCTATGACGATGGGTTCGGCGCGTTCCCATGCCGCGAACGTCAGCACGCGCTGCGGCCACTCCTCGGGTGCCATGTGGTCCTCTCTTCAGTCAGGTGATCAGGAAGGCGCTGTCCCAACCGGAGAGGGGCGGGCTGTCGGTGGCGAAGGTGTGGAGGGCGAGGGCGGTGCCGGCCGCGCCTTCGAGGAGACCGATGTCTCCGCCGCCGACGGGCTCGCACGGGGTGTTGACGAGACCTTCGGGCGGGGTGCCCGTGATCGGAGCGAGAAGGATCGGCAGGCTGTCGGTGAATCCCGGTGTGAGGGCGTCGGCGGCAACAATGCGCGTGATGTGCGCCAGTCCCGCGAAGCCGTGGCACAAGGAGAGGTCGACCGTGGCGTCCCGCTGCCCCGGATCGCTCACGGACCGGAGCAATGCCGCTTCGGCGGCCCGTTGCCGGTCGGCGTCTCCGGTGGCGAGGGCGGCGAGCTGCTGGGCGCGTGCGAATCCGGCGGTGCCGTAGCACCACGAGGGCCGAGAGGGTCCTGGGCCGGGGGCTCCGCTGCGAAGCTGCTTTCGGGTGACCCAGTACGGCCACCAGGGGCCGGTGGGCCCAGCCTGCTGCCATCGGTCCAGCCACGCGAGGACGCGGGTGATCGCCTTGACCTGCCCAGGGACGGTGATGCCCGTGCTCGCAGTGAGGGCCAGGAGTGCCAGGGGGCCGCCGATGCCGTGCGCGACGCCGTTGTTGGCGTGCCCCTCGGGATAGTCGAGGGACGGTTTGCCGGAGGGGGCGAGATGGGTCCACCAGCCGGGCAGCAGTTCCCCGTCGTGCTTGACCGGTTCGGTCAAGCGCACCAGGTACGTGAGGACTTCGCGCAGCAGCTCGGTGTGCTCTCTGCGGCGCAGGAGGAGTGCGCCCAGACCGCTCAGTCCGCGGATCGCGTCGTACTCGGCCAGCTCCGGGTAGTCGCCGTCGTCGATGCGGGCGTGCGCGAAACGGAGACGCTGCCGAACCAGCTCGGTGACGTGGGTATCGAGGGTGTCCAGTGCGCGGGCATAGCGTCCCGGCCGGTCGGCTGCGGCGTGGAGTGCGAAGGCGAGCGCGGGCGCCCCGTAGTAGAGGTGGGCGTCCGGACCGCCGACTGCTCCGCCCTCGGCGGCGCACGCAAGCCAGTCGTGTGCCCGCTGCCAGGGGCCGTGACCGGAGCGGGCGCGCTCGATGTGCAGGAGCGCGACTCCGGCCGCCCCGTGAGCCAGGGACTGTGGCCACCAGCCCTGAACGAGGTCGAGCCGCCGGGCATCGTCCGGGGATGCGAGTCGGTCCGCGATGGCGCCAGCAGCCGCACGAGCGGTGTCACGCAGTTCCATGGTCATGTCCTCCTCGGTGCTGCCAGGCCCGCGCCGCAGCGCGGGCGAGGCGCACGCACATGCGCTCGTCGGCTTTGTCGATGCCGACGGCACGGATGTGGTGGGCGTGCAGAAGCGAGTCGAGGACCAGGTCCGGGTCGAGGGCTGCATTGCTCAGCCGGGATCGGTAACGGGCGATGGCCTGGTCACGGTCCGCCCATGCTGCGGCGATGGCCTCACCGCCGATGTGTGAGCGCAGGGCTGCCCAATCGTCGGCCGGGTCCGCGAGCCGGATGGTGTCGTTGAGAACCTGCCGGTCGCAGGGACGCGGATCGCGGATCTGCCCGTACCGGGTCAGCCACTCCATCGCGCCGGGCACGCTGCCGGTGAACGCCGTCGTAATGGACACGAAGTTCGCTGCTGCCATCACCTGCGGGCCTGGTCGCCAGGTCTGGGCGAGCTGCACAGCGAGGGTCCGGGAGTCGGCGGCGAATACGTCCTCGGCCAGGCCCATCAAGGGTCCGGTTCCCCACCTCCCGGTCTCGGGGTAGGTGGTGGCGAACTTGAGGTCGCTGACGAGTCCGGCCCGGCGAAGTCCGGCTGCCCACTCGCTGACGTGAGCTGCTGCCGCTCCCGCATCTGCGTCGTCGGGGACGGCGATCCGGAGGCGCAGGTGTGGGTGTGGGTCGCGGTAGCGCATGAACCACCACTGCGGCGGGGTCTTCCAGCGGGCCAGCAGATCGGGAAGGTGGCGGGAGAGGATCTCCGCCTGTCGCTCCGGGTGGCCGTAGATCTGGGCGAGAAGCCACCCGCGGGCACCAGGTAGGTGCCCGTGGTCACGGGAGAGCACGCGGTCTTCAGTCACTGGGGGAACGGCCGGCCACTGAGCTGGGCGAGCGGCCGTCATCGGGAGGACGATCTCGTGGGCCCGCCCGTCGAACCAGTTGCCGTTGGTGGAGGTCTCGGTGAGCACGGCTGTCTCGGACCGGGACAGGTGGGAGCGCAGGATCGCGCGATGGGCACTCGTTTCCAGGTGTAGCGGCAGGAACTGATCGCCCTCGGCAAGCGCTAAGGTCTCGGGCACTCGACGTCGGGCTCTCCACTCCTTCACGGCCGCGTGCCACTCGGTCCATGAGGCAGGCAGGCCGGGGAGATCGGAGGCGTCGAGGCGCCAGCGGGCTGGGGCGAGAACAGTGCGGCCGTAGCGCACGCGGGGCAGGTAGGGCAGCGCCGTGGCGACGCCCCACGCGAACTCGGTGACCACGGCGGACTGGGCACGGCTGATCTCCGCGAGGAACCGTACAAGGGGCGGGGTGTGTGCTCGCAGGTCGAGCGCGTGCAGGACGTGCGGTTCGACCAGGCGCTGCCGCGAGAGAGAGGCCAGGTACAGCCTGCGGCGATCGCAGCCGACGACGAGGTCGTCCAGATCGATGGTTCGCTCGTCCGAGCTGCGGTGCTCAGCGACGCTGAGCACGCTCGGCAGCAGCTCCGGTACTCGGATGACCGTGGCGTCCTCACGATTCAGTGGCGGGAAGGAGAGCTGGACGGGCACCGCTCCCGGCGTGTTGGCCGGGATCTGCGCCACCGATGCGGTGGCAGCAGCTCGGGCTTCGGGAGGCAGAAGCGTGAGGAAACGGCCGGTGATGGTGCCGATTCCCCGCGAGGGGTGCACGGACCAGAGCGTGAAGTCCCCGCGACACAGGTCGTCTACGGTGGCGGCCTCGATCTGAAGGTTCAGCTCCAGATGCGGCGGCACCTGCATATCGTCCTGCTCACCGACGTGCAGCTCGGTGAGCAGCTCCTCGTCCAGAAGGATCTCCTCGCGTCCGTCGAGGGCGGCGGCCTGCGCGAGAGCGAGCAGACGCTGATCCCGCATGGTCACTCCTTCGCGCGGCTCCGAGTCGCTGTCCAGATAGCCGGCGGGGAACCCGAGCCCGACATCAGGGTCCGTCACGTCGCGCAGCCGCACCAGCGAGCCGATGCCGTACCTCTCGAAGAACCGGACGTGGAAGTCCTTCCAGCCCGGCGTGCCGAACGGTGCTGGCGTGAGGCGGGCCAACGCCGTGGCCGCCTTCTCCGCCTCGCGGGCAATCTCACGGGGCAGGACAAGCGAGCAGTCCAATCGCAGGTCAACCGCCAGGGGCCGGTCGGCCACGGCGACGGCCGTCATCTTCTCGTGCAGGGCGCGGCGAAGGCGGCGCCCATCGGCGGGGGCCAATGCCTGGTTGTGCTGGCGCACACCGTCACGGACGGCCCGCAGATCGTCCACCATGTCTGCCACGGAGCGCAGTTCTCCCGCGTCGACAGCTTCGAGCTGCCGTACGAGATGGTCCAGGGGGTCGAGGGTGGCGGACGCTGCGTGCAGGGAATTGATGAGTGCGCCGTTCAGCACGAGATTCGTGATCAGGCCCCGGATACGCCCCGCCGGGACGTGGGGGAACGCCGCTTGCACCTTGTCCACGAGCAGCTCGTAGGGAACCGGAGCGCGGGCGGAGTCCAGCGCGGCCTGGACCGCGGAGGTGAACCGAAGCGACACCTCCGCCGTGGGGCGGCCACGGCCCCGCGAGCGCGGAGGGTAGGGAACGATCAGGCGATCCCCCCGGACGAAAGGCGTGTTGCTCGCCACCACGGGAAGCCGACGCATCAGATCCGGGCACCTCTCCAGGCGCTCGATCACTTCGGTGAGCCACGTGGCGTCAGCGCTGGCTACGGCACGGTGCCACGGACCCGTGCGCACCTCACCACTCTGCCCGAAGGCGACCGGCGCGATGCCGGCGAACAGCCCGTTCGGTGTCGCCCGGCCGGTGATCCGCTGGAGGTACCGGACGAACGACACCAACGTCCGACGCACTTGCCGGGCTCGGAGATCGGTGGATGCGCACAGCGCGTCCAGGTGGCGGGCGAAGCCGGGGCTGGCCTGCTCCACAACCTCGGAGATCTCCTCGCGCCCCCAGACTTCCTGAAGCCACCGGTGCCAGTGCCGTACCTGGTCGGAGGAGTCTCCGGAGACATCCGGCAACGGGGGCAGCTCTAACCGCGCGTAGCGTGCCGCGCGCACGAGCGCGGTGTCCGAGCACTGGTACTGCACCTCGCGCCTCACGTTCTGAGCCCTTTCGTTCTCTGTCGGATGGTGCTGGTCCCGCAGCGCGTACTGCTGCGGGGCCAGCACCGGTTGGTGCCGAGAGGGTCAGGCCACGTTGGTGGCGCAGGACCCCGCGCAGGTCGGCTTGCACCCGTCGTCGGTCAGGTTGATCAGGGCTGCGGAGCCATCTCCGGACTCCAGAACGCTGATGTCGAGATCGAACTCTTCTTTTTCCATGGGGACTTCTCCTTTTGAACGTGTACGGCCCGAGGGCCGTGATTCGAGTGCCGCCGGTCGACGGCGTCCGGTCTGGCCTGTGGCCATGCCGGAAGCTGGTGAGTCAGGCGCTGCTGGAGATGCAGGAGTGGCCTCCGCAGGTGGCACCGCAACCAGCTCCGGTCGAGGCCACCACGCTGAGCGGTTGACTCGACTGGATGATGACGATGTCCAAGTCGAAGGGGTCAGTCGAGACCGCCGACATGTGCTGCGACGGGTGCTTACTTACGGCAGAGAGCACAGCAAGTCCTCCTGATTAGCGTGTAGTTGCTGGTCGGGTATCGCTGGGCGGCCGGACTCTGCTCGGCGGGCGGTAGCCGTACGCTCCGTCTGCCGAGCGCTTCTCGACCAGCCGTTTGCTTTGTGTCTCGGGGTTACGCTGCGCGTACCTCGTCAGCGACGGCGGCGTACTGCCGGTGTTGCCTCTCGGACAACACGAGCTGGGCACCTCCAACGGCGGCGAGGAACAGCAGGACGTGCCGAGTCGTCATTTCGGGTGACCCTTCGCAGTTGGTTGATGATGGGCTCCGCTCGTGGGATCGGAGCGGAGGTGTGACGCGCGCTCGAAGGCGCGGATGAGGGTCTGAACGAGACACGCGAGGTTCGGGGAAGGTCCTCACCGCGCTGCTGGCGACGGCGTAACCGAAGTTCGGGCCGCCGATCGCGACCGTCGTGAACCCGAGTTGGTGGGGCCGTTCTCACGGGGGCCGGGTGGGATGACCTTCATGCAGTTCCATGAGGATGCCTCGGGCTCGGGCCTGGAGGGCGGCCCGGACTCGGCGCACTTGGTACGGCGCGCAGCAGCTATCCAGATCGATCACGCGGACCCAGCGGTAGTCGTCGAGTTCGGACTTCTTAAGGCCGCGCGGCTTCGGCAGGGTGATGGGCGTGTGGTTCGGCACGCGTCCGCACCAAAAGACGAAGTTGATGCCGGCCGCGATGTCCTGGTCTGGCTGGGCCGCTGTCCAGTCGAGGACCAGCAGGCGACGGGGCCGCACGTCCAGCCGCGTCTCCTCCCGGACCTCCCGGCGTACGGCTTCCCACGGCGGCTCGTTCTTCCAGGCGGTCCCGCCCGGCAGTTGGTAGCAGCCGCCGTCCTTGGCGGTAGGGCGCACCATCAGCACGGCATTGGCCTGGTTAAGGATCAGTGCCAGACATCCGTGCCGGACCGGCGACGGGTTCTTGAGTTCCTCGGGCGAAGGCACCATGACCTCTCTGGGGTTGGTGGGCAGGCTGCTCTGGTTCAGGCGACCAGAGCGAAGTAGTCGCAGTAGAGGTCGATGAGGACGTCGAGGTCGAGTTCGACGACGACGATGTCGTGGTCGCTCAGCCCCTTCGTGCTGACGGTGTAGGCGTCCAGGAGCGCGGGCCCGACGAGTTCGCTGGCGTAGATGATGTCGATGCGGCGGCCGGGGCCTTGGCTGAGACTGGCGTGGGTGGTCTCGGCGACCGCCCGCTCCATGCCCCGCCGGGTGTGGGCCAGGTGCCGGCAGGCGTCGATCAGGCCGGCGGTGGTCAGGGTCCGGTCGGTGTCGCAGTCCATCACTCGCTCGCCGAACGGGTTCAGATAGGAGCGGTGGGCCAGGTGCTGCGGGTCGCCGCGCAGGTCCTCGGGCCGGGGCACCGGGCATTCGCCGGGCGCGGCGAGCAGCGGGTCAGAGTAACTGTTGCGGTCCATGCCCAGGGCGAGGAGTGGGATCTTCCGGCGCCGGGGGTCCTCGGGGGTGCGTACGCGGTCGGCGAGGCAGGTGAGGTCGTCGGTCTCGATCCGGCGCCGGTTGACGGAGTTGTAGGACAGGTGCGCGGAGGCGGCGATCACGTCGATGCCGGCGGTGCCCCGCACGCGCAGGTGCACGGCGGTCGGGTGCAGGTGCCAGCCCGGCCACGCGGTGTTCCAGGTACTGAGGTGTTCGAAGATCTCGGGGTCCCAGTAGACGGCGGTGGCGTGGAGGCCGGGGCCGAGCCGGCCGTCCATGCCGAGCACGTCCAGGGACTGCTTCCACAGGTCGTTGCCCGGTGCGCAGCCGGGGAGTTCCTGGCAGGCCACGACGGCCAGTCCGAGCTGTTTGCGCAGCAGGTGCATGCGCGTCCACACAGCCGCCTCGCCCTTGCCGTTCTCTTGGAAGTTGCTGGTTCCGATCCTGATGACGCGCACCGGGTGCTCCTCCTGGGGAAAGGGTTCTTGGGGGCTCGTGGTGGGGTGGTTCAGCTCTTCTCGTAGCCGGTGCCTAGGCAGTCGCGGCAGCGGATGGCGACGACCGTGCCGCGCTGCATTGTTCGGATGCGGCCTGCTCCGTCGCGGGTGGAGCTGAAGCGAACGGTGGTCACGGCGCTGTTCCTTCGTGGGGAGTGCTACCCGGGGGGTCAGAGCTGGTGGAGTTCGGTGAGGCGCAGGAGGTCGTTCACGGCAGTGGCGAGACAGGCCGTGCGCCAGATCCGGAGGTCGGCGGCCGGGTCTTGCAGGGCGGCTTCGGTGACGAGCGCCCGGCGGGCAACCGCGCGCGGGGTCCCGCTGGCGTGTGCCGAAAGGCGGGCGTCGGTGGCCAGCGCGCTGGGGGTGAGGTGCTGGCGTGCGGCACAGAGGTGACCGATGCAGTGCTCCAGGCTGGCCGGATGCGGAGAGAGCCGTCTTCGCCACCACGTGTGCGCCTTGCGGACGCTCTCTCGGATCGCGGACGGCCGAAGGTCCGAGTCGTCGTCAAGCTGCTGGGCGGGCTGGAGTTGCGACGCGCACGCAGCGGACGTGTCCGGCTCCTCGGGTATGCGGGTGCCAGGAGGTACGAATGGTCGCAGGCTGGGGCCGAACTTGATCACCTGCTCGCCCGCGAGGATCTGGAGGGCTTCGTTCACCGGCTGCGCGTTGGTGACCACGATGCGGCTCAGTTCGGCGCGGGAGGGCAGGCGCTTGCCGATCGGCAGGACATCGGAGGCGATCAGCGTCCTGAGCCAGGCGGCGATCTGACCAGGCAGGTTCCTGTGCCGATCTACGCCCGGGACGCGGGCACGGCCTTCGTTGTGCATCTCGACCGTGCCCGAAGCAGCGAGGTCGGCCAGGGCCAGGCGCACGCTGGAGTGGGGCGCGCCCAGCCGGGTAGCGATACGGCCCACTGGGAGTAAAGCGCCGGGCGGATAGGTGCCGTTTTTGAGGCTGTTCCGGATGTGGCGGGCGATCTGTTCGACGGGCGGGGAGGGAGACTCGGTCTCGGCGAGCGCGTGCAGTAGCTCCCGACCGTTGTTCGTCAAGACGATCAGGCCCTCGTACGAGGTGTCCTTCCTCCCCTCCGGCCTGACGACGGCAGCCATCAAACGGTCCCAGCGGGCCTGGTCAGCGGGCGACCCGCCCGCCCCCTCCCGCCGCTCGCGGGCCAGCGGCAGCCACTCGGCGATGTAGGTGTAGGCGCGGTCGTAGCCGTTGAGGACGGCGGCAGTCGAGCGCATGGCCATCGGGCCATGGGTGAAGGACAGCTTCCGAACCGTGGAGGACAGGTCGCGGCGCCTACCGCTCTCCAGGGCTTGGGGGTCGTTGGCCGGTGGACACGTCGGGGTGTGAGAGTTCACGGGGGTCCTTACCTGCGGGTCAGGCCCGGTGGTACCGGGCACGGGCCGATATCAAGGAGGCCAGGGCGGCGTCCATTGCGCTCTGGCTGGACAGGGTGCTGCCGCAGCCGTCGTCGGAGGTCAGCGTCAGGGCTTCGTGGCTTGATCGACCAGCGGCAGCCGGGCTCGTATCCGCTCGTACGGGGCGTCGAAGCCGTTGGGCGGCACCGGACCGTTGGCGCGCGGTGTGCTGTTCGCCACGGCATCGCGGAAGGCTGGCGGACGCCCATCGAATTGCGAACGGTCAGTACGGATACTCACGGCGGGCTCGCCCCTTGGGGCCCGGCCGGTGGACGTTCGGGCGGGTTTGACGCCGATGCCGGCGAACGCGGCGGACTGCTCCTGGGGGTACTGGCTGCACCAGCTGCCCGCGTACCACTGACCGGTGGCGACCAGGCCGGGGCCCTGCTGGACGAAGTCGCCGAACAGCTCGGCTATCTCCTCCCGGCAGCGCGGCCTCACGCGCAGCCCGTGCTGGGCACAGGCGTCGATCAGGTCGGGCATGGTGGCGCGGTGCCAGTGGTCGGTCAGGTGGGTGATCGACAGGGTGCTGCCGCGCGGCAGCCAGGCGCGCAGTGTGGCCATCGCCTGGCGTACGGCCTGGTCGTCCTCGCACCACGGCAGTACGTCGTGCACCAGGACGGCGACCGGCTCGTCCAGGTCGAACGCCGCGGCCACCTCAGGGCGGGCCAGGAGCCGTTCCATGTGAAGGAGGTCGGCGTGTACGGCGCTGACCTGATGCGGATCGCCGCCGTCCTGGTGGCGCCTGGTGTGCTGGTGGACGGCCGGGTCGTGGTCAACGTAGACGACGGGGCAGCCGGGCTGGGTGGCGGCGGTGATCTCGTGCACGTTCGGCATGGCAGGCACTCCGCACCCCAGGTCGAGAAACTGCCGGATGCCGTGGGCCAGCGAGGTGCCGACCGAGACGTGGGTGAAACCGCGGTTGATGATCGCGGCGGTCTTCGCCCACTCGGCGGCACCGTAGATGTCGAGGGCGGCTCTGCGATCGCACGGGTAATACTCGATGCCGTCCAGAAACAGGTCATAGACGCGGGCTGACTGAGCGGTGGTGAAGTGCGCGTACCACAACGGCTCAACCGCACCGAGGTGTTGTTGTTCGACGATCACGCGGCGACCGCCTTCCCGGCCGCCCCGCGGCGGGGGCGGCGCGGCGCGACGGCCGCGAGGTCGGGACGGAGCTGGCCGGTGTCCTCGAAGAGCAGGATGCCGTTGCACAACAGGGTCCAGCCCTGCTCGAAACAGCGAGAGTCGGCCTGGGCGGCGTCCGCGTCGGGCGCCTCCGCCGACGGACACACGGGAGTGTGGGAGCACATGGGAGTCCTCCTCATGGCGGGTCAGGCCCGGACGGCGCCGGGCGGCGGGCAGTTCTCGGGGACAGGCGTACGAGCGGTGTGGTCGTGCTTCTCGTCCAGGTCCCCAAGCGGGGGGGGATCGTGGAGGTGCAGGGCCGTCCGGCTGTTCTTCGCCGGTTTCGCCAACGCCAGCGTGGCGCCGCGGATCGCTGACTTCACCACGTCTCCCCCTCCGGTGAAGTTGGCGGTGAAGTGCCCTCGGTCTGCTGGCCGGGCTTGTGGGGTGTGATGCGACGCAGTCCTTCGCGGATGTGCTCGGCGTCCTTCGGGCTCACGGTGGAGGCGATCTCCAGGGCTTGCGTGAAGAGCTGCTGGGCGCGCTCGGGTTGGTGCTGTTCCTCGGCGGTGCAGCCGAGCATGTGCAGGGCGCGGGCCTGCCAGCGCGCGGAGCGCAGCGCCCGGAACTCTCCGAGCGCCTCCTCAAGGAGCCCGGTCGCCTTCTCGAAGTCCCCGCCGCGCGCCCAGGCCCGTCCGAGCCAGGCGGTCGCGCGGGCTGTGTCGAAGACGTCGGGGACCTGGGACAACTCGGTGCGGGCGAAGGTGAGGTGGCCGATGGCTTGCCCGGCCCGCCCGGCTTCGAGGTGGACCAGGCCGAGGGTGAGGTGGGAGAGGCCGACGCCGCGCCGGTAGCCGAGGCGTTCACGGATGGTGATCGCTTCTTCCAGGACGGCGCTCGCCAACTGGCCCTCGTGCTGCGCGTGGTGGCAGACGCCGAGCTCGTGGAGGGCCTGGGCTTCACAGCGGGCGTCGCCATCCTCGCGAGCGAGTCGCAAAGCGTCCGAGGCACGTTCCGCGGCCTCCGTGTAGCGCCCCGCCCCGCGCAGGCCGATAGCAAGGGTGGTGAGCATCTCGCGCTGTGCTCCTCGGTGCCGGCAGCGGCCCGCGGCGGTCAGTCCCCGGTAGTGCAAGTCCAGCCACAGCTCCAGAGGCCGCGTCCGGTGGAACAGAGGCCAGGCACTGTGCACGAGCTGCCACACCAAGGAGTCCCAGCCCCGCGTCTCGGCTGCCCGCACCCCGGCCTCCAAGTCGCTCTGGTGGCTCTCCAGCCACCTCATAGCGCCCTCCTCGTCGTCGAACGGGAAGGGCTGCGAGGACGGATACTCCACGTCGCGGTCCATGGGCTGGTGCGCGGGGGTGAGCAGATTCTCGGCACGGGTGAAGGTGAGCAGGAGCCAGTCCAGCCAGCGCCGGGCGGCCTCGGTCATGGACGCCTCGTTCTCGTCCTCGGCGACGCACCGCTTGGCGTGCGGGCGGACCTCGTCGTGAAGCCGGAAGCAGGCGCCTCCTCCGGGGTGCTCGCCCTGGCTCTCCAGGAGCCGCACGTCAGCAAGCGCCCGAAGCTGCCACGCGGCTTCTTCCGGAGCCAGCGCACAGGCGGCGGCCGTGGTGCCGACATCGATGACGATGTGGGGAAGCGCGCCGAGGAGCCGATAGACGCGAGCGGTCCGGTGCGGGAGTTCCTGATACGTCGTGTGCACGGTGGTGGTCACAGAAGGAGTCCCTACGTCGATCCGGTGGTCGGTTCGGGCGTGTGCCGCGACGGTCGCCACCGACACGTCCGGCAGGGCGACGAGCCGGGAGGCCGCCACACACAGCGCGAGCGGCAGGTGTCCGCACCGGCCCGCCAGCTCTTCGAGAGCGGCCCGTTCGCGGGCGACTCGTTCCTCCCCCACCAGCCGCGCGAGGAGTTGGGTGGCGGCCGCTTCGGCAAGCGGCTCCAGCCGATGGATGCGCGCGCCCTCGGCTACCAGATCGGTCAACGGCCGACGAGCGGTGACAGCGATCAAGTGGCCCTGGCCACCAGGCAGCAACGGGCGAACCAGAGCGGCGTCGGCCGCGTTGTCCAGGAGCAGAGCCAGGCGGCGACCGGCCGTGACAGAGCGCCAGAGCGAGGTCACCTCGTCCAGATCACCGTCGATACGGGTAAGGCCGAGTGCGCGCAGGAACCGGCGCAGCACCGCCCCGGGCCGCACGCCCCGGCCGCCACCGAGATCGGCGTAGAGCTGGCCGTCGGGGGTGTGCTCCTCCTGCGCGCGTAGCCACCGGGCGGCGAGCGCGCTCTTGCCCACTCCACCCACCCCGGTGATGACCACCGTCGCGGACGCGTAGGAAGAACGCTCGCCGAGCGCGGCGTCCAGACGCTCCAGGTCCGCTTCCCGGTCCGTCCACGCGGCCGTCACCGGGAAGAGCTGGCGGGGAGGCGGCGGGGAGGGCGCCTGGTGGTACAGGTGGACGCCGCCGTGCACGACCCCCGCCTGGACGACAGGGCCGCGAACCGAGCCGCCGATGCTGTTCCTCTTCACGAGGGCCACCCCCTCTCGGACACAGCGGGAACAGGACGGCCGGACGGGGCGGACGGTCGGGCGGCCTCGTGGGACGTACGGAGCACGTGCAAGACGCGCACACGCCGGTCGAACGCGGCAGAGTCGGCAGCGCACAGGGAAGCCATCGGGTGGGTACCTCGACTCCGGCGGGCAATGGTCTGGAGTCTGGTGACGGCGCTCATCCAGTTGGTCACCAAGTCCCCCTGTTCGTCTTCCGCGCGACCGCGGGTGGAAGTTCGCCGCCGAGGCGCACAAGGACCCGCTTCAACAGGTCGGTATCGGTCGGCGGGGAACTGCGCAGCGCCAGATACGTCGCCCACTCGCGCTCTTCCTGAACGGACTGAGCCTCCGCGCTGCGACGCGCCGCGACCGCCAAGGTGCTCTGCGCCGCCCTCACGCGCGCGGCCAGATCCGCCAGGCGGTCCGGCCGCATCCGGATCTCCACCCGCGCGGGGCGGTCCTCCCCTTCTTCTTCCGCGAAGGCCGCGTTGACCACGAGCCGCACCGGCAGGTCGGGGAAGCGGTCGGCGGCCAGATCGTCCCCGGTGAGCACGGTCAAAGTCACGGAGTCCCGCGCCATCAGGTCGCTCCTTCGACGGCGAGGGAGCACCATGTCGTCGAGCCGTCCGGGCTGACGCCCCACTGCGTAGCGAACGCGGCGACCAGGAGCATGCCTCTGCCGGTCTCGTCGCCCACCCCGGCATCCCGGACCCGCGCGGTGCCAGGCGAGCCGTCGTCCACGGCAATCAGCAAGCGGTCCGCAGTGATGACGAACCGGACGACGGTGTCGCTGCTTCCGTCCCCGTGCCGCAAGGCGTTGGTGACGAGTTCGCTGATGAGGAGCTGGGCGTTCTCGATCAGGCCCGGCATGCTCCAGTGGCGCAGTTTCGCGGCGCCGATCCGGCGGCAGCGCTCGACCCAACGGGCCTCGTAGCCAGGAACGGGGGCACCCGACGCCCTGGGAGTGCGCAAGATCCGCAGGCTCAGGTCGTCCCGGATGTCTTCGGCCAGGAGAGGGAGTTGTCCACCGCAAGGCTCCACCGCTGTCGCCGTCATCGCTGCTCCTCAGGGATCTCGGGATACACCAGCGCGATGAAGCCGAAGTGGTCCTCGAACCACTGGAGCTGCGACTCGTACTCATCGCGGCGCGGGGTGATGGCGGACTGCGCGAGCGCGACGACACCGTCCGCGTAGCCGGACCGCACGTTCCGCCGCACGCGGCTCCAGCCCGACCGGACCGTCGGACGGGCAGGCCCGGTACGGTCCGTGATGATCTGCCGGGCCCCGACCAGCCAGCCCTCCCGTACAGCGAAGGCGCGCACCTCCCCCAGCGAGCGCGTGGGGACCTCCCCCGTGTGCGCGGTGAGCGCGTAGAGGCACACCCTCGGAGTCCGGCCCTTCTCCCTCAGCACCGCGACTTGGCGGGCCAGATTCGAACAGCGTCGCTTCATCGCACAGAGCCCCGGGTCGGGCCCCACCCCCATTGCTTGCGGAACGAGCCTCTGGCCAAAGGGCGACTCCCGGTCCATCCATTCCGCCGCTAACCGTGAGTGGGCGCCCGGAGCCGGGAGTACGGTCGCCTCGCCGTTCATCGAGGTGATGGTGGCGACGGTAGTGGCGGGGGTCATCATGGCTCCTCCAGCGCATTGCTCTTGAGCCCCAAGAGGCCGCGGGCTGCCCCGGTGCACGTCCGAGCCCGGGTCTCTGTGGAAGGAAGCCAAGATTCCCGCTCGCAGGCGGAGGGCACCATGTCGCGGCAGGTACCACCTCATGCACGGTGGGCTGACACAGGTGTCACCGGCATGTCATTCGGGACCCACATCGGTCCGATGGCGCCTTGGAGAAGGCGAGTTGGGCAATAGTGAGCTGCGGGGCCATTCACCTCACGCCCCGATCCTGATCAGCGGCCAGAAAGGCGAGCGCCAAGATGACGGCCAGGACGCTGCTTCAACAGCTCGTATCGGAGCGGGGATGGACATATGCCATGTTCAGACGCGCCTACGAGCAGGCTGCCCGGGAACTTGCAGCAGCCGCAGGACAGGCCCCGTCGACCGCGACTGTCGAAGAGCAGACTTTCCGGCGTTGGACGTCAGGTCGTGTAAAGGGCCTCCCGAATCTACCGGCGCCACAGGTGCTGGAGCACATGTTCGGGTTCTCCGCTCGCCAGCTCCTGGGACCACCAGAGACGCTTCCGGCCCCGCCCCACCAGCACGTGCTTCTACCGAACGAAAGCGAGCTCACGATGACTGCTCGGGACGCAGCGGCACACGCCACCGGCGCCGCTTCCCTCAGCGTGCCAGACATGACGCTCGACCAGCTCGACGACGACGTTGTAGCTCTGGCGCGCGAATACAACCGCACATCCCCCAGCGAGGTGTACCGACGTGCGAAGGAACTCTTGAACCTCGCCCAGGCCTTTCTGGAACGTACAGAGGTACCTCGGCAAAAGAAACGCGCGTACCTGGCCGCTGGCCAGTCGGCCGCCCTCCTGTCAGCGATCAGCTTTGACCTGGGGGCACTGCCCCCTGCCGTATCGCTTGCACGCACCGCCGCTCTCTACGGAAAGGTCATCGAGCACGGTCCGCTGCAGGCGTACGCGCACGGTGCACTCGCCTTTCTCGCCTTCTGGGACGGCCGCCCAGCAGAGGCGGTACGGCTTGTCCGAACCGCCCGCGAATTCGGTGGGCTGGGCGACACCGCTCGTATCCGTCTCAACGTGATCGAGGGACGGGCCTTCGGCCATCTGCGCGATCAAGCCGCCGCTGAGCAGGCCATCGGGAATGCCTTGTCCCTGAGCACCGGCACACGCGATGAACTCCACGACGACATCGGCGGGGAGTTCGGGTTCCCGCAGGATCGTGTCGCGATGAGCAACGCCACCACGTACCTCCTGCTCCGCGATGCCGAAGGCGCTGAAGAGGCGGCTGCCGCCACCTTGGACCTCCTGGCATCCCGCCCAGAAGCGCAGCGACCGATCCTCATCTCCTCCCAGGCTTCCGTCGACCTTGCCCGCGCCCGGTTGCTACGCGGCGAACTCGCGGGCGCTCACGAGGCTCTTGAACCGGTCTTCTCCATCCCCACCGAGTGGCGGGTGGCAGGCACCGTGGAGCGCCTCGCGGCCGTCCGAACCGAGCTGTGCCGGTCGGACTTCAATGGGGCGGCCGAAGCGAACGCGCTGGGCGAACGGATTGAGGAATTCACCTCCACAGCCGCCGCGCAGAAGCTCGGTCTCGCCACCCCACTCGCCATCGAAGGCTGACGTCAGTCGACCAGCTTCGCCAGGATCTCTGCCTCCCTGACCCCCGACATTCCGTGCTCCGCCCACCGCGGGTGTTCAACAGGCGTGCCCCCTGTTCGAAGCCACTGCCAGGTGTCCGCGACGGTATCCGCGAGCGGCCGACACCACAGCCCGGCTGCCTGAGCCCGGCTGGAGTCAACTCGCCAGGCCCCAGCGTTGGTCCGCCACAGCGGAAGCTCGGTCCACTGCTTCACACCATGGTCGATCAAGAGGGCATCGGACGCCCAGACGAGATGCCCAGAGCTTCCGGTGACTTCGAGACACGCGTTCAGGAACCCTCCCATCGTCGCGTGCCCCATGGGAGCTGTGACGTTGTACGAACCGCCCCCGGCAGCTTGGGCTTGTTCAAGAGCGAAATCAGCGAGGTCCCGGACGTCGATGGGCTGAACCCCCTTGTCCGGGGCCCCCGGAGCGAGCATCGGACCGCCGCTCCTCGCCCTGTGCAACCACCAGGGAAGGCGCCCCACATATTCACCAGGCCCCAGAATGACCCCGGGCCGCAGGATCGACACCCGGTCGGCACTGAACGTGGTCAGGGCCGCTCGCTCCGCGCCCGCCTTCTGCCGCCCGTAGTACCAATCCGGACCATCCCAGTCCGCGGGCAGGCGACCGTACTCGATGTCGGCGTCGGCCGGCCCGTCCAGGAGCTCCGAGGATTCCGTCAACGGCTCGTCCGGCCAGCCCCGGTACGCATTCACGGTGGAGACGAAGACGTAGGCTCCTGCCGCCTGCTCCAGAGACCTCGCTCCCGCCAGCACATCACGCGGAGCAAGCTCGGAAGCAGAGGTATCGATCACAGCGTCCCACGGCCCGTGAACGGCAAGGTCCGCTACGTCCGCCGGGACCGTGCGATCTCCACGGATCTCCGTCACCCCTTCCGGGGCCACTCCGGAACGCCCCCGATTGAAAGCGGAAACCTCCCACCCCCGCTCAAGAGCTGCCTGGGCAACAGCCCGGCCCAAGAACCAAGTTCCGCCCAACACAAGGATTCGCATGCCCCCGATCCTGCCCGCCGAGCCATCTGCGATGCCAAGACGAACTCAGGGTGAGTACGAAGGGCGTTCAGACTGTGCTTACCCACAAACCTCACCGCTCCATGGGAGTGCCGCCGACTCCTGCTCGTCTGGAGCGAGCCCACGGGGCTTGAGCGGAACTTCAGGAAGGTGCACTGCCCAAGGATGCCTTGCCTGGGCGATCGAGCCACCACGCCGAAGAGCTTCATACACAGACCAGAAGTGGCGGTCGCCCAGAAGCAGGACCAGCGCTGGATTCTGTACAACACCGCGACCCTGACGAAGACCGATGGCGGCGTGGTCGGGGCCGGGGAGCCGCAGCGCGACACGAAGGTCTTCCCCTGGGCACAGTTCGCACGGAAGGGGACCGGCCACCGGGTCACGGTCGTCAACGTGCACCTGGCCCACGGCGACGGCCCCGGCAGCGGCAGCGGCAGCGGCAGCGGCAGGGAGTGGACCGGCTGGCCGAGGAGATTACCCGGCAGACCCCGTTGGGCACCTGCACCGTCCTCGCTGGGGACTTCAACTCCACCAGGAACGACGACACGGCCGGGACGTAGTCGAACACCACCCTCGCCGCCATCCGGGCCCCGGTCGAGCACGGCCTCGCCCATATCAAGAACTGGAGCGTGCTCAGCAAGGTTTGCACCGACCCGACATGGGCGACCAGCCTGGTCAGGGCCCTGCTGGTCTTGACGGACCGCGAAATCACGCGTCAACCGACGGTCTTCACCGAAGTCACCCGCCCCCGACCAGTACGAGCTCCTCAAGCCTCACGCACGCCAGAGCTCTCACCTGCAACTCAAGGATGCACACCTCTCAATGGGCGCTCAACGAATGCCCTATGCGATCAGGCCGAAGCCGGTTCCGCAGGTCTCTCCTACGCCGACACGAGCGATAGGCCAGGCATACATCACCTGCATGCCGGAGCGGGTTGCCATCCGCCTCACTCGGAGGTCCAGCGTCATCCCACGGCGTTCACGGGACTCCATCTCCGCTGCCGACTTGAGCGAGGACGCGAACTCCTCAGAGCTGGAGGCAAGAGCGAAGTAGCCCAGAGCCGGAGCTCGCACCAGGCGAAACACGATACGACTGACTTCCCTCCCCCATGCATCCAGTTCGGCCCCCAGCTCGACTTCTGCGTGAGCAATGGGTATCTGGGCCTGTGGGAGGGTGGTGTGAAACTCATGTTCCCCCTGACGCAGCGTTTCGCCCCCGTACGCCAGTGCAACGGCGTTGGCCGAACTCTCATTCAGGGTCTCCAGCGTCCAAGCAGGCACAGCCAGGGCGCCGCCCGTTGTGTACCGGCCAGCCGACAAGCGGCCCCGAATCTCGTCTCCTTGGATATTCGACATGGTTTCTCCGTTCCTGGCTGCTCAAGCCGCCCCGGGCGGAGCGTTTTCAGGGCCGTGCACGCGGCCGATGAACCATCGCCTTGGAGCTTTGGTGTTGAAGAGGGTGATCCTGACTCCGAAGTCGCGCAGGATCTCCTTCCGGGCCTGCACATCGGGCGCCCGGTGCCAACGGTCGGCGACCGTATCGCCCGTCGGCTGGGAGACCATTCCGGGCGAGATGCGTGGCATTGCCTCAAGGGCCGCGAGTTCCTTGCCCATCGCGGCGTAGCGTTCGCGGAACCAGTCCTGGTCGTCCGCGTCGTCGTAGAGGCCCGCCTCGCGGTCGGTGCGCAGCCGTTCGCGATTGGCCCGGACCTCGGCTATGCGTTCCGTAACGCCGTTCCCGGGGTCGTAGACGGTCTCGTAGATCGCTCCGTCGCCGAGTGTCCGGAGGAACCAGCGCTCGACGGCCTCATCGAGCAGTTGTGTCCGGATGAGCGGCGCGGGTCGGCAGTGCAGGGCTGAACGCCAGCCCTTGTTGCGGGCTGTACACACGTACCGAGGAGGCACGTCCGCGGATGTCTGTGTGAAGAGCCTGTTGTGGCAGTGCCCGCAGTAGGCAAGTGCTGTGAGCAGGTACGGGCGGTTGGATTGCCGCGGACTGCCCTTGAACCGGGTCTCACCGGCCTGGAGGGCTCGGCTCAGCGCCTCGTGCGTCGTCCGGTCCCACAGCCCCTCACAGATCCGTACCGGATTGCCCTGCGGGTCCAGCACCGGCTGGTGACGGTGGGTGAGGTAGCCCAGCGCGGACTGGGAGAGCAGGATGTTCTTCAGGCTGGTGGGAAACCACTGGTGACCACGTGCGGGCTTCCCGTACATCACGGCCAGGTGATCAGCGGGTGCCAGTTCGCCGCTGCGGTTCAGCCGGGCGGCCTCACTGCTCAGCGTCACACTCTCCGGATCAGCCAGGATGCGCTGCGCCACTCCCCTGATCACAGAAGCCGCATGGGGGTGGAGTTCCACCCGGTCGACCCGGCCGCCCATGACCTCGCGCACGAACCGGAACCCGTAGGACGGCTTGTTCTTGGGCCGGCCCGCCTTCCGGGCCTTGACCGTCGCGTCACGGTTGCGCCGCTGAATGGAGCGCAACTCCATCTGGGCGCCCCATGCCTCGATGGTGAAGCGGTTCTCATCGGCCGGGTCGTCCAGGTCCCAGGGACCGTCGTGCCCGTAGGTGACGAGGAGCTTCCCTTCGTCACGCATCTTGTAGCCGGTGTTCAGGCAGTCCACGACGTTACGGCCGAGGCGGTCGACCGCCGCCGCGACCAACCCGTCGTAGTGCCCCCGCTCGTCCTGTAGCCATGGCCCCAGCTCGGGCCTGGTCACGGGGTCGGTGGCACCGGAGACCTCCCAGTCATCGGCCCAGCCGACGATGTGCCCGTCGATCGACGCGGCTGCCGCCAGCACGTCGTCCCGCTGCCGTTCCGGTGACGTCGTCGCGGCCTTCATCCGCGACAGCCGCCGCACGCCGACCAGGCACTTTCCACAGCCGTCCCAGGGCCGCTCAATCGCATCCAAGTTCGTACCGCCCACTGCATCTCCGTATCGGCGAGGAAGGGTACGGAGAATTGGCGGCCACCCCCAGGACGATCTTGGTCAGCCCAGGAAGCTCAACCGCACATTGCGGTTGACGTTAGAGATGTTCGTGTCGACCAGGCATACGGACTGCCAGGTGCCGAGTTCCAGGTGGCCGTTGAGGACCGGGAGGGTGGCGTGTGGGGGGACGAGGGCGGGGAGGACGTGGTCGCGGCCGTGGCCGGGGGTGCCGTGCTGGTGGCGCCAGCGGTTGTCCGGGGGGAGGAGGTCGCGGAGGGCGCCGAGGAGGTCGTCGTCGCTGCCCGCGCCTGTTTCGAGGAGGGCGATGCCGGCAGTTGCGTGGGGGACGAAGACGTTGAGGAGACCGTCGCGGCCGGCCGCGGCGTCGGCGAGGAAGCGCTCGCAGTCGCGGGTGAGGTCGAGGACGGTCTCGGTCGAGCCGGTGGTGAGTTCGAGGACGTGGGTACGGAGCGCGTCGGTCATGGCTCCATCATGGCCGCCGGCTCTCCCCCACGGCGGCAGGGCCCGGCGCTTGGCGGATTCGAGGGGGCGTTCCGCCCGTGCGGCGGCGGGGGCCCGTTCCGCCTGTGCGCCAGCGGGGGGACTGGGACCGTGCCACCGGTGCGGCGATGGGGACGTTCCGGCTGACGGCAGCCTGAGGGCCGTTCCGCCCGTGCGGCGGCGTGCGGGTCTCCAGGTGGGCGGCGGGGCCCTCCCCGGTGTGCGGCGTGGGGTGCGGGCCTGCGGTGGGGAGATGGGGGGGCGGGGCGGGAAGGTTCGGGGGGCTCTTGGGGTTCGTACAAATATGAACGATGTGGAGGTCGTGGTCATCGGGGCCGGGCAGGCGGGGCTCTCCAGCGCGTACCACCTGCGGCGCAGCGGATATGTGCCTGGTGAGGACTTCGTGGTGCTGGATCACGCGCCGCGGCCCGGAGGTGCGTGGCAGTTCCGCTGGCCGACGCTGACGTACGACAGGGTGCACGGGATGTACGCGCTGCCGGGCATGGAGCTGACCGGGGCCGATCCGGACCGGCCCGCTTCCGAGGTGATCGGCGAGTACTTCGCCGCGTACGAGCGCGCCTTCGAGCTGCGGGTGCGGCGTCCCGTCGATGTGCGGGAGGTGCGGGACGCAGGCGAGGACGCGGGCCGGGACGGGCGGCTGCTGGTGCGCACGTCGGAGGGTGACTGGTCACCACGGGCCGTGATCAACGCGACCGGTACCTGGGACCGGCCCTTCTGGCCGCGCTTTCCCGGCCAGGAGCGCTTCCGGGGGCGGCAGCTGCACACGGCGAACTATCCGGGGCCCGAATCGGACGCGTTCAGGGGCAAGCGTGTCGTCGTGGTGGGCGGCGGTACCTCCGCCGTGCAGCATCTGATGGAGATCGCCGGGGTCGCGGCCGGGACGGTGTGGGTCACGCGCAGGCCGCCGGCCTTCCGCGAGGGCCCGTTCGAGCAGGAGGACGGGCGGGCAGCCGTGGCGCTCGTCGAGGAGCGGGTACGGGACGGGCTGCCGCCGCGGAGCGTGGTGTCGGTGACGGGTCTGCCGATGACCGAACAGATGCGCAAGGCCAGGGAGAGCGGCGTGCTGGAGCGGCTGCCGATGTTCTCGCGTATCACCGAGGACGGGGTGGAGTGGGCCGACGGGGCGCGCGCCGAGGCCGACACGATCGTGTGGGCCACCGGGTTCCGGCCCGTCATCGACCACCTGTCGCCGCTGCGGCTGCGCGAGCCCGGCGGTGGGATACGGCTGGAGGGCACGCGGTCCGTACGTGACCCGCGGGTGCACCTCGTCGGCTACGGGCCCTCCGCCAGCACGATCGGCGCCAACCGGGCGGGGCGTGCCGCCGTACGGGATGTCAGGGCGTTGCTGAGGGCTGAGGCTGGGGCCGGGACTGAGGCTGGCACCGGGGCTGGGACTGAGGCTGGCACCGGGGTCGGGGCTCGGACGCAGGCAGGGGCGCGGGCGGCCGTTCCCGCTTGAGTGCCACCAGTCCCGCGTGAATGCCGGACCTGGCGGCCCCTCCCTTGCCACCCTGCCCCGGGTGAACCCGTGAGCGCGCGCCCGGCCTCAGCCCCTCGGGGACAAGCTGGAGGCGCGGACGACCAGTTCGGGCTGGAGGACGATGCGGCGGTGTTCGTGCTGGGCCGCCTCGTCGCCGGTCTCCTCGATGAGGAGGTCGGCCGCGGCGCGGCCCATGCGGTAGGCGGGCTGGCGTACGGAGGTGAGGGGGACGGCGGCGGCAGAGGCGAACTCGATGTCGTCGTAGCCGACGAGCGCCACCTCGCCGGGGATGGAGACGCCGGCTCCGTAGAGGGCCTGGAGCACGCCGAGTGCCATCAGGTCGTTGGCGCAGAAGACGGCGGTGGGGCGGGGTGACATGCCCAGGAGGCGCGCTCCGGCGTCGCGGCCGGTGGCGACGTCCATGCGTTCGCCCTCGATGTGGCGGAGGGTGGCGCCCGTACCGGAGGACAGCAGTACGTCCGTCGCGCCCGTGTGGCGGTCGCGGCACTGGCTGAGGTGCATGGGGCCGCTGACGTAGGCGAGGTCGCGGTGGCCCCGGTCGAGGAGGTGGCGTACGGCGAGGCCCGCTCCTTCGATGTCGTCGACGGAGACGGAGCAGCCCTCTGCGCTGGGCACCACGCGGTCGACGGAGACGGAGGGGATGCCGTGCCGCTGGAAGTCGATGAGGTTGCGGCCCGTGGTGTCCGTGGGGGTGATGAGGACGCCGCGTACGCGCTGTTCGGCGAAGAGGGCGAGGTAGTCGGCCTCTTCGGCCGCGCTCTGTGCGCTGTTGCAGAGCATCACGCCCAACCCGGCGGCGCGCGCGGCGCGTTCGGCGCCTGAGGCCACGTCGACGAAGAAGGGGTTGGCCATGTCCATCACGAGCAGCGCGATGATCCGGCTCCGCCCGGCACGCAGGTGCCGGGCGGACTCGCTGCGGACGTAGCCGAGCCGTTCGATGGCGGAGCGCACCCGTACGCGGGTCTCCTCGGCCACCATGGCGGGTCGGTTGATGACGTTGGAGACGGTGCCGACGGAGACGCCGGCCGCGCGGGCGACCTCTTTGATGCCGATCGTGCGGCTCACCGTGGGGCCGCCCCTGACCGTTCCGGCCGAACCCGCTGCACCGTCTCCTCAGCCCCTCAGAAGTCGAAGTCGTCGATGTTCTTCTTGTCGAAAACTGTGGGGGGTCCGAGGATAACCTCGCCGTCCGCGCGGACCGTGTACTCGCCGAGGTTCCCCGCCTTGAACTTCTCGCCCTCCTTGCCGGTGATCTGCCCGGAGGAGAGCGCAGCCGCCGCGTAGGAGCCGAGGTAGCCGAGCTTCTCCGCGTCCCACAGGAGGAACTTCTCGACGGTGCCGTCCTTGATGTACTTGCGCATCTGGTTGGGGGTGCCCAGTCCGCCGAGGACGACCTTGCCCTTGTACGAGGAGCCGCTGACGTAGCGTGCGGCGGCGGCGAGGCCGACGGTGGTGGGCGAGATGACGCCCTTGAGCTTCGGGTACGCCTTGAGGAGTCCCTGGGTCTCCTGGAAGGACTTCTGGTCCACGTCGTCGCCGTACGCGGTCTTGACGAGTTTCATGTCCTTGTAGGCGGGCTTCTTCAGCTCGTCCTTCATGATCTTTATCCAGGTGTTCTGGTTCGTGGCGTTCTGCGTCGCCGAGAGGATCGCGAACTGGCCCTTGTGGTCGATCTGTTCGGCCATGTCCTTGACCATCTTGCGTGCCAGTTCGTCCGAGCCCGCCTGGTTGATGAAGACGTGCCGGCAGTCCTTGCCCGCGTCCGAGTCGAACGAGACGATCTTGACGTCCTGCTTCATCGCCTGCTTGAGCGGGCCGCAGACGGCGTTGGGGTCGTTGGCCGCGAGCAGGATGGCGTCCTGGCGCTGCTGCACCAGTGTGTTGATGTAGCTGACCTGGGAGGACGCCTTGGCGTCCGAGGGGCCGACCTCCTTGGCCTTGCCGTCGAACTCCTCGGCCGCCTTGATGCCCGCCTTGTCCACCACCGTGAAGTACGGGTTGTTGATCTGCTTGGGCAGGAAGGCGATCTTGAGGCCCTTCTTGAGGGGCGCGTCCGGATCGGCCTTCGTATTCTGCGTCTTGTCCTTCGCGTCATCCTTGGAGTCGCTCTTCGTCGTGCCCGAGCAGCCGGCGAGGGCGAGGCTGAGGGCGCAGGCCGCGGCCGTTGCGGCGAGGACGCGGGAGCGGTGGTGCCGTCGCATGGACATACCTTTCGAGGGTGGATGTGCGGGGGTGGATGCGGGGTTGTGCGGGGTGGATGCGGGGTTCGGGGGCGTGGGTGCGGGCGCTGTGCCGGTTCCTGGCCGGTGCGGGGCCCGTGCACGGGGTCGGTGCGGGCCGGTGTGCGCGGGGGCTTACCTCAGGGCGCCGCCGGTTGTCGTTGCCTGCGTGCGGTGAGGACCGCGATCACCCTCGGGGTGAGCACCGAGACGATGAGCAGCACGCCGGTGACGATCACCTGGATCTCGTGCGAGATGTCGTTGAGGGTGAGGAGGTTGTTGAGCACGCCGATGAGCAGGACGCCGGCGACGGCGCCGCCGAGTGTGCCCTTGCCTCCGTCGAAGTCGACGCCGCCGAGCAACACGGCGGCGACGACGGTGAGTTCGAGGCCGAGCCCGTTGTCGGCGCGTGCGCTGCCGTAGCGCAGGGTGTAGACGATCCCGGCGAACGAGGCCATGAAGCCGCTGACCGCGAAGAGGATCAGCTTGATCCGCTTGACCCGTATGCCCGCGAACCAGGCGGCGTCCTCCTGCGCGCCGACCGCGAACAGTGCGCGCCCGAAGCCCGTGCTGTGCAGGACGACGGCGGCCACGACGGCGAGTACGCAGAAGAGCGCGATGGGATACGGCACAAAGGTGCCGGGCACCGTCTCGCTGTTGCCCGCCCACTGCGCGTAGGTCTCGGGGAAGTCGGCGACGGCCTTGTTGCCGAGCACGACGGAGGCCAGGCCCCGGTAGAGGGTGAGGGTGCCGATGGTGACGGCGAGCGAGGGCAGTCCGACACGGGTGACGAGCCAGCCGTTGAGCAGCCCGCCGAGCAGTCCCACCACCAGGCAGAGGGGGACGATCAGTTCGAAGCTCCAGCCCGCGTCCCACAGGGAGCCGGCGAGCGCGCTGGAGAGGCCGAGCATGGAGGCGACGGACAGGTCGACCTGGCCGGCGACGACCAGGAGGGTCATCGGGAGGGCGAGCAGGGCGACTTCGGCGGTGTCGTTGAGCGCTGCCGACAGGTTGGCCGTGTCCGAGAAGCCCTCGGTCGTGCCGGTACCGGTGAGGAAGGCGGCGACGAGCAGTGCTCCGACGGCCGCGTCCCAGCGCAGGAACCGGCCGATACGGCCGGGCCCGTGCCGGGTCTCCTCCCGCGCGGGTGCCGGGGTGGGGGGTGCGGTGGTCACTGCCTGCTCCTCTTCCTGAGCGCCCGCGTGGTGCGGCCACGCACGACGCGGTCGGTGCTGATGGCGGCGAGCAGCAGCGCGCCGGTGATCGCCTGTTCCCAGAAGGAGCTGACCTTCAGCACGACGAGGGCGCTGCCGATGGTGGTGAGCAGCAGCGCGCCGAGCGCCGCGCCCCACACGGTGCCGACGCCGCCTGTGATGGCGATGCCGCCGACGACGACGGCGCTGACCACGGTCAGCTCCCAGCCGTTGGCCGCGTCGGCGACGACGGTGCCGAAGCGGGCGAGCCACAGGGCGCCCGCGAGGCCGGCGACGGCGCCGGAGAAGGCGTAGGCGGTCAGCACCCTGCGGCGGATGGGGATACCGGCCAGCCGTGCGGCCTCGGGGTTGGAGCCGATGGCGTAGAGCTCTCTGCCGCTGCCGTAGGCGCGCAGGAAGTAGGCGGTCGCGGCGAGCACCACGGCGGAGAGGATCGGCAGGTACGGGATGCCGAGAACGCTGCCGCTGCCCAGGGTGAGGACGGCGTCGGGGACGTTGGCCGCGTTGATCTGTTCGCCGTGTGCCCAGGCGTGGTCGAGCCCCTGGATGACGTAGAGCATGCCGAGGGTGACCACGAGCGCGGGCACGCGTCCGAAGCTGACGAGGGCGCCGCTGACGAGTCCGCACACGGTGCCGAGCGCGATGCCGAGCAGCAGGACGGTGACGGCGCTGTGGTCCGTTCCGGAGACGAAGCTGCCGCAGGCGAACGCGGTGAGGCCGACGACGGAGCCGACCGACAGGTCGATGTTGCGGGTGAGGACGACGACGGACTGGCCCGTGGCGAGGAGGACGAGGATCGAGGCGTTGAGGAGAAGGTCCTTGATGCCCTGGTCGTCGAGGAAGGACGGGTTGACGAGCCAGGTGGCGAGGATGAGCAGGACGAGGGCCGCGCCGATGCTGAACTCCCGCAGGCGCAGCACCTTTTCGGCGAGGGAGCCGCCCTTCGCGCCGGCCGGGGACGGCTGTGAAGTGTCGGCGGGCTCGGGGGCACGCAGGGTGGCGCTCACGCTGCCTCACCCCGGCTTCCCGCGCGGCCTGTCGCAGCGGCCATGACGCTCTCCTCGTCGGCCTGTGCGCGGGGTATCTCCGCGACGAGGCGGCCCTCGTGCATGACGAGGACGCGGTCGGCCATGCCGAGGACCTCGGGCAGGTCGGAGGAGATCATCAGCACCGCGAGCCCATCGGCCGCGAGGGAGGAGAGCAGGCGGTGCACCTCGGCCTTGGTGCCGACGTCGATGCCGCGCGTGGGTTCGTCGACGATGAGCACGGAGGGCTCGGTCGCCAGCCACTTGGCGAGGACGACCTTCTGCTGGTTGCCTCCTGACAGGAAGCCGACGGGGTCGGAGAGCCTGCCGTACTTGAGGCTCAGCCGCAGGGCCCAGTCGGAGGCGCGGGCGCGCTCGCCCGCGCGGCGCACCAGGCCGCGGGTGCGCAGCTGCCGCAGACCTGTGAGGCCGATGTTGCGCTCGATGGACGCGTCCATGACCAGCCCGAGCTGGCGGCGGTCCTCGGGTACGAGGGCGAGCCCGGCGCGCATCGCGGCCGTGGGTGAACCGGCGCGCAGCGCCTGCCCGTTGACCCGCACCTCCCCCGCGTCGGCACGGTCGACGCCGAAGACGGCCTGCGCGACCTCGCTGCGGCCCGCGCCGACGAGCCCCGCGAGGGCGACGATCTCGCCCTCGCGTACGTCGAAGGAGACGTCGCGGAAGACGCCCTCGCGGGTCAGACGCCGTACGGTGAGCGCCGTACCGCCCGGCCGCGCCTCCTGTTTGGGATACAGCTCGCCCAGGTCGCGGCCGACCATGCGGCGTACCAACTCGTCCTCGGTGAGCCCTTCGAGGGGTTCGGAGGCGACGAGCTGTCCGTCGCGCAGCGTGGTGACGTGCCGGCACAGGTCGAAGATCTCGCCGAGCCGGTGCGAGATGAACAGCACGGCCGCGCCCTCGGTACGCAGGGTCTCCACGACGGAGAAGAGGCGCGCGGTCTCACTGCCCGTGAGGGCCGCCGTCGGCTCGTCCATGATGAGCACGCGCGCGTCGAAGGAGAGCGCCTTGGCGATCTCGACGATCTGCTGGTCGGCGATGGACAGGCCGCGTGCCGTGCGCCCGGGGTCGAGGTCGACGCCGAGGCGTTCCATCAGCGCGCCGGTCGCGGCGTGCACGGCGGCGTGGTCGATGCGCCCGAGCGTGCGGCGTGGCTGGCGGCCCATGAAGATGTTCTCCGCGATCGACAGGTCGGCGAAGAGCGTGGGTTCCTGGTAGATGACGGCGATGCCCGCGTCGCGTGCGTCGGCCGGGCCGTGGAAGACGGCGGGTTCGCCGTCGAGCAGTACGGTGCCCGCCTCGGGCCTGTGCACCCCGGCGAGGGTCTTGATCAGCGTGGACTTGCCCGCCCCGTTCTCACCCGCCAGCGCGTGCGACTCCCCCGCGCGCAGCTCCAGGGAGATGTCGCGCAGCGCGCGCACGCTGCCGAAGGACTTGCTCACCCCCTTCAGCGCGAGGACCGGCGCGGGGTCGGCGCCGGCCGGTGCGGTCTTGCTCATGCTCCTCCTCCTGGTGCTGCGCCCACTTCTTGACGGACACGCAGCCTGACGGGCACGCGGCCCGACGGGTACGCGACCTGACCGGCACACGGCCCGACGGACGTACAGCCCGTTGGCACGCAGCCTGACGAGCCCTACTGACGGGCCCTCAAAATGAAATGTTTCAAGACAGTGGACGGGAAGCTAGCTCTGTGGCCGTGCTCAGTCAAGGGGGCCCGTACTGCCTAAGTTCCCTTGTTTCCGCGGCTATTGACCGCTGCCGAGGGCGCCTCTACGTTCCTGACGCCGTCCAACTGAATCGTTTTTGGCCGACGGTCGATGGCCGACGGCCCACGAAACCCAGGAGGCGCACATGATCAGCAGACGCCACTTGCTCGCTACCGCCACGGCGACGGCCGCGGCCTCCGGCATCACGGCGCAGACGCACCTCGCCCAGGCGCGGCCATCAGGTGCCGCGGGGCGCGGCTCAGGGCTGCGCGTGCTGAGCACGACGACCGAGTACACCGACCGGCCGCTCGGGCTGGACACCGAACGGCCCCGGCTGAGCTGGGTCCTCGGCTCCGACGCCAGGAGCCAGAAGCAGGCCGCCTACCGGATACGGGTCGCCACCGCGCCCGACAGGCTCGGCTCCCCCGACGTGTGGGACAGCGGCAGGCGCACCTCGCGCCAGTCCGTGCTGGTCCCCTACGGCGGCCCCGCGCTGAAGCCCCGCACGCGCTACCACTGGTCCGTTCGCGTGTGGGGCGAGGACGGCAGCGCCTCCGGCTGGAGCCGCCCCACATGGTGGGAGACCGGTACGGGCGGCGAGGACCAGTGGCATGCCGGATGGGTCACGGCGCCCGCGAAGCTGGTGGACCCGCCCCCGCTGGAGGGCGCCGCCTGGGTGTGGTTCCCCGAGGGCGGCGATCCCGGCCAGGCGCCGCGCGGGACCCGCTGGTTCCGGGGCACCTTCGAGGCACCGGACGGTGTCGGCGGGGCCCGGCTGGTGCTGACGGCCGACGACGGGTTCACCCTGTACGTCAACGGCGCCGAGGTGACCGGGCGCGAGGCGGTCGGCACCCAGAAGTCCTGGGCACACCCGGCGCGCGCCGATGTCACCGAGCACCTGCGTACGGGCCGCAACGTGCTGGCCGTCGCGGCCACCAACGCCGACGCGGGCGCCGCCGGTCTGCTCGCGGCCCTGGAGATGACGGCGGACGGTGCCACCACCCGCTTCGTGACCGGCGCCGACGGCTGGCGCGCGACCGACGAGGAGCCCTCGGACGGGGCATGGCGTGAGCCCGGTTACGACGACGGCGGCTGGCAGCCCGCGCGGAAGATCGCCGACTGGGGCGCCGGCCCCTGGGGCAGGGTCACGGCGCAGCAGAGCCCCGCGCTGCTGCGCCGCTCCTTCCGGCTGCCCCGCAAGCCCGTGGCACACGCCCGCCTGTACGCCACGGCACTCGGCCTGTACGAGACGCGCCTCAACGGCGCGAAGGTCGGCGAGGACCTGCTCACCCCGGGCTGGACGGACTACGGCAAGCGCGTCGCCTACCAGGTGTACGACGTCACCGGCGCCGTACGGGGCGGCGAGAACGCGCTCGCTGTCACCCTGACGCCGGGCTGGTACGCGGGGAACATCGCGTGGTTCGGACAGCGGCTGTACGGCGAACACCCGGCGATGCGGGCCCAGTTGGAGGTCACGTACAAGGACGGCAGCAGCGAACGGATCGGCACGGACGGCTCCTGGCGCGCGGAAACGGGCCCGCTGCTGACGGCGGACCTGATGATGGGCGAGGAGTACGACGCGCGCCAGGAGAAGGCCGGCTGGGACTCCCCCGGCTTCGACGACGGAGGCTGGCACCCCGTCACCCAGCTGCCGGGAAAGGCCCCCGAGGTCGTCGCGATGACGGACGCGCCCACGCGCGTCATGAAGGAACTCACGCCCGTGGGGGTACGGGAGGTGCGCCCCGGCGCTTTCCTCTTCGACCTCGGCCAGAACATGGTGGGCACCGTCAGGCTGAAGGTCGCGGGCAAGGCCGGCACCCGTGTCACGCTGCGGCACGGCGAGGTCCTGGACAAGGACGGCTCCCTCTACACCGCCAACCTGCGCACCGCGCGCCCCGTGGACACGTACACGCTCAAGGGCGGAGCACGCGAGACGTACGAGCCGCGCTTCACCTTCCACGGCTTCCGCTACGTCGAGGTCACCGGCTACCCCGGCAAGCCGCAGCGCGGCGCTGTGACGGGACTGGTCGCGCACACCTCCGCACCGTTCACGATGGACTTCTCCACCGACTCGGAGATGCTCAACCAGCTGCACAGCAACATCACTTGGGGGCAGCGCGGCAACTTCCTGTCCATACCGACCGACACCCCGGCACGGGACGAACGGCTCGGCTGGTCGGGCGACATCAACGTCTTCGCGCCCACCGCCGCCTACGTCATGGAGTCGGCACGCTTCCTCACCAAGTGGCTCCAGGACCTGCGCGACGGGCAGGGCACCGAGGGCGACCAGAAGGGCGCGTACCCGGACGTGGCGCCGTTCGTCGAGGGCGTCGGCAAGGGAGTCGCCGGGTGGGGCGACGCGGGCGTGACCGTGCCGTGGGCGCTGTACGAGGCGTACGGGGACGTGCGGGTGCTGGAGGAGAACTGGGAAGCCATGCGCGCCTGGATCGCCTACCTGGAACAGCACAGCGACGGGCTGCTGCGCCCCGCTGAGGGCTACGGCGACTGGCTCAACATCGAGGACGAGACGCCCAAGGACGTCATCGGCACCGCCTGCTTCGCGCACGTCACCGACCTGGTGGCGCGTACGGCGAAGCTCCTGGAGGAGGAGTCGGGGCCGTACGAGGAGCTGGCGGCGCGGATCAGGAGCGCCTTCAACTCCGCCTATGTGAACGGCGAGGGGCGCATCAAGGGCGACACCCAGACCGCCTACGTCCTGGCGCTCTCCATGGACCTGCTGCCCTCCGCCGCGCTGCGGCGGGCAGCCGCCGACCGGCTGGTGGCGCTCGTCAAGGCGAAGGGCGAGCACCTGTCCACCGGCTTCCTTGGCACCCCGCGGCTGCTGCCTGCCCTCACGGAGGCCGGGCACACGGACGTCGCGCACGCCCTGCTGCGGCAGCGCACCTTCCCCTCCTGGGGCTACCAGATCGACAAGGGCGCCACCACGATGTGGGAGCGCTGGGACTCGATCAGGCCGGACGGCAGCTTCCAGGACGTGGGCATGAACTCCTTCAACCACTACGCCTACGGCTCCGTGGGCCGGTGGATGTACGAGAACCTCGCCGGGATCGCGCCCGGCGAACCCGGCTTCCGGAAGATCGTCGTACGGCCGCGCCCCGGCGGCGGGGTGAACCACGCCGCCGGGAAGTTCGCCTCGCCGTACGGCACGGTCAGCACGCGCTGGACGCGGACCGGTGACGGGGGCGGGGCCGGGGGCTTCAGGCTCGATGTGACGGTGCCGGTCAACGCGACGGCCGAGGTGTGGGTGCCGGCGGAGCGCGCGTCCCAAGTGCGCCAGAAGGGCGCCGAGTTCGTGCGGATGGAGGACGGCTGCGCGGTCTTCTCCACGGGCTCGGGCAGCTGGCGGTTCGAGGTGGGTTCGCGGTGAGGCAGAGCTGAGCGGGGGGTGAGCGGGGGGGGATGAGCGGGGGTGGTGAGGAGCTGAGCGCGTGAGGGTTCCGCGTCGCGGGACGGCGGTCGTGGACGGCGGTCCGTGATCTCCAACGTGCCCTGCTGCCTGGCCTCTTGACGCCGGGCCGGTGCGCATTTAGTTTCCCTTCGAACCTCCTTGAATCGTTTCACGCCCCCTGTATGCCCGAGGAGCCGTATGCCAGAGCAGGATGTCGCCGCCGTGAAGACCGCGCTCAAGTCCCAGCGGATCGAGACACCCTCGTGGGCGTACGGCAACTCGGGCACCCGCTTCAAGGTGTTCGCACAGGCCGGGGTGCCGCGCACCGTGCGCGAGAAGCTGGACGACGCGGCGCGCGTACAGCGGCACACCGGCGTCGCACCCGTCGTCGCGCTGCACATCCCCTGGGACAGGGCGGGCGCCGACGACGACTTCACAGCGCTGGCGTCCTACGCGGCGGACAAGGGCCTGCGCCTGGGCGCGGTGAACGCCAACGTCTTCCAGGAGGACGCCTACAAGCTCGGCTCGGTCGCCCACCCGGACCCGGCGGTGCGCCGCAAGGCGCTGGACCACCTCATGGAGTGCGTCGACATCATGGACGCGACGGGCTCCCGTGATCTGAAGCTGTGGTTCGCCGACGGCACCAACTACCCGGGCCAGGACGACATACGGGCCCGCCAGGACCGGCTCGCCGAGGCGCTCTCGGCCGTGTACGAGCGGCTGAGCGAGAAGCAGCGCCTGGTGCTGGAGTACAAGCTGTTCGAGCCCGCTTTCTACAGCACCGACGTGCCCGACTGGGGCACGTCGTACGCGCACTGCCTCAAGCTCGGCCCCAAGGCGCGCGTGTGCGTGGACACCGGGCACCACGCGCCCGGCACCAACATCGAGTTCATCGTCGCCTTCCTGCTGCGCGAGGGGAAGCTGGGCGCCTTCGACTTCAACTCCCGCTTCTACGCCGACGACGACCTGATGGCGGGCGCGGCCGACCCCTTCCAGCTGTTCCGGATCATGTACGAGGTACGGGCCGGCGGCGGCCTCGAAGGCACGGCGGAGGAGCGCGCGGCCGAAGGCGAAGGCCCCGGCGTCGCGTTCATGCTCGACCAGTGCCACAACATCGAGCCGAAGGTCCCGGCCATCATCCGCTCGGTCATGAACGTCCAGGAGGCGACGGCCAAGGCCCTTCTCGTCGACCGCGAGGCCCTGGCAGCCGCACAGCGCGCGGGCGACGTACTGACCGCGAACGGCGTCCTCATGGACGCCTTCAACACCGACGTACGCCCCCTGCTCGCCGACGTACGCGAGGAACTGGGCGCCGACCGCGACCCGATGGCCGCCTACGCGGCGTCCGGCTGGGCCGAGGCGATCGTGCGTGAGCGCGTCGGCGGCGAGCAGGCCGGATGGGGGGCGTGACCGTGGAGCGTACGCAGACCACGAACGGCACACCACCGGAACGCGCGAGGGTGACCGAACACCCGCGTAGGCCCGAACACCCGGAGCAGGCCGCCTTGTTGGCGCGCTCGCACCGCCTGGGGGCCGACCCCCGCAACACCAACTACGCGGGCGGCAACACCTCGGCGAAGGGCACGGCCACCGACCCGGTCACGGGCGAAGGCGTCGAGCTGATGTGGGTCAAGGGTTCGGGCGGCGACCTGGGTACCCTCAGGCCGGAGGGGCTGGCAGCGCTGCGCCTGGACAGGCTGCGGGCGCTCACCGGGGTCTATCCGGGCGTGAAGCGCGAGGACGAGATGGTCGCAGCCTTCGACTACTGCCTGCACGGCAAGGGAGGTGCGGCGCCGTCCATCGACACCGCCATGCACGGGCTGGTCGGCGCGGCGCACGTCGACCACCTGCACCCGGACTCGGGGATCGCGCTGGCGTGCGCAGCGGACGGCGAGCGGCTGACCCGGGAGTGCTTCGGCGACGCCGTGGTGTGGGTCCCCTGGCGGCGGCCCGGATTCCAGCTCGGTCTCGACATCGCCGCCGTGCACGAGGCGCACCCCGAAGCGATCGGCTGTGTACTGGGCGGTCATGGCATCACGGCCTGGGGCGCGACCAGCGAGGAGTGCGAGCGCAACTCCCTGCACCTCATCCGCACCGCCGAGCGCTTCCTCGAAGCGCGGGGCAGGGCCGAGCCGTTCGGGCCCGTGCAGGAGGGTTACGAGCCGCTCCCCGAGGCCGAACGCCTGGAGCGCGCCGCCGCCCTGTTGCCCCTCGTACGCGGGCTGGCCTCGCGCGACCACGCGCAGGTGGGGCACTACGACGGGTCGGCCGCCGTGCTGGACTTCCTCTCCCGCGCCGAGCACCCGCGGCTGGCCGCGCTGGGCACCTCCTGCCCCGACCACTTCCTGCGTACCAAGGTGCGCCCGCTCGTGCTGGACCTGCCGTCGCGGGCCCCGCTGGAGGAGGCGGCCACCCGGCTGGAAGAGCTGCACGAGGAGTACCGCTCCGGTTATCGCGCGTACTACGAGCGGCATGCCACGGAGGAGTCGCCCCCGATGCGGGGGGCCGATCCGGCGATCGTTCTGGTGCCGGGCGTGGGCATGTTCAGCTTCGGCAGGGACAAGCAGACCGCGCGGGTGGCCGGGGAGTTCTACCTCAACGCGATCCAGGTGATGCGCGGCGCCGAGGCGGTCTCCTCCTACTCCCCCATCGAGGAGTCGGAGAAGTTCCGCATCGAGTACTGGGACCTGGAGGAGGCCAAGCTGCGCCGGATGCCGGCGCCCAAGCCACTGGCAACCCGGATCGCGCTGGTCACGGGCGCCGGCTCCGGAATCGGGCGGGCCATCGCACACCGGTTGGCTGCCGAGGGCGCCTGCGTCGTCGCCGCCGACGTGAACGGGCGGGGGGCGCGCGAGGTGGCCGAAGAGCTGGGCGGCCCGGACAGGGCCGTGCCCGTGACCGTGGACGTCACCTCCGAGGAGCAGATCGCGGCGGCCTTCGCCGAGGCGGCACGCGCCTTCGGCGGCGTCGACCTGGTGGTCAACAACGCGGGGATCTCCGTCTCCAAGCCCCTCGCCGAGACCACGGCCGAGGACTGGGACCGCCAGCACGGGATCATGGCGCGCGGCTCCTTCCTCGTCTCCCGCGAGGCGGCCCGGGTGATGAGGGCGCAGGGCATGGGCGGTGACCTGGTCTACATCTCCTCCAAGAACGGGGTCTTCGCAGGGCCCAACAACGTCGCGTACGGTGCGGCCAAGGCCGACCAGGCGCACCAGGTGCGGCTGTTGGCCGCCGAGCTGGGCGAGCACGGCATCCGCGTCAACGGGGTCAACCCGGACGGCGTCGTACGCGGTTCCGGCATCTTCGCAGGCGGCTGGGGCGCCCAGCGTGCCGCCGTCTACGGCGTGCCGGAGGAGGAGCTGGGGCAGTTCTACGCGCGCCGCACCCTGCTCAAGCGCGAGGTGCTGCCCGAGCACGTCGCCAACGCGGTCTTCGCCCTCACCGGCGGAGACCTCACCCACACGACGGGGCTGCACATTCCCGTCGACGCGGGCGTCGCAGCGGCGTTCCTGCGCTGAGGGCTTCCCGCACTCAGCGCACCGGCCCGCCGGCGTCCGCCCCAGCGCCGGTGGCGGGCCGAGCCGTGGGGGCACGCCCGCCACCGGCCCGCTCTCCGTACGACGTGAGGTACACCATGCCGCCATCCGCCACCAGTTCACCCGCCCCAGCGGCACACGGCGGCACCGGGGCCGCCGGAACGGAAGTCGCGGGGAGCACGGCATACGCCACCGGTACGGCCCGCACCGGGGCCGCCGGGTCGGGGACGCCCGCGGGTGGCGCGTTCGCCGCCGTCGATCTGGGCGCCTCCAGCGGGCGCGTCATCCTCGGCAGGACGACGGACGGGGTGCTCACCCTGGAAGAGGTGCACCGCTTCGAGAACCGGCCCGTCCACGTCGCCGGCACCCTCCACTGGGACATCCTCGGGCTCTACCGTGGCGTCCTCGACGGGCTGCGTGCCGCGGGCGCCGCCGCCGGTACGGAACCCGGCGCCCTCGCCTCGGTGGGCATCGACTCCTGGGGCGTCGACTACGGGCTCCTGGACGCCGACGGCGCGCTGCTCGGCAACCCCGTCCACTACCGCGACGACCGGACACTGGGCATGGCCGAGGAGATCGAAAAGGCGCTGCCCGCACGGGAGTTGTACGCGCTCACGGGGCTCCAGCGGCTCCCCATCAACACGCTCTACCAGCTCGCCGCAGCGCGGGGCAGCAGTCAACTGGCCGCGGCCCGCCGGATACTGCTCGTCCCCGACCTCATCTCGTACTGGCTGACAGGCAGGGCCGGTACGGAGATCACCATCGCCTCCACCACCCAGCTGCTCGACCCGCGTACCCGCACCTGGTCGGCGCCCGTGGCCGGGGCCGTCGGCCTGGACCCCGCGCTGTTCGCGCCGCTGCGCTCCCCCGGTGAAGCCGCCGGTGAGCTGCTGCCCGGGGTGCTGGAGGAGACCGGGCTCGCGGGGCCCGTCCCGGTGACGGCCGTCGGGGCCCACGACACGGCCTCGGCCGTCGTCGGAGTCCCGGCTGCGGACGAACGGTTCGCGTACATCTCCACCGGCACCTGGTCGCTGGCCGGGGTGGAACTGGAGGCGCCCGTACTGACCGAGGAGAGCCGCCGCGCCAACTTCACCAATGAGCTGGGCGTGGACGGAACGGTGCGCTATCTGCGCAACATCATGGGCCTGTGGCTCCTCCAGGAGTGCCTGCGCGACTGGGAGACGGGGTCCGGGCCCTACGAACTGGACGCGCTGCTGGAAGGCGCGGCGCGCATGCCGGGGCTGCGGTCCGTCGTGGACGCGAGCAGTCCCGCCTTTCTGGCGCCCGGCGGAATGCCCGCACGCCTCGCTGAGGCGTGCCGCGCGACGGGCCAGCCCGTACCCCGCGACCCGGCCGAGACGACACGCTGCGTCCTGGACTCCCTCGCGCTGGCGCACCGCGAGACGGTCACCGAGGCGGCGCGGCTGTCGGGGCGCGAGGTGGAGACGGTGCACATGGTGGGCGGCGGCGCGCGCAACGCGCTGCTGTGCCAGCTGACGGCCGACGCCTGCGGGCTGCCCGTCGTCGCGGGGCCCGTGGAGGCGGCTGCGTACGGGAATGTGCTGGTCCAGGCCCGTACGGCGGGGGCGGTGAGCGGCGGACTGCCCTCGCTCAGGAGGCTGGTGCGCGACAGCCTGCGGCTGCGACAGTATGCCCCCAGGGGTGATCAAGCATCCTGGGCGCTGGCAGCGGCCCGCGTCCGTGGTCACGGAAAGGAGGCGCCGTGCGCGTAGCGCTCTTCGTCACCTGTATCAATGACGCGCTCTATCCGCGCACCGGGCAGGCCGTGGTGACCCTGCTGGAACGGCTCGGCGTCCAGGTGGACTTCCCCGAGGCCCAGTCCTGCTGCGGCCAGCCGCAGTTCAACACCGGCTACCGGCACGCGACCGAGCCGCTGGTGCACCGCTACGCCGAGGCGTTCGAGGGCTACGACCACATCGTGGTGCCCTCGGGCTCCTGCGCCGCCATGGTGCGGGACAACTACCCGCGTATCGGCGAGAAGGCAGCGGCCGAGGGCAGGGGGCACGTACTGGCCGACACGGCGGCGCGGGTCGTACCGCGCACCTATGAGCTGACCGAGTTCCTGGTCGACGTGCTGGGTGTCACCGACGTCGGTGCGTACTTCCCGCACACGGTCACCTACCACCCCACCTGCCACGGGCTGCGGATGCTCGGCCTCGGGAAGCGCCCACGCCAACTGCTGGAGCAGGTCAGGGGACTTGAGCTGCGCGAGCTGGAGGGTGCCGAGGAGTGCTGCGGATTCGGCGGCACGTTCTCCGTCAAGAACGCCGCCGTCTCCGCCGCGATGGGCACCGACAAGGCGCGGCACGTCGAGGAGACCGGCGCCGCCGCCGTCTGCACGGTCGACAACTCCTGCCTTATGCACATGGGCGGCACGCTCTCGCGCAGAGGCTCCCGTGTACGCCCCGTACACCTCGCCGAGATCCTGGCCGGCACCGAGGAGTCCCCGCTGTGAACCCGGGAGACCGCCGCGCGCGCGGAGAAGCGAACGGAGAAGCGCTGTGAGCGTCACTTATGTGGGAATGCCGCCCTTTCCCGAGGCGGCCGACGCCTCCACGCGGGACGAACGGCTGCGCGGCAACCTGCGGCACGCCACGCACACCATCCGCGACAAGCGCGCCACCGCCGTGGCCGAACTGGCCGACTGGCCGGAGCTGCGCACGGCGGGCGCCGAGATCAAGGACCGTACGCTGCGCCATCTCGACCACTACCTGGAGCAGTTGGAGGCCGCCGTCACCCGCGCAGGCGGCACGGTCCACTGGGCAGCTGACGCCGCCGAGGCCAACAGGATCGTCACGCGGCTGGTCGAGGCGACGGGCGAGAGCGAGGTCGTCAAGGTCAAATCCATGGCCACCCAGGAGATCGGCCTCAACGAGGCACTGGCCGAGGCCGGGATCTCCGCCTACGAGACGGATCTCGCCGAGCTGATCGTGCAGCTCGGCGACGACCACCCCTCACACATCCTCGTGCCCGCCATCCACCGCAACCGCGAAGAGATCCGCGAGATCTTCCGTACCCGGATGGGCCGTTGGGGCAGGGCTGCGCCGGAGAACCTCTCCGACCGGCCCGCCGATCTCGCCGAGGCGGCCAGGCTGCACCTGCGGGAGAAGTTCCTGAACGCGAAGGTCGGCGTGTCGGGCGCCAACTTCATGGTCGCCGAGAGCGGCACCCTCGTCGTGGTCGAGTCCGAGGGCAACGGGCGTATGTGCCTGACCCTGCCGGAGACGCTGATCTCGGTGGTCGGCATCGAGAAGGTGGTCCCCACCTGGCGCGACCTGGAGGTCTTCCTCCAGCTCCTGCCCCGCTCCTCGACCGCCGAGCGGATGAACCCCTACACCTCCACCTGGACCGGCACCACCGAGAGCGACGGGCCGCGCGACTTCCACCTCGTCCTGCTGGACAACGGCCGCACCGACACCCTCGCCGACCGCGTGGGCCGCCAGGCGCTGCGCTGCATCCGCTGCTCGGCCTGCCTGAACGTCTGCCCCGTCTACGAGCGCGCGGGCGGCCACGCCTACGGCTCGCCCTACCCAGGACCGATCGGCGCGATCCTCACGCCCCAACTGGACGCCATGGAGACCGGCCTGGACGCCTCACTGCCGTACGCCTCGTCCCTGTGCGGGGCCTGTTACGAGGTGTGCCCCGTGGCCATCGACATCCCCGAGGTCCTGGTGCACCTGCGTGAGCGCGTCGTCCAGGGCGGCCCCGTCACCGTGCGCGGCCAGCGCACGACCGTCAGGCCGGCCAAGGGGCACGCCGCCGAACGTGCCGCGATGCGCGCCGCTTCCTGGACGTTCGACCACCCGCGTGCCCTCCGCGCGGGCGAGCGCCTCGCCTCCCGCGCCCGCCGCCTGGTGCCCCGCACGCTGCCGGGTCCCGGCAAGGGCTGGACGGACTCCCGCGACATCCCCTCCCTGCCGCCCGAATCCTTCCGCGACTGGTGGCGGCGCACCCGGGGGCCGGGGACGCGGCCCGGAGCGGAGACGCGACCCGCAGCGCGCGAGTCCGGGACAGGCGAGTCCGGAGCGGCGCCCGAGGGAGGCCGTGAATGAACCACCGCGACCTCGTGCTCGGCCGGGTGCGGCGGGCCCTGGCGGACGTGCCCCGGGAGGAGCTTCCCGGGCAGACGCCGCTCGCGCGGGACTACCTGCGCGTGCACGGTGACCGTACGCCCGAGGAGTCGGCCGCGCTCCTGGCGACCCATCTGACGGACTACCGCGCCCATGTGCACCACTGCGGAACGGACGAACTGCCCGCCGTGCTCGCCCGGTTGATGGCGCAGCGGGGCTCGCGCAGCGCCGTCGTGCCGGCCGGTGTCCCTGACGCGTGGCTGCCCGGGGACATCGAGCGCGTACGGGACTCGCCCGCGATGACGCCGCACGACCTGGACGCGGTCGGCAGCGTGGTCACCGGTTGCGCCGTGGCCATCGCCGAGACGGGCACCCTCGTACTCGACGCCTCCCCCGACCAGGGCCGCCGCCGCATCACCCTCGTACCCGATCACCACATCTGCGTCGTCCGCGTCCCCGTACAGGTGGTCGACTCCGTCCCCCAGGCGCTCGAAAGGCTCGACCCGGCGCGCCCCCAGACCTGGATCTCCGGCCCCTCCGCCACCAGCGACATCGAACTCGACCGTGTGGAGGGCGTACACGGGCCACGCACACTCGATGTCGTGCTGCTGGCGGAGAGCTGAACGGACCCGGGGCCGGGGAGACAACGTGAGCGCGTGAGGGAGAGTGAACATCCGGGCCGAAGGGCGTTGGTCTCAGAGGGAGTTGGGGTCGACGGCCTCGGCCATCGCCTTGTAGCCCGCGTCGTTGGGGTGGATCAGGTCTTCGGAGGCGTATCCCTTCCGCAGCGCCTCGGGGTCGGCGGGGTCGGCGAGTACGCGGTCGAAGTCGACGACTTCGTCGTAAGCGCCGCTCGTGCGGATCCAGTCGTTGACCTCCTCGCGTACGCGATCACCGCGCTCGGTCCAGTACATGAAGCCCTTGTAGGGAGGGAGGGTGCCGCCGACGGCCTTGACGCCGCGTGCGTGCGCCGCGCGGATGAGCTGGCGGTGCCCGGCGACGATCTCCTTGGCGGTCACGTCGGGGCTGGGCGTCGTGCAGCGGTCGGCCGGTACGTCGGGCATGACGATGTCGTTGCCGCCCGCCAGCACGATCACCGTCCGCACGTCGGGCCGCGCGAGCGCGTCCCGCTGGAACCTGGCCAGCGCGCTCTCTCCGTAACACTCCGAGTCGTTCAGTACCTTGTTGCCGCCGATGCCCGCGTTGAGCACGGTCTTCGCGCGGTGCCGGCCCGCGAGGCGTTCGGCGAGCTGGTCGGGATAGCGGCGGTTCGCGTCGGGGGTCGCGCCGGAACCGTCCGTGAGCGAGTCGCCGAAGGCGACCACGGCGCGGCGTGCACCGTGGTTCCGTACGTCGACGCCGGACAGGAGGTACCAGGAAGCGCTCTTCTCGGAGAACGCTTCCGCGTCCGGGTCGCGCACATGGTTGCCTGTGGCCCGGTAGGAGGTGGCCATGGCCGCGTTGTGGAACGTGGCAGGACCGCTCGGTCCCTCGAAGTAATAGGTGACGGTGAGCTGTTCGAACGCCTTGACCGGCAGCCCGACCGCGTCGCTCGCCAACTCCTTGCCCGCGGGAACCGTCACGCCGTCCGACCCGTTGAACCGCAGCGTGCGCACGGACCCCGGCCGTACGGCAGCACCCCCCGCGCTTCTGGCGACGGTCGCGCCGGTGAGCCGCAGCGGCGTCGTGCCGTACAGGTTGGAGAGCCGGACACGCAGCGCTGAGCCGTGCGCGCCGACACGGATCACCTGGCGTACGGAGTGGTTCTCGAACCCCTTCTCGGACCAGTTGGGAAACCAGGCGGTCGCGCTGGGCGCCTGCTGCGAGGTGGACCAGGCGCTGTGCCAGGGCGACTTGTGCGCGGCGGCGGGCGCGAATGCTGCGGGCGATGGGGCTGCGGGTACCGGCCCTGCGGGCGAATGCGCGGCGGCGGGCGTCGAGGCGGTCGCGGCCAGGAGCACGGCGGCCAACGGTACGGCGAAGACTGTCGATGTGATCGTCACCCTCCCCTGACGGATGCCACGGCCGCAATGTGACAACGCCGACGCGGGACGCGGCCGACGGCACCTCTGGCCACGAGCCACAGGCCGCGGGCCCACGACACGGCACGGCCGCGTGCCCCCACAATTCGATGGCGGGTAACGGCGTCTCTCCGTGATGCTCAGGCACATGACCTCGACACTGCGGAACATCGCGATCGACTGTACGAACGCCTACGACCTGGCCCGCTTCTGGAGCGAGGTGACCGGGCATCCGCTGCACCCGGAGGACGTGCCGGGAGAGGACGAGACGGAAGTGATGCTGCCTGAGGGCCCGTTGCTGCACTTCAACGAGGTGCCGGAGCCGAAACGGGACAAGAACCGCATCCACCTGTGCCTGCGCCCCGACACCACATGCGCCCAGGAGGTCGAACGCCTACGGGCACTCGGGGCCACCCTGGTCGCCGACCGGCGCACGCCCGAGGGCCGGGGCTGGGTCGTGCTCGCCGACCCGGAGGGCAACGAGTTCTGCGTCCTGCGCGCGGACGCCGAACGTGAGGCGCTGGCGTAGGAACACGTACGAGACTGAGGGCGCTCACGGGAGGACTGGGCAGGGCCAGGCCCGGCAGGCGTGGCCCCGAGGTCAGTCCTTGAGAGCCGTGAACTCGCCCTTGCCGGGCAACTTCACGTCGGTGCAGCCGTGACGGTGGGCGACATCGGTGACGTACTCGCGGAAGACCGAGGCGAAGTGCGGGGCCGCGAGGTGGGCGTAGACCGGGTTGCCGAGGCTGAGGGTGTGAACGGCGGGCTTGCCGTGGCACGTTGAGGAGGCCCACCACGCGTAGGCCGCCTTGCCGCGCCCCGCCTCACCCGGGCGTGCGTGGGTGAAGGCGCCCAGGCGTCCCCGCATGTGGACCTGTGCCGCTGAGGCGCCGAACCAGCTCTGCGCCGACGCCCACCAGTCGCCCTCGTCCTCTGGCGCGTCGCCGAGGTCGACGTCGAAGCCGGGGTCGGAGGCGGGGCCCGAGTCGGGGACCTCGCGCAGTGCCTTCTTCGCGGCGCTCCCGCTCACGACCAGTCCGCAGCGCTCGGTCCATACGTCGGGGTCGGTGTCGGTCTCCAGCACCCGGTCGGGCAGCCAGGCGCTGGAGCGGCCGGGGCCCGGCTTCCGGTACCAGGCGCAGGTCTCGTCGGCCGCCTCGGCCTTCTTGAGACGCGCGGGAGCCGGGTCGACGCCGGTGGGCGCCTCGGGGAGGCGGCCCTCACAACCGAGGCGCTCGGAGAGCCGGTTGGCCATGTCGACCGCCGTGGCGATCAGCAGATCGCGGGTCCGCTGGGGCATCCGGCTTCCGGTGGCGAACGGGGTGTGGCCGTCGTTGGTCGAGGCCGTCGTGGCGACCACGTTCTTGACGGGCCGCCCGTCGTGACGCACGCCGCCGCCGCAGGCGAGCTTCACGGTGACACCGCTGTCGCTCACCATGCCGGGTATGCCGTGCCCCAGCGGGGTGTTCACGGAGGGGTGCTCGGCGGACGCGACAAGCTGCATGTCGTCGGTTTCCGTCTTGCCGGGGTTCGGCTCCAGCGCGACGTACGCCTCGAAGAACGAGCGCGGTCCCTCACCGCGGTTGAGTCCGTAGGAGTCACCGGCCTCGGTGCTGAAGACGCGGCAGCCACCGGCGAACTTCTCGATGCCTTCCTGGTGCGCCTCGACACGGCCCCCGCTGTCGGGGAGGCGGATCACCTTGCCCGCCGGGACGAGGCCGTCGCAGGCGGAGTCGATGGCGTGCCGGGCCGCGAGGTTCGACCAGACGTCGTACCCGCACCAGCCGATGCTGGCGACGGCGACGAGACACATCCCGATGTTCGCGGCCTTCCGAAGGCGCGCTCGCGTGGCCACCGTCCCCCTCCCCGTGTGCCGGCTTCCCGGCGTCCCGACCTCCGGCGCCCGGCTGTTGGCGCCGGGCCGCCGGGTCGTTGGGCCGCCTTGCCGTTGGGCCCCGCCGGGCCGCCGGCGAAGATCGCAGCGCAGAGTGTACGGCGTCCGTCCCCCGCTGGGCGGGGCAGGGCCGTGTGCGGAGCGCCGCGCGAGAGGGGTTACTCGGGCCAGGGTGAGTCGAGGATGGTGCGGACGAAGTCACCGCGTTCGAACCCGGGCACGTAGTGGGCGAGCACGTCGGCCTTGACGTTGCCGAACGTCGTACCGGGCTTGGGCCTGACCCCGTCGGTGAAGGCCCCGAGGATGCGCCGCTTGAAGTCAGGACGCGGGTGGAGCGCCACGACGGCGGCGCGTTCGGCCTCGTCGAGGTCGTGGTAGCCGATACCGAGGACGTCGTACTCGACCCCCGCCGTCACCAACGCCACCTCTGGCTCCATGAATGCGGGGATACCTGGCGTGGTGTGCAGGGCGATCGCTGTCCACACCCGCCGCACGCTGTCCTCGGGCACCCCGTGCGCCTGGAGGAAGCGGCGTGCCTCGTCGGCGCTGTCCACCTCGAAGCGGCGACCGCTGTCGTGGAAGGGCTCGTTCAGCCCGAGGTCGTGGAACATGGCGGCGATGTAGAGGAGTTCGGGATCGCAGCTCAGGTCGCGGTTGCGGCCCTGGAGACTGCCGAAGAAGTACACGCGCCGCGAGTGGTGATAGACGAGATCGCTCGTGCTGTCCCGCACGAGTTCGGTCGCCGCTCTCGCCAGCGCCGAGTCCGGTACGCGTACGCCGGCCGGTCCGGGGGTTTCGTCCTTGGTCACGCTCTTTCACCCTGCCCTTCGTAAGCCACCTGCTCCTACGTTCACCCCCAGTGTCGCAACCATCCCGTCCACCGCGACCGACCCAGCCACCCCAACCGCCGCGTGCGACGGCGCCCCGTCAGCCCGACCGCCGCTCACGACGGCGCAGCGGCCGTCATGCTGGGGCGGACGATCATTCGCCGGACCGGCGCCAGAGGCCCGTCCGCGCGTTGGCCCGAATGGCCCGTCCGAAAGGAAACGCGGTGTCGGACACCTTGAACCTGTGGAAGCGGAACCTCGGGCGCGTGCCCGAGGAGGTCTGGGAACGGACCGGACTCCGGGTCCTGATCCTCGCCGGCAACGGGTTGACGACGCTGCCCGAGGCGCTCGGCGAACTGCGGGAGCTGCGCACGCTCGACCTGGGCCACAACGCGCTGACGGAGGTACCGGAGGCACTGGGCGAGCTGACAGGGCTCACCGACTTCCTCTACCTGCACGACAACGAGATCAGCCAACTCCCCGAAGCCCTCGGCAGGTTGACCCACCTGCGCTACCTCAACGCCGGGGAGAACCGCCTCACACGGCTGCCGGCGACCCTCGGCGCGATGACGGGCCTGCTCGAACTGCGCGCGCAGCACAACGCGCTGAAGCGGCTGCCGGAATCGCTCGGCGGTCTGCGGGCGCTGCGCGAGTTGTGGCTGCGTGGCAACGCGCTGGACCGCCTGCCCGAATCCGTCGCCGCGCTGGGCGAACTGCGCCAACTGGAACTGCGCGAGAACGCGTTCACGCGTGTGCCCGCGCAGCTCGCCGCGCTCCCCCGGCTGCGCCAACTCGACCTGCGCGCCAACCGCTTGCGACACCTGCCCGACTGGCTCACCCGCATGCCCGCGCTGGAGAAGCTCGACCTGCGCTGGAACGACCTGACTCCACCACCGGACCTGCTCGCCGCACTGGAACGGCGCGGCTGCGTCGTCCTGCACTGAGTCAGGACCGTGGCGCGGGACCCGTGGCGATCCGGCCCGGTCCGATCCGGTCACCGCTGCGGTGAGCCGGGGCAGCGCCTGCCCGAACGGAGGCGCTGAACCACCCCGTAAGGCGGGCCTTCCCCACAGCGAGACCCCGTGGCCGCACACTCGGTGGCGGTCATCCGGAATGATCGCGCCCAGACCGAGCAGGAGCCCCTGATGCGACCCAAGGCCATCGCGTTCGCCACCTACGGCGGCCCCGAAGTCCTTCAGATCACGAACACCGACATCCCCGAGCCCGACCCCGACCAGGTCCGTGTGGCCGTACGCGCCGCGGGCGTCAACCCGTACGACTGGAAGGTCCGCAGCGGCGCCATGGCCGCCGCTGTACCGCTTGAGCTGCCCTACGTGCCGGGGCTGGAGCTGGCCGGCACCGTCGACGCCGTTGGCGACGGTGTCGGCGCCCTGTCCGTCGGCGACGAGGTCTCCGGCCCCGCACAGCACGCCTACGCCAGCTATGTGGTGGCCGACGCCGCCCGCCTCATGCGCAGGCCGGCCACGCTGGACGCCGAGCGCGCGGGCGCGCTGCCCGTGGCCGCGGAGGCCGCCCACCGCGCACTGGCCGAGCTGGACGTCATGGTGGGGGAAACCGTGCTGATCCATGGCGCCGCGGGAGCCGTGGGCACGCTCGCCACCCAGTTCGCGCTCGACAGAGGCGCACGCGTCATCGGAACGGCAGGCGGGGCCGGGCTCTCCCGGGTCACGGAGCTGGGCGCGGAGGCCGTCGGCCATGGAGAGGGGGTCGCTGAGCGCGTACGCGACATCGCCCCGCACGGCGTGGACGCCGTACTGGACACCTCGGGCGCCGAGGTACTCGCCCTCTCGGCCGAACTGACGGGTGACCCCGCACGGGTACTCACCCTCGCCGACCCCCAGGGCGCCCAGCGGCACGGCGTGCGCTTCTCCTCCGCCGGCCCCGGCCGCGACCACACGGCCCCCGCGCTCGAACAGGCCCTCGCCCTCCACGAGCGGGGCACGCTCAGCCTCCCTCTGCACGCCACCTACCCCCTGGACCAGGCGGCCGAGGCCCACCGCACGGGCGAGGCAGGCCGCCTGACGGGCAAACTCGTCCTCACCACCGGCTGAAGCAGTCCGCGCAGAGCAACAGCCCGCGCACAACACCGGAGTGCCGCCCTCCCGAGGTCCGGGAGGGCGGCACTCCGCGTCTTTACGCCCTATGTCGCCACGTCGTCCCAGGCCATCGAGCTGATTCTCCAGCCGGCCGGTGTCCTGACGAATTGGGTGGTCTTGCAGCCGGAGCCCTCGAACCATTCGCCGTTCAGAAAGCCGGACTTACGGTAGTCGCTGAACCGGTGCGCGATCGATCCGAACATCTCGGTCTTCTCGGCGACTTCCCATTCCGAGAACTCCGTCAGCGTCCCATCGGTGAGGATCTTCTCCCGGGGCTCGACAAACGAGTCGAGGTCGTAGACGACGGGTTCGCCCCCGATGTTCTTGACAATCATGCCCTGCGGAATGAACACCTCACGCACGGCACCGACATCAGGCCGGCCACCGCCGACATTCGTGAACGCACCGAGAAACGCGCGCATCAACCCATCCAGCTCCGCCTTGACATCGGACACGGCTTCCCCTCCCACGCTGCGACGCCTCGCGCTCCGATCATCACCCACCCACGGCGCGACGGCCACCCCACGCACACGCCCACGGTCACCCCACGGACGAGTACGGGTCAGCGGATGGGTACGCCCGAGAGGGTGCGGGCGATCACGAGTCGCTGGATCTCGCTGGTGCCCTCGAAGATGGTGTAGATCGCGGCGTCGCGGTGCATCCGCTCGACGGGGTATTCGCGGGTGTACCCGTTGCCGCCGAGAATCTGCATGGCCTGCGCGGTGACGGACTTCGCCGTCTCGCCCGCGAAGAGCTTGGACATGGAGCCCTCGGCCGAATCGAAACGGCGTCCCGCTGCTGCCATCCACGAGGCACGCCACACCAGGAGCCTGGCGGCGTCCACGCGGGTGCGCATGTCGGCGAGTTGGAAGGCGACGCCCTGGTTGTCGATGATGGGGCGGCCGAACTGCACGCGTGTCTTGGCGTATTCGAGCGCGGTCTCATAGGCGGCGCGTGCGATACCGACGGCCTGTGCGCCGACCGCGGGGCGTGAAGCCTCGAACGTCGCCATGGCCGCGTTCTTCACCCTCCCCTGGACCCCCACGCCCCCCGCTTCGGCACGCTCCCGGGCGCGAGCCAGGCGCTCGTCCAGCTTTTCCTTTCCGCCGAGGAGGCAGTGGCCCGGAACGCGGACGTCCTCAAGGACGACCTCGGCCGTGTGGGAGGCGCGAATTCCGTGCTTCTTGAACTTCTGCCCCTGGGAAAGGCCGGGCGTGTTCGGCGGAACGATGAACGACGCGTGGCCCTTGGAGCCGAGTTCGGAGTCGACGACGGCGACGACGACATGGACGTTGGCGATTCCGCCGTTCGTCGCCCAGGTCTTGGTGCCGTTCAGCACCCACTCGTCCTTGGCCTCGTCGTAGACGGCACGGGTCCGCATGGCGGAGACGTCGGAGCCCGCGTCGGGTTCGGAGGAGCAGAACGCCGCGACCTTCACATCGCTGGCGTCGCCGTACATCTGCGGTACCCAGGTCCCGATCTGTTCCTCCGTTCCGTTCGCGAGAACGCCCACGGCAGCGAGGCCGGTTCCCACGATGGAGAGGCCGATACCGGCATCTCCCCAGAACAGTTCCTCCATGGCCATGGGAATTCCAAGACCGGTCGGGTCGAAGAACTGCTGGGCGTAGAAGTCGAGGGAATACAGGCCGATCTTCGCGGCTTCCTGGATGATCGGCCAGGGAGTTTCCTCGCGTTCATCCCATTCGGCGGCTGCCGGTCGCATCACGTCGGCGGCGAACCCATGGATCCAGTCCCTGACTTCCTTCTGGTCGTCGTTCAGGTCCAGCGCAAACTCTGTATCGGCCATTGCCTGGGTCCTCCGCCTGTCTCGTCAGATCGTTACCATGGGTAATAACAAGTCTGTTACCCACGAGTAGGTTCTGTCAACTCCCCATCGCCGCCCCCTTTCACCACCCCTTCACTGTCCGGCGCCACCTCTCCGCGCGCACGGCGCCGCCCTCTTCGCCACCCCGGCCGCCACCCTCTTCGCCGAGGTCGCGCCACCCCATCGCCGCCCCTTCGCCACGGTGGTCCCTGACAGGCGGTGTTACGTTGCGCTGGGGAAACGAACGGGGGCGAACGACAGGGGTGGGGAGAAGCACCATGGACACCACGGGGCAGGACGAGCGGCTCAGCACAGCGGAACGGCGGCGCGGTGAGCTGCTGGAGGCGGCCGACAGGGTGGTGCTCAGAGAAGGGCCCGGCGCCTCGATGAACGCCATCGCGGCCGAGGCAGGCATCACCAAGCCCATTCTGTACCGGCACTTCGGGGACAAGGGCGGGCTCTACCGCGCGCTCGCCGTGCGGCACACGGACGCGCTGCTGGAGGCGCTGCGGGCCGCGCTGGACGCGCCCAGCGAGCGGCGCGAGCGCGTCGAGGCGACGCTGGACACCTACCTCGCGGCGATCGAGGCCCGCCCGCAGGTCTACCGCTTCCTGATGCACCCGGCCGAGGACTCCACCACGGGCGAGGGCGCGTTCGACGTGGGCCAGCACTCGGCGCCCCTGCTGCGGAGGCTCGGTGAGGAGCTGGCCCAGGTGATAGCGGAACGCGTCGACCTGGGGCCCGAGAGCGAGGAGTTGGCCCGCGTGTGGGGGCACGGGATAGTCGGGATGATGCACGCGGCGGGCGACTGGTGGCTGCGCGAACGGCCTTGTGAGCGCGCGCAGTTGGTGCGGCACCTGGCGGACCTGCTGTGGGGCCGGCTGGCGGCGGCGGGCGACAGGGTCGGCGGCCCGGGGTTCTGAGCACCCGGGCACACCGGCATCCGGGCCCCTCCCCAGCCGATCCCTCCTCCACCAACCGCTCAGCCGGCTCGGCCGATCGCTCGGCCAGTGCAGCCGCCCCTTCCGCCGGCTCAGCCGCTCGCTCAGTCCGCCGCGGGCACCGGCCGGGACCAGCCCGCCCTGCGGACCGCGCGGAGCGTACGGCGGCGGCGCAGGCCGGTCAGCAGATCGGTGTAGAGGCCGCCGTCGAGGTGGTCGTACTCGTGCTGGAGGCAGCGGGCGAAGAAGCCCGTGCCTTCCACGCGCAGCGGCGAACCGTCCAGGTCCTCGCCCTCGACGACGGCGAGGTCGGCACGGGGTGTGGAGGCTTCGAGTCCCGGGAGGGAGAGACAGCCCTCGGGGCCACGCAGCGTGATGCCATCGGTGTGTGTGAGACGGGGGTTGAGGATGTGGCCCCGGTGGCGGCGATCCTCGTCGTCGGGGCAGTCGTAGACGAACAGCCGCAGCGGTACGCCTATCTGGCACGCGGCCAGGCCCACACCCCGGGCCGCGTACATCGTGGCGTACATGTCCTCGATGAGCGGGGCCAGCGGCCGGTCGGCCGCCGTGATCTCGCGGCTGGGCGCGTGCAGCGCAGGATCGCCGTACGTCCGCAGGGGACGTACGGCGCCGGAACCGCCGGGAATAGGACCGCGTGGCATGCGGAAAGCGTACGTGCGCGGTGCTGCCCGCCGGTGTCCGTGATCTTCGAAGGGGTGGCGAGGTCCGGCCTCCCCGGGTATCTCGGTAGGCTTCATCCTCTACGCGAGGGGCAAGGAGGTTCACACACGATGGCAGGCAACACGGATCCGCTGTCGGCGCGGTCCAAGCTGGCCGTGACGGCAGGCAAGGCCGCCGCGGCTGTGTCGCGGGCTGCGGGCCGCGGCAGCGGGTCGGTGATCGGCGGCAAGGTGGCACTCAGGCTCGACCCCGACCTGCTCCAGCGGCTGGCCCAGCACCTGGACGTGGTCCTGGTGTCGGCGACCAACGGCAAGACCACGACCACCCGGCTGATCGCCGAGGCGCTGCGCGCACACGGCGAGGTCGTCTCCAACGCGCTGGGCGCGAACATGCCGGCGGGCATCACCTCGGCGCTCGCGGGCGGTTCGGACGCGCGGTACGGCGTGATCGAGGTGGACGAGAAGTACCTCTCGGGGGTCGCCAGGGACGTGACGCCGAAGGCCATCGCGCTGCTGAACCTCTCGCGTGACCAGCTCGACAGGGCCGCCGAGACGCGGATGCTGGCGGAGAAGTGGCGGGAGGGCCTCTCGGGCCAGAAGGCCGTCATCATCGCCAACGCCGACGACCCGCTGGTCGTGTGGGCGGCCTCCTCCTCCCCCAACGTCGTGTGGGTCGCCGCTGGCCAGGAGTGGAAGGACGACGCCTGGTCGTGCCCCGCGTGCGGCGGTGTGATGCAGCGCCCCGGTGACGACTGGTTCTGCGCCGAGTGCGGCTTCCGCCGCCCCACGCCGAGCTGGGCGCTGTCGGGCGACTACGTGCTGGACCCGCACGGTTCGGCCTGGCCGATCCACCTCCAGCTCCCGGGCCGGGCCAACAAGGCCAACGCGGCCACGTCGGCCGCTGTGGCCGCCGCCTTCGGTGTCCCGCCGCAGACCGCGCTGGAGCGGATGTACGCGGTCAAGGCCGTCGCGGGCCGCTACGACGTGGTCCAGTACCAGGGCCGTGACATGCGGCTGCTGCTGGCGAAGAACCCGGCCGGGTGGCTGGAGACGTTCTCGCTGATCGACCCGCCGCCGACCCCGGTGATCCTGTCGGTGAACGCGCGCGGCGCCGACGGCACCGACACCTCGTGGCTGTGGGACGTGGACTACGGGCGCCTCGCCGGGCACCCGATCTGTGTGATCGGCGACCGCAAGCTGGACCTGGCGGTGCGCCTTGAGGTCGCCGGCGTCGACTTCCAGGTGTGCGAGGACCCGGAGGACGCCGTACGCAGGTCGGCTCCCGGACGTATCGAGACCATCGCGAACTACACCGCGTTCCAGGACCTGCGCCGCGCCGTCGGGAACTGATCCGCGCGACTCCCCGACCTTACGAACCATCGATCCGCTGAAGGAGCTGGCGGTATGAGTGACGCGCAACTGCGTCTCGTGTGGATCTACCCGGACCTGCTGAGCACGTACGGCGACCAGGGCAACGCGCTGGTCGTGGAGCGGCGCGCGCGGCAGCGCGGCCTTGAGGTGCAGCGGGTCGACGTCCGCTCGGACCAGCCGATCCCGACCTCGGGCGACATCTATCTGATCGGCGGCGGCGAGGACAGGCCACAGCGCCTCGCGGCCGAGCGGCTGCTCAGGGACGGCGGTCTGAACAGGGCCGTCGCCAACGGCGCGATCGTCTTCTCGGTGTGCGCCGGTTACCAGATCATGGGCCACGAGTTCGTCAACGATCTCGGGGAGCGCTCGGCCGGCCTGGGCCTGCTGGACGTGGTGAGCACCAGGGGCGAGGCGGAGCGCTGCGTCGGTGACGTGCTCGGCGACATCGACGAGCGTCTGCGGCTGCCGCAGCTGACGGGCTTCGAGAACCACCAGGGCATCACGCACCTGGGCCAGGGCGTACGCCCGCTGGCGCGGGTGCAGCTCGGCAAGGGGAACGGCACGGGCGACGGCACCGAAGGCGCGTGGAACGACACGGTCTTCGGCACGTACATGCACGGCCCCGTGCTGGCCCGTAACCCGCAGATCGCCGACCTGCTGATCAAGCTGTCGCTGGACGTGAACGCGCTGCCAGGGGTCGACGACCGCTGGTACGAGGCACTGCGCGAAGAGCGGATCACCGCGGCGACAC
>NZ_JANCPR020000039.1 GCF_028657195.3 Streptomyces iconiensis
CCTCTGGACTCCCCCGCCCGTATCGGGACCAGCCCTTGAATTTAAGGCGAGGGGCAGCACATTCGAGCCCGTCCTGGGGGGCACCTCCCATTCGGAGGTTGGGGGAGGGAAGGGGTGGGGGCATTATCGGGTCAGCGAACACAAAGAGAGGTGACATGAGAAAAGGTGCACGTAATGTGCTGGTTGCTGTGGCCGCCGGGGCGGTGGTGGTGGGGACGTTGGGTGCGGGGCCTGCCGTGGGGGAGACGGTGGGGGTGAAGGTGGGGTATGCCGATGTGTTGGATCAGCAGGGGACTCCTGTGACCGCTCATCCGGGAGGGAAGGAGGAAAAGGACAACAATCCGGTCAATGTCTTCGCCGACAAGGGCGCATGGCATGCGTATGCGCTTCCGGAGGAGAAGGACGAAAAGACATGGGGCGGTTTTAGTGGGCCGCTGTACATCGCGCAGGAATATCCGTGGTGGCTGAGCGATACGTTCAGCAAGTTGCGGTTGACGGAGGACGGGGAGTCCTTGGATCTGGGGGGTGGGGGTAAGCCGGAATTCACGGGGTTGCCGGGCAGGTTGCGGCAGACGTATCGGCTTGAGGGGGGACTGCGGCTGACGATGGAACTGCGGTATGCGACGAACAGAACGGCGTTGGTGCGGGCCCGTATCGAGAACACGGGGGACGAGAGCCGTCGGCTGGGGGCGTCGTGGAGTGGGAAGCTGCTGCGGCCGGAGAAGAAGCCGATGCGGGATGCCCCGGAATTGCGCGGTACCGGGCGGGGCGTGGGGGTGGACTTCGCGAAGGTGCGGGAGACGTGGGACTACCTCACGGACGGGACCGAGCGCTTCGAGGTGCGGCACGGGGAGCCCGTTCGTACGGCGGTGGACGGGGACGCGTACCGCACGGAGCTGAAGCGGGCGGTGCGGGTGCGGCCGGGGCGGAGTGCGGAGCTGGACTGGACGGAGTCGTATACGTTCACGGCCGCCGAGCGGCGCAGGGAGGTGGCGCGGGCCGAGTCGGCGCTTGCGGCGCCCCGTGTGGTGGCCGAGGCGGGGGACGTGCGCTGGCGTGGGTATGTGCGAAGGGCGACGGAGGGTGTGCCCGCCGACCGGCGGCGGCTGGCGGTCAAGTCCGTTCAGACGCTGGTCACCAACTGGCGTAGTGCGGCGGGGAAGTTGAAGCATGACGGGGTGACCCCGTCCATCTCGTACAAGTGGTTCACGGGCGGCTTCTGGGCCTGGGACACGTGGAAGCACGCCGTCGGCACCGCGCGGTTCGCACCCGGGCTGGCCAAGGACCAGATCAGGTCGATGTTCGATCACCAGATCACCAAGGGTGACAAGCGGCGCCCGCAGGACGCCGGTATGGTCCCGGACGCGGTCTTCTACAACGACGCCTCCCGTGACGGCGGCAACTGGAACGAGCGCAACTCCAAGCCGCCGCTCGCCGCCTGGGCGGTCTGGGAGGTGTACCGCGCGACCGGCGACCGTTCCTTCCTGCGCGAGATGTATCCGAAGCTCGCCGCCTACCAGGCGTGGTGGTACCGCAACCGTGATCACGACCGGGACGGGCTCGCCGAGTACGGGGCCACCATCGACCCGGCCAACGACAGCGAGGAGGAGGCCAGGCTCGCCGCCGCGTGGGAGAGCGGTATGGACAACGCGCCGCGCTTCGACGCGAAGCTGGGCACCAAGGCGCTGGAGAACCGGGACGGTGCGGGAAAGCCCGTCGGGTTCTCGATCAATCAGGAATCCGTTGATCTCAACGCTTATCTGGCTGCTGACCAGAGGTATCTGGGACGGATCGCCTCGCGGCTGGGGCGGGAAGGTGCCGCGCGTGAGTGGCGCGCGCGTGCGGGGTGGGTGAACCGGGCCGTGCGGGAGTCCATGTACGACCCCGGCACCGGGTGGTTCTACGACACCTCGCTCGACGGTGACCGGCTCACCGCGCGGGGGCGCGGGATCGAGGGTGCGGTGCCGCTCTGGTCGGGTACGGCGACGCGGGACCAGGCGCGGCGGGTGCGCTCCGGGCTGCTGGACTCGGAGCACTTCGGCACGCCCGTACCGTTCCCGACCGTGGCGCGCAGCTCGCCCTACTTCGCCGCGAGCACGTACTGGCGTGGGCCCGTCTGGATCGACCAGGCGTACTTCGCCGCCGAGGGGCTGCGGCGGTACGGCTACGGGCGAGACGCGCGGGCCCTCACCTCGCGGCTGGTGGAGGGCACTCATATGGGCGACTCCCGGCCCCTGCACGAGAATTACAACCCGCTGACCGGGGCCTCGCTCAACGCCCCGAACTTCTCCTGGACGGCGGCGCTGCTGCTTCCGCTGCTGTGATCTCCGCTCCTCCCCGGGTGCCGTTTCCGGTGCCTGGGGAGGGGGCCTCTGTTCCGTAAAACGAACGGTCCCGGTGGTCGGCAAAGTGAACACGCGCGTCCTGCCGCCGGCCCGCGCGGTAGGTGAGGAAGAGCACGGAGCGCACCGTGTCGGCGAGCGCGGTGTAGGAGTGGGGGAGCGCCGCGTCGAAGGCGATGTAGTCGCCGGGTGCCAGCTCGACTTCCGTGCCGTCCACGCGCACGGCGAGGCGGCCCGTCTGGACGGCGGTGTGCTCGCGGCCCGCGTGCCCCAGGGACTCCTGGCGGGAGCCGGCGCGCACCCGCTGGTCGTAGATCTCGAAGGTGGCGCCGCCTCCCTCGACCGTGTGCAGGGGGCGCAGGTCGACGCCAGTGCCGCTGATCACCTCGGCCTCGGCGGCGCGTACGACGGTCAGTTCCTCGGTGTGCTGCCGCTCCAGCATGTCGGACAGGGGTAGTTCGAGGGCCCGGGAGAGGCTGAAGACCGTCTCGATGGTGGGGTTGCCCGTGCCCGCCTCCAGTTGGGACAGGGTCGCCTTGCTGATGTGGGAGAGCCGGGCCAGCTCCGAGAGCGACAGTCCCTTCCGGCTCCGCGCGCGCTTCACGTTGGCGGCCAGCATCTCCCTGACCGGGCCGTCGTGGGGACTCACACCGACTCCTTCACCACCTGATTCCGTTCGGTATACCGTACCCCCTTGTGCGGGTGGCGTGTTCGCGCGCACGAACGTGGCCCCCGGGTGGTCCGGGGGCCACGAGTGGTCAGGCCGTCATCGGCGCGCGGTCTTCTTCGCGCAGGCACCGGCGGCGCAGGCGTCGAGCCAGGCGTTCCAGTCGGCGTCGTAGCGTGTGCCGATGGTCTCGGTCAGATGCCGCCTGGCACCGGCCCAGTCGCCGGTCCGGTAGGCGGCCAGCACGGTGGCCGTGTCGTCCGGGTGCCTCTCCAGCATGTACCGGACGGCGAGGTAGCCCCAGCGGTAGACGCGGGTGGTGTCACCGTTCTCGTAGGTGGTGTCGAACAGTTCGCTCAGCCGGTAGGTCTTCTTGCCGGCCTCCGCGATCGCCTCGTCGTAGCGCAGACCGCGGTACGAGTAGGAGATGTACTCCGCGAAGCCCTCGATCCACCAGATGGTCGGGGTGGAGACCCCGGCCCCGAAGTCGCCGTACATGTTGAAGCGGCCGTCGAGGTAGTGGGTGTACTCGTGGTTGAGGTTCCAGATCTGGAAGTCGGGACGGGTCCACTCGGCCTCGTAGGCGATGAAGCGCGGCAGGTTGCCCTCGGCCGAGGGGTCGCCCTCCAGGTACATGCCTCCGTTGTTGGTGTCGATGCCGTAGATGACGCCCGCGTACGTCTGGTAGTCGGCGCTGGAGTCGAAGACGACGACCTCGATCCTGGTGTTCTTGTCGTCCTTGACGGGGCCCCGGTCCCTGGCGACCTCGTGGAAGTAGGCGTCCTGCCCGTTGAGGCTGGCGCAGGCGGTGGAGAAGTCGCCCCCCGCCATGTCCTGGGCGATCACGGAGATGCTGCCGCTGCACGCCTGCCGGTCGGCGAGTACGGCGTCGCGCAGGCGCTGCTGGAGGTCGCAGACCCCGTAGTACGCGCAGTTGTCCTTGTCGTACGCGTCCGCCATCTCCGCCACGCCGACCCACAACTGGGCCGTCCTGCCGGTCATCCGGCTCAGCCCGAGCAGGTCCTTCATCAGGGGCCGCAGCCGCTGCTTGAGGCCCGCGTGCTGGACGAACCTGCTCATCTCGCGGCCCGCGTTGGAGACCAGGTAGGACTGTTCGCCGCCGAGCATGGCGAGGTGGTCGGAGGCGAAGGTGTGCAGGGTGTCCAGCACGCGGGGGTCGTACTCGATCGCGCGGACGAACTCGGGCAGTTGGTGCCCGCGCCACAGCACGGTGTAGACGTTGTTGACCGCGTTGAGCATCCACCACTTGTCGTTGTACGAGGAGTCGTAGCCCTCCAGCATCCGCTGGACGACGCTCACGTAGCGCGCGTTCTCCTCGGCGCTGTCGATCAGGGTGACCGCCTCGGCGAGCGTCTCGCCGTTGGCGTCGGTGACGTCATGGGAGCGCCCGGAGGCGAAGAACGCGTCCAGCCCGCGCTGGATCGCCGCCTTCAGCTTGGGTCCGTACTCGCCGACATCCGGCTTGTTGTACCAGTGCACGTAGTAACCGGCGCGCAGGTAGAGCACGATCTGCGGCATACCCGTGCTGCCGTCGCCCGGGTAGACGGCGGAGCCGTCGCGGAGCGCGTTGGCGACGGTGACCATCTGCTCCTGGCGGAACGCGCCGCGTGCGTCGGCGCCCGTCAGGCCGAAGAGGGTGTTGACGCAGTCGGTCGTGGACGACGTGATCTGCTTGACGAGCGCGGCGCCCGTCCTACTGGTGAAGTCACCGGGCGAACACGCGGCGCCGCGTGCGGACTTGGTGGCCGTCTTCATCGACGGCCGCTGGTGCGAGGGGCGTATGTTCCGCTCGCCGTGCTCCCGCTTCAGCGCGTCCTTGGAAGCGGAGAGAGGTGCCCGTTCGCGCACCTTCAGTGGGGTGCCGCGTACGTGCTCGGCCGCTGCGGCCGGGTCGGCCGGGGCCGGGCCCGGTGCCGAGCGGGGCGCGGTACCGGCCGAGGTGCGCGCTTCGCCCGCCGCGGCCTGCGCCGGGGGCCCGGAGAGCGGGCCGCCGACGGTGAGGCCCAGGGACAGGGCGACGGCACCGGCGCACACGGCTCTGGTCAGACGGCGTAACGAGCTTCTTCGATCGTTCCGGCTCATCGGGGATCTCCTGTGGGGTGTGGATCCTGAACTCGCCACGGGGCCTGACCGCGTCTGCATTGACGTGAACACGCCCTGTGTGATGTGGCAGTACAATTTCACACATCACATGACTCGGGAAGACTCCGTAACGCCCCGGGTTCCAGGCGATGTTGAAGAAGACCGCCGTAGGATCTACACGATCACCCGCTCGCCCCTGCCCTCCGAGGAGCCGCGTGCCCATACCCGCAGACCGTTCGCTGAAGCTGCCCGCCGTACCGGAGCGGCTCAGCATCCGCGACCACGTCGCGCACGCGCTGCGCGCCGCACTGATCGCGGGCGAGCTGCGCCCCGGCGCCGTCTATTCGGCCCCTCAACTCGCCGCCCAGTTCGGCGTCTCCGCCACCCCCGTACGCGAGGCCATGCTCGACCTCACCCGCGAGGGCATGGTCGAGCCGGTACGCAACAAGGGCTTCCGTGTCACCGAGCTGACCGCGCGCGACCTGGCGGAGTACGTGGCCATACGGGAGCTGATAGAGGTGCCCACCGTCGGCGAGGTCGCCAGGACGGGCGACCCCGCGCTGCTGGAGGAACTGCGCCCCGTGGCCCACGAGATCGTGGAGGCCGCACGCGCCGTCGACCTCGTCGGCTTCCTGGAGGCCGACCGCCGCTTCCACCTCGCCCTGCTCGACCTCGCTGGCAACCGCCGCCTGGTGGAGGTCGTCGGCGAACTGCGCGGCCACTCACGCCTCTACGGCCTCGCGGGGCTCGCCGCGAGCGGGCAGCTCATGGAGTCGGCCGAGGAGCACGAAACGCTCCTCGACCTCGTACTCGCCCGCGACCCCGAGGCCGCCGAACACCGCATGCGCACCCACCTGCGCCGCCTCAGCTCCCAGTGGAAACCCCCGCACGCCGAGCGCTGACCGGGGCGCCGCCTCACCCTCTGCGGACCCGCTACGGCCAACCCGGCCCGGGGGCCCGTACGTTCGGGGCCGCTCGCGCCTCCGGGCAATTCCCTGGCGCCCGTGGGTGACGCGGGGCGCCGCAGGTCCTGCGGCGCCGCGAAGGTGCTGTGGTGGTCAGGACACGAACTCTCCGCGTGGCCTTCCCGAACCCGCGTGGGGCACGGGGCTCACCACCGAAGGGGCCGGTGGTGCGGGGGCCGCGAGGCGGGGGTCGACGGCGATGTGGGTGATCCCGAGCGGCTCGGCGAGCGCGCGCAGCGCGCGGTGCGAGAGCCGGACCGAATCGTGCGCGGGCCCGAGGGTGGCGGCCAGCCGCTGTGCGCTGGTGAACCCGACGGCCGTACGGGCGCCGAGCGGTGTGCGGTACATCAGCGCGACACTTCCTGCGGGTCCCGTGCGTACGGGGACGAACAGCGGCCTGGCGGTGGCCCGTTCTTCGGGCTCCGAATCCTCTGACATGGGGGTCTCTCCTCGATCCTCGATGTTTCCCGGAGTCCTCGCGGTGACGCACGTCTTCGGGCCTCACCGGGGCCTCCACCAGGACGACGTTACGCCCCTCACGTCCCGCCGCGATCGGCACCGACACCATGCGGACGGCCACGCGCCGGCTCTGACGCGCCATTGGCGCGTGGCCGCCGCGTGGCCGCCCGGGTGTGGCCGCCGTCCGCAGGAGTCGGGCGGTCAGCGGCCCTGGAGGGCCTTGACGTTGTCGCCGAAGGTCCAGTTCCTGGACCCGTCCCAGTTCAGGGACCAGGTCATCAGGCCCTTGAGCTTGCCGCCGTAGTGGTTCCACGCCTGGGAGACGAGGCCGGTCGACATGTAGCCGCCGCCCGCGCCAGGTTGGGCGGGAAGGCCGGGTACCTGCTTGTCGAAGGGCACGCGGATGGTGGTGCCCTGGATGACGAGCCCCTTGTCCAGGCAGTCCGTCTGCGCGGTGAAGCCCTGGACGGTGCCGGCCGAGTAGGAGTCGCCCGAGCAGCCGTACATGCTGCCGTTGTAGTACTGCATGTTCAGCCACCACAGGCGGCCGTTGTCCGCGTACTTCTTGACGATGGGCAGGTACGCGCCCCAGATCGAGCCGTAGACCACGCTGCCGCCTGTCACATAGGCGGTCTCAGGGGCCATCGTCAGGCCGAAGTTGGCGGGCATCTGCGCGAGGACACCGTCGATGATGTGGATCAGGTTGGCCTGCGAGGCCGAGAGCTGGTTGATGTTGCCGCTGCCGACGAGCCCCGTCTCGATGTCGATGTCGATCCCGTCGAAGTTGTACTTCTTGAGCAGGGGAACGATCGTCGCGATGAACCGGTCGGCCACGGCACGCGAGCTGAGGTCGATGCCCGCCGCCGCGCCGCCGATGGACATCAGGATCGTGGCGCCGTCCGCCTTGGCCTGGCACATCTCGGCCGGGGTGGCCACCTTGACGGTGGAGTCCATCCCGTCCTCCCACAGGACGGTGCCGTCCGAACGGATGACGGGGAAGGCCGCGTTGAGCACGTTGTAGCCGTGCGCTCGGATGCGGCTGTCGGTGACCGGGGTCCAGCCGAAGGGCGGGTGGACGCCGTTGGCGGCGCCGTCCCAGTTCTCCCAGTACCCCTGAAGCACCTTGCCCGAGGGCTTCGACTTGACGGCGCAGGTGTCCTCGGCCGTCTTACGGAGGCCCGGATCCGCCTTACCGGCCACGGGAGCGGCCGACGTGTGCGCTGCCGCTTCCCGCGTCCCAGCGGCGTGCGCGCTCTTCTCCGCCTGCTGCGCCGCGGGTGCCGCGGCGCTCGGCACGACGGCGGTCATCACCTGCGCCACGCACGCCACCGCCAGCCCCGCACCCAGCAGTCGTGCTCTCCGACCGATCATTCTTGGCTCCTTCGCCGCTGAGGGCCGTCATGAGCAACCGAACCGATCGAGCAACCGCACCGTAGGGTGGTCCAGACCTACCGTCAATAGGTCTGGACCAAATGTGCACCGCCGTAAGGGAATTGGGCCGTCCGCTCCTCAAGTCGGGGAGGAGCGGGCCGGATTGGCCGGCGTCGGCTTCACCTCGCCCGAATCGGTGAGCGCGTCGGTCAACTCGTCGGGTACCCGTTCTCTACGACGCCCGCGGGCCCCGCACCCGCCGTAACCATCTGATCGCCGGAGCCCTCTTCCTGCTCGTCCTCGCGCTCGCCGTCCGGTAGGTGCTCAGCGCGATGGGGGGACAGGGGCCAACCTGCCGCTGTGACTCCCGCCACGCGGGAGTGCGCCGGCTCCCGCCCCGGGGGAGTGCGGGGCCCGGCCACGGGAGTACGGAGATCCCTGGGCGAGGGAGGGCAAGGAGATCCGTGTCCCGGGAGAGTACGGAGATCCCTGGACCGGGAGAGCGTGAGGCCCCGCCGCCTTGTCGTCTTCCCGCGGGTGTCGCATAAGCTCTCGCACATGGGGACGATTCGCTCGCGATATCGCTGCATACGGGAGGCGGGATGCTGACGGAGCGGCATTTGGAGATCTTCGTCGCGCTCGCGGAGGAGGAGCACTTCGGGGACGCCGCGCAGCGCGTCGGTATCACGCAGCCGCCGCTCTCGCAGGCGCTCCGGCGCCTGGAGACGCTGCTCGGTGTGCGGCTCTTCGACCGTGACAGGGGAGTCACCCTCACCGACGAGGGCACCCTGCTGCTGCCGCACGCGCGCCGCGCCCTGGCCGCGCTCACCGAACTCCGTGACACCGGAGCCCGCGAACAGGCCGACGGGCGCAGGCTGCGACTCGGGCTTGTGCCCGAGCTGCCGGCCAGGCTCGGGGCCGCGGTCGCCGCCGCGCCCGTACGCGCGGGGGAGCGGCGCAGGGTCAGCGTGACGACGGCGCCGACCACCACGCTCCTGTCCGAGGTCTCGGCCGGCCGCCTCGATGTGGCCGTTGTCCGGCATCCGGCCGTACTGCACGGCCTGGCGGCCGGACCCGTCGGGCTGTTCCCGACCAGTCTTCTCGCCCCGGCCGAGCGCTCCCGGCGGGACGCGAAGGCGCCGCTGCCGTACGCGGTGAGGCCGCGCGCCGAGGCCCCGGCCGCCTACGACCTGTTCGTCGACACGCTCGCGGGCCGGGGGCGCCGGGTGGAGACCGTTGCCGTGTCCGACGAGCGCGCCGGGCTCGCGCTGGTGGCCGCGGGACAGGCGGTGCTGGTCACCGCCGACGACAGCCTGGTGGCCGAAGGGGTCGAGCGGTACGAGGCGAAGGACCCGGTGCTGCCCCTGCGGCTGCGCGTCGTGTGGGATCCCCGGCGGCTGCACACGGCCGAGACGACGGACGCGGCGGAAGTCCTGGTCGACGCGCTCTCCCGGCAGGCAGCCGTATGAGCGCGCGTACCCGTGCGAGCAGCGTGGAACGGACCCTGCGTGAGATGTTCGCCGACGCGGGTGTCCGCGGCTGGCTGCACGTCGCGGACCTGCGGCAGCCCTCGGCACACATCGCCGTCGACCCGCAGGAGCCGGTTCCGATGGGCTCCGTCTACAAGGTCCCGCTGATGGTCGCCTTCTGCCGCCTCGCGGACGAGGGAGCGCTCGACCCGCTCCAGCGCCTCACCCTGGAGCCGCACGACCGGATTCCCGGGCCGACCGGCGTCTCCATGCTCCACGACAGCGTCACCATGTCCCTGCGCGACCTCGTCCTGCTCATGATGAGCATCTCCGACAACACCTCGGCCGACACCGTGCTGCGTGCCGTGGGCCCGGCCTTCGTCGACGAGGTCTGCCGCGACCTCCAGCTGACCGACACCGCCATCCATGGCGGAGCGGCCGGCACCTTCGCGCAGCTGGTCTCCGAGACGGGCGCCGGCTCGCTGGACGCCGCCATGGCGCGGCTGTCCGACAACGACACCGCTGCGCCGCCCGGCGTCTACGACCCCGTCTTCAAGGCGTCCACGACACCGGCCGACATGGCGCTGCTGCTGCGCGCCATCTGGACCGACACGGCGGCCTCGGCCGAGCGCTGTGCCTTCATGCGCGCCGCCATGCACCGCCAGCCCTGGACGCACCGGCTGGCCGCCGGATTCCCGTACGACGACGTGAAGGTCTACGGCAAGACGGGCAGCTTCGGTTCGATGCGGCACGAGGCGGGCGTCGTGGAGTTCCCCGACGGCAGTACGTACACCGCGGCGGTCTTCACCCAGGCGGCGCGCGCCGACCGCAGGCTTCCGCGCGCCGACGCGGTCATCGGGGCGGCGGCCCGTGTCGCCGTGGAGGAACTGCGGGGCAGCGAGGGGATCTGACCCGCCGGGCCCCGGGCCGCCGAGTCCTCGGGTCCCTGGGGCCGCCGGGTCCCCGGGTCGCCGGGTCCTGAGCCGCCCTTGAACCGCCGGGCCGCCGGCCGCCGCTGACCCGCTGGTGTGCTGGCCGGTGCTGTGGCCGGTGTGGTGGTCGGTGCTGTGTCCCGTGGGCTGCCCCGGCGTTCAGGAGTCGCGGGGCGCGGGACGGGTTCCGGGGCCCTTGCCGTCGTACTCGTGCGCGAGCAGTGTGTCCATGGTTGTGCGGAGGTGGCCGAGGAAGCCCTCGAAGCGCTGGAGCAGTTCGGGCGGGTACTGCGACATCTCCTCGGCCATGCGGGCGGCGTAGGGCCGGAAGAACTCCTCGGCGTGCGGCCTGACTTCGGGGCTGCTGCGCAGCGTCACGACCCTGCCGTCGGTGTGCTCCCGGGTACGGACGATGTGCCCGGCCGACTCCAGACGGTTCAGCAGGAGGGTCGTCGCGCCTGACGACAGCGAGACGCGCTCGCTCAGCCTGGCCGGGGAGAGGGGGGAGCCCTTGTCCTCGGCGTACAGGATCTCGACCAGGGCCGCCGCGTCCGTCGAGTGCAGCCCCAGCCAGGTCGCGAAGCGCTGGGTGAACTCCGTGTAGTTGGCGCCGAACGCGCGCAGCCCCTCCATGAGGCGGTCGCGCTGGGCCTCCACGTCGCCGTACTCGGGTTTCTCCATCGCCATGCCGCTCACTTCCCGCTCCGCGCGCCCGGGGTCCCGGCGCTCGGTTGACAACCTACCCCGGCCAAACTACCTTCGCCGCAAAGTTAACTACCTTTGTGGCAAAGGTATTTCTGGAGTGGAGTCGCCGTGGACGGCACAGCTCAACCCCCCACCGCACGCCAGTGGTTCGGCCTCGTCGCCGTCGCCCTGGGGGTGGCACTGATCGTGGTGGACCTCACGCTCGTCAATGTGATCCTGGCCCCGATCATCGACGACCTCTCGATCACCTCGGCCGAGGCCCAGTGGGTCCAGGAGTCGTACGCGATCGTCTTCGCCGCGCTGCTCCTGGTCACCGGCCGGCTGTGCGATCTGTACGGCGCCCGCAGGATCTTCCTCGCCGGTCTCGCCGTGTTCGGCGTGACCAGCCTGGCCGCGGCGGTGGCGCCCAACGGGGAGCTGCTGATCCTGGCGCGGTTCCTCCAGGGCGTCGGTGGGGCACTGATCCTGCCGACCTCGCTGGCCCTGGTGAACGCCACGTTCACGGGCAAGGCCAGGGGGCAGGCGTTCGCCGTCTGGGGCTCGACCATCGGCGCCGCTGCCGCCGTCGGCCCGCTGCTGGGCGGCTGGCTCGCGGACTTCTCCTGGCGCTGGGCCTTCGGCGTCAACATCCCGCTCGTCGCCCTGATCACGGCGGGCGTCCTGCTCCATCTGCCGGCCTCTCCCCGCACGCGGGGAAGCATCGACGTGCTCGGCGGGCTCCTGTCGGCCGCCGGGCTCGGGCTTGTGGCGTTCGGGCTCATCGAGGGACGGAGCCACGGGTGGCTGATCACCACCGAACCGCTGTCCCTGGGCGGTCTCTCCTGGAGCGGCGGCCCCTCTCCCGTTCTCGTCGCGCTCGTCCTCGCCGCTGCGGCCCTGTGCGCGTTCTGGCGGCGCCAGGCCGCGCTGCGCCGCCGTGGCGGGGAGCCGCTGATGGACGTACGGCTGTTCTCGCTTCCCTCCTTCCGCAACGGCAACGTCGTGACCCTGTGCGTCGGACTCGGCGAGTTCGGCATCATCGCCGTACTGCCGCTGTGGCTGCAATTCGCCCTGGACTACAGCGCGTTCGAGGCGGGGCTCGCACTGGTCGCGCTCGCCGTCGGCAGCTTCTTCGCGAGCGGCGCGAGCTTCTCGATGGCCGCCTCGGTGCCCGCGCTGACACAGGTGCGCATCGGCCTGGTCCTGGAGGCGGCCGGACTCGTCATGCTGGGGCTCATCGCCGGTACGGACAGCGCGTGGTGGCTGATCGCGCTCGCGCTGTTCCTCTACGGCGTCGGCGTCGGATTCGCCACAGCGCATGTCACCAACATCGTCCTCGCTGATGTACCGGAAGGGAGCGCCGGGCAGGGCTCCGGCATCCAGAGCGCGGCGCGTGAACTGGGCTCCGCGCTCGGTATCGCCCTCCTCACCACGCTGTTCTTCACCACGCTCACCGCTGGGCTGCGTGAGCGTCTCGCCGAAGCGGGGGTCCCCGGAGGGGAAGCGGAACGTCTCGGTGGGGTGGTGACGGAGAGCGCGGGGTCCGTGATTCCCGCGCTCTCCTCCGAGCCGCGGACTGCGGCTTACGCGGATGCGGCGCGTGAGGCCATGAGTACGGGTATCGAAGTCTCCAGCTATGTGTGTGCGGGGCTCCTCGCGCTGGCGCTCGGAGCCACGTTGTTCATCCGGCCGGGGGGCCGGCCGCGGGTGGCTCCTGCCGAAGTGGGTGAGGAGCCTGCTCCTCGTTGACCTGCTCCTCGTCGACTCGGTGTCCTGCTCCTCGTCGAAGTTACGTTCGGCTAGTTCGTGGACAGTTGTGGTTCCGTTCTCGTTTCCACGGCGGGGTCCTCGGGGCTCTGGTCCAGCTCCAGGACGACGATCTCGTTGGGCCCCGTGCGCAGCAGTGGCCACGGCAGGTAGAGCGTTACTTGTGGGCCCCTGGACCAGTAGCGGCCCAGATTGAAGCCGTTGACCCACACGTAGCCCTTCGTCCAGCCGGGCAGGGCCACGAACGCGTCCCGTGGTTCGTCCGCGTACAGCGTCCCGCGGTGGAACGAAGGGCCCGCCGCCGAGGTCTCGCGGCCCCAGGGGAGGGAGCCGATGTCCTCCGAGGTGAGGGGGACGGGGTCGGTCTCCCAGCCGAAGAGGTACTGGCGCTCGTGCAGTACGCCGTCGACGATGCCCTTGCGTTCCCCCACGAGCGGGCCGTAGTTGACGCGGCCCATCGACTCCACGACGAGCGTGAGGCCGGCGCCGCCGCTCGGCACGCTCAACGGGGTGGCGGTGCGGCCGTCGCGTTCCAGTACGTCGACCGGTTCGCCGTCGACCAGGACGTGAGCGCGATCGTGCAGGCCCTTGACGCGCAGCGGTTCCGCTTCGGAGCGCGGCCCCGGGACGCGGGTACGGTGTACGGCGAGGCCGTGCGCCTGGCCCAGGTCTTCGAAGGTCGGTGGAACGGCGCTGTGGACGGTTCCCCGCGACAGCACGTCCAGGCAGTCCAGCAGGGCCAGTCGGTCGTTGAGTTCGATGCGGGGCTCCCGGAGGCGGGGCTCCCGGAGGCGTGTTTCCGGGTGTTGTGGTTCCCGGAGTTGTGTTTCCTGAGCGGGTGCTGCGGCTGCCGTTGGGGCCGGGGGCAGTTGCGTGTAGCGCGCCAGTACCTCGCGGTACGCCCAGTACTTGGGCGTCAGGGCGCCGCTCTCGGAGATCGGTGCGTCGTAGTCGTAGGAGGTGACGGTGGGTTCGTACGCGCCGTCGGCGTGGTCGCCGCCGGCGTTCGCTCCCGCCGTGAAGCCGAAGTTGGTGCCGCCGCATGCCATGTACAGGTTGACCGAGCCGCCCAGGTCCAGGATCTCGGCGAGGGTGGCCGCCGCGTCGGCGGCGTCCCGGGTGGTGTGCTGGTCGCCGTAGTGGTCGAACCAGCCGTTCCAGAACTCCATGCAGAACGGCTCGGCGCCTTCGCCTTCACCTTTGCCTTTGCCTTCACCTATGCCTTCGCCTTCGCCTGGGCGGTGGCGGGCCAGTGCTGCGAACTGTTCCGCCGCTCGGCGGCCGAAGTTGGCCGTTGCCCGTACGCCGGGCAGTGTGCCGGCTGTCAGCATCAGGTCGCTGGTGCCGTCCGAGGTGAAGAGGGGGACCTCGATGCCCCGGTCGCGCAGGCCGTCGGCCAGGTGGCGGAGGTAGGGCTGGTCGTTGCCGTACGAGCCGTACTCGTTCTCCACCTGGACCATGGAGACGTTGCCGCCGCGGGTCACCTGGTGCCGGGCGATCAGCGGGATCAGCTCGTCGAAGAAGCGGTCCACCGGGTTCAGGAAGCGGGGGTCGTGGCAGCGCAGGGGGCCCGGGAGCCAGCTGGGTAGGCCGCCGTTGTCCCATTCGGCGCAGATGTAGGGGCCTGGTCGCACGATGACCTTCAGGTCGGCTGCTGCGGCGTCCCGCAGGAAGCGTTCCAGGTCGGCTCGGCCGGTGAAGTCGAACTCGCCGGGGGTGGGTTCGTGGAGGTTCCACGGGACGTACGTCTCGACCGTGTCGAGGCCCATGCTGCGCAGTTTGGTGAGTCTGTCGGGCCATTGGGCGGGGAGTGTGCGGAAGTAGTGCATGCCGCCGCTGAGGGTGCGGGTTGTGGGTGTGGGCACGTGCTGCTCTTCTCTTTGTGGGTGCTTTGTGTTCGATCATGGGGCACGTTGAACCCCTGGTGGGTGGGTGCGTGCCACTTGTGTGGCCTTCTGTTCCTGATGGGGCTTCGCCCCTTGCCCCGTTGGCCTCGCCGGCCGGGCGTTGGGGGGCGCTGCCCCCCAACAGCCCCCCGCTAGAGGGGGGTCCCCCCAGACTCCGTCCGGGGGGACCCCCACCCTCTAGGACTCCCCCCGCCCGTATCGGGTCTTGTCCTGGAGTAATCGGGGTCTCTGGTGGCTGGTTCGGGGTGGCTGGGGGGCGTTGGGGGGACCCTGACATCTGTCAGGGTCGATATAGGATGCCCGCGGTTGAAGGGGAAGGCTGAGCATGGACACGGTCATCGTGCAACTGCCCGACCAGGAAGGGCGCTTCGGGAAGGTTGCCGGCGACATGCCGCGTCTGCTGCGCCTGGGCCCGGGGGAGACCGCCGACTTCGGGCGGGGCGAGGCCGGTAGTCCGGTCGAGGTGGCGTTGAACGATCCTGGGGTGTCCCGGCACGCCGGGCAGATCACAGCGGCCGAGGACTATTGGCGGCTGTCCAACTACAGCGGCCATGTCACCTACGTGGTGGAGAACATGGAGGGCGCCGGGGAGCACATCAAGGTGGCGCCCGGGCGGTTGGGGGCGCCGGTACCGTTTGAGTTCTCCCGCGTCGTCCTGCCCAGTACCGAAGGTGGGGCGCACTTCAAGGTGTTCGCGCCTGAACACAGCTATCTGGAGCGGGGGGCCGGTGAGCGGGGCGGGGAGCCGACGCAGAGCCCGTTCGCTCTCGATCAGACCGCGAAGTACTTTCTGGTGCTGCTCGCCCTGTGCGAGCCGCGGCTGCGGGATCCGTCCAGTGGTGCTGTCCCCGGCGTTGCCGAGGTGCTGGAGCGGTTGCGTGGTGTCGAGGGGTGTCAGGATCTGACCCGTTCGGCGGTGAACTACCACATCGACTACCTGGCCGCCGTCAAGCTGCGGCTGCGTGACGACGCCGTCGACCGGCCGGCGGGCACCAGTGGGAAACGCGCCGAACTCGCGGCGCTGGCCCTGCGTTTCGACCTCGTGCGCGAGGAGCACCTGGCTCTGCTGCGTCCCTGCCGTGCGCGGGTGGTGAGCGGCGGCGATGCCTGAACCCTCGGTTTCCGGAAGCGAGTTGCCCGTCGGGTACCGGCTGGGTGAGTGGCGGGTGACCGGACGGATCGGGGCCGGAAGCTGGGGTGTGGTCCACTCGGCCGAGAGCGTGGACACGGGTATTCAGGCGGCCGTGAAGCTGCTGCCTACCCACCGGCTCCCGCCCGGCCAGCGTGAGGCCATGGAGCGGCTCGTCGAGCGTGAGGTGCGGCTCAGCCTGGAGGCCGATCACCCCCATGTGGTGCGCACACGTGCGTCGTTGGTGATCCACGATGCGGACCGGCCCGAGCTGGAGGGTGCCACGGCCCTGGTCATGGACCGGGCCGAGCGCAGCCTCCAGGACGTGCTGGCGCAGCCCGGACAGGGGAGCGGCACGCCTGTGGCGGGGGCTGCCGAGGTGCTGGAGGGAGTGAGTGCGGGGCTCGCCCATATCCATGCCCGTGGGTGGGTGCACGGTGACCTCAAACCGGCCAATGTGCTGCTCGCGCCCGACGGAGGGGTCTGGCTCGCCGACTTCGGGCTGACCGTCGAGTTGGAGGGCACCCACGCGTACGTTCCCGCGCTGGGCTCGCTCGACCATGTGCCGCCCGAGTGGTGGTCGGACCGGGAGGGCGGCCACAGCGTGGTGCGTGCGACGGCCGACATCTGGGCGTTCGGGGTGCTGGCACACCAGGCGCTGACCGGTGGCCTGCACCCGTTTCCCGGCGGTACGGCGCGGGCCCGTGCACTGGCGGCCCAGGCGTACGCACGGGGCAGCGCGGGGCTCCGCCTCGACAACGGTGTGCCCGAGTGCTGGCGCGCGCTGATCTCCGACTGCCTGAAACCGGACCACGCCTCCCGCGCGGTGCTCGAAGCCGGCACGTTGAAGGAACGCGTCGCCGCCGCGTGCCGTGGGGCGGACGCACCGGCCCCGTCGGCCGGTGCGGGGACGCGGGACGTACCGGGGGCCGGCGTGCCGGTGGGGCCTGAACCCGTGGGGGGTCGGCGGGCGTCCCGGCGTCGCCGTCTCGCGGTGCTCGCCGCGGCCATCGGCGTACCGCTCCTGGGGGCTGGGGCCGCCACCGGCGCGCTGCTCGCCAACGACGGCTCGGGCGACGACGGCAAGTCGCCGTCCGCCTCGCCCAGTGCGCCGCCCGGCACCATCCCCGCCGACTCCGACGTGCCCCGCGAGCTGCGGCCCGTCATCACCCGTGCCGCGCGCATGTGCGCCGACAAGGAGGTGACTCCGGCGCTGCTCGCCGCGATGCTCAAGGCGGAGAGCGGGTTCGACGCCAAGGCGGCCCGGCCCCGGGAGGACGAGTACGGCATCGCCATGTGGACGCCGTCCGTCTTCAAGGGGTGGGCCGTGGACGGTGACAAGGACGGGGACAAGGACTACATGTCACCGCCGGACGCGATCACCACCATGTCGTCCTATGTGTGCTGGCTCGACCAGGAGTTCAAGAAGGAGGGCCTGCGCGAGAACCTGCCCGCGCTCATGGCCGCCGGATACCGCACCAGCTCCCGTACGGTCATCGACACCCGCGGCGTTCCCGCGCGCACCCGCGACCATGTCAACCGCGTGGAGCGTTATCTGAAGGACTACACGCGATGACACCGGCTTCCCCCGGGGTGTGAAGCGGCTCCTCGCACGAGGGGCGGACGGTGACCGGCCCGTAGCCGGTGTTCCGTCCGCCCCCCATGCCCCCCGTGCAACCCACTGGACTGTCCCCGTCCGGCCGTCCCCCGGTTCGGCCGGACGGGGCGGTGGTCAGGCCCAGTGGGTCGGGCCCGGTTCCCCGTATACCCGGTCCCCTTGACACCAGAGCCTAGGAACGGCGGGGTCGGGACGGAACCTGACGGATGTCAGGAGGAGCGAGGCCGCGGGTGCGCGCCCCGCCGTCAGCTTCGGGAAGTGGCCGGGCGGCGTGCGGCGGCGGGCTGGTGGGCGAGCAGCGCCTCGGCCATTCCGTGCTCGTTGGGGAAGTCCATCGGCACGATGCCCAGACCGCGCCACCCGCTGCCGTCCGAGGACAGCAACCGCTTGACGCGCGGGTTGAGCCGGTCGGCGTTGGAACGGGGCGGAAGGAGCGCAGCCGTGCTGACGTAGTTCACGAACAGCTTCCCCGGCTGCCCGACCGCCTTGCGGAAGTGGTCCTCTATCAGGCCGAACTTGCTCAGCGGCTCCGTCATGTACGAGTCCTGGATGTCGAACAGGCCGGGGTCCCCGTACCGGACGCCGGGCAGCCCGTCGGAGTCGCCCAGCAGCACCACCCTTCCGCGCGCGCGGCCCAGGTCCGGGAGCTTCGGGTCGAGTTGGAAGAGCGTGCGCCAGCCGCGGTTCAGGTACTCCTCGAAGACCCGCAGGAAAGCGTCGGAACTCTCCTGCGAGTACTCCTGCTTCACTCGCATCAGCACGGTCTCCGACGGATGCGCGGCCAGGAAGTCGCGGCAGGCGCGCAGTACGTCGTCGAAGTTGAGGTGCTGGTAGACCGCGCCGTGGTGGATGCTGAACGCGCCGTCGAAGAGCCGGCAGCGGATGTCGAGGAACCGGATGCCCGAGGCCAACTGGGCGGCGATACCGGTGTTCTGGCACTCGGTCCACGGGCCGCCATGGCGTGCCCCGGAGTCGTGCGTGCCCGGGATCGTGAGCGTACGCAGGTCCGTGCCGTCGGGTATCCCCGCCATCCAGGAAGCGGGGCCGGCCGCCTCGGCCGGCGCGGCTTCGGCGGGGCCGGCCGCCGTGGTGGTCAGCACGGTGGCGGCGGAGAGGGCGGAGAGACCGGTGAGGAAGGAGCGACGTGTGAGCGGCATGAGGGGAATCGAAGCACACGCGGCCCAACTCGCCTACGGGGCATGTCCCGTTCGCCCTACGGGCCGGGTTCTGCGCGCTACGGCCCGGCAGTGCCTCCCGGCGAGCCCGGCCCCGTCGCCGGGGCTTCCCTCGCGGCGCACTGCTGGAACCCGCGAGCGGAGTCCGCAGGTCGCGGGGTGTGCACGTGTACGCCGGTGGGCGCGGGGGCACCCGGCGGGCAGCTCGGTCCGGTGGCCTCAGCGGGCCCTCTTCGGTGACTGAGCAGCGGCAGCAACTGTCCGAGGAGGTCGGTCATGGCTGGTGAGCACGGTATGCGGCATCGCTCCGACAGGGACTCCGGCAGGGAGGAGACGGCGCTGGAGGAGACCCTGCGGGAGTTCGAGGAAGCGGAGACCGAGGACGACGCCGCCGAGCCCCGGCGCAAGCGCCAGTGGAGCGGTGAGGCGGGCGACGCCCTCAGCCCGAACCGTGGCCGTCAGGAGGACGCCGGCGGGGAGTGAGCCGCACGTCACCGGAGCGGTAACTCGTCGTGGTCGCCGCAGCGGTCCGTCGGCGAGCCGCCGCGCGTTGCGGCGCCGACGGGGTCGCGTTTCAGCCAGGGAGCGGAGGCAACCCGACGGGCGGCGCCGGGAGTACGGCCCCAGGAGGCGTTCCGGCGCATGCCACAGGCTCTCGATCGGTAGGAGTGATCGGTATGACCATCGCGCGCGAGATCATGACCGGCGGCGCGCAGTGCGTCCGCAGCGATGAGACAGCGGGCGACGCGGCGCGGCTGATGAAGGAGACGGGAGTCGGAGCGCTGCCCATCTGCGGGCCCGACAACAAGATCAAGGGCGTGGTGACCGACCGCGATCTCGTCGTCAAGGTTCTCGGCGCGGGCAGGGACCCCGCCGAGTTCCCCGCAGGGAGCCTCAACCAGGCCGAAGCGGTCACCATCGGCGCCGACGACACCGCGGAAGAGGTGCTGGAGACCATGTCGCAGCACCAGGTCAGGCGGCTGCCCGTGATCGACGGCGACCAGCTCGTCGGCATGGTCGCCGTCGCGGACGTCGCCCGCACGCTTCCCCACCCCGATACGGGACAGCTCGTCGAATCACTCTCGGCGGACTGAGCCCCCGCCGGCGGTCCCCGCCCGGGCGAAGGCCCCGTCGGCTCCTCAGCTCTCGCGCACGCCCCCGCCGCACGGGCGGGGCGCGGCGCCGGGGCGGGGCCGGGGCGGAAATCCGCGCATGTGCCCAGCGCCGGCCCGTTCGATCAGCCAGACTCGCTCGTCCCTCCCGGTGAAGAGAGAGGACGACGAGATGGCGAACAGCGCACTCCTTGTGATGGACGTTCAACGGGACATCGTGGACATCGCCGACGACGGTTCCGGATATCTGCCGCGCCTGCGCCGCGCGATCGACGGCGCCCGCGCGGCGGGGCTCCCCGTGATCTACGTGACCATCGGCTTACGGCCGGGCAACCCGGAGGTCAGCACACGCAACAGGGTGCTCACCGCCGCCGTTGAGGGCGGCCTGTTCACCGAGGGTGCCCCGGGCACCGGGATACACCCCGCCGTCGCGCCCCACCAGGACGACATCCTGGTCACGAAGCGGCGGGGCAGCGCGTTCTCCGGCAGCGACCTGGACCTGGTGCTGAGAGCACGGGACATCAACGCGCTCGTCCTCACCGGCATCGCCACCAGCGGCGTCGTGCTCTACACCCTGTGCCAGGCCAACGACCTGGACTTCGCCCTCACCGTCCTGCCGGACGCCTGCCTCGACACCGACCCCGAGGTGCACCGGCTCCTGACGGAACGGCTGTTCCCCCAGTGGGCGGCCGTCCTCCCCACCGACACCTGGCTGAAGACCCTCAGCCGCTGATGTCCAGCGCCGTTCCGTACAGCCGGTGCGCCTTCAGCCGGATGACGAGCCTGCGGTCGGCGACCAGCTGTTCCAGAAACGCCCCTTCGTCCTCCGGCTGGGCCGCCTCCGGAACGATCGCGAGCAACTCCCGCCCGACCGCGTCACCCGGCACCGCCGTGATCCCGGACATCTCCGCCTCGCCCTCGGCGACAGCGAACGACCACACGTCCCCGCCCGACACATGCAGGGCCGCGCGCGGGTCACGCCGCAGATGCTGGACCTTGACCCGGTCGGCCGTGGTGGAGAACCGCACCGTGCGGCTGTCGGGGTCCCAGCTGTAGAGCATGGTGGTCAGATGAGGATGGCCACTGCGCTTGGTGGTGGCGAGCGTGCCGAACTGCTGCTCGCCCAGCAGGTCGGAGAGTGCTTCGTCGGACAGCAAGCGAGGTGCGGGACCAGGATTCATGGCGGGGGAACTCCCCGCATGCGCCCAGGAATTCCCCGACCGGCGGAAAACCAGGCCCACTTGACGTCACCGACACCTCTCCCCGGCCGATCCGGCACAGGGGAGAGGACGCACCCCGCCAGGGGCGCGGGGAACTGCGCGCCCAGCCACGACCGGTCCGCGCCCGGGGACGCACGACACAGGGGCAGCCCCCTCTCCGCGCCGGGAGCGGGATCCGGGAGAGGGGCCAAGGAGCAGCCCCCCCCGTGACCGCGGCCTTTTCCGGGCCCGCCACGCGTCCTAACGCGCGGCGGCGTGCTCGTTCAGGCGGTGGGCCAGGGCGTGCACGAGATCGCGGAGGGCGGTGGGGTGTTCGATGACGAACGGGCTGTCGAGGGCGGCGAGTACGGGAGGAATCCAGTCCAGCCGCTCGGCCCGGATCCGCACCCGAACCCATCCGGTGTGTCCGTCGCCGGCGGAGCCGGTGTGTCCTTCGGCGGCGGAGGGGGAGTTGGAGGGGTCGTCGGCTCCCGAGCCGTCGGAGCCGGCCGCACCGTGATCGGCCGGGTCCGTCCCGTGGGCCCCGTCGGGTGCGGCGGGCGGGAGCGTGGTCAGGGTGGCGATGTCGGCGGGGAGGTGGCGGCGGATGTGCGGGACGGTGGCGCGGACACGGAGCGACACGTCGTGGGCCCACGGTGTGCGGGCGAGGCTGGCGAGCACCGTGGACGCCGGGTCGAACTCCGCCGGGACGGTGAACGAGCCGGCCCTTACGGTCATGGCGGTGATCCGGTCCAGCCGGAAGGTGCGCACCTCTTCGGTGGCCGGATCGGCACCGGTCAGATACCACCGTCCGGAATGGGCCACGAGGCCATAGGGGAGAACGGTGCGCTCGCTGCCGCGGCCCTTCCTGTCCGTGTAGGCGATCGCCACCGGCCGCTGATCGCGTGCGGCCTCGGCGAGTGTGAGGAGGACATCCGTTTCCGGCGCGGTGCCGGGACGGGGCCGCGCGGTGAAGTCGGCCGTCTCCAGCAGCGCCTCAAGGCGCAGTCCCAGAGCTTTGGGCAGGACCCGGCGCAGCTTCGCCGCCGCGCTCTCGCTCGCGGCGGCCGAGGCGGCGAGCAGCCCGGCACGCCGGCCGGTCAGGAGGCCGAGCAGAACGGCGAGGGCCTCCTCGTCCGTGAGCATCAGCGGCGGCATCCGATAGCCGGGAGCGAGCCGGTAGCCACCGTGGCGGCCCCGCACCGAGTCGATGGGCACCCCGAGGTCGAGCAGGTGCCCTACGTAGCGGCGGACGGTGCGCTCGTCCACGTCGAGGCGGGAGGCCAGATCGGGGACGGTACGGAGGCCGCCGCCCTGAAGGATCTCCAGCAGGGCGAGCACTCGGGCGGTCGATGTGGTCACACCGGAAAGTCTGCCGCAGATACCGGGCGGATTCTGCCCGGTATAGCTCCTAGCCTTCGAGGCGTTCCCACCATTCGACCTCCCCGCGCTGATAGGAAGTGCTTCATGAACTTCGTTTCAATTCGTGTCATTACCGACGATGCCGCCCGCATGGTCGCCTTCTACGAGCAGGTCACCGGCGTCACGGCGACGTGGCCTGCCCCTGTGTTCGCCGAGCTGGTGACGCCCTCGTGCACGCTCGCGATCGCCGACAGCAGCACGGTGGCGCTGTTCGGCGCCGACTCCGCCCGAGCGGCGGCGAACCACACCGTGATCACAGAATTCCGCGTCGGCGACGTCGACGCGGAACACCGGCGTCTGTCGGCACTCGGCATCGAGTTCGTCCAGGAGCCGACAACGATGCCGTGGGGCAACCGTTCCCTCCTCTTCAGGGACCCCGACGGCAACCTGATCAACTTCTTCACGCCCGTCACGGAAGATGCCCTGCGGCGCCAGGACCGCCAGCAGACGCCGTCGGCGTGAAACCGTAGGAGCGGGGCGGCACTTGGGCCGATGGAGCGGGCGGAGCAGGCGGCGGGATCATGGGGCCGGGTCATCGGGGCTTGTGCTGCGGTGAGCCGTCACCCGGAGCCGGGGGACGTACGCGGGATGTGAGCGGCCCCGCCGGCGCGGGGCCCACCCGCCGCACGCCGGGGGGGTACGTGGTCCGTCCCCGTACAGCCCCCGGCAGCTCCGCTGCCACCCACTCACGGGCCACCCACTCACGGGCCGCCGCCGAGCAATCTCACGGCAAGCACGCCCTACGCACCGACACCCGCGCCCGCACTCGCCCCCGGACCCCCGTCCGGGCCTGCACTCGGCCCCGGCCCCCCGTCCGCACCCGCACCCGATCCCGAGTCCGCTCCTGACCCCGAGTCCGCTCCTGACCCCGCGCCCGCACCCCGCGTCGGCCTCCCCTCCGGCCGCCGTGCGCGGTTGCGGACGTGGACGGCGATGCCGGCGAGCCCGGCGACGGCCAGGGCCTCAAGGCCGATGAGGTAGAAGGCCGGTGACAACTGGTTGCCGCTGGAGTCGATGAGGGCGGTGACGATGTACGGGGCGAACCCGCCGAACGCGGCGTTGGCGATGGAGTAGACGATCGACAGGTAGGAGTTGCGGACGTTGCCCGGGGTGAGTTCCGACAGCATCGCCGGTGTCGGCCCCGCGGTGAGCCCGAGGAAGGCCGCGAACAGGACCACTCCGATTCCGATGCCCAACGCCCCGCCATGGATGAGGAGTTGGTAACAGGGAACGGCGAGCACCGCCAGCCCGGCCGCGCCCACCATCATGACCTTCCAGCGTGCGAAGCGGTCGGACAGCCAGCCGCCCAGCACGATGAAAGCGGCGTACGCCGTCAGCCCGACGAGCGAGGCGGTCAGCCCTTCGGAGAGTTCCCGGCCGAGCACACCGTCGAAGAACGTCGGGAGGAACTGGAGCGTGACATATCCGCCGGCCGTCCAGGACACGATCGCGGCGGTGCCCGCGACGATCATGCGCCAATGGCCTCGGAAGACGTCCTTGACCGGGCTGTCGGCGACCTCGCCCTTCTCCTGCATGGCGGTGAAGGAGGGCGTCTCCTCGACGTGCCTGCGGATGTACCAGCCGCCGATGCCGAGGGGCAGGCCCAGCAGGAACGGGATGCGCCATCCGTCCGAGTAGAGGAAGTCGTGGCTCATCCAGCTCGTGAGCGCGGTACCGAGACCGGCCGAGACGGCAAGGGCCACGGCGATGCTCGCGGCCTGCGCGGAACCGAACAGGCCGCGCCGCCGCGACGGCGCGTGCTCGAACAGCAGCGAGGCGGCGCCGCCGAACTCGCCGCCGGCCGACAGCCCTTGGACGAGACGCAGCACCGTGAGCGCGAGCGGTGCCAGGAATCCGGCGGAGGCGTACGAGGGCAGCGCTCCGATCAGCGTCGTCGCACCGGCCATGGTGAGAATGACGACGGACAGTACCCAGCGCCGCCCCCTCTTGTCGCCGAGGTGACCGAAGACGACCGCGCCGACCGGACGGAGGACGAACGCGGCACCGAAGATCGCCAGCGTGGCGAGAAGGCCGGTCAGCCCGTCGGAATCGGGGAAAAAGTTCTTGGCAAGAACGGGTGAGAAGTACCCGTAGATGGCGAAGTCGTACCACTCGACGAAGTTACCGGCGGCGGCTGCGACGACGATCTTGGTCTTGCCGGACCCCTTTGTCTTCACCGGGTCTCCTTTGGCAGTCGGACGGGCGGCTCCATCCGTCGCGCTGCGCGGGGATGTCTGTCGCTCGGCACTCAGAACCAGGCCGTTGCACGATCTGGTATGACGTTTTACCAGTCAAGCTAAGTCCCGGACGATGCGCCGTCAAGCAGTGCTGTGACCACGCCCCCGGCCCCGCCCCGGCGCTTCCCGCCCACCCGCACCGGGGCTCGGTGGCGTCCCGCCGAAGCCCCGCCGTGGAGGCGTGGTGGCGGTAACTACCCGTACGGGTAGGGGAGTTGAGGAGGCGGCGCGCCCGCTGTTCCGCAGGATGTGTGCCCGCCGTGCGGGCGCCGTGCGGACAGTGGGTGCCCGCCGTCCGCGCCGCGGGGAACCGGCCGCACGTGAGGGACGGACCAGGGCGCGGTGCGAACGGTCCGGCGTGGCCCCGCATGCCGCGTAAGGCCCCGGCCAGGTGCCGGGGCACGCGCTGGAGCAGGGGCGATCAAGCTAGTGTGGGGAGCAGCCTTGGGGAGGATTGCACACGATGGCCACTCTCGCTGATGTAGCGAAGCGGGCAGGGGTGTCGGTCGGGGTCGTCTCCCGACTGCTCAACGGTGACGACACCCTCCGCGCACGCGAGGAGACGAAGCAGCGGGTCAGGGCCGCGGCGGCGGAACTGGAGTACACGCCGAACTACGCCGCGCGCGCACTGCGCAAATCCAGGGTCGGCGTGATCGGCCTGGCGGTGCACGACGCGAGCAACCCCGTCTACAGCGAGATCATCGCGGGCGCCCAGGCCGAGGCGACGAAGGCGGGTTACGCGCTCATGCTGTCGGACGTCGACGCGCTCGCCACGGACGACGAGAGGTTCAAGCGGTTCGTCTCCGGCGGTGCGATCGACGGGCTGCTCCTCCAGCGGGCCGGTACCTCGGCCGACGCCCTGGTGTCGAAGATCGCCTCGGGCGAAGTGCCGACCGTGCTGCTCAACGACCACACCAGGGGCGCCATCGGCAGTGTCGCCGTCGACGACTACGCGGCGGCCCGTCTCGCGGTCTCGCATCTGATCGAGCTGGGGCACAGGGACATCGCTCTGCTCCAGGTCGACGGGCCCCGTAGCCGTGCGACCCGTCGGCGCAAGGGCTGGGCCGACGCGCTGGAGGCGGCAGGGCTGGAGGCGCGGGCTTCCCGCGTCTTCCGCGGTGGGCACACCGCCGAGCAGGGCTATCGCGGCATGAGCGAACTGCTCATGGAACCCACCCTGCCCACGGCCGTGTTCGCGGCCAATGTGCTCTCCGCCGTCGGTGCGCTCAGTGCCGCGTACGACAGGGATGTGCAGGTGCCCGACGGTATTTCGCTGGTCGGTCTCCACGATGTCTTCGTCGCCGACTTCCTCCAGCCGCGGCTCACGGTGGTGCGCCTTCCGCTCTTCGAGCTGGGCGCCAGGGCGGTCACGCTGCTCCTGAGCCAGATGGAGAACGAGCCGGCCCGGCACGAGAGCATCCAGACGCCGGAGCCCGTCATGGTGCTCCGCGCCTCCACGGCTCCGCCCGCGCGTCACTGACCGAAACCCGCCTTTGCCCGGCCCGGGGAGAAGAGGCTAGGGTGGTAAGGCGTTTTACCAACCTGATGCCCACCCGGCGCGTGACCCGGTGCCGCAGCGTGCCGACCGGCCCGGAGTGTGGCGTCTGACGAGCCGGACGAGGAGGTCTTGATGCGGAACGCGAGCCGCCTTCAAGGAATCACCTGGGACCACCCGCGCGGCATCGACGCCCTCCGTGCGGCCGGCGACGAGTTCGCACGGGCAACGGGGACGGCGATCGACTGGACCGTCCGTTCGCTGCGGGAGTTCGAGGACACCCCGGTGGTCGAACTGGCGGCGGCGTACGACCTCGTCGCGCTCGATCACCCGTTCATCGGTGACGCGGTGGACGCCGGTGCGCTGCTGCCGCTCGAGACCGTTTTCCTCCCCGGCGAACTGGCCGAACGGGCCGGGGACTCGGCCGGTGCCAGCCATGACAGCTACCACTGGCAGGGGCGCCAGTGGGGCGGCGCCGTCGACGCCGCGTGCATGGTCGGCGCCCATCGCGCGGGCGCCGTTGCGCGCGAGGAGATACCGGACCGCTGGGACGACGTCCCCGGGTTCGCGCGGCGCCACGGGCAGGACGCGGTGCTGCTGGCCGCCAACCCGACCCACCTGTGGGGCACCGTGCTGTCCCTGTGCGAAGCGGGCGCGAACACCGCCGTCGGTCCCCCTGGCGGCTGGCGGCGCGGCGCCGACGGGCGCCCGTACTGGTGGGAGGACACCGGGATCGACCCCGCTGTGCTGGGCGAAGCGGTCGAACGGGCCCGCCATCTGCTGGCGTTGTGCGCCCCCGAGTCGCTGGAGAGCGATCCGGTCACCGTCCTCGAACGCCTCGCCGGCGCCGACGACCGCGCGCTGTACAGCCCGCTGGTGTTCGGCTACATCACCTACGCCAGACCCGGTGAGCGCGAAGCGCTGGTGGCGTTCAGCGACGCACCGCGGATCGGCGAGGCCCCCGTCGGCACGCTGACGGGAGGGGTGGGGCTCGCCGTCTCGGCCGGCTCGGCCGGCTCGGCCGCCGGAAGGGAAGCGGCGGCGTTCGTACGCTTCGCGACCTCGGCCGATACGCAGGCAGGATGCGCACACGACGCCGGAGGGCAGGCGGGCCGCCGCTCCGTGTGGACGGACGAACGGGTCGACGCCGAGGTCACGCACTTCTACCGGGACACCCTCGCCACGATGGACCGCTCGTTCCTGCGCCCCCGGCTCCCCGGCTACCCGGCCTACCAGCGTGCGGCGGCGGAGACGCTGCACAGCGGCGTGGTCACCGACGTACGGACGCGGGAGATCGTGACCTCGCTCGGACAGCTGTGGCGCAAATATGTCCGCGTCTGATCCAGGACCGGGCGGCGCCAGCGCCCGCACCGCCGCCGGGGCCGGCACCGTCGCGCGGCCCCGCACCATCGCGGAACAGTTCGCGCGCGTCGAATCCGCCTACGGAGACCGCCGGGCTCTGCGTGCGGCGACGGCCGGGGCTGAGCCGGTCGCTGAGGGGCAGGAGGCTTCCGGCTGGCTGACGTTCGCCGAGGTCGCGGAGTTGGCCGGGGCAGCCGTCGCACATCTGGCAGGGCAGGGCGCGGTCGCCGGCGACCGGATCGTTCTCGCGCTGCCGAACAGTGTGGTGCTCCGCGTCCTCGACCGGGCCGTACTCGGCGCCGGGCTCGTACGGGTGGCGCTCTCCCCACGGCTGCACGCCCGCGAGATCGCCGGCATCGCGGCCGACTGCGGGGCCCGGGTGGTCTGCTGCGGCCCCGAGGCAGCGGCCGGCATCCGTACGGCTCTCGCCGCCGTCGGATCGGCGGCCACGGTGACGGCCTGTTCCGACCGTTCCGGCCGCTCCGCCGGCTCCCCCCGTCCTTCCGGTACGGCACCGCGGCCCGGCCGTCCGGACGCGGCGCTCTCCCCGGCGTCGTTGGCTGAGCAGGCGCGTGCACCGCTCCCCGTATGGCCCGCACCGGCTCCTTCCGACACCGCGATGCTGATGTACAGCTCAGGGACGACCGGTCGCCCCAAAGGCGCCGTCGTCACGCACGCGGCCTGGGTGGCGCAGACGGACCGGGCGCTGGGCGAACTGCCGTCGGTCGGACCCGGCGACGTGGTTCTCGCGGTGGCGCCCATGAGCCACTTCGGCGGGTCGATCGGGCTCGACTGCGCCGTGAGCGGCGCGGCAACGGTGACGATGGCGCGCTTCGACCCTCGTACGGTCCTGGAGGCCGTCGCGGCGTACGGCGTGACGGTCATCCCGCTGGCGCCGATCATGCTCGAACGGGTGGCGCGTGCGGCGGGCGGACCGCTGGCCTCCCTGCGAGGCGTCAGGGCCGTGCCGTACGGCGGCTCGCCCATCGGCGCCGACTCCCTGGCGCTGGCCGAGCGGGTCTTCCCGGGCGTTCTCACCCAGTTCTACGGGCTGGCCGAGGCGCTGGCGCCGCTCACGGTGCTCTCGCCAGCCGACCACGCCTCGGGGGTGCCGGAGCGCCTGGGTTCCGCGGGGCGGGCCGTCGGCGGTGTCGAGCTGCGGCTCGTCGGCGAAGAGATCGTGGTGCGCTGCGACACCGTGATGGCCGGTTACTGGAACCGCCCCGAGCTGACCGCTGAGGCGGTCCACGACGGCTGGTTCCGTACCGGCGACCTGGCCCGTGTCGACGCCGACGGCTATGTCCATCTCACCGGCCGCTCCAGCGAGTTGATCGTGACCGGCGGGTTCAACGTCCAACCCGCCGAGGTCGAGCGGGTGGTCGCCGAGGTACCCGGAGTGAGCGAGGTCGCCGTCGTGGGCCTGCCCCACCCGGTGTGGGGCGAGGGCATCACGGCCGCGGTCGTACTCGACGGCGGCCCGGCCACCGGCACCCCGGGCGAGGGCGTCCTCGCCGGCATCGCGCACGCCTGCGCCGCGGCGCTGGCCGGCTACAAGAAACCCGTGGCGGTGCACGCCGTACCGGAGATCCCCAGGAACCCCGCAGGCAAGATCGACCGCAGGACGCTGCGGCAGCTGCTGTCCGACCGAGAGGAACACTGAGCATGCAAGCGCTCGACGCCATCCGCGTCCTCGACTTCACACAGATGATGCTGGGCCCGTACGCCACCCAGGTACTGGCCGACCTCGGTGCCGATGTCATCAAGGTGGAACGCCCGGCGGGGGAGTGGGAACGCGACCTCTCCATGATGGGCGGGTACGTGGACGGGGAGTCCGCCGCGTTCCTCGCGATGAACCGCAACAAGCGCTCGGTGGCGCTCGACCTGAAGGACCCGGGCGCCAAAGAGGCGTTGCTGAAGCTGGGCGCGACATGCGACGTCGTCGTCGAGAACTTCCGCCCCGGCGTGATGGACCGACTCGGCCTCGGATACGAGGACTTCAAGGCCGTCAGGGAGGACATCGTCTACTGCTCGGGCTCGGGCTGGGGCCAGGACACCGGCTTCGCCAGGGAGGGCAGGCCGGGCCAGGACCTGCTCATCCAGTCGATGTCGGGGCTCGCCGCTTCGACGGGCCGCGCCACCGATCCGCCCACCCCGGCGGGAACGGCCATCGTCGACCACGCCACCGCGCTCACCCTCGCCAACGGCATACTGGCCGCGCTCATCGCCCGCAACACCCACGGCATCGGCCAGCGGGTCGAGGTGGATCTGTACTCGACCGCGATCGCGATGCAGTGCCAGGAGATCTCCGCTTTCACGAACCAGGGCACGGAGTACCAGCGTTCGCAATCCGGCATCGGCCAGGCGTGGCTGTCGGCGCCGTTCGGTGTCTACGAGGCCCGTGACGGCTGGCTCGCCATCGCGATGGCGCCGCTCGAAACGGTCGCTGCGGCCGTCGGCTGCACCGGCCTCGCCGACTTCGACGCCTGGGCCCAACGGGACGAGGCCAAAAGGGCACTTGAGGCGGTCACCCGGACGAACACCGTCGAGCACTGGCTCGACGCACTGCTCCCGGCCGGCGTCTGGGCGGCACGGGTGCGCACCACCAAGGAGGCGGTGGACGAGCTGCGTCACGAGGGCTCGGACCTGCTGGTGAACCTCGAAGGACCGGCGGGTACGCCGATCGAACTCGTGGGATGCCCCGTCTCGCTCAGCGCGACGCCCTGGCGGCAGCGCCTCGCCCCGCCACGGACGGGCGAGCACACGGCGGCCGTACTCGGCGAGGTGCTCGACGCGCGGAGCGTGGCCCGCCTGGTCGGTGATGCCAGGTGAGTACGGGCCATGAGCAACCCTCCGTGACGGCGGGACAGGTCGAGTACCCGCACCCGCACCTGGCGGTCCAGGATCACCCGGCCCACCCAGTCCACCCAGCCCACGCGGTCCACATGGTCGGTGACGGCGGTGGGAGCAGGGGCGGGAGCGGGAGCGCGGGCGGCGAAGAGGGCGGCGACCGTGACGACGACCGCGGGACCGTACGGGTGCTGAGGATCGACCGCGAGGACAAGCTGGGCGCGCTGTCGGGCGAACTCGTCGCGGCACTCGGCGAACAGATCGTCCGTGTCCGGCAGGACCGTGGCGTCCGTGCGGTGGTCCTCACCGGCACCGGTCGCGGCTTCATCGCGGGCGCCGACGTGGGCGAGTACTCCGGTGCGAGCACCGACGCGTTCATGGAGTACCAGCGCAGGTCACGCCAGGTCTTCGACTCGCTCGAACGACTGCCGCAGCCCAGCGTCGCCGCAGTGAACGGCTACGCCTTCGGCGGCGGTTTCGAGATCGCGCTCTGCTGCGACTTCATCGTCGCCTCCCGCCGCGCCAGGTTCGCGCTGCCCGAGGTCACCCTCGGCCTGATCCCGGGCGGCGGGGGCACCCAGCGGCTGGCGAGGGCGGCGGGTACCAGGTTCGCCAAGGAGCTGGTGATGACCGGCCGCAGGGTGAGCGCCGACGAAGCAGCACGCCGTGGCCTGGTGACCGAGGTCGCCGAACCGGAGGAGCTGACGGCACGCGCCCTCGCCTTCGCCGCTCTCCTCGCGACGCGGGCGCCCCTGGCGGTGCGCGAGGCCAAGCGGGTCATCGACGGGGGAGTGGGCCAGGCACTGGACGCGGCGCTCACGGCCGAGCAGTCGGCGCTGGGCGGGCTCTTCGGCTCCGCCGACGGCCAGGAAGGCATCGCCGCCTTCATGGAGAAGCGCGCCCCCCGCTTCAAGGGCGCCTGACACCGCCCGCCCGTAGCTCGCGCCCCGCTCGTAGCCCGCCCGTCCCGGCAGGGTGACAGCCGGGACGGGCGGGACGGGCGGGCGTGGAGACAGGGGGAGACGGGCGTGGGGCAGGGGAGAGTGGTCAGGTCGCGGGCGCGGGCACAGGTTCGGGCAGGGCGCGGTTGCGGGTCGTGTGGAGGACCCGGCCGGCGACCACGACCAGCGCGATCAGCACTCCGCCCGCCGCCAGGGTGCCGCGCGGCCCCACGACCTCCATCAGCACGCCGATGAGGGCCGGACCTGCCAGGCCCCAGCCCGTACTCGCGCTGCGCCACACACCCAGCACGCGGCCTCGCATCTCCGGAGGCGGGTCCGTCTGGAGGATGGTGGTGCCCGCCGTGTCGGATATGGACTCCAGCACGGCCATGGGGGCCACGAGCAGCATCAGCAGGAACAGGCTGGGCGAGAACCCGGCCGCGACCTGGAGGAGCGCCCCTGTGGCGGCGAGCGTCCCGACGAGCCGGACCGACGGCTTCTGGAGGCGGCCCGCGAGGATCGCGCCCGCGATGCCACCGCCGGCGAGGATGGTGGAGACGGTGCCGAACGCTTCCTGACCGCTGGCCAGGGGCCCCGTGACCAGGACGGCGAGGGTGAGCGAGTAGTTGCGCCCGAAGATGGCGCTGACGCCCGTGATCACGGCGAGGGCCACCAGCCGGGGCCGCTGTACGAAGAACGCGATGCCTTCCCGCGCGGTGCCCCGCTGGGCGCGCTTACGGGACGAGGGCTTGCCGTCGGACGTGGCGGGGTCGGCGGGCGCGGGTCTGTTCTCCTCCTTGACCGCGAGCTTCAGGAACGGGATGACGGCGGCCACGAAGAGGAACGACAGGCCGTTGGCGCCGTAGGCGACCGCCATGCCGAAGACACCCACCACGACGCCCGCCAGCGCGGCCCCCGTGAGCCGTCCCGCGCTGTGCACGAGTGACCCCAGAGCGATGGCCGACGGTACGTCCTTGGTCGGCACCAGGTCGTTGCCCAGCAGCGAGGTGGCAGGGCCGTCCACCGTGGCGATCAGTCCTGTGACGGCGGCGAGCACCATCAGGACGGGCATGTTCAGCATGTCGAAGGCCACCAGCGCCGCCGTGACGAAGGCGACGAGGCCCAGCACCGCCTGGCTCACGGCCGCCGTGAGCTTGCGTGGCCAGGCGTCCACCACGGCGCCGCCCGCAAGACCGAGCAGCAGCCCCGGAGCCGCCTGCACGGACAGGGAGAGGCCGGTGGCCGCGGCTGAACCGCTGATCTGCAGTACCAGAAGGTTCTGCACGGTGAGCTGCATCCACGTGCCGGTGTTGGAGACGAAGTTCGCGACCGACCACCACCGCAGGCTCCGGTGACGCAGAGCCCGCCAGGGAGTGCGGTCCTCCTTGTCGCGGGGTGTGCCTTCGGGTCCGGCGGTCTTCGTTCGGCGTGGTGAGGGGATTCGGGGCAGGCTGCGGCCTCGCGAGGGGCGCTCGACGGGCGGAGCGGCCTCGGGCGGCGCGGGTGCTGAAGTCATGTGGGGGAACCAGGCCAGGCACGCGGAGGAGACAGGGTGCCCCGGGCAGCGGCTGTGCTGGGCGGGGTGGCGGACGAGGCAGGCCGGCGCTGATCGCGAACGCGGTGGCCAGGCCGGCAACGGCGCTTCAGCCCCCCATGTTCACAAACGTGAGCGCGGTACTCGCCCCGAACCGGCGGTACCTGGCGCACCGGCTCCCTCAACTGGCACAGCTGCCATGGGGGTTGAGCGGTGTATGCCCTTCATCACAGCGGGCGGCAGCCCGCCGCCTGCCCCGTGTTTCCTGACGCTGGGGAGTCGTTCGTGCGCGAACGCTACGGGCTGCGACGGCGACTTGGCCGTCCGCAGTCCCGCACGTCGGTCGTCGACAGCGGTCGGACGGCGGTCCCGGACGGCGGTCCCGGCGGGTGCTCCCGATGGGCGCTCGCGGCGAGCGGTTCCCGGCGGACGGCCTCCGGGCCGGGCCCCGTGTGGAGGGGGTGGTCACGGGTGGGTGCCGGGAGGGCGTAGGGTGAGGTCTACCGACGCGGGGTGGAGCAGCTCGGTAGCTCGCTGGGCTCATAACCCAGAGGTCGCAGGTTCAAATCCTGTCCCCGCTACTGCGCACAGGGCCCGGATCCTTCAGGATCCGGGCCCTTTCGCGTGGCCTCACCGCTGCGTCGGCACGGCCACGGACGGCGGCGGCCCCCACGGCTCCTCCAGCGCGGCCCGCAGCGCGTCCACCGCCTCCCGGCCGAGGCGGTCAGCGAGCCGTTCCTCCAGCGCTTCGAGGAGGGACTCGGCCCGGCTGTGCGCGCGTTCCCCCTCGGGGGTGCGGCGGATCAGCCGCTGCCGCGCCGACGCGGGGTCGGGCACCTGCTCCAGCAGCCCGCTCCGCATCAGCCCGTGCACGGCCTGGTGCGCGGTCTGCCGGGTGACACCCATGCGCCGGGCCAGCTCGGAGACCGTGGTGCCCTGCTCGTCCAGCACCGTGAAGAGCTGGAGCTGGGTCGGCGAGACGGGGGTGGCGTCCGCCTCGTCCAGCGCCGCCAGCAGCGCCTCGTCGAACCAGCGCCTGGCTTCACCGAGCAGCTGGGGGAGATTGCGGCGGGTGGGGTGCATCTGTTCCTCACGGCGGTGGGCTGGGCGGCACGGGCTGCGGGCCGGACTGTTACGGCTGCGGGCCGGGCGGTAGGCGCTGATCGGACTGTACGGCGGTGACGCGGACCGTACGGCGGTGATCCGGACGGTACGGCGGTGAGCCGGGTGCCCCCATCATCTCCGCTCGCCCGGCACCGGCTTGTCCACCCCGGGAAGCATATGTCAGGCTGCCTGACATTAGTGATGCCGAGGAACGGAGTCCCCATGACCATCGAGTACGCCACCCGCTACCGCCGCGCCTCGCGCATCCCGGCCGAGCCGGGGAAGCCGTACTTCATCGAGAAGGGCGAGGGCGACCGCGCCCACCTCTTCGGCGACCTGGTCACCATCTACGCGGGCGGCGAGCAGACGGAGAACGGGTTCAACTTCTTCACCGTCGAGGGCCCCAAGGGCGATGTCATCCCCGCCCATGTGCACCACGACACCTACGAGGTCTTCTACGTCACCGCCGGAGCCGTCCGGCTGTTCGTCGAGGACACCGGGGGAGCCCAGCAGGAGAAGCTGCTGACCCCCGGCGACTTCGGTTTCGTTCCGAAGGGGTGTCCGCACGCGTACCGCATGGAGCGGCACCACAGCCAGGTCACCGGCGTGGCCGCGGGCCCCGGCGGCACCTTCGAGCGCTTCTTCGAGACCCTCGGCGCACCGGCCGAACAGCTCGGGCTGCCGCGCGAGCCCGTCGTGCCGGCCCCCGAGAAGTTCGCCACCGTCCCCGGGCAGCACGACGTGCGTTTCCTCCCCGACCACGAGTGGCACACCCGGTGAGCCCCCCCGGGGCGCCTCCGGATCTTCCGCGCCCTCTCCTACGCAGCCCCGGCGCCCTCGGTGCGGAACTCCAGCTTTCCGTCCTCCACGTCGACCAGCAGCCGGGTGTGCGGGCTGAGTTCGCCGCCCAGCAGCATGCGGGAGAGCCTGTTGTCGACCTCGCGCTGGATCGTGCGGCGCAGCGGCCTGGCCCCGTACTCCGGCTGGTATCCCCGCTGCGCGAGCCATTCGACGGCGGCGGGGGCGAAGTCGACCGACAGATCCTGCGCGTGCAGCCGCCTCCAGGTCTCCTCCAGCAGCATGTCGGTGATCTGCCGCAGCTGTTCGTCGTCGAGCCTGCGGAAGATGACGATCTCGTCGATACGGTTGAGGAACTCCGGCCTGAAGTGCTCACGCAGCGGCCGGAGCACCCGCTCCCGCCGGGCGTCCTCGTCGGCCTCCTCACCGCCGCCACCGAAGCCGAGCACGGCGCCGCGCCCGGCGATGGCCTCCGAACCGAGGTTGCTGGTCATGACGATCACGGTGTTGGTGAAGTCGACCGTGCGGCCCTGCGAGTCGGTCAGCCGTCCGTCGTCGAGGACCTGGAGCAGGATGTTGAAGACATCGGCGTGCGCCTTCTCCACCTCGTCCAGCAGCAGCAGCGAGTACGGGTTGCGCCGTACCGTCTCGGTGAGCTGCCCCGCCTCCTCGTGCCCGACGTACCCGGGCGGGGCGCCGACGAGCCTGCTGACGGTGTGCCGCTCCTGGAACTCGCTCATGTCCAGGCGCACCATCCGGTCGTCGGTGCCGAACAGCGCCTCGGCCAGCGCCCGCGCCAGCTCCGTCTTGCCCACGCCCGTGGGGCCGAGGAAGAGGAAGCTGCCGATGGGCCGGTCCGGGCTGGACAGCCCGGACCGCGAGCGCAGCACGGCGTCGGACACGGCGGTGACGGCCTCGTCCTGGCCGATGACCCGGTGCCGCAGCTGCTCCTCAAGACCCAGCAGCCTGTCCTTCTCCTCCTGGGTGAGGTTGCTGACGGGGATGCCGGTCTGCCCGGAGATGATGTCGGCGATGTCCTCGACGGTCACCTCGGCGATGCGCTGCGAGGACTGCGTCTCGTGCCGCCGCTCGTCCTGGCCGATGCTCTCCTCCAGCTCCTTGAGCCGGTCGCGCAGCTCCTTGGCCCGCTCGTAGTCCTCCGCCGCGACGGCCTGGTCCTTGTCCCGCCTGACCTGCTCGGCCTCGCGCTCCAGGGCCCGTATGTCCGTTCCCCTGGTGGCCGTGCGCAGCCGTACCCTGGCTCCCGCCTGGTCCAGCAGGTCGATCGCCTTGTCCGGCAGATAGCGCCCCGACAGATAGCGGTCGGACAGCTCCACGGCGGCGACCAGCGCCTCATCGGTGTAACGGACCTGGTGGTGCGCCTCGTAGCGGTCCCGCAGGCCGCGCACGATCTCGATGGCGTCGGCCGTGGTGGGCTCGGGGACGAGGACGGGCTGGAAACGGCGGGCCAGCGCCGCGTCCTTCTCGATGTGCCGGCGGTGCTCGTCCAGCGTGGTGGCGCCGATGACGTGCAGCTCTCCCCGGGACAGCGGCGGCTTGAGCATGTTGCTCGCGTCCATCGAGCCGCCCTCGCCGCCGCCGGCACCGACGACCGTGTGCAGCTCGTCGATGAAGACGATCAGCTCGTCGCTGTGGGCGCGGATCTCGTCGATGATGCCGGAGAGCCGTTCCTCGAAGTCACCCCGGTAACGGGTACCGGCGACGACGCTGCCGAAGTCCAGCTCGACGACGCGGCGGCCGAGCAGGTTGTCGGGCACCTCGCCCTCCACGATGCGCTGGGCCAGGCCCTCCACGATGGCGGTCTTGCCGACACCGGCCTCACCGATCAGCACGGGGTTGTTCTTGCCGCGCCTGGCGAGGATCTCGATGGTCTGCTCGATCTGCTTCTCCCGGCCGATGACCGGGTCGATACGGCCCTCGCGGGCCAGCGCTGTCATGTCGCGGCCGTACTTGTCGAGGCTGGGGGTGTTGCTGCTGACCGCCTGGGCCCCGCCACGCGCCGGTGCCTCGGTCCCGCCCTGGCCGGCGCCGCCGTTGCCCGGCGCCGCCGAGCGGGGGTCGAAGCGGGCGGCGTTGAGGATCTGGCCCGCCGTGGAGTCCTGGTTGGCGGCGAGCGCGATCAGTACGTGCTCGGCGCCGATGTAGGAGGCGCCACGCGAGCGGGCGATCTCGTGCGCGTCCAGCAGCGCCCGCTTCACGGCGGGGCTGACGGCGAGGGACGTACGCGGCTGCTTGTCTCCGACCTCCCGGTCGATCTCGGCGGCGAGCGCGTCGGCGTCGGCCCCCGCCTTCATCACCATCGTGCGGGTCGGCTCGGAAGTGAGCGCCGCCCGCAACAGGTGCTCCGTTTCCAGGTCGCTGCTGCCGTGCTCGGCCGCGTACGAAGCCGCCTCGGAGACGAGCTGCCTGGCGGGCTCGCTCATCAGGCGGAGGAAGTCGAAGTACCGGGAATCGCCGCGCCGCCTTCCGCCCCCCGAGGGGCCTCCGCCCAGGAAACGCGCGATGAAGTCTCCGAACGGGTCCCGTCCGAAGTCGCCGGGACCCATGTACCCGCTGGTCATTGAGTATCCGTCCCGCTGACCCGACCGATACGGGCCACGCTGTGTCGGCTGCATGCGGCTAAGAGCTGCGGGACAGCCCTTGCGTCCCGGGGTTCCCAGGGGCGCCCGTACGACACATCCCCACGCGGGGCCCGTACGGCGGGGGACGCCCTGTCACCCGCCGTTGGTGTGTCGCGGCGGAGCGTCCGCAGCAACCCGGGCCGGCGTGCGTTTGCCGGTATGGAGGCGGGGGACTGAGGATGCGATCTCAAGGAGGGCGAACGCATGAATCGGTCCCGGTCGGCCGGGGGGCGCAGGTCCGCGATGCGCGAGCGGGTGGAGCGCGGTTTCCACGCCGTCGACGACCGGCTGCCGGTGGCCAACGGGAGCCGGGCGCTGCTGCGTAAGGCGTTTCCCGAGCACTGGTCGTTCCTGCTGGGCGAACTGGCGCTCTACAGCTTTCTCGTGCTGCTGCTGACCGGCACCTACCTCACGCTCTTCTTCGACCCCGACATGACGCAGACCCGCTACGCCGGGCCGTACGCGCCCCTGCGCGGCCAGGAGATGTCACAGGCGTACGCCTCGACGCTGGAGATCAGCTTCGAGGTGCGCGGCGGGCTGCTGATGCGCCAGGTGCACCACTGGGCGGCGCTGCTGTTCCTGAGCGCCATCGGCCTGCACATGCTGCGGGTCTTCTTCACCGGCGCCTTCCGCAAGCCGCGCGAGACGAACTGGCTGATCGGGGTGACCCTCTTCGTCCTGGCGCTGGTCGAGGGCTTCACCGGCTACTCGCTCCCCGACGACCTGCTCTCCGGTACGGGGCTGCGCATCGCGCAGGGCATCATGCTGTCGATCCCGGTGGTGGGCACCTATGTGGCGATGTTCGTCTTCGGCGGCGAGTACCCGGGACACGAGATCATCGAGCGGCTCTACCCGGTGCACATCCTCTTCGTACCCGGGCTGCTGCTCGCCCTGATCGCGGCACATCTGATCCTGGTGGTGGTGCTCAAACACACCCAGTGGTCGGGGCCGGGCAGAACCAACGCGAACGTGGTCGGGCACGCGATGTATCCGCAGTTCATGGCGCGCTCCACGGGTCTGTTCCTCACGCTCTTCGGGGTGCTGGTGCTGCTGGGCGGGCTGGCGCAGATCAACCCCGTGTGGAACTACGGGCCCTACCGCGCCGAGCAGGTCTCGACGGCCGCCCAGCCGGACTGGTACGTCGGATTCCTGGAGGGCTCGCTTCGGCTGATGCCGCCCTTCGAGACGGCGCTGTTCGGGCACACCGTCATGTGGAACGTGCTGGTGCCGGCCGTCGTCCTGCCCGGCCTGCTGTTCATGCTGCTGTACGCGTACCCGTTCTTCGAGAGGTGGGTGACGGGCGAGGACGGCACGCCCCACCTGTGCGACAGGCCCCGCAACCGCCCGGTACGTACGGGGCTCGGCGTCGCCGGGGTGACCTTCTACGGTGTGCTGCTGATCGCGGGGGGCAACGATGTCCTCGCCCACACCTTCGACCTGTCGCTGAACGCGCTGACGTGGACGCTGCGCGGCCTGCTGGTGGTGGCACCGCCTGCCGCTTTCCTGCTGACCAGGCACCTGGCCCTGGCCCTGCAGAGGCACGACGCCGAGCGGCTCGACGAGGGCGACGAGACCGGCAACGTACGGCAGTCGGTTGAGGGCACCTTCAGCGACGACCACCGGCCCCTCCCGCACGGGGAGAAGTACCGGCTGACGGCGCAGTCCTTCCCCCGGCCCCTCGGCGCCGACCCGGAGCGCGGACAGAGCCGAATGCGGGCGGCGTTCAGCCGCTGGTACTACCGCGACGCATCGCTGCCCGAGGAGAGCGGGGCCATCAGCAGGCAGCGCGCCGGCACGCGTGAGGACGGCGGCCGGGTCACGGCCGGGCCCGCGCGTACTGGAAGACGAAGCCGGCCACGGCGGCCCCGGTGATCCCGATCCCGATCACCGCGAGCCACAGTCCGAACACGATGCCGGTGGCCGTCGTCGCCGCACCGAACGCGAGGGTCACAGGCCAGGCGCTGCGGGGCGGGAAGAAGTCCAACGGGCCGCCCCGCTCCCTGATTTCGCCGCTCTTGCGGTCCTCGGGCCTCCTGCCGCGCCGCCTGTACTGCATGCCGAGGAAGAACGCGACGAGGCTCGCCATCAAGAAGGCGATGAACACGGCCGAGGTCCCCGCCGGATCCTCCGCGTACAGCCCGTAGGGGACGGTGACGCAGGCGAAGAAGACCGCGACACCGGCGAAGAGAATGGCCTCCGCCTTCATGACGGCCTCCGCTGCGACCCGGCGTCGTCCGCCTCGCGGCCCGCGGCGTCCGGAGCCGGAACCCCAGGACCGCGCGCGCCTCCGCCCACGCCCACGCCCGTGCCTCCACCGCCTCCGCCCGCGCCTTCTCCGGCCCCGCTTCCACCGGCCAGGTCGGCGTCCAGGCCGGCGCCGGAGTCCGTCCCGGAGGGGAAGCGCGCGGAGTCCGCCGGCCTCACCCCCTCGCTTTCCGGCGCCCCCGGCGCGACGATCGCGATCCGTTCGTCGGCTTCCGGATGGCGCAGCGAGAAGGTGGGCGAGTCGGAACGGATGCGGGGCAGCGCGTGGAAGTTGTGCCGCGGGGGAGGGCAGGAGGTCGCCCACTCCAGAGAGCGGCCGTAGCCCCAGGGGTCGTCCTCGGTGACCTTCTCCGCGTGGGTCGTGGTCCACCACACGTTGTAGACGAAGACCAGTGTGGAGACGCCCAGAAGGAAGGCGCCCAGCGAGGAGACGGTGTTGAGCGCCGTGAAACCGTCGGCCGGCAGATAGTCGGCGTAACGGCGCGGCATGCCCTCGGCACCCAGCCAGTGCTGCACGAGAAACGTGACCTGGAAGCCCACCAGGGTCAGCCAGAAGTGCACCTTGCCGAGGCCCTCGTTGAGCATGCGTCCGGTCAGCTTCGGCCACCAGAAGTAGAAGCCGCCGAACATGGCGAAGACCACCGTGCCGAAGAGCACGTAATGCAGGTGGGCGACGATGAAATAGCTGTCCGTCGCGTGGAAGTCCAGCGGCGGCGAGGCGATCAGTACGCCGCTGAGTCCGCCGAGCAGGAAGGTGACGAGGAAGCCGATGCCCCACAGCATCGGCGTCTCGAAACTCAGCGAACCCCTCCACAGGGTGCCGATCCAGTTGAAGAACTTCACCCCCGTAGGCACCGCGATCAGGAACGAGGTGAGGGAGAAGAAGGGCAGCAGCACGCCCCCCGTCGCGAACATGTGATGGGCCCACACCACGGCGGAGAGCATCGTGATGGCGGCGGTCGCACCGACCAGACCGATATAGCCGAAGAGCGGTTTACGGCTGAAGACGGGGAAGATCTCGCTGACGATCCCGAAGAACGGAAGCGCGACGATATAGACCTCCGGGTGCCCGAAGAACCAGAAGAGGTGCTGCCACAGAAGTGCGCCACCGTTCGCGGGATCGTAGATGTGCGCCCCGAATTTACGGTCCGCCTCCATCGCGAACAGGGCAGCGGAGAGCACGGGGAAGGCGAACAGCGCAAGAATCGACGTGAACAGCACGTTCCAGGTGAACAGCGGCATCCGGAACATCGTCATTCCCGGCGCACGCAGACAGATGATGGTCGTGATGAAGTTGACGGCGCCGAGGATGGTGCTCAGCCCTGAGACGATCAGCCCCATGGTCCACAGATCACCGCCCGTACCCGGCGAGTACTTGGGTCCGTGCAGCGGCGCATAGGCGAACCAGCCGAAGTCCGCCGCGCCTTGAGCGGTGAGCAGGCCCCCCACGACCATCAGGCCACCGAACAGGTACACCCAGTAGGTGAAGGCGTTCAGCCGGGGAAAGGCCACATCCGGCGCTCCGATCTGCAGCGGCATGATGGCGTTGGCGAAACCGGCGAACAGAGGCGTGGCGAACAGCAGCATCATGATGGTGCCGTGCACGGTGAAGAGCTGGTTGTACTGCTCGTGCGAGAACAACTGCATATGGGGCCTGGCCAGCTCGGCCCTCATCAGCAAGGCCATGAGGCCGGCCCCGGCGAAGAAACAGAAAGATGTGACGAGATAGAGATTGCCAATCACTTTGTGATCGGTCGTCGTCAGCCAGCGCAGCACCATTCAACTGTCTCCGTCCGGAACGCCTCGGGACTGCTTCCGCGACAGAAGTAGCCTTCCTCGGCGGCCGGAAACCGCTCGGCGGCGAGATGAACACCCCTGCATGAGAACCACGCCGGGGCGGCTCAGCGAGGGCGGTACCCGCGTCACCCGCACGGCCGCGTGCGGTGCGGCTGGCCGCTGGGCGCTAGTCGCTCAATTCCGCCTTGCCGAAGAAGGTGGCGTATCCGGAGGGCAGCTGGCTGATGAGGTGGTTGAGTTCCCCTCCGCTGACGGAGTCGGCCAGCGTGGAGAGCACCGCGCTCGCGTCCCATTCGGCGGTGCGGGTGTGCGCGCCCGTGCGTTCGGCGACCCGGTGCAGGAATTCCTCCACTCCGAAGGTTTCCGGGGCGCCGCCGTCCTGCCTCGCGACGCTCTCGCCGAGTTCCCCGGGCAACTGCGCCGCCAGGTCGTTGGCTTCCGGCGCTGTGATACGGACTCCGAGTACCGCGAGGACATCGCGGGTGACCTTCGCTGCCTCTTCTTGGCCGGCGTACTCGCCGCGCTCGCGGACCCGGGCCAGGAATTCGTCTTCACGCATAGGGGCGCCCCACAGCTTCGACGTTCGTCCGACCCGCGCAGAGGTTCCCTGGGCACCCGCGTACGAAACCCGGCAAACGGCCGGAGGGGACTCTCCTGAACGGCCGACGCTGGCTCGGCCCGGCCCGGCAGGGGGAGGCACATCGTTCCGGGCAGCCGATGCCGTGTCACCGCGGCGATGCGAGGTTCGGGGCATGACGGTCCGGGCGACCGGCGGCCCGGTAAGCCCCTGGGGCCAGGTCTTCCCGCGCCGGGCGCCATGGCTGCGTGGCCGACCCGTCCCCCACTGGCTCCCCCCTGGCCCCGCAACGAACCTGACCCTCAGCCCTGCGGCCCCCGGACTGACGACGAACCACGGGCCAATTGGCGCGACGAGCCGCGAGCACGTGTCGGTTTACGAGAAGCTGTGACAACTCCGGGCGGAGCAGTGCCGGCGCCGGTGCCGGTGCCGGTGCGGGGGTTGGGGCGGGCGCCGGGTGGCGTTGAGGTGTTCAGGGAGGCCGCAGTGTCGAGGACGGCGCAGGAGATCTTCGAGAGTTACGTATACGCCGGTGCCGTGAGCCGGGATGCCGATGCCCTTGCCGCGCATTTCACCGTGGACGGCGTCTTCGAGGCACCGCTCATGCCGGACGGCGCCGCGTTCCCCAGGCGGTTGGTGGGCCGGGAGGAGATCCGTAGCGGCATGGCGGCGTACTACGAGCGACAGGCGCGCGAGAACCGTGCGAACCGTGCGCCGAATCTGTCGAAGTCGGGATACGTGCTCCACACCACCTCCGACCCGGAGGTGTTCATCGCCGAGATCGACACCGTTTTCGACGGGGAGGAAACGGTCTTCGACGGGGAGGGAACGGTCTTCGGCGGGGAGGGAACGGTCTTCGACGGGGAGGGAACGGTCTTCGGCGGGGCGGGAGGAGACGTGACCGTTTCGCTGGTACAGATCTTCCGCGTACGCGACGGGAAGATCGCCCGGCTGCGGGACTACTTCGCGCCGGAGCTGATGAGCTGACGCTTCCTCGACCGGCGGCGCCGTCCCCGCAGGTCGCCCGGAACCTTCGGCGCCAACGGTGAGAACCGGATCTGACCCGCGCGTGGTTCCAGGTCCGTCAGCCGCCGGTGGTACACGCTGCGGCCCGGGGTGGCTCATGGTCCTCGACGAGCCCTCGGCCGGCCTGGACGCGGCAGCGGAACACGAGATCCACACCTCTCTGCGGGAGCACCGAGGGGCCCGTACGAGCCTGCTCATCTCGCACCGCCTCGGCAACCTGCGGGACGCCGACACCATCGCGGTCCTCACCGACGGAAAGGTCGTCGAACAGGGCGACCACGCCGCCCTGATGGCGTCCGGCGGCCGGTACGCGCAACTGTTAGCGCTCCAGGCGACGGGCTACCGGCAGGAGCCGGACGAACGTACGTCCCCGGGCGAACGTACGCCGCCGGGCGAACGCACGTCCCCGAGTGAACGTATGCCGCCGAGCGAACCGACCACCGTGGGAGCAGCCGACCAATGACCACGACGACTCCGGTGATGGCGCGGCCGGCCCCTCCCGTAACCACGGTTCTCGGCTCGCGTGGCGTGCCCGGCGTACTCAGCGCGCTCGGCGTACGCAGTGCGCTCGGCGTACTCGGTGCGCTCGGAGTGGCCGCCACCGCCGTGCTCGCCCGCCGGGCGCTGGTGTCCGTGACGGTGCGCGGCCGGAGCATGGAGCCCGCCTACCGCGACGGTGACCGTGTACTGGTGCTGCGCGCCCGCAGGCTCTCAACCGGCCGGGTCGTTGTCGCGGAGAGGCCAGGTCACGGGCACGTCTGGCCCGGACCAGCCCTGAGCCCTGGTGCACGGGCCACGGCGGTGGCGGAGCGCCAGTGGATGATCAAACGCGTGGGCGCACTGCCGGGAGAGCCCCACGCTCCTGACCTCGGCGAGAGCGGCGAGGTCCCCGGGCATGTGCCGTCCGGGCGCCTCGTCCTGCTCGGCGACAACCCTCAACACAGCGTCGACTCCCGCCAGTTGGGGTACTTCCCCGCAGAACGGGTCTTGGGAGTGGTACTGCTCACCCGCCCCCGCGCGCGCTCCGCCGCACCACCCTCCGTGTAAGAGCGTCGTCGCCGGCTCGTCGTCCGGGCCGCCCGCGGTGGCGGTCAGCCCGGCCGGCCCGCCGCCGACCACCCACCGGAACGGCTCGGATTCCGGCGGGTTCACGGGTTGACCACCGCCATCCAGATCGGCTCCGTACGCGACTGCAACGCGGCCATCGCGGGCCCGACCTCGGTGAGCGGGAAGCGATGGGAGATCAACTGCTCGGCGCGCAACGTGCCTTGGCGCAGCAGATCGAGCACCTGCCGGGCATCGGCCCGGGTGCACGCGCGCGTGCCGATGATCCGCCAGCAGTTCACCATGAGCACACTCGGAGGTATCAGCAGCGGTGTCCCGTTCGCTCCCATGTGGACGAGTGCGCCGCCCGTGGCGAGCGCGGCGAGCGCCTGGGCCGATGCCGGCCCCTCCGGTACGAAGTCGAGTACGGCGTCGGCACCTTCAGGGGCCAGCTCGCGCAGCCCACGAGTCAGACCCTGGGTGTCCGCCCAGTCCTCTGGCAGCTCGTCGAGGGCGAGGGTGTCCACGGACATTGGGCCGGCCAACGGCCGTACGGCCGCCAGCCGTTCGGCGCTGCGCCCGACCAGTATCAGACGGGCGACACCGAAGTGCGCCGCGAGTTTCACGGTGGCCGTGCCCATCGTGCCGGTCGCCGCTGTGACCACGAGCGTCCCGCCGAGCGGTGGCTGCGCCAGCTTCAGGGCACGTACGGCATTGGCGAGATCGTGCACCTTGGCGCCCACGTCGAAGCTCACGGCGCCGGGCAGCTCGTCGATCAGCCAGTGGGGTACGCACACGTACTCGGCCAGCGCGCCGTCGTGGTACGCGTCGTACAGCGGCGTCGGCACGTCACCGAAGGCCGCGTGCCCGATCATCGCCTGTTGCGGACACATCATGTCGCGGTCGCTGCGGCAGTACGTACAGGAACGGCAGTTGAGGTTCGGATGCACCCGTACGCGTGCGCCAACGGACACGTCCTCCACCTCGGCCCCCACCGCCGCCACCGTGCCCGCCGCCTCGTGGCCGAGCGTCGTCGGCAGATGCCGGAAGGCGCCCAAGGCCAGCAGCCGCGTCATTCCAGGAGCCAGACCGGCCGAGGCGACCTTGACGAGAACGTCCTGAGAACCTGGCTCGGGGACAGCGGTCTTCGCCAACTCCGGCGCGGCGGCGCCCTTCTGGACGCGTGCGGCCAACATCGAGGTCATGTGCGGCTCCTCAGCGCTCGAAGGTCGCGGTGCGCGCCGTCCCGGCCATCTGGGCCAGTTCGCGGGACGAGAGCACGCTGATGTGCTCGCTCGTGCCGGACACCACGCTGGTGTGGGCGACGCCGAGCGGGACGCGGACGAAGTCGCCGGGCCCCAACTCGACCGTCCCGCGCTGCGTGTACAGGGTCCTGCGCCCGCTGATCTGGTACTGGATCTCATCGGCGTCGACGGTGCGTACGTAGACGCGGGGCCCGCCGGCCACCGGGACCAGCCGTACGGTGCCCAGACGGAAGGAGCCGGACCGGTACAGCCACGTCGTACCCGCGGCCTCCGGCCCGGCCACGAGAACCGCCAACCGCTCCTTCTCGCCGTACACCTGCCCGAGCAGGCGCTCCTCGTCGACAGGGAACACGGCGAGGTCATGGCCCGGGGCGCCCATGCACTCGGTGACGGCCTCGTTGACCGGCTTCGGCTCCCAGCCGGGGAACGGCGGCATGACCGCCTCCGAACGCCGTACCGGTGCCTGCTCCTCGGCCACCGGCGCCGGCGTGTAGAAGAGCAGGTGGCTCTCGCGCCGCCCGTAGTTGTCGTGCGCCACACCACGCGGCAGCCGGGAGAACTCGCCGGCCCTGTGCTCCACGACCCCCAGCTCGGTCATGAGGGTGCGCTCGCCCGCGATCTGGTACGAGATCTCATCGACGTCGCAGTTGCGGTGGTAGAAGGGCTGCCGGTTGTCCATCGTCTGCCACTCGATGCGCAGTTGACCGCTCTCGTACACACCACGCGGCGGCGCGAACGGCTGAGCCGCGAACTCCTGCGGGAAGTGCACGACGGCCAGCGGCTCGTGCTCGCGGAAGAGCTCGACGGGGAACGGGCTCGGGCGAGGCGACGCGAGCAGCAGCGCCTCGTCGCGTTCGACGGTCCGCAGCGGCCCGTCGGAGCCGAACACGGCGAGCACCTCGGTAACGGTTCCCATGGGGCTTCCTCGTCTCAGGGAGGGCGTCGGGGGGACGGGGAGGAACAGAGGAGGCAGACGCCGGCGCCTCAGCGCCGTCCGGGCAGGCAACGCGTCGAAAAGGTGCGGGCGCCGTCCCGGCGACGACGGCCGGCCCCGAGCCGTACCTCGACGAGGACGCCCGCCCCACGCGAAGGCATGCCCCGCACGGTCGTACACGCGGCTCCCGAAGTCCACCCCTGCCGCCCGTGGCCCCGGTCCCTGGCAGAACGGTCGCTGCGACAAAGGCGACACGCCCGCCGAACCCGGAATCCCGACGGGGCGGTGGGCCGTGCCCACCCACACAACATGACAATCAACACAAAACTGGCGGCGGGCCGTGACAACTGCATCACGGCCCGCCGCCAGTTTGTACTGTCTGTGTCGGGAGGGGGACTTGAACCCCCACGCCCTGTAAAGGGCACTAGCACCTCAAGCTAGCGCGTCTGCCATTCCGCCACCCCGACCAGGTGTGCCGCGGGCCTGTGCGGCCTCGCGACGGGTTAAACCTTAGCACTGGTTCGGGAGTGCGATCACCCGGCTCTTGGGGTGCGGGGCTGGTAGCGGGAGGATGGGCGCGTACCTGCGAGAAGAGGAGGCAGCGTGAGTGCCGAGAGCCCCGGGACGGCCGAGGAAGAGGTCGTCGAGCTGTGCCGCGATCTGATCCGGATCGACACCAGCAACTACGGGAACAACGAGGGCCCCGGCGAGCGTGCCGCGGCGGAGTACGTCGCGGAGAAGCTGGCCGAGGTGGGGCTGGAGCCGCAGATCATCGAGTCCAGCCCCGGCCGTGCCTCGACCGTGGCGCGTATCGAGGGGGAGGACCGGTCGCGGCCGGGGCTGCTGATCCACGGCCATACGGACGTGGTGCCGGCGAACGCGGACGACTGGCAGCACCACCCCTTCTCCGGTGAGATCGCCGACGGGTGCGTCTGGGGGCGCGGGGCCGTCGACATGAAGGACATGGACGCCATGACGCTCGCGGTCGTACGCGACCGGCTGCGTACGGGGCGTAAGCCTCCCCGGGACGTGGTGTTGGCGTTCCTGGCGGACGAGGAGGCGGGTGGCGTCTATGGCGCCAAGCATCTGGTCGACCATCACGCCGACCTGTTCGAGGGGGTCACCGAGGCGATCGGCGAGGTCGGCGGCTTCTCGTTCACGGTGAACGAGAACCTGCGGCTCTATCTGATCGAGACCGCCCAGAAGGGCATGCACTGGATGCGGCTCACCGTGGACGGCACGGCGGGGCACGGGTCGATGACGAACACCGACAACGCGATCACGGAGCTGTGCGAGGCCGTGGGTCGGCTGGGGCGGCACAAGTTCCCCGTGCGGGTCACCAAGACCGTGCGCTCGTTCCTCGACGAGCTGTCGGACGCGCTCGGCGTGGAGCTGGACCCGGAGGACATGGAGGAGACCCTCGCCAAGCTGGGCGGTATCGCGAAGATCATCGGGGCGACACTCCAGAACACGGCCGCGCCCACCCAGCTCGGCGCCGGCTACAAGGTGAACGTCATCCCGGGGCAGGCCACGGCGCACGTGGACGGAAGGTTCCTGCCGGGACACGAGGAGGAGTTCCTCGCCGATCTCGACCGGGTGCTGGGCCCGCGGGTGCGCCGCGAGGACGTGCACGCGGACAAGGCGCTGGAGACCAGCTTCGACGGAGCCCTGGTGGACGCCATGCAGTCCTCGCTGCGGGCCGAGGACCCGATCGCGCAGGCCGTTCCGTACATGCTCTCGGGCGGTACGGACGCGAAGTCCTTCGACGATCTGGGCATCCGCTGCTTCGGGTTCGCCCCGCTCAAGCTGCCGCCCGAGCTGGACTTCGCCGGGATGTTCCACGGTGTGGACGAGCGCGTTCCGGTCGACGGGCTCCAGTTCGGTACGCGCGTGCTGGACCGTTTCCTGGACCAGGCGTGAGCGTTTCCGGACCGGGCATGAGCGAGGCCGCAGGGGGAACGGAGGCCGAACGTACGACGCCGACGTAGTCGTACGACAACCAGCGTGCCGTCCCAGGGCACGGCGGTGCCCGTACGGGATTCGTGTGGTGCGCGAGGCCCTGCGGCACGGGGGCTTCACTATTCGGCTGGATGTGCCCATGGGACTGAGAAGGATGAATGATTCCATAAGCTCGTAGCTTGATTCCTCCATCCTCGTTACAGGGGGTGCGGTCCTCGGCTGGGACCGCATTGCCAACAAGGAGGAATAATGATCAAGAAGGTCGTCGCCGCTGCGGCTGCCACCGGTGGTCTCCTGCTCGCCGGTGCGGGTATGGCCGTTGCTGACTCCGGCGCTCAGGGCGCGTCCATGGGTTCCCCTGGTGTGGTGTCGGGTAACACCGTCCAGGCCCCGGTTCACGTGCCGGCGAACGTCTGCGGCAACTCGATTTCCGTGATCGGTCTGCTGAACCCCGCCTTCGGCAACTCCTGCAAGAACTCGTGACATTGAGCCTCACTCGATGAGGACATGAAGCCCGGACGGCCCCGGAGCGCGTGCCATGCGCTCCGGGGCTGTCGGCTTCCCGAGGGGGCGGGACGGCACGCGTGAGCGTGCCTCCCCCTTGCCGTTTCCTGGAAGATCACGCAAGGCAGGGGAAGAAAGTATGCGACAGGTCACCAGACAGGGCCTGATCACCGTGGTCGCGGCGGGCGGTGTGCTCGCCGCGGGGAGCGGAACGGCGTCAGCGGACTCCAACGCGCGGGGAGGGAGCGAGCGTTCGGCCGGTGTGCTCTCGGGCAACACGGTCGAGGCACCGGTGAACGTCACGGTCAACGTCTGCGGGAACACCGTGGGCGCCGCGGGACTGCTCAACCCGGCGGCGGGCAACGGCTGCCGGAACAGCGGCTCGGGTGGCTCCTCGCGACAGACGGACGGCCCCTCGCAACGGGCCGGCGCCCCCGGCGTCCAGGGGGGCCGAGGAGCCCACGCCAACGGCTTCGCTTCCGATTCGCCCGGCGTCGGCTCGGGCAACAACGTGCAGGTGCCGGTCGACGTACCGGTCAACGCGTGCGGCAACAGCATCGATGTCGGCGGTATCGGCAACTCGGCCACGGACAACGGTTGCGGGGAGTCGTCCGACGACGCCCCGGGCAATCCTGCTGGCCCCGGTGACCCCGGTGACCCTGGCAGCCCCGGTGACCCCGGTGACCGGGATGACCCTGGAGAGCCGAACGAGCCCACCGAGCCGGGCAACCCACCGCAGGACGAGCCCGGGGAGCCGGGGGAGCCCGGGGAGTCGGGCGGTCCGGGACAGCCTGGGGAACCGGGCGTCCATGAGGGGCCGGACGGTCCCTGGTCGGCGGAGCAGCCCGGCAGCTCGGGTGAGGTGCGCGGCGAGTCCCAGCCAGAGGCGGCGCCGACGCAGGCGGCGCCCGTGGCGCGGGCGCACCAGGCGCCGGCCGAGCTGGCCGAGACGGGCGGCTCGGGACTCGGTGTCCTCGGGACCGCGGGGGCCGGGATGCTGGTCGGCGGTTACGTGCTCTACCGGCGTTCACGCGTCGTGGCACGCCCCTGACGCCACCGAGCGCGCGCCACGCGCCGCGCCGCTCCGTACCGCCCCGACCCGCTCCGTACCGCCACGAGGTACCGAGGTCGCTCCGAGGTACCTCCACGAGCATCGGCCGTCAGGCGGTCGATGCTGGGAGTACGAGTTGGGGCGGGGCCGTACAAGCAGGACGGAGCGGGTCCCGTACTCACGGGACCCGCTCCGTCGCTTCCGGCGGCATGCGCCGGGTCTCACCAGGTGGCGCTCAGCTGACGGATGATCCGGCGCCGCAATCGCACGCGGCGGCTGCCGTCCGGCAGCAGCCGCAGCCGGGCCAGCTCCCACTGCCCGTACTCGGCGTGATCGGTCAGCAGTTGGGTCGCGGCCCTGCGTGAGACCCCGCGAGGGACATACACATCGCGAAATTCGTATTCCGGCATCTCATCTATTGTGCGTGCAGTGCCTGTCTGCGGATAGCGTCTGCACTATGTCTGATGCTGCGCAGCCCACCGCTGCCGACGTACGCGCCGCCGCCGAGGCGGTCAAAGCCGCTCTGGACCGGCACCTTGAAGCGGTCGAGCGACGGGCGGGGGAGTCCTTGGCGCCTGCCGGAGCGAGCTCCGGCGCCGGCGAGGGGGCCGCCGCGACGGACACCGCCGCGCTCGACGCGGCGGTCTACGCCGCGTTCGACGAGCTGGCAGGGGCCGGTGAGACCTACGACGAGCTGTTGTACGAGCTCTATGACGAAGTCACGCCCTTCGAGATCCCCGGAAGCGATTCCCTCCCCGCCTACGAGGGGCCCGAAGCGCCCCATGCGCTCAGCGTGCTGATCCGCAGGGACTACACCATCTCCGAACCGCAGCGCCTGCTCGCGCAGGCCGAACGCGTCACGGAGCTGGACCCGGACTCCGCGGACGACCACGACGGCGTCGACGGCCCGTCCGCCGGGAGCAGCGTGCACGCTGCGCTGGGCGTGCTCTTCGGGGAGTACGAGCCCGACGAGATCGCCACCCGGCACAAGGAGTTCGGGCTGGAGGAGGGCGACTCCACCCTGTGGGTCTCGGCCGGAGACGAGCCGAGCGAACCGGGTGAGTGGCTGTCGGCCCCCTTCGAACAGGCGGACCCGCAAAGGGTGGTCTGCCGCTTCGACGTCAGCTCCATCTTCGACGACGTGGACCTGCTTCCGGCGGAGCAGCTGGACGACGACGAGCTGGAGGAAGAGGAGGCCGACGAGTCCGAGGAGCTGGCGGACGACGAGGAGGCCGAAGACGAGGACGCCGAGGAGGAAGAGGACGAGGAGGAAGAGGACGAGACGGAGGACGAGAGCGACGGGGAGCGCGGTACCCGCGTCCGCTAGGGCCCTAAAAGCGGGCTCGTTCGGCGAGACTGGTCCCGACCGCCCGGCGGTGTGGCAGCGCCCAACGCACTGTCGCACCGCCGGACTTGGCTGTACGCCTCCGGGTTCTCCGCGCCTGCCGCGTCCCTCCCCCGGGGGCTTCTTTGCTGCCGAGCGAGGGGGCGTTGGGCAGGTGGGTTGTCCACGCGGACTCGCGCCCGGCCTTTGCGTGGACCCCGGCGGCGTCCCCGGAGCATGTGCCGGCCGGGCCCCAGGACCGGTCTCATCGGGGATCCTGTACGCCCGCCTACTCAGCCCCGGCTTCGGCTCCTCCTTCCGCCGGTGCGGCGGCCCTGAGGGCCTCGGCGGCCTCGGCTGCCTCGGCCGCGCGTGCCGATTCGGTCAGGAGGGTGCGCAGCCGTGTGACCCGTTCCGGGGCGGTCACCGAGGTGACCGCGCGGGGCAGCGCCTCGCCCGCGCCCTGCACCACCGAGAGGTGCCGTTCGCCGCGGCTGAACGCGGTGTAGATCCACTCGCGGGACAGCACGTCACCCGCGTCGCCCGGCAGCACGACGACGGCCGCGGGCCAGCGTGCGCCGGCGGCCTGGTGGGCGGTGACGGCCCAGCCGTGGCGCACGGTCTCTGTGGCCTTCTCGGGCGGCACGGTCACCGTCTTGCCCGCGCAGTCCAGATGGAGCCCCGTCTCGTCTGCGGAGGCGACGGTGCCCAGGGTGGTGCGGCCGGGTGCGGGGGAGTGGGCCACCCGGTCACCGGGGTCGAAGCCGCCGAAGCGGCCGGGGCCCGGATTGAGCCGTTCCTTGAGCGCGGCGTTCAGCGCGCGGGTGCCTGCTGCGCCGCCGTGTCCCGGCGTGATCACCTGGGTCCAGGCCGTCGGGACGCCGATCGCGCGGGGCACGGAGTCGGCGACGAGCTGCACCGTCCGGTGCACCGCCTCGCCCGGATCGCCCACGGGGACGATCACGACCTCCTTGCCGGGCGCCGCGACCTCGTTCAGTTCGCCGATGCCGATGCCGGAGACCAGCTCGCCAACCGGCCCCGGGTCAGGAGTACGGGATGCGACGTGCGGGCACACGCGGGCGGCCATCACGTCCGTGAAGACCTGCCCCGGGCCTGCCGATCCGAGCACTCCGGGGTCGCCGCTGAGTACGAGGCGGGCGCCGTCAGGGAGCGATTCGAGGAGCACGGCCGCGGTCTCTGCTTCGAGTTGGGGCGCGTCACAGACGGCGAGCAGGTCGAGGGCCAGGGTGCCGTCCTCGTCGAGCCCGGGGCCCTCGGCACCCGACAGCAGTCCGGTGAGGGTCGCGACGGGCATGCCGTCGGGCTCCGGCGCCGGGGAACCGGCCGCCGCGGGCCCGGAACCGGACTCGGGGCCGCCGTGCCCCGCGTCCGGCCCGGAGCCGGACGCGGAGTCAGTCCCTGAGCCGGGCCCCGGGGCGGAGCCCAGGAGCTGCGCGAGGCGGGCGCGGCCGTTGTCGGTGTGGGCCGTGAGCCAGGCGCGCAGACCGAGGGCGCGTGCTGCCGCGACGAGTGCCACGGGTTCGGCGCGTGCGGCCTCACCGCCCGTATGAGTGACCAGGCCATGCTGCGAGACCGCGCGGATCAGCTCGCCCGCCGAGGGCGAGGGCGCCGCCGTCGCGGCTGCGGCCCAGTCGGCGGACGAGGGGGGCGCCGGCGGCGCGCTCTCCGGTGCCTCGGGGCCCTCCGCGGGCTCCGCCGGCAGTTCGGCGCCGGGAGGCGTGAAGGTGCTGGTGACACGGGACAGGCCGTCGGCGAGGCTCTCTTCCGCGAGGGCATAGCGGTCCAGGCCCACCAGGACCTTCACGGGGCGCTCCTGCTCCTCCTCCTCGCCGCTCTCGTCCATGGCGGAGGCGACGGGGCCCGCGTCGAGTGCGTCCTCGAAGACCAGTGCCGCACCCGCGTCGACGGCGCCGCGCACGGCCTCCTCCGGGTCGGTCACGGAGTGCTGGGACAGGCCCTTGCCCAGCGCCGCGGGGTCCAGGACCGTGTGCCCGCTCAGCGCGGCGCGCTCCAGCAGCCACACGACAAGCGCCTCGGTCCTGCGCGGGTCGTCAGGCGCCGCCTCGTCACCCAGCAGCGCACGGGCGAACCCGTCAGCCTGCGGGGGGCGTACGCCCGTGACCGTGAGGAGCTGCCAGGGGTCGCCGCGCAGCACCTCGGCGGCGCCGTCACCCAGCGCCTCGACCACGCGCTGTCCGAGCGCCTCGGGTGCGCCGCCCTCGGTGAGGAGCGCGCGCACCTCGGCCGGAACCGCCACGGGCCCTCCGGCACCTGGCGTCCCGGCTCCCGGTCCTGCGCCCGGTGCCGGGCGCGGTGCGGGCGCGGTTCTGGCGGGGGGCGCGGTCTGGCGTGCGGGGTCGGAGAAGAAGGAGGCAGCGGGGCGCTCGCCGCTCTCCACCGCGCGGACGGCCGCGAGGAGTTCGGCTGCCTTGTCGTTCGTCACAGCTCGCTCCAGTCATGGTCGGGGTAGCGGTGCAAGGGCGCCGACACATCGTCCAGCGCCTCGCGGATTTCTTCGGGAAGACTAAGGCCCTCCACTGACAAAGCCGCCGCGAGCTGCTGTGATGTCCGCGCGCCGACGAGCGGAGCGACCACGCCAGGGCGGTCGCGCACCCATGCGAGCGCCACCTGGAGCGGCGGCAGCGCGAGCCCGTCGGCCGCTATGGCCACCGCGTCGACGATCCGGCTGGCCGGCTCGTCGAGATACGGCTCGACGAACATCGCCAGCCGGTCGGAGTCGGCGCGTGATCCGGCGGGCGGCGGACCCGGCTGCCGGTACTTGCCTGTGAGGACGCCACGGCCGAGCGGCGAGGACGGCAGGAGTCCGATGCCCAGGTCGAGTGCGGCCGGCAGCACCTCGCGCTCGATGCCGCGCTGGAGCAGGCTGTACTCCATCTGTGCGCTGGCCAGCCGCGCCCGCGGCCCCGAGGAGGCGAGCTGCCAGGTCGCGGCCTTGGCGAGTTGCCAGCCCGAGAAGCTGGCGACACCCGCGTACCTGGCCCTGCCGCTGCTGACGGCCGTGTCGAGTGCCTGGAGGGTCTCGTCCGTCGGCGTCGCCGGGTCGAAGGCGTGCAGCTGCCACAGGTCCACGTGGTCCGTGCCCAGCCGTTCCAGCGAGGCGTCGAGCGCCGCGAGGAGGTGGCCACGGGAGCAGTCGAGCCTGCGGTCGGGGTCGGGCACGCTGCCGGCCTTTGTCGCGATCACGAGATCGCGGCGCGGCACCAGGTTGTCGAGCAGGCGCCCCAGCAGGTATTCGGCCTCGCCGTCGCCGTACACGTCGGCCGTGTCCACGAGCGTGCCGCCCGCCTCCCAGAACGTCTTGAGCTGGTCGGCCGCATTCTCTTCGTGCTCTTCGTGCCGTCCGTACTGCCCCGCCGAGGCGTGCTCCCCGCTCCCGCGCGCCCAATTGAGGGTGCCCAGTCCGATCCGGGATACGCGCAGGCCAGTGTGGCCGAGGTGCCTTAGCTCCATGGGCGTTGAGCGTACTTGCGACGGGCGCTAGAGTCCGTGGGGTCAGGGACATTACTGATCAGTAAGGGGAGTGGGCGCGGATGGGGATGCGATTGGGCATCAACCTCGGCTACTGGGGTGCCGGGATGGACGCGGACAACCTCGCCGTCGCACAGGAGGCCGACAGGCTCGGCTATGACGTCTGCTGGGCGGCCGAGGCGTACGGTTCCGACGCCGCGACCGTCCTCACCTGGGTGGCAGCGCACACGGAGCGCATCGACGTCGCTTCCGGGATCTTCCAGATCCCGGCGCGTACCCCCGCGATGACGGCGATGACCGCCGCCACGCTCGACTCGCTCTCGGGCGGGCGCTTCCGGCTCGGCCTCGGCGTCTCGGGGCCGCAGGTTTCCGAGGGCTGGTACGGCGTCAAGTTCGACAAACCCCTCGCGCGCACCCGCGAGTACGTCGAGATCATCCGCAAGGCGATGTCCCGCGAGCGCCTCACCCATGAGGGGCAGCACTGGACGCTGCCGCTGCCCGGCGGTCCCGGGAAGCCGATCAAGCTGACCGTGCACCCGGAGCGCGAGGAGATCCCGCTCTACATCGCCGCCATCGGCCCCAAGAACCTGGAGCAGACGGGCGAGATCGCCAACGGAGTTCTCCTGGTCTTCTTCTCGCCCGAGCACGCCGAGGACACCACGCTCCAGTACCTGCGCCAGGGCCGTGCGACGGCGGGCAGGACGCTGGACGGCTTCGACGTCTGCCCCACCGTTCCCATGGCCGTCGGCGACGACATCGAGGCGCTCGCCGACCTGTTCCGCCCGTACACCGCCCTCTACGTGGGCGGCATGGGCAGCCGTAAGCAGAACTTCTACAACAAGCTCGCGCAGCGCATGGGCTACGAGAAGGAAGCCGCGGAGATCCAGGAGAAGTACTTGGCGGGCGACAAGGAGGGCGCGGCGGCGGCCGTGCCCCTCGAACTGATCGACTCCACCACCCTGATCGGTCCTGTCGACCGCATCGCCGACCGTATGCGGGCCTACGCGGACGCCGGGGTGACCACGCTCTCGCTCGCTCCCGCCGGATTCACCCGGGACGAGCGGCTGAGCAGCCTGCGTGCGGGAGTTGAGGCGCTGGAGCGGGCCGGGCTCGCGACCGCTTGAGCACCGCTTGAGCACTGCGTGAGCATCGCTTGAGCGCTCCGTAGCGGGTGGGGCCGGGCGGCCCCGGACATGCCTACGGCCGTGGTGGGGGCTCGGGGGTCATCCCCGCCACGGCCGTTACGGAGCACAACGCGCCGCCCGCCTCCGCGTTACGCGGGCGGCCACGCGCTCCTCCTTCGTTCGGCGCAGATCGCTTCCCCACCCGTTGCCCGTTCGCGCACGCGGTACTTGACTCTTCCTTTGCGGATGTCATGCCTCGCGTATGTCGCACGGAGGTGGCAGTGATGCTCTCGGCCAAGAGCCTTTTCCAGGAGATCCTCGACAACGACGAGTCGTTCCGGCTCTTCTGCTCCATCGCGGCCAGCGGCGAGTCCCAGGGCGGTTGGGAGAACGCCCGTATCGCCGCGCTGGTGCCTCCCGCACAGGCCCGTCTCGCGCCCAAGGTGGCGCGGCACGGCGCCGACGAGGACAAACACGGCCGCATCTTCACCGCCCTGCTGCGCAAGCGTGGCCTTGAGCCCGCCGAGATCCCCGACGACACCGACTACACGATGCTCCTGGAGGGCCTCGGGATCGGCCTGGCGCACGAGAAGCTGCGCCGTGACGAGCCGCTCTCCGAAGGGGACTTGCTCATCTACCTGGTGCACAGCAGAGTCACCGAGCAGCGTGCCTCCGAGGAAATGGTCACGCTCAAGAGGTTCTTCGGTGACCACCCCGACCTCGGCCGCGCGGTCAAGATGATCTCCAACGACGAGGACAACCACCTCGCCTACTGCCACGAGGAGCTTCTGCGTCTCTCCGGGGCGGGCCACGGCCGGCCCATCAGGGCGCTGCTGCGCGAGAGCGCGCTCGCCGAGATCAAGGTCTACCGGAACGTCAGCCTCGCCGTGATGAGCCGCATGGCGGCCATCCTCGGCTGGTCCCGCGCGAAGTACGGGCTGCTCGCGCTGGGCATACACGGGCGGTACGTCTACGAGCGACTGGGCGGCTGGCGCCGCATGGTGCGCCTCCGGATGCCCGAACGGCGTGACGCGCTGGGCGGCGGCCCCGCAGGAGCGGCACCGGAGTTCGCCTGAGCCCGTTCCCCGGCCGGGAGTTGCCATCCAGGTCCATCCAGGCGTCGTGAACCATGAACTGTGTCCCGGGTGTTGTGAGCCGGGAGCCGTGAACTGTCAGCCAGGAGTGGTGAACCGTGGCCCTGGTCCTGGTCCTGGTCCTGGCCCGGGGCCCGGCGAGTCGTTCGCCCTCACAGCCAGCCGCGGCGCTTGAAGCCACGGAACAGCACGAGGCACACCGTCAGGATCAGCAGCAGTACCGCCGGATAGGCCCATACCCAGTGCAGTTCGGGCATGTGGTCGAAGTTCATGCCGTACACCCCGGCGATCGCCGTCGGTACGGCGAACATGGCGGCCCAGGCCGAGATCTTGCGCATGTCGTCGTTCTGCCGCACACCCATCTGCGCCAGATACGCGGACAGGATGTCGCTCAGCAGCCGGTCGATGTTCTCCACCTGCTCGTTGACCCGCGACAGATGGTCGGCCACGTCACGGAAGAACGGCCGCGAGTCCCTGTGCACGAACGGCAGCCCCGAACCCATCAGCCGGGTCACCGGGTCCGCCAGTGGGACGGTGGCGCGGCGGAACTCCATGGCTCGCCGTTTGAACTCGTAGATACGGCTCGCCGTGCTTCCGTCGACCCGGCCCTCCTCGGAGAAGACGCCCGCCTCCAGCCCCTCCAGGTCGGTGTGGAGCGTGGAGGCCACATCCAGGTAGTGGTCCACCACGGCGTCGCACACCGCGTACATCACCGCCGTCGGGCCGTGCCGCAGCACCTCCGGGTCCTCCTCCAGGCGCCGGCGCACCACACCGAGCGGGTTGGCCTCACCGTGCCGCACCGTCAGCACGAACGAGTCGCCGACGAACACCATCAGCTCGCCCGTGGACAGCCCGCCGCTCTCCTCCTCGTACCGCACCGGTTTGAGGACGAGGAACAGGGAGTCGGCGTACGCCTCCAGCTTCGGGCGCTGATGTGCCCGCAGCGCGTCCTCGACCGCCAGCGGGTGCAGCGCGAAGTCCTCGGTGACCTGCGAGAACTCCGCCTCGCTCGGCTCGTACAGCCCGATCCACAAGAACGTGTCCTCGCTCCCGCGTGCCTCCCGGAGCGCGGTGGAGAAGTCCTCGGGGCGGTCCGTGCGACGCCCCTCGTGGTACAGCGCGCAATCGACGATCACGCCTGGAATTCTGCCGGGCTCCGCCCGACCCACAACCGGAGAGCGGCACTCGTGGCCCCTCGCTTAGGGTGGCGGGCATGCCCACGCTCATCCTCGTACGGCACGGCAGGTCGACCGCGAACACCTCCGGGGTGCTCGCCGGGCGCACGCCGGGCGTCGCCCTCGACGAGCACGGCCAGGAACAGGCCGGATCGCTGCCGGCCCGCCTGCACGACCTGCCCCTCGCCGCCGCCGTCAGCAGCCCGCTCAAGCGCTGCCAGGAGACCCTCGCACCGCTGACCACGGCCAGGCCCGACCTGCCCGTGCACACCGAGGAACGCATCAACGAGTGCGACTACGGGGAGTGGAGCGGGCGCAAGCTCGCCGAACTGACCGACCACCCGCTGATGTCGACCGTCCAGCAGCACCCCTCGGCCGCCACCTTCCCCGGCGGCGAGTCCATGCGGGCCATGCAGGCACGCGCGGTCGAGGCCGTACGCGACTGGAACGCGCGGATCGAGGCCGAGCACGGAGCCGACGCGTTCTACGTGATGTGCTCGCACGGCGACATCATCAAGTCGATCGTCGCGGACGCGCTCGGCATGCACCTCGACCTCTTCCAGCGCATAACGGCGGGCCCCTGCTCGGCCACCGTCATCACCTACACCCCGCTGCGCCCCTTCCTGCTCAGGCTCGGAGACACCGGGGAACTCGCCTCGCTCGCACCGCCCAAGGACAGCCACGAGCCCACGGAGGACGGCGCCGAAGCGGCCGGAGCCACCGGCCACACACCCCGCGACCCCGGCGTCGCGACCGTCGGGGGCAGCGCGTAAGCGCGATGATCGGCACGCGCAGTAGGGTGCCTGTGTCCGAAGCATTCACGTAATCGTCGACCCAACGGAGCAGGACGTGTCCCGTCAGGTGTTCCTGTACGACCCACCGGACCGGTTCATCGCCGGCACGGTCGGGTTGCCTGGCCGCCGCACCTTCTTCCTCCAGGCCAGCCAGGGCGGCCGAACCACGAGCGTGGCACTGGAGAAGGCGCAGGTCGAGGCGCTCGCCGAGCGGATCGACGAGCTGCTCGACGAGGTGGTGCGCCGCTCAGGCGGCAACGCGCCCGTCCCGGCCGTCGCACCCTCCGAGGTCGATGACACCGGCCCCCTGGAGACTCCCGTCGAGGAGGAGTTCAGGGTCGGCACCATGGCACTCGCCTGGGACGGCGACGGCGAACGGATGGTCGTCGAGGCACAGGCCATCGTCGAGCTGGAGCCCGACGCCGACGAGGACCTGGCCGACGCCGAGGAGCGGCTGCTCCAGGACGACGAGAACGGGCCCCCGATGCTCCGCGTACGGATCAGCGGCAGCATGGCGCGGTCCTTCGCCAAGCGGGCGCTGGACGTCGTCAACGCGGGCCGCCCGCCGTGCCCGCTGTGCAGCCTGCCGCTCGACCCGGAGGGACACGTATGTCCGCGCCAGAACGGATACCGCCGGGGCGAGTGAACGCGTCGGACCCTTCGTTCCCGGCCGCCGAGACCACGCGCGCCCTGCTCACAGGCGGCACGCTCACGGTGCACGGCCGGATCGAGGAAGCCTCCAACGCGGTCCTCTACGGCGTCGTCGCACACCAGGACTTCGACGTACCGTGCGTCTACAAGCCCGTCGCCGGTGAGCGCCCCCTGTGGGACTTCCCCGACGGTAACCTCGCCCAGCGCGAGGTGGCCGCCTACGAGATCTCGCGCGCGACCGGCTGGGACCTGATCCCCGCCACGGTGCTGCGCGACGGCCCGTACGGCGAGGGCATGTGCCAGGTGTGGGTGGGCGAGCCGCCGGACGCGACGGCGGAACCCGAGCCCGGCGGCCCCGTCGCCGGCCTGGGCGCGGAGGGCCCCGCCTCCGGTACCGGCTCCGCGGAGCCGGAGGAGGACGGGGAGCAGCCGCTCCTCGCGCTCGTCGAGGGCGACGCCCCTGGCGAGGGCTGGAAGGCGATCGGTTACGCCGATGTCGGCGGCGGCAGGAGCGCGCTGCTGGTGCACGCCGACGATCAGCGCCTGCGCCGTCTCGCCGTGCTCGACGCGGTGATCAACAACGGTGACCGCAAGGGCGGCCATCTGCTGCCACGGCCGGGCGGGCTGCTCTACGCCATCGACCACGGCGTCACCTTCCACGTCGGCGACAAGCTGCGCACCCTCCTGTGGGGCTGGGCGGGCGAGGAACTGACAGCAGAGGCCACCGAGGTGCTGCGCGGGCTGTCGGCAGCGCTCGCCGAGGGCGCTCCGCTCGCCGTACGCCTGTCGGGACTGCTGACGGCGGCCGAGGTCGACGCCGTACGCAAGCGGACCAGGTCCATGCTCAGCTCGGGCCGCCATCCCCTGCCCAGCGGGGACTGGCCCGCGATCCCCTGGCCGCCCGTCTGACGTCTCCCGGCGCCCTGTCTGCCCGGCGGTCTGTCTCCCGGCGGCCTGTCTGCCGACGCCCCGTCCGCCCTGCGTCGCCCCGCGTCCTCCGGACGGCGCACAGGGCTCTGCCGGCGCGACGGGGTCTTTCCGCCGGTACGTGGTGGGGCCGCGCAAGAGGGCCCGCCCGGCCAAAGATGGTGGGTGCACCTGTCCCGTCCGTATACGGAACACCAGTCCGGGTTAGGCTCATGACATGCATGCCTGGCCCGCTTCCGAGGTCCCCGTCCTGCCTGGACAGGGCCGCGACCTCGACGTCCACGACACCGCGACCGATGGACGGGTCGCCCTCGTCCCTGGTCCCGTCGCCCGTATCTATGTCTGCGGCATCACGCCGTACGACGCCACCCACCTGGGACACGCGGCGACCTACAACGCGTTCGACCTCGTGCAGCGCGTGTGGCTCGACACCAAGCGGCAGGTTCACTACATACAGAACGTCACCGATATCGACGATCCACTCCTGCAGCGGGCAGTCGAGACCGGTGACGACTGGGCGACACTCGCCGAGCGTGAAACCGCCCTGTTCCGGGAGGACATGACCGCACTCCGGATGCTGCCGCCCAAGGCGTTCATCGGCGCCGTGGAGTCCATCCCGCGGATCGTGCCCATGGTCGAGAAGCTGCGCGACATGGGGGCCGCCTATGAACTCGAAGGCGACATCTACTTCTCCGTCGAGTCCGATGTGCACTTCGGGGAGGTCTCCAGGTACGACGCCGAGACGATGAGGCTGCTGTCCGCCGAGCGCGGCGGCGACCCCGAGCGCCCCGGCAAGAAGAACCCGCTCGACCCGATGCTGTGGATGGCGGCGCGTGAGGGCGAGCCGCACTGGGACGGGGCCTCGCTCGGTGCGGGACGCCCCGGCTGGCACATCGAGTGCGTGGCCATCGCGCTCGAACACCTTGGGATGGGCTTCGACGTCCAGGGCGGTGGCTCCGACCTGATCTTCCCGCACCACGAGATGGGTGCCTCGCACGCGCAGGCGCTGACCGGCGAGTTCCCCTTCGCGTCCACCTATGTGCACGCCGGGATGGTGGGCCTGGACGGCGAGAAGATGTCCAAGTCGAAGGGCAACCTGGTCTTCGTCTCGGCGCTGCGCCGCGAGGGCGTCGACCCGGTCGCCATCCGGCTCGCGCTGCTGGCCAACCACTACCGCGCCGACTGGGAGTACACCGAGGCCGTCCTCCAGGAGGCCAAGGCCCGCCTCGCGCGCTGGCGGGCCGCCGTCTCGCGTCCTGACGGTCCCGCGGCCGAGGGGGTGCTGGAGGAGGTACGTGTGGCTCTCGCCGACGACCTCGACTCTCCTGCCGCGCTCGCAGCCGTCGACCGCTGGTGTCGGGAGCAGGAGACGAACGGCGGAACGGACGAGGGAGCGCCGGGACTTGTGTCCCGCACGGTGGACGCCTTGCTGGGGGTCGCGCTCTAACCCGCACTGTCCGGTGTGGTTCGCTCGTCCCGCCGCTGAGAGGCAAGACCCTCAGCGGCGGGACGAGCGCTTTCCTGAGCCGGGCGGCCGGTGAGGGCGAGCGAGCCCAGGTGCGGACGAGCGGGCGCCATGGCGGCGGACGGCTCGTCATGGCTGTGGAGGACCGCTCACCGGCCGCTCGCCAGCCGCTCATGGCTGCGGATGGCCGTCATGGTGGCGGCAGTTGTCCGTGTTCTCTGGCGAGGTTCTCGGGCGAGGCGCTGCCGCTATGTGCCCTCTCCTGAGCCCGGGTCGTCGGACTCGTCGGAGGAATCAGGCTTCGGGGGCTCGCCCGTGGGCTTCGGCGGGCGTGGGGGGCCTGTGTCGCGCAGATACGGCGAGGACTGCTGTCCCGGGGCATCCGACGAGCCGTCCCTGCGGCGCAGATACCGTTCGAACTCCTTCGCGATGGCTTCCCCCGACGCCTCGGGCAGCTCCGCCGTGTCGCGTGCCTCCTCCAGCGACTGCACGTACTCGGCGACCTCGCTGTCCTCGGCGGCGAGCTGGTCGACGCCCAACTGCCAGGCACGCGCGTCCTCGGGCAGCTCGCCCATGGGGATGCGCAGGCCGAGCAGGTCCTCCAGGCGGTTCAGCAGCGCGAGCGTCGCCTTCGGGTTGGGCGGCTGTGAGACGTAGTGCGGCACTGCGGCCCACAGGCTCGCCGCCGGGACGCCCGCGTGGGCGCACGCCTCCTGGAGGATGCCGACGATGCCCGTAGGGCCCTCGTAGCGCGACTCCTCCAGGTTCATCGTCGTGGCCAGGTCGGCGTCGGAGGTCACGCCCGTCACCGGGACAGGTCGGGTGTGCGGGGTGTCGCCCAGCAGGGCGCCCATCACGACGACCATCTCCACGCCCAGTTCGTGCGCGAAGCCCAGGATCTCGTTGCAGAACGAACGCCAGCGCATGCTCGGTTCGATGCCCCGTACGAGAACGAGGTCGCGCTGTCTTCCCTTGCCGTCGGAGTCCCCGACGCGGACGACGGACAGCCGCGTCGTCGGCCAGGTGACCTTGCGGACACCGCCGTCCAGCCACACATGCGGGCGATTGACCTGGAAGTCGTAGTAGTCCTCCGCGTCCAGCGCGGCGAAGACCTCGCCCTTCCATTCCCGTTCCATGTGCGCGACCGCGGTGGAGGCGGCGTCACCGGCGTCGTTCCAGCCTTCGAACGCGGCCACCATGACTGGGTCGACCAGCTCGGGAACCCCCTCCAGCTCGATCACCCAGCGCCTCCTTCCGGCCGGTGAGTGAGCCCTTCTGCTCCGTCCCGGCACCTGTTCTGTGCTTGCTGTCGCTTGTTGCCGGTCGTGCTGTCGGCCGCTGTCGCCCTGCCACCGCGTGTGCTGCCGCCTGCTCTTCCGTGCGGGGCCCAGCCTACGGCGTGACGGTGCCCGCGCCGCAGCCCCCGCACGCCTCCAGATCGGTGCTGCATACCCCTGGACGCCGCGCTTGTCACAGGGCTATACATCGGACCTATGAACAGAGGTCCGATGTATTGCGTCACCGGGGTCGAGGTGCACGACATCCGTTTCCCCACCTCGGAGCAGCACGACGGCTCGGACGCGATGAACCCCGATCCCGACTACTCCGCCGCCTATGTCGTCTTGCGCACCGACGCCCCCGACGGGCACGAGGGGCACGGCTTCTGCTTCACCATCGGCAGGGGCAACGACGTCGTCGTCGCCGCCATCGAGGCCCTGCGACCCTACGTCGAGGGCCGCCCTCTGGACGCCGTGACCGGCGATCTCGGCGGACTGCACCGGGAGTTGACGCACGACTCACAGCTGCGCTGGCTCGGGCCCGAGAAGGGCGTGATGCACATGGCGGCCGGCGCCGTCGTCAACGCGGCATGGGATCTGGCGGCCAAACGCGCGGGACAGCCCCTGTGGGAGTACCTCGCCTCGCTCAGCCCCGAGGAACTCGTCGCGCTCGTCGACTTCCGACATCTGACCGACGCGCTCACCCCCGAGGAGGCGCTCGCTCTCCTGCGTGCCGCCGAGCCGGGGCGTGCCGAGCGGGCCGCGCGGCTGCGCGAGCACGGCTATCCCGCGTACACCACCTCGCCCGGCTGGATCGGGTACTCCGACGAGAAGCTGGTCAAGCTCGCGCACCAGGCCGTCGCCGACGGCTTCACCCAGATCAAGCTGAAGGTGGGCGGAGACCTCGACCAGGACCTCCACCGGATGCGCCTCGCACGCGAGGCGGTCGGGCCGGATGTGCGCATCGCCGTCGACGCCAACCAGCGCTGGGAGCGCGACGAGGCGGTGCGCTGGATGAACGCGCTGGCCGCTTACGACCCGTACTGGATCGAGGAGCCCACCAGCCCCGACGACATCCTCGGCCACGCCGACGTACGGGCACGTCAGCCGGTCAAGGTCGCCACCGGTGAACATGTCGCCAACCGGATCGTGTTCAAACAGCTCCTCCAGGCGGACGCCGTCGACTTCGTGCAGATCGACGCGGCACGTGTCGCCGGGGTCAACGAGAACCTGGCCATCCTGCTGCTCGCCGCGAAGTTCGGCGTCCCCGTGTGCCCGCACGCGGGGGGTGTGGGGCTGTGCGAACTGGTGCAGCATCTCTCGATGTTTGACTACGTCGCCGTCTCCGGCACCCAGGAGGACCGGATCATCGAGTACGTCGACCACCTGCACGAGCACTTCACCGAGCCGGTGGTCGTCAGCGAAGGGCGCTACCTGACCCCCACGGCGCCCGGCTTCTCCGCGCAGATGCGCCCCGAGTCGATCGCGGCGCACCGCTATCCCGACGGCGCCGTATGGCAGGAGCGCGGGCACGGCTCGTACGGCAAGGACGGCCGGCACAGCCCGCGCGGCACTCCCGGACCGGCCGAACACCCCGGGCCCGTACAGCGGCCAGAAACCGCACAGCGCCCCGGGGCCGCACAGCGTCCAGGAACCGCACAGCGGCCAGGACCCGCACACGAAAACGGACAGGAGAGCAGCCGATGACCGGCCCGAACCAACCCCCGTACCCCGTACGCGACTTCGACGGCGTACCCGCGCTCGTCACCGGCGGCGCCTCCGGCATCGGTGCGGCCGTCGCCACGCTCCTCATGGGACGGGGCGCGCGCGTCGCCGTGCTCGACAGGGACCCGGAGGGTGCGCCGGAAGGCGCGCTCGCGCTGAAGGCCGACGTCACCGACGACGCCGCCGTACGGTCGGCGGTCGACCACGCGGCGGCCGAACTCGGGGGCCTGCACGTCGTGGTCGGCAACGCGGGCATCGGCGCCGCCGGCACCGTCGAGGACAACGACGACGCCGAGTGGCAGCGGGTGCTGGACATCAACGTCCTCGGTGTCGTCCGCACCGACCGCGCGGCGCTGCCCCATCTGCGCCGTGCAGCCGCCGAACGCCCGGGCCAGGTCTCCATCACTCATACGAGTTCCATCGCAGCGACGGCGGGCCTGCCGCAGCGGGCCCTCTACTCCGCCAGCAAGGGCGCGCTGCTCTCCCTCACCCTCGCCATGGCCGCCGACCATGTGCGCGAGGGCATCCGCGTCAACTGCGTCAACCCCGGTACGGCCGACACCCCCTGGATCGGCCGGCTGCTGGAGCAGGCCGCCGACCCGGCCGCCGAACGCGCGGCGCTGGAGGCCCGGCAGCCCACCGGGCGGCTCGTCGGCGCCGGAGAGGTCGCCGACGCGGTCGCGTACCTGGCCAGCCCCCGCTCGGCTGCCGTCACCGGCACCTCGCTCGCCGTGGACGGCGGCATGCAGGGCCTTCGGCTGCGCCCCGCCGAACCCACCGGCTGACGCGTAGGACGCACGCACCGGCTGACGCGTATGCCTCCACGACAGACCGAGCACGACCGGGACGACCGGGACGACCGGGACGACCGGGACCACATCAACCGAGGACAGGACGACCTCATGCGACTGCGCACCCTCCGCACCACAGGCGCCGCATCCTGCGCCGCGATCCTGGCGGTCACCGCGCTCGCCGGCTGCAACCGCGGCAGCGAGGGCACGGCGGCGGCCAAGGGCAAGGTCGGCATCGACATGCCGCGCACCGACACCGACTTCTGGACCGCGTACCAGGGCTACGTCAAGAAGGGCGTGGACGACGGAACGGTCGCCGCGCTGCCCCTCTCCAACTCGCAGAACGACGTCTCCAAGCTCGTCGCCAACGTACAGACCTTCACCGACCAGGGGGCCAAGGCCGTCGTCATGGCCCCGCAGGACACCGGCGCCATCTCCTCCACGCTGGAGCGGCTGGAGAAGAAGGACGTTCCCGTCATCAGCGTCGACACGCGCCCCGACAAGGGCGACGTCTACATGGTCGTACGCGCCGACAACCGCGCCTACGGGCGCAAGTCGTGCGAGTACCTGGGCGAGAAGCTCGGCGGCAAGGGCCGCGTGGCCGAACTCCAGGGCGACCTCAGCTCCATCAACGGGCGTGACAGGTCCGAGGCGTTCGCGTCCTGCATGAAGAAGAAGTACCCGAAGATCAAGGTCCACGAGCTGCCCACCAACTGGGACGGCAAGGAGGCATCAGGCAAGCTCCAGAGCCTGCTGGCCCAGCACCGTGACCTCGACGGCATCTACATGCAGGCGGGCGGCGCCTTCCTGCAGCCCACCCTCGCGCTGCTCAAGCAGAAGAAGCTGCTCAAGGAGAGCGGCACCAAGGGGCACATCACGATCATCTCCAACGACGGCATCCCCGAGGAACTGGCCGCGATACGCGAGGGCCAGATCGACGCCACCCTCTCCCAGCCGGCCGACCTGTACGCGAAGTACGCGCTCACGTACGCGCGCGCGGCGCTGGACGGCAAGAAGTTCAAGCCCGGCCCCACCGACCACAAGTCGAAGATCATCAAGCTGAAGAACGGCCTGGAGGACCAGTTGCCCGCGCCCCTGGTCACCAAGGAGAACGTCGACGACAAGGGGCTGTGGGCCAACCAGTTGGAGAAGAAGAAGTGACGGGCCCCACCGATTCCGCACGGCGCACGGCTACAGCACCGCCCGCCGTCCACGCTGAGGGCATCGTCAAGCGGTACGGCGCCACCCTCGCGCTGGACGGCGTCGGCCTGTCCGTGCGCCCCGGCGAGGCCCACGCGCTCGTCGGCCGCAACGGCGCGGGCAAGTCCACGCTCGTGTCCGTGCTCACCGGTATGCACAAGCCCGACGCCGGCCGGGTCACCTTCCACGGCGAGGAAGCGCCGCACCACGGCGACACCGCTGCGTGGCGCTCCCGGGTGGCCTGCGTCTACCAGCGCTCCATGGTCGTACCCGAACTGACCGTCGCCGAGAACCTCTTCCTCAACCGCTTCCCCGGCGGCCCCCGCATCCGCTGGAACACCTTGCGCGCACGCGCGCGCGACCTGCTGGCCGAGTACGGGGTGGAGGTCGATCCCTCCCTGCGTACCAAGGATCTCAGCGTCGAGCAGCGGCAGTTCGTGGAGATCGCCCGTGCGCTGTCCTTCGGCGCCCGTACGGTCATCCTGGACGAGCCGACGGCCCAGCTCGACGCGGCCGGGATCGAACGCCTCTTCGCCAAGTTGCGCGAACTGCGCGCCCAGGGCGTCGCGTTCCTCTTCATCTCGCACCACCTCCAGGAGGTGTACGAGCTGTGCGACACCGTCACCGTCTACCGCGACGCACGCCACATCCTGACCGCGCCCGTCGCCGAACTGCCCCGGCAGGACCTGGTCGCCGCGATGACGGCGGAGGACGGCGACCACGAGGCCGCGGGGGAGGGGAGCGGGGCCGGCGTCCGCGCGGGCAGGGCCCGGACACATGCGGCCGGGGCCGGTCTGCCGCGCACCGGGCGTGACCTCCCACGACAGACCCGGCGTGAGCCCTCGGCCGGCTCCGGCCCCGGCGGTCCCGGCCCCGTGCTGCGGGCACACGGGCTCGCGCTGGAAGCGGAGTTCGCTCCGGTCGATCTGACCGTTCGCGCCGGCGAGGTGCTCGGCCTCGCGGGCGCCACCGCCAGCGGCAACACCGCCATCGGCGAGACGCTCGTCGGCCTGCGCCGCCAGAGCGCGGGCACCGTCACCGTACGGGAGCGCGAGGTGCGCCCCGGAAGCGTGCCGCACGCGCTGGACGCCGGTATCGGGTACGTACCGGAGGACCGGCACGCGCAGGGCCTGGTGCCCAACAGGAGCGTCGCCGAGAACGCCACGCTCACCGTCACCGACCAGCTCGGCAGGTGGGGCGCCGTACTGCCGTCCCGTACCCGGGAGTTCGCACGCCGCATGATCGGCTCCCTGGACATCAAGACCTCCGGGCCCGACCAGCCCGTCTCCGGGCTCTCCGGCGGCAACCAGCAGAAGGTCGTCATCGCCCGCGCCCTCGCCAGGGACCCGGACGTACTGGTCGCGATCCGGCCGACGGCCGGCGTCGACGTCAAGTCCAAGGACTCGCTGCTGGGCGTGGTCAGGGATGTCGCCGACGGTGGAAGCGCCGCACTGATCATCTCGGACGAACTGGACGACCTGCGCGTGTGCGACCGCGTGCTCGCCCTCTTCCACGGGCGCGTCGTCGCGGAGTACGGCACCGACTGGAGCGACCGCGAACTGGTCGCCGCCATGGAGGGCATGACCGAACAGCACGGCACGGGCGGCGCAGGCGATACCTCCGGCGGGGCGAGCGCAGAGGGCGCCTCCCACGGAGAGCGCGCGCCCGACGGAGAGGGCACATCGGGTCCGCACGGCGCCACCGGCCCGCAAGGCGCCACTGGGCCGCAGGACACCACCGAACCGCACGGCACCACACAGCAGCGCGGCGCCGCGGCGCCGGAGGGGAACGGATCATGACCGACACAGCGCAGCCGTCGGCCCGCGAGCTGGCCGACGGCCTCGACAGGGCACAGGAGGAACGCGCCCGTCCGAAGGTCGACTTCGCCCGCTGGCGTGACCTGTCCCTGGTGCCGGTCATCCTCGTACTGATGCTGATCGGCTTCATCGTCTCGCCCGCCTTCCTGACCACCGAGAACCTCGTCGGCGTCGTCCAGCAGTCGACCGAACTCGGCCTGCTGGTCCTCGGGCTCGCGCTGGTCCTCATCTGCGGCCGGATGGATCTGTCCCTGGAGTCCACGCTCGCGGTCGCGCCCAGCATCGCCATGTGGCTGGTGCTGCCAGCCGAAGGCGACGGCTTCCACGGCATCGGGCTCTTCCCCACCTGGCTCGCGATCCCGCTCTGCCTCGCCGTGGGCGCGCTCATCGGCGGCACCAACGGGTTCCTGATGCTGAAGCTGCGGGTCAACGGGTTCATCGCCACGCTCGGCATGCTGACGATGCTGCGCGGCCTGCACGTCGGGCTCTCCGACGGCAAGTCGATCGTCAATGTCCCCGACTCCTTCTCGTACCTCGGCAACGCCACCTGGTTCGGCGTACCCGGCGCCGTCTGGCTGTGCCTCGCGCTGTACGCCGTCGCCGGGCTCGTCCTCGCCTACATGCGGCACGGCCGCGCGCTCTACGCGATCGGCGGCAACCCGGAGGCGGCGCGCGCCGCCGGTATCCGCACGGACCGCATCACCTGGATCGTCCTCGCGCTGGCCGGCATGCTCGCCGCCTTCGCCGGGATCCTGTTCACCGGCCACTACGGCTCGGTCTCCGCCAGTCAGGGCGACGGCTGGATCTTCCAGGTCTTCGCAGCCGCCGTCATCGGAGGCATCGGACTGCGCGGTGGACGCGGCACCGTCTTCGGCGCGCTGACCGGCGTGCTCACCCTTCAACTCGTCGTCAACGTCATGACGTTGGGCGGCGTACCCGCCATGTGGAACCAGTTCCTCAACGGCATGATCATCATCGTCGCCCTGATCATCTCGCGCTTCGCCAGCGGCGAGCGACAGGAGTGAGCTGGGCGTGAGGCAGGAGTGAGGTGGCACGCGTGACCGCATCGGACGAAGCCGGCACCGGGGACGGCCGTACGCCCCGACTCGGCCTGGGCTGCGCCCAGTTGGGCAACCTGGGTACGGCCATGACCGAGGAACGCGCTCATGCCGTCGTCGGGGCAGCGCTGGACGTCGGCTGTACGCACTTCGACACGGCGCCCCACTACGGGGTCGGCCTCTCCGAGGAGCGCCTGGGGCGCGCGCTGGCCGGGGTCCCGCGCGGCTCGTACACCCTCTCCACCAAGGTCGGTCGCAGGCTGCGGCCCCTCCGGGCCGGCGAACAGGCGCCCTCCGAGGGCTTCGTGGACACGCCGCCGCGTGTCCGCGAGTGGGACTTCACCAGGGACGGCGTACACCGCACCCTGGAAGCATCCCTGAAGCGCCTCGGTACCGACCATGTGGAGACGGTCTATCTGCACGACGTCGAGAACCATCTGCCCGAGGTCCTCGCCACCGGCTACGCGGCGCTCGCCGAGCTGCGCGCGCAGAAGGTCGTGCGGGCCATCGGCTTCGGCATGAACTTCAGCGGTGCCCTCGCGCGCCTGGTCACCGAGCTGGATGTGGACGAGGTGCTGTGCGCAGGCCGCTGGACGCTGCTGGACAGGTCCGCACACGACGACCTGCTGCCCGCCTGCGTACGGCGCGGTACGCGGGTCGTGGCGGGCGGCGTCTACAACTCCGGGCTGCTGGCCGACCCGCGCCCCGGCGCGCACTTCGACTACCAGCCCGCGTCCCCCGAACGGGTCGAGCGAGCCCAGCGCACAGCCGCCGTGTGCGCACGGCACGGTGTGCCCGTACGGGCGGCTGCGCTGCGGTTTCCTTTCGCGCATCCGGCGGTCACCTCGGCCGTCGTCGGTGCCTCCTCGCCGGAGGAAGTACGGGAGAACGCAAGGCTGTTCACCCACGACATCCCCCAGGCGCTCTGGCAGGACCTCGTCACCGAGCACCTGCTCGGCGCCGACCTGCCCGTGCCTCCGTCCCTGTCTCCGCCTCCGTCCCCGTCCCATTTCCGGCCCCGGTCCGCGGGAACGCCACTCGCGGGACCGCGTCCGCCTACATGACCGGCCTCCGAGTGACCGACCGCCGCGCGACTGGCCGCGCGACCGACCGCGCGACTCGCCGTACGACCGACCGTACGACCGGCCGCCACTGACCGATCGAGGAGCCCCCACCGCATGATCCGTATCGACGCGCACCACCACCTGTGGGTTCTCTCGCGCCGTGCGCTGCCCTGGATGGACGGCGCCTGGGCCGACCCGATCCACCGCACCTGGACGGAGGACGATCTGCTGCCGCATCTGGACGCGCACGGCATCGACGCCACCGTCGTCGTCCAGGCCAGTCACTCGACCGGGGAGACCCGCGAACTACTGGCGCTCAAAGAGCGTTCCGCGCACGTGGCCGCCGTCGTCGGCTGGGCCGACCTCACCGCGCCCGGCGGGCCCCGGCTCCCCACCGGACTGGCCGGGGTACGGCACCAGACGGAGGGCCTGGACGATCCGGCGTGGCTCTCGCGTGCCGACGTACGGCATGGCCTGGCCCGGCTGGCGGAGGCGGGGCTCGTCTACGACCTGCTGGTCACACCGCGCGAGCTGCCCTCGGCCGTGGAGACCGTACGGGCGCTGCCCGAGCTGGAGTTCGTGCTCGACCACGCGGCCAAACCCCGTATCGCGGTGGGGGAGTGGGAGCCCTGGGCCGGCCTGCTCGACCAGCTCGCCGCGCTGCCGAACGTGAGCTGCAAGCTCTCGGGCCTGGTCACCGAGGCCGACTGGGAGACCTGGACGCAGACCGAGGCCCTTCCCTACGCGCGCCATGTGCTGGACGCCTTCGGGCCCGAGCGGGTGCTGTTCGGCTCCGACTGGCCCGTGTGCACCCTGGCCGCGACCTACGACGAGGTCGCAGCCCTCGCCGACGAGGCCACGGCCGACCTCACACAGGACGAGAGAGCCGCCGTCTTCGGCGGCAACGCGGCCCGCGTTTACGGCATCACCGACGCCTAGGTACCGGACCCGCCCCCAGAGGAGACGCCAAGGGACCCGCCGGTGGAGTCGGTGGGGGCGGTCGAGTCCGCAGGGTCTGTGGAGCCCGCAGGGTCTGTGGAGCCCGCGGGGTCCGTGGAGTCCGCCGAGTCCGTGGGGTCGTTGAAGGCGTCGAGGACGCGGCGCAGCGCCCGGTCGAAGGCGCCGTCCAGGTCGATGGGGCCCGCGTCCTCGGCCATCGCGGCGGCCATGCGCGGATAGGCGCCGCCCGCGACCTGCCGGGCCAGATACGCGGCGCGTACCTCGTGCTCCCGCTCTTCGCTCCAGGGCAGCGAACGGGTGCGTTCGGCCGCAGCCAGCTCGTTGGAGACGTACGTGGTGACCATGCCGTTGACCATGGCGATCAGTTCCAGCTTGGCGCCGTAGCGCGCGTCGAGTCCGTCGAGGCAGCTGAGGGTGTACTCGATGAAGCGCAGCCCGTTGGGGCTGAACCCGTAGACCGGCGACATCATGCGGGGCAGCCAGGTGTGCCGGTGCATCAACTGCCTGGCCTGGTAGGCCATCGCGAGCAGATCGGCACGCCAGTCGCCTGAGGGCGGCTGCGAGGTGTCGTACTCGCCCATGACGGCATCGGCCATCAGCTCGTGCAGATCCTCTTTGCGCGGCACGTAGTTGTAGAGCGACATGGTGCCGCAGCCCAGCTCCGCCGCCACCCGCCGCATGGTGACGGCGTCGAGCCCATCGGCATCGGCGACCCGTACGCCCACCGCCGCGATGTCACTGCGGCTGTAGGCGGGGCGTGGGCCCCTGCCCGCCCGTTCGGGACGGGACCAGATCACCGCTGGTTCGGCGGAACGCGCTGGCATTGATCATCACCTCGTGCACCATCCTAGTTACGTACGTCGTACGTAGTGCGGTATCGTGAGCCGCATGACAACTACGTACGCTGTACTTAGTGAGGGTCTGGAGAAGCGCTTCGGCCCCGTGCACGCGCTGCGCGGCCTCGACCTGGCCGTGCCCGAGGGAACCGTCTGCGGTGTCCTCGGCCCCAACGGTGCGGGCAAGACCACCGCCGTACGCCTGCTGACCACCCTGCTCGCCCCCGACGGCGGCACCGCGCACGTCGCGGGGCACGACGTCAGCCGTGCCCCGCACGCCGTACGCCGGCACATCGGCGTCACGGGCCAGGACTCCTCCGTCGACACCGAGCTGACCGGCAGGGAGAACCTGCGCCTCTTCGCCAGGCTGCACCGGCTGAGCGCCAGGGCCGGAGCCGCGCGGGCCGACGAACTCCTCGCGCACTTCGAACTGGCCGACGCCGCAGACCGCCCCGTGAGCACCTGGTCGGGAGGCATGCGCCGCCGTCTCGACCTCGCCGCGAGCCTCGTCACCAGCCCCCGCGTGCTCTTCCTCGACGAGCCCACCACGGGGCTCGACCCCAAGAGCCGCCGGCGCATCTGGGAGGCCGTGCGCGAACTCGCGAGCCAGGGGACGACGGTCCTGCTCACCACGCAGTACCTGGAGGAGACCGATCAACTCGCCGACGACATCGTGCTGATCGACCACGGCCGCGCCGCCGTCACCGGCACCCCCGCCGAACTCAAGGCTGCCATCGGCTCGTACGCGGAAGTCGTCACCCAGGACCCCGCCGCGCTGGCCGCGGCTGCCGTCGTACTCGGCGGGCTGACAGGCGGGGAACCCGCACTGGACCACGAACGGCTCTCCGTCGGTGCGGCCGTGTCCCGACCCGGGCTGACTCTGCCCCGCCTCGTCCGTGAAATGGACGCCGCCGGCGTGCCCGTGAGCGACGCCGGCCTGCGCGCACCCACCCTCGACGAGGTCTTCCTCAAGCTCACCGGCAACACCGCCGCCGCCTCGGTCGCGCCGGACGGTGCCGACACGGGCGGTGCCGACACGGACGGCGCCCACTCCGAGGACGCCGGGCACGCCGAGGATGCTGCCCGCACCAAGGCAACCAAGACCGGCAAGGCTGCGAAGACCCGCAAGACCCGCAAGACCGGCAAGGACACAGAGAGGCGGGCCGCATGAGTGCCCTCACCCATCAGCCGTCCACCGCACTCGGCTCCAGGGGCCCGAACGCGCTCCTCCTGGACGGCTGGGCCATGCTCGGGCGCCATCTTCAGCGCACCCGGCACAACCCGGGACTGTGGATCCTCACTCAGACCATGCCGGTCACGATGCTGCTCTTCTTCGGCTATGTCTTCGGCAGCGCGCTGGCCATGCCGGGCGCCGAGTACCGTGCCTTTCTCGTGCCGGGGCTGCTGGCGGCCACCGCGGCCAACGGCATCATGAACGGGATGTTCCAGGCCGCGCAGGACACGCATCGCGGCGTCATGGACCGCTTCCGCACCCTGCCCATGAGCCGTGCTGCCGTTCCCCTGGGCCAGGCGGCGGCCGATGCCGTCACCACCGCCTTCGGCCTGGTGCCGCTCATCCTGGTGGGGCTCGCTGTGGGCTGGCGTATCGAGGGCGGGGCCGCCGAAGCCCTCGGCGCCTTCGGCCTGTTGCTGCTCTTCCGCTTCGCCACGACCTGGATCGGCATGTTCCTGGGGCTGCTCACCAGGAACGAGGAGGCCGCAGGCCAGCTCGGCAGCATCACCTTCATGCTGCCCCTGCTCTCGAACGCCTACATCCCCACCGAGGGCCTGCCCGGCTGGCTGCGCGTGGTCGCCGAGTGGAACCCGATCAGCGCGGCGACGGCGGCCGTACGCGACCTGTTCGGCAACGCTCCCGTACCGGCGGACGCGGCCTGGCCCGTCGCACATCCCGTCGCGGGAACACTGCTCTGGTCCCTGCTGATCCTCGCCGTGTGCGTACCGCTCACCGTGCGCCGGTACGCACGCAGCGGACGGTGAACCGGCGCCGACCGGGGAGGGGCCCCGTCACGGGGCCCCGATGCGGGACGCGTTCACGGCACGCGGACCGTCACGGGGCGCAGGCCCATGACGCCGCGGGCTCTCACGACGCGTGGCCGTCACGACGCGTGGCCGTCTCAACGCGTGCCCCTCACAACGTAGAACGCAGCCACTGCTCGACGCTCGCGATGTGCACCGTCGACCAGGAGCGCGCGGCCTCGGTGTCCCGCGCGCGCAGGGCGACGAGGATCTGCCGGTGCTCGTAGAGGGTCCTGCTGACGGCGTCCTCCTGGGTCAGGCCCCGCCACACCCGTGCGCGTGTGGTCGGCCCCGAGAGGCCGTCGAGCAGCGAGCACAGCACCGAGTTCCCCGAGGCCGTCACGATGCGGCGGTGGAACTCCAGGTCGGCTGCGACCAGTTCCTCGACGGAGGGGTCGGCGCCCAGCGCGTCCAACTGCGCGTCCAGCGCGTCCAGTTCGCTCTCCGGAATCCGTGAGCCCGCCATGGCGGTCGCGGCGGGCTCCAGTATGCGGCGTACCGCCAGGAACTCCAGCACCGTGTCGTCGCGGTGGAAGTCCACGACGAAGCTCATCGCCTCCAGCAGCAACTGCGGGTCGAGGCTGGTGACATACGTGCCGTCGCCCTGCCGCACATCGAGGATCCGGATCAGGGACAGGGCGCGTACGGCCTCCCGCAGGGAGTTGCGGGACAGCCCCAGCTCGGTCGCCAGCTCGCTCTCCTTGGGCAGCCGGTCGCCGGGCCGCAGCGCACCCGAGACGATCATCCCCTTGATCTTCTCGATCGCCTCATCGGTAACCGCCACGCTGCCTCCCAGTGCTCGACGCCGAGACATCGGATGTCTGTGCCCACATTATGACCCCGAAGGCGCGCACCAGTCCCGCCGGTACGCCTCCCAGTCGTTTTCCGTCGCCGCGAAGTCGACATAGAGAGCGACGCCGAACCGCCTGCGCTCCCTGTCCTCCCGCGCCAGCCCCAGCCGCACCCCGCGCACGGCCGCGGGCACCGTCTCGGCCGAGGCGTGGTGACCCATGTCGTCCGTGTGGTAGAAGGGCAGCCCCATCAGCAGATCCACCCGCTCCGGTGCCGCTTCCAGCGCCAGCACCGTCTGCTGTGCCACATAGCCCCCGTACAGGCTCTCCAGCGGCAGCGCCGTGTCGTACGACATCACCGCGATCTGGTCCACACGCCGCGCGACCTGCCCGAAGTACCGCTGTGTCCACCACTTTCCGCGCCCGCGCACGGCCGCGGAGACCGTGTGCATCCCCGGCAGCGGGTCGATCTGGTGTGCCGCGACCGACAGCAGCCCGCCATGTGCGCGCACGGTCGGGCCCAACCTGTCCAGCAGCCGCAGATAGTCCCCGTCGTCCGAACGGAGCGGCTCCAGGTCGAAGTGCACCCCGTCGAACCCGGTGTCCAGCACCTGCCGCGCACTGTCCACCACGGCACGCCGCGACCCGGCGTCGGCCAGCCGCAGCCCCTTGCCCGCCGGGTACTTACCGGCCTTCTCGTCCCCGTAGACCAGCACGTTCCCCAGCCACGCCTGCACCCGCACCCGCGGAAGCTCCCGCTTCACCGCGCGCAGGAACCACGCGGCGCGCGGGTAGCGGTCCTGGCGCAGCGTGCCGTCGTCCTCCAGAGGGCCGGTGTGCACATACAGGTCGCGTACGCCCGTGCCCGCCAACCGCCGCTTGAGCGCGGCCAGATCGCCCGCGTCTCTGCGCCCGTCCAGCCACGCGTGCCCCAGCCACAGCGCGTCCTTCCCGCGGGTGCGCACGTCCTCCGGTGTCTCGCCCGTGTACGAGACGCGCAGTGCCGTTCCCGCGCCCACAACCGGCAGCACCACCAGCACCGTCAGCGCCAGCGCCGTCCACTTCGCCACGCGCCTGACCGTCGCGTGCCGCGGTCGGCGGCGCGGCACGAGCCGTCCGAGCAGGTGCCGCGCGGACCGTATCGCCCCTGTGCCGCTGTCAGCGGCGGGCGTTCCCCCGTTCCCCATGAGAGAGGAGGATGTCACGCGCGGCGCCCGCCTGCGGCGGAAGTGAGCGACGGGTGCGGACGGGGGAGAGCAGAACGGGCACGAAGGCCAGCGCCATGCAGCCGCCGCCCACCCACAGCGCGACCCGTAGCCCCGCGAACTCGCCCAGTACGCCCGCGGCGGCGGAGCCGACGGCGACCGCGCCCGTCAGCATGAAGCGGAACGTCGCGCTCATCCGGCCGAGCATGGGCATGGGCGTCAGACGCTGGCGCAGGCTCACCCCCAGCACGTTGTCCATGCCCATCTTCGCCGTGGTCAGCACCCACCCCGCACCCGCCAGCCACAGCCAGCCACCCCGGTCGATGAGCGGAACGAGCAGCGCGGCCGGCGCCACGCAGGCACCGGCGAACCCCAGCGCCCTGCCGTGACCGAACCGCGCCGCCAGCGGCTGTGCGAGGCGCGCGCCCAGGAAGATCCCCACCCCGCCGACGGCCCAGTACAGCCCCAACACCCCCGCCGACAGGCCGAGTTGGCGGGTGAACAGCAGGGGGAGCAGCGTATTGACGATCTGCGAGCCGAAGTTGCTGATCGAGGCGGTCAGCGCGAGAGCGCGCAGCTCCGCGTTCCCGAGCACGTGGCGCAGCCCTTCACCGATCCGCGCCCGCAGCCCGGGCAGCCCGGCACTCGCTCCCGTCCCCGCTCCCGCCTCCTGGCCGGCGCCCGTTTCCGTGCCCGTGCCCGTGCCGGTGCCGGTGTCCGTGCCCGCCGCTCTGGCACGGATGCCGAACAGACGCAGCGCCGAGCCCAGATAGAGCACCCCTACGGCGATCACCGCAACCGGTGCCGTCAGCAACTGCACGATGCCGCCCCCGGCGCCCCTGCCCGCCACGTTGCCCATGGCCTGGAGGCTCACGACCGCGGCATTCGCCGGTACGAGCCCCTCACGGCCGACCAGCGTCGGCAGGAAACTCTGCGAACCCACGTCGAAGAACACCGTCGCGCAGCCATTGAGCAGGACCACGGCATAGAGCTGTTCCAGGGTGAGCACGTCCAGCGACCACGCCACGGGCACCGAGGCGAACAGCGCAGCCCGCGCCATGTCCGCGCAGATCAGCACCCTGCGATGCCGCATCTGGTCCACCCAGGCGCCGGCGGGCAGTCCGATGAGCAGGAACGCCAGAGTGCTCAGCGTGGCCAGCAGCCCGACCTGCCCCGCGCTCGCGTCGAGCGTCGTCACCGCGGCCAACGGGACGGCGACCTGGCCGACATTCGTGGCCAACTGGCTGAGCGCGGAAGCGGTGAAGAGCGTACGGAAATCGGGTGTCCGCCAGGGACTTGTCGGGACCATGGCCGGTACGGTGCCCGGTGCGCACACCGTGGGCCAGTGATTTAGTCTCCGCTGAATGAAGAGCGGTGAGCAGGCTGACAGCGGCGTCCTGGAGATCGGGTTCTCGGCCGAGGACGTGGCGCGCACGCGGTTCGCCGTCTCGCCGCTGTGGGAAGTGGTGGCCAGCGTCCGGGTCCTCAAGGGCGCCGACCCCTCGGGGCTGCACCACAGGTGGACCGAGTGGGTCGAACCGCTGCTCGCGGCGGCGAAGCTCGACCTCACACCGCTGTTGGGGCTGGTACCCGTGCCCACCGTGGCCATCCCCGGCTTCCTCGTCCCTCCGCCGACCACTCCGCAGCCCTCCCTGGAGGTGGAGCTGACCACGCTGCGCGCGACACCACCGTGGCAACTCCGCACCACCGTGCGGGAGGTGAAGCCGTACGTGGACGCCATACGCGAGGACCCCGAACGCGGCCTCGCCCGGCTGGCCGACGTGATCGCCGCCTACTGGGAGGTGGCCCTGGCCCCGTACTGGCCCCGCATCCGCGCCCTGTGCGAGGGCGACATCCTGCACCGGGCCATGCGCTTCGCCGAGGGTGGTGCGCGCCGACTCTTCGCCGACCTGAACTCGCGGATCGCCTGGGAATCCGGGGTGCTCCGCCTCGACCACCGCTACCTGAGCGGCACGCGGGACCTCGCAGGGCGCGGACTGCTGCTCGTTCCCTCCGCCTTCGTATGGCCACGGGTCTTCGCCACTCTGGAGGACGAGGACCCGCTCCCGACCTTGCGCTATCCGCCGCGCGGCATCGGCACCCTGTGGGCGCCGAGCCCCCAGCCGCACTCCGAAGCGCTGGCCGGAGTCCTGGGGCGGAGCCGCGCACTGCTGCTCGCGGAGCTGGCGGCGCCCGCCTCCACCACCGACCTCGCCCACCGCACGGGCCTGACCCCCGGCGGCGTCTCCCAGCACCTCACGGCGCTGCGCGCCGCCGGCCTGGTGAGCGCACACCGCACCGGGCGCGTGGTGCTCTACGCCCGCACCCCCGTCGCCGAAGCCCTGACCGGCCACTGACCGACCGGGCCCGCCCTGACGACGGCCACGCACCGACCGACCGGCCACTGACCGACCGGCCACTGACCGACCGGCCATGCACCGGCCCGCGGGCAGCGGCCATGGGAACAGCGGCCCGAGGTCAACGCCCCCGAGCACGACGGCACCCAAAGGGAACGGCCCGTTCCTGCACCACAGGTGCGCGCTTCCTAGGCCGCAGGCGTGGGCTTTCCGCGCGGCAGGCGCGCGGTCAGCTCTGGCGCTCCGCGAGCATCTTCTCCACGCGCTCGCGGACCTCCGGGGTGTCCAGACCGCGGATCGTCAGCGTCATCCTGCGCCGCGCCACGTCGTCGACGGTCTGCGCCCACTCGTGGTCGCGCGCGTAGACGACCTGCGCCCAGATCTCGGGCCCTTCGGGGTGCACACGCTCGCCCAGCGCCGGGTCCTCGTTGACCAGCCGGGCGATGTCGAAGGAGAGCGAGCCGTAGTGCGTCGCCAGCTGCCGTGCGGTGAGCGGGTCCATGCGCACGCCGGGCTCGCGGTCCACGAGCAGCCGGTGCGCGACCGCGTTCGGGTTGGAGATACCGGGCAGCGGCGTGCGCCGCACCAGGTCCTTGACCGGGACGGCATCTTCGCCGAGTGCACCGCCGGGCAGCTTCTCCAGCTTGTTCATGACCGTACGGCCGATGTGCCGGTACGTCGTCCACTTGCCGCCGGCGACCGACAGCATGCCGCCGCGGCCCTCGCTGACGACCGTCTCGCGCTTGGCCGACTCGACACCGCCCGGACCGCCCGGCAGCACCCGCAGCCCCGCGAAGGCGTACGTCATCAGGTCGCGCGAGAGGTCGGCGTCCTTCACGGAGAAGGCCGCCTCGTCCAGGATCTGCTGGATGTCCGACTCGGTTGCCCGTACGTCCGCCGGGTCACCCGTGTACTCCTCGTCGGTGGTGCCCAGCAGCAGCTGGTCCTCCCACGGGAGCGCGAAGGTGATGCGGTACTTGTCGATGGGCGTGGCCATCGCGGCACGCCACGGCGAGTTCCGCTTCAGCACGATGTGGGCGCCCTTGGACAGCCGGATGGACGGCGCCGCACCGCTGTCCTCCATGCCGCGCAGGTGGTCGACCCAGGGCCCCGTCGCGTTGAGCACCAGGCGCGCGTTCACACCGAACTCGGTGCCGTCCGTCCTGTCCCGCAGCTCGGCGCCCGTCACCCGGCCGCGGGTGAAGCGCAGCCCGGTGACCTCCGCGTGGTTGAGCACCACGGCACCGGACTCGACCGCGGCGCGCACGGTCATCACGGCCATACGGGAGTCGTTCATCTGGTGGTCGCCGTAGACGGCGACGGCCTTGAGGTTGTCCGTACGCAGCGCCGGGTTGTCGGCCGCCGCCTTGGCGGGCGAGATGACCTTGCCCACGCCGTCGCCGAAGGCGGACAGCGCGGAGTACGCGAAGACGCCGGCGCCCAGCTTGGTGGCACCGTGCGGGCCGCCCTTGTAGACGGGGAGGTAGAAGGTGAGCGGGTTGACCAGGTGCGGGGCCACGTCCTTGGCCAGCACCCGCCGCTCGTGGTGGTTCTCCGCGACCAGCTTGACCGCACCGGTCTGGAGGTAACGCAGACCGCCGTGCACCAGCTTGGACGAGGCGGAGGAGGTGGCGCCGGCGAAGTCGCCGGCGTCCACCATCGCCACCCGCAGACCCGACTGCGCCGCATGCCAGGCCACCGAGGTGCCCAGGATGCCGCCGCCTATCACCAGAAGGTCATACGTCGCGTTCGCGAGCAGCCCTCTGCTCTCGGCGCGGCCAGGGTTGCTGCCGGCAGCCGGGTGCGTCCCGAGGGTAGGGACGCTCTGCGAGGTGTTCATTGCTCTCAGCTCTCCTCTTCGATCCAGCCCATGGTCCGGTCCACGGCCTTGAGCCAGTCCTTGTATTCCCGCTCACGCGTTTCCGCGTCCATGCGGGGGGTCCATTCGGCGGCGCGCTTCCAGTTCGCCCGCAGTTCATCGGTGCCCGACCAGAAGCCGACCGCCAGGCCGGCCGCGTAGGCGGCGCCCAGACAGGTGGTCTCGGCGACCATCGGGCGGACGACGGGGGCATCCACGAAGTCCGAGATCGTCTGCATCAGGAGGTTGTTGGCCGTCATGCCGCCGTCCACCTTCAGCGCCATCAGCTCGACGTCCGAGTCCTTCTGCATGGCGTCGACGATCTCGCGCGTCTGCCAGGCCGTCGCCTCCAGCACGGCGCGCGCCAGGTGCGCCTTGGTGACGTAACGGGTCAGGCCGGCGATCACACCGCGCGCGTCCGAGCGCCAGTACGGCGCGAAGAGCCCCGAGAAGGCCGGGACGAAGTACGCGCCGCCGTTGTCCTCGACGGAGCTGGCCAGCGTCTCGATCTCGGCCGCGCTGTTGATCATGCCCATCTGGTCCCGCATCCACTGCACGAGCGAGCCCGTGACGGCGATGGAGCCCTCCAGCGCGAAGACCGGCTTCTCGTTCCCGATGCGGTAACCGACCGTCGTCAGCAGCCCGTTGTACGAATTGACGGGCTCGTGCCCGGTGTTCATCAGCAGGAAGGTGCCGGTGCCGTACGTCGACTTCGCCTCGCCCTGCTCGAAGCAGGTCTGGCCGAAGAGCGCCGCCTGCTGGTCGCCCAGCGCGGAGGCCACGGGCAGACCGCCCAGCTCGTCGCCTGTCGCCTCCCCGTACACCTCGGACGAGGAGCGGATCTCCGGCAGCAGCTGCATCGGGATACCGATGGAGGCGCAGATCTTCTCGTCCCAGGCCATGGTGTGCAGGTTCATCAGCATGGTGCGGGACGCGTTGGTGACGTCCGTGACGTGCACGCCGCCGTTGGGGCCACCGGTCAGGTTCCAGATGACCCACGAGTCCATGGTGCCGAAGAGGATCTCGCCGTTCTCGGCGCGCTCACGCAGCCCCTCGACGTTGTCGAGCAGCCAGCGGATCTTCGGGCCCGCGAAGTACGACGCGAGGGGGAGGCCCGTCTCGCGGCGGAACCTGTCCTGGCCGACGTTGCGGCCCAGCTCCCTGCAGAGCGTGTCCGTACGGGTGTCCTGCCACACGAGGGCGTTGTGCACCGGCTTGCCGGTCGCCTTCTCCCACAGCAGCGTCGTCTCGCGCTGGTTGGTGATGCCCAGCGCCAGAACGTCCTTCTTGGTGACCCCGGCCTTCCGCATGGCGCCGGTGACGACCTGCTGGACGTTGGTCCAGATCTCCGCCGCGTCGTGCTCGACCCAGCCCGGCTTCGGCAGGATCTGCTCGTGCTCCTTCTGGTCGACCGCGACGATGCGGCCGTCCTTGTCGAAGACGATGCAGCGGCTGGAGGTCGTGCCCTGGTCGATGGCCGCGATGAACGGCCCTCCCCCGTGCGCGGAGGCTGTGGTCTGCGTGTCGCTCATGGTCTGCTCCGATACTTCTTTCGGGTCTGTCAGCGGATCAGCGCTGCGGCCGTTCAGCCCCATGCGAGGTTGTAGATGCCGGCGGCGGCAGCGGCTCCCGCCAGTGGGCCGACGACCGGGACCCAGGCGTAGGTCCAGTCGCTTCCCCCCTTGTTGGGCAGGGGGAGCAGCGCGTGGACGATACGCGGACCGAGGTCACGGACCGGGTTGATCGCGTATCCCGTGGGGCCACCGAGCGACAGACCGATACCGACCACGACCAGTGCGGTGATCAGCGCGCCCAGCTTGCCCAGTCCCACGGTGCCGTCGGCGTCCTTGACCAGGCCCTGCGTCAGGATCGCGAGGATGAGCACGAAGGTGGCGATGACCTCGGTGAGGAAGTTCAGGAACGGCTTGCGCACCTCGGGCGAGGTGAAGAACACGCCGTGCACAGGGCCCGGGTTCGCGTTCTTCTGCTCGACGGCCTCCGGCTCACGGAGTGTGGCCTGGAACTGGCTGTAGTACACGATCCAGACGAGTATCGCGCCGATCAGGGCGCCGAGCAGCTCGCTGCCCATGTAGACCGGTACGTCGCTCCACTTCGTGTCTCCCTTGATGGCGAGACCCAGGGTCACTGCCGGGTTCAGGTGCGCGCCCGAGGACTGGGCGATGTAGGCACCGGTGAGAACCGCGAACCCCCAGCCGAACGCGATGGCGACCCAGCCGGCCCCGAAGGCCTTGGACCGCTTCAGATTCACGGCGGCGCACACGCCGCCACCGAGGAGGACCAGCACCATGGTGCCGAGAACCTCGCTCGTAAAGATGTCGGAGCTGGACACCCGCGACTCCTTCGTCACTTATGTCATTGGGGTCACCTCCCAGCGGGAGGCTGGGGGATAGGCGGGCCCGGTCTCTTGCGTCCGGTGTTCGACAATGTCGACCGCCGAACGGCAACTTTTCTCCTTCATGAACATCTCGTCAAGAGGGTGTGACGGATAACTCCTGAGAGTCCATCCTGGTACCACTTGGGCGAGTTGGCATGTTGATGCGCCCTCTGCCCCGGTACGTACTCAGAGAGCCGACCGGAACAGCAGGTGCGTCGGGGTCAGAACCGCAAGGCCCCCAGGTCCCGTGACACCGCACGGGCCGTGTCCCGGACGGCGGCCACCAGCCGCGGCTGCAGCTCCTCGCCCTCACACACCCGCTCGACGGCCCCCGTGATCCCGACAGCTCCCACCGGCATCCGCCGGCGGTCGAAGATGGGCGCGGCGACGGAAGCCAGCCCGTCCCACGTCTCCTCCACGTCGGCTGCCCACCCGCGCGCCCTGGTCAGATCCAGGACCGACTCGAATTCCTCCAAGCCGGTGATCGTGCGCTCCGTGAAGTCGGCACGCTCCCCGTCCACCGCCTCGCTCAGTGCGACCGGGTCGTACGCCGAGAGCACCTTCCCCAGCGCCGTACTGTGCAGCGGCTGCATCGCACCGACCTCCAGTACCTGACGGCTGTCGTCGGGCCGGAAGACGTGGTGCACGACCAGGACGCCCTGGAGGTGCAGCACGCCCAGGTAGACGCTCTCCCCGCTGGAACGTGCGAGGTCGTCCGTCCACACCAGCGCGCGCGAGCGCAGCTCGTGCACATCCAGGTAGCTGTTGCCCAGCCGCAGCAGCTCGGCCCCGAGCTGGTACTTGCCCGTCGGCGGATCCTGCTCCACGAAGCCCTCGTTCTGGAGGGTCCTGATCAGTCCGTGCGCCGTGCCCTTGGCGAGCCCGAGTGCCGAGGCGATCTCGGAGAGACCGAGCCGTCGCTCACCACCCGCCAGAAGCCGCAGCACCGCTGCGCCGCGCTCCAGCGACTGGATGGTCCGGGCCATCGGGTCCTCCCTGACCTGCTACTTCCGGGTTCGACAATGTCGAACGGTATCGCGTCATGCCGACGACGCGGTAGTCGGGTTTGAGTCTAGGACCGTCCGAGAGGCGGAATGTCGACCTGCACTCTTGCGTCCGCCCTATACGCTGACCGGGTGCGCTGCCCCACTGGCGCGCAAAGCCGACAGCCGTCGCATCCCAGGGAGCTCTTTCCATGGCCTCGTCGCCGAGCAGCACGTCCGCATCCAAGACCCCCACCCGGGCCGATGCCCTCCGTGAGGCCCTTGCCTCTCGTGTAGTGGTGGCCGACGGGGCGATGGGGACGATGATCCAGGCGCAGGATCCGACACTGGAGGACTTCGAGCAGCTGGAGGGCTGCAACGAGATCCTGAACGTCACGCGTCCCGACATCATCCGTACGGTGCATCAGGAGTATTTCGCCGCGGGTGTGGACTGTGTGGAGACCAATACGTTCGGCGCCAACTACGCGGCGCTGAACGAGTACGACATCACCGACCGCAACTTCGAGCTGTCCGAGCAGGGCGTCCGCATCGCCCGTGAGGTGGCCGAGGAGTTCGAGGCCGAGGACGGCCGGATGCGGTGGGTACTGGGCTCGATGGGCCCCGGTACCAAGCTGCCCACTCTCGGGCACGCGCCCTACGCCACTTTGCGGGACGCCTACCAGGTGAACGCGGAGGGCATGATCGCGGGCGGCGCCGACGCGCTGCTGGTGGAGACGACGCAGGACCTGTTGCAGACCAAGTCGTCGATCGTCGGTGCCCGCCGGGCGATGGAAGCGGCCGGCGTGAATCTTCCCCTGCTGTGTTCGGTCACGGTGGAGACGACGGGGACGATGCTGCTGGGTTCGGAGATCGGTGCGGCGCTGACGGCGCTGGAGCCGTTGGGTATCGACATGATCGGTCTCAACTGTGCGACGGGGCCCGCGGAGATGAGTGAGCATCTGCGGTATCTGGCCCAGCACTCGCGTATCCCGATCTCGTGCATGCCGAACGCGGGTTTGCCGGTGCTGGGCAAGAACGGTGCGCACTATCCGCTGACGCCGGGTGAGCTGGCCGACGCGCACGAGGGTTTCGTACGCGACTACGGGCTGTCCCTCGTTGGTGGCTGCTGTGGTACGACGCCGGAGCATCTGCGTCAGCTGGTCGGGCGGGTGCGGGGTGCTGAACTGGCGGAGCGTACGCCGCGGCCGGAGCCGGGTGCGGCGTCGCTGTATCAGACGGTGCCCTTCCAGCAGGACACCTCGTATCTGGCGATCGGTGAGCGGACGAACGCGAACGGGTCGAAGAAGTTCCGTGAGGCCATGCTGGAGGCCCGGTGGGACGACTGTGTGGAGATCGCGCGGGAGCAGATCCGTGAGGGCGCGCACATGCTCGACCTGTGTGTGGACTATGTGGGCCGGGACGGCGCTGCCGACATGGCCGAACTGGCCGGCCGCTTCGCGACCTCCTCGACGCTGCCGATCGTGCTGGACTCCACGGAGATCCCGGTGATCCAGGCGGGGTTGGAGAAGCTGGGTGGCCGTGCGGTCATCAACTCGGTCAACTACGAGGACGGTGACGGCCCCGAGTCCCGCTTCGCGAAGGTGACCCAGCTCGCGGCCGAACACGGCGCCGCGCTCATCGCGCTGACCATCGACGAGGAGGGTCAGGCGCGCAGCGTCGAGCACAAGATCGCCATCGCCGAACGGCTCATCGCTGACCTGACCGGCAACTACGGCATCCGTGAGTCGGACAT
>NZ_JANCPR020000004.1 GCF_028657195.3 Streptomyces iconiensis
GGCTTGGGGTGCACGGGCGGGCGGGGCATGGTCTGCCCGGCGGGGATGACCCTCGTCGGCGTGATCGGCTTCTTGGGGGTGCTCACAGCAACTCCAGGACGAGGTGTATGAGCGCAGCGCTGGCGGTGCCGAGGGCGAACGCGGCAGCGAGCAGCAGGTCACGCCTCATGGCGATCACAGCGCCGATCAGAGCGGCGACGAATACCACGGCGAGCAGGACGAGGATGGTCACGACGGCTCTCCGCACTCGTGGTCACGGCCGTTGCCCAGCACGTTGGCGAACGCGGTCGGCTCGTAGCCGGTGGCGAGGTGGCCGCATCCGGTGCAGCGCCAGGCGTAGCCGTGCACGGTGTACTCCCCGAGATGGTCCTCAACGGCGTAGTCGGCACGGTGCACGGTGACGGGTGAACCGCCGCGGCTGGTGACGGTGGTGAGGACGCCGGACATTGCGGGGCCCGGCGCCGGCCGTACGGGCGGCGCCGGTTCGGGGAATGTCTCCGCCAACGGCGGGTGCATGGTGTGCGGTTGCGCGGACCAGCCGGGCGGCAGGTGGTCGGGTACGGCGGGAAGTGCTGGCGCGGTGGCGGGCGGCATGTCGGGCTCCTGGGTCATGAGGCGTCAAGCTGGCGGCGGAGACGGGTCGCGGTTGTCTGGCCGACGGCGAGTCCGGTCTTCAGCGCGCGGATGGGTGCGGGGCGACCGTGGGTACGGTGGTGTTCGGCGTCGAGTACGCGGGCGCGGTCGAGGAGCGGGTCCGTACTCGGCTTGGACTCGGGCTCAGGTACGGGTTCGCCCTCGGGGGCCGGGACGGGTTCCGGCTCGGGTACGGCGCCGGGGCGGGTACGCCGCTTGGTGAGGTCGACGGAGTACACGGGCCCCGGGCGCGGCAGCCGGACGTCCACCCGGGTACGGGGCTGCGCGGCGGCGAGTACGGGCAGCGGCGCCGCGACGTCGGCGTGTACCTCGGGCATGGGCGCGAGGTCGAGTACGAGTCCGTCCGCAGGTCGGGGCGCGGGTACAGGCTGAGGTACGTCCTCGGGTACGGGGTCGGGTACGGCGGCGAGTACGGGCCGTGCGGGCGCCTCGGGTACAGCGGGTACGGGCGCCGCGTTGCCCGCGTGGAGGGCGATCCGCACCCGGGTCTCGGTGACGGGTACGCCGTACTCCGTGCACAGCGAGGCGAGTTCGGCGGGCGTACTCGCGGGGTGCGCGGCCTGTACCTGATGGATCGCGGCGATCGGGTCGAGGCGCCGGAGTACGTCCCCGGTCACGCCGAGCGGGGTACGCGGGTACGGGGCGGGTACAGGCTCCGGTGCCCACGGGATCGCGACGGGTACGGTCCGCAACTCGGCGGCGGAGCGGCGTGCGGCCAGCTCGCGCATCAGCTGGTGCCGCCGTTCGCCGTCGACCGCGGCGTGGGTGCGGGTGACGGCGTCGGCGAGCCGGTGCCGCCCCCACGGGCCGAGGTGCCTGCGGGAGGCGAGGCGTACAACGCGCACGGTGGCCCGGTCGCGGGCGATCTGCGCGGCGGACCGGTCCCGTTGGGCGAGCCCGAGGGAGGCGAGGAACCGTTCGCGCAGATCGCGGCCGATCACGGCGGGCAGCCCGTGGGACAGGGCGCCGGGTCGGACGAGTCGGATCTCCAGGCCCATGGCGAGGTGCCACAGCAGCCCGGCCATGACGGGCCCGATGACGGCGCGGACGGTGCCGCCCGCGATGCCGGACAGGGCGTAGGCGGGGATGATCTGCACGCTGGTGATGACCCAGACGAGGGCGCCGGGCACGCCGGCGGATCCGGCGCGGTCGGCGGTGGCGGTGGCGGTTTTGTTGGCGCGGCCGAGGAGTCCGCACGCGAGGAGGGCGATCTCCCCGGCGGCGAACATGATCACGCGTTCTTGCTCGTGCATGCCGAGGTACTTCGCGGCGAATCGCCACGAGGTGTCAGCGCCGTACGCGGTGCACGCGGCGGCGCCGACGGCGGCGATCACGACTGAGGAGGAGGGGCGGGCCGCGGAGCGTACGGCGCGCCAGGTGCACCAGGCCGCGAGCGCGAGCAGCCCCAGCACGGCCACGGCCGCGAGCGCGGCGGGCCAGGGATGCTGCTGCGCCCAGCGGGCGAGGTGCTCAGTCATCGTCGTGTGCTCCTGCGCGGGGTGGGGTGACGGTGGGTGTGCCAGCACAGCCCGGCTGCTGCGCCGACGATGAGTGCGTGGGTGCCGAGTCCGGCCGCGATCGCGAGGATGGTGAGGGCGGTGAGCACCCACCGGGCGAGGGGTGAGGCGATCTCGCGGCGGACGCGGGCGGGCAGGCGGGGCCTGTGCTGGCGGCGGGTCACGGAAGTTGCTCGGTGACCTGGCTGGTGCCGGTGACGACCAGTGGCGCCGAGGCGTCGTCACCGATGGGGTAGGGCCGGCCGTCCGTGTCGCTGCGGAGTCTGACGACGTACTCGGTGTGGGTGCTGCGGGGCGTGGGGGTGGTGTCCTCGACGGTGCCGGTGAGGATGCGTGTGACGCGGCCGTCCGCGTTCCGCTCGGTGACGCGGATGCGGTGGCCGGCGGCGGGGGTGTAGGGCATGGAGTCCTCCGGGTGTTGGGGCCGGGCCGCGTGCTGGGGGCATCGCGGCCCGGCCGGTCGGTGTCAGACGTCGGGGGTGCCGTCGGCGGGGACGGGGGTGATCGTCTGGGTGATGCCGTAGCGCGCGCGGGCGGCGTCGGCGGAGGGGTATGCCGTGTGGCCGAGGCGGAAGCGGGTGTCCTCGCTGAACGGCTCGTCGAAGGTGATGAGGCCCTGGCAGGTTGCGGACGTGCCGTCACGGGTGGTGCGGGTGACGTTGACGCGGTCGCCGGAGCGTGGCGTGTATGCGCCGGGCCCGGTCACTGGGTGGCTCCGCAGCCGTTGCCGCAGAGGAGCAGGTACCGGCCGTGGAGCCAGCTCTGTGTCCAGCAGTGGCCGTTTGGGCTGAGTGGGCATTCCGGCGCGGACGAGGCCGGAGGCGCAAGTGTGCTGGCGTGGACTATGCCGTCGGCGTTCTTGCGGCGGCCGAACATCACGCGCTCTTCTCGCCGAGGGCGACGCGGACGCGGGCGAGCAGCTGCGCCCCGGCGATCGGCTCGCGCGGGTTGCCGAGGAAGGCGAGCGTGTCCCGCACGTCCTCGTGGACGGCGGCGCAGTGCCCGCCGTGGGTCACGGACGCCTCGAAGAAGACCATCCGCTCGGCGTCGAAGGGAGCCTCGTCGTCCTGACCGTCGAGGGCCTCCTCGATGCGGCGCAGCAGCGTGACGATGCGGTCGCCGGCGGGGTGCTCGATGGCGTAGATGTCGACGCCGTACCAGGGGTGGGTGACCCGGACGACGGTGAGGGCCTGGCCGAGGGTGCGGTGGGCTGTGTGCCATTCCTCGACGGTGCTGCCGGAGGTGGTGGCCGTGTGGAGGGCCTGGGCGGTGTCGCCCTGGCTGGGTGTGGTGCGGGCGGATCCGTGGCGGTCGTAGACGGTGATCGCGGTGGCGGCAGCAATCGCGCGGGTGAGCGCGGTGATCTGCGCGGCGGGACCGTGCGCCGGGGGTCCCGCTGACGTGGACTGATCGGTACGCTCCATGGCGGACCTGCTCTCTTTCGTCACTGCTCGGGACAGGTCCACCCCCGACTCCGGAGTTCCAGCTCCGCATGGAGCCGGGGGTTTTCCCGTTAGCGAGTACGACCGTAGCGAACCTCCTAGCCATATGGCTAGGAGGTTGGAGAGAATGAGGTCTCGTGGCCGACGATGAAGGAGGGCCGGACATGGTGTCCTTCCGCGAGCTGGCGCGCAGACTGGGCCTCAGTCATCAGCGCGTTTCCCAACTGCACCGCGAGGACCCGGACTTCCCACCCGTCGTGAAGATCGGCAGGTCGAATGCGGTGGACTACCGCGTAGCGCGCCCGTACTTCGAGGCGCGCGAACCACAACAGGGACGACGGACCGACCTGGAGCAGAAGCGAGAGGAGGCCCCACCCGAGGAGGAATAGCCCGTAGGCGGCTGCCTCGCCTCGACGGCTCAACGGACCCGCAGACTTCACCAGAAGGCGGGACTTCAACTGATCTCGCGCCTCGGACCCATGGCTCGCCCTACCCTCAACCCACCAACCGAAGGGGGACGTATGCCCAAGACTCGCGAGTTCGATCTCTACACCGTGCTGGCGGTCACTCACCAGTTACCGATCGAGCTGGAGCCCTTCGTCGAGATCTACGCGTGGCTGACGGGGCAGCCGTCGAGCCCGCTCCAGGCGGCGCACGCCCGCGACGCGTGCGTGGCGTGGCTGTTGGAGCAGCATCCCCGACTCGGCGAAGTGCCGGAGCTGCCGCAGGCCGTCGCGGAGGGTACGGATGCCGCCATGGACACGTGGGCGGCCATGCAGAAGGCGCGGCTCGGGGTCACCACCTTGCCGGTCGCGCCGATGCCGCCCGGCCGATACGCCGCGCCGGGCATGACTGAGGTCGCCGCCGATCTCGCGGGGGCCGAGAAGGTGTGGGTCGTCCCCGACGCGTAATCGCGCAGCACGAACGCCTCGCCATGCCCGCCCGTAGCCCTGGAGGTTCCGATGGTGTACTACGACAACGATGGGAGCCGCGTTCGCTCGCCCCGCATACGGCGCAGGCCATCGGAGGCCACGGAGGTGGGCGAGGCTGACGCCGCGTACATTCGCGAGGTCGCGGAGGCGCTCCCGAACTTCACGCCCGTAGAGGTGTGGGCGGAGATCCACCACAGTCGCCGCCACGGCGGCATCTCCGTGGAGATGGTGCGCAAGGTCCTCGGCAGGTAGCTCGAACGCCCCGCCCAAGAACGGCGGGGCGCCGTCGTGGCCGGACTACGCGTTGTCGTCAGCGATTCCGTCGAGGCGCCGATCGAGCGCGGCGAGATCAGGCTGCCCAAGGATCTCGCCCAGCTCGGCGGTACGCATCTCCGGCTCGAACGCCGCGCGCACCTCAGCCGGGGCGACGCCGAGGCCATGCGCGAGCTGCTGCACCTGCTCGTCGGTGAGGCCCTCGGTGAGAGCGATGGCCGCCCAGACACGCAGCATGTCCCGTGGGCGCGGCGCCTCGTCGGTGGTGGCGTCGAGGTCCCAGCCCATCGTGCGGGCGTGATCGACCAGCCAGCCGTAGAAGTGGCTGTCCTCGATGCGCTTCATGGCCCCTCCGGTTCAGCGTGCTGCGATGGCTGCTGCGATGGCTACCCACCCCTTATGCCACGCCTGATCTGTCAGCGGCCCGGCTCCGGGGTCGCGTTGGAGCCATGCGGCGTGTCCGGCGCGGTGGGCGGCGCGTACGAGGAGTGGTGCGTCGGGCCCTGTCTCGTGCCAGCGGTTGGCGCACCGGTCAGCGGCGTAGTGGGTGGCCGCCGAAAGTGCGAGTCCTGCGGCGGCGCTCCGCCAGCCGATCCCCAGACCGAGGGTCCGGTTGGCGGCGGCGAGCGCGGCGGCCTGGGTTGCGGTGTAGGTGACGGTGTGGCGGACGCACGCGGCCCGCCCTTCGGGACCCGGCTTGCCCTTGGCGACAGCGTCTTTGTCCTGCTGAACCCAGTAGTCACCAACCTCGTGGGCTGCGGTGAGTGCGGCATAGGCGGCGGCGAATCGAGCGGCTGTGCTGGTCACGGTGCCTCCTTCAGCGAGAGGTCTTGAGCATGCCCCGCCTGGCAGCCGGACACTGTGCAGCCGTTGCACACAGGGGTGTGGGCCGCGTCACCTACCGCTTGGGGATCTTCCACTCGACAGGCTCACCACCGTCAGGCTCGTACACCGCCCGATCAGCCCGCTGCCCCTTCGGCACGGGGAACATGATCCCGCCCTTGGCGCAGTCCCCTGGCTTCACTGCGGCGTCCATGGGGAACTCCGGCCGCGGAAAGTCCCCACCAGAAGAGCCCGTCACCTCGACGCGGCTCCCGTCAGCGAAGGCGAGGAACCAGGGGAACTGACTGACGCGCACATCGTCGCCCGCCTTGATGCAGACCTTCACCTCCAGCCGCGCCCACTCCTCACCGCTGTCGGCCCCGTAGATCCCCGGCACAGGCTGGCGGTAGGTGAGCGCCGTGATAGCCCCGTCGGCGGCTGCGGGGTCGCTCCGGTCCGCGCTCCAGCGCAGGACCTTGCCGAGCGGGAGCGGCCCCTCGTCAGCTGGATTGGGCTTGGGCTTCTTCTTCGGCACGGACTTGCTCTTGGCGGGCTCGGACTCCGGCTTCCCGTCGTCAGCGCTGGCGCAGGCTGCGGTCATCAGCAGCGGAACGACGGCGAGCATGACTATGTGTCGGCGCATAGGTCCCCCTTGGGTGCTGTGGGGGGCGAGGGCAGTGTGACTCACGGGGCCCCGTCCACGCCACGGTTCGGAACGGCGAGCACGCGTTCCCGTGGCACACTGCGGCCGATCACTGCCGGGAGGGGAGGGCCGCGTGCCGGACGAGCCCACCCTCGGCGAAGTCGCCAGACGCCTCGAAGACGTGCGCACCGACCTTCGCGACGACATCCGCGAGGTCGGCTCCCGCATCGACGGCATGGTCTCCGTGGAAGCGATGGGCTACGAACTGCGGGCCCGTGACGAGACGATCCGGCGCCTCACGGAGCGGGTCACGGAGATCGAGCAGGCCCGCGCGGAGGAGGCACGGCGTCACGATGCGGACCTGCGTACGGCGGAGGATCGACGGCGGGCTGACAAGCGGCTGTTGGTCACCGCGCTCCTCGCTCCGGTTTTGCTGTTGCTGTTGCAGGTGTACGTGTTCTCGAAGGGAGCGGGCGCCTGATGAGCACGCACGCCAGCCCGAAGAAGCACCGCCGCCGAGCCGACATCGTCTTCGGGGTGGGAGCGGTGGTTGCGGTCGCGTTGCTGGCGTGGGTGGTCATCACCATGCAGCAACTCGCCGGAGACCTCCGGGACTCCAACCAGGCGCGGGACGCGCTCGCCACTCAGGTCGAGCAGCTGGGCGAGACGCCCGTCGCAGGTCCACCGGGGAGCCGCGGGGACGGTGGGGGCATCGGCCCGCGTGGTCCGCGCGGCAAGGACGGCAACGAGGGCAAGAGCGGCGACGAGGGCGAGAGCGGGCGTGAGGGTGGGCGCGGAGACGACGGGCCGCCCGGCTCAACTGGTCCGCCGGGCGGCCCCGGTTCGGACGGCAGCAACGGCTCCGACGGAGAGGCCGGAGCTGACGGCGCCGGCGGCGAGGCGGGACCAGCTGGCCCGCCTGGACCGGAGGGCCAACCGGGGCCCGCGGGTCCGGCGGGTGAGCGTGGGGAGAAGGGCGAGACGGGTGAGCGGGGGCCGACTGGTGGAGCGTGTCCGGAGGGGTATTCGTGGGGTGCGGTTGCGGGTGATCCGGATGCTGTGGTGTGTCGTCGTGATGGGGCCCCGTCGCCGGAGAAGCGGAGGTCGCGGTCGGAGGAGGCGGCGGTGATCGACCGCAAGCGGTGGTGACGCGGCTGCGCTCACGGCAGTGTCCAGGAGAGGCCGTCGGGGGTGTCGAGCCACAGGGTGTGGGTGCAGCCCTGCACGGTGAGACCGTAGCGCTCGACGCCCGGCTGTCCGGCTCGGGACCAGTCACGCAGGAGAGCGAGCCGCTCGTCCCACAGGGCGCGTGGGCCGCCCTGGTCGATACGTGCGTCCTCGCCCCGGTGGGAGAGGCGGGCCCGCGCCCCGGAGGCGGCGTCGGTGATGGCGTGGACGGTGGTGCCGTTCTCATCGGTCAGGGTGAGATCCGTGGCACTGGGGTGGAGCATCGCGCCGAGGAACCGCGGCATGGGCCCGGTTACGTCCCACGGGACGTGGGCGCTGGTGACGGTGCCGACCGCGCGCATCAGCGTGGTGACGTCGTGCTGTTCCGAGGGAACCGACTCGGACGTGGTGCGAGCGGTCATGAACGAGGCCATCTCCGGCAGGAAGTGTCCCTGTGCGGCGCCGTGTTCGTCGAGGCGCAGTACGGCCAGGCCGTAGCCGAGGTTGGCGACGATGGTTCCGCCTGGCGCGAGCTGGTCGAGCCACGCGGCCGGGATGCGAGGTAGACCGCAGGTGGCGATGAGGGCGCCGTAGGGGGCGAGTGGTGTGTGGGCACCGGTTCCGTCGCCCGTGATGAGGGTGGGGGTGTAGCCGGCGGAGTGCAGGCGCTGACGGGCGGCGGCGGTCAGGCCAGGATCGATGTCGAGGCTGACTACCTGCTCGTCGCCGTACCGCTCGCACAACAGCGCGGCGTTGTAGCCAGCCCCTGTGCCGATCTCCAGCACGCGGGTGCCGTCAGCGTCGGGGAGGGCTTCGAGCATGGCGGCCATGACGCGTGGCTGACTGGAGGAGCTGGTGGCCGTGCCGCTCGCGTCTCGCTGGGTGATGAGCGAGACGTCGCGGTAGACGGTCTCCAGGTATTCGGGCTCCCCGGTCTGGTAGGCGCGTACACCGTCGGCGGTGCGGAGGGAGAAGGCGGGGACGAACTCCTCGCGGGGTGCGGTGACGAAGGCGTGCTTCCAGGCCGGATTGTGCAGTACGCCTTCCGCGACCAGGTGGTCGGTGAGGCGGCGGCGGAGGTCCTCGGCGCTAGGTTCTGCGGTGATGGTCACGGGCTCTCCAGTACGTCGGCGATGGCGCGGGTGATCGGGGCGCGCAGCTCGTCGATCCACCCGTACTGTCCGTTGGGGTTGACGTCGCACAGGTGCCAGGCCCCGTCATAGCTAACGAGGAAGTCCATGGCGGCGTAGCGGAGTTCGAAGGAACCCATGAGGGCGCGGACTCCGTGCGCTACCGTCTCGGGTACTTCGCACACCTTGTAGGTGCAGGCGTCGTAGTCCCGGCGGAAGTCCTCGCGGGCGGCTGCGGAGTGGGTGTGGATCTCGGCGGCGAACATCTGGTCGGTGACGACCGTGAGACGTACCTCGTAAGCCTTGTCGATCCACTCGGAGAAGTGGTGCGCCGTCGCGGCCACCCCGTCGGTGATCTCCGCCGCGCGGACCTTCGAGGTCCAAGAGGCATACGAGGTGCCCTCGTGGGTGGTGGGCCCGCCGCCTCCAATGGCCTTGTAAGCGGCGACACCGCCGAGCAGCGAAGCGACGAATCCCCGCGCGGCGCAAGGATCGTTGGTAACCATGGTGCGCGGGACCCGTAGGCCGCAACGCGCCGCCTCGGCCAGCGCGCGAGGCCCGGACGTGGCGGCTGCGTTGGCGTGCGGGTGATTGACCCACGTGCAGGAGAGCGCGGAGAGCACGCCGCCGAACCCGGCCTTGGCCTCAGCCTGCGCCCACCGCTCAACGTCGGGCGGCATCCCGATGGGCATCTCGTGCGGAGAGGGGCGTCGCCAGTACACGGCGGTCACCTCCTCCAAGTTGAGGTCCCGGTGCTGACCGCGCCACTCGCCCGTCCACCCGGTAGCGCCGTCGAGGCGCGCGGTGAACAACGAGCTGGCGGGCAGGCTCCCAGGGTCGACGCGGACCAGGGACGTCCCCCGGGAGTTCAGCTCGTGCACCACCAGGTCGGCGACGGGGTCGAGTTGGCGGGTCAGCACCAGGACGGTCATCTCACGATCTCCTCACGACGGCGGGGGCGGTCAGTCCTTGTCGGTGCCGCCGTCGTCGTCCCACGTCTGGTTGTCCTCCTTGGTCTGGGTGACCGTCTGGACCGTGCTGCCCATGGATGGGCTGTCGACGAAGGTCTCGCCGGTCTCGATCACGATGGTGAGCTGCTGCTCGGGGCAGTAGGCCAGCTCGCCCGGCCAGATACGCGTGGCCGGGGGCTCGACGGGGAGGGCCCGGGTGAGACCGAACGGCATGAGGTGCTGTGTCGGGTGCTGTGTGGGGACTTCGAGCGTGGCGAACATGTGTTGCTCCTTCTCGTGGGAGTCGACACGACGGGGGCGAACCTCGAAGGCTCGCCGCCGTCGGTAAGGAGTAGTCAACTCGCCGTCACTGCCGAGCGGTACGGTGATGGAAGGTCCTTGCGGTTTCACGGGTTTCACCGGCAGGTGCTCATGACCGAACGCACGACCAACCACCAACTCCGCGCCCTCGTCGACGAGTCCGGACTCACCTACGCCGCGCTGGCCAAGGAGGTCCGTACGGTGGCCGCGGAGTGCGGCGTCGCGCTCCGGACGAACAAGTCCGGCGTCGCCCACTGGGTCGCGGGTATGCCGCCGGCCGCGACCACTCAGCGCTTCCTCACGGTCGCCCTGTCCAGACGTCTCGGCCGCCTCCTCACCGCCGTCGATCTCGGACTGGCAGCCGGAGAAGACGAGGAGAATGACACCATCGGACTGACCCTGGGCGCCGACCCGTTGGCGTCCCTGCTGCTCATGTGGAGGTGCGAGTTGGACAGGCGCCACTTCCTGAGCCGCTCCGCTTACTCGGTGGCCGCCGCTGCTCTGCCCCTGCACCACGTGAGCGAGATCGCTGACCGTACCCGGCACGCCGCCCGCACTGGTCGCACCGTCGGCATGGCCGAGGTCGAAGCGGTCCGCGACATGATCGGCGCGTTCAGCGAGATCGACGAACGGCACGGCGGCCGGCACGGGCGCAGCGCGCTGGTGCAATACCTGCGCGACGACGTCGCCCCGCTGTGCCGGGGGCGGCACGCCACCGACGAGGTGCGCCGGCAGATGCTCTCGGCCGCGTCTCGCGGGGTGCATCTGCTCGGCTGGAAGTCGTACGACGCGGGGCAGCAGGGGCTGGCTCAGCGCTACTACCTCCAGTCCTTCGGGCTCGCCGCCGAGTCGAACGTTCCCGGCCACGACGGTTTCGTGATGCGCACGATGGCCATGCAGGGCCTCAAGCTGCACCGCCCGGAGCACTGTCGCGACCTGGCGGAGGCCGGCCAGGACCGGGCGAAGGGCCGCGTGGACGTCCAGGTCGAGGCGCTGTTCCGGGTGGTGTACGCCCACACCCTCGCCAAGTCGGGGCAGCGGCAGGCTGCTCGGCGAGAAGCTGACCAGGCCCGTGCGCTTCTCGTCGGGTCGCCCGGGGACGAGTTGCCGTTCTGGGCGCTGACGTGGGGACCGTCGGCGCCTTCGGTGTACTCACGTATGGCGAAGGTCTTCGAGTCGCTCGGCGAGCACCATGCCGCGGCCGAGCAGTACCGGCTGGCGGCCGAGGCGCGGCCAGGGTCATACGCGCGGATTGTGGCGCTGGATCTCGTGGCCAGTGCTGAGGCGCAGCTTCGGCAGGGCGGGATCGAGGAGGCGTGCGCGACGTGGCACAGGGCTCTGGATCATATGGGTGGGGTGCGGTCGGCGCGGACGCGGAAGGCGGTCGGCCGGATGCGTCGAGACCTGGCCCGCTTCCGGGGGCGTGGGGTGCGGTGCGCGGTCGAGCTGGAGGAGCGGGCGCGTACGGCGTTGTCGGCGTAGTGCCTACGGGCTGTCGCCGTCCCAGTGCCACCGAGTGAGGTCGCCGTCCCACGCGGAGTACCAGGCGCGTCCTCCGGGTCCGTGGGCGCCGATCTCGGTGATGAGTGCCGCGCCCTCGCGGACCTCGGCGGGGCTGAGGCCGGTCACGTCGCACAGGAGCCCGTCGAGCGGGCCCCCGACCAGTTCGACGTACGTGTGGCCGTCGCGGGCGTAGGGGTGGGGATCGTCATGGTCCGCTCCGTAGACCCGGCGTCGCAGCTCCTCCATGGCATCAGCGTGCCAGCAGGGTCTGACAGCGGGATCGGTACGACGAATCTGCCTACCTGTGGACAACCGCCGCCGCACCCGCTCGGCTCGCGTCTACGGTCCCGGCATGGATGAGAGCGCGCAGGTACGCGGTGTGGACTGGTCCCGGTGGGCGGTGGTGATCGCCCTCGCGCAGATGCTGATGGACGCGGCGGGACTGCTGCGCGGGTGAGGGGTCAAGCGCCCTCGTCGTCCGGCCGGGGTGTCCAGTCGGCCGCGCCTCCGCCCCTCCAGTCGAACAGGTCGGGGTCGTCGAGGGCGGCGGTGGCAGGATCAAGGCCGACGGGTTCCAGCATCTCCAGCACGTCGTACACGTTGAACGCGCGCCCGAGGATGCGCCCGTCCACCCGGACGCGTCTGCCGCCCTCCGTGTCGGGCGGGTACACGGTCACCTTCGCCATGGTTCCACCGTGCGCCGGTCGAGCGCCGCCCGCATCCTGATCATGTGGCCCTGCACCCGCCCGTCACTGTCGCCCTGGCCCGTCGTGTGGACCAGCTCCCACCAGGGCAGATGTGGAGCGTCGAGCCGAAGCTCGATGGGTGGCGCTGCGTACTGTTCCGCACGGAGGACGGCGTACTCCTCCAGGCCCGCTCGGGCAGGCTGATCACGGACCGGCTGCCGGATCTGGCGGAACCAGCGCTCGCGCTGCCGCCCGGGGTGGTACTCGATGGGGAGGCCATCGCCTACCGCAACGGGCAGATCAGCCTCGGCGCGATGCAGTCGCGGGCGCTCGCGTCACCTCGCCGCGCCGCCGCCCTCGCGCTCGCCTCTCCTGCCACGTACGCGGCTTTCGATCTTCTCCAGGATGCGAGCGGGCGTGACCTTCGGCGGGAGCCGTACACCACGCGCAGGTCCGCCCTCCTGGAGGTGCTGGCCGATGTCGGGCCGCCGATCGAGCCTGTACCTGCGACGACTGATCCGGCGACGGCGCGAGACTGGTGGGAGGCCGGGCCGGCGGGGATCGAAGGGCTCATGCTCAAAAATCCGCGCGGCGGATACTTTGGTGCCCGAAGGTACTGGCTCAAGATCAAACACTAGGCGTCGTCGGCCCGCGCAGCCCGCATCAGGTCCTGCGACGCGGCGAAGTACCCGTGCTCCGAAACCAGCCCCGACTCGTACAGCGCAGCGTCCTTCTCAGCCGCAGCCTGCCGCGCAGCTTCCCGAAGTGCGGGCCGCTCGGAGTCGTCACCGTCGAAAGTGTCGAGCGCGGCGAAGCGGGCGAACGACTCGCGTTGGAGGCGGATCAGCTCAGCATGTTTTACAGGGTCGATCAGGGAGGCCATGCCGCGAGGATACGACTGAGCACTGACAATCCCAGGTCACAGCATCGCCACCGCTGCTACACGCCTGCTCGGTAGAAGACCTTCCCCTGATGCCGCTGCACCCCGAGCGCCTCGTAGAAGCGCAGCGCCGACGGGTTGTCATCGTCAGCAGTCCACTCGATACGTGAACACCCGGCGGCAGCGGCCTCTTCTTTCAGCCGCTCCATGAATGCCGCTGCCACACCCCGCCGCCGCGCGCCTTCGCGGACGTACAACTCCTTCAGGTACAGGCTCGTGTCCGCCCCGGCAGCGGGCCAGAGCCTCGTGTACGAGGCCATGCCGAGGACGGTCCCGTCGTCACCGCGGGCAAGGAGAACCGTCGCAGCAGGCCGATCGCTGAACAGCGCCGCCCGCACCTGCTCGGCATCGGCTGGCGCATAGTCGCCGCCGTAGTACGCCTCGATCTGCCCGAGCAGTTGGGAGATCACTTCGGTGTCGGCCTCGGTCGCCCGGTCAATCTTCATCCGCTATCCCTCTCCCGCAGGCAGTGCCAGCACGTCGCGCAGCACCCGCCCCTCCGGGAGCGACCGCGCCTCCGGGACCCTAGCCGCTACGTCCTGAGCCCGGTAGATGATCAGCGGACTCCGGTGCTCCTCGGGCAGGGCGAGGACGGTGTCCGCTGCCTGCTGCGCCGCAGCTGCTGCGTCTCCGTCGAGCGCCTCGCACATGGCCTGGTCGAGACCGATCAAAGCCCGGTCAGTGTGGTCGTCCACCGGGTACAGGGCGAGCGCCTGGGCGTGCTGCTCGCGGGCGGCGACCGTTCGTCCCAAGTGAGTCCAGGCGTTGCCGGAGTGGAAGCGCAGTTGCGATTCGGAATACCCGAACGCGGAGGGCGCCCTGTCCGTCTCATCGAGCCGGGACAACGCGGTCTGTCCGCGGCTGAGCGCGGAGGTGACATCATCCTCGCGGCCGAGCCGGGCGTGGGAGCGTGCTTCCAGGGGCGCGGCGAGCGCGGGCCCGACGCAGGGCAGCCCGCCCGCCAGGTGCTGCGCGCGGACGGCCAGTTCGATGGCGCCGTGCAGGTCATGGCTGTAGTAGAGCTGGTACGCCTCCTGCGCGTAGAGCCACGACATGATGGTGCGGTCCTCGGCGGCGGCGGCCACCGTGCGAGCAGTCCGCCACCAGGACCGGGCACCGTCGTCACCCAGTTTGAGCAGGGTCAACGCCATCAGCCCGGAGAGACCAGCAGCGGCGACGAGGAGACGCCGGCGGACGGGCGCAGGGTGGCGCCGAGCAAGGACGCGTTGCAGATCGCTGAACTCGCCTACCAGCTCGCCAAGTTGGTCGTGCTCGGCACGGTATCGGGTGGCTCTTCCCTGACGGGCGACGGTCCACTCCCAGTCCTCGACCGACGCGTCCGTCATGGGCCCGGCGGCGATGGCATCGAGCAGGCCCGACTGGAGCGCCGCAGCCTGAGCCGTGAGGGGAGCTGTGGGCGGTGCCTCTGCGAGCATCTTCAACTCCCCACCCCCGCCAAGGGCATCATCGAGCGCTGCGGCGATGGCCGCTGTGGGCTGGCGTCGCTCGTGTTCGAGGTCGGAGACATACGACTTGCCACACGAAGCGAGGTGGGCCACATCGCGAAGTGATCGTGTACCTCGCAGCCGCCGCAGGGCCTGACCGAAGGTCTCATCGCTCACCGTTCCCCCTGTCCGCGCTGTCCGCACCGCTGCGGACAGCGGCGGACACGCTGCGTCTGTGCCTGCACGAGCACAGTGGAAACGCTACTCCCACGGACCAGACACGCTCAGGTACAGGGAGAAACCCGTGAAATCGCAAGCCGCCTCCGCACCTGCGCTACGGCCGCCCCCCGGTCCTGACGCGCACGCACTGCCCGCCGGAGAGTGCTGGGATGCGGTCAGGGTGCCCAGCTATCTCGCGGCCCGCGCGATTGACTTGCTCGGGGTCCAGTGCGGCAGCGTGATCAGTGACCCCTATGGCAGCCGGTACTACTGGCTCATCCCTGCGAACAGCGGGGCCGAGTGGGCCAGTTTCCCCGCCGTCTCTCAGGTGCAACGCCTGTCCGTCGCGTGCTGGGTGACCGTCCCTCCGTGTGCGCACCGCGCGCCTCCGGGTCCGTACTGGGTGGTGCCGTTCCGGGAGGACGGGTATCTCACCGATCCGTATCGGCTGCACGCAGCCCTCGCCCGTACCACCGCCGACGAGTTGGGACCGCGTGAGGGGTCGTCGTCGTGACCCGTGACCTCGCCGACATTCTGACCACTGCCCTGGAGACACAGACACCGGCGCAAGCAGCCCGCTCCGAGACAGTGCGCCGAGCCTGGGCGGGCGCCTGCTGGGTGGACCGACTCGGCGCCCTCGGCGCCCTCGGTCTCGGAGACCCACCGCCCCCGCCCGATCAGCAGTTGGGTGCCGTCCTCCGAGCTACGGCTCGCTATCGGGCGGAGGCCGAGTCGTGGCCGACTACCTGAGAGCCATCCCCGACCCCATGCAGGGCCGTCCCGCCGACGGGCCGCCCGGACCGTGTGAGGACTGCGGGGCCGAGACCGGCGTCACGAGGGTGCCGGCCGTCGACGGCGCCGGGCCTGTGGACGCCTGCCCGCACCACATCACGAAGTACCTGTGGCGCTCCCACGATGTCGGGTGGCTCGCTCGCCGCCGCGCTGCTGTCGACGGCGAGCCCGTTGAGCACGCGCGCGCTGTCCTCCTCGGCACCGCCCACCAACACCCCGCCGCATCGGATGCCTGACGGCGCCGCCCTGTCCCTGCTCGACCGCGTTCGTGGTGGCCGTGACCGGCCCGGCCACACCGGACCGGAACCACAGGAAGGACGTGAGGGGCCATGAATCACTGCGGCGTACGGATGGTCTGCGTCGAGGGCGGAGGGTTCCGCAGCTACGCGTGCGTCAGATGCGACCACACAGAGATGGTCCCGCCCATCCCCGATCCCCCCCGCCGGCACCGAGGAGACCGACGACGAGGAGAGCTGACCCCGTACCGCCTCGGCCGTCTGCGCCCCCGATGTGGGCGGCCGGGGTCACGCGTCGGGCATCAGGTCTGCCGGTGGTATGCCGAGAGCACGTGCGATGTACAGGAGACGGTCCAACGGGGGCGAAGTGATGCCGAGTTCGATGCGGACCACCGTGCGCCGCTCGGCACCGATGGCCTCGGCCAAACCCTCCTGGGTGAGGTTCGCCCACAGGCGGGCGTCGCGTACACGGCGGCCGATGTCGAGGCGCTGCTGGCGGAGCCAGTCGGGCGGCTCGGGATCGGCGGGCTGGTGCACCCACCCACGCTCGGGTGATCATGATCGTATGTCTGTGCCGTCACGTGTGACAATTTTGGATCAAACAAGAGGCCCGTTCGATTTTCATTCGAACGAGTGATTCAGGTGGTAAGCGATTGCTGGCATATGCCCTCGCAGGGCACAGTGATCCAACTGGCGCGCCCCGGCGCGCGTGAGACGACACCTGGTGCGCCCAGCCCTCGCCACCGGACGAACTGTCTGCGCCCCACCCGCCTACGCGGGCTGGGGCAGACGGCAGAGCAGCCCGCCGTATAACCGCCTGGGGAGGCGTTTGCGGCGGGCGGGCGCCGCCCCGCACCCTTCGGCCCAAGGTGGGCCGGGGCGCGGGGCGGTCGCCGTGAGGGGGTTATGAGGGAGTGAGGGGGCGGTCAGGGAGTCTCGGACTGGAAGATGTGGAAAGGCTGGGGAAGGTGGGGGAAGAACAACGTGACAGGTCAGGACTGGATGTGAGGACCGGGCCCCCGCCACGTCTACAAGCGCCGCCAGTTCGAGAACATCTGGCTGCGGACGAAGCGGAAGGACGCCGACGGCAAGGTCAAGTCCGGTACGGGCGGTGTGTGTTACGTCTACTTCCCGGCTAAGCCGGCACGAGGTCAGCACCGCGTTCTGCGGAAGTACGGGCTGTGCTGACCCGGGGGACCACGTAGTCGGAGTAGGTGGTGTCCACGACCTGATGGCAGCGCTGGAGCCCGTCAAGCGTCAGATGGTCGTACTGCTCGACCGTGACCTTGATCGAGCGGTGTCCCAGCCGGCGGGAGACCTCGTGGAGGGCGACACCGTTCGTCAGGGCCGCGAAACTGCGGCGCTGGAGCATGACCGGCCTGGTCGAGGACGCCCGGCTTCTGACCAGCGAGCTCGTCACCAACGCGCTGGAACACGGCGACGGAAGCAGCGACATCGTCGTCCGCTTCGTCATCGCCGTCGTGGCCCGCGGAGGGGTCAGCGGGCGCCGACTGTCTTGAGGACCTTCATCGCGCCGCTCAGCAGGCTTGCCCAGACTTCGGGTGAGACGCGGGCAGGCGGATAGAACCCCTGGAGGCGCTGGTGGGCGACGGTCTGGGGCTCGGTGTACTTGAGGGGTCCGTCGGCCCCGTGGCGACGGCCGAGTCCGGAGTCGCCCAATGCCGCCCATCGGTGCGTCGGTGCTTCCCCACGCGGCGGCGAACGCTTCGTTGAAGTTGACGTTGACGGTGCCGGCGTGGATACGGCTGGCGACGGCCCGGCCGCCCAGCGCCCCGTCGCCGGACGTCTGGGGCGCTCACTGCCCTGCGTGCTCCCCTTGCGCGCTCGGGTCCGTCGCCGTCGGTGTCGCGCCGGTGCGGCGGGTGGTCAGCCAGGTGCGGTAGTGGCGCAGGGCGCGGCGCTGTCGGACCTGTTCGCACAGCAGGGCGCGTGCCGGGTGGGTGCCGGGCCTCGGTGCCTGGCTGTGGGCGATGCGGCGCATCTGGTGGCGGACCTGGGCCATGCTCGCGGCCGAGGCGAGCGCCTTGTCGGACCAGGTCACCGGCCGCATGCGCGCCTCGGCCTCGTGCCCGCGCCGCCAGCGTTCCGGCAGGTCCGGGGTGACGGTCAGCGCTGTGCCCATGCCGACGAGTGCGACGCCGCCGTCGAGCACCGCCTCGGCGGTCTCGCGGCGGGTGATGCCGCCGGTGAGCATCAGGGGGACGGGGCTGGTGCGGGCCAGGTCCTGGGCCAGGTCCAGGAAGTACGCCTCGCGGGCCTGTGTACGGTCGTCCTGGCGGGTCTCTGCGGGGCGGCCGGTCATCGCCGGGCTCTCGTAGCTGCCGCCGGACAGCTCGACCAGGTCAACGCCGAGCGGTTCGAGCATTCCGATCACCCGCCGCGCGTCGTCGGCGTCGAAACCGCCGCGCTGGAAGTCGGCGGAGTTGAGCTTCACGCCGACCCCGCAGGACGGTGAGACGGCGCCGCGTACGGCGCGGACGACATCCAGCAGCATCCGGGCCCGGTTCTCCAGGGATCCACCCCATGCGTCGGTGCGTGTGTTGACCAGCGGGGAGAGGAACTGCGACAGCAGGTAGCCGTGCGCGGCGTGGATCTCCACCCCGTCGAACCCCGCCTCCTCGGCGCGGCGGGCCGTGACCGCGAAGCGGGTGACGGTCGCGTCGATCTGATCGGGGGTCATGGCGGCGGGGCGGCCGAACCGCCCGCTGTGCCGGCCCAGGTCGACGCCCACCTCGGACGGGCCCCAAACGACGCCGGGCATCCCGGACTGCACCTGGCGGCCGGGATGGTTGATCTGCATCCATACGGACCCGCCGCCGGACTTGCCGGCCTCGGCCCACTCGGCGAACGGCTTCAGCAGCGCCGCCTCGTCGAGCACGACACCGGCGGGGCCGGTCAGCGCCTCGGCGTGCACCATGACGTTGCCGGTGATCAGCAGTCCGGTGCCGCCCTCGGCCCAGCGCTGGTACAGCTCCCGCAGGTGCCGACCTGGCACCTGGCCGTCCTCGGCCAGGTGCTCCTCCATGGCCGCCTTCGCGATCCGGTTGGCCAGCACGTGCCCGGAGCGCAAGGACAACGGCGAGAACAGCTCGCTGGTCATTCGTATCCCTCTCTGTCCCGCTCAGCCCGGCTTGGCTCAGCTCTGCGCGACCGCCCGGAGCGGCCGACTAGTATGTGTGCGCTGCTCACATTAACCGGAGAATGTAAGCAGTGCACACATGGAAGGATGTGACCTGTGCCTCAAGCGACCGCGTACCACCACGGCGACCTGCGCGCCGCCTGTCTGCGCGCCGCGCGCGAGCTGCTGGAGGAGGACGGCAGTGCCGCGCTGTCGATGCGGGCCGTCGCGCGGCGCGCGGGTGTATCGCCGACCGCCCCGTACCGGCACTTCCCGGAGCGCGAAGCGCTCGTCTCCGCCGTCGCCGCCGAGGGCTACCGCGAACTTGCCGAGCACCTGCTCGCCGCCCACCCCTCACCCGCGACCCCGAACGAGCTGGCGGCGGTCGCCGTCGCCTACGTCCGCTTCGCGCTCGACCACCCGGCTCTGTTCCGGGCGATGTTCGCCGAGCCCTGCGACCCCGGCAACGAGGAGCGGGCCGCCGCGACCGAGGCCATCGCCGCGTACGTCCGCGACCTCGTCCGCCGCGCCTTCCCCGGCGCCGACCCGGACGCGCTGTGGACCGCGGTCTGGGCCCTCGTCCATGGCCTGGCGTTCCTGCACCTCGACGGGAAACTCGATGCCTCCGCTCACGAGGCGGTTGCCGACCAGGTCCGCACTGCGGTCCTCGCCATGCTCGCTGCCGCCCCGGTGTCCTGACGGGCGACCCTCCGCCGAGGAGACGGACCGTTCGCTCCGCTCAATGTCGACACCGCACACTTCTATCTCTGGCGTGAGCAGTTCATGCATTCGCTTCTCGGGCTTCTGGGGCAAGAAGCATCTTGCGCGCCACGCCGATGGCGTGAAGAAGCGTCGGCAGCGCTGGATCTCTCTGCCCGCGTGTCTCGCACCACGCGCCCAGTGCCCCGTCCCGGCCGGCCGCGAAGCCAACACTTCCATCAACTGTGGCGGCGGGCTTTCCACCAACTGTGGCGGCGGGGCTTGAGGCTCCGAACGGGGCCTTTCACCTGCGTTCATGGGCGACCGGCTGTCAACGCGGCTATTGACTTCCGTCCCGTCTGAACGGCCGTGAACGGCCGTGAACGGCCGTGAATGAGACGGAGACTGAGACGGAAGCGTGCCCCGCCTTCAGGGCCCGAGCTGGTTCTGCTGAGGGGGAAGCAGGCCGGCCCCGTTGAGTCAGCGAGGGTCGCCGCGTAACTGGGGGCCTCCTCAGCCATGCTCCGGCGCCTCGGGAAGTAGACGAGCGGGCCGGCCGGGCTGCCGACGGTTGGTAGACGGTGTCCGGTGGCGCGTGCGGACCGGTGTTCCGTGGCGGGATCCGCCGGTTGAGTACGGGCCGTGGCAGTTCGGCGTACGGGCTGTTCGGAGGTGGCAGCGTCGGGGCGTGTGGGCCCGGCTGCTGGCCTTGTTGCAAGCGAGGGCGGATGCGTCCGGATTGATCTTCTGGGAAGTCAGTGTCGACTCGACGGTCTGCCGTGCGCATCAGCATGCGGCGGGTGCCCGTCGGAACGGTGCTCCGTAGAAGGAACCGCCGGGTGGTGTGCGCGAAGAACCCGAGGACCACGGGCTGGGCAGGTCGCGAGGCGGGTTCACGACGAAGATGAGGCGGGTTCACGACGAAGATCCATCTGGCGTGTGAGCAAGCACAGAAGCCGTTGTCCATGCTGATTCCGCAGGGCAGCGCGGTGACAGCCCTCCGTTCGCACCGGTCCTGGACGCGATCGGGGTGCCCCGGCACGGTGTGGGCAGTCAAGGCGCCGGCCACTGCGGGTGCGGGGAGACAGGGCGCACTCCTCGCGCGCATCGCGCTTACCCGCGCAGACGCGGCATCAGGTGCACGATTCCCGAGCGGGCCGATCAGGTCCGCAACCCCAGGCGCCGGGGCGGTGGCGGTGGCCGTCCACCCGCTTTCGACCGTCAGGACTGCAAAGCGCGGCACGCAGTCGAATGCGGGATCAGCCGTCTCAAGCAGCATCGGGCCGTGGCGACCGGGTTCGACACACTCGCAGTGCGGTTTCAGGCGACGGTCCAAGTCACAGCGGTACACCAGTGGCTGTGACCCCCGCCTGCTCTCCTGCGGTTGTCCTGACAGGCGGGCCGATCGGTACGGCGAAGGGCGCTTGTCCTGGCATGGATGCCGGACGGAGCATCTCGGGTTGCAGCTTCCGTAGCGGTATGTGGTCCGGTGTACTCACGTCCCGCCCCATTGAGGAAGGCCCCCACCCATGTCTTCGCCCTTCATCGCACCGCGTCAGGTCAAGATCGGTGACGCGGCGGCCTTCGTCGGCACCACACCGCGGGCGATCCGTCACTACCACGAGATCGGCCTGCTCCCCGAGCCCGTGCGGGGCGGCGACGACCGCCGCCGCTACGGCTACGAGGACATGATTCGGCTGCTGTGGGTCCGCAGGATGGCCGACGCCGGGATCGCGCTGGACGACGTCCGTGACGCCTTCGCCGACACGGCCTCGGCCGACAGCGACAGCGACGACGGCATCGCGGGCACCCTGGAACGGCTGGAGGAAACCCTTCTCGTCCGGGAGGCAGAACTGCGGCGGCAGCGGACTGCCGTGCAGCGCATGCGTACCGAGGGAAGCAGGACGGGTCTGCTCTCCGACTTCGTCACCAGCCGCCTCAAGGGCCTGCCCGAGGGCTCCCTGCGCCAGGCGGACCTGGACAGCCTGCTGGTCACCGAGCGGATCTTCGGCCCGCTCGGAGCGGCCGTCCAGGCCAGCCGCTTCATCGCCCTGGCCACCCACCCGGATCTGCGGAAAGAGTCTGACCGTGTTGATGCCGTCGAGGAGGCACTCGACGACACGATCGCTGTCGATGACCCCCGCGTGGCCCAAGTGGCTGCCGAACGGCACGCCTTCGAAAAGGCGCTGCACGCCGTCATCGAGGACTCCGGCCTGGCGGAGAGCGACGACGCACTCTTCGACTCCTGGGACACCTTGCACCCCGCTACCGCCGACGAGGGCGAGGGCGAGGCCGGCCAAAGCTCTGGCAGGGGACAGGAGACCATGAGCGCATTCGAAGCTTTCGGGAAGATGCCCTACGACTTCTCCCCGGCCCGCCTGCGCTGCATGGAACTGGCCGTAGAACTCGCCGCCCACGAGTCAACCGCTTCCTAGAACACGGCCTGGCCGGCAAGCACCACAGCGACAAGAGCGACAAGGGTGACAAGGTGACAAGAGCGACAAGAAGAAGCCGGTGGCGCTGTCCGCGGAGTCCGGCAGCGGCGAGCGGGTCGTCCACGCGCTCGACGACAGCGGGATGTGGCTGGTCTCGGCCGCGGGCAAGGTGACCCGCACCTTCGAGGTCACACCGAGCACGGTCAGCCCGGAACGCGGTTCCCACGCCGTCACCTCACGCTCCAGCTCGGTCGCGGGCTCCGGCGGGGTGCCGATCTAGCAGGTGGTGCGGTTCACGTCCGTGGAGGGCGTCACGACCGGCTTCAGCGCGGCGGTGCACGGCCCCACCCCGAAGCCCGACCCGCAGACGAAGACCGGCGGCATCCGCGAGTCCCGTGCGGACGGGACGGCCCTGTGGGAGATGGCCACCGTCAACGTGAAGGCCGTCGTCCCCTGACGGGCGCCGGGCGGATGCTGCCGGGCCTCTGTACGAAACACTCGGCCCGGGCCGCAGCGGGGGCGGGAGTGTCCGGAGTGGGTGGACCTCCGGCTACCGGCCGGTGGCCTTCGGCTTCGGAGCGTCGTGGCACGTTCCCAGATCGAGCCATCCGAGCTGCAGCCGGTGCCATCCCCCCGTCGTGTAGCCACCGCTCTCCTGGTCGAAAACCGCTGCCGATATGCCGTCCCCGTCCTGACGACCGACGTAGTGGCCCTCTGTACCGTCCCCGGTCGACTGGAAGATCTGGAGTTCCGCGCGGCCGTCGTGATCCACGTCCGTGGCCCGCACCCCTGACACGAACGACCCGTACGGCATGCGGATGGTGCCGGTCCTGGCACTGCTCAAGTCGGTCGCGAGCGGTCCGTAGTGCACCTCGTGTGTGATCATGTTGTCCGCCGGTGAGTCTCCGGTGTCGTGCTGGCTGTAGAACAGGGCCAGATCGATGTACCCGTCACCGTCGAAGTCCCCGAAGGTCCCGCGCGTCTCCATGTCGTCGGACCACACGCCGCGGAACTTCTGCCAGCGTCCGCGCGCCTTTTCGACCCGGACGGTGTCGCCGCCTCCGAAGGTCACCAAGGGGTCGCCCTCACGGGTCCTGTCGTAGATCTCGTCCTGATGTCCGTCGGCGTCCACGTCGGCGCGCAGGGTGGTGTTGTTCAGCGCGCATATCTCCATCGGCGCGTGACTGCCGGGCTTGGGCCCCACGACCCACAGCTGCCAACCGACCACGCCGATCACGGCGAGGGCAGCCCTCGCGATCGCGGTATACCGCCGTCGCCGTCCGCGCCGCCGCGACAGCGAGGACGGCACGTTCCGGGACCCGGACCCGGACCCGGACCCGGCCCCGGAAGGAGAGTCGTTCCCGGACTCGGACGGCCGTGGAGTCGCATCGGCGGAGGGAGTCATGGCGGCACACTAGGTCGGCGCGCGGCGGTACAGACCGAACCCGGGGGTCCGTAACGGAGTTGAGGCGGAAGGGCGATCCACCCGAAGCCTCAGAAGCTGACTCTGTCGGGGACCTTGGTGGTCTGGCCAGTCTCCGGCGGACCGCCAAGACCTCGGCCGGTGATTCCGTACTGGTCCAGGTAGTTCTGCAACTTAAAGCTCGCGCACTGGAGATCGCCCAGGCGCGAACCTTCGTCGAGGAACTGCCCGAAGGACTCGACGCGTCGATCGGCCAAGGTGGCCAGAACATCTCCGGTGGTCAGCGTCAACGGCTATGCGTCGCCCGAGCATTGGTCGCGCGACCGGACGTCTACCTCTTCGACGACTGCTTCTCCGCCTTGGACCACGGGACCGACAGAGCGTTGCGCGCGGCCCTGGCCGAGAGCCTGAGCGGTGCCACCGTCGTGATCGTCGCCCAGCGCGTCACCACCATCCGCGACGCCGACCGTGCGGCCGGGCGAGACCGTCGCCCTCGTGGGCCCCACCGGTGCGGGCAAGACGACTCTCGTCAACCTGCTCCTGCGGTTCTACGAGATCACAGGCGGACGTATCACCCTCGACCACGCCGACATCTCCCGACTGGCGCGGGCTGAACTGCGTGGCCACATCGGAATGGTGCTCCAGGATGTCTGGCTGTTCGAGGGGTCTCTGGCCGACAACATCGGCTACGGGAACAGGAACGCCGACCGGAACGGGATCGTCAGGGCGGCGCGCGAGGCCCACGCCGACCGGTTCATCCGCACTTTGCCCGAGGGCTACGGCACCGTCCCCGACGACGGTGGAGCCAACCCCAGTGCCGGCGAGAGGCAACTCGTCACCCTCGCGCGGGCCTTCCTCGCCAGGCCCGCGATCCTCGTACTCGACGAAGCCACCAGCTCGGTCGACACCCGTACGGAACTGCTCGTCCAGCGTGCCATGACCTCACTGCGCGCCGGCCGGACCAGCTGCGTCGTCGCCCACCGCCTTTCCATGATCCGGGAGGCCGACGCCATCCTGGTCATGGACTCAGGACGCATCGTCGAACAGGGCAGCCACGAGCGGCTGATCGCCGCGGGCGGTGCCTACGCCCGGTTGCACGGGGCCCGGTTCGCCGACGCGGGCGACGACTCCGTGGCGTCATGAACGCTCTCAGGCCGCACCGGCGAGACCGCCCCTGTGCCGCCGGTCGGACTCGGCGGGCCGCCGGTCGGACTCGGCGGGCGGAACGACGGAGGCCCGTATCAGGCGTCGGCTTCGAGCCGTTGCCGCAGGGTGGCGGCGAAGTCCTGGGCCATCTCCAAGCGTGCGCGCAGCGTCTCGCACCGGGCATCGGCGATCTTGCGGTAGGAGTCGAGCCGTTCACGCAGCCGCTCGCGCTCCTCACTCGTCGGCGAGAGGTCCGCGTCGGCGATCCTGTCTGTGATCTCCAGCAGATCGCGCATCTCGTCCAGGGAGAAGTCCAGTGGCTTCATCCGGCGGATCACCATCAGCCGCTCGACATCCGCCTCCGTGTACAGCCGGAAACCACCTTTGCTGCGGGCCGAGGGAATGACGAGGCCCACTTCTTCGTAGTGACGGATGGTGCGCAGCGACAAACCGGTCCGCTCAGCGACCTCGCCGATCTGCATCTGCCGCTCGCTCATCGCCCTGTCTTCTCCTTCTGGTGTCCAGCTGTTTTCACATCTACGAAGCAATCAAGGGTACGTGAGATCAATCACAGGCTTACGAGGGGTGTTCACCTGCATTTCGCAAGCCCCGACTCGTACTCTGCCCTCACGTCAGGGTAGAGTCTCTGTGTGTTCGCCACCGCTGTGCAGCACACGGTAGAGGCGATCAGGCTGTAGCCGCGCCCCGATCGGGCTCCTGCGGCACCCGATGACTTCCGGGCAATGATGCCCGACCGGCAACCGACGGTTGCCGCCCTGTCCGGCAAGGCCCCCGCCGAGGCGGCCGGGCTGCCGGGGGATTCCCCAGCACTGTGGAATCGGTACGACGCGTGTGCGTCCAGCGGTATGGACGCGTGCGCCTGAGCAGAAACGGTTGCATGTCCTCTCCGCTGTCCGCTGCGCCCAAGCTGCGTGCCCGCTTCTCCAAGAACGCGGTCAAGCCCGACTGGCTCGCGTCTCCGAAGATTTTCCGTACTGAGGTGCTGGCCGGCCTGGTCGTCGCGCTGGCGCTGATCCCCGAGGCGATCTCGTTCTCGATCATCGCCGGTGTCGATCCCAGCGTCGGTCTGTTCGCCTCGTTCACCATGGCCGTCGTCATCTCGATCGTCGGCGGGCGCAAGGCGATGATCTCCGCGGCGACGGGCGCGATAGCGCTGGTCATCGCGCCCCTCAACCATGAGTACGGCCTCGGCTACATGATCGCCGCTGTCGTCCTCGGTGGCCTCATCCAGGTCGCCCTCGGCGCCCTCGGCGTGGCGAAGCTGATGCGATTCGTGCCGCGGTCGGTGATGGTCGGCTTCGTCAACGCCCTTGCCATCCTGATCTTCATGGCCCAGGTGCCGGAGATGCGGGACGTGCCCTGGCCCGTCTACCCGCTGATCGTCGGCGGCCTGGTGCTGATGGTGCTTTTTCCGAAGATCACCAAGATCATCCCGGCGCCGCTCGTTTCCATCGTCATCCTCACCGTGATCACAGTCGCCGCGGGCATCGCGGTCCCGACCGTCGGCGACAAGGGCGAACTGCCGTCCTCACTGCCGCTGCCCGGGATCCCCGACGTTCCACTGACCCTGGACACGCTGACGACGATCGCGCCTTATGCCTTCGCGTTCGCGCTGGTCGGGCTGATGGAGTCGCTGATGACGGCCAAGCTGGTCGACGACATCACCGACACCCACTCGGGCAAGACCCGCGAGTCGATCGGCCAGGGCATCGCCAACATCGTCACCGGCTTCTTCGGCGGCATGGGCGGCTGCGCCATGATCGGCCAGACCATGATCAACGTGAAGACCTCCGGGGCCCGCACCCGGCTCTCCACTTTCCTCGCCGGATCCTTCCTGATGGTGCTGTGCATCGTCTTCGGCCCGATCGTCTCGGACATCCCGATGGCCGCTCTGGTCGCCGTGATGATCCTGGTCTCCGTCGGCACCTTCGACTGGCACTCCATCCAGCCCAGGACGCTCAAGCGGATGCCCTTGGGTGAGACCGTAGTGATGGTCGTCACCGTCGCCTGCGTCGTGACCACCCACAACCTCGCCATCGGTGTCGTCGCCGGCTCCCTCGTCGCGATGGTCATCTTCGCCAAGCGGGTCGCCCATCTCGCCAAGGTCTCCGGGGTCGTCGACCCCGACGGCAAGCAGGTCGTCTACGCGGTCACCGGCGAGCTGTTCTTCGCCTCCAGCAACGATCTGGTCTACCAGTTCAACTACAAGGACGACCCGGACGACGTCGTCATCGACCTGTCCGCCGCGCACATCTGGGACGCCTCGTCCGTGGCCGCGCTCGATGCGGTCGAGACCAAGTACAGCGACCGCGGCAAGAAGGTCACCATCATCGGCCTGAACGAGCCCAGTGCCGAGATGCACGACAAGCTCGCCGGACAGCTCACCGGCGGTCACTGAGGAGACCGGCCGCCCGACCGCGCCGGACCACGGAACGCGGACGGGCGGCCTCTGAGTCCTCATGTCCCTCAGGGCGACGGGGCGCTCCGGGACGGAGCGCCGTCGTCCACGGTCTCCCGCTCGGTCCCTCCAACGGCGGCCCCGGGCCGCGCCCGCGTCGGGCTTCGTCACAGTCGTTGGTGATGCGCGTGTGTGCAGGTCGTGCACCAGGCCAACGGCAGTGGGGACGTTGCCTCCTGCGCCGGGGGACGCGGGGGTGCGCTCATGGTCCTCACCCCTCCTCCGTGCCGTAGACATCGGCGAGTGCCTTGAGCACGAGAGCGCGCGCGGTGTCGGCGGGCGTGATGTCGGTCAGTACGTAGTACGCGAGGCCCTCAGCCAGCGCGACCAGGCGGACAGCAGTGGCGTGGGGATCCGGGGCCACGGCGCGTCCGGCCTCCTGGTCGCGTGCGATCAGCCGGGCGAGGGTGCTGTGCAGCTGGGCGTACTGCGCGCGCAGGCGCGTCGCTACGGCCTCGTCGGCGAGTGCGAGGGCGGCGAAGGACTGCCGGACGCGTAGATGCGTGCGTGTCGCGTGGTTGTAGGGGACGAGTTCGGTCAGCACGGTGCGCAGTACTGTGCGGGGCGGGGCCGTCTCCAGGTCCTGACCGACCTTGTCGCGAATGCGGGCGCTGCTGAGCGTGTTGGCCCGGTCGAAGGCGACGGCGACCAGCTCGTCCTTGCTGGGGAAGTAGTGCTGGACGCGGCCGACCGAAACACCCGCCTGGGCCGCGACCGTGGGTAGCGAGATCGCATGCAGCCCGCGCTCGGCGACGACCGCCAGCACGGCGTCGGCGATCCCCTGCCGCCGTTCCTCGTGGTGGGCCCCTACGCCCCGGGTGCGACGGCCCATCGTCCCGTCACCTCCTTGTTTTCTGCTTTTCGATAAGGCCTTACCGGTTTGATCCTATGCCGTGGTGCGGGTACTCTGCCGTCCGAGCAAAGCAATAAGGGCTTACCGATTTGCGCGGGGTGGTGCAGGCATGGCCCACGACGTCGCTGTCCGCCGTGCTGTTCCTTCACAGGGGACGCGGCTCGTGCTCGCCTGCACGGCGCAGCTCATGGTCGTGCTCGACGTCTCGGTGGTGAACGTCGCGCTGCCCTCGATGGAGGCGGCGCTCGGGCTGGGTGAGTCAGGCACACAGTGGGTGGTCAGCGGCTACCTGCTGGCTTTCGGCGGTCTGCTGCTGCTCGGTGGCCGGCTCGCCGACGTCTACGGGCACAAGCGGGCGTTCCTCGCGGGGCTCGCGCTGTTCTCCGCTGTCAGTCTCGCGGGAGGGCTGGCGACGAATCCGGGCACGCTGATCGCCGCCCGGGTGGGGCAGGGGCTGGGCGCCGCCGTGCTCGCCCCGGCCACCCTCACCCTGCTCACCACGGCCTTTCCCGAGGGGCAGCGGCGCACCCGCGCTCTGGCCACCTGGACCGCCGTCAGCGTCGGTGGTGCCGCGGCGGGCAACCTGATCAGCGGCCTGCTCACCGCCTATGCCTCCTGGCGCTGGACCCTGCTGATCAACGTGCCGATCGGCGCCGTGACCGCCATTCTGGCCGCACGGATCCCTGCATCGTCCGCCGCGGGACGAGGACGCGAACGCCCCCGCCTCGACATCCCGGGGGCCGTGGCGGCCACGCTGGGACTCCTCGCGTTCATTCACGGCCTGGGACTCGCGCAGAGCCACGGCTGGCTCGCCCCGGATACGCTCGTGGCGCTGGCCCTGGGCGGCGTCCTGCTCGCCGCCTTCGTCCTCATCGAGGCACGCCTGGCCCGCGTCCCCCTGGTGCCGCTGCGGCTGCTCCGCATGCGCACCATCGTGGTGGGCAACGTGGTCATGCTGCTGGCCGGCGCCTGCTTCCAGGCGCCCATGTGGTACTTCCTCACCTTCTACATGCAGCGCGTGCTGCACTACGACACGGTGCAGACGGGCTTGAGCTTCCTCCCCCACACGCTGGTCACCATCGCCGTCGGCTGGCGGCTGACCCCGTGGCTGATGCGGCACACCGACGCCCGCACACTGGTGATCGCGGGGGCGTTGCTCGGCGCGGCGGGGTTCTGGTGGCAGAGCCGCATCTCGGCGGACACCGGCTACCTCACCGGAATCCTCGGCCCGGCCCTCGTCTTCTCCACCGGCGGCGGCCTCCTGAACACCCCGCTGACCACTGTCGTCACCTCCGGAGTGGAAGCCGACGACGCCGGTGCCGCCTCCGGGCTCATGAACACCGCCAAGCAGGTCGGCGGCTCCCTGGGCCTGGCCGCCCTGGTCGCCCTTACCGCAACCTCCGACCACACGCCCCGAGCCCTCGCCGCCGCCTACGCCGACGCGTTCTGGATCAGCGCGCTGTTCCTCGCCGCCGTCGCCGTCACGGCCCTCGCCCTGCCCCCGCAGCGACACTCCGCCCCCTCCTCCTCGCCGGCCACGACAGCAGAGTGACGCCGGCCCCTCGCGCAGGCCAGTCCGGACGGCTTGGACGCGGGCCCTGATAGATGACCTGTCGCCCTGCCCGACACCAGGTCTCTTGGTCCGTTCGACAGGAACATCCCAGGGATTCTGCGCCGTCACACCGTAGAGCCGGAAGGCGTTCCGGTCACCACAGCACCGGAAGGCGTTCCGGCGTGCGTTTGATCCAGCCCGAGCGCCAGCTGATCTCTTCCGCGGGGATGGCCAAGCGCAGTTCCGGCATGCGTTCCAGGACTGCGGAGAGTGCGATGGACGCGTGCGTGCGGGCGAGAAAGGTGGCGGAGCAGTAGTGGCGCCCCGCGCCGAAAGTGAGGTGTGCTTTCGGGTGGCGTTTCAGGTCCAGCTTTTGAGGAGCCTGGAATGCGGCGGGGTCGTAGTTGGCGCCTTCGACGAGGACCAGAACGAGATCACCTTTCGCGATGCTCTGTCCACCCAGCTCGGTGTCCCTGGTGGCGATGCGCGGAAGCCCGTCACCGATGGCGAGGCTGTAGCGGAGCAGTTCCTCCACCGCCGGCTCCATGGCCTCCGGGTGAGCACGTAGCCATTCCATCTGGTCACGGTTGAGCATGAGCAACAGCAGGGCCAGCAGCAGAAATGCCGAAGCGCTCAGTCCTCCCGCGACGAAGAGATTGTTCAGGATCAACACCATCTCTTCGTCGAGCGCGGCCGTCGTCCCTTTCCCGGCACGCAGGCGGGCCAGCGCGCCCAGGAGCCCAGGCGCTTCGACGGCGTCGGGCGCCAGCAGCCGCGCACGCGTACGCTCCATGCTCTTCCGCCAGTTGACCTGCGCACCTTCGAACGAGCGCGGCACGGTCATGATGCTGATGTCGAACCCGCTCATCAGCAGGCTGCCGTGGTCTTCGGACAGACCCAGGATCGCGGACATCACGGAGCCGGTGTAGGGCTGGGTGAAGCGTGCCCTGACATCCACGGGTGGGCCCTCGGCCAGCAACGCGTCCAGCAGTTCATCGGCCCTTCGGCGGAAATCGCCGGTGACCTCTTTGACCGCGTGCGGTGAAAGCGCCTGCATCACCGTCTCGCGCAGACCTACGTCCACCATGTCCTTCACGCTGCTGCGGTTCGAAGCGGGGAAGAGCGGCGCGTACTGCAGGCGCGAGCCCGGATTCGCCAGGGCCGACATGCTGAAGGTGTCGTCCTGCAGCACACGCGTGGCCAGTTCGTGCGTGGAGACCAACCACGCCGGGTCACCGCTCAATGTGCGGACGCGGGCGACGGGCTTGTGCTCGCGCAGCCACGTACACACCTCGGGGACGACATCACCGCGCCGGTCGAGAGGCCATTCCACATCCACTTCCCATGGTGAATTTTCCTGTTCGGATGGTGAACTCTCCCGTTCCGATGGTGAATTGTTCTGGGAAACCGGGCGGGCGGACGACTGCCCGGCCACCGGACAGGCCACCCGTCGCGTGACATTCATGTCACCCGGGTTCACCGCACCGCCGCCGGACTGTGCTCGCGTATTCATGGCATACCTCTGTGCAGGGAAAAGAAGGGAGTGAGAGCGGCAGTGCGAACCGGCACTCGCCTTACGGCATCGGTGAACGGCCGTCCACGCCACCGGAGTCGGGGCTCGGTGTGCGGGGGAGGGGCGAGGGGGTTCTCGCCCACAGGAACAGGCTTCGCTCGGCCGCTGCCTGGCCGCGCGACGGGACTTCCGTACGGGCCTCCACACGCTCGACGTCCAGACCGGCCAGTTGGGCGTACCGGTGGACGTCCTCGCGCAGGCAGCGCATGGGACGGTACGTCCGGTCCAGGAACCGCACCTCCTCGCCGCCCTGGGACTCCGGAACCGCGAACAGAAGGGTGCCTCCCGGCACGGTGAGGGCCCCGAGCCGCCGCAGCCCCTCAACGAAGGGGAGTTCGGGCAGGTCGACGAAGCAGAACAGACACACAACGGCGTCGTACACACCGAGGCCGGCGGGGACATCGCCGAAGAGGTCGGCCAGGACGAAGCGCGCCCGGGGGACCTGCCGCCGGGCATGGGCCAGCATGACCTCGGAGACGTCGATGCCCGTGACCTCCAGGCCCATCGCGCACAGCTGCTCCGCAGTGGGGCGGCCCGTCGCACACCCCACATCCAGGACGCGTGAGCCGGGAGCGAGGCGACGGGACAGGTCTTCGACGGCGTCGGTCTGGGCCTGTTTCCGCTCGGCGAAAGCGCGCTCGAACTCCATGCCGAGAGCGTCGAAGACGCGCGCCACATGGGCGCCCTCCGGCGAGATCCCCGCCGCTCCGGAAGCCTCTTCGGCCCCCGCTCGATGGTGCCCGGGCGCCGATCCCGCCGGGCGACGGGCCGACGGCTCGCTGTGGGTCATCGTCACTCCTTGTCCCTGTCCATTTGTACGTATACACGTCGCCCTATGCCCGCTGCGGGGGCACGGATGCCGTCAACACCTCGAAAACGTGACGTTGAGTAGTCGGCGGCCACATCGCGCGCCGCCCGCCGCGCGTCCCATGCCCCGGCTCACCGCCCCTCTCGCCGCCCGGACCCGCCGCTGGACGAGGGCGAGCGCACCACCCCGGCGCGGAGGCGCCGCCGGGGAGCGTCAACCCCCGCCGGAGCGCGGGCATTTCGCCGCCGCTCGACGGGCGCGGATGCATACGGGGGCGTGGGGGGTGCACATATGGATCGGTGTGGCAATACAACTATTTTTAGGTCCGTTTGACTTGCTTTCACAAGGAAAACGATGCGGTGTGAGTATCCGGGTGATCAGGTCACCGTTCCCAACAGGCAGAGGGCAGCGCGCTGTTCTGCCCCTCCGTGGCGACGAAACGAAGGTGAAGCGCGTGTCCGTTTCTGCAAAGAAGTACGTCAACGACGGCCAGACCTGGGAGGATTACTGGCGCAAAGTGCAGGAGGGGCGAGTCGGTGCGCCTCCGTGGAACTGGGACCCGGAACAGGCCGCCCACTGCTACCTGTCCCAACGCGGTGAACACTGCGACCCCGCGCTGCCGTTGGTGGATGTCGGCTGCGGCGACGGGTTCTTGACCCACTACCTGGCCCGCACCCACGGACAGGTGGTGGGTACGGAGATCTCCGCCGCAGCTTTGCAGCAAGCACAGGCAACGCATGCAGCCGCCAACATCTCCTACGAGCCCTTGGACATCACGGACACCGAAGCGGCCCGCGCTCTGCATGACCGCCTCGGCGACGCCAACGTCCACCTGCGCGGGGTGCTGCACGCCATCGAGGCCCCCGACCGCCGGCGGGCCGTCTCGGCGCTCGCCGTGCTCGCCGGGGAGCGCGGCACCGTCTTCGACATCGAGATCTCGCCCGCGCTGGACGCAGCTCAGGCCAGTGCCGCCGCCTCCTTCGGGGCGCTCCCCGAACGGATGCAGCAGGTGGGAAGCAGCGGGCTGCGCGCGCAGCGCATCAGCCTGGAGGATCTGGTCGGCCTCTATCAGGAGGCGGGCTGCGCCGTGCGCGCCTGCGGGGAGACCTCCGGCAGGTCGTCGATGCGGCTGCCGGACGGTTCGTGCTTCGTCTACCCGATGGTCTATGTCCTGGTGACCGCGGGGGAAATGTGACCAGTGCCGTCGTCGTCGGTGCCGGGATCGCCGGCGCCTGTGCGACCTACCATCTGGCCCGCCTCGGTGTCCGGGTGCGCTGCCTGGACCTCGGTCCTGAGTGCGGCGCAGAGAACACCTCCGCCGGCAGCTTCGCCCGGCTCAGCGCCTACCAGCAGCCCACCGAGGCACGCTTCCGCCTGGTCGCCGCCGGCATCGCCGAGCACCGGAGACTGGCCGACACGCTCGGTCCCGCGCACTGGTGGCACCCCGGCGGCAGCCTGGCCTGGGGGCTGCCAGGTCTCGCCGAGCACATCGGACGACTGCGCGCGTGGGGCTACCCGGTGCGCTGGACCCACGCCGCGCACGTGGAAAGCCGGCTCGACCCCGGAGTCCGCTTCACCGGTCCCCGTACCCCGGTCGCGCTGCTGCCCGACGAGGGCTGGGTGGATGCCCAGGCCCTGATCGGCGCGTTGCTCAGCGAGGCTCGCGAGGTGGGTGGGGCCACCGTTGAGGTCGCCGAAGCCGTGGCGATCGTGCTGCGCGGCAGCCGGATCGCGGGTGTGCGGTGTGCGGACGGCCGGGAGTTGGCGGCGGACGCGGTCGTCAACGCGGCCGGGCACGGCGCCGCAGCCCTGGCCGAGAGCGCCGGCGCCCCGCTGGCACCGGCGCTGGCCGACCGCAGCAGCCTGGTGGCTGATCTGTTCACCCGCGCCGAGCCGCCCCGGCACGTGCTGCGCGGCCCCGCCCTCCATGTACGGGCGGCGGGGCAGGGGCTGTTGAGGGTGCGTTCCGAGCAGGTCGACGCGTGTCTGGCGGCCGGCGCCCCGGTGGACGCACTGGTCGAGGAGCTGCTCGCGCGTGCCCGCCGGATGCTTCCCCGTACGGCCGAAGCAGCGGTCGCCGAGGCGCGCGTGGCCACCGCTGTCTTCCCCCGCCGTGGTCACCCCTGCGCCGGTGCGGTGCCGGCCGTGCCCGGCTACCACGAACTCGTCACCAACAGCGGCATCACCCTGGGTCCGCTGCTCGGCCGCCTGGTCGCCGAGGAACTGGCCACCGGACAGGCCGACCCCCTGCTGCGCGACTGCCGCCCGCAGGACGCGCGTGCCCGGACGTACATGGGGCGCCGGGAAACGGAATCCCGCACCGCCCTTCCCACTCCGGCCGTCCCGGTGGCGGCCGTCCCGCAAGGAGAAGACGGATGAAGGCGTCGACGGACCTGGTGTCCAAGACCACCGGCGACGCGGACACTCCGCACGCCCCTGCGGACGGGAGCGAGCACCCCGAAGGACGATTGCGGGATCTGACCGCTCGCCTGCTCACCCGTGAACCGGAGGAGATCCGGCTGCTGCGTACCGGAGGACTGGCCCACCAAGCCGGTTCCTACGGCCAGTACTTCACCACCTGGGACCTGGCCAACGGCATCCTGCGTGACTACTCCATGAACCTCTACCAGTGGACCCGCGTCGCCGCCGATCCCCGTGTACCGGTGTGCACCGTGCAGGACATGCTGCGTACGGTCGATCCGATCTACAGCAGCTATCTCGGCTACAGCGGGTTCGAGACGCTGGCAAGGAGCGCGGAGCGGGTGCTGGGGACCCAGTTCGAGCAGCGCGGCCCGCTGGTGGCGGAGCTGGCTGAACTGTCCGGGTATGTGAACCGCCTCACCGCCTGGTCGCACCATGCCTTCCCCTGGCACGTCGGCGAACGCTACCGCTACCCGGAAGGAGGGCGGCGGGCCCAGCCGTGCGCCTACGTTCCGTCACAGGCGGCCGGGCCCGGCCCGGCCCGTGAGGGCGCCGGGGAACACCGGGTCCCGATCACGCTGGAGTGGCAACCGCTGGGGCTGACCGCCCGCGCCTACGTGGCGTCCGATCTGAACCCCCGGCTCGCGAGGGAGTTCCTGGACGCGCTTCCGTTCACCGTGCTCCAGGACCACGCGGTGGTCACCGGCGAGTCCATGTACGCCTGGACCCCGCTGGTCAGCCTCGCTCCGACGCCGGTCATCGAACGCATCTGTGACGCACCGCCGGGACGGCTGCGCTACTCCCAGGCGACGGGCAACAAACTCGTGGTCCAGTACGGCAGTACGAGCGAGACCCTGTCGGTTCCCGTACTGGGCAATGTCGAACCCGAGGACGCCGCCGTGCTGCGGAAGGTGGGTCCGGCAGTGTGGGAGAGCACCTTCCGCAGCAAGGAGCCGGTCTGGTTGACCGTACGCTCCCGCTGACGGCTCGCGGACAGAGCCTGGTCACGCCCCTTCCGTGCCGACCGCGGCCGATGCCCCGCCAGCCGAGGCGTCCCGGACGGCCGGCACGGAGGGGCGTACCAGCGCGCGCACAGCTCGCCGATCCGTCTTGCCCCGGGGCGTGAGCAGCGGCCTTTGTACGAGCCGCACACTCGCCGGTGTGTGGAAGGTACTCAGCCGTGTTCGTACCCACGACCGCAGGGCCTCGGCGTCCACCGGACTGCCGGGCGAGGCGACCACGGCCGCGTGCACCGCCTCACCTCCGGCTGCTTCGGGCACCCCGACCACTGCCGTCCACGTGACGTCCGGGTGTTCCGCCAGCGCCTCTTCGACCTCACGGGCGTGGACGTTGTAACCGCCCACGATGATCACGTCGTCCCCCCGCCCCATCAGGTGCAGCCGCCCGGTTCCGTCCACCCTGCCCAGGTCTCCTGTACGCAGCCACCCGTCCCGGAACACCGGCGAACTCCCGTCCGGGCCCCGGTCCGAACCCTCGTCCGCGCTCCCTTCCGAACTCCCCTCCGCCCTGCCGATGTACCCCGTCATCGCGGCGGGCGTGCGCACCCACACCTCGCCCGTACCGCCGGTCTCCACCGGCGCACCGTCCTCCGGCGTGCGGACCGCCACCCGGACCCCGGGGAGCGGAGTACCCACCGAGCCGAGCAGTTCCCCGGAGTGCTCGTCGCAGCCGAGCGAGGTCAGGAAGCCGGCCTCCCGGGAGCCGTACACGCCCAGGAGCCGGGGCCCGAACGCCGCCAGTGCCTCGCGCAGCAGGCGAGTCGTGGCGGGAGCGCTGCCGTACTGGATCTGCCGCAGCTCCGGGAAGAGGCCGCCACCGGCAGGACAGGCGGCCGTCAACCGCGCCAGCATCGTGGGGTAGGCCAACAGGTAGGTGATGCGCTCTTGTTCGACCGCCGCCAGCACCTCCTCGGGGCCGCCACCCTCCATAAGCACGGTGGTGCCGCCGGCGGCCAGGTTCCACAGGATGTTCTCAGCGGAAACGGAGTTCATCGAGCCGTGGTGCAGGAACCTGCGCGGGCCCGGATGCCGCAGGGACCGCTCCATGCGCAGCCACTCGGCGAGGTTGGAGAAGGTGTGGCAGGCGGCCTTGGCCTCTCCGCCCGTACCGCTGGTGTACATGACCATTGCCCTGTCACATTCCCCGGCCACCGGTTCCACGGGAGCTGCCGACTGTCCGGCGACGAGCGGCAGCAAGTCCTCGCCCAGACCGGCACGACCGAGGGTGAGCACGCGCGGCACCTCGACGTGCCGCAGCGTGTCCTCGGCGACCTCCTCGTAGCGCGGATCCACGACGAGGGCCGCCGGCCCGAGAGTACGTACGACGGCCGCGCGGACCTCGCCTCCGGCGTTGGGCTCCAGCACGGCCACGCAACAGCCGATCAGATGCGCGGCGACGCGGTACAGCACAGCCTCGGGGGTGTTCCCGACAAGAAGGACAACGGCGTCCCCGCCTCGCACACCGCGTTCCGCCAGTCCCCGGGCCGCACGGTGAACCTCCTCCAGCGCCTCACCATGGGTGAGTCGGCGTTTCCCCTGCACGAGTGCGACGGCCCGGGGATCGCCGCTCATCCCCGAGACGATCGCCTGAACAAAACGGTTCACAGCCCCTCCTCGCTCTCCGAGCCGAGGAACTGCCCATCGCGCAGGGCGACATGCGCGTGCGCTCCCGCTGTCCAACCATCGAGCCACCCCACCCACCCGAACGCCGCACACCCGCCGTCGTGCCGGACGCCTGGCCCGGGAAGGTGTTCTCTGTGCGGTCGGTGTGGTGCTGTGCGGGGGCTGTGGTTGCGGGAAGCGGCAGCCGACGTCAGGGTGGCCCGCCCTGTGACCGGGCAGACGTCGGAGAGTTCATCAGGAATCCGGTGCCGCCTCGCTGACCAGGGCCTGGTCAGCGAGGCGTGAGCGGTGCGGGCAGCGGGTCGGCGGGTGTTTCCGTCGGGTGCTTCGTCTTGCCCGCACCCCTCAGCCATGTGACCGAGAAGAGGCCGGCTGCGGCCATGACGACGGCGGCGCCGACGGCTGCGAAGCTCATCCCGTGCGTGAAGGCGTCACGCGCGGCAGCCAGTACGGCAGCCGCGGTCTCGTCCGGCAGTTGGGCAGCGGCGGCCGTCGCGCCGCCGAGTGTTTCGCGCACGGCTTCGGCCTGCGGAACGCCGGAGGGCAGCGCGTCGGTCATGTCCCGGCTGTAGACCGCGGCCCCGATGGATCCGAGGATCGCCATGCCCAATGCTCCGCCGAGCTCCTGGCCCGACTCCAGCACGGCAGCGGCCGATCCCGCGCGCTCCGGCGGGGCAGCGCCGAGGGCGAGTTCGTTGGCGAGGGTCATGGCGGCGACCAGGCCGCCCGCGTACAGGGAGGCGCCGGCGAGGGTGAACCAGAGTGCCGAGTCGGGGCGTACCTGGGTCAGCCAGAGAAACCCGCAGGCGGAGAGGAGGAAGCCACCGCCCATGACGTACGCGCGGTCCACGCGCTGTGCGAGCGCGGCTCCGGCCGGCGCCATGACGGCCACTCCTGCGGCCGGTACCAGGCTCCACAGCGCGGCGCTGAACGGGCTCAGGCCGAGGACGGACTGCAGATACTGGGTGAGGAAGACGGCCATCCCCACCGTGGCGAACATCGCGAGGAGATTGGCGAACACCGGGCCGCCGAAAGTGCGCCGGCCGAGCAGGCCGAGGTCGACCATCGGATGTGCGAGGCGCTTTTGCCGGCGTACGAAGACGAAGGCGAGCACGAGCCCTACGCCAATGGCGAGGGCGGGCAGCGGCTCGTACCCGTGCCGGGCCCATTCCTTGATGCCGTAGATGACCAGGAGCACAGCACCGAGTGACAGCATCGCGCTCGGCAGGTCGAAGCGCTCGCGCTTCGCCGACCTGAACTCGGGCACCAGGAACGGCACCAGCACGAGCAGCAGCACCATCGCGGGCAGGTTGATCAGGAAGACAGCGCCCCACCAGAAGTGCTCCAGCAGCAGACCGCTGACCACGGGCCCCAGCGAAATGCCCGTCGTCATGACGGTCGTCCACAGGGTCACCGCCTTGCCACGCTGTTTCCCGTCGTGGAAGAGGTTGCGTATCAGGGCGAGCGTCGAGGGCATCAAGGCGGCGCCGCCGAGTCCCAGCAACGCGCGTACGGCGATGAGCAGTTCGGCCGTGTGCGCATACGCGGCGGCGACCGAGGCCGTCCCGAAAAGCACCGCGCCCGCGAGCACCAGTGCCCGCCGACCGATCCGGTCGCCGAGCGCACCCATCGTGATGAGCAGCCCGGCGAGCACGAAGCCGTACATGTCGAGGATCCACAACTGCTGCGTCGCGCTGGGTTCCAGGTCCTGGCTGACGTAGGGGATCGCGAAGTACAGGACCGAGACGTCCATCGAGACCAGGAGCAGGGGCAGCATCAGGACGCCGAGGGCGGTCCATTCCTTGCGCCCCGCGCGGGGGGCGGGTGTGTTCTCCATGGACGGCAGCGAACAAGTAGCGTGGCGTACACGGCAAACAGCCAACTAGTGCAGCCCGTCGTTGCTCCGCTGTGAGCAGCCTGTATGCCGGGTCAGCGCACTAGTACGGTGCGGTCATGGCCATGGAACCGCCCTACCTCCGCATCGCCGGCGACATCCGCCGGCGCATCACCTCGGCCGAGCTTGCGCCCGGCGACCGCATCCCTTCCACCCGGCGCATCACGCAGGAGTGGGGCGTCGCCATGGCGACCGCGACGAAGGCGCTCGCCACTCTGAATCAGGAGGGTCTGGTGCGGCCTGTGCCAGGCGTCGGCACCGTCGTCGCCGAGTCACCACGAGAACGGCCTCCGGCTCCCAGCCATGGACTCACCCGGGAGCGCGTCGTCCGCGCCGCGATCGCTCTCGCCGACACCGAAGGGCTCGCCGCACTCTCCATGCGCCGCGTGGCAACCGACTTCGGTCTCCACCATGGCGCTCTACCGTCATGTCCCGAGCAAGGGCGAGCTGGTACGGCTGATGTCGGAGGCCGTGTTCGACGGAGAGCCGCCGGGGCCGCGGCCGTCCGGCTGGCGCGCGCGACTGGAGCGGGAGGCACGGTGGTTGTGGGGCCAGTACCAGCGCCATCCCTGGCTGGCACGAGCCATGGCTTCCCTGACCCGGCCGATGGCCTCGCCCCACGCGCTGCGCTACATCGAGCGGGTCCTCAGCGCCCTGAACGGCACGGGGCTGACACCGCCGCAGGTCATCCACGTCCACCTCGCTCTTCTCGGGTACGCCCAGGGCGTCGCGGCGGCCGTCGAGCTGGAGACGCAGGCGCGGCAGGACACCGGCATGACCCCCGAGGAATGGATGGCCTCCAACGAACAGCGGATGGAGACGATCCAGACCACCGGGTCCTATCCGAACCTGTCCACTCTCTTCGACCAGGAGGAGTTCGACCTCGAACTCGACACGCTCTTCGAATTCGGGCTCGCGCGGATGCTGGACGGAGTCGAAGCGCTCATCGAGCCGAAGCGCTCATCGAGCGGCCCGGAGGCCAAGCCTCGTCAGCGGTCGGCTCGTCAGTAGTCGACGCGGTCGGGCTTGGCCAGCCAGGTGTCGAACGGCGCCGTACGGTTCGGCAGGTCCAGCTGCTCGACGGACACCGGCCACATCGACTCGGGCTTCTTCTCGAACAGGTCGTAGAACTTACGGTCGTCGAAGCCGGCCACCGCGGCATCGTGCCGGTCGGCGGAGTAGACGACCCGGTCGACCCGCGCCCACAGGGCGGCGGACAGGCACATCGGGCACGGCTCGCACGAGGTGATCAGGACGTAGCCCTCCAGCGAGAAGGTGTCCAGTTTCTTGCAGGCGGCGCGCATCGCGCTCACCTCGGCGTGCGCCACCGGGTCCAGGGTCGCGGTGACCTGGTTGTTCCCGACCGCGACCACTTCGTCATCGCCGGCGACCAGCGCGCCGAACGGTCCGCCGCCGTTCTTCACGCTGTCGGTGGCCAATCCGATGGCCTCTTCCATCCAGGCGCGCTCGAATTCCCTGACGTTCGTTTCTTGGGCGTGCGAGGTCACGGTCGACTCCTCATTCGGGACGGTGGGGGTGGAGACGGTGGGGGTCTCCCGGATGCCTGGTGTGTGACGCCGTTCCAGGGCGCGACAAGTGGGCGCCGCGGGTGCCGCGTAGGGACCGGCGTCGCCGCGGCATCCCGCGGTCGGTCAGGGCGTCAGGCGCCGCAGATGTGCTCCGGGGCGACCGGGGTGTGGGTCAGGTTCAAACCCGTCGCCTTGCGGATGGCGTTCACGACCGCAGGGGTGGCGGAAATGGTGGGCGGTTCGCCGACACCGCGCACTCCGTACGGTGAGTTGGGGTCGCCCCTCTCGATCACGTCCACCGTCATCGGGGGCGTATCCAGAATGGTCGGGATCAGATAGTCGGTGAATGACGGATTGCGGATCCGGCCGTCCTTGACCTGGATTTCCTCCATCACGGCGAGGCCGAGTCCCTGTGCGGAGCCACCGTGGATCTGCCCGACGACGGCGTCCGGGTTGATCGCCTTGCCGACATCCTGTGCGCAGTCCAACTGCACGACCTTGACCAGGCCCAATTCGGTGTCCACGTCCACCACGGCACGGTGCGCCGAGAAAGCGTGCTGGACGTGTACGCGCTGGCTCTGCCCCGTCACCGGGTCCATCGCGTAGGTCCGGAGGTGGTGGTATTCCCTGGTTTCCTCGATCACGTCGTCGCCGAGCACTTCGACGAGGTCGGTGACGAAACCGGTGGCCGTGGAAACAACTTTGCCGCCGGAAAGCGAGAAGTCCTCGGGATTCTCGCCGTAACGCCGGCCGACCCTGGCGAAGACCGCCTCGCGGACGGCTTCACAGGCGTTCTTGACGGCGCCCCCGGTGATGTACGTCTGCCGGGAGGCGGAACTCGACCCCGCGTCACCGACGTTGGTGTCGTTCGGATGGATGTTCACCCGCTCCACACCGAGTTCGGTGCGGGCGATCTGCTGCTGCACGGTGACCAGGCCCTGCCCGACCTCGGCCGCCGCGGTGTGCACCATCGCCACTGGTTCGCCGCCGATGACCTGCAACCGCACGCGCGCCGTTGAGTAGTCGTCGGCGCCCTCGGCGTAGGAGACATTCTTGATGATCACGCTGTAGCCGACGCCCCGGACGACGCCTTCGCCGTGCGTGGTGTTGGACAAGCCACCCGGCAGCCCGCGGATGTCCACGGGCCCTGTCGGGTTCTCCGGCGGCAGCGGGAGCCTTTCGAGGCGTTCCAGCAGCTCGGCGACCGGCGCGGGGGAGTCGAGCACCTGCCCGGTGTGCATGGTCGAGCCCTCGCTGATGGCGTTCAGCTGACGCAGCCGCACCGGGTCCATGCCCAACGCCTCGGCGAGCTTGTCCATTTGGGACTCGTAGGCGTACGCGGGCTGCACGGCGCCCAGGCCACGCATCGCGCCGCACGGCGGGTTGTTGGTGTACAGGCCCCAGCCCTCGATCCGCACGTTGGGTACCTCGTAGGGGCCGGTGCCCAACGCCGTGGCATTGCTGACCACGACCGGGGTCTTGGAGGCGTACGCACCTCCGTCGAAGTACATCTTCGCCCTGACATAGACCAGCTCGCCGTCCCTGGTCGCGCCGTGCTCGTAGTACATCTTCGCCGGGTGCCGGTGCACATGGCCGTAGAACGACTCTTCCCTGCTGTAGACCATCTTCACCGGCTTGCCGGTATGCAGCGCCAGCATGCAGGAGTGGATCTGCATGGACAGGTCCTCGCGGCCACCGAAGGCGCCGCCGACACCGGACATGGTGAAGCGCACCTTCTCGACCGGGAGTCCGAGCGCCCGCGCCGTCTGCTTCTGGTCCACGTGCAGCCACTGGGTGGCGATGAACAGGTCGACCCCGCCGTCCTCGGCGGGAATGGCCACACCGGACTCCGGCCCGAGGAACGCCTGGTCCTGCATGCCCAGGGTGTACACGTCGGAGACGACGACATCGGCCTCGGCCTCCGGGTCGCCCCTGGTGATCGGCTGGTAGCGCACCACGTTGCCCTCCGGGTGCAGCTTGGGCAACGTGTCGTCGTGCGCGGCCCGTTCCGGGTCGGTGACCGGCTCCAGCACCTCGTAGTCGACGACGATCTTCTCCAGCGCGCGCCGGGCCGTCTCCGGGTGGTCGGCGGCCACGAGGGCAACGGGCTCGCCCTCGTAGCGCACGATGCCCTCGGCGAGTACCGGCGTATCGGCGACCTTGAGACCGTAGATGTTCTCGCCGGGAACGTCCTCGTGGGTCAGCACCGCGTACACGCCCGGATGCTTGAGCGCGGGGCCGATGTCGATCGAGTTGATCCGGGCATAGGGGTGCGGGCTGCGCAGCGTCGCGCCCCAGAGCATGTCCTCAGCCCACAGATCCGAGGAGTAGGCGTACTCCCCACGTACCTTGAGCGTTCCGTCGGGCCGCAGCGGGCTGTCGCCGATCCCACCGGTGATCGACTCGCTGAGGTCCTGCGGAGTGCGGGCGGGAAAAGTCCGGTTGGCCATGAGAGAGCCTCCACCTTGGTGACGAGACGGTTGCCGAGCGCGTGGTCACCGGTCCGATCGGTGAGCGTCCGCACCCCGGGGGTCATACGGCGCCTGGCCGGGCGACCTCCGCGTCGGGCTGGGCGACCTCGACGTTGTGCCGGGCGACCTCAACATGACGGCCGGAAGACGTCGGTCACGGCTGTCTCCTTCGCTCGGCTGGACGTCAGGGGGATCGAGCAGAGTGGTCGACTCCGTTGCCGCATGCCTTGGCCCGTCGCCACGTGTGAGAGGAGTACACAGCCAACCGAGCGGAGTCAGCCAGGAGTGGAAGGCATGAAAGAGTCAGCAGGTTGGGACCGGCTCTTCGTAGATTCCTACAAGGCTCGGTCAGGCCCGTGGCCATGGCCAACTCTTAGCCCGGGCTTTCCGCTTCTTCCCGTCCTTCCGCTCCTTTCGTTCTTTCCGCTCCTTCCGCCTACTCCCGCTTCTCCCGCCTCCTTCCTTTCCTTTCCGTCACGTTGGGCACAACGTTGTGTGCCGGATGGCCGACGGCGTGCCGGGTCAGCGGGAGGGCGTACCGCTGGGCAACCGGGACAGCGACTCAACTCCGCGGGTGAGAAGGCGGGTTGCGGCACGCGGTAGATGGCCGTTGGCCGATCGCCGATGCGGGCGCGTACGCCGTGGGACCCGAGTACCGCGCGGATCGCCTCGTCACACCAGTACGGTGCGGGGTCGGCGAGGTTGTGGGCGCCCGGTGGCCAGGCAGCGGTGGCCAGTCGGCGGTGGCCAGGGAGCCGTCCGTCAGGTTCTCGACAGCCGTCAGGCTCAACAGGACATCGCGCCCCGGCAACAGCGGCGCGACGGCGGGACGCGGACCAGTTCGCCGAGACCCGTCCCAGCACCTCCGGCGCCCCCTCGGCGTGGGCCGAACCGGACGTTCACGGCAACGGAATCCGGCCCGACTTCCGTGGGGTAGGGGAAGGGAGGTTACGGGTGGCGCCCTGTGAGGCCCACCAACTGGTCCAGGAGCGGGGCATCGGCGGGTACTTCGACGGTGGGTCCCCACAGGCCCTCGACGGGAGCTTTCGGGACGAACTCGACGACGTGGTCGAAGCAGGCTCGAAGCGTTTCGTGGGGGAGGGCGAAGGGCTGATCGGTGGCCCTGGCCATGTCCCAGCCGTGCACCACCATCTCGGTCAGCGCGATCTTGCCCCACAGTTCGTTCGCCAGTTCAACGCCGGGGCCGTCCGTCCTGCCGACCCATGCCCCCGGCTCACTCCAGGCGTCGCCGAGCACCCGCACGCTCGTGGCCACCCTCTCCCGCCACTGGTCGCCGGGGCCCATGGTGGCTGCGGATTCAGCGGCGGGAACGGATTCGGTGACGGGTGCGGGAACGGATTCAGCGGAGGCCGTGGACTCTGTGCCTCCGCCTCCGCCTTCCCCTTCGCCGGAATCCCCGCGGGCGATCGCGGCGAGTCCCCGAGCGGCCTCCTCGAAATGGGCTATGAGGTCACGAACGGTGTATTCGCTGCAGGGAGTGGGTTTGGTGAGCTGTTCGTCGCCCACGCTCGCCAGCAGGCCGATCATCTGGCGACAGGCAGGCTTCAGGTCGATCACGAGTTCTCCTCGTTCGCGCGGTTCGCTCATCCAGAACAGACGACCGGCGGACCCAAAACTCATCGGTCCACCCCCGCGCGAGCCCGGCCCTTCGGCCGGCAACCGCTGAAGCGGCACGGCCCCACGACTCGTGAGCCACACGCTTCGGGCGCGAGGAAGCGCTCGCTCAAAGCCCCGCAGCCGGGCGCCTTGAGGGCGAAGACAGTAACGAAGACAGCAGGGGCGCGCGGGGCCGCTACTTGCCCTGACCTGCCTTCTTCTTCAGCCGCCGCCGCTGCCGCGGCGTGACCTCGTTCCGGCCGGACTGCCGCAGGTAGGCGTCCTTGCGCTGATCGTTGTCCACGTTCGTCCCCTGAATCTCGTCGACGGTGAAAACGGCTCTTCCGCAGCCATCAGGTGTAGGGCAAGCAGGAGATGCCCCATCAGCTGGTCGTCCATCGCGCGATGGGCCATCGGGCGGGCGGGTATCAGGTGATGCTGCTGGTGCTGCCGACGAAGAGAACCTGGGCGAGTTGCGCGTCCAAGGACTGCCGGATCTTGTCGATCAGGCTGCCCTGGGTAGCCTCGCCGACGATTTCCACGACGCAGCGTGCCTCGTGCGCGGCCTTCCTCTTGTTGGCGCCCGCGCGCTGGGCGAGGCGGTCGAGGAACTCGTCGGGATCCATGCGGATGCCGGTGTCAGGCTGGTCCGGGGCGGTGGCGACCCGCCGCAGGTGCTCGCCGATCTCGGGTGGCAGCTGGGCCGCCAAGTTGTCGGCCAGAGAGGCGGGGATGCGCTCGGCCAGGGTCTCCAGAGTGGCGCGGGTGGCGCCCTCGGCGGCGCCGCGGCTGTCCAGGCGAGCTCGTGCCTGTACCTGTCCGATGAAGGTGTCGTGGTCCATGGTTCCTCGTCCGATCCTTCGGGGCTTCCTCGTCCCGTCCTCGGGACTTTGAACGTTCATGTGTCGGGGTCGGTGGCGCTGATGTCGCCCGGCGCGGAACCGAGGCGGCCCGCGGCCATCACTTCCCGCACCGTCTGCGCCATCGCGGAACCTCCTGATGATCGAGCGGGTGGCAGCTGTCGATCCGGTGCCAGCTTCGTTCCGGTGCCCGCTGCCGAGTGAGTCGGTGACAGCGGCGACGGGACTCAGCGCTGCCGTCGACTTGCCGCCGACCGCCGACCGCCGACCGCCGACCGCCGGTCGTCGCCGCACGCCGATGACGACCTGTTCAAGTCTTCTTCGCGGCGACCAGCGCCGCATCCTGAAGGGGCCTGGAGAGGGCTGAGGGACCTGGAGGGACCTGGAGGGAAACGGTCCGCTGGGCCCGGCAGTGCCGGCACAGACCCGTGGGCCGGCTCTCCTCCTCGCCGGTGCCGGGCGGCTCGGTGTGGGGCGGGGGGCCAGGGCCGTGGTGGGGCCGGGGCAGCGGAAGGCGCCATGGCGTACAGCCAGACGGGTGGGAGCCAGTGGCCCCAGCGTTACGGAGGTCGGCCGGGGGTGCGGGGGGTAATTCCGCGGAGCCCGCAGAGTGCATCGCGGCCATCGGGCCGGGTGACAGCGGCGCAGTGCTGGGGCCGTCCGGTCCGCCTGATCCGTACGGTCCGCCTGGGCCTACCCCTGCTCCCGGTCGAGGTCGTTCAGCTGGGCCAGGAACCAGTCGCCGGCCACCGTGGCAACCTCCTCCAACGCGCCCGGTTCCTCGAACAGGTGCGAGGCGCCCGGCACCACGTGCAGCCGGTGGGAGTCAGGCAGTTTCCGGGCGGCTTCCTGATTGAGACCGATCACCATCTCGTCGTTGCCGCCGACGATGAGCAGCACGGGAGCCTCAACCCGTTCCAGCGCTTCGTCCGCCAGATCCGGCCGTCCGCCACGGGAGACCACAGCGAACACCCGCTCGGGCCGCTCGGCTGCTGCCACCAGCGCAGCGGCGGCCCCCGTGCTGGCCCCGAACAGGCCCACCGGAAGGCCCCTCGTCTCGGGATGGTCCGCCAGCCAGTCGATGGCGCTCACCAGGCGTTGGGCCAGCAAGCCGATGTCGAAACGGTGCCGGCCCGTGGCGGCGTCCTCGCGCTCCTCGGGTTCGCTGAGCAGGTCCAGCAGCAGGGTGCCCAGTTCCTTCTCGTGCAGCGCTTCGGCTACCGCCCGGTTACGGGGGCTGTACCGGGAACTGCCGCTACCGTGCGCGAACAACACCACCGCCGGTACAGGACCGGGCACCACCAGATCGCCCGCCAGCGTCGCATGGTCTGTGTGCATCACCATCTCGGAGATCATCGGCCTCATCTCCCACGGATCCGTGGAGTGGGTTCGCCAACGGGTACCCGCCGCGATCGCGCGTACGCGCCGAAGATCCCACAGCGGAACGGGCCCGGCGACCCGAGCCAGCCCGTTCCGCTCGGCAGGCCCGACGAGGGGAGTCGGGGCTCACGACGACCCTTGTACCGACCACCCTTCCCTGCGGCTGGCGGCTGGCGGCTGGCGGCTGGCGGGCGGCTCCTGGCTCGCGGCCCGTACGCCCCCTCCCGAACGAACTCGCGGCTCACGGCGGCCCCACGCCGGATCGCTTCCGCCCCGGTGCCCGCACGTTGTGCACACCGTGCACAGCGCGTGGTTGCTGCGGCTGCGGTCCTGTGCTGGACGCGTGCCCATGTACGCGACGACGCGGGGCGGCGGGCCGGTGGCGGCAACCCGGGGCGGGTTCGGTGGCGACACCCGGCGGCACCCCGGCGGTAGGCCGGAACGCGGGACAGCGGTAGGCCGGAACGCGGGGCGGGGACGGCCAGCTCGGCGGGGGGGGGGTGTGTCAGGTCCGCGGGGCGTCAGTGGGGCGCGGCGGGGTGGACGACGGGGGCCGGGCGTCGGGTGTCTCTTGCCTCTCCAGCAGCGGTAGCCACACCTCGTCCACGATCTCGACGATCGCCTCGTCCGACACGGAGCGCCTCGTCACCAGCATGTCGTGGCGCAACAGGTCGAACGGCAGGTTCACCACGCGGGACGAGCGCGGTACGTCGGGCAGTTCACCGCGTTCGACCGCGCGCGCGACGACGATCTCGAAGGCGGTCGGCTGGCCCGGCGGCAGGAGGGATTCGCGCAGCTCGCTGAAGCTGGTACCGGTGGCCCGAAAGTAGTCGGCCAGTTGCACGCTCATCATCGTGATCATGTGCGTACGGCCTGCGTAGGCGTTGCGCAGGAAGCCGATCGCGTCGCCGCGCAGGCTGCCGGTCTCAGGCACCGTGATCGGCTGCCAGAACTTGGTGAGCGTGGCCATCAACAGGTCCTCGCGCCGTGGCCAACGCCGATAGAGCACCGGGCGACTCGTGCGGGCGCGGGCGGCGATCGCCTCGTAGGTGAAGCCGGGGTACCCGTGCTCGACCAGCACGTTCCACGCGGCATCGAGTATCGCGTTCTCCAGCGCGGGGCCACGCCGACGGGTCGCGCCGCCCCCGCCGTTCGCGCCGCCCCCGCCACCGCCACCGGCACGACGGCCCGCAGCCTGCGGCCCGTCCGTTCCGGTCTTCCCGTCCGGCCCGTCCCCCGTCCTGTCGGGCCCGTCCGGCCCGGTCTCACCGGCCGTTTCGCGCTCATCCGCTGGCCGTCCGTGCTTGCGATCCATTTGTGTATCTTATCGCGACGGCTTACGGTGTCCGCTATTAGATACGCCACCGTATCTAAGTGCTGGCGTCCGCTGCCCTCTCGCCGGCCGGGCCAAAGTGCGCGCGCACCGCCGTCGTTGAGATGCCGGCGGGCAACCTCCAGCCCGTCCTCGCCCCTCCCACCGCGCGCCAGCAGCCAAAGACCGGCACGAAACCCGAAGACCGCGAACCGCCAAGCGCGGACTGCTAACCGCCAACCGCGAACCGCGAACCGAAGAAACCGCAACTCGCCAACCGAAGAAACCGAAACCCGACAACCGAAGAGCCTCACAGGAGTAGTCACTGATGTTCGATGTCGTCATCGTCGGCGGTGGACCCACCGGCCTCTTTCTCGCCACCGAGCTGCGTCTCGCCGGGGCCCGGCCTCTGGTGCTGGAACAACGGTCGGAACCCGACCTGGCAGACAAGGCGCACGGCCTCGTCGGGCAGGTCGTACGGCTGCTGGACCACCGTGGTCTCTTCGAACGCTGCGGGGGCCGGGGAGCGCCCGAACCCGCGCCCGGGGTCTTCTACGGCGGGATGCCGATGCCGCTGCACGCGCTCGGCCAGGAGAACCCGATGTACCTTCTGCCGGTCAACCAGCGCGACCTGGAACGCGTACTCAGCGAGCGGGCTGCCGAACTCGGCGCGGAGGTCCGGCGCGGCTGGGACGTGCTGTCCTTCGCCCAGACCGCCGACGGGGACGGTGACGGCCGGGTCGAGGTCGTGGCACGCGACCCGGACGGCAACGAGACGGTGTTCACGACCCGGTATCTCGTCGGCTGCGACGGCGGTCGCAGCCTGGTACGCAAGCAGGCGGGAATCGCCTTCCCCGGCACCAGCGACGACCATGTCGTCGACCGGTCGGCACTGATCGGGCCGAGTGACCGCTTCCGCTTCAAGCCCGGCGGGCGCGTCGTGATCGACGGTGTCGGTGAGATACCGGCGATGTTCCACCGCACCGACGGTGGCGTTTTCACGCTCCTCGCACACGACCCGGAACGGCCGCTGATCAACACGGCTGAATGGGAAGAGAATCCGGCGGGCAGCCACCCCGGACCGGGTACGCCGATGACGCTGGCCGAGATGGAGGACAGCGTCGAACGGGTTCTCGGAGTGCGCCTTCCTCTGACCCCGCCGCCCGAGGGTGCGCCCACGCTGCTCCGCCGCCTGTCAGGCCGCAACTTCCGGGCCGCTGACCGCTATCGCGAGGGCCGGGTCTTCATCGCGGGCGACGCCGCACACGTGAGCCACGGGCCGACCCTGAACACGGCGCTGCAGGACGCGGCCAACCTCGCCTGGAAACTCGCCGCGGCCGTGCAGGGATGGGCCTCGGAAGAACTCCTGGAAAGCTACGGGACCGAACGCCGCGCTGCCGGCGAGCGCGTACTCATGCATACGCGGGCCGGGTCAGCGCTGCTGGCGCCGGGCGACGATGTCACGGCCCTGCGCCGGCTCTTCGCGGAGTTCCTGGGCCACACGGAGAACGTGCGCATGGTCGCCGCCACGATGGCGGGCGCCGATGTGCGCTACGACATGGGCGAGGAGCACCCTGCCGCGCCCACCGGTTGGTTCGTGCCGCCCCTGAACGTCACCACCGACGACGGACAGCCCCGGCGCCTCGCCGAACTCCTGCACGACGCACGCCCGTTGCTCCTCGACCTCACCGGCGGCAACGACGTCGCCGCCACAGCGGAGCCCTGGACCGACCGGGTGCACCACGTACGCGCCAACGCCGACGCAGCCCCGGCACCCGCGCTCCTCATCCGGCCCGACGGCTACGTCGCCTGGGCGGGCGCCGACCCCGACAGCCTGAAAGCAGCCCTCACCCGCTGGTTCACCCCCAGCTGAGCCCTCCGCCCCGACGGAAGACACCGACGGAAGACACCGACGGAAGGCAACCGCCACCGGCTTGCCCACCTCGCCCGCCTCGCCCTTGACCCATGAGCAAGGGGCTCGCGGGCGAGGTGGGCACGGGCTTTCTCCGGAGTCTCGCGGGCAGGCAGCGGGCCGCTACAGGTTGGGCTGGTCGGCTGCCGTGACGGTGCCGGTTCGCTGGGGGGCGGGGGTGGTTCGGGAGGTGCGGGACGTCCATAGGGCTGCCGCGCACAGAACGGCCGCCAGGACGGGGACCGCTGTCGCGATCAGGAGGCCGCGGCCGGACACGGCGAAGGCAAGGAGGATGCCCGCGGCGCTCGGGCCGACGATCGACCCGAGCCGGCCGAATGCCGCGGCCCAGCCGATGCCCGTCGTGCGGGTCGCGGCGGGATAGAGCGAGACGGCGAGGGCGAGTTGGCCGATCATGCCGGCGGTGATGCCGGCTCCCGCCACACCGAGCACGAGCAGCAGTGCGCTCTTGCCCAGGTCCGCCGTGGCGGCGGTGAGGCATGCGGCTGCGCCGATCGTCGGCAGGATCACCAAGGCGGGTGCGATGCCGATACGGCCTGCCAGCGTCATCAGCACCACGCCTCCGACGACGCCACCGATGCTGGACCAGGCCGTACCCAACGGTGCCTCTGTGGGGGAGAAACCGAAGTCGCCGAGGGCCGTCGGCAGCCACGCCTGCAGCGTGTAGGTGGCGAGGAAGACCAGGAAGGAGAACAGCCAGATCAACACCGTACTGACGCGCGTCCCCGCGGCGAGCAACTGGCTGACGCGGGAGTCCGCCGGCTCGGCAGTGCCCTGTCCGGACGGTGCGGCGGTGGGGACGACCCGCACCATCAGGAGGGCGACGACCAGTGGCAGGCCCCCTGCCAGCCAGAACATACCGTCCACGCCGAGCCGTTGGATCAGTTCGCCGCCGACGAACCCGCCGACCGTCGCACCCGATGCGAGGCCCAACGTGACCAGGACCGACACCAGTTCGCGGCGGCGCTCGGCGCTGTGCGCCGCGGCCAGCGACACCGCGGCGGGCAGTACGGCGCCGAGGCCGAGCCCGCTGATGAACCGGGCCGCTGTGAGGGCGGAAGGCGATTCCCATGGCACGACCACCGCCGTCAGCAGCGTACTCGCGGCGAACAGCAGCACTCCGCTGAGCAGCACCCGCCGCTGTCCGAAGCGTGCGCACAGGCTGCCCGAGGCGAGATAGCCCACCACTACGCCCGCGTTGGTCAGCGCCAGCGGGACGGTGAAGGCCGCGGGATCCATTCCCCATTCCTTGGCCACACTGGGCACAGCGATTCCCAGGGCCGAGGTGTCGAACCCGTCGAGCAGGACGGCCGCGAACGACAACGCGACCACACCCCAGCGCACCCCGTGGGACGGAGCGGCGGTGTCTTTGCCTTCTGCCGCGTATTCGGTCACGAGGCCGCGCACCTGTTCACGAGCGTGATGCCTTTCACGAGCACAGCCCTTTCCCTCGCACGGCGCCCTTCATGGGAATTACGCCTTTCACGCGAATCATGGGAATTGCGCCTTTCACGCGAAAACCGTGGACTCGGCTGCGGCGAAAAGGGAGGACCCGGGTTCGGCGAAGGCGGTGGCCGAGGCGACATGGTCGGTGTCCTGCATCTCCACGACCACGGGGGAGGATCCGGCATCCTCGACCGCCTTGGCGAGCGAGCGCCCCTGGTCGGCGAAGAAGTTTCCGTCCTGACCCTTCTTGTTGGGCTCCGGTACGCCGTAGGAGATGACGACCCGCTGGGGACACCGGGTCACCCGGCGCGCGGGGCTCATCCCGGCGGCGTCAGGGCCGAGATCGGCCGGGGTGCTCATGCACACCACCCCGGCCACGGGCACCTTTGGCGCTGTCGGCCAGTCCGTCATGGTCACCATGGCGGCGAGATGGCCCCCGGCCGAATGCCCCGCGACCACGACCCGTTCCGGATCGCCGCCGTAGCGTGCCGCCACGTCCTGGGACCATGTGACGGCCAGCGCCGCGTCATGGACGGCGTCGGCGATGGTGTGCCGCGGTTCCAGCCGGTATCCGCAGGAGATGAACACCGCACCGGCGCGCACCCACGGCAACGCGAGATGGTCGTAGAAGGCCGGGTGCCCCTCTCGCCACCGTCCGCCGTGGAAATACACGATGACCGGACTTCCCTGCGCCTTCTCGGGAAAGTAGACGTTGGCGAGATGGCTGGGATCGGGGCCGTATTTCTCGTCCGCGTGAGGAATGAGCGCACGCACCTCGTCCCGGCGCGCCAGGGCCGCCTCGTAGAACCCCTTCCAGTCCGGGTGGTAGTCCTCCGGGTGCCGACAGGTGAAGAACTCGTCGGAGGCGATCGGACGCGCGGCGTGATGCGGCACTGTTCAGGGGTTCCTTCCGAGAAATGTCCTATGGGGAGCGGCAGCGGGTTGGCGAGTTGGGTGGGGCAATCCTGATCCCGGGAGCCATGCGTGACCAATACTGATTGCCCCGCCCGCTATACCCGTTCCGGTATAAGGGCTGGCAGTGCGCCTCTCTTGGCGGGCTACGCGATCGGGTGCGCAGCGGAAGAAGCCCCGCTTCCTTGCCTGCCGGGCCGTCAACCACCGGCCGGGTGCGCCAGATCGGAGCGCCGTCGTTGTCAGACCCGTGCGGCAGGCTTGGTCCATGCGAACGCTCTTCAACGGTGAAGTGAACGTGGATTACGGGCAGCTCTACGTGTGCGGTGACGAGGCCGGCCACACCCTCGACGACTCGTTCGCCGGGCAGCGGGCCGGGCTGTGCGGCGGCGCGGCGCCGGGCCAGCTGTTTCTGCTGACCGGAATGCACACCGGCTCCGTACCGTTCACCGTCGAACTGCACGAGACCGAGCCGCCCTTGGAGGCGGACGCCTGGGAGGACATCGTCGAGGTGTCGTTCCGGCCCGTTTCGGACGAGGCGGCGCTCGTGGAGTGGGGCGGTGGCCTGTACCCGCTTCCGCTCCCCGGGACCTCGTATCGGGTCCGGTACCACTGCCGGGGCATGGACGAGGCGCACAACGCGATACGGGAGGCGGGCGAACCCGTGCTGGACGCGTATCTGCTGCGCCTCTGGCCGGGCCCGCACGCGCCGGACCGCGTGGTCAAGGAGACGAGCCGGTCCGCCGCCTACTGGCACGGGTTCGCGCGCGAGCAGCCCCCGGGCCCCACCCCGGACGAGCGGGCTGCGGCCGAGCGTCAGGCCGCTGAGGAGGCGGAGCGCGCCGCGCTGCGACGGGAGCAGGACGCATGGGGCGGACGCCTGCCCAGCGACCGGCTGCGGGGCGCCGGGAAGAAGTTGAGGGGGTTCAAGGTCCATCCGAAGGGTCTCGTGGGCCTTGATGCGGCACTCGTGCACGCGATCGACGCCGCGGGCCCCGAAGAGCAGCGCGCGCTCGCCCGCTGGGCGGCGCACCGCGCCTGCGCGAGAGCGGGGCTCAGCGGGATCGAGTGGGTGGCGCGGGGTCTCGCGGAGCTGGACGGCGGCGAGCCGTACTCGCCGCCGCTGGATGACCCGCGAGGCTTGCGGGACGCCGCGTTCTGCGACGACCGCGTGCGAAGGTCCGACGACGGAACCCCCGACCTGCCCCAGGTCGCCGCCTTCGCCGCACTCTTCGACGCCGCCGCCCCCGACCCCCTCCAGGCAGCACTGGACGCGCTCCTCGCCGCCGCGGTCACCCACGACAGCGACTGGCCCCGCCTCTTCGCTGAGGCCCGCCACGCCTTCCCCGCGGTGGCCGTCACCCCGGAGACGGCCACCGGTCCAGGGGCGAGGGGAGAGGAGGACGGCAACTAGCGCCGGCGCGCCTTCACCAGCCGTAGCTGCTCCCACGGCCACCGGACCCCTTGCCCTTCCCCTGTCCGAAGACGCGTCTGCCGCCTCCCCTCACAGGGGAAGCAGTAGTCGGTCCGCAGCTGATCGGGGAATGTCCGGCAATACACTCTGTGCGTACCAAATGCGCGCAATTCCGGCCATGGAGTCGAGATGACTGAACAGACACCGTCGCAGGCAGAAGGCGAACGGGAAGAGGACGCCGCCGCCGTCCCGGAGGGGGAGGGGAGCGAGTCCGGGCAGCGCGGAACCGTTGCCGAATCCCCTCGTACGACGCCCTCGCAGGCGGAGGGCGAGCGCGACGACGCCGACACCGATACGTGAGGGTCGGTGCTGTCGGTGCTGTCGGCGGGCCTGGTCCGGGGGCTATTCGTTGGGGCTGGACGCGCTGACCTGGCCGAGCGCGGAGTCCGGGTCGCGTTCGATGGCGAGGTCGCCCAGGGAGAGGATGCCGATGGGCTCGTCGTTCTCGACCACCGGCAGTCGGCGTACGGCCTTGCGCCGCACCAGCGTAAGAGCGCGGTCGACGTCGTCGTCGGGGCCGACGGCCAGCAGCTCTTCGCTGCAGGCATCGCCGACGGGGCGGTCGGTGACGGCTCCGCCGTCGGCGAGGATCCGCACGACCAGGTCCCTGTCGGTCACCAGCCCCTTCAACTGCCCGTCCTCGACCACGAGTACGGCACCGACGTCGTCGCTGCGCATCCGCTGCGCGACATCGACCACAGGAGTCTCGGGAGCGACCGTCACCGGTGCCGGGGTCATCAGGTCACGTACCTGCTGGGGCATCGTCCGTACTCCTTGGTCTCAGAGCGTCTGAAGCCGCGTAGGGGCAGCGGCAGCACCCCGTACACGCCGGTCCCTCCAACCTGAGCGCTCCCGCCCACCCCGGCCACTCAGGAGAGCCAACCGGTGAGCCGGCGGCCCTGCGGCACGGTGGTCACGTGATCCCCGCGGCCCTTGGTTGCGGCGCGCCCGCCGGGCCCGGTACATCGACGGCGAACAGGACGAGCGAGGCGTCCCCACGCGCGGCTGGCGCTCCCCTGTCACCGACCCGGTGCTTGTCCGGACGGTGAAGGCGGCGCGGGCGCGGGCGACGGTGCGGGGGATGGTCAGGTGGCGGTCGTTCGGGGCGTGTCGAGGGGGGAGTGGGGGCGGTTCAGGATGCCGTCGACGATCCTCATCAGCCGGTCCCCCGTCTGATCGATGCTTCCGTTGTGCGTGCTGACCTGCGCGCCTTCGAGTACGAAGGTGATCTCGGCCGCGGCCTGTTCGGGGTCGGGCAGCCCGGCGTCGGTGCACATGCCGACGAGCCTGCGGGTCTGGTGTGCCTTGTGCTTCTCGATCACCTGCCGGGCGGGATGGGAGCGGTCGGGCAGCTCGGCGAGGGAGTTGATGAACGGGCAGCCCCGGTGTGAGATCGCCGGCAATCCCTCGGCGATGAAGCGGGCCAGCCCCATGATCTGTTCCCTGGGCCGGTCGGGGTGTTCGGTCTCGACCCGGTCGAAGGCCGCCTGGTAGTCGGCGGCGACGATCCGGAGCCACTCCGCGACCAGCGCGTCCTTGGTTTCGAAGTGCCGGTAGATCGCCATTTTGGTGGTCTCGGCCCTCTCGGCGATCGCCTGGACGCTCACCCGCCGGATCCCCTCGCTCTGGAAGAGCTGTTCCGCGGCGTCGAGGACGCGCTCACGGGGCGGCAGTTTCGCCACCCTGCTCGGCCTTCTGGCGGTCGATGTCATGACTGCTCCGTGACGTCCGGTCGGTTGCGGGGTCCTGGTTCCCTGGTACGGTACCAGTCCGTTCCGCTCGATACCGATGGGTATCGTTTGGGACGCAACGGTATCGTTTTCGGATCAGGAGTGAACAGTGCGCATTTCCGAGTACGTGAGCTACGACGCTGTCGGGCTCGCGGAACTGGTGGCCAAGGGCGAGGTGACGCCCGCTGAACTGGAAGCGGCGGCACGCGAGGCGGTGCGGGCGGTCGATCCGCAGATCAACGCCGTCGTGGAGACATGGGAGAGCGACGACGAGCCCCGCCCGGGCAGCTCGCCGCTGGCCGGGGTCCCTTTCCTGATCAAGGACATCGCGGTCTCCATGGCAGGGAGGCGGATGGAGCTGGGCAGCCGGCTCGCGGCCGGCAATGTCGCCGCCGCCGACTCCTTCCTGATGCGGCGCTTCCGCCGCGCGGGTCTCGTGACGTTCGGGCGTACCGCGACACCGGAGATGGCCTACAGCACCACGACGGAACCGTTGCTGTACGGGGCGACCCGCAACCCGTGGGACCTGGAGCGCAGCGCCGGCGGATCCAGCGGGGGTGCGGGCGCCGCTGTCGCTGCCGGAGTGGTCCCGATCGCGCACGGCACCGACGCCGCCGGCTCGCTGCGCATTCCCGCCGCCGCCAACGGCCTCTTCGGACTGAAGCCCACCCGTGGCCGGATCTCCATGGGGCCCGACTTCGGTGAGATCTTCAGCGGCCTCGCCGTGCAGGGCAGCGTCAGCCGCACCGTGCGCGACAGCGCGGTACTGCTCGATCAGATCAGCGGTCCCGAACCGGGTGACCCCTACTTCGCACCGGAGCCGTCCCGGCCGTACGCGGAGGAGGTCGGGCGCCACCCGGGCTCGCTGCGGATCGGTGTCCTCGCTCAGGGGTGGGGCGGACGCCGTACCACCGCACCCGTGGCGGACGCTCTCTCCCGTACGGTGCGGCTGCTCGAATCCCTCGGCCACCAGGTGGAGGAGGTGGAGGTCGGCCTCGGGGCCGACTGGGAGGAGTTCGTGCTGGCCAACGCCCGTCTGTTGGCGGCGAATCTCACGGCCTTGGTCGACGGGCTCGCTGCGGCCTCAGGCCGGCCCGTGGACTCCTCGACCCTTGAGCCGGTGACCTTGACCGGCTACCACTACGGACAGCGGGTCAGCGGCGCTCAGTTCGCCACCGCTATGGACCTCCGGAACCGGGTCGCTCGAAGCCTGGCACGGTACTTCGACGCCCACGACCTGCTGCTCACCCCGACCCTGCCGGAGCTGCCCGTTCCGTTGGGCACCTACGAGGAGGGCGCGGCGGAGCTGGACGGCCTTGGCTGGGTGGGCCGCCTCACCGACCGTTCGCCGTTCACCCTGGCGTTCAACGTGGCGGGCACACCCGCCATGTCGGTGCCCCTGACCGCCGACGCCGGGACGGGGCTCCCGATCGGCATGCAGTTCGCCGCCGGATACGGGCTCGAAGACCGCCTCTTCCGCCTCGCGGGCCAACTCGAACAGGCAAGCCCGTGGTCCGGCCGCACCCCCGCGGTGTGGGCGGGGGACAACGCGGGGCACTGAGGAGCGCGCTCCCTCGGCCGCCTGGTATCCCGTGACGTCGCGAGGGGGCGGGCGGCTTTACGAGAGGGACCGGAACCGGCCGAGCGCGTCGGCTTCGGTCTGCTGGGCCCGCTCGGCATGCGGTGACCCGGTGTCACGTACTGCCGTCCGGTGTACGGGCTCGGCGGGATCGCGCAGTTCCGGCGGCGGCAGCCGGTGTGTGTGGAAAGGTGCCGAGAGGCCGGCGGGATCGGGAGGGCCGGAAGGGCCGAGTGCCGGTGTCGTGGAGCGGGCCGTGGGACGGGCGGGCGCCGGGGCGGGGGCGACAGGTGTTGCCGTACGGGCGCGGGCCCGTGGCCGAACGGCAGGGAATGGCCCCGCGGTTCGTGTGGCGCGATGTCCCTGGAGCATCCAACTCTGGACGCGCGTGGCGGAGGGTGGCCGCTGTCCGCCTCCACCGCGTGCGGCGGCGGTGAGGCGCAGGGTCGCCAGCAGAGCGACGGCTCCGAGGGCGGCGCCGGCCCAGCTCAGCCGGGTCACCGCGCTGGTCAGCGGCATCCAGGTGGTCATCAGCCCGACGGCGACGGCCGGGACTCCGGACCCCAGGTAGAAGAGGAGGTAGAGCGCTGAGCCGATGCCGGCGCGCTGGCCGGGCGGTGTCCGCGCGTCCACCGCGCGGGCGGCGCCGCTGAAGGCGAGACCGTGGCCGGTGCCGGCGAGCAGCGCCGAACCGAGCGTGGCCGGGAGGGAGGTGGCGCCGGTGGCGGCGAGCAGCAGCAGGCTCGCGATGAGCGCGGCGACCCCGAGGCACTGGGCCGTGCGCGCGGTGCGGCGCGCGCTGACGAGTTGCGCCAGCATCGACCAGACCAGGACCGCTCCCAGCACGCCTCCGGACACGGCCGGGTTGTCGCCGTGCGGCGCCCGCCCGAGGAGAGCGGGTACGAGGGCGAGATAGATGCCCACGACGGCCCAGGCGAGGAACCCGTTGAGCCCCGCGACGAGGAAGAGCGTCCGGACAGCGGAGGGGATGTGCGGCCGGGCGGGGCGCCACCGTTGCCGCGCCGCCTCCGCGCCTGTGCCTGCGCCTGTACGCGAGGCCGACCCCGTACGCGTGGGCGAACCCGTGGCTGACCCCGTACCCGTGGCCGTCGGCGCAGGTGCGGGCACGGTCCTGTGCAGCCGTATCCACACCCATGCCAGCAGGACCAGGTGCAGCAGATAGGGGGTGACGAGCGGCCCGGGGGCGTATCGGGCGAGCAGGCCGGAGACGGCAGGCCCGGCTGCTGTGCCCGCGGCGAAGGCCAGGCTGGCGAGAAGCGGTCCGCCGACGCGGGCCGACGCGCCGCGGTGCCGGGTGATGAGGGCTTGGGCGGCCCCCGTCGCGGCTCCCAGCGCCAGTGCTTGGCCGACGCGTCCGGCGAAGAGCCAGGCGGGGCTGGTCGCGAGAGCGAAGCAGCAGGAGCCGACGGCGGCGAGCAGCACGCTCAGCCGCAGCACGGGCCGGTGGCCCACGACATCGGCCGCCGGGCCGCACAGCAGCAGCGCCGGGCCGCTGACCAGCGCGAACGTCGCGAAGAGCAGCGTCATGACCAGATCGTCGTAGCCGAAGAGACGCTGGTAGTCGGGGTAGAGCGGGCTGGGCAGATAGGCGCCCGCTGTCAGTACCACCACGAGGAGTCCGGCGGTCCGCACCGCACGGCGGCCGGCGCGGCCCTCCGCGGGGGTGCGCCGACGGGACCGTACGGCCGGAGGGAACGAGACGGTGGGGGTCGAGTACGCGCTTCGTACCGAGTGAGCCCTTCGCCCCAAGTACGCGCTTCGCCCCGAAGAAACACGTTGATCTGTCACGTGTGTCAGTGTGCGCGCAAAAAAACGCGAGGGGAATCAAACAATTCTGGAGCTGACCGTTCAAACTATTTGCATGATTGACTCCCGGCTTCGCATACTCCAGATGGTCGCCGAGCACGGCACGGTGACCGCCGCCGCGCAGGCGCTGCACTACACGCCGTCCGCCGTCTCCTACCAGTTGCGCCAGCTCGCCGCCGAGGCAGGCGTGGAACTGGTGGCGCACCAGGGGCGGGGGATCCGGCTGACGAACGCGGCCCACATCCTGTTGCGCCACGCGGAACGGGTCCAGGAGCAGTGGGAGCTCACCCGCGCCGAACTGGCCGCTCTCGGGAGCGAGCCCACGGGGCAGGTCACGTTGTGCGGCTTCTCGACCGCCGCCAGCCGTCTGCTGCCGCCCGCCGCCGCGGGGCTGCGCGACGCACACCCCCACCTGACGGTGCGGATCATCGAAGCCGAGCCCGACCGCTGCTTCGACCTGCTGCTCTCGGAGGAGGCCGACCTCGCGCTGCTGGTCGTCACGGCGGACTCGCCGCCCATGACGGACCGCCGCTTCGACCAACAGCCGCTGCTGGACGACCCGTTGGACCTGGTCGTGCCGCAGGGGCACCCCCTGTCCTGGCGGCGCAGGGTCACGCTCGCCGATGCCGCGGGGGAGCCGTGGATCGTGGGCCACCCGGGCACGACGTATCACCAGCTGGTCCTCGCGGCCTGCATGAGCGCGGGCTTCACGCCCCATATCGCCCACCACGCGGACGAGTGGGCCACCGGCACGGCGCTGGTGGCCCACGGCTTCGGGGTGATCCTCGTCCCGCGCCTGGCGCAACTGGGCCAGGAGTCACCCGTGACCCGCATCCCCCTGCGGGGTGAGCCGGCGCCGGCCCGCCGCATCATGTCCGTCACCCGCCTCGGCGCCCGGGAGATCCCCACCCTCACCCAGGCCGTCGACACCATCACCGCGACCGCCGCCCGCCTGCTTCCGAAGCCTGACGGCGGCTGACCGGGGCGCGGTCGCCCGGCACCTCGATGTCGCCGGGGACGGTCGTCGGACGCTGCGATGCCGCCGGAGGCGGACGCCGGGCCTCCTCCGCGTTCGGCCCTATCCCAGGCGCAGGGCGAACAGCATGCCCGGCCAGTCGGGCCTGCCCTCTCGTCGGACGGTGAACGGTCCGACCTCCTCGAAGCCCTGGCCCGCGTACCAGTCCTTCAGGCGGCCGTCGTCGCCTGCGAAGCAGTCGACGCGGAGCAGGCCGAGACCGCGTCGACGCGCCTCGGCGCGCGCCTCGCCGAGGAGCGCACCGCCGATGTTCCGGCCCTGGTAACGGCGGGAGGTGGCCAGGTAGTTGATGAACAGTTCGGGCTCGTCCGCCGGCTGGATGTACGGGCCGGGGGAGCGCGAGAGTGAGATGCCCCCGGCGATGTCGCCGCCGTTCCCGACCGCGACGCGGAGTTCGCCACGGGCGATGCGTCCGTCGATGGAATCGACGAGGGCCGGGGTCGCCGACCAGTGCGCCGTACCCCACTGGGCCGTGCGGCCCTGGGAGACCAGCCAGTCCATGATGCCGTCCATCATGGCGAGGACGGGTCCCGCGTCCGAGGCCACGGCCGGCCGGATGTACGGGGTCTCATCGGAATCGTTCGCCATCTGAGCACTTTAGATCAGTGCAGGGGCCATGTGGCCTCCATGGCGCCGCCGTTGTCCGCATCCCGGAAGTCTTGTTCCGTGATCGGTGCTCCTCTAGGGTCAGGGCCTTCTTGGCGGAAGATCGAAGAGCGGCCGGAGGGTGTGCGGTGACGGACGACGAGGCGGTACGGCGATCACACGCGGCGGCGGACGGGCGGCCGTTGGTCACGGCAGACCGGACGGGTTCCGCGCCGGAGGGCCAGGATCCGCCCTCATCGGAGGGCCAGGACCCGCCCTCGTCGGCAGCTCAAGGGTCGGCATCCTCAGCGGGTCGGGAGGGGACGGGTTCGGCGGGCCGGGAGGACTTCGGTCGTCGCAGGTTTCTCGCCGGGGCCGGGGCCACGGGTGCCGCCGGCCTGTTCGGGGGCGCTGCCATGGCCACACCCGCGCAGGCCGTGACCCGGGACCGGGAGGACTCGGACAAGGGGCCGGGCAGGGAGTCCGGCCAGGAGTCCGACAGGGAGTCCGGTCGGGAGTCCGGCAAGGGGTCGGGCAAGAAGCCCGGGCCCGAAGCGTTCGACGGCGAGGCGCTGTTGCTCGTACCGGACAGGGTGCTGCTCCCCAAAGGTGTCGTGAAGGGCCACGCCGTCCTCGTCAAGAAGGGCGTCTTCCGTGACATCGGCCCAGCCGCCAAGCTCACAGCGGCCCACCCGCACCTCAAGCCCGTCCGCCTTGAGCACCACCTGCTGATGCCGGGTTTCGTGGACGCGCACCACCATCTGACGCAGAGCTTCGGCAAGGCGCAGGCGTTCGGGCAGCCCTCGGAGATCTTCAAGTCGGTCTGGGAGCCGCTTGAACACGCGCTCGACGAGGACAGCGCCTACCTCGCGGCGAAGCTGGCGGCGCTGGAGTCGCTGCGCGGCGGCTTCACCACCGTCGCCGACGCCGGTACCCGCGCGCCCGTCGACGTCGAGGTCGTGGCCAAGGGCGCCGAGGACGCGGGTGTCAGATGCGTACTGAGCAAGGTCGTTTCCGACGGCAAAGGCGGCAGGGAACACCTCGAACGCTGGAACGGGCACCCGCTCATCCACCCCTCCCTGGCCGTCCCCGTCCCCGAGGACGCCACGGCCGGCGTCCTCCGACGCACCGCGCGGATGTGCGAAGAGGCGGGCGCCGTCTTCCAGACCCACGTCAATGAGCACCTCGCCGCCGTGGAGCGCTCCCTCAAGTCCGTCGGCAGGCGCCCCCTCGCCTACCTGCACCATGTCGGCGCCCTCGGCCCGCACACCCTCGGGGCCCACGCCACCTTGCTCGCCCCGCACGAACTGAAGCTGCTCGCCGACACGGGCGCTGCCGTCAGCTACAACCCGGTCGCCAGCGCGTGGAAGGGCAACGCCGTCGCACAGGCCACCATGATGGCGGCCCTCGGTGTCCGCTTCGGCACCGGCACCGACGGCACTCGCGGCGACGGCTTCCGCATGATCGACGCGGCCGAGTCGGCGCAGCGCCTCACCTCGGGCATCGACACCGGCGACTCCGTCTGCGGCGCCGGACGGCTGTGGCTCGACCACGCCACGGCCGGCAGCGCCGACGCCGTGGGACTGGGCCGTACCACCGGCAAGATCGCCGTCGGCAAGGCGGCGGACTTCCTCCTCGTCGACCTCGACGTCCCCGAACTCACCCCCTCCTGGGACCTGGAGTGGGAACTGGTCCGCCTCGCCAACCGCGACCAGATCACCGCCGTCGTGGTCGCAGGCCGCCTGCGCCTGTGGCACGGCTGGCCCCCGCACTGGGACGGCAAGGCGCTGGTGCGGCGGGCCGGCGAGGTGGGGCGAGAGGTCGTACGCCGCGCCGACATCGACCGCGTCGACCCGACGCCGGGGAGGTAGCGGGGCTGCGTGCCCAACTACCGGGAAACGCGAGGGATTTGGGCCCACGGGGTTACAGGGCTACGGGGTCACAGGGATACGGGGTCACAGGACTGCGGGCTGCGGGCTGCGGGCTATGGGGCTACGGGGCTACGGGGCCACCGAGGGGACGCGAGCCCCCTGGCGGCTACGGCATCGGCTCGACGTGGAAGATCTGGCCGCCCTTGCCTACGCAACGGCCCATCACCGCCTCGGTGCCGGCGCCCTTCGCCGAGTCCTTGATGCCCGCGCAGCCCTGCCCCTGGACGCGGAGCACGTACAGGCCCTTCTCGCGCGGGCCGGAGGGTTCCAGCAGGAACCGGCTCCCGGCCGTGCAGTCGTCCCACGGCTCCAGCAGCCCGGCGCCCGGCCCGTCGGAGAGCGCCTTCAAGCAGCCCTTGCCGTAGTCGGGGTGGTGCCACTGGATGCGGTAGGCGCCGTCGTCCAGCGGCTCCAACATGGTTCCCTGCGGCGCCACTTCGTCGCACGGGCGCTGTACGGCCACCAGCGGGGTGTGGCGCCGGTCCGCGACGCGCCCGTCGGTCAGGCACATCGTGGGCGCGGTGACGGGTCTGATGCGTATCCAGCCGGCGGGTAGGCCGTTGTCGCCGTCACGGGTACCGGGTGCGGAGGAGGTGACGCCGGAGGCCACTTTGATCTTCTGCGACGGTGGGTCGTCCGAACCGAAGCCCCAGAGCGCCCCGGCTGCCACACCGGCGGCGAGAACCAGCGCCACCGACACGGCCACAGCGCGCGGCGGCCAGAAGCCACGGGGCCCGGCGCCGCGAGCCCCGGCGCCGCGAGCCCGTAGGCCGCGCGGTCCAACGGCGCGGGCCCGTGCACCGCGGGCCCACGCACTGTGAGGCTCGGTTTCGCGGGTGCGGCGGGTGCGGCGGGTGCGGCGGGTGCGGCGGGTGGTCGGGGACGCTGCCGTGTCCGGCGGCTCGGCATCGCTGTCCGCCTCGCTCTCCGCCTCACCGTTCCCACCCGTGTCCCCGTCCGCACCCGCGTCCGCAACGGCGACGCCCTCGCTACTGGACGAGGCGGCCCGTTCCCTGGCCCGCAGCCACACGGCGAGCCGGGCGTCGTCGTCGCAGGCGCGAACGAAGGCCGTCAGCAGTTCGGGCCCCGGCGCCGTCTTACCGCCGAGTACGTCGGCGAGGGTGCTGCGTGCCAGTACGTCGCCGCGTTCGGCGGCCCGTTCCTCCAGCTTCCGGTAGGTGAGGCCCGACCGAGCCTTGAGGAGGCGCATGGACCGGATGAACTCGTCCGCGTTCCGGGCGCGTTGGGGTGCCGCATCGTCCTGTCTCCGCATGCCGGTCATCCTTGGCAGGGCCCGGCCCACCGGCAATACGCATTTACGCCGCAGCCCGGACACGGAGCCCGGACGAGGCCCTGACCAGGCCGGACAGCATCGGTCTGTCCGGGACAACCATCCCCTGTTGACCGGAACAGGCCGTACTCCCAAGGCTCATGGCGATCCGGTCCGATTCGTCCGGCCCTTCCGACCCGTCCGGTCCTTCCGACCGTCCGGACCTTCCGGCCATCCGGTCAGAGCCACCCGATCCGCTGATCCGATCCGATCCACTGAGCCGATCCGGTCCGATCCGGTTCATCCGGTCCGGTTCGCGCCGCCGGTCCGACACGGGGCCGACCGACGGTGTCGGACTTAGCCACCCAACGAGCACCCAACGGACGCCCAACGAACAGGAGTTGTCATCAGTAATCGTGTGACTTACGTGACGGGGTCCGCAGTACTGGCGCCTCCGGCTGGGTCTACAGCGAGAACCTCACCGACGGCGGCAGCGAGTACGGGTGCTGAGTCCCCGCTGAGACGTGTGCCCCGGCCGGGGGACTGGGGCACACCTGTCCGAGTCCGTCCTGTCGGAGTCCGCGCCCAGCGGAACGGGCGCCGCCGGAAGCCCATGGCGCGGGCAGAGCCAGGCCGGGGCTGACCGGGCAGCAGGGTCCGTAGGCACTACACCTTGCCGGGCGGCCCCGCAGGTTCCGTCTCCTGCCCGGCCGTTGGCGCAGGGCCCTGGCCCGGTCGGCGGGGCAGGAGGCAGGTCGCCGCCCCTGCGAGCGCTGTCACCGCGGTGGCGACCGTCGAGGTCATCGCCATCGCGTACGGGAACGGCGGGCCGCTGCCGTGGTCCCGGCCGCGGAGGAGGGCGAAGAAGACGACGCCCATCACGGCGATGCCGGCGCCGGCGCCGATCTGCTGCACCGAGGTGAGGACACCGGAGGCCGAGCCGGCGTCACTCACCGGTACCCGCGCCGGCGCGAACTGGAGCAGCGGCGCGACGACCAGCCCCATGCCGGCGCCCGCCGGCAGGAAGACGAGGGCCGTGTGCCAGGCCGCAGCCCGTACTCGGAGCCCTGCACCATCAGGGCGAGTCCCGCGAAGCCCGCCGCCATCATGGCGGCGCCCGCGGTCAGCGTGCGCCGCCCGAAGCGCGGCACGAGCAGTGCCGAGGCCACGGTCGCCCCGACCGGGACGCCGACCGTCCATGGCAGTACGGCAGCAGCAGCTCCATGAAGACCGCAAGCAGCATCACCAGGATGGCCGGCCAGCGGTGCGGATGCCCGTGCCCCTGCTCCTGCCCTTGCCCGTCCTCGTGCGTGACGTCTTCCTCGATCGTCCGCCGATTGTTGTCCCGCATGGTCGGTGCGGCGTCCCTTCCTTGAGTGCGTTCAGGAAGGGAGGCGGGCCGGCACGGGTGCCGAGGCGACCGGCTGTTCAACGAGAAGTCCTCTCACCGCGTTCCGGACGGCGAACGCCTGTGTGTTCCGAGTCCTGCCCGGTCGCACTCGTAGGAGGTAATCCGGGCTGATCCCGGCCCTTCGCGGGCGGGCCGTGGCCAGGATGCGGGCCATGTCGCGAAGTTTTCTTTCCGTAGTGCTCCGCCGCGCGCTGTTCGTGTTCCTGGCCGCGCCGGTGCTGTTCTCCACAGTCGGAACCGCGCATGCGCAGCAGCTGGGTTCCTCCTGCGCGCCCGCTGAGTGCGGGCGTTCGGTCGTCGTGGCCCCGCTGTCGCAGGCGCCACCCAGCCAGGGCACGTGCACCAGTCCGGAGAAGGTCGTCTGCACGATCCGGAGTGAGACGCCCGAGGAGCGCGAGGAGTCCCGCGCGATCCGGATGCGTTACCACGAGCTGATCGGCGACATGGACCGGACCCAGTGCGCCATGCGCCGGGAGGGACATTCGGACAAGGCGATCGCCCGGCGGCTGGTGCAGATGCGCAACGACGCCAAGGACGTCACCCGGGCCGGGATGTCCCCTGAGCAGGTCAGGCGGTTGGAGGAGCGCAACGTCGCCAAGTACGGCAACCCGCTGGGTCCGACGGCGGACCAGCTCCACGCCAAGTACGGCTCCTGGGAGGCGGTCAGCGCCGCTGCTCTCCGTACCAGCGACGCCGTGGACAGCGAACTCGGCCTGGAATACCGTCCGTGCCCCTGCGACGTGGCGCCGTAGTCGTAGCCATGGGCCGCAGAGGCGAGCCGCAGACGTGATCCGCCCGGGTGCGGCCGGGCTTTCCGCCGGTCCCGGTCAGGTGCGCAGGGCCCGTAGATGGGCCGTGCGCACCTCGGCCGTCTGGCCCTGGACGACGAGGAACAGGCCCTCGCGAGCGAGGCGTTGGGCCGGGTGGGAGAGGCCGAAGGCACGGCCGCCGCCCGCGACGACGGCGGCGGTGGTGGCGGCGCGCATCAGGTCGTAGGCGCGGGTCTTTACGGCCAGCCTGTCGTCGAGGCGTTCGGCCGGCGGGACCTCGTCGACCAGTGCGTAGGCGTCGCGGCGCGCGGCGTCGAGGCGGGCGCGCAGGTCGTCGGCCGTCCCCTTCGCCTCGCCGTCGTCCGACGTGTCGAGAAGGGCGAGGGCCGCGCGGGCGACGCCGAAGACGGCGGGGTTGGTGTTGGTGTTCTTGGGGCGGTCGTCCGTCGCCCAGCGCTCGTGCGGCAGGTGGAGGGCCACCGCGTCGTCGGGCAGTACCAGGCCGTCGAGCAGGAGGCCGACCGTACGTGCCCCTGTGAGCGCGGCGAGTTGGAGCGGGGGCGTGGGAGTGAGACCCGGCTGCTCGACGGCGTCGGCGACGGCGAAGACCACCTCGCCGTCCTCCGTCGCGCCGCCCAGTACGAACAGGTCGTTGAGGCCCCAGCCGGTGTACCAGGGCACCCGTCCGTCGAAGCGCCAGCCGCCCGGCACCCGGGTCGCCCGCACGGGCAGCCTCGGGTAGGCACGCAGGTGCGAGAAGGCGACCCCGGCGAGCACCGTGCCGTCGCTCAGCTGCCTGAGCCAGCGTTCGCGTGCGGCTTCCCTGCCCGCGACCAGCGTGCGTACCGGGGTGTGGTGCTGGGCCTGCACGAAGAACGTCGAGCAGCAGGCGCCCGCCAGTACCTCGGCGATCTCCCGCCCGACCGGTGCCGGAGCCTCCGAACCCCCGTATGCGGCAGGGGCGTTGGCTCCGAGCACGCCCGACGCCTTGACGGCGGCGATCGCCTCGGGCGTGACGCCCTCGCGGTCGTGCGCCTCGGCGGCGGGGGAGAGTACGTCGTCGGCCAGCCGGTGGGCCGCTTCGACGAGGGGGTGGTCGAGCGTGGCGGTCATGCTGCGGGGCTCCTTGGAGAGGGAACGGGGCTCGCCCGGAGCGAGCATCAGGCGGCCGGCCCGGGCGAAGACGGCGACGGCATGGAAGGTCCAGGATCTCCGTATCGTCCAGGCCCGCGTCCGTCCGCAACGCCGCCACGTCATGTCATAGCGCCCCCACGGCATAGCGCCCCCGCCTCATATCCGCCCACGTCATGACGCTGCTATGCCGCCGCGCCCCTACGTCCCTACGCCCAACGTCGTCATGCCGCCGTGCGGCGGCCCCCGGCGCCGCGCCGCCGCGCCGCAACGCCGAGACGGTGGGCGGCCGTTGACGCGCGGGGGCCGCACGCTGCGGTGATTTCTGGCCGTCGCGGCGTGCGTTCGGCAGCGCCGGGCGTCTCGTTCTCGCCGGACAGGTAGGTCCTCGCTCCGGCCGAACTCGCGGGTGGCGCCCGGGTGTTGGGCGAGTCGTTCCAGCCCCGCACGTACCGGGGCGTGCGGGGCTGGAGCGACGCGGGGACTGGGCGACGCGGGGTTACTCGGTGATGAAGACCGCCGACTGCACGTCGTTGGGCCCGTCGAACCGGTCCATGTCCGCATGCGCGAGCTTGTCGACCAGGCCGTCGTTCGCGCCGTTGTTTCTGGCCAGTGCCACCAGGTCGTCCCGGCTGGCGGGGTAGTCGGCGCCCTCCAACGCCTTCTGCAGGTCAATCGGGCTGATGCTTGCCATGACGCCTCCTGTGGGCACACGCGGATTCTGGGTCGGACGCCTGCCCGGTACCCCCTCCGGGAGCGCCGATGCGCGCGCCGGCTGTCCGGCCTGCGGCGGTACGTGGCGGTACGTGGCGGTGCGTGTCCGTGGGCCTCGGGCGTGGCTCTGTGTGCCAGGGGGGTCAGCGGGGTACCCGGGCGGCCGAACCCCCGATGACTGACATGTCGGGGCGCCGGGGGAGAGGCGGCGGGCGCTCGTCGGCCCGTCCTGTCCCGTCCCGGCGGGACAACGGTGCCTCTGCGGGCCCACGGCCACGGCCACGGCCGCGGGTCGGCGCCGGGCGACCCGTCGCCCGTGACGTGCCACCACACGGTGCGCGGGCGCCAACCCCGGCGCGAGGGGCCGCCCTGTGCGGTGCCGGGCACTCAGGAGAGGAGCAGCGCCTTGCGATTCGACAACCGCCGGCAAGCCGGCCAGGAACTCGCCGTCCGGCTTCTTGAGTGGGCGGGCAGCGGCGATCTCACCGGCGCGCTCGTGCTCGCGCTGCCCCGAGGGGGCGTTCCCGTCGGTGCGGAGGTCGCCCGGGCACTCCACGTGCCGCTGGATGTACTCACGGTCCGTAAGATCGGCGTTCCGGGTTCCCCGGAGGTCGGTATCGGCGCGCTCGTCGATGAGGACCCGCCCCTGTTCGACACCGGGCACATGGCAGCCCTCCACCTGGACGAGCACACATTCGGGCCGACGGTGGAGCGTGAGCGTACGGAGCTGCGCAGGCGGGAGGACGCCTACCGCGAGGGGCGGCCGGCACCCCATGCCCACGGGCGTTCCGTTCTGCTGGTCGACGACGGACTGGCCACGGGCATGACCGCTCGCGCAGCCGTCCGCCACGTGCTCCGCCAGGACCCCGTACGGCTCGTGCTCGCCGTTCCCGTCGGCGATCCCGACGTGGTCGAAGGGCTGCGGGAGGAGGGCGCCGACGTCGTCTGCCTGCACCAGCCGCAGGCCCTGATGTCGGTGGGCCAGTGGTACGACGACTTCGCGCAGGTCTCCGACCAGGAGGTACTGGAGGCACTGCGGGAACTCCATCCGGCGACCTGACACGGGAGCCGCCGGGAGTCGGCGGGAGTCGGCGCCGGACACCCTGCCTGCCGGACACCCTGTCTGGCGGCTTGGCCTGCCTGCCCGGCCGTCCCCTCGCCCGCCCGCTCGGCCTCCCCTCCCCTCCCCTGCCCTCCTCTCTCGCTCCCCGGGCCCGCCCGGCCCGACCGCTATCCGGTCGGAGACCAGGCGGGCCGGGGGGCCACGGCGGTCCGGACGTGGGCCTCGTCCGCGCGTGACCGGCCCACCAGTTCACCGGCTCACCAGTTCACTGGCCCACCGGCCCTACTGGCGCCACTGGCCCCACCGGCCCACCGGCCCAGCCGCGCACGGCGCGCCGTCAGCCTGTGGCGACGTGCCGTTCGTCGGGGACGCAGTGGGTCATGGTGAGGCCCGAGACGTCACGTGGCGGGTTGTTCCCGAGGTTCGCGAGACGCTTGCGGTCCTCGTCCGTGAGGACCTGGTTGGGCAGCGGCTCCAGATGGGCGACGTCGCGCGGGCCGATGCCGAGGCCCTCACCGACCCGCAGGCCGAGGTCGTTCTCGACCAGCAGGAAGTGCCACACCATCCGCTCCCGCACCGCCCGGTCGGTCTGGGAGATGAGGTCGACGAAATTCTTCACCAGGTCGTCGCGTTCCCAGTCCTCCATGAGGCAGTAGCGCTGGCCCGCCTGGAGGTAGTCGTTGGTACGGGGGATGCGTTTGCGGGTGAGCCGGCCCAGGAGTTCGGGGCCCTGCTCGTCGTGGGTCGGGTACTCGCCCTCGCGCACACCTCCGGTGACCGAGGGTTCGTAGTTGACCTCGGGACTCTCCGCGCGCTGGTCCTGCTCATACGCCATCAGACCGTCGCGCTGGTTGGTGTGCACGGTGGCGTTCTTGGCGCGGTTGACGGGCAGTTGGAGGTAGTTGGGGCCGACGCGGTAGCGCTGGGTGTCGCTGTAGGAGAAGGTCCGTCCGACCAGCATTTTGTCGTCGGAGAAGTCCAGGCCGTCGACGAGGACGCCGGTGCCGAAGGAGATCTGCTCGTTCTCGGCGAAGTAGTTGTCGACCGTACGGTCCAGGACCATGCGGCCCACCGGCCTGGGCGGGAACTCCTGTTCCGGCCAGGTCTTCGTGTCGTCCAGCGGGTCGAAGTCCAGCTCGGGGTGCTCGTGGTCGTCCATCATCTGGACGAGCAGCTCCCACTCGGGGTGGTCGCCGCGCCGGATCGCCTCGTAGAGGTCCTTGGTCGCGTGGCCCAGCTCCCCGGCCTGGACGGCGGCGGCGTCCTCCTCGGTCATGCTGCGCACGCCCTGCTTGGGCACCCAGTGGTACTTGACCAGGACGGTCCTGCCCTCCTCGTTCACCCATTTGTAGGTGTTGACGCCGAAGCCCTGCATGTGGCGGTAGTCGGCGGGGATTCCGCGCGGGCTGAAGAGGTTGACGAGCATGTGCATCGACTCGGGGGTCTGCGACATGAAGTCGAAGATCCGGGCCGGCTTCTGCTCGTGCGACACCGGATCGGGCTTGAGTGCGTGGATGACGTCGGGGAACTTGATGGCGTCCCGGATGAAGAACACCGCCAGGTTGTTGCCGACCAGGTCCCAGTTGCCGTCCTCGGTGTAGAACTTCACCGCGAAACCGCGCGGGTCACGTGCCGCCTCCGAGGAGTCCCGGCCGCCGATGACGGTGGAGAAGCGTACGGCCACCTCCGTACGCTTGCCGCGTTCCTGGAACAGCTTGGCGCGCGTATGGCGGGCGATGGGCTCGTCGCCCCACGTGCCGTAGCTCTCGAAGAAGCCGTACGAGGTCACACCGCGGGCGTGGACCACGCGCTCGGGGATGCGCTCCCGGTCGAAGTGACTGATCTTCTCCAGGAATTGGTAGTTCTCCAGCGTGGCCGGCCCGCGTGCGCCGACCGTCCGCTGGTTCTGGTTGTCGTAGACCTGATGGCCCTGCCGGTTGGTGAGCACCGGGCGGTCGTCGCCGGGCTCGGGTCCCTGTTTCGCCACGTCTGTCACTGGTCTCGGTTTCCTTCAGCCTCGATGCCGCTCGTTCCGGCCCACAGAGGGCTCGGAACGGACAGGGGTACCCATTTCGGCGCCGGTAGTGCAGCCACTCACCGGTTCGGTTCAGTCACCTCAGCCGGGCCCCACTGCGCCGAACGGGAAACGGGACGGGCCCGGCGGGCCTCGCGCACGGGGTCGCGGGGACGGGGGCTGCGGGGTCGCGGGGCCGCCGGGTCAGGGGCCGCGGCGCCACCGGGGTGACCGTGTGACGCGAGGCGAGTGGAGACCACTTTGTGCAGCTCGGTGCCGGTGTGCTCGACGCTACCGCGTGCGACAAGTGTGGCGCTGCCGCAGGTCATTGGGCGCTTGCGGCGGGGCGGACGACGATTTCGTTGACGTCGACCTGCGAAGGCTGGGAGATGGCGTAGGCAATGGCCTCCGCGATGGCGGAGGCGGGCAGTGCCACGGCGCGGTAGGTCTTCATGGCCTCCCTGGCAGCAGGGTCGGAGATGCTGTCGGCGAGTTCCGACTCGGTCACGCCGGGAGAGACGAGGGTGACCCGGATGTTCCCTGTGGACTCCTGGCGCAGTCCTTCGGAGATCGCGCGTACGGCGAATTTGGTCGCGCAGTAGACGGCGGCTGTGGGAGAGACCTCGTATGCGCCGACGGAGGCGATGTTCACGAAGTGCCCGCCGCCCTGAGCGCGCATCGCGGGCAGGGCAGCGGCGATACCGTGCAGGACCCCCCGCACGTTGACGTCAATCATCCGGTCCCACTCGTCGGTCTTGAGCGCTTCCAGCGGCGAGAGCGGCATCACTCCGGCGTTGTTGACCACCACATCGACTCGGCCGTAGCGCTCGCGGGTGGCGGACATGAAGGCCCGGACATCGGCGGCATCCGTGACGTCCAGCCGCTGGAACGCCGCAGTGCCGCCTGCGCCGGTGATCTCCTTGGTCAGCACTTCGAGATGATCGGTGCGCCGCGCTCCCAGGAGCAGGCGGTGGCCATCGGTGGCAAGCCGGCGGGCGGTCGCCTCTCCGATCCCGCTGCTCGCTCCGGTGACCGCCACGACCTTGGCTGCGTCTGTCATGCCTGCTTTTCCTCTCGGTGGAGCACGAGGTGCTCGTGGTAGAGCACACCGCAGCGGATGTCGCCCGTCGCGGTGAACCCGGAGTCGTCGACGTAATCGATGTGGCTGCCAGTCACCGTGTAGCGACCCGTGTACGCGCTGCGCCGGTTGCCGCGGGCCTCGTCGTACCGTCCGTCCGCCCGCAACTCCTGGCGGATGTGACCGTCCGCGGTGACCCACATGCCGACCACGCCGGCATGGCCCTTCTCCGTATCCCCTGTCATGCGGACTCCCCTCGTCCATAGGTGCGGTTCTGTCCTGCCCGACCGAGTCTGGACAGGTTGCCGACAGCCGACCAGGATGTGTGCTGCCTGGGTGCACCGCACCCAGGCAGCACACCGGCCCCGCGGCCGAGCCCTGCGCCCGAGCCCTGCGCCTGGACCCTGTCGGCCGGCGCGTATGGCCGCGAGGTAGCGCTCGCGGACCGGACCGGACCGGACCGGGACCGGACCGCGTCCTCGGCCGGGCCGGTCCAGCTGCGCACCTCCTCGGCCGGGTCGCTGAGGATCGTCACGACCAGCCGGGACGTTCGGGCGCAGCCCTCGTCGCCGGCCGGCATCTCGTCGAACAGCGGCCCCGCGAATGCCTCCACCAGTGCGCTGACCGGTGGGTCGGAGGCCCCACGTATGCTTCAGCAACCATGAGAAGAGGTCGGCCATGAAGCTGCTCGTGTACGGCGCCGGAGTACTCGGCAGCCTGTTCGCCGCCCGCATGCATGAGGCCGGTCACGACGTCTCGCTCCTCGCCAGAGGTGGGCGCCTGACCGCTCTGCGCCGGCACGGGGTGCAGCTCGCCGAGGGAGACAGTCCAGATGTCAGGCGGGTACCTGTACCGGTGGTCGAGCATCCGGACGGCGGGTACGACCTGATCACCGTCTTCGTCCGCACCCACCAGGTGGACGCGGTGCTGGAGTCACTCGCCGGCCTCGAAGGCGACGTGCTCTTCCTCCACAACTGGGCGGCCGGCGCGCAGCCGTTGGGCGCGGTGATCGGCCACGGGCGGGTGCTGCTCGGCTTCCCCACGGCCGCCGGCACGATGGACGGCGATGTGGTCCGCTATCGCAGGACCAACTTCATGACACGCCGGGTCGCGATGCCGATCGGCGAGCCCGACGGCCGTACGACTCCGCGGCTGGAACGGATCGTGGAGACGTTTCGTGCCGCCGGGATCAATGCCAAGGCCGAACCGCGCATGGATGCCTGGCTCAAGACGCACGCCGCGTTCGAGGTCCCGCTCGGGCAGGCGGTGCATGCGGCGGGCGGCCCGGTGGAGCTGGCCGCCGACCCCGGCGCGGTCCGCGGCATGCTCCACCTCGTGCGGCAGAACCTCGCGGCCATGGCGACGCCACCGGTACCTCGCGCGTTCGCCGCGTTGCGGACCCTGCCGCAAGGTCTGCTGGTGACCGTGCTCCGGCGCTTCCTGAAGAGCCCGACGGCCGCGCACAGCGGACTCAACCACCCCTCGCCTGCCACGGCGGCCGAACTCGGGCGGCTGGCCGAACAGCTCCGTGCCCCTGCGGGAGCCTGCTGAGCCGCCACCGTCCCGGTGGCGATGGAACGTCCGGCCTTCGGAGTTGGCGTGGTTGTCTCCCCTCTTGCGGCTACGTCTCTTGCGGCCACGTCCTTCAGCGCGGCGCTACAGGGCGAACGCTGGTTGATGCGGCCCTAGTAACGTCGTGTCGTATGACCGACTCCGAGATCGAGATCACCGCTGACCTGGTCCATTACCTGCTGCGGGAGCAGCATCCGGACCTGGCACGGCTGGCCTTGAGCGAGGTGGCGGGTGGGTGGGGCAACCACATGTGGCGCCTTGGGGACGAGTTGGCCGTGCGCATGCCGCGTACAGAAGGTGCCCCGGACCTTCTGCGCAAGGAGTGCCGGTGGCTGCCCGTCCTGGCCCCGCGCCTGCCGCTTCCGGTTCCCAGCCCCGTACGGATCGGCGAACCGTCCGCGCGCTTCCCGAGGCCCTGGACCATCATGACGTGGGTGCACGGGGAGCCACTGGACCACACCTCGATCAGCCGGGGCGACCACGCGGCCGACACTCTGGCGGGCTTCCTCAGAGCGCTCCACGTGGAGGCGCCCGCCGATGCGCCTACCAGTTCGGACCGCGGCGGTCATCCCAAGCAGTACACGGACGGCTTCGACCACTTCTTCCACGCCGTCGTCCCCGGCGGCATCGCCGCCGAGGTCCGGGCCGTCTGGGACGACGCCGTCGCGGCCCCCGGGTGGGAGGGCCCGCCGGTATGGGTGCACGGTGACCTTCAACCCGCGAATGTCCTTGTCTCGGGCGGGACGCTCTCAGGCGTGATCGACTTCGGTGACATGTGCGCCGGTGACCCGGCGTGGGACCTCGCGGGCGCATGGGTGATCCTTCCCGCGGGCGCCGCCGCACGCTTCTTCGACGTATACGCGCAGGTGGACGGGGCGACGATCCGGCGTGCCCGCGGGCTGGCCGTCCTGAAGAGCCTGTTCCTCATGCTGATGGGCCAGAACGGCGACCGGGGCCTTCCCGGCGGCAAGCCGGCATGGGGCCCGGCGGGCCGGGCAGCGCTCGATCGTGTCCAGAGAGGTGGTTCGACGTAGGCACGGAGCGGCGCATCTCGTCCGGCCGCGGGGCTCCCGGCACCCCCCGCCGACCCGCGAAGTCCCGGCACGCGCACCGCCGTTGGGCCTCCGCCGCGTACTCGTACCTCGCCGCGTGCTCGTACTCTGCCGTGTGCTCGTACTCCGTCGAGCGCCGCTCCGCGTGCCGCTTCACGCACGAGGCGTCCCCGACTCCGGACCGGGCGGTGCCCCGGCCGTCCTGGTCATGGTGTGCGGCGCGAGGGACGGCATGCGGACCGGGCACATGGCGGAGCCGGGCACACGCGCGGTCAGTCGGGCGGCACATGGCTGAAGCGGCTCACGGTGTGCAGGTCCGTCTCGATCGCGGCGGCGGTGGCGCGGAGCCGCGGGAGCAGCTCGGTGCGGCAGGCCGCGGGGGAGCGGCGGCTGGTGTGCATCGCCACGTTCAGCGCGGCGACGGTACGGCCTGAACGGTCGTGTACGGGTACGGCCAGCGAGCGCAGCCCCTCCTCCAACTCCTCGTCGACCAGAGCATGTTGCTCCTCCGCGACGCGCACGAGAAGCGCGTCGAGGCGAGCGGGGTCCGTGAGCGTGTGCGGGGTCAGGGGGCGCGGGGCGACGCGGGCCAGCATGCCGCTGCGCTCCTCGGCCGGACGGTCGGCGAGCAGGACGCGTCCCATCGAGGTGGCGTAGGCGGGGAAACGGGTGCCGAGGGTGATGTTGACGCTCATGACGCGTTCGGTGGCGATACGGGCTGTGTAGCGGATGTCGTCCCCGTCCAGGACGGCGAGAGAGGCCGAGTCGTGTACGTGGCCCACCAGTTGGGCCATGTGTGGAACGGCGATCTCGGGCAGCGAGGTGCGGGAGAGCGGCGGGTGGCCGAGCCCCAGCACGCGCGGGGTGAGCCGGAAGAGCCGTCCGTGCGCGGTGACATGGCCGAGGTGCTCCAGCGTCAGCAGGGCCCGACGGGCTGTGGCACGCGGGAGACCGGTTGCCTCGGCGACGGCGCTGAGGGTGCGCTCGGCGTGCCCCTCGCCGAAGGCGCCCAGGACGGCCAGTCCACGTGCCAGCGACTCCACGAAGCCGGCGCCGAGCGCGTGCTTCGAGGCCGTGGTCCAGCGGGCCAGTCCGTCCGGCGGGTGGCCTCGCCGCTCCGTCGCCCCCGCTGTTGCCGTTGCCCCCGCCGTTGCCCTCGGCATCCCCGCCCAACCCGTCGCCGTTTCCGCCGCGCTGTGCTGCCGGACCGCGTCCTCCATTGCGGCCACCGTCTTCCGCAGCGGGCGCATGACGGCCCTGCGCAGTCCTTCGGCGCTGTGCCGGCTGGTGTGGCTGACGACGCTCACCGCGCAGACCGTGTGTCCGTCGGGGCCGTGTACCGGTGCGGCGAGCGCGACCAGGCCGGGTTCGATCCGCTGGTCGTCCAGCGCCCACCCCCGCTCGGCGGCGTGCGCCGTACGCTCCTCGAAGTCGCTCGCGCCCAGGTCACCGCCGGTGTCGATGCCGCCTGGCGGTGGCGGCGGAGGCACGGCAGGGAAGCCGCGGTCGTCGGGGTCGGCGGCCCTGCGTGCGCGCCATCGGGCCCAGTCGGATTCCGTCCAGGTGGTGGCGAACAGCGGCCCCGGCGCTGTCCGTTCGGCGGGCAGCAGGTCGCCTATGCGGAAGGTGAGGGACATCGCGCGCCTGCGGGTGGTCTGGTGCACGAAGCGGATGCCGTCACCGTCGGGGACGGCCAGGGACACCGACTCGTCCAGCTCCTCCGCCAGCCGTTGCGCCAACGGGCGCAGCACGTCCGGGAGTTCGAGCGCGGCGAGGTAGGCGTTGCCCAGCTCAGCCAGCCGGGGGGCGAGCCGCGCCTCGTTGCCGTGCAGGCGTACGTACTCCATGCACGCGAGCGTCCCGGCGATCCGGTCGACGGTGGAGCGTGCGAGCCCGGTGGTGCGGGCGAGTTCGCTGAGGCTCATCCGGCCGCCCGCGTCACTGAGCGCCCGCAGCACGGCGATCCCCCGCACCAGAGGCCCGACGATCCCGGTGGACGTGGACGTGGACGTGGACGTGGACGTGGACGTGGACGTGGACGTGGACGTGGACGTGGACGTGGACGTGCACTTGGACGTGCACTTGGGCTCGGATGCGGACATGGGCCCGTCCTCGGAAGTGGGCCCGTCCTCGGCCTCGGGCCCGGCCTCGGCCTCGGGCGAAGTGGCCCCGGTAGGTGGGCCGGTGGTCGGCAACGGGCCCTCCCGAGGCGTTGACAGGTGTGCCGGGCCGGCACAGAATCTGCGCGGATCGGGAGCGAACTCTAGTTCACCTGGCGAACACCGAGGAAGGGGAGCCGGCTTCCATGGACAAGGTCGAGGAGTCAGCGGTCCGCGCGGTCGGTGACATTCCGGACGGCGCCACGCTCGCGGTGGGCGGCTTCGGGCTGAGCGGAGTGCCGAACGTGCTGATCGACGCCGTGCACGCGAGCGGAGCACGGGGCCTCGGCGTGGTCTCCAACAACTGCGGCGTCGACGGCGGCGGCCTCGGCGTCCTGCTGGCGGCAGGGCGTATCGCCCGGGTCACCTGTTCGTACATCGGAGAGAACAAGGAGTTCGCGCGGCAGTACCTCGGTGGGGAACTGGAGGTCGAACTCGTGCCGCAGGGCACGCTCGCCGAGCGGCTGCGCTCCGGTGGCTGCGGCATCCCCGCCTTCTTCACCCCGGCCGGTGTCGGCAGCCAGGTCGCCGACGGCGGGCTGCCCTGGCGCTACGCCCCCGACGGCACGGTCGCGGTGGCCTCGCCGGCCAAGGAGGTCCGTACGTTCGCCGGCCGTGACCACGTACTGGAACACGGCATCGGCACGGACTTCGCGCTCGTCCGCGCCGCACGCGGTGACCGGCACGGCAACCTCGTCCTGAACAAGGCGGCACGTAACTTCAACCCGCTCGCGGCGATGGCGGGCCGGGTGACCATCGCCGAGGTCGAGGAACTGGTGCCGCCCGGCGCAATCGACCCTGACGCGGTGCACGTGCCGGGCGCTTTCGTGCAGCGTGTCGTGCCGCTCACCCCCGCGCAGGCGGCGGCCAAGCGCGTCGAGAAGCTGACGGTCCGAGAGGCGGGGCCGCGCTGATGGCCTGGACACGCGACGAGATGGCGGCCCGGGTGGCGGCCGAGCTGACCGACGGCAGTTACGTCAACCTCGGCATCGGACTGCCCACCAGGGTCCCCGGATTCCTGCCGCCCGGCGTGGACGTGGTGCTGCACTCGGAGAACGGCGTCCTCGGCGTCGGACCGTATCCGTACGAGGGCGAGGGCGACCCGGACCTGATCAACGCGGGCAAGGAGACGGTCACGGTGCTGCCGGGTGCCGCGTACTTCGATTCAGCGCTCTCCTTCGGCATGATCCGCGGCGGGCACATCGACGTCGCGGTGCTGGGCGCCATGCAGGTCTCCGCGCGGGGCGACCTGGCCAACTGGGCCGTGCCCGGAAAGATGGTCAAGGGTATGGGAGGTGCGATGGACCTCGTGCACGGCGCCCGCCGGGTCATCGCACTGACCGGCCACACCACGGGGGACGGCGCCCCGAAGCTCGTCGAGGCGTGCACGCTTCCGCTCACCGGCACCCGTTGCGTGCACCGCGTCATCACCGACCTGGGTGTGCTCGACGTGACGGCCGACGGGTTCAGGCTCGTCGAGACGGCCCCCGGCGTGACCCGCGACGACGTACGGGAGAAGACAGGAGCCGCCCTCTCGTGAACACAGCCGCCTCCTGAACGTCCACCGCGTGGACGCCGTACGCACCCCGGTCTTGGAGAGGTGAGGGATTCGATGACACTCGCACACGACGCGGATCCGGCACACGACGCGGATCCGGCACACGACGCGGATCCGGCACACGACGCGGATCCGGCACACGACGCGGATCCGGCACAGGACGCGGCTCCGCCGCAGGACGCGGCTCCGCCGCAGGGCGGGACTCCCAAACAGGACGCGACGCCCACACAGGAACGGATCTCCGAGGAGATCGCCGCCGGACACGCGGCGGCCGAAGCGGCGGCCCCGGACGGCGTACAACGGCACCATCCGCCGCGCGACTTCGCCCCGTACCGCAGCAGCGCACTGCGCCATCCCCGCCATCAGCTCGTACCGGTGAGCGGGGACCCGGAGGCCATGGAGCTGAGCGGTCCGGTCTTCGGGGCCACCGATGTGACCGCGCTGGACGCGGACTTGACCCGGCAGCACGCGGGCGAGCCGCTGGGCGAGCGGATCACCGTCACGGGCCGGGTCCTGGAGCGCACCGGGCGGCCCGTACGCGGCCAGCTCGTCGAGATCTGGCAGGCCAACGCCTCCGGCAGGTACGCACACCAGCGTGACCAGCACCCGGCGCCGCTCGACCCGCACTTCACCGGCGTGGGCCGCTGCCTCACCGACGACGAGGGGCGCTACACCTTCACCACCGTCAGGCCCGGCGCCTATCCGTGGCGCAACCACGTCAACGCCTGGCGGCCGGCGCACATCCACTTCTCGCTGTTCGGCACCGCGTTCGCGCAGCGCCTGGTGACCCAGATGTACTTCCCCGGCGACCCGCTGTTCCCTTACGACCCGATCCTTCAGTCCGTCACCGACCAGCGGGCACGCGACCGGCTCGTCGCCGCGTACGACCACGCGCTGTCCACACCGGAGTGGGCCCTCGGCTACCGCTGGGACATCGTGCTCGACGGCCCGTCAGCGACGCCGACCGACCCGGAGGAGGAACGGTGAAGCCGCCGCCAGATGACCAGCCCACAGACCGTGCGCCGAACCGTATGCCGGGCCATGCGCCGGGCCATACGCGGCACCGTGCGAATCAGCCGCGGATCCCGGCGCAGGGGCGGGAGTTGCCGCCCACGCCCTCGCAGACCGTCGGCCCCTTCTACGGGTACGCCCTCCCGTTCCCCGGCGGCGGGCAGGTCGCGCCCGTGGGACACCCCGGCGCCATCACCCTGCACGGAACGGTGCGCGACGGTGCGGGGGAACCCGTCCCCGACGCGCTGCTGGAGTTCTGGCAGGGCCCGGGACGCCCAGGGTCGCTCCGCAGGGACCCGGTGACCGGGGGCTTCGCCGGGCGCAACGGCGTCGACTTCACCGGCTTCGGGCGCGTGCCCACCGACGCGGACGGAGGCTGGGTGCTGCGTACGCTGCCGCCGCCGCCCGAGCGGGGATACGTGTCGGTGTGCGTCTTCGCGCGCGGGCTGACGCACCACCTGTTCACGCGCGTGTACGTTGGCGCGCCGCCGCCGGACGACCCGTTGCTCGCCGCGCTTCCCGAGGAGCGGCGACGCACGCTGCTCGCCGTGCCCGTGGAACCGGGCCTGTATCACTTCGACATCCATTTCCAGGGTGGGAAGGAGACGGTCTTCCTTGTCTTCGATGGAACCGATGAGTCCGATGAGTCCGAATCACCCGATGGGTCCGATGGGCCCGAGCAATCCGACGGGCTCGACGGACTCGACGGCCTCCACGGGTCCGACGGCTGAGACGAATTCGATGGATTCGATGAACTCGATGGATCCGACGAGTCACACGCCTTCCACGACCACCGCCCATGATGCCGGGGCCCACCGGCCGACGGACGTGGGACTGCTCGCGCCGGTACGCGCGGGCAGCGAAGCGGAGGCGCACACGGACGACCGGGCGGTACTCCAGGCGCTCCTGGACGCTGAGGCCGCGCTCGCCCGCGCGCTGGACCCGGCGGCGGGCGAGACCGTCACCGAGGTCGCCGGCGCCGGCCACTTCGACGCGCGGGACCTCGCGCTGCGCGCCCGTACAGGCGGCAATCCGGTGATCCCGCTGGTGGCCGACCTCACCGCCCTGGTAGCCGAACGGGCCCCGCAGCACGCCGAGTTCGTCCACCGGGGCGCCACCAGCCAGGACATCCTGGACAGTGCGCTGATGCTCGTCTCGGCGCGGGTGCTCGACACGGTCGCAGCCGACCTGGAGCGCACCGCGGACACCCTCGGCGCGCTCGCCGCGGCGCACCGGGACACGCCCATGCCCGGCCGCACCCTCACCCAGCACGCCGTACCCACCACCTTCGGCCTCAAGGCGGCCGGCTGGCGTGCCCTCGTCCTGGACGCACACGCCGCGCTCGCCCGGGTGCGGTCCGGGCTGCCGGCCCAACTCGGCGGCGCGGCGGGCACCTTGGCCGCCTATGGGGACGGCGGGCCCGCGCTGGTCGCCGCCTTCGCGCGGCAGCTCGGCCTCGCCGAACCCGAGCTGCCCTGGCACGTACTGCGCACCCCGGTCGCCGACCTGGGAACGGCGCTGGCACACGCGACGGGGGCGCTGGGAAAGCTCGCGGCGGACGTGCTGGTGCTCTCCCGTACCGAGATCGGCGAGGTGGCGGAGGGCGCAGTCGGCGGCTCCTCCGCCATGCCGCACAAGCGCAACCCCGCGCAGGCGGCCCTCATCGCCTCCGCCGCCCGTCAACTGCCCGCGCTCGCCTCGATGTTGCTGGGTTCCCTGGCGGCGGAGGACGAACGCCCCGCCGGTGCCTGGCACGCCGAATGGCAGCCGCTGCGTGAGGCGCTGCGCCTGACGGGTGGCGCCGCTTCGGCGGCTGCCCGGCTCTGCGGCGGGCTGGTGGTACACCCCGGGCGGATGCGCGCGAACCTCGATCTGACGGGCGGGCTGGTGCTGAGCGACCGCCTTCTCGCGGCCCTGGAGCCCGAGTTGGGGCGCGCTGCGGCCCGTGACCTGGTCACCGGGGCTTCGCTGCGTGCCGCGCGGAACGGCACCGACCTGTTCGGCGACCCGGAGGTGAGGTCGCGGCTGCCCCCTGACGTGCTCGCCGCACTCGCCGACCCGGCGCACCACCTCGGCGCCGCACCCGCCCTCGTGGACCGCGCCCTGCGCCGCACCTACGGAGCGTGGCCGACCCGGCGTGACCAGGACACCCGCCGCCCGCACGGGCCCCACGCGAACACCGGGGACGCCCCATGACCGCCGCGCACCACCCCCGCCGGGTGACCTCGCTGGCGCTGCTGTGCACCTCGGCCCGCTTCGGCGAACCCCAACCGTGGTGGGAGCGGGCCGTGCTCGAAGCGCCGCGTACACATCTGGAACCCGGCGGCGCGGCGGGCGCCGTACCGGGAGCGCCCACGGGCGCGGAAGGGGAGAGCTGATGCGTACCACCGTGGGCATCATCGGCGGCGGACCCGCCGGTCTGCTGCTGGCCAGACTGCTGCACCGGGAGGGTGTCGACAGCGTGGTGCTGGAGCGCCGCACGCGGTCCTACGCCGAGCAGCGGCAGCGCGCCGGAATCCTGGAACAGGCCACCGTGGACGCGCTGCGTGCGGCCGGTGCGGGGGAGCGGATGGACCGCGAGGGCATCCCGCACGACGGCATCGAACTGCGCTTCGACCGCCGCGCGCACCGCCTCGACTTCCCGGCCCTCACCGGTGGGCGCAGGGTGCGGGTCTATGCGCAGACGGAGGTGGTCACCGACCTCATCGCGCTCCAGCTCGCGGAGGGCGGCCCGCTGCTGTTCGAGGCCGAGGCGACCGGGATCGCCGGTGCGGCCGGCGGCAGCCCGGTGGTCCACTTCCGGCACGAGGGCCGCGAACAGGAGTTGACCTGCGATTACGTCGTGGGCTGCGACGGCTTCCACGGGGTGTCCCGTGACGTGATGCCCGCAGCTGAGCGCACCACCTACGCGCGTACGTATCCGTACTCCTGGCTCGGCATCCTCGCCGAAGCCCCGCCGGTGTACGACGAGTTGATCTACGCGCACTCCTCGCGAGGCTTCGCGCTCGCCAGCATGCGCTCCCCGACGGTCAGCCGGCTCTACCTCCAGGTGCCGAACGGCACGGACCCGGACGACTGGCCCGACGAGCGGATCTGGGACGAGCTGGACACCCGGTTCGCACTCGACGCCGACCCCGGCTGGAAGCTGGCGCGCGGCCCCGTGACATCCAAGTCGGTGCTGCCGATGCGCAGCCACGTCATCGAACCGATGCGGTACGGGAACGTGTTCCTGGCGGGGGACGCCGCGCACATCGTGCCCCCGACAGGCGCCAAGGGGCTCAACCTGGCAGCGGCCGACGTGATCGTCCTCGCCCGCGCCCTGGCCCACCGGCAGCGGACGGGTTCCGACACGCTGCTGAACGGCTACTCGGACACGTGTCTGCGGCGCGTCTGGCGTGCCGAGCACTTCTCGTACTTCATGACGACGACACTGCACAGCGCACCCGGCCAGGACCCGTTCGAGACCCGCCTCCAGCTCTCGCAGCTGGACCGCGTGGCCAGTTCACCGCACGCGGCGGCCGAACTCGCCGAGAACTACACGGGGTTGCCGCTCCCCGCACGGTGACGTGGGCGTCGCGGTGGGACTGGTGAGCGGGCGGGCCGGCGAGCGGGCACGCGTCGAAGTGTCCGTGCAGAACTTCCAGTTGCTGCCCTACCTGGTGGAGGGCACCCGCCGCGTGGCGATGATCCAGGAACGCCTGGCCCACCGGATCGCGGGACTGGCCGCCGTACGCGTACTCGACTGCCCCTTCGCCGCTGTGCCGGTGCAGGAGGCGATGTGGTGGCACCCCGTGTACACCCAGGACGCGGCCCACATCTGGCTCAGAGAAACGGTCGCACGCGTAGGAGCCCGGGTCGGCGCCCCCGCTGGCGCGGCGGCACCAGACCGGTGACGCACCACGCGCACCCGCCCCGCATCGCGCGCACGGCGGGCGCCGTACGCGCCTCGCGCTCCACGGAACAGGCACGGCACGGGCACGGAACAGGCAGGGCACAGGCACGGCACAGGCACGGGCGGTCCCGGCCGGATCGCCCGCTCCATGCCCGCGCTGCCGTGCCTGAAGGACAAGGCGCTGCGCGCCTCGGCAGCGGAGCGCCGACCGCGGGAGTGCCGCCCTGCCCCTGCCTCCGCCGCCCTGCCGCCGCCCCCTAGATTGGCTCGATGGGCTTCTTCGACAGACTGACCGGCACCAGGCGCCCCGGCGGCGAGGTCGCACCGCGGCCCGCCGAGGACATACGGGAGCTGCTGCTCGGCCTCAACGGTCCTGACGTCCCCTACGTCGTGCGCGACGGCGCCCCGGAAGGCGTCGACCTCGTCGCCGAGTGGCGGCTGTTGGAGCCCGCCTGGCAGACCTTCTTCGCCCGCGCCCAGCTGAGCCGCCGTATCCGGATCCGGATGAACTTCGCCCTGCCGGGCCACGAGGTCCGCGCTCTGGACGAGCACTGGAAGGTCAAGTGGGCCGGAGGCGTACCGATATCGACAGAATACGGGCGCGGCCCTGTGAAAACGACGTCCCGGCAGTGGACGATCGGGCGGGGCAACGGGGGTGGTCCTGAGGTGGTGGAGACGTTCCGCTTCGACAGCTCCGAGCTGAAGGAGCCCCTGCGGGACACGGTTCTCGGGGCGGGCTGGACCTGGCGCGGCCTGGTACTCCGCAACCCCTGAGCCGCCCCGGGCCCCGGCCGGACCGCCCGCCCCCTTCCGCACCGGCTTGCACGCATCCGGGCCCGCCTCGCATCCGGGCTCGCCCTGCCGCAACGCGGACCGCGTCAGTGCGGTCGCCGCAGTCCCGCGACGAGGAGTGCGACCAGTCGCCGTGCGTCGTAGCGCGAGTTGTTGCCGCCGGCGCAGAGACCGCCGACGCCACGCATCAGTTCGTAGGCGTCCTGACCCGGGCTGATCTCGCCCGAGGCGACCGCGGCGTCGAGCAGTTGGGCGCACACGGGCTCAAGCCGCTCAAGGAAGTAGGAGTGCAGCGGGTCGAAGCACGGGTCGTCGGACTGGAGCACGACGGCGAGCCCCTGCTTGGTGACCACGAAATCCACGAAGAGGTCGATCCACTCGGCCAGGGCCGCGTGTGGGGTCTTCCCGGTGTCCAGCAGTGCGGGACCGGCTTCCGCGAGGGCTTCGACCTGGTGCCGGTACACGGCGACGATGAGATCTGCCCGGGTCGGGAAGTGGCGGTAGATCGTGGCCGTCCCGACACCGGCCTCGGCCGCGATCTGACGGATCGGCGCTTCCACGCCTGACGCGACGAAGACGGTGGCAGCCGCGCCGAGCAGGTTCTCCTCGTTGCGCCGCGCATCCGCCCGCTTCGTCCGGGCCGCGCCTCCTGCGGCCCCCTCGCTGTCGCTCACCGCGCCCTTCCCTTCCTTTCCATTGGCCCCCGCCTCCGTTCGGTAAACGGGACACTGTCCCGTATAGTCCTAACGGGACAGTGTCCCGCTTGTTGATGATGGCAGAGCCGGGACCTCGCGGACAAACCGCGCACGTCCCGTCGTCCGGATCTGTGACGCCCATGCGGCGCCGCGGGTCCCCAGGAAGGAAGGTCTTTCCCATGGCCGCAGCAGACATGGCTCGCACGGAGATACCCCTCACCGAGGCCACCCCCGTCGTCTCCGTGAAGCCGGTGGCGCTGGAAGCCCCGGGACGCGGCGAGGACCTGCGGGTACGGATCTCCGCGCCGACGACAGGGAGCGAGCTGCCGGTTGTCCTCTTCTCGCACGGCTTCGGCTCCTCACTGGACGGCTACGGCCCGCTGGCCGACTTCTGGGCCGCTCATGGCTTCGTGGTCATCCAGCCCACCCACCTGGACTCCAGGACCGTGGCACTTCCCCAGGGCGACCCCCGCGCTCAGCGGCTCTGGCGGTTCCGCGTCGAGGACATGAAGCGCGTTCTCGACCGGCTCGACCTGCTGGAAGCCGCCGTACCCGGTCTCGCCGGCCGCCTCGACCGCACGCGCATCGCCGCGGCCGGACACTCCTTCGGCGGTCAGACGGCGGGCAACCTGCTGGGCCTGCGCGTTCTCGACCCGGTGAGCGGGGTCGCCGACGACCTGTCCGACCCGCGGGTCACGGCGGGCGTGCTGCTTGCCACGGCCGGCAGGGGCGGAGCCGACCTGACCCCCTTCGCGGCCGAGAACCTCCCGTGGCTGAAGGGCACCGACTTCGCGCACCTGACCACGCCGGCCCTCGTGGTCGCGGGAGACAAGGACGAACTGCCGATGTCCGTCAGGGGCCCTGAGTGGCTCACCGACCCGTACCACCTGAGCCCGGGGCGCAAGAGCCTGCTCACGCTGTTCGGGGGCGAGCACTCCCTCGGCGGAATCCCCGGCTACGAAGCCCGGGAGACCACGGACGAGAACCCCGAGCGCGTCGCCCTGATCCAGCGGGTCACCTGGGCCTACCTCCGCCAGGCACTCGGCATGGAGGACGCCGGCTGGACGGCCGCCCGGAAGTGGCTGTCGGAGGGCACCAACCCGCTCGGGCGGCTCGAATCCAAGTGACGCCCCGGTGACGCTCCGAGGAGCGCGCCGACTCCCCGGGACCGGCGGGGCGCCCGCCGCTCCCGCCGTTCCCGGCCGACCTGCCCCGTGCCCGGCCTGCCCCTCCCGTGGCCGGCGTGCCTTGTCCGGCGGGCGCGGGGTGAGTCGCCGCAGCATCATGGACGTGGGTCTCGTAAGGGCCGGTGTCACGAACCCGCCGCGTGGGGGCCCGGGGACCCACGAGCCGGGAGGCGACGATGCAACGCTTCGGCGAACCGAGTGGGGGACCCGGCCGGAGCGGCGACGCCGAGAACGCGGTTCCCGCACGTGTCGCTCTGGCCGTCAACGGCATGGGCAGCTTCATCTGGGACGTCAAGGGCGGGGTGATGCACTACGACGACGCCGGCCTGTCGGTCATGGGGTTCCGCCCGGGGGAGTTCGACGGCCGTCTCCGTACGCTCGGCGAGCGGATGGTGGAGGAGGAGCTGCCCGCGATCCGGGCCCGGGTCGACCGCGCGCTGCGGGAGCGGTCGGGGTTCAGCCTCTACTTCCGCGTACGGCACGGCGACGGCTCGCTGCGCTGGACCCACACGCAGGGCAACGTCGTCTGCGACGACGAAGGGAGCCCCGACCGGGTCATCGGGATCATCAGGGAGGCCGGCGACGAGCTGCGCGCCGCCAACCAGACCCGGGAGCTGTACCAGGCCAGGAGCGATGTCCGCCGGCAGGCCGACCTTGTGGGCTGCCTCAACGACGCGCTGGCTCCCACCGTCACCGTGAACGACGTCGCCGAGGCGCTCACCAGTACCTCGCTGCTGCTCCAGCTCGGCGCAGCCAGCATCGTCCTGGGGATGGTGGAGAGCGGCCGGGTCGTGGTGGTGGGCTCCAACGGGCTGCCGCGGGAGTGGGTCGAAAGCGCCCATCTGGCCAGGCTCGGTGCGCCGCTGCCGCTCAGCGAGGCGGTACGCACCCGGGAGCCGGTCTTCCTCACGGACCGCGACGACTTCGCCGAGCGGTACCCGGTGCTGGAGCCGTATCTGGACGAGGTGCCGGACGCCACCGCCGCCGCGTACCTGCCACTGATCGCCCACGACGCCCCCATCGGCGCCCTCGGGCTCTCCTACAACGGCAAGACCCGGTTCAGCCGCGAGGAACGCACCGTGCTGACCGCCCTGAGCGGCACCGTCGCGCAGTCGCTCCAGCGTGCGCTGCTCTACGACGAGGAGCACGAACTGGCCGCCGGGCTGCAGACGGCGATGCTCCCCGGACATATGCCGTACGTCCCGGACCTGGACCTCGCCACCCGCTACCGGCCGGCGCGCTCCCGCGGAGAGATCGGCGGCGACTGGTACGACGCCGTGACGCTGCCCGACGGCCGGATCGCCGCGGTCGTCGGCGATGTGCAGGGCCACGACGTGACGGCCGCCGCCGTCATGGGCCAACTGCGCATCGCGCTACGCGCTTACGCGGCCGAGGGGCACCCGCCGGCGAGCATCATGACCCGCACCTCGGCGTTCCTCGCCGACCTGGACACCGACCGCTTCGCCACCTGTCTGCTGGTGCTGCTCGACGCGCGTACAGGACACGCCGTGACCGTGCGCGCCGGTCATCTGGAACCCGTACTGCGCCGGCCCGACGGAAGCGGTACCTGGCTCGACACCCCCGGCGGGCTGCCGCTGGGCCTCGCCGCACCTTCGGCGCACCCCGCCTACCCCGAGTCCGAGACGACGCTGGAGCCGGGAGCGACGCTGCTGCTGTGCACGGACGGCCTCATCGAGACACGTGCGGCCGACATCGACGAGGGCCGCGCCCGGCTCCTGGACGCGCTCAGCACAGGCCCCGGACACCCGGACCCTCTGGCCGACCACCTGCTGAACGCGATGGGCGACTACACGGGCCAGGAGGACGACGTCGCCCTCCTGCTCCTGTGCCGGGTACCCGGCAGGACCACGGCGCCGTCCCATGTCTCCGCCACCATCGACCGCGCCGACCCCCGGGCCCTCCATGCCGCGCGCCGCACCCTGCGCAGGGCCCTGGAGGACTGGTCGATGGAGACCGTCGCCGAAACCGCTGAACTGCTCGCCAGCGAACTGGCCACCAACGCCCTGCTGCACACCGAGGGCAGCGTCACCTTCACCGCCGGGCTCGTGGGCCACCACGACGGGCGCGTCCTGCGCCTCTCGGTGACCGACGCCTCCTCCTCCGCCCCCCGAAGGCGTGCCGCGACGGAGCAGTCGGCGTCGGGGCGCGGGCTCATGCTCATCGAGGAACTCGCCAGCAACTGGGGAGTCGAGCCCCGAGGCAACGGCAAACGCGTCTGGTGCGAAATCCCCGCCGAAGCCTGAGCGCCCGGGCGGACGGCACTTTGGCCGGTTGTCGCGCACGCCTCTTTCCGCCTATGCATCGTTTTGTAGCCAAAGTCCGTCGAAATCATTCGTTCCGCCTCTACGGCCCGGCTACGTTCAGTGCCCCACCGGGCACAGTCGGTGGATCCCCCGGAACCCTCGGCAACAGGAGGTCAGTATGTCCGCACCTGTCGTGAACTTATTGGGCGGTCTCGACCCGCGCGCCCGTTTCGCGTACCCGGAAGCACCGGAGCCCGAGGAGACGTGGAACCTCCGGGGCGGCGGCACCGCCTGGGTCTACCGGGTGCCGGGCCGGCCGGCGATCGAGCGTCCGGTGATCCTCTCCGACGGCTTCTCCAGCCTGCCCAGCACGAAGAACGAGCTGTACTACGGCCTGGAGGGGGAGGGCTCGCCGAAGTACAAGTTCATCTCGGCTCTCCACGGGCGCGGCCACGACCTGGTGCTGCTGGGCTACGAGGACCGCACGAAGTCGATCCTCGACAACGCCGAGGTGGCCATCGAGTGCATCAAGACCGCCCTGTACAAGCAGGTCGGCGAGGCGCCGCTGACGGTGGGCGGGTTCAGCATGGGCGGGCTGATCACCCGGTACGCGCTGGCCAAGCTGGAGCGGCAGAAGATGATGCACAGGACGGAGCTGTACGTCTCCTACGACACCCCGCACCGGGGCGCCTGGCTGCCCATCGGCATCCAGAAGCTGATCCCGTATCTGCTGGGCGACTCGCGGATGCTGGGCCTGGTGAGCAGTCCGGCGGCGAAGCAGATGATGCGCTGGCACACGAGCACGCTGGAAGGCGAGCCCGACATGCACAAGGACCGCAAGGACTTCCTGGAGGAGCTGGCCAGGCTCGGTGACTGGCCGATGATCCCCAAGCTGATCGGCGTCGCCAACGGCGACGGCCAGGGCATCGGCAACGCCATCAAGCCCGGCGAACTCGCCCTGTCGGCCGAGGGCGACCTCTCCGGTACGAGGCTCTACACGCAGCCCCCGGGCAAGGGCGCGCTGGTGGCGGAGCTGGCCAAGACCGGCGCCGACCCGGTCAGCATCCGCACCGACACCGTTCCCGAGATCGACGGCGCTCCCGGCGGCACCCTCAACAACTTCGACATGGTGGCGCAGCTGCTCAACGCGCTCGGCGCACCGGCGACCGCGCACCACCTGTCGACGTGCTTCGTCCCGTCGGGAAGCGCGGTCGACCTGGTCGACTTCGACCTGTCGACGCCCGAGGCCGACCCGTTCGCCGACCTCAGCACGCTGCCGGTGGAGCAGAGCGGCCTGCACGAGTACCTGTGCGCACCCACGAGCGCGGCGCACACGTCGATGACGCCCGAACTGGGTTCGTGGATCGTAGGTCAACTCCCCGGCTGAGCAGGGCCGTTGACCTATCGGTGGTGAGCACCGGCCCCGGCGGCCGGTGCTCACTCCTGGTGGGCTCTGGTGCGGAGCCCCCAGGTGCTGCCGGGGCAGCCGCTGGGGAGCGGCGGGAAGACGTGTCCCTTGACGTCGGTGCTCCAGTGGTGGCCCTGTCCGCAGTCGCACTCGTAGATCCCGCTGGTCGGGACGGTCTCTCCAGGCTTATAGCGCTCGTTTTCATCCATAAGCCACATATAACGCCCCGAGCCCTGAGGCGCGACCGCCGGAGCACACAGGGCAGGCGGAGCGGGTGGCGGGCAATGGCGTAATGCCCGTTTAGCGTGTCGATCTTTCCGGAACCTCTCCACCGCGCAGCCCCCGCGGGGCGTGCGCAGGTGTGTGCGCAGAGCGCCGTTCCGGCTTGAGGAGACACGTTATGCAGGGCTTTTCCCGGGAGCCGGGCACCCACGGCCCTCTGGAGGAAGAGATCCCCACGGCGGGCAAGCGCAAGGTCGGCCGCTGGGGGGCGGTGATCGCCGTCGGCGGCTTCCTCTTCGGTTACGACACCGGGGTCGTCTCCGGTGCGCTGCTCTACATCAGGCGGGACTTCGACCTCAACTCCTTCCAGCAGGGCGCCGTGGTGAGCGTCATGCTCATCGGGGCGATGTTCGGCGCACTGGGAGCCGGCCGCGTCGCCGACCGTATCGGCCGCAAGAAGACCCTCGCCCTGGAGGGGGTCGTCTTCATCTTCGGTACGGCCATCGCCGTGGCCGCCACGGGATTCGGCATGTTGGTCGCCGGACGGGTCGTGCTCGGGCTCGCGGTCGGCGCGGCCTCGGCGACCGTGCCCATCTACCTCTCGGAGATCTCGCCGTCCCAGATCAGGGGCCGGGTCCTCAGCGCGAACCAGCTGATGATCACGGTCGGCATCCTCGCCTCGTACCTGGTCGACCTCGCCTTCGCCGGGAGCGGGAACTGGCGTGCCATGATCGGCGCCGGCTTCGTCCCCTCGGTCTTCCTCTGCCTCGGCACGCTGTTCCTGGTGCCCGAATCCCCGCTGTGGCTCATGCGGAACGGCGAGAAGGAGAAGGCGCGGAAGGTGATCGCCATGGTCAGCGACGAGGAGCACGCCGACCGGCTGCTGGAGAGATTCCGGCAGTACCAGGAGCAGCAGAAGCGGTCGGGCGGCGGGGAGGGCGGATCGCAGCAGTCGCAGCGGCAGGGCTGGCGTGTGCTGCTCACCGCCAGGGCCCGTCCTGCGCTGGCCGTCGGCCTTGTGCTGGCGGCCGTTCAGCAGTTCGGCGGCATCAACACGATCATCTACTACTCTCCGACGATCATCGAGCAGACCGGTCTGAACGCCTCGAACTCGATCTTCTACTCGGTCTTCATCGGCGCCATCAACCTGCTCATGACACTGGTGGCCCTCCGCCTCATCGACAGGGTGGGCCGCAGACGGCTGCTGATCATCTCGCTGGCCGGAATGCTGGTCACGCTCGCCCTGCTCGGGCTCAGCTTCGTGGCGGACTGGAACTCGGAGCTGTCGCTCGTGTTCATGGTGCTCTACATCGCCGTGTACGCCGGTGGCCTGGGCTCCGTCTTCTGGGTGCTGGTCGGCGAGATCTTCCCGCCGTCGGCGCGCGCACCCGGTTCGAGCGCCTCGACGACCGTCAACTGGCTGTCGAACTTCGTGGTCGGCCAGGCGTTCCTGCCCGTGGCCGATGCGCTCGGCCAGGGGGAGACCTTCTGGATCTTCGCGGTCATCTGCGCGGTCGGGCTGGTCTTCGTCGGCCGCTTCGTGCCCGAGACCCAGGGCAGGGACTTCGCGGAGGTCGACGCATCGCTCCAGGCCCGCTTCGGACACAAGCCGTCCTTCGGGAAGGGGAACGGAAACGGGAACACCGGGAGCGGCGGCGGCACCGGGAACGGCAGCGGGAGCGGTACCGGTGGCGGCGGCAAGGCGGAGGGGAGCGGTAACGGTCGGAGCGGCGGCAGCGGCAGGGGCGGCGAGGGCGGCGACGGCGAGGGCGGCGACGGCGGACACGGGCCCGTGACGCGGGACTGAGCGTGGACGTCCGCCCCCCGTCGCGCCCGCCCCCCGTCGCAGCGCTCCTGCGCGAGGGGCTGCGCAGGGCACGGCACGCGTGGGCGGACGTCCGGCGGCGCGTGGCGAGCAGCATGTGGCCCGTCCTGCAGCAGACCATCGCCGCCGCCCTGTCCTGGTGGCTCGCGGGACACGTCATCGAGCACCACCAGCCGATCTTCGCGCCGATCACCACGATCGTCGCCCTGAACACCACTCGTGGCGGACGCGGCACCAACGCCGTACGGTTCGTCCTCGGCGTCGTCGCGGGAGTCCTCGCCGCCCAGCTGACGGTCCTCGTTCTCGGACCTGGCTACGCCACCCTGGCGGTCGCCGTCTTCCTCGCCATCCTCGCGGCGCTCGTCGTCGGGGGCGAACGCATCACCATGGCGCAGGCCGGCGTGAGCGCCGTCATCGCCGTGGCCACCGGCAGCAAGGCGGGGATCGACCGGGTGTATGACGCCGTGCTCGGCGGGGCCGTCGCGCTCGTCTTCAGCCAGCTCCTCTTCCCCGCACACCCGCTGTCCGTGCTGCGCCGCGCCGAGACCGCCATTCTCGGCGCCCTGGCCCACGCGCTGACCCTGACGGCCGAGGTCATGGAGCGTGAGAGCGAGCGGGGCGCCGACTGGACGTGGGAGCACCTGCGCGCCGCCTACCTGCGGCTGGCCGATCTCGGCGAGGCGCGCGACAACGCGGACACCGCCGCACGCCGCTCACCCCTGTGGTGGGGCCAGCGGCAGCCCATCGAACGCGAGAGCGCGTACGCGGCCCGGCTGGACCTGCTCGGAAACAGCTGCCTCACCCTCACCCGTACGGCCACGGGGCTGCCCGCCGGACAGCGCGCCGTGCTGTCGCCCGAGGTACGGGAGCTGGCCGAGACGCTGCGTTCCCTCACCGTGTCCTCCGACGACCGCACCGCCCGGCAACGTGCGGCCGAACGGGCCCTCGCCGTCGGCCGACGCGTGACCGGCCCGGACACCGGCCACGGCTCAGGTTCCCGGTCCGACTCCGGCTCCGGCCCCCGCTCCGACTCCGACTCCGACTCCGACTCCGGTCACGCTCCGGAGCAGGAAGCGGGACTTCTTGTGGCCCGCGCGGGTGTACGGATGGTGGTCCTGGACCTCCTCGTCTTCGTCGGCGCCGACCTCGGGGAGCACGGTGGCGCCGGCAGTGGTGCCGTCACCGGCTTCGGCGGGGCCACGGGCGGGCCGCTCGGCGGGGTGACGCACGTACGCGTCAGCGCCCCGCCCGAGCTGCGCCGGCCTTTCGGCCTTCCCTTCCGCCTCTCGTTCCGCCATCCGTTCCACCGGCGCAGGGACTGAAGTGGCGGACGGCCTGGGCTCACCGCGCGCCCCGTTCCCGTACCAACTGCTCGATGGCGGCGAGGCGTTGCTCCAGCCGGTCGATGTCGCCCCGTGTCGCCTGCTGAGCCGAGGGCAGCGGGACGATGAGGAGCCGTCCGTCGGGCTCCAGGCTGCCGCGCTCCACGGTGCGAACGGTGCCGCCCGTCTGGACCCGTACCGCCTGGGAGACCTCGCCCGAACGCAGCCCGAGCCGCCGCAGTGCGCTCCGTACGAGCTTTCCGTCCCGTACGACGGTGGTCGATGAGCCCTCCAGCAGCCGGGCGGCGTGCTCGTCGGAGGCCAGCCACCTGTTCAGCAGCGCGTTGACGGCGACGAGGGTGGTGGCGCCGATGATGCCGCCCAGAAGGCTGTAGTCGGCGCCGATGACGGCGTTCTGGACGACGTTGGACAGCAGGAAGATCACGACGAAGTCGAACGTGTTCATGTTCGCGAGCCCTCGCTTCCCGGTGAAGCGGAAGAGCGCGACGATGACCACGTAGACCAGTACGGTCCGCAGGATCTTGTCCGCGACCGGGATCTCCAGCGTCACCATGTCCTGCCACATGCCGGGCCACCTCTCCGTGACGGTCGTCGGGGTCGGCCTCCAGTGTTGGCGCGACCCGCTGCCCTCCCTCCGCCCCGCGCCCGAATTGCGGCGCGGTTCGCTGGAGGGGACGCTCGAACGGACCCCCACGGAGCTGTCACGGGTCCGGCGGGACCGGTCGAGAGGTGGCGTGCATGAAGGCGATCACGGTGGTGCCCGGTGATCCGGGCCAGGTGCGGGTCGGCGAGGTGCCCGACCCGGCGGAGGACGAGGGTGCGCTGCTGGTCGAGGGGCGGCTGCTCGGGATCTGCGGTACGGACGTCGACATCGTCCAGCAGGGCTACGGCAGCCTGCCGCCGGGGCGTGACCGGCTGGTGGTCGGGCACGAGTCGCTGGGCGTGGTGGTCGACGCACCCGTGGCCGGTGGATTCGCCGTCGGCGACCTCGTCGCGGGCATCGTGCGGCGGCCTGACCCGGTGCCGTGCGAACCCTGCTCGCACGGCGAGTGGGACTTCTGCCGCAACGGGCGGTACACCGAACGCGGCATCAAGGAGCGGGACGGCTACGGCTCACAGTACTGGCGTATCGAGCCCGACTACGCGATCCGCCTCGACCCCGGTGTGGGGGACCACGGTGTGCTGCTGGAGCCCACGTCCGTGCTGGCCAAGGCGTGGGAGCAGACCGACCGCATCTTCGCCCGCGCCTCATGGCGGCCCCGGACGGCCCTGGTGACCGGGGCGGGCCCGATCGGACTGCTGGCAGCGCTGCTGGGCGTACAGCGCGGCCTGGACGTCCACGTCCTGGACATCAACGACAAGGGGCCCAAGTCGCAGCTGGTCGGCGACCTCGGCGCCACCTTCCACACCGGTGACGTCAAGGACACGGGGATCAGCCCTGACGTCGTCATCGAGTGCACGGGACACGGCCCCCTGGTCTTCGAGCTGGTGGACATCGTCACTCCCAACTCCGTCATCTGCCTGACGGGCATGTCGGCGGGCTCCTCGCCCGTGCCCCTCGGCACGGATGAACTGAACGAGAAGATGGTCCTGGACAACACGGTCATGTTCGGCACGGTCAACGCCGCACGCCGCCACTACGAACAGGCCGCCACGGCCCTGTCCAGCGCCGACGGCGGCTGGCTCGACGGCCTCATCACGCGGCGCGTTCCGATGGACGAGTACCCCGACGCGCTCCACAAGACCGAGGACGACATCAAGGTCGTCGTCGACCTCCGCGGGTGAGCGCGGCCCCGGGAGCGGAACGGCCCGCGCGGGGGAGGTCAGCCGGGTCGGCTGCGGACTCCCGGCTCCTGGCTCCCGGCGACGGGCTATGGCTCCTGGCTACGGCCCCTGGCCATGGCTACGGGCTACGGCTCCGGCAGGGGAACGGTGAGGCCGGTCTTGACCGGTTCGAGCACCGGCAGGGTCTCGTAGCGGCGCACGTTCTCGTCGTTCATGAACAGCCCGTCCGACAGCGCGCGGCATGCCGCGAGGCTCTCGGTGACCAGCACGACGACGTAGTCCCACGGTCCGGCCAGGTCGTAGCACTGCTGCACATGCGGCTCGGCCAGCATGCGGGTGCGGAACGCGGCGTGGTGCTCGGAGGATTCGCGTTCGAGGGTCACCAGGACCACGGCCAGCGTGGCGGCGCCGAGCGCCGTCGGGTCGAGCACGGCGACCTCGCGCGCGATCACACCGGCGGCGCGGTAGCCCCGGATGCGGCGCTGGACCGCGCTGGGTGACAGGCCCACGTGGTCACCCAGTTCCCGCAGCGTGCGCCCGGCGTCCTCCTGGAGGAGCCGCAGCAGTTGGTGGTCGAGGGAGTCGGGGACGAAGGGCGACGGCTTGGGCACGCAACAATTTTGCGTGGCGGCGGCAAAACTTTCAATCGCGATCACCGCCCTCCGCTCTACGGTGAGCTGACCTGCGCATCCGCCCCTGTCGGAAGGCTCACACATGCACGGCACGAACCTCGGCCACGGTAGGAACCCCGATCACGGCATGGACCCGGACCACGGCACGGATCCGGACCACGGCACGGATCCGGGCCACGGCATGGACCTCGATCTCGACCGGATCGCGGAAGCTTCGCGGCTGATCGACCCGGTGTTCCTCAACTCGCCGCAGTACGCCGACGAACAGCTCTGCGCCGCGCTCGGCAAACGGGTCCTGGTCAAGATCGAAACGCTGAATCCGCTGCGTAGCTTCAAGGGCCGGGGCATGGACCTGCTGGCCCGCGAGTTCGACCGTGGCACCCGCCTGGTGTGCGAGTCGACCGGGAACTTCGGCCAGGCCGTCGGCTACGCGGCTGCCCGGCACGGCCTGAGCGCCGAGGTGTTCGTACCCGAGGGAATCAGCCCCGTGAAGCTGACCAGGATGGCCTCCCTCGGCGCACACGTGCACGAGATCGGCGGCGGCCGTGCCGAGGAGGCCGCCCGCGAGTACGCCGCCGCGCACAAGGACAGCGTCTTCATCGAGGACGGCAGGCACCCGCGTATCGCGGAGGGCGCGGGAACCATCGGCGTCGAACTGCTCACCGCGGGCCCGATCGACACGGTGGTGCTGCCGGTCGGTGACGGCGCGCTGATCACCGGCGTAGCCCGCTGGTTCAAGGAGCACGCTCCGCACACCCGCGTCGTCGGCGTCTGCGCCAAGGGTGCGCCGAGCATGGTGGACAGCTGGCGGTCCGACCGGGTGCTCCCGACCGAAGGCGCCGACACCTTCGCCGAGGGCATCGCGATCAGCTCACCGATCCCCGAATCCGTCGACCGTATGCGCCTGTTGGTGGACGACATGGTGGTCGTGGACGACGCGGACATGCTGGCGGCGATGCGGACCGCGCTGACGACCCTCGGGGTGCTGCCTGAACCCGCGGGCGCCGCCGGACTGGCCGCCATCGCCACCCACGACCTGCCGGGCGAGGTGCTGGCGACCGTCGTCACCGGGGCCAACGTGTCACCCGGCCTCTTCGGCGACGTACTGGTTTCCGGCTAGGGCTCCAGCGGGGGAACGGGGCATGATGCCTGGTCAGCCCCGGTCTCGGCACATGAGTGGTCACCGGCGACGAGCGGTCGGCGTCCAGGGGCCGGGCCCGGGGCGGGGCGAGTCAGCATGACAAACTGATCAACATGACTGGCGAGTACAAAAGCGATCCCGCACCGGCTTCCGGGGCGGACGCGCACGGTTTCGCTCCAGGTGCCCACGAGGTGCCCGGACCGGATCTGACCTCGCTGCGCCCCGGCGCGCAGCGCATGAGCGACTATCGGAAGCTGGGTCTGTGGCGGGACGGAACCGTCCTGGACGACCTGCGGCGGTGGCGTGACGAGACGCCCGACCGTACGGCGATATCGGCCCGGGCCACCGGCCATGACGCGGGGGACCACCATGTGACCTACCGCGAATACGCCCGGCACGTCGAGCGGTTCGCGGCAGCCCTGCACGCGCTGGGTGTCCGCCCCGGCCAGGTGGTGGCGGTGCAGCTGCCGAACTGGTGGCAGGTCAACGTGCTCGCGCTGGCCTGCGCCAGAGTGGGAGCGGTCTTCGCGCCCGTCATGATGACCATCCGTTCCCGCGAACTGGAACGGATACTGGACCGGCTCCGCGTCGGCGTCCTGGTGACGACGGACGTCTGGGAAGGCTACGAACACGCGGCGGCTGTCGCCGCCATGGCGCCCCGGCTGCCCGCTCTGCGGCACCGGGCCGTGCTCGGCGCCCGCGTCGCCGGCGACGAGACAGACTTCGCCCGGTACTTCCAGGACACGCCCTGGGAGACGACGCACCCGATGCCGCTGGACGAGGCCGAGGAAGACCCCGACCGCGTCGCCTACGTGATGTTCACGTCCGGCACGTCGGGCGAGCCCAAGGGCATCCTGCACAGCTTCAATACGATCCACTCCTCGCTCGTCTTCAACACGGCGGAGGCCGGCTTCCCCGGCCAGGACCTGTGCGACTCCGAGGACACGTTCTTCACGCCGCACTCCCTGAACCACATCGTGGGGCTGGGCGCGAACATCCTCCTGCCGCTCCTTGTGGGCGGCACGTCCGCGATGCTGGACACCTGGGAACCGGGCAACGCGCTGGCGTGGATGGAGGAGACGAGGACCACGCTGATGGGCGGCGCTCCCGTATTCATCTCCGAACTCCTCGCCGCCTCAGCGGAAAGCGGCCGGAGCCTGCCCACCCTGCGCTTCGTACGCTGCGGCGCCGCTCCCGTCCCGCACCGGCTTTCCGCCGAGGTCCGCGCGGGCTTCGGGGTGCCGCTGCACACGGGCTGGGGCATGACCGAGATCATGATGGGCACCCTCACCGGCCCCGAAGACCCCGAGGGATGGGCGGCGCACAGCGACGGAAGGCCCGTACCCGGCATCGAGATCGACCTGCGCGCCGAGGGGGAGATCGACAGCGAGAACCCTGGCCGGCTCCACGTACGCGGCGCCGGTCTCTGCCTGGCCACCCTGGGCAGGGACAGCGGTGAACTCGTCGTCATGGAGGGGCAGAACGGGGGCTGGTACGACACCGGGGACTACGCGGTTCCGGACGGGCGCGGCGGCATTCACCTGGCAGGGCGGGTGTCCGACCGGATCGGCGGCGTGTTCATGATCCCCGCGCTCGATGTCGAGGACACCCTGCGCACGCACCCCGCCGTGCGGGACATCGCCCTCGTCGGCTATCCGGACGGTACGCCGGGCGGCGAACTGGCCTGCGCCGTGGTCGTGCGGGCGGACGGGACGCCGCCGCCCACCCTCGAAGACCTCCGGGCACACCTCATCGCGGAGGGCATGACGGAGTGGTACCAGCCCAGCCGCATCGAAACCGTGCCGGACCTGCCCCGCACGGCGACAGGCAAGGTGCGCAAGGAACTGCTCCGGCGCTGGCTGCGCGGTGAGGCGCAGCTCGAAAACTAGGACCTGCCGCCGAAGTCGACCGTCCGTCGCACGGCTCCCGCGAAACCGTTCCCGTCCGCGCGGGCCCGGTGTCACACCCGTGGGTGCTCGGTGTTCCGGAGCCTGCGGCGGAGGGTCGCGGCGAAGTCCTCGGCGGCGAGGAGCTGTGCGCGCAGCGTCTCGCAGCGTGCGTCGGCGACCTTGCGGTAGGAGTCGAGGCGCCCGCGCAGGTGCTCGCGCCCGGCTCCCGTCGCGCTGCCCTCGCCGACCTGCATCTGCCGCTCAGCCATCTTCGCGCCTGCTCCTTCTGTGTTCCGCCGCTGTGTTCCGCCGCTGTGTTCGCCGCGTCCGGACGTCTGGACGCCTCCTCCGTCGCGGCGCTGGACGCCGTCGGGACCAAGTATGCCGAGCGCGGCAAGAAGGTCACCCTCGTCGGCCTGAACGGGCCCAGCGCGCAGATGCACGACAAACTCGCCGGTCAGCTCACCGGCGGCCACTGAAACCGCTGCGCGGCCCCGCGTCTCCGGGTGCCACCCGCCGACCCCCGTGCCCTCCTCGGGTTCGAACGGAGGGCCGGTTAAGGTGACGTCAGTTCTCCGGCAGGGCGGCGTAAGGGAAGTGGCGAGGAATGGCTGGCGGCCCGATGCGCTTCCCGTGGCTGCGCTCCCACCCCGCGAGGGTGACCGTGCTGGCCTTCGCGGCGGCGGCGCTGCTGGGCGCCGCGCTGCTGGCGCTGCCCTGGGCCACACCGGGCGGGTCCGCGACCGGTCTGGTCACCGCGCTGTTCACGGCGGTCTCCGCCGTGTGTGTGACCGGGCTCGTGACCGTCGACACGGGTACCTACTGGTCGGCCTTCGGTGAGGGCGTCATCCTCGGTCTGATCCAGATCGGCGGCTTCGGCATCATGACGCTGGCGTCGCTGCTGGCCCTGCTGATGTCCGGAAGGCTGCGGCTGCGCATGCAGTTGACCGCGCAGGTCGAGACGAAGACGCTCGGCATCGGCGAGGTCCGGCGCGTTCTGCTGGGGGTCGCGGGTACCACGCTGATCGTGGAGCTGACCGTGGCGGCCCTGTTGGCCCTGCGCTTCCGCTTCGGGCACGGCATGCCCATCGGGGAGGCCGTGCACCAGGCGGTCTTCCACGCCGTCTCCGCGTTCAACAACGCGGGATTCGGGCTCCGCGCCGACAGCTTGACGCGCTACGTGCACGACCCGTGGGTGCAACTGCCCATCGCAGCCGCCGTGATCCTCGGCGGGCTGGGCTTCCCGGTCCTGCTGGAACTGCTCCGCCACCGCACCCGCTCCCGCGGACCGCGGCGCTGGTCGCTGCACACCAAGCTCACGCTGCTCACCACCGTCGGACTCCTGCTGACCGGCACGGTGCTGACCTGCCTGCTGGAGTGGCGGAACGGCGCGACCCTGGGCCCGCTGGACACGGGCCACAAGCTGCTGAACGGGTTCTTCCACTCCGCCATGAGCCGTACGGCGGGCTTCAACGCGCTCGACATCGGACAGATGGAGCCAGCCACGCTGCTCAGCACCTGCGCCCTGATGTTCGTCGGCGGCGGAAGCGCCGGCACGGCGGGCGGCATCAAGGTCACGACCTTCGCCGTGCTCGCCGCCGCGATCGTCGCCGAGGTGCGCGGCGAGCCGTCCTCACGGGCGCTGGGCAGGACGCTCGCACCGCATGTACTGCGACAGGCGCTGACCGTGGTCCTGCTGGGCGTCGGCCTGGTGACAGCGGCGACGCTCGCACTGCTGACGCTGGTCAAGGCACCGATGGAGTACGTGCTGTTCGAGGCGGTCTCCGCCTTCGGCACCGTCGGGTTGTCGGCCGGCATCACCCCCGACCTGGGCACCCCCGGCGAACTCATCGTCATCGTGCTCATGTTCGTCGGCAGGCTCGGGCCCGTGACCCTGGTGTCGGCCCTCGCCCTGCGCCAGCGGACCCGCCGCTACGAACTGCCCGAGGAACGACCGATCATCGGCTGACGAGACACACGGTGACCCCCATGAGCAACTACCTGCACTCCCTCAACCGGCGACGCCTCCGCAAACGGTCCGGCGACCAGGCCGGCCAGGCCGACCAGCGCGGGTCCCGCAGCCCCCACGACCAGCGGATCGCGGTCATCGGCCTGGGCCGGTTCGGCGGCTCCCTGGCGACCGAACTGATGCGCCGCGACTGGGACGTGCTCGGCCTGGACGAGAGCGCCCGCCTCGTCCAGCGGTACGCCGACGCCCTCACCCACGCCGCCGTGGCCGACTGCACCGACCCGGAGGCGCTCCGCCAACTCGGGGTGCACGAACTGTCCAGCGCGGTCGTCGGCATCGGCACCGACATGGAGGCGAGCATCCTGGTCACCTCCAACCTGCTGGAGGCCGGGGTTCCCAACATCTGGGCCAAGGCCGTCAGCAGGCAGCACGGCAAGATCCTGGAGCGCCTGGGCGCACACCATGTCGTGCTGCCCGAACATGAGATGGGTGAGCGCGTCGCTCACCTCGTGACCGGCAGGATGCTGGACTTCATCGAGTTCGACGACGACTACGCGCTGGTCAAGACCGTCGTACCGGAGAGCGCCACCGGCGTGCCGCTGGGCGAGAGCCGTGTCCGCACCCGGCACGGCGTCACGGTCGTCGGCATCAAACGGCCGGGCCACGCCTTCACCTACGCGACGGCCGAGACCGTGGTCGAAAAGGGCGATGTCGTCGTGGTCACAGGCCGCACCCGAGCGGTCGAGGCGTTCGCCAACCTCGCCTGACCCCGCCTCCCGCACGCCACTCCCGCGGGGGCGGCTCAGCGGAGGTGTACCGGCAGCGACTCGATGCCGTAGACGATCGACAGCTTGCGGAAGGCCAGGTCCTGGGGCGGCGTCGCCAGGCGCATCGCGGGGAAGCGGCGGGTCAGGGCGGGATAGGCGGTGCGCAGTTCCATGCGGGCCAGTTCGGCGCCGATGCAGCGGTGGATCCCGTAGCCGAAGGCCAGGTGCCCCGGTGCGCCGCGGTGCGGGTCGAAGTGCCCGCCGTCCGCGGTGTAAGCGGGGTCGCGGTTGGCGCTGCTGAGGGAGCACAGGACCATGTCGCCCCGGGGGATGACCTGTCCGGCTATTTCGAAGTCCTCGCGGGCGAAGCGGGGGAAGGCCAGCTGTACGGCGGTGAGATAGCGCAGCACCTCGTCGACGAAGGGCGCCGCCATCGCGTCGTCGGTCCGCACGCTCTCGAAGACGTCCGGGTTCCGCAGCAGCACGAGGGAGCCGAGCGCGAGGGTGCTGGCGGTCGTCTCGAACCCGCCGGTCAGGACGCCGTCGGCGAGCCCCGCGAGTTCCTCGTCGTCGACGTCGTCGCCGTGCTCGCGCACGATCATGCCCAGCAGGCCGTCGCCCGGCTCCGCACGCTGCTTCCTGACGATGTCCCGGAAGTAGGTGAGCGATTCCGACATGGCGCCGAAAGGGGCGTTCGTCCCGGCGAAGAGGTCGAAGCGGTCCATGGCCAGCTGCTGGAAACCGTGGCGGTCCTCGTAGGGCACGCCGAGGAGTTCGCAGATCGTCAGGGAGGGGATGGGCAGCGCGAACTCCCGCACCAGATCGACCGGTCCCTCCTGGCCCTCCATCGCGTCGAGGCGCTCCTCGACGATGTCCTCGATACGGGGAACGAGCCGCCGCAGCCGGCGCATGGTGAACTCGGGGGTGAGGATGCGGCGCAGCCTGGTGTGCGCCGGGGGATCGCTGAACCCGAGCCCGCCGGGACTCTGTTCGGCCGTGATCCCGGCCTTCGCCGCGAGATGGGCGAAGTCGGTACTGAAGGCTTCGGCAGCGCCCAGCACCGCCTTCGCCTCCTCGTAACCGGTGACCACCCAGGCGTTCACGCCGAACGGCAGCCGCACCTTGGAGACCGGTGCCTTCGCCTGAGTTCTGTCCAGCCTGTCCACGGGGTCGAGTCCGTCCCTGCGCAGCAGCATCAGCAGGTCGGCGGGGAGGAGCTTGACCGTGGAGGACCCGATCCCACGCTGTTGAATCCTGGACAGGTAGGTGCGCCCGAGCCGGGCGGTGATACGGGAACGGATCGTCGTCCTCAACGTGCACTCCGGAAGTTGCGTGCGCCTTCCGCCCACGGCTCTGTGCGTCGAGCCGGGGCGGAAGGCGCGTGTGGATTGTCTGGCGCGTGCCACCACCGTTTGCGACGAGTGGGGTCGCGTCCCGGTTGCAGGCACCGGGCTCACGCTGGAGGCACACGATTACGGTTGGGCACAGTGTGGCTGTTCGCCGTTCTCCGATGCCAGCACGGGCCGAGTACGGGGGCACCCGTCCGCGCTGACGTGCGCCTACTGCGCTGGCCGAGCGCCTGCCACGCCGCTCTGCCGCGCCCACCGAGCGCCTGCCGACGACCCGTACGAGATCGCGCGGGCGGAACAACCGGCTCCAGCGACCCGACGCCTGCACCCGGCTCGGCGTCCCCGTCGGGTCAACGGCAAGGCCCCCATGTGCCCGGGCGACTTGGGGGTCACTGTCCGGCGAAGGCCACCGAAGCCCACCGAAGGCCGCTGATCCGGGGGGATTTGACGTGATCAGTGGCGTGGGGTGGGTCACACTTGCCCACCGTGCTTGAGCTGTGCGCGCCAATCCGACAGGGTTTCGATCGAGTTCCGCAGTGGATCTCTCCCGCACTCTCACACGGAGGCTTTCCGGCATGGCACACCACGTGGCCCGTTCCCAGAAACGCCGGATATCGCTGGCAGTCGGCGCCGCCCTCGCCGTCGCCGGCGGGGCGACGCTGCTGACGCTTCCCGCGGGCGCTGCCCCCGCCGAAGGAACGGTGTACGCGGCCGGTGCGAAGGGCGCCGTCAAGGGCAGCTACGTCGTGATGCTCAAGGAGAGCCCTGGTCGGCACGCCTCGGCCGTGGGCGTCGATCTCGCCAAGGAGTACGGCGGCAAGGTCAGACGCACCTACGGGTCCGCCGTCAACGGCTTCTCCGCCACCGGGCTTTCCGCGGCCGAGGCACGCCGTCTGGCGGCCGACGGAAAGGTGGACAAGGTCGTCCAGAACCAGCGCTTCCGTGCCACCGGGACCCAGAAGAACCCGCCCTCCTGGGGCCTGGACCGTATCGACCAGGCCGGTACGAAGGGCGACAAGAAGTACACGTACCCGGACGGAGGCGGTGCGGGCGTCACCGCGTACGTCCTCGACACCGGGGTCCGCATCGGCCACAAGGACTTCGGCGGACGCGCCTCCTACGGCTACGACGCCGTCGACGACGACAGCACGGCGCAGGACGGCAACGGGCACGGCACCCATGTCGCGGGCACCGTCGCCGGAGCGAAGTACGGCGTGGCCAAAAAGGCGAAGATCGTCGCGGTCCGTGTGCTCGACAACGACTCCTGGGGCACCACCGAGCAGATCGTCGGCGGCGTCGACTGGGTCACCAAGAACCACAAGGGCCCCTCGGTCGCCAACATGAGCCTCGGCGGCGAGCAGAACATCGCGATGGACGAGGCGGTGAAGCGGTCCATCGCCGCCGGTGTGACCTACGCGATCTCGGCGGGCAACGACACCCAGGACGCCACCAAGGCGAGCCCCGCGCGGGTGCCCGAGGCGATCACGGTCGCGGCGAGCGACGTGGCCGACAACCAGGCGGCGTTCTCCAACTTCGGCAAGCGCGTGGACCTGTACGGACCGGGCGTGGACATCGTCTCCGCGAGCAACAAGAGCGACACGGCCACCACCACCATGTCCGGTACGTCCATGGCGGCCCCGCATGTCACGGGCGCAGCGGCGCTGTACGTCGCCGCGCACAAGAAGGCGACACCGCGGCAGGTCTCGGCGGCACTGGTGAAGGGCGCGACCTCGGGCGCCATCGCTGACGCGACCGGAGGTACGCCGAACGAACTGCTCCGGGTCCCGAAGTGACACCGGGCCGTGCCACCCGCTCCCGCTACCGGCGCTCACCGCGCGCCCGGCACACCTCACGCTCTGAGGCTCTCTTCCGCTTCTGAGGGCCCCTTCCGCTTCCGAGGCTCCCGTCGGCCCCACCGAGAGATTTGTTCCGTCCAGGGTTAATTTGGTGGGGCCGGTCATGTCAGAGCGTAAGGAGGTCGCCATGGGTGACGAGAGCGCCATGGACAAGATCAAGGGCAAGGCCAAGGAAATGATGGGCAAGGCCAAGGGCGACCAGCGGCAGGAGTCCGAGGGCCGGACGGACCAGGCGAAGGGCAAGGCCAAGGGGTCCATGGAAGGAGCCAAGGACCGCGCCGAAGGGATGAAGGACTCCCTCCGCAAGCCCGACGACCAATAGCCCGCGGTCCGGTGGCCCGGCCCCCCCGCTCGCTGCCTCGCCCGCCCGCGACGCCGGCCCGCGTCTTTCGCCCCGCGGCGTTCGCCCGCTTCTCCGTTCCCAGCGTCACGCGCCACGGGGAGCGGGCCCAACCTGCCGCCGGGGCACGGGAGTTGACCCCGAGCGCGGGCCGGTGTGCGGGCCGGTGCGCGGCCCGTGAGTGGCCCGTGCGGGCTCAGTCGCGGAACGAGCCGTCGGCGCGGCGTGCGTGCCGGGAGAGTACGTGGCCGCACTGGGGGCAGTGGCGCCGTACGGCGCGCTTGGCCAGGTAGGCGATGCCGAGTGTGCACAGGTACAGCACACCGACCACGATCGCCTGCGCCAGCGTGCCCAGGCCGGACTTGGTGCAGGTCGAACAGTCGCGGCAGCCGCTTGCCATGGGGGTCTCCTCGTTTCGTGCGTTCCGCGTTCGTACGCGGACGTTCGCGTTCGTACACGGGGCAGGACGCCAACGGCGGGGGAGAGGATGACAGCTGACGCCCGGGGATACGGGCCCGGGACGCGGCTGTGACGGGGCGGAGACAGACCCGGCCGGTGAGCGCCGCACTGCCCGGGAGGGCGCCGGACGGGTGAACCGCGGTCGGCGGACGAGTCGTTGGCCGGCCACCAGGTACGCATCCGACATGACCAGAGAGACCACCGAGCGGACCACCGAGTGCCTCAACCGGAACCGCTTCGCGCGCGGCGCCCTCGCCGTGGCCCTCGCCACGGGGATGCTGGCCCTCGCGGTGCCCGCCGTCGCCGCGCCCTGCGAACCCGCCAGGCCCTGCCCGACGGGCCGCTATTGGGAGCCGAACAACAAGGCGTGCGTGCCCATGTCGCCGCCCGTGCACCGGTACTGACACGGGGCGGGCCCTGGAAGTGCGGCGCCGCGGTCCCGCCGCCGGAACGGGCCGCCGCTTCGTCGGCTGAACGGGCCGCCCCGCCCCCGCCACCTGGGGAGAGGGGGAGGGGCGGCCCGGGTCAGAAGGGCGCTGCGCCGTTTCCGATGATCCGCGCTGACCCCTCCTTGCTGCCCCAGCCGACCAGGGCCTCGCTCTCCCCGCCGTTCGGCAGCCGCACCATGACCGTGTGCTCGACGAGTCCTTCGAGGTCCTGTCCGGCCTGGGCCTCCAAGGTGCCGCCCCACTCCTCCTGCTCGCCACTGCGGTCGACGGTCAGGTCGGCCATCATCTCGGTCTCGACGCCCTCGAAGACCATCAGTGCCGGTCCTTCGTAGTTCCGCATTCTCTACCTCCGTCACGACGGTCACGCCGCCGGACGGCGCGCATGATCTCCAGCCCCCAGCCTGCGCGGGCAGCGGCGCCCGCGCATCCCGTACACGCCCGTCGCGTGACATGTGGTCAGTCCGGACGCACTTCGTTCCTGTCGCCGGCCCACAGCGTGTGGAACGTGCCCTCGCGGTCGGTGCGCTCATACGTGTGGGCGCCGAAGTAGTCGCGCTGGCCCTGGGTGAGCGCGGCGGGAAGGCGGTCGGCGCGCAGCCCGTCGTAGTAGGCCAGGGCGCCGGACATACCGGGGGCCGGCACACCGTGCCGCACCGCCGCCGTCACCGTCGCGCGCCAGCCGTCCTGCGCCTCGCCCAGCTCCCTCGCGAACTCCGGGTCGGCCAGCAGCGTGGGCAGGCCGGGGTTGCCGGCGAAGGCCGAGCGGATGCGGTCGAGGAAGGCGGCCCGGATGATGCAGCCCGCGCGCCAGATGGCGGCGACCGAGGACAGGTCGATGTCCCAGTCGTACTCCTCACTGCCCGCGCGGATCATGTCCCAGCCCTGCGCGTAGGAGATGACCTTCGACGCGTACAGCGACTGTTCGACCTGGTCGGCGAAGCGGGCGGCCTCCTCGGGCGACATGGCCCCCGAGCGCGCTTCCCCGTCCCCCGGACCCGGCAGCGAAGCGGCTGCTGACCGCAGCTCCGTATGACCCGACAGGGAGCGCGCGAAGACGGCCTCGGCGATTCCCGGTACGGGCAGCCCCAGGCCGAGCGCCGTCTGTACGGTCCAGCGCCCTGTGCCCTTCTGCTCGGCACGGTCGGCGACGATGTCCACGAAGGGTTTGCCGGTGTCCGCGTCCTTATGGGTGAGGACCTCGGCGGTGATCTCGATCAGATACGAATCCAGGCGGCCCTGGTTCCAGCTTCGGAAGATCCTGGCGATCTCCTCGGGGGAGAACCCGGCGGCCCGCCGGAGCAGGTCGTACGCCTCCGCGATGAGCTGCATGTCGGCGTACTCGATGCCGTTGTGCACCATCTTCACGAAGTGCCCCGCGCCGTCGGGCCCCACGTGGGTGGTGCAGGGGGAGCCGTCGGGCGCGCGTGCCGCGATCCGCTCCAGCATCGGGCCCAGCGACGCGTACGACTCGGCCGAGCCACCCGGCATGATGCTCGGCCCCAGCAGCGCGCCCTCCTCTCCGCCGGAGACGCCGGTACCGACGAAGTGGATGCCGCGCTCCCGCAGTGCCGCCTCGCGGCGGCGGGTGTCCTCGAAGTGCGCGTTGCCCCCGTCGATGATCACGTCACCCGGCTCGGCCAGCTCGGCGAACTCCTCGATCACCGCGTCCGTCGGCGCTCCCGCCTTCACCATGACCATCAGGCACCTGGGCCGCTCCAGCGCGGCGACGAACTCCTCCGCCGAGGCGGCGGGCACGAAGGTCCCCTCCTCGCCGAACTGGTCCACCAGCTCCTGGGTCCGCGCGTACGTACGGTTGTGCACCGCCACGGTGTAGCCGTTGCGCGCGAAGTTACGGGCGAGGTTCCGCCCCATGACGGCCAATCCGGTGACACCGATCTGAGCCGAAGCGTTCATGGTTACCCTTCCGTGCTGCCTGCCTGCTGTGTGCCTGCTGACTGCCTGTTTACTGCCTGCCTGCGTGCTGCCTTCGCGTACGGGCCCTGATGCCCGCCCCTCCTGATGATCTCGCGGCGCGGAGTTCCCGGCGCGTCGCCCCCCCCGGCGACGCCCTCGCGCTCGGCTCGTGCGCCGCACCCGGGGTCCGATCCCGGCCCGCTCGTCCACCATCTCGGGGAAGTTCGGGCAGGCCGCCAGTTCGTCGTGGGGCGCCGGGGGCAGAGCGCTACTTGGCGTCGGCGTAGCACTCCACGACGGCCGTGGTGAACGCGAAGCGCACGGGAGTGCGGCCGAAGGCGGCCTCTCCGGCCTGGTCGGCGGCGGTGCGTATCGCCTCGGCCACCTTTTCCGCCTCTGCCGCGGGGCAGTGCACGATGACCTCGTCGTGCTGGAAGAACACCAACTCGGCCTCCAGCCCCCGCAGTCGCTGCCGCAGTGCGGCCAGCATCAGGACGGCCCAGTCGGCCGCGCTGCCCTGGACCACGAAGTTCCGTGTGAAGCGGCCCCGCGCGCGGGCAGCGGCGCCGGCGTTTCCCTGGCTTCCCCGCTTCTCCTCGTCGTCGTTCGCCTCGCCGGGAACGTCCGGCCCCCCGTCGCCTTCACGGTCCTCGCCCCCGGCGGGTGGGCAGGTGCGGCCCAGGTGTGTGCGTACCAGGCGGCCTTCTTCCCCCGCGCGTGCCGCGTCGTCCACATACGCGACGGCCGCGGGGAAGCGTCTTCGCAGCGCGGCCAGGTTCTTGAGCCCTTCACCGCTGGTCTGGCCGTAAATGGCGCCCAGCAGCGCCAGCTTGGCCTGGGCGCGGTCGCCGGAGAAGGCGCGCTCCGACAGCGCCGTGTACAGGTCGCCTCCGCTGCCCGCGACCGTCATCAGGCCGGGGTCGCGGGAGACGGCGGCGAGCACACGCGGCTCCATCTGGTCGGCGTCGGCCACCACGAGCCGCCAGCCGGGATCGGCGACGACGGCGCGGCGTACGACCTTCGGGATCTGGAGGGCCCCGCCTCCGTTGGTCGTCCACCGCCCGGAGGCAGCGCCGCCCGGGACGTACTCGGCACGGAAGCGGCCGTTCCGCACCCACGTGCGCAGCCAGGTCCAGCCGTGCGCCGTGTACAGCCTGTAGAGCTTCTTGTACTGGAGCAGCGGTTCGACCGCCGGGTGGTCCACCTTCTCCAGCTCCCACGCGCGCGTGGAGGAGAGGCGGACCCCTGCGCGTGCGAAGGCGTGCAGCACCTCGGCCGGAAGGTCGGGGCGCACCCGCGAGCCGGGCCCGAAGGCGTGCGACACCTCCTCCTCCAGCTCCACCAGGCGCCGGGGCAGCCCGCTGCCCGCGTACCGCTCGCCCAGCAGCTCCACCAGCAGCTCGCGGTGGGTGTCAGCGCTCCACGGCACGCCTGCCCCCGTCATCTCGGCCGCCACCAGCGTGCCCGCCGACTCGCCTGCCAGCAGCAGCCGCATCCGCTCGGGGTGCTCGGCGCGCTCCGTGCGCGCCAGTTGGGCGGCGTACACCTCCAGCAGGGCCTCCAGCGGGTCCACGCCGTCAGGCAACGGCACGGGCCCCGCCTCGAACAGCGAAGGCTGCGGATCGCCGTCGCGCGGTGTGAGCGCACGGTCCTCCGGTTCGGGCAGGCCCCGCAGCCGGGCCCATGCGGCGGGCAGCGAGCGCGGCTGGCCCGCAGCGCCCTCGTGCCCGAGCAGCAGCGCCTCGGACGCCTCGATGTCGTAGCACCGCTCCACCCACAGCCCGGCCGCGAGCAGCTCCGGGTGCACGGCGGCTGTCGAGCGCCACACCCAGCGCGTCACCCCGGGCCGCGCCCTCACGGCAGCGGCAGCCGACTCCTCGGTGCGTACGGGGCCTGCGGCCCGGCCGCGCGCGTCCACGGGGCAGACCCGCACCCGCCCGTCGTCGAGCGAGGCCAGCGCCCATCTGCCGCCCGTGACGGGTCCGGCCACCACCTCATCCATGCCCGCGAGTCTGCCACCGGCCTCTGACAGTCCGGCCGGCGTACGGAACCCTGGCCGCGCCGCCCGTATGCCGTGCGGGCACGTCGTTCACGCGGCCGTGCCCACCGCGTGCCGCTCCTCGTCCTCCAGGGTGCGCCAGTGCCGGTCAGGGAGGCCGACGAGCCCGTACAGCCACCGCACGGGGGTGCGCCGCGGCAACAGCGCGAGCCAGGCGCCGACCGCGAAGAGGCCGAGCCCTGGGCCCCAGCCGAGCGCCCGTACCAGCACGCTCGCCAGCACGGCGCCGAGCAGCGGCAGCCCGTACACCCCGGCGGCTGCGACGGTCACCGCCAGCATTCGCGGGACCCGGCGTGCGGCATCGGCGCCCGGCAGGGCCCAGCCCTCCACCAGCCAGCCGACCTCGGCGAGCAGCAGGGTGCCGAGCACCGCGGCGCCGAGGACGAGCAGCGCGAGGAAGGTTCCGGAGGTGAGGAATTCCAGCGCGTTGTTGATCACGCTGTCGCGGGGCCAGCCGGCCAGTTCGGGCCGCCCTGTGCTGAGGAACCGCCGGTACCCGGAGCCGTCCCAGCCGTGCACCAGGGTGCCGAACAGCAGGAAGTGGGCGCCGACGGCGAGCAGGAACGCCCAGTAGGCCATGCCCATCAGGCACAGGGCCTGCGCCAGCAGGAAGCCGATGAGGGCGCCGACGACCACACCGCCCGCGTACAGCAGTACGAAGCCGGCCCACACACCGTCGTGCGCGTCAGCGGCGTGCATGGTCGCCCACGACGGGTTCTGCCACAGCAGGAACAGGCCCGTCGGCGCCATCAGCACCCCGGCGAACAGCGCGGTCAGGCACAGGTACGGGTTGGCCGCCCTGCTGCCCGCGCGCCACTTGAGCAGCCCGCCCGGCGCTGTACCCGTGAAGCGGCGCCAGTGCTGCAACTGCCGCGCGGCCGAAACGGCGAACGTGGCGCCGGTGCCGAACGCCCAGAACAGCACGGCCTGGAGAGGTATCACGTCGCGGCCCCCTCGGCAGCCGCACCGGGTCCCGCGCCCAGCGTCAGCCCGTCGACGGTGATGACGTCCGAGGTCACCAGGGCCTGTTCGGCCTCCACCTGTGTCATGAAGACGAACGGCGGCACGACGGGCGGAACGGGCAGCGACTCGGGCGTGAAGGTCAGACAGAGCAGCCCTTCAAGGCAGCCGCTGAACTTCGTGAGGTAGAGCGTCACTTGACCGCTGAGGTGGAGCGAGTCGGCCCCGAGGGACATGTTCTCGCCCCGGTCACGGGTGCGCAGCCTGTAGTCGGTGAGAGAGGCCGCCTTCATCCGCAGGACCATCACCTTCAACGGCCCCCTGCTGGTCGCCACTTCACGCACCCCCGCGAGAGTGAACCCCTCGGGTGCGAACAGCGTGGTCGTGACGGTGGGCGGGGTGTCCGGCACCTCTACGGGTGCGCCGGGCGCCGCTGCTGGGCCGCCGGGCGCCAACGCCTGAGCGTGGGGCACCTCCACAGGAGCGCCCGGCCCCGCTGATGGCGCGGTGCCGCGCGGTTGCGCGTGCGGCTGTGCGTGTGACGGGGTGCCGGCGCCGCCCAGCGCGGCCAGCAGGACCACGGGGAGCGCCACGGCGAGGGTCCGCTGCCCCGGTGGACCGCCACCTGGCTCGCCGCCCGCGTTCCCCGCACCACCTGGGCTGCCCGAGCCCTGGCTCCCGCCCGAGTCCAGGCTCCCGCCCTGGCCGGGGGGCAGCGGCCGGTCGGGAGTCGCCTCCCGACCGGGGGCGGCCTCGGCGGCCTCGCCCCGGCGGCCCTCCTCGCTCTCCCGGTCCTCCGCCCGCTCCAGAGGCGTCCAGCCGAACCCGAGCGCGCTGCCCGCGATGCCCAGCAGCATGCCGACCAGGAAGCCGCCCAGGTTGGTCGCGGCGAACGAAAGCACCGACAGGAGCAGTGCGTTGATGCTCACGTAGTGGCGCGTATGGGGTGCCAGCCACAGGAAGAGGCCCGCCACGGTGAGCGCCAGTCCGATGCCGATCGCCGCGAGGCCGCCGAGGCCCAGGCTGACGAGCACGGTCAGGGGCGAGAGCGGTACGGCGACGAGTTCCAGACCGCCGAGTATCAGCAGCAGCCCTCCCCAGAAGGGCCGTCTGCGCCGCCAGTCGCGCAGCGCGCGGCGCAGCTCGGGCTGGGGCAGCCGCCGGTCGAGCCACGCGCCGGGCCCGGTCAGCTCGCCGGGCCCGCGTGGCCGCGCCGGCCCGTTCAGAAGCACTGTTTTCCGCCCAGGCTCACATTGAGCTTGAGCCCCCTGAGACGGAAGTTGCCGCCCGTGGCCGACCACGCCTTGGACTTCACTCCGGCGACGGAGATGTCACCGGCCTGGAGCCCGAACTTGCCGCGCTCGCCCTTGACCCCCGGCACGGCGTCGAGCCGGGAGGCGTCGCGCCCGATCTCGGCCGTACCGAAGCGCGCGTCGCCGACGAGGTCCTCGGTGTCGATGACCAGGTTGCTCGCGGTGACCTTGCCCGCGTCCCCGCCCGCCTGGAGCTTGAAGACAACGGTGCCCAGGGGCGTGGGCACGCGCGCCGACTGGCAGATGCTGTCCAGCTCGGCACGGTCAAGGCCGAGCAGTGCCACGGGGTGTCCCTTGCCGTCGACGGAGCGGTCGACGTTGACGTGTGAGGCGAGCCCCTTGCTGGACAGCTTGCCCGAGGAGACCTGGAAGCTGGTGCCCGAGACCGCGAAGGAGGCGGCCAGTGCGCCTTCGGCCATCACGGAGGCCAGTGCGCCGACCGCCAGCACGGCGGGCAGTGCCACGACGGCCGACTTCTTCCACGCGGTTCTGCCCTCGGGCAGCGGCCTGCGCGTACGGCGCGCACGGGCTCTGCCCGGGTTGCTGCTGCCTGTTCCTTTTCTGCTCCCGTTCATGACTTACTCCTCGATCGCCGTGGATGCAGTGCGAAGGTGCGAGGGGTACGAGAGGTGCGAGAAGTGCGGAACGTGCGGTTCTATGGGGAAGCCCGAGCACCTGGGTGAGGGGCTGTCATACTGCGTTCATCCCATGGCACTTGGAGACTAGGGTCGGTTTTGAATAATAGTCAACAGCGCGGTCCGCGCTCCGTCCCCGCACCCCGTGGCACCGAGCGGTCCCAGGCACGCCGGGCCGAACTCCTCGCGACCGGCCGCAAGCTGTTCGCCGACACCTCGTACGACGCCCTGTCCATGGACGACATCGCACGCAACGCCGGTGTCGCGAAGGGGCTGATCTACTACTACTTCACCAACAAGCGCGGCTACTACATGGCGATCATCGAGGACGCGGTCGCCGAGCTCGTCCTGCGTGCCGCCGGTGGCGTGGAGCTGCCGCGCACGGAGCGTGTCCAGCGCACCATCGACGGTTACCTGCGCTACGCGCAGCACCACCAGGCCGCCTACCGCACCATCGTCACCGGGGGAGTGGGCCACGACGCGCAGGTCCTCGCCATCAGGGACAGGGTGCGCGAGCAGCTGCTGAGCACGATCGCCGAGGGTGCCTGGGGCCGCACCGACATCCCGCCGCTGGCACGTACGGCCCTGGTGGGCTGGCTCTCGTCCGTCGAGGGCGTCACGCTGGACTGGATCGCGCACCAGGAGCTGCCCCGGGAGACGGTGTGCGACCTGGTGATCCGTACGCTGAGGCGGACCCTGGCCGTCATCGAGGAGTTCGAGCCGGCCTTCCCCGCGCCGTCCGTCGAGGACGGAGAGCGGGCGGAGGGCCAGGACGGCTGAGGGGCGTACGTACCGGCCCCCGGCCGGTCCCCCCGGGGCCGACATAGGTGGCCGCACGGTGGACACTCGTATCCAGAACCCTTCCCAACAGGGCTGAAAGGGAAGTCATGGATATCTCTGGCATCATCAGCGCGATCGTCATCGGCATCATCATCGGAGCGCTGGGCCGGCTCGTACTGCCCGGCAGGCAACGGGTCGGCATCCTGTGGACGCTCGTGGTCGGTATCGTCGCGGCGCTGGTCGGCACCGCCATCGCGGGCGCCGTGGGCGTCGCGGACACCAAGGGCGTCGACTGGCTCGAACTGCTCATCCAGGTCGCGCTGGCCGCCGTGGGGGTCGGCGTGCTCGACCGGGCGAAGGCACGCAGGTAGGGGCGCACCCGGGGGCGCCGTCGTGTGCGCGGCCCCGTGGCATGTTCGCCACGGGGCCGCGCCGGCAAGGGCCGCCCTTGGGGTGACGGCCCTCCCTTCTCGATGGCTTCGGACAGCGGGCCTCGCCGTTCCTGAGCGGCGGCTGCCTACTTGATGGCCTTGATCAGTTCCCCGTTCGCCGTGTCACCGCTCAGCTCCCAGAAGAAGGAGCCGCCGAGGCCCTGTTGGGCCGCCCAGTCGCCCTTGGCCGCGATGGTCTCGGGTGTGTCGTAGCTCCACCACTGGTTGCCGCAGTGCGCGTAGGCCGTGCCGCCGACCTTGCCCGTGGCGGGGCAGCGGTTCTTGAGGTCCTTGTAGTCCTCGATGCCCTGCTCGTACTTGCCGGGAGCCGGGCCCGTCGCCGTGCCGCCGGGCTCCGCCTGCGAGACGCCGTTCCAGCCGCGCCCGTAGAAGCCGAGACCGTAGAGCAGCTTGCCGGCCGGTATGCCGAGTCCCTTGAGCTTGGTGATCGTGGCCTCGGTGTTGAAGCCGTCCCTCGGGATGCCGTCGTACGAGGTGAGGGGGGAGTGCGGGGCCGTCGGGCCCTGGGCGTCCCACGCCCCGAAGTAGTCGTAGGTCATGGGCAGATACCAGTCGACGTACTGCGCGGCCGACTTGTAGTCCGCCTTGTCGATCTTGCCGCCGTCCGAGGCGTCGGCGGTGATCGCGGCGGTGACGAGCTTGCCGCTGAACTTCGCGCGCAGTGCCTTCATCAGGTTCGGGAAGGCGGCGGGGCCGCTCGCGTCGCAGGTGAGCCCGCAGGCGTTGGGGTACTCCCAGTCGATGTCGATACCGTCGAAGAGGCCCTTCCAGCGCGCGTCGTTGACGAGGTTGTAGCAGGACTCGGCGAACGCCTCGGGGTTCTTGGCCGCCTGGGTGAAGCCGCCCGACCAGGTCCAGCCGCCGAAGGACCAGAGGATCTTCAGGTCGGGGTGCTTCTTCTTCAGCTTCAGCAGCTGGTTGAAGTTGCCGCGCAGCGGCTGGTCCCAGGTGTCGGCCTGGCCGTCGACGCTCTGGTCGGCCGTGTACGCCTTCTCGTAGTCCGCGTAGCCGTCACCGATGGTGCACTTGCCGCCGGCGACGTTGCCGAACGCGTAGTTGATGTGCGTCAGCTTGTCGGCCGAGCCGGAGGTCTCGATGTTCTTGGCGTGGTAATTGCGCTGGTAGACGCCCCAGTTGGTGAAGTATCCGACCGTCTTGCCCGCGGCGGCCGAGGGCTTCGCCGCTGTGTCCGGGTACTCCTTCTCTCCGGCCGAGGCCGTGACCGACAGCAGGGTCGCGGCGAGCACCACGGCGCAGGCGGCGCCGACGGCGGCGAAGAGGCGGCGGCGCCGGGGCTGGAGGTGCCGTGCGCCGGGGTCGCGTGATCTGTCCGGTCCGAGCATGGTTCTCCTCGCATGTGGGGGAGCGGGGGGTGCTGCGGCCGTGGCACGTGTCCGCGCCTGGCCGGAGCGGAGCTGGCATGAACACGATCCTTACGTGTACCGGAATGTAGAAGGACTAGACCAGTGCGTCAATGGTTCGGACCAATTTCCCTGTGTGTGGCTCGAATCGGGCTCGGCTCACACGCGTACGCCGGTGACGGGCGACCCCCGATCGGGCATACTCCAATTCGCCACAGCCGCTGGTCAGCCGCCTCCGTAACCCGGAGGTGCAGTATCACGGCGGGGGCAGCGAAACCCTCCTGGCCCGCACGCGGGCCAGCTCCCCACGGCGACGCCGCCACACCCAGGCGCGTGTCCGCCGCAGCCTGACCTAAGGAGAGCGCGCCATGACGGAGCACGGTCCGCAGCCGGTGGAACGTGAACTGCCCACCCAGGAAGCCCGCGACCTGCTGACCCTCGTACGCGACCTGGCGCAGCGTGAGATCAGCCCCGTCGCGGCCGAGGGCGAGAGCACCGGCACGTTTCCCCGTGAGACGTTCAGGCTGCTGTCAGGCTCCGGACTGCTCGGTCTGCCCTACGACGAGGAGTACGGCGGCGGGGGGCAGCCCTACGAGGTCTACCTCCAGGTGCTGGAGGAACTCGCCGCCGCGCGGCTCACGGTCGGCCTCGGAGTCAGCGTGCACTCCCTCGCGTGCCATGGGCTCGCGCACTTCGGCAGCAAGGAACAGCGCGCCGAACTGCTTCCCGACATGCTCGGGGGCGGACTCCTGGGCGCCTACTGCCTCTCCGAGCCGGCGTCGGGCTCCGACGCCGCCTCGCTGCGCACCCGCGCCGTCCGTGACGGCGACGCGTGGGTGCTGGCGGGCACCAAGGCGTGGATCACGCACGGCGGCATCGCGGACTTCTACACCGTCCTCGCCCGCACCGGCGGTGAAGGCGCGCGCGGGATCACCGCGTTCCTCGTTCCCGGGGACGCCGAGGGGCTCAGCCCGGCGCCGCCCGAGAACAAGATGGGCCTGAAGGGTTCGCCCACCTCACAGCTCCACTTCGACGGCGTACGTGTGCCCGATTCCCGGCGCATCGGCGAGGAGGGCCAGGGCTTCGCCGTCGCCCTCTCCTCCCTGGACTCCGGGCGCCTCGGCATCGCCGCATGCGCCATCGGCATCGCGCAGGCGGCATTGGACGAGGCGCTCGCCTATGTCGCGGGGCGCGAGCAATTCGGCCGCCCCATCGGGGACTTCCAGGGCCTGCGCTTCATGCTCGCCGACATGGGCACCCAGATCGAGGCCGGGCGCGCGCTGTATCTGACGGCGGCACGCAAGCACGACGCGGGCAAGCCGTTCTCGCGGGAGGCGGCGATGGCCAAGCTGTTCTGTACGGACGCCGCGATGCGCGTCACCACCGACGCCGTCCAACTCCTCGGCGGATACGGCTACACCGCGGACTTCGCCGTCGAGCGCTATATGCGTGAGGCCAAGGTGCTCCAGATCGTGGAGGGCACCAACCAGATCCAGCGCATGGTCATCGCGCGCCACCTCGCGGGCCCCGAGAGCGCCCGCTGAACGGGCCGCACCGCGGCGGCCAAGTGACGCCGGAGGCGGCCGGGTTCAGGAGGGGAGCGGCTCCCCTCCTGCCTGGGCCACGTCCTCGTGCAGGTGCACGATGCGCCAGTGCCCCGTACCCGAGCGCCTCAACACCGCCGTGTTGCGTACCAGTTCCGGGCTGAACCTGCCGGGGCCGAACTCCACACGCAGCCAGTACCGCAGCACCGCCGTGTCCCCGAAGACCTCCGCCACCGGGTCGTACGCGGTCACGCCCGTCTCGGCCGGGGCGCCGCCCGGTACGGGAGCGGGGCGCGCGGCCCGTACGCGCTCCAGATCGGCCCTGCCGCGCAGCAGCCCAGGAACGGCCGAGTCCCAGATGGTGGCCTCCGGATCGAGGCACGCGTCGATGGCCTCGCGGTCACCCGTCTCGTAGGCCGCGTACATCCCCGTGAGCAGCGACCACACGACCCCGGCTTCGCCCGCGGGCTGCGGTGTGTGCGCGGCGGGGGTGTGCGGTTCCGGGATGTGCGGTTCCGGGGTGTGCGGTGTGTGCGTGGGCATGCGGTCGCGGGGCTCCTTCTTGTGGTGGGGCGGGCCGCTCACGTTAGCCAGCGGGCCCCGGTGCGCCGCGCACCGTGTGCGCTCTCCGGCCGTGCTCGGCGCACCTGGGCCGCGCCCGGCGGCTGGGTAGCGTCTCGACGATCCCCAGACGGAGCCGGGAGGCGGCATGACATACAGGGTTGCCATGGACATCGGTGGCACCTTCACCGACGTGGTCGCGTACGACGAGGAGCGGGGCACTTTCGCCGCGGCGAAGGCGGCGACCACGCCTGCCGACCTCGCCGAGGGCGTCTTCGCCGCGCTCGGCAGAGCCGTGGAATCACCGGGCGACATCTCGTTCTTCGTGCACGGCACCACCCAGGGGCTCAACGCGCTGCTGGAGCGCAAGGGCGCGCGCGTGCTCCTGCTGGCCTCGGCCGGGATGCGCGACGTCTACCACATCGCGCGCGGCAACCGCGACCGCATGTTCGACCTCAAGTACCGCAAGCCGACGCCCCTGGTGGACCGCTCCGCCACGGCCGAGGCGGGCGGGCGGCTCGACTCGCGCGGCACCGAGACCGAGCCACTGGACGAGCGGGCCGTACGCGCGGCTGCCGCCCGCGCGCGCGACGAGGGGTTCGACGCCGTAGCCGTCTGCCTGCTGTTCGCCTACGCCAACCCGGCGCACGAACTGCGCGCGGGCGAGATCCTCCGCGAAGAGTTGGGGGACGACGTCCTCGTGGTCCTCTCCCACCAGGTGGCCCGGGAATGGCGCGAGTACGAGCGGACCTCCTCCGCCGTGCTGGAGGCGTACACGGGCCCTGTCGTGCGGGGCTACCTCAACCGGATCGAGGACCGCTTCGCCGCACGCGGACTGACCGTCCCCGTGCAGGTCATGCAGTCGTCGGGCGGCATCGTCAACGCCTCCTTCGCCCGTGTCCACCCCCTCCAGACGCTGCTGTCGGGGCCCGTCGGCGGCACCATGGGAGGAACCGCGGCCGGCGCACTGCTCGGCCGCCCCAACGCCATCTGCGTCGACATGGGCGGCACCTCCTTCGATGTCTCCCTCGTCCTCGACGGCCGCCCCGATGTCTCGTCGGAGGGCGCGGCCGACGGCTTCCCCGTGCTGATGCCGCTGGTCAACCTGCACACGATCGGTGCGGGCGGCGGCTCGCTCGCCTATGCGGAGGCGGGCGGACTGCGCGTGGGACCCGAGTCGGCCGGCGCCGTACCCGGGCCCGCCTGTTACGGGCGCGGCGGCACCCGTGCCACCGTCACGGACGCCAACGTCGTACTGGGACGTGTCGACCCCGACTGGTTCGCCGGCGGACACATGACCCTCGACACCGGCGCCGCGCATACGGCTGTCGCTTCCCTGGCGAATGAACTGGGCCTGGAAACAGGGGAGTTGGCGAGCGGTATCTGTGACGTGGCGAACGCCAAGATGGCCCAGGCGATCCGCACCCTCACCGTCGAACACGGCCGTGAACCGCGCGAGTTCGTGCTGCTCGCCTTCGGCGGCGCGGGACCCGTGCACGCCGCGGCACTCGCGCGCGAGCTGGGCATCGACGAGGTCGTCGTACCGCGCTTCCCGGGGGCCTTCTCCGCGTGGGGCATGCTCGGTACCGAGGTGAGGCGCGACCTCGTCCGGCAGTTCTTCACCCCCGGCGACGCACTCGACGGCGCCGCCATGTCCGGGGCACTCGGTTCGCTGGAGACCGAGGCACGCCACGCACTCGCCGAACAGGGGGTGCCCGCCGAGCGGCGGCGCGTCGAACACGCCGTCGACATGCGGTACGAGGGCCAGGACTACACGCTGACCGTGCCGCTCTCCGGCGCCGGCGAACCCGCGGACGAGGGGTTCGGCGCCGAGGCGGCCCGGCGCTTCGCCGCGCTCCACGCGCGCCGCTACGGCCATGCCACCCCCGAGGCGCCCGTCGAGTTCGTCACCCTGCGCACCACGGCGTTCGGCGGCCTGCCGGGGATGACGCCCGAGCCCTACGCGCCCGAACCGGCACCCGGCGGGGCCGCCGCGGCGACCGTCAAGCGCGTCACCTTCGACGGCACAGCGCACGACACCCCCGTCCTGCGCCGCGAACACCTCGCGCCCGGCACCCATGTGCCCGGACCGGCCGTCGTGGTCGAGGCCACCTCCACCACCGTGATCCCGCCGGACTCGGCCGCCACGGTCGACCCGAACGGCTTCCTCGTTCTCAAGATCGGAGCTGCCGCGTGACCGCCGAAGCCCGTACCGCCGATGCCCGTACCGCCGAAGCGCGCACCACCCGAACCCGTACGGCCGGAGCGCGTACCGCCCAGGTCCACCCCATCGACCCCGTGACCACGGAGATCATCCGCTGCGCGCTGCTCCAGGCCGCGGAGGACATGAACACCACGCTCATCAGGTCCGCTTACACGCCCACCATCTACGAGGCCAAGGACTGCGCCGTCGCGCTCCTGGACCGGGACCACCATGTGCTCGGCCAGTCCTCGGGGCTGCCGATCTTCCTCGGGAACCTGGAGGAGTGCACCCGCGCGACCGAGCGCATGTACGGCGCCGAGGTCTGGCGCCCCGGTGACGTGTGGCTCCTCAACGACTCGTACATCGGCGGCACCCACCTCAACGACGTCACCGTCTACGCGCCGATCTTCAGCGGGGAGGGGGGCAGCGAGGAGCTGATCGGGTTCGCCGCCTCGCGGGCCCACTGGATCGACATGGGTTCCAAGGACCCCGGCGGCTCGATGGACTCCACCACCATCTACCAGGAGGGCCTGCGCATGGGCCCGTTGAAGGTCTACGAGGCGGGTGAGCCCTGCGAGCTGACCCACCAGCTCATCGCCACCAACGTGCGTTTCCCGCAGCCGACACTCGGTGACATGCGGGCCCAGGTCGCCTGCGCGCGTACGGGAGCACGCCGGCTCACCGAGATCGTGGAGCGGTGGGGCACCGGCACGGTGCTCGCGGCCCGTGACGCGATCTTCGCGCAGACCGAACGTCTGGAGCGCGAGCAGATCGCCGCCATCCCCGACGGCACCTACGAGGCCACGGGTCATCTCGACAACGACGGCATCGACCTCGGCACCCCGCTGCGGGTCACCGTGCGGGTCGAGATCGCGGGCGAGCGTATGACCGTCGACGTCACCGACTGCGCCGAGCAGGCGACGGGGCCCGTCAACTGCGGCGCGGCGCAGACCGTCGCCGCCTGCCGCGTCGGCTACAAGCTGCTGGTGAGCGGCGAAGTGCCCCTCAACGGCGGCTCGTTCAGGCCGCTGGAGGTGCTGACCAGGCCCGGAACCATGCTCGCGGCCGTCGAACCTGCGGCCTGCCAGTACTACTACTCGCACCTGGGCCTCGTCATCGACCTCGTCGTACGCGCCCTCGCGCCCGCCGTGCCCGAGCGCGCCGCGGCGGCCAGCTACGGCGACTCGATGATCGTCCAGCTGACCGGCACCGACCCGCGTACGGGCAAGCTGTTCGTCTCGCAGGAGGCGACGGTCGGCGGCTGGGGTGCGTGGGACGCGCAGGACGGCGAGTCCTGCCTGATCAACAACGTCAACGGCTCCCTGCGCGACATGCCCGTCGAGGTGCTGGAGACGCTCTTCCCCGTACGTGTCGAGGAGTACACGGTCCGCACGGACTCCGGCGGCGCGGGACGCACCCGGGGCGGGAACGGTGTCGTACGGCAGTACCGCTTCGCAGCCGACCAGAAGCTCTCGCTGTGGTGGGAGCGTTCGGTCACTCCCGCGTGGGGCCTGTTCGGCGGCGAGGACGGCACCCCGCCCCGCGTCACCCTCAACCCCGGTACGCCGGACGAACGTTCGCTGCTGAAGGCCAACGCGCTCGCCGTGCGCGCGGGCGACGTCCTGCGCTGCGAGTCGGGCGGCGGAGGCGGTTACGGTCCGGCCGCCGAACGGGCGGCGGACGCCGTACGCGAGGACGTACGCCAGGGACTGCTGACACCCGGAGCAGCGGTGAGCGCCTACGGCTCCGGCGAGCGGGAGACCTCCGGAGGCTGATCCGGCACAACTCCCCGGCGCGGAGGCCCCGTCCACCCGCCTGTGAGGGCACGCGTCTCACCCGCCGGTGAGGCCCGCGTCGCGGCACAGCAGTGCCGCCTGGACCCTGTTGCCGACGTCCAGGGCCGTGAGGATGCGGCTGACGTGGGCCTTGACGGTGCTCTCGCGCATGCCCAGGCGCTGGGCGATGTCGGCGTTGGGCACGCCTTCGGCGAGCAGGCCCAGTACGTCCCGCTCGCGCGGCGTGAGCCGGTCGACGCGGGCCCGTGCCGTGCTGGAGGCAGGGCGTGTCTCCCGGTGGAAGCGGTCGATCACCCTGCGGGCGGCCGAGGGATGGAGCATCGCGGAGCCGGACGCGACCACGTGCACGGCGCGGAGAATCTCGGGCGGGTCGGCGTCCTTGAGCAGGAACCCGTCGGCTCCGGCCGCGAGCGCGTCGTACACGTACTCGTCCAGATCGAAGGTGGTCAAGGTGATCACGTGCGGCGGCCTGGGGAGCGCGCGCAGTCTCGCGGTCGCCGCGATGCCGTCCAGCCGGGGCATCCGCACATCCACCAGCGCCACATCGACCTGGCGTTCAGCGGCACGTTCGACGGCCTCCAGCCCGTCGGCTGCCTGCGCGACGACCTCGACGTCGGTATCGCCTTCGAGGAGGTCGGTGAGTCCGAGGCGGACGAGGGCGTCATCGTCGACGATCATGGCGCGGATCAACGGAGTTCCCCGTTCATGGAGTTGAGAGAATTCAGGGAGTCGGGGGAGTCGAGGGAATTCATGGGGTTGCGGGAGCCCGGGGAGTCCAGGGAGCCCTTCTGGAGGTCGGCCGGCTGGGGGATGCGGGCGGCCACCCGCCACGTTCCGTCCTCACGCGCCCCCGTCTCCAGGTGTCCGCCCAGCGCCTCGACGCGTTCGGCCAGGCCGACGAGACCGAAGCCGGGCGGTACGCCGGTCGGTACGGCCGAACGCGGGTGCCCCGGGCCGGAGTTGGTGACCTCGACGAAGGTCGCGGGCGGCCCGTACGTCACGCTGACCCCCGCCGGGGAGCCGCCCGCGTGCTTGCGCGCGTTGGTCAGCGCCTCCTGCACCAGGCGGTACACCGCGAGCTGGTGCGCGGCCGGCACCCGCGCGGGGTCGCCCTCGACGGCCGCCTCGACCTGCTGTCCCGCCGCACGTGCCTCGGCCAGGAGCCCGTCGATCTCGCGCAGCGCGGGCGCCGTGGAGCGGCACTCCGGATCGCGGAGCGCGCCCAGTACGTCGCGCAGGTCGCCGAGCGCCTCGGTCGAGGCCGTACGCAGCAGCGCCACACGCTCGGCCACCGCCTCGGGCAGCCCGTCCCCGCGAGTGGTCAGTACGCCGGTGTGCAGCGCGATCAGGCTCAGACGGTGTGCGAGTACGTCGTGCATCTCGCCGGCGATGGCGGCACGTTCGGCCAGCCGCGCCGCCTGTTCGCGCAGCTCCCGTTCGACGCGCAGGTGCTCCACGCGGGCCGCGAGCGCCTCCACCAGCCGGCGCCTGTTGCCCGCCCACAGCCCGAGCACGACCGCGAGGACCAGCGGCAGCGCGGGCCCGTAGGCACGGGTCATCCAGAGGCCGGCCTCCGGAGTCAGCAGGATGTTCACGCCCAGTGCGGCGACCACGCAGCACAGCGCCTCACGGACGCGGTGCCGGGTCGCGAGGCCGAACACCCCCACCAGCAGCGGCAGGAGCAGCGCCCACCCCGCGGCGGCGACCACGGTGACCACCGCGACGGCACGCGGCCATCTGCGCCGCCCCGCCAGCGCGAGACCGGCGGCGAGCGCGGCGACGACGGGCGGATCACCGAGGCCGCCCCCGCCGGCCCCGACGCTCGCCTCCTGTGCGGAAACGGCCGTCACCACCGCCACCAGCGCGGCGTCCGCACCCACGGTGCGGAGCCACCTGTGCCGTTCCGTAGACCGGAACCACCAGTTCCATCGGGTCACCAGAAGGCCGCCGCATACGCTCACCCGCCCACCGTAGGCAGCCGCAGCGCGCCTCCACTTCCTCCGTTCGGAGGGGACGGGCCCCGACCTTCGTAGGGGGTGACCGTCGCAGGAAGGCGGATTCTGGAGCCGCTCGGCCTTCCTAGTTTCGGGTCCATGGACGACCGTGAGACCCCAGCCGCCCCTGCCCCGGCAAGGCGCGGCCCCGAAACCCTGATGTTCCTGGCCGAAGCCCTACGGGACATCCGCACCACCGGCGCCGTCGCACCCAGCGGACGCCGCCTGGCCCACCTGCTCACCGAACCGCTGCGGGGGCGGCAGGACAGCGCGCTGCGGGTGCTGGAGGCGGGAGCCGGAACCGGCTCGGTCACCCGTTCCCTCATTCCGCTTCTGGGCCCCGACAGCCATCTGGACATAGCGGAGGCCAACCCCCGCTTCGCCGCGCGCCTCTCCCGCCTCGTGAGCGCACACCCCGGTCAGGCCGCCGACGGGCCGGCGCCCTGCGGGGTCCGGGTGCACCCGGAGCGCGTCGAGCGGCTGGAACCCGGACAGGGTTACGACGTCATCGTCTCCGGGCTGCCCTTCGCGAACTTCGCCCCCGCGGACGTTGAGACGATCATGGACCGCTATCTGGAACTGCTGCGTCCCGGCGGCACACTGACCTACTTCTCCTACCTCGGCACCGCGGCGGTCCGCCGCCTGCTGCCCCGCGCGCGCTGCGCCAGGCACCGTGAGGTGGAGGCGCTCATGGACGGATACCGGCGCCGCTGCGGCGCCACCTCCAGGACCGTCCTCGCCAACCTCCCGCCCGCGAGGGTCTGGAGCCTGCCGAGCCCTCTGCGTCCCCCGGGCCGCTTCCTACCGGACCCCTTCGCCGAGCAGCACGCGGGCGTCGCCGGGGAGTACGCCGCCGCTCGGGATGCGGCCGAGCGGGACGCGGGGGAGCAGGGTGCGGGCGCCGGACGAGGTGTCGTCCGGCGCGGACGGGATGCGGCCGGGCGCGGGGCGCGCCGGGATGGGGCAGGGGCCGGGGCTGGGGCTGGGGCGACCGGGACCGGGGCCGGGCCCGGCGCGGGGGCAGGGACCGTGACCGGGTCCGGCACAGGGGCCGGGGCAGGGGTGTCACGGTGAGTACGCCGGCGCAGTTCCTCGGCGTGGTGCCGCCGCTCGCCGCGTACGCCGTACTGGGTGCCGCGGTCCTGGCCGAGTCCGTCCTGCTGGTCGGGGCCTTCGTGCCCACGCTCACCGCCCTCGTGACGGCGGGCGCGCTCTGCCGCACGGGCACCCTGTCACTGCCCGTTGTCCTGGCGGTCTGTGTGGCCGCCGTCGTGACCGGGGACGGGCTGGGTCACCGCGCAGGACGCAGGCTGGGCCCGCGGCTGCGGACCGGACGGCTCGGGCGCCGGGTGCCCGAGGCCGCCTGGCTGCGGGCCGCCTCGGCGATGAGCGCACACGGTGGCAGGGCCGTGCTGGTCTGCCGCTTCCTTCCCGTCCTGCGTACCGTCGCCCCGTGCCTGGCAGGTGTCGCAGGGCCCTCCTTCCGCCGTATCGCCCCCTACAGCGCCGTCGGCGCCGTCCTCTGGGCGGGTGCCGAGACAGGAGCCGGCTACGCAGCCGCCCACCTCACCGCTTACGGCCGGGCCGCGCCTCTCCTGGCCGGAGCCGTCGCGCTCGTGGCCGCCGGCGCGATCGGCGTGCGGAGAGCGCTGCCCCGGGCGGGGTCAGGGCGTCGGTTCAGCCCTGTTCGGCGCCGAGCAGCACCCGGCACGCCAGATGCAGCGCCAGGCGCTGACGCGGGTCGTCCGGGTCGAAGCCCAGCGACCGGATCCGTTCCAGCCGTGCCGCCACGGTGTTGCGGTGCACCCCGAGCACCCCGGCAGCGGCCGTGGGCGCCGCTCCGGCGTCGAGCACGACGGCCAGCGTGCGCAGGAGGCTGCCGTCCTTGTCGGCGGCGAGCAGCGGTGCCAGCACCACGCGCGCGGGGCCCCTCAACTCCTCGTCGGGGACGGCGGACAGCAGCCGGGCAGCGCCCATACGGTCGGCACGTACGACGGTTCCGGGACCCGAGGCAGCCGCGAAGCCCGCCGCGGCGTCGGCCTCGGCGAGCGCCTGGCCCAACTGCGCCATCCCCGTGACGGGGCCCGCCACACCTCCCGCGCCCGGCAGCCTCGCCCCGAGCGCGTCCAGCGCCCTCCCGAGCCGCTCCGCACCCCAGTCCTTCGCCCTCTCTTCTCCGGTGTCCCCGTGTCCGGAACCTCCGTGTCCGGTGTCCCCATATCCGGTGTCCCCGTGCCCCGCGCGGTGTGCGTCCGGCACCGTCTCCCAGGTGGCCCAGGCAGTCGCCGTATCGCCCGTGTGTTCCCCGCGTTCCCCGTACGCCACCAGCGGTACGCGCATTCCCGTGCGGGCCCACAGCGCGCGCAGCGCCGCACCCGCGCCCGGTTCCGGCCGGCCGCCCACCGGGCGCAGTACGTACACGACGAACGGCCCCCGTACCGGCAGCCCCAGCGCCGCCACCTCGGCCAACAGGCCCTCCGGAGCTGTACTCCCGCCGGTCCCGCCGGTCCCGCCAGAGCTACCGGTCCCGTCGGTGTGGCAGGGCCCGGCGCCCGTGCCGTCGCCGGTTCCGTACCGTGCCGTGCCGTGCGAATCCTGTGAGGGACCGCTCCCTTCCCCGAACCCCGCCTGCGCCGCGAGGAGTTGACGCAGCAGCAGCGCCGACCTGCTGCCCGTGCGTTCGTCGGCGAGGCGGCGCGAGGCCGCCCACGCGGTCAGTGGTGCGACGGCCAGCCGCAGGACCTCCTCGACCGTTCCGCTCCAGCCCTCGGTACGCGCGCGTGTACGGGCGACCAGCACGCCCAGCACCTCGCCCGCGGGGCCCGGCACCTCCAGCCGCACAGGGCACCCGGCGCGTCCGCCGCCCTCCTCCTCAAGTGCCGTGCGCCGGCCCGCCAGCAGGTCTCCGGCCGTGCTCGTGAGCGCGACGGAGGTCGCGGGCAGCACCTCGTGCAGCGCGCCCAGTACCCGTCCCGCGTGCGCGCCGGCCGCGGCGACACGGCGGGCAGCCGCGGCCAGCAGTGCCGTACGGCCCGCGTCGGGCTGCGCCACGGCCGACGCGATCCGTACGGCGGCGTCCAGCGCGTCCCCGCCCTCGTCGATCAGCAGCAGCGGCAGCCCGAAGCGGTCGGCCAGCGCGCCGGCCGACACCGGCTGCGCGGCGGAGTCCGCCACCACCACACACGCAGCCGCGTGCTCCCACGCCGTACGCAGCGCCATCTCCACCGCCCAGCCGGTCTCCGCCACCTGGCCCGTGAGTACGACGGCGGTGTGCGGCCTGAGCGAGTCCAGCGCCTCCAGCCGGTCCACGATCCGTACGGAACGCACCTCGGCCGTGCGCCCCGCTGCCCCGTACATCCGCACGCCGGGCAGCGGTCCGCGCTCGACGAGTTCGGCAACCGTGAGCGCGGGGCCGCCGGGCGAGGGCGCTGGGCTCCCGTTCATCACGGCTCCTCCTGTGCGACGGGGGAGAGCGGGCCGAGGCCGCCGCCGCGTGCGAGGCGCCGCCCCTCCGGTGTGCGCCAGGCGGGCGCCGCCGGGATCACGACGACCTCCACCTCGATGCCGGGTCGTGCGCGTTCGACATCGAGCACCCTGCCGTCTGCGGGGGACACCATCAGGATCTGGTCAGGTACGGCGGCGACGGGGGCGCCGTCGGCCAGTGCGAGCAGCACCTCGTTGTGCGCCTCCAGGCGTACGCGCCGCTCCAGGCCCTCCGTCTCGGCCACGACCACGCTCGTCGGGCGGGAGGGCAGCGCCTCCGGCTGCTCCTGCGGTTCGGCGCCCCCGCCCGGGTGTTCGACGCCCACGATCCTGCCCCGGCACAGCCGCCGCGCTCCCCAAGGTTCGAACAGCGCGTCCGTGCCCCGGGCGTGCGTGGCCGGGACGTGCGTGCCCTCCGCTTTCGCGCCCCCGGCGGTCCTGCTCGCGGTGTTCTTGCCCGCGGTGTTCTTGCCCCCGGTGGTCCTGCTCCTGATGTTCCCGCTCCCGGTGTTCCTGCTCCCGATGTTGCTGCCTCCGGCGTCTCCGAGCTGGGTGTGCGTGCCGCGGGCGCCTGCCGCGAGCGCGCGGGTGACGGTTCCGGGGACGGCGGAGGCGGCGAGCGCGGTGCCGTCCATGGCGTAGCAGGCGGCGACGGCCCAGCCGCCCGCCGCCAGTACCAGCGGGCGCACCAGCTCCTCGATACGGCTGCCCGCCGCCTCGATCACCACCACGTCACCGGCCGGTGTCGCCAGCGCCAGCGGCGCCGCCTCCACCCCGGCCAGCGTGAACGTGGTCTGTTCCAGCAGTGGCAGCACCCGCCCGCACCCGTCGCCGTCCACCAGCGGCAACCCGGACCCCGCGGCGCAGACGAAGGACAGCAGCGCGTTCTCCGCCGCCATGTTCAGCGGAACGAGCGCCTCGGCACGCCGCCCCAGCCGCCGCTCCAACGCCCGCACGGCGCGCACCGGTTCCGCACCCAACGGCAGCCGCTCGGCCAGCGCCGTCGAGGAGCCCACCAGCGAGACCGCCACACACAGGCGCCCGGCTCCCGCCCCTTCGACCGGAATCAGCGGCACCGGGCCCCGGTCCCGGACGGCGGCGCGCGCCAGGTCGAGCACCGTGCGGAACGACGAGGGCTCGGCACCAGCGGCCAGCACCAGCGCGCCGGACGCGAGGTGTTCCAGCTCCTCGGGACCGATGCGCGCGGGGGTCATGAGGCCGTACCCGCGGGGTCGCCCGTGGCGCTGACGCGGACGCGGTGCACACCGCGCGGGAGGTAGGAGACGGGGGAGTGGGTGACCCGGTCGACGCGCACGCTGTCCGGATCGGCCCCCGCTGCGACGGCCCTGGTGAGTGCCTGCCCGCACAGCTGGTCGCGCAGGCGCGCGAACTCCGCGTCCCCTGCGGCCACGACGACACGCTCCAGCTCCACACGGGTCGTGCCGCGCGCCGCGCCGTAGGCCGTCGCCCTCAGCGCTCCCCGCGCCACCGCCTCCGGTGCGCCCGCCGCACGGGCCGCGCCTCCCGCGTACAACAGGGCCCCGCCGGGCGCCCGTTCGGTGACCCCGGCGACCAGCCAGGCGACACGCGCCGGCAAGTCGCCGTCACCCTCACCCTCACCCTCGCCCCCGATGGCCTCTTCCCCGCCGCTCCAGCTCTCGCCGCCGTTCCCGTTCCAGCTCTCGCCGCCGCGCTTGCCCTGGCCGTTGCCCTCGCCGCCGCGGTCGCTCTCGCCGTTGCCGTCGCGCCCGGGTACCGCCCGTTTCGGCAGCGTGTCCATGCGGGGCAGCCCGTGTTCCATCCATACGCCGCCTGGCCCGAGGCCCGCCTCACCGGGTTCCGGTTCGCCGTCCGTGAGCGCCGCGCAGCGCACCTCGTACGCGCCCGCGTCCACGACGACGGCCCGGTCGGCGCCCGCCGGCGCAGCCGCGCCGCGCAGGGCGCAGGCCGCCGTCGAGGCGGAGGCGATCACCGGGTAACGGCGGAAGTACTCGCCGGAGACCAGCCCTCCGTCGTTGCGTGCCCAGGCGACGGGGGCGCTGAGACCGTGTGCGTGCAGCGCGTGTCCGACCTCGCGGGTGAGCGTCTCGGCCCAGTCCCACAGCGCCGCGTTCATGACGGTCGCGTTCTCCCGTTCCCGCAGTCCGGAGCCGCCGATCTCGTGCGAGAGGCTGATACGGGCGCCGGGCACGGTCGCGGCCAGTATCTCGGCCGCCGTGAGTTCCGGTGCGGCCCTGGCGGCGGCTCCGGCGGCGCAGAGCGCGAACGCGTTCCTGCCCGCAGCCGCCGCCCGTTCCGCGAACTCCCGTACGGCGTCCCGGTCGAGGGGCGCCAGCTGCCTGCCCGTCATCGAACTGCCGCCGTCCGCCACGCCACTCAACCCGCCGACGGCGCGCGCCGTCGCATCCGGCCAGCCGGTGAGCGGGGCCAGCGCGGGATGGGAACCGGGCGAGATCCGCAGCACGGCGACGGGCCCGAGCGGTGCGGGCACCCGCGCGAAGTCCGTGGTGAGGCACACCGCTTCCACACCGTTGCCCTCCAGGCATCCGGGCGCGGCGGCGCCGAGTGCCTGGAGCACGGCCGTGACGCTCGCACCCGCGCCCGCCCGGCTCGGGACGGCCGCCTCGGCCGTGACCCGGCCGTTCCGCTCCACCAGGACGGCCACGCTGGTGGCCCGTCCGATGTCGATACCCAGTCTCACCCGTACGATCCTGTCACTCGTCTCCCAGCACCCCCCTTCCGGCCGGACAGGCCCCGCCCGGCCGGCCCTCCGGCAGAGCTCCCGGCGGGGCACCCCCTGGCAGGGCCCCGGCAAGGCAGGCCCTTCCCGGTCAGGCCCCCGCACGGGCGTGGGCATCACGGCCGGGCGTGAGGATTACGGCCGGGCGTGGGGCATCACGGGCCACGGCTGCTCCGGGGCCACGGCTGCTCCGGGCCGCGCCGGGCCGCGCCGGCCGCGCTACTCCAGGCCGCGCCCTTCCGTCTCCGGCAGCGGTGCGGCCACCAGCAGCGCCACCAGCAGGAAGGCGGTGATGAACAGCACCGTCGGGGTGAAGCCCGTCGCCCGCGCGAGCAGGAACCCCACCACGGAGGGCGCCAGCGAGGTGGCGAGGAGCTGGGCCGAGGTGGCCCACGAGTAGCCGGTCGCGCGCAGCGCCGTGGGGTAGAACTCGCCGTTCCAGGTGTTCCACACGCCCCACGCGCCGAGGCTGAAGAAGGACAGCGCGAAGTTCGCGACGTAGAGCTGGACCATGTTCGCCGAGCAGGCGAAGGCGATCCCGCTCACCGCCGCAGCGGCGACGTAGGGGAGGAAGACCTTCTTGCGCCCGTAACGCCCCGTCAGCAGCGAGGCCGACACATAGCCCGGGATCATGCACAGCGCGCTCAGGCACACGAAACCGAGGCTCGCCGACATGCTCAGACCCTTGTCCTGGAGCAGGGTCGGCAGCCAGGTCTGCAGGCCCCAATAGCCCCAGTTGAACGTGAAGTTGACGACGAGCATCGGCACCGTGATGCGCGCCAGCGGCCCCCGCAGCAGCTCGGCCGGCCGCCCCGCCTTCTCCTGAACGCCCCCGGTGGCGAAGACCGTTCCCTCCGGTACGTCGGCGCCCAGGCCGCGCAGCACGGCTGCGGCGCGCGCGTGCTGCCCGCGCCCCGCCAGCCAGTAGGGCGACTCCGGTACCCAGGCGCGGATCGCGAAAGCCCACAGCCCGGCCACCGCGCTCGCGATCACCACGGCGTGCCAGCCGATGCCGCCGAGCAGCTGTGTCGCGCCGACCGCTGCGAGCGTGCCGATGGGCCAGCCGATCGAGAGGTAGACCGCGGCACGCCCTCGCGTCCGTGTCGGCAGGAGTTCGAGGAAGTAGGGGAACGTCACTGTGTAGATCCCGGCCAGGGCGAGCCCGGAGAGCACCCGGATGGCCAGCAGCGTCGCGAAGTTGGGCGAGAACGCGCTGGCGAGCGCGATCACCCCGTAGGCGGACAGGCTCCACAGGCACACGGCCCGCCGTCCGATGCGGTCCGAGACAGGCCCCCACACCAGGCAGCCGGGGATCATGCCGAGCGCGACCGCCGAGAGGACCCAGCCGACCCTGCCGCTGTCGATGCCGAACTCGCCGCCCAGGTCGCCGGCGACATAGACCAGCGCGAGCTGCTCCCACGACTCGATGACGAAGGCCATGAACAGGGCCACACCGATCAGGAGATGGCCACGCGTGAACGGCATACGGTCGAAGTACGTGCCGACAGCCGGAAGCCGGGGCTCCTCCGTTGTGGCTCCGGACTCTGCTGACGTTGCGCTCACCGGGCGCCTCCAGGCTCGTTACGTTCCCCACCGACGGCCACCCGCCAGCCGGACACCCGCCGCGAGGGCCACCCGCCGCGGACGGACACCTGCCGCGGACGGACACCGCGACATCCGCCGTGACGGACACCGCCGCGACGGACCCCCGCCGGGGCGGGCGGCGATGGCGGCACAGTAGACACCGGCCGGCCCACCCCGCTGTGCGCGGAGCACACCGTGCGCACACACCCCGGTGCCCTGCGCCCGTTCCCGCGCCGCGTGCCCCGCAGTCGAGGAGCCCGCCCGCCGATCGACGGCCGATCGACGGCCGCCCGCCCGACCACCTGCCCGACCACCCGGCCGGAGGCGCGTGTTCCGGTCACCGCGCGTTCCTGCCGCGTACCGGCGAGGGCCACTTCCCCCACACCCGTGCGTCTGAGACTCTCCCGAAGGTCCCCTCCCCGCCCGCCGCGCACCAAGGGCGCCGGGGCCGCGCACACACCTGGACAAGCCCGCTCCCACTCACCGGAGGCGCCCCATGACCGCAGCCCGTTTCTCCCGCCGCGGCGGAATCCGTACGGCAGCGGCGGCGGCCCTGGCCATGCCGCTCGCGGCACGGGGCGTGACCGCGCACGCGGCACCCTCGGGGGAGGGGGCACCTTCGGCCGAGGCGGCGTCAGCGGGTGCGGGGGAGGGCGGCGCCCTGCGGACGATGACGTTCAACCTGCGTTACGCCTCGGACACCCCGCCCCACAGCTGGCCCGAACGCCGCCCCGTCACCCGTGCCCTGCTGCGCCGTGAGGAGCCGCATCTGATCGGTACGCAGGAGGGGTTGTACGCGCAGCTCAAGGACATCGCGGCGGACCTGGGCAGACCCCGCTACGACTGGATCGGGACGGGCCGCGCGGGCGGCAGCCGGGACGAGTTCATGGCGGTCTTCTACGACACGCGGCGACTGCTCCCGCTCGAATACGATCACTTCTGGCTCTCCGACCAGCCCCGCCTGATCGGCTCCGCGACGTGGGGCAACACCGTCATCCGGATGGTCACCTGGGTACGCTTCCGCGACCTGCGTACGGGCCGCGAGCTGTACCACCTCAACACCCACTTCGACCACCAGAGCCAGCCGTCCAGGGAGCGTTCGGCCGCACTCGTCGCCGACCGCCTCGGCGGGCTGGACCCGGCACTCCCGCGCCTGATCACCGGCGACTTCAACGTCCCGGCCCACGGCAACCCCGTCTACGACACGCTGGTCGGCGAGGGCAAGCTGACCGACACCTGGGACACGGCCGAGTCCCGCAGCAAGCTGTACGCCACCTTCCACGGCTACAAGCCGCTCGTGCCCGACGGCGAACGCATCGACTGGATCCTCGCCTCGCCGAAGGTCCGCGTCCGGCGAGCCGAGATCAACACCTACGCGCGCGACGGCCAGTTCCCCAGCGACCACCTCCCCGTACAGGCGTTGGTCGACCTGTGAGCGCGGCGCGGGCCACGGCCGGGTGCGCGCAGGGCCCCGGAGCGCGGGTCACGCGCCCGCGGCCTCGCGTACCTCGTCCACCACCTTCGAGCTGAGCGCCGCACGCACCAGTCCGCCCGCGAGGCGTGCCAGATCGTCCTCGGCGACGAGCTTCGCCAGCCGCTCGGCCGACTCCGGCAGCCCGAGCTTCGCCGCGCCCTGGAGCGCCTTGCGGTCGAGGCAGGGGCGGTACTCGGGCCACACGGCCTGCGCCTCGCGCAGAAAGATCGACACCCCGACGGGCCCGATCCCGGGCACCTCGCGCAGCGCCTTCTCCGGATCCTCGGTCTTGCGGAGCTTGCGCAGGTCCCCGCCGTACGTGTCGATCAGCAGCTCGGCGCCGTCGCCGAGCATGGTGGCGGTGCGCTCGTCGTAGCGCCGGTAGCCGCCTTCTCCCAGCGCGTCCACCCGCTGCTGCCACGTCGCGTCCGCCATCCGGCGCGGGTCCCGCATCCCCGCTTCGGACAGCGCCCTGGCCGCGGCCACGGCGATGTCGGACCTGATCCGCGCACTGAGCAGCAGCGCGAGCACCAGGGTCCGGTAGAGCGGAGAGGGCGTGTCCCGCAGGGTGATGCCGGCCTCCTCCGCGTACGTCTGCCCGTGCCGCTCCAGCAGCTCCCGTACGACGGCCCTGTCCTTCTTCGTGCCCGCTGAGCTGGTTGTACTGGTCATGAACGCCTCCTCGGTGCGGCGGGTTCCCCGCGTGCGGGGGATCAACGCGTTCAGCCTTTCCTCACCGCACAGCCCCCGGAAACCGCCCCGCCCCGCTCACGGACCGCCGGCACGCGAGGCCCCCGCTCACCGGCCCGCGCGCACAGGCCCTGCCTCTCAGACCCCGCGCCCACCGTCCGCCACGTCCGGCAGGGACCCCGCCACGTCCGGCACGGGCACCGGCACCGAGCCCTCCGTCAGGGACCTGGCCCCCGCGACCCCCACGAGGGAGGCCGCCACCGCCGTCCGTACCGGTACGCGGGGTGCCGCCCCCTCGGTGACGGTGCGCCAGAACGCCTCGACCACGCGCGCCGTGCCCTCCTCCATCCGGCTCACGGCGTTGCCCCCGACCCGAACCGGGGGCGGCGTCCGCACCTCGTCACGGAGTGAACCCCCGTGCGCCCACGGCTCGTTGCGCAGCCGTACGGACCACGAGTCCTCGCCCGGGGCGCGCAGCGACTCGGCCAGCCCTTGGCTGCCGCGTACCGACAGCCACGACCAGTGGCTGTCCGGCTCACCCTGCAAGAAGGTCTGCCGGGTGACCGCCAGCGCGCCGGTGGACAGCCGCGTGACCAGCACGACCGCCATCGGCCGCGCAGCCGTCCCCACCGGGTGCGCCGTCACCTCGACGGGCCGGGCGCCTGTGACATCCAGTACGGGCGTGAGGGTGTGCGTGCAGTACGCGGTGGGGGAGACACGGCCGCGCCAGTGGGCCGGATCACCGGCCAGCGCCGCGATTCCGGCGGGCGCGAGACCGTGCACGTAATCGCATTCGATCAGCTCGACGTCGCCGACGGCGCCCTCGGCCACCAGGCCGCCGATCAGCCGCACATGCGGGTGCTCGACGTAGTTCTCGGCGAAGGAGTACGAGGCGGGGGACCGGTCGGCCGCCTCGATCAGCGCCCTGCCCTCGTCCTCGGTCACGCACGCGGCGCACTCGCTGAGCACATGGACGCCCCGCTCCAGGAAGCGCAGCGCCGGCTCGGCGTGCGCGTCGAAGTCATGGGCCAGTACGACGGCCTCCACGTCGGCCTCGGCCAGTTCCTCCCAGCCCCGCGCGGCACGCGCCGAGGGGAACTCGCCGGCCGCCTCCGCGAGCAGCCCGGGATCCGGATCGCACACGGCCGCCACCTCGAAGCCGACCCGCCTGCACCAGCGCGCCAGCACCAGCCCGCGCCGCAGCCCCACCACCATCACCCGTGCCATGCGCCCACCTCACCGCGAACAGCCGTACGGGGCAAACGAATTGCCGGGCCCTGGCTCCCTCCAGAGAGCTGACGTACCGTCAAGAAACTCCGCCGCCGGGCCCGCACCCCGGGCGAAGCCGCTCACCAGCGACAGGCCCCACGCCGAAACCGGGAGGCAGACAGTGGCCGACGACCGCCCGATCGCACTCGACGAGTACCCCGTACACCAGGTTCCGCTCTCCATGCGCCATGTCGCCACCGGCGACCGCAACGCCTACGACCGGTGCATCTTCCAGGTCTTCGACCACGCGGGCACCGCTCTCCTCCTCACCGGGCTCGGCGTCTACCCCAACACCGGTGTCATCGACGCGTACGCCACCCTCAGCGGCGGCGGTACGCTCCTGGCCGTACGCGCCTCCGACGCGCTCGGCGACGACCGCACCCGGCTCGCCGTCGGCCCCCTCCACATCACCGTCGAGGAGCCACTGCGCCGCTTCCGCCTCCACTGCGCGGCGGCGCCGGACGACCCCCAGGGGCTCTCCTTCGACCTCGTATGGAGCGCCGCCTTCCCCGCGCTGTGGGAGCCGCACCACACCCAGCGCAGGGGCGGGCGCCTCACCCTCGAAGCGTGCCGCTTCGTCCAGGCGGGCACCGTCACCGGCACCCTGACGGTCCGGGGCATCACGACCACCCTCGCGCCGGGGGAGTGGACGGGAACCCGCGACCGCAGTTGGGGCACCCGTCCCATACCCGGCGAGGACGGCGGCAGGGCGGCGGACGAACATCCCACCGAGGGGTTCCACTGGCTCTGGTGCCCCGTCCGCTTCGAGGACCGCTTCCTGATGGTGCTCCTCCAGGAGGACGCCGACGGCCACCGCACGCTCAACGACGCCGTAGAGGTGCGCGAGGGCCACCCCGACCGCCAACTCGGCTGGCCCCAGGCCGACATCGCCTACACCCCGGGCACCCGGCACCCCGAGAGCGCCGTCATCCACCTGGCAGGCGCCGCACGCAAGCCGCTCGAACTGCACGCCCGCACCCTCGTCTCCTCCCCGCTCGCGCTCGGCGCCGGATACCCGCCGGCCGACGACTGGCAGCACGGCACCTGGCAGGGGAGGGGGTGGAGCGACCGCAGGACCTACGATCTCGCCGACCCCGCCGCGCACCCACGCGCCGCCTACGGCGTCACCGACCACTCGGCCCGCTTCACCCTCGAAGGGCAGACCGGATACGGGGTGTTCGAGCACGGCAGCTTCGGCCGCCACGAGCCCAGCGGCTTCACCGGATACGGCTCCGTCGCACCCGGCGGGGAGGCGCGCTCATGACCCCGGCCCACATCGGCAGGCCCGCGCGGCACACCCAGGCGGCGCCCCGGCCCGGTGACCCCCGGCCCCGCACGACCACGCGCGACCCGGGTGAACTGGCCGCCCGTCTCGACGCGTGGCTCGCCACGCGCCTGCCCGGAGCCCGCGCCCTGGACCCCGTCGTGCCGGACAGCAACGGCATGTCCAGCGAGACCGTACTGTTCGGCCTCGACCACCCCCACGCACCCGTCACAGGCTGCGCCCTGCGCCTCGCGGCCGACCCCGCCGCCTACACGGTCTTCCCCCGCTACGACATGGCACGGCAGTACCGCACCATGCGCCTGGTCGCCGAACACACCGACGTACCCGTGCCGCGCACGCTGTGGCTGGAGGAGGACGAGGGCCCGCTGGGCGCACCGTTCTTCGTCATGGAACGCGTCGAGGGCAGAGTGCCGCCCGACGTCATGCCGTACACGTACGAGGGCAACTGGCTGTATGCCGCCACCGAGGCGGAACGCGCCGGCCTCCAGGCCGCCACCGTCTCCGTGCTGGCCCGCCTCCACGACCAAGTGCCGGTCGAGGAAGCCGGGTTCCTCGCGGCGCCCGGCGCCGGATCGCCGCTGCGCCATCACGTGGAGGCCCAGCGGGCCTACTACCACTGGGTCGTCGCGGGGCGTGCGCGCTCACCCGTCATCGAGCGCGGGTTCGCCTGGCTGGAGGCCAACTGGCCGCAGGAAGAAGGCGAAACGGTCCTCAGCTGGGGCGACGCGCGTATCGGCAACATCGTCTACGACGGATTCGCACCCGCAGCCGTCCTGGACTGGGAGATGGCCGCGCTCGGCCCGCGCGAACTCGATCTGGCCTGGACGGTCTATCTCCACCGGTTCTTCCAGGACCTCACCGAGTCCGCGGGGCTGCCGGGGATTCCCGGCCTTCTGCGCCGCTCAGAGACCGAGCGGCGCTACGCGGAACTCACCGGACACACGCCGCGCGCCATGGACTTCCACACTCTCTACGCGGCGCTGCGCCACGCCGTCGTCATGCTCCGTATCGCCTACCGCCGCGTCCACTTCGGGGAGGCGGCGACACCGGTGGATCCGGACGACCTGATCATGCACCGCCACACCCTCGAAGCCATGCTCGACGGCGACTACTGGCGGGCGGTGGACGACGACTGACGCACAGTCACTCCGCGGCGGTTCCTACCGCCGCTGTGCCCCCACCCGCTCCTGAGCCGGGTCCTGCGCCTGCTGCGGCTGGGCACCGGGCCCGCTCGCGTGCGAGAAAGGCTGCGTCCTCCAGTCCAGTCCCTTGGGCAGCGACAGCAGTTCGCTCACGACGCGTTCCCTGGCCGCGCCCTCACCCTCGACCGTCGCCGTCTCGCTCACGGCACGCCCCGACCCCTTGCACACCGTCAGACCGAACGGGTCCCACGGTGAGGCGCAGAGCGCGTGCTCGGGGAGGCTCTCTTCCAGCGGGAGCAGCGCGATCGGCTGTGCGCAGTCCGGGCAGTTGACCCGGTAGCTCTCATAGGTCTCGTCATCGAGAGCGGACATCTCGAACTCGTCCGTATCGCTCTCCATGGATGCCGCTGCCGCGTCCTTGCGAACAGCGTGGACCGACTTCATCGTGCGCATGCAAATCCCCCTTGGGTGGACCGGCCGGGTCGGGCTCCGACCACAGCAAGCACTTCCCGTCGTGTCCCGCGCGTAATCTCCGTGCCCCGATGGACACGGGTGCATGTGTGTGGCCTTGGTCACATGGTCCGGTGCATTGTGTCACCCGGCGCGATACGGCGCCCCCGAGTAAAGGGACGCCCGCGCCGGAGACGCCTGGTGTGCTGGAGACCACCGGGCACAGTACGGTGATCCGCTGTGGAGGAACTCGACCGTCAGATCGTGGAACTGCTCGTCAAAGACGGGCGGATGAGCTACACCGACCTGGGCAAGGCTACCGGCCTGTCCACCTCGGCCGTGCACCAGCGTGTGCGCCGCCTCGAACAGCGCGGCGTCATCCGGGGGTACGCGGCCCTCGTCGACGCCGAGGCGGTCGGGTTGCCGCTCACCGCGTTCATCTCGGTCAAGCCCTTCGACCCGAGCGCCCCCGACGACATCGCCGACCGGCTCGCCGACGTCCCCGAGATCGAGGCATGCCACAGCGTCGCCGGCGACGAGAACTACATCCTCAAGGTGCGCGTCGCCACCCCCATCGAGCTGGAGCACCTGCTCACCCGTATCCGCACCCTCGCCGGTGTCTCCACCCGCACCACCGTCGTCCTCTCCACGCCCTACGAGGCACGCCCGCCCCGCGTGGTCTGACGCCGCGGACCCCGCACGGACACCGCACAGGCCCGCACAGTGCCCGTGCGGGGCCGCCACCCCGCGCGGCACGCGGAGTGAGGGGAGCGGGAGACTGTCCCCATGAGCGACAGCACAGCCTCCAGGCCCCGCACTCTTCTGCTGCGCGGCGGGGAGGTCCACAGCCCCGCCGACCCGTTCGCGACCGCGATGGTCGTGGAGGGCGACAGCATCGCCTGGATCGGCACGGAGGGCGCGGCGGACTCCTTCGCCGACGGCGTCGACGAGACGGTCCATCTGGAGGGCGCGCTCGTCACGCCCGCCTTCACCGACGCGCACGTCCACACCACGGCGACCGGTCTCGCGCTCACGGGCCTCGACCTGTCGGGCACCCCGACGCTCACCGAGGCGCTCGCCCGCATCAGCGCACACGCCGAGGCACGCCCCGACGACCGGGTCCTGCTCGGCACCGGCTGGGACGCGAGCGCCTGGCCCGAGCAGCGCCACCCCTCACGCGCCGAACTCGACGCGGCCACGAACGGCAGGCCGCTGTACCTGACCCGCGTCGACGTGCACTCCGCGCTCGCCACCACGGCGCTGCTCGACCTCGTACCTGGCATCACGGCCAGGGAGGGCTACGCGCCCGACGCACCCCTCACCGGCGACGCGCACCACGCCGTACGCGAGGCGGCGCACGCCACCCTCACGGCCCGCCAGCGCACCGAGGCCCAGCGCGCCGCACTCGCGCACGCCGCGTCCCTCGGCATCGGCGCCGTGCACGAGTGCGCGGGGCCCGACATCTCCGGCGAGGACGACCTGCTCGCCCTCCTCGCGCTCGCGGCCGAGGGGAGCGGCCCGCGCGTGTACGGATACTGGGCCGAACTCGTCACCTCAGCAAAGGAAGCCGCCCGGATCAGCGAGCTGGGTGCACTCGGCGCTGCCGGTGACCTCTTCGCCGACGGTTCCCTCGGCTCCCACACCGCGCACCTGTGCGCCCCGTACGCCGACGCACCGGGCGCGAAGGGCAGCGCCCAACTGGACGCCGCTGCCGTCGCCGCGCACGTCACCGCCTGTACCGAGGCGGGCATCCAGGCCGGGTTCCACGCCATCGGGGACGCGGCGATCGAGGCCGTCACCGCCGGAGTCCGCCGCGCCGCAGACACCGTGGGCCTCGCGCGCGTGCGCGCGGCACGCCACCGCGTCGAGCACGCGGAGATGCTCACCGGACGCACCCTCGACGACTTCGCCGAACTCGCCCTCACCGCCTCCGTCCAGCCCGCCTTCGACGCGGCCTGGGGCGGCGAGCACGGCATGTACGCCCGCCGCCTCGGCGCCGAACGCGCCCGTACGCTCAACCCGTACGCGGCCCTGCTGCGGGCCGGTGTCCCTCTCGCGCTGGGCTCCGACAGCCCCGTCACACCCCTGGGTCCTTGGGAGACGATCCGCGCCGCCGCCTTCCACCACACCCCCGAGCACCGCGTCTCCGTACGCGGCGCCTTCACCGCGCACACCCGGGGCGGCTGGCGTGCCATCGGCCGGGACGACGCCGGGGTGCTCGCCCCCGGAGCACCCGCCGACTACGCGCTCTGGCGTACGGGCCCCCTCATCGTCCAGACCCCCGACACCCGTGTCGCCAACTGGTCGACCGACCCCCGCTCCGGCACCCCTGGCCTGCCCGATCTGACCCCCGGATCCCAAGTCCCGGTCTGCCTGCGGACGGTGGTGTCCGGACACACGGTCTACGCACGGCCGGACGAGTGACGTAGCCAAGCGGAATAGGGCCGAACGAGAGCCGCTCGGCCTGTCGTGGCAGCCCGGCACCCTCGGCACTGACCTGGTGATTTGCCGAAACACCCCAGGCCAGCAGGCTGTTGACAGAAAACGCACGTGGGCGGGTAGGTTCGGCCGGGTCCACCACAGGACGTCCGACCAGAGGAACCTCCGCGCAGTCGTCGAACGCCGCTGGGCCACGGGGTGGTGCACCGCACCGGCGCACCACACTGCAAGCCAGGTCCAGCGCCCGAGGCACGGGGGCGGAAGGTTTCGGCTGGCCGGCGGGTGTGACCCGGGACGGGGCCCGGACGCTCAGTAGACAACGGCTTTCGGTCGACCCGCAGCCAGCGGGTCCCAGGTCGGCCCGAAGGGCACCGGGCCCCGATCCGCAGAAGACGCTGGGCCGCGCCCCCACGCGCACACCACCCGCGCCCCTCCCGCCCGAGCCGCTCGGGCACCCCTCCGGCCACGGCCGACACCGGCCTTCTCCGGCCCCGGCCAACACCGGCCAATACGGTCGCTACCCGTGCCAGCCGGCGCTTCCTTCGTTTTCCACAGCTTTACGATCCCCCGCCCCGCCGCGCCCCCGGCGCGTTGTACGGTCAGCTCACCACCGCACGACCTGCAAGGAAGGCCGCGACCTTGGCTTCGGGCCCCGACACTGCCTCCGCTTCCTCACCGAGCGGCCCCATGGCCGACGGACAGGAGGCGGCCCCAGCCGCGCCCCGCCGCGCACCGGACGACGAGTCCGGCGCACCGGCGGAGGCCCGTAAGGGCCCCACCGCGCCTCCACGCCCCGGGCGGATGCGCCGCCTCCTCGCCCTGGGGCGCCGCGAGGCACCCCGTACGGCGCTCGCCGCGCTCGCCGGTGTCGCGCTGGCGCTGGCCTTCCCGCCCACCGGGCTGTGGCCACTGTCGCTGGTGGCGGTGGCCGCGTTCAGCCTCCTCACCCGGGGCCGTTCGGCCCGCCAGGGCGCCTGGCTCGGCCTCGCCTTCGGCTGGCCGTTCTTCATCGTGCTGCTGAAGTGGCTGCACGTGGTCGGCTGGGACGTCGTCGTCGGGCTCGCCTTCCTGCAAGGGCTGTTCCTGGCGCTGCTCGGCGCCGTGCTCGCCGTCACCTCACGCCTTCCTGTATGGCCCCTGTGGGGTGCCTGCCTGTGGGTGTGCGAGGAGTTCCTGCGCGACCGGCTCCCCTTCGGCGGCTTCCCCTGGGGCCGCCTCGCCTTCGCGAACACCGGCTCGCCCTTCACTCCGCTCGCCGCGCTCGGCGGTGCCCCGCTCGTCACCTTCGCCGTGGCGCTCACGGGCACCCTTCTGGCGGCGACGGCGCTGATGGCATGGCGGCTGCGCGCCGAGGCCGCCCGTACGGCGCGTACGTACGGCACCGGGCTCGCGGCTCTCCTCGCCGCCGCCGCGGTCATGGCCGCCGGGTACGCGGTACCCGTGCCGACCAAGGCCGCCGACAACGTCCGTATCGCGGTGGTGCAGGGCAACGTCCAGCAGCCGGGCATGGACTTCCTCGGCCGCCCCATGAAGATCCTCAACAACCACGTCAAGGCCACGCTCGATCTGGCCGAGCGGGTCAAGCAGGGCAAGGAGCAGAAGCCCGACCTGGTCATCTGGCCGGAGAACGCCTCCGACCTGGACCCGTTCAAGTGGCCCGAGGCCGGCGACCGTATCGACAAGGCGGTCAAGGCCATCGGCGTTCCCGTCCTCGTGGGCGCGCTCGTCGACCACCCCACCAAGAAGGGGTACGTCGAGAACCAGGGCATCGTCTGGGACCCGAAGAAGGGCGCGGGAGCCACCTACACCAAGCAGCACCCGGTGCCGTTCGGTGAGTACGTGCCCTTCCGCGACCAGCTCAGCAAGGTCATCACGCGCCTCCAGCGCGTGCCCCGCGACTTCTACCCGGGCGACCACACCGGCGTCCTCCAGACGGGCCCCGCGCGGCTGGGCGACGTGATCTGCTTCGAGGTCGCCTACGACGAGATCCCGCGCGACACCGTCAACGACGGAGCACGCGCCCTCGTCGTCCAGACGAACAACGCCACGTACGGCAACACGGGCCAGCCCGAGCAGCAGCTCGTGATGTCCAAGCTCCGCGCCGTCGAGCACGGCCGCGCCGTGGTCACCGCCGCACCCAGCGGCATCAGCGCCGTGGTCGCGCCGGACGGCACGATCCAGCAGCGCACCGAGGAGTTCACCCAGGACGTGATCACCAGCGACCTCCCGCTGCGCGACGAGATCACCCTCGCCGACCGCGTCGGGGCCGCACCGGAATGGGTGATCGCTATCGTGGGCGTGCTGTCCTGCGCCGCGGCCTGGATCCTGGGCCGCAGGCGCCGGGACGGCCGGCCGGCACAGCCCGCACCGGGCACGCAGGACGCGCCGAACCCGCAGAATGCGGGAAAGAAGCAGGTTGCGGGCGAGCAGGAGCAGACCCGCGGCACAGGGCAGACCCGCACCACCACGCGGCAGCAAGAGCGACAGGCACGACCGGAAGGGCACGAGCAGTGACGGACGGCGGACAGAGGCGGTACGGCCCGCTCGGCACGGCCCTGGTCATCATCCCGACGTACAACGAGGCCGACAACATCAAGCCGGTCGTCTCCCGGGTGCGCACCGCCGTCCCCGAGGCGCACATCCTGATCGCGGACGACAACAGCCCCGACGGCACGGGCAAGGTCGCCGACGAGCTGGCCGCCGACGACGACCATGTCCAGGTCCTCCACAGGAAGGGCAAGGAGGGTCTCGGAGCCGCCTATCTCGCGGGTTTCCGCTGGGGCATCGACAACGGCTACGGCGTACTCGTCGAGATGGACGCCGACGGCTCCCACCCGCCCGAGGAGCTGCCCCGGCTGCTCACCGCGCTCGGCGGCGCCGACCTCGTCATCGGATCGCGCTGGGTGCCGGGCGGCAGGATCGTCAACTGGCCCAAGTCCCGTGAGTTCCTCTCGCGGGGCGCCAGCACCTACTCCAGGGTGCTGCTGGACGTCTCGGTGCGTGACGTCACCGCCGGGTTCCGCGCCTTCCGCAAGGAGACGCTGGAGGGCATCGACATGGACACCATCGCCTCGCAGGGCTACTGCTTCCAGGTCGACCTCACCCGCCGCACCGTGCACGCCGGGTACCACGTGGTCGAGGTCCCCATCACCTTCGTCGAGCGCGAGCGCGGCGCCTCCAAGATGAACCGCGACATCATGGCCGAGGCACTGTGGCGGATCGCGGCCTGGGGCGTCGAGGACAGGGTCAAGAAGGTCCGCGGCCGTCACCGGGACTGAGCCAGGCACACTGGAAGCATGACGACGCGCGCACCTTTTCCGTACGAGCAGCCGGACGAGCACTCGGGCCAGGGCCAGGGAGGCGGTACTCCCCAGCGCCCACGCCCCCGCCGCTCCAAGGCCCGCACCTTCGGGCCGCTGGCGGTCGCGGCCTGGGTCGTACTGGAAATCTGGCTGCTGATCCTGCTCGCCGATGTGGCGGGCGGTCTGACGGTGCTGGTGCTGCTCGTGGCGGGCTTCGTGATCGGCTCCGCCATCATCAAGCGCGCGGGGCGCCGGGCCTGGCGCAACCTCGCCGAGACCGTCCAGCGCGCGCAGGACCAGGCCAGGGCCGGCGGTGAGCCGGACATGGAGGCGCTGAGCGGGCGCAGCGGCGGCAACGGCATGGCGATGCTCGGCGGCCTGCTGCTGATGATCCCGGGACTGATCTCGGACCTGGCCGGTCTGTTCTGCCTCTTCCCGCCGACGGCGAAGGCGCTGCGCCGCGTCACGAAGCGCTCGCTGGAGCGCCGCGCCGAGTCCGCCACACCCGGCACCCTCGGTGACGCCTACCAGCAGGCACGCGGCGCCGAGGAGCAGGTCCGTATGCACCGCCCCGACGGCAAGGTCGTCCAGGGCGAGGTCATCCGCGAGGACGAGCCGCCCCGGAGCTGAAGCGCGGGGGCACGCGGACATCCACGGCCCCCGCATACGCTCGCCCCGTCGCCCGCGCCCGGCACCGGGGACGGCGGGCCACCGAGGGGAACAGGGCCATACACAGCAGCGAGAGGGCCTCAGACCACGGGAAGTGGTCTCAGGCCCTCTCGCTGTACTGCGTCTACCGCTCGGTCAGGCGGACTTGCGCTTGTTGTTGCCTGAGCTGTCGTCTCGCGGGTGGATCGCGATGTTCATCGTTCCGGAGCGCAGAACGGCGAGCCGCTCGGCGAGGACTTCCTCAAGCTCCTCGCGGGTGCGCCGCTCCATCAGCATGTCCCAGTGCGTACGTGCGGGCTTGCCCTTTTTCTCCTCCGGACCCTCGCCGTCCACCAGGAGTGCCTGTGCGCCGCACACCTTGCACTCCCACTCGGATGGAATCTCGGCCTCTACCGAGAACGGCATCTCAAAACGATGGCCGTTCTGGCATGCGTACTCCACGGCCTGGCGCGGTGCCAGGTCGATGCCGCGGTCGGTCTCGTAGCTGGTCACCACGAGTCGCGTGCCGCGAAGAGCTCGCTCACTCATGAATTCGTGCCTCCCGGGCTGGTCGCCCACAGGACAGGTGTCGCTGTCGTCGTCATCCGGTCAACGTCCGGTCGGCGGTGAAGATTCCCGTATTCGGGACGCGCCCACCTGTCGCCCACCGCCACCCGTATCGGAGGCGCTGCGCGTCGCTGCCTTCCTTCGTGCCGCCGCTTCGTTGAATCTGCGGTACCCCCCGGTGACCGGTTTGTCACAACTGACAGGAGAAGTCACCCACTGTTCGCCTTTCGAAGGCGTGCAGTAACGGTCCACCCGGTGAGCCAAACGCGTACACTACCGGCCCGGCGCGCCAGGGTCTAAATCCGGCCCGGCGGCACGTTGCCGACAGCCGCCGCCGCGCGGCCGACGGGTACCCGCAAAAGCAGCAGGAAACCCAGTGCGAAGAACAGCACCAGGGACAGGATCGCGTTTCTGTAGTCGCCCGTGAGCTGGTAGGTCAGCCCGAACAGCAGCGGCCCCAGCCAACTCGTTCCCCGGTCGCTCACCTCGTACAGCGCGAAGTACTCCGCCTCCTTGCCCGCGGGGACCAGGTGCGAGAACAGCGAGCGGGAGAGCGCCTGGCTGCCGCCCAGCACCAGCCCGATGCCGACGGCCAGCGCGTAGAACCACCCGGGCTGCCCGTACGGCAGGAAGTATCCCGCGCCCACCGTCGCCGTCCACGCCACCAGCGAGCCGAGGATCGTGCGCTTGGCGCCGTACGTCTGAGCCAGCCGTCCCATGAGCAGCGCGCCCGCGACGGCCAGCACCTGCACCAGCAGGATCGCGCCGATCAGGGTCGTCTGGTCCAGGCCGAGGCCCTCGGAGCCGTAGACGGACGCCTGGGTGATCACCGTCTGGACGCCGTCGTTGTAGAGGAGGTACGCCACGAGGAACAGCAGCGTCAGCGGGTAGCGCCGCAGTTCACGCAGCGTGGTGCCGAGCTGGCGGAAGCCTTCGCCGAACGAGCCGTGCGCACCGCCGCCGTGCGCTGCCACGGGCCGGTCGCGCAGGCGCAGCAGCGGGATGACGGTGAAGACCGCCCACCACAGCCCGGCCGACGCCAGGCAGATCCGCACGGCGGTCGACTCCTCGACGCCCAGCGCGTCATGGCCCAGGAACAGCCCCAGGTTCACCAGCAGTACCAGCGCACCCGACGCGTAGCCGAACGCCCAGCCCCGCGAGGAGACCGCGTCGCGCTCGTTCGGCGGGGCTATCTGCGGCAGGAACGCGTTGTAGAGGACGGCGGCCACCGCGAAGCAGACGTTCGCCACCACCAGCAGTGCGCCGCCGAGCAGATATCTGTCGCCCTCCAGGAAGAACATCGCCGAGGTCGCGGCTGCGCCCGTGTAAGCCGCCGCGCCCAGCATCGGCTTCTTGCGGCCCGTCCTGTCGGCGACGGCAGCGGCGAGCGGCATCACCAGTACGGAGAGCAGCACGGATGCCGACACGGCGTACGGGAAGAAGGAGCCCGCGCGTACCGGGATGCCCAGCGGGTGCACGAAACCGTCCGCGTCGGCAGCCGCCTTGGTGACCTGCGTGAGATAGGGCCCGAGGAACACCGTCAGGACGCTGGTGGAGAAGACAGAGTTCGCCCAGTCGTAGAAGTACCAGCCGCGCTGCTCGCGCCGCCGCTCCCGTACGGCGCCGGGGTCCTCGACCGCGCCGCCGGGCTCAGCGCCCGCGGCAGCCGCCTCCCGTGTGCCCGCGCCCATCCCCGTGCCTCCCCGTTCGTGCCCGATCCCCGTACGTACGTGCCTCTGACGCCCGTCGAACGATCTTCGAAAAGCGTTCCGGGGAGACTACAGTCCCCGTTCACGCCCGTGCCCCGCGCGGGAAAGCCGCTTGCCCGCGCGGAGCCATGCCGGGTGCGCGCCGGCTGTCCGCCGTCGCCCCGCCCCCTCAAGTCCCGCACCCAAGGAGCCCGTTCACCATGCCAGCCCCCTCCGACCGGCCCTCCGGGGCCGGGTCCCGCACCGAGGCAGCGACCGGAGTCGAGGCCGGAACCGTCCTGCCGTACCGGATCGTGACCGTCGCCGGACGCCGCGTCGCCTGTCTGGACTCGGGCGGGAGCGGGCCCGTACTGCTCGCTTTGCACGGGCACTTCGGGCGGGGCCGGATCTTCGAGCCGCTCTGCCGCGCCCTCGCAGGCCGCTACCGCGTGATCGCCCCCGACCAGCGCGCGCACGGGCTCTCCGACCCCGCGGAAGACCTCTCGCCCGAGGCGTACGCGGACGAGGCCGCCGCGCTGCTGGACGCGCTCGGCATCCCGCACGCCGCCGTGCTCGGGCACTCCATGGGCGGCGCCGTCGCCTTCGTTCTGGCGGCGCGGGCTCCCGAGCGGGTGGACGCGCTGCTCGTCGCCGACATGACGGTGCTCAACCAGGAGCCGGAGACCGTACCCGTTCTGGACTGTTCCGGCTGGCCCCGCCGCGCTCCCGGCCTCGCGGCGCTGCGCTCAGCGGTCGAGGCGCTGGGCATACCGGACGCGGGCTACTTCCTGGAGAGCGCCCACGAGTGCGAGGACGGCCGGGGGTGGGGGTTCCGCTTCGACACGGACGCCATGCTGCGTTCGCAGCGTGCCTTCGAGGGCGATCTGTCGGCGCACTGGCGTGCCTCGCGGCAGCCCGCGCTGCTGCTGCGCGCCGAGCACAGCTTCATCCTCACTGCGGAAACGGCCCGCAGGATGGCCGCCGAGCGCCCGGGTACGGAGCTGGAGGAGCTGCCCGGATGCGGTCACTGGCTCTACGCCGACGACCCCGAAGGCTTCGCCGAGGCCATCGGCTCCTACCTGGACCGCACGCTCAACTGACGTGCCCGCGACGGGGATACCGGTGCAGGGACGAGGACGCCGCGTGAGCCGTGTCAGGCGCTCAGCCCTCCGGCCACGCACCGCGCGCTTCGAGCACCTCGCGGAGCATCTCCAGGTCGTCCGTCATGATGCCGTCGACGCCGAGGTCCAGCAGCGCCTCGGCGCGGTGCCGCTCGTTGACCGTCCACACGTGCACGGGAAGTCCCCGCGCGTGCGCGGCCCGTACGAAGGCGCGGTCGACCACCCGTATCCAGCCCTGGCGTTCGGGCACCTGCGCGCAGCCGGCGCCCTGCCGCAGCCGCCAGGGCATGCGGTAGGAGCGCATGCGCAGCGCGACGACCCCGCTGGTGCCCAGAGAGGTGAGCAGCCGGGGCCCGGCGAGTGTGCGGGCCCTGGTCACCCGGCGCTCGTCGAAGGAGCCCACGCACACCCGCTCCCAGGCGTCCTCGGTCGCCAGCAGGTCCAGCAGCGGCGCGAGCGCCGCCTCGGCCTTGATGTCCACGTTCCAGCGGACGCGGGGGAAGGCGCGCAGCAACTCCTCGAACAGCGGCACAGGTTCGCGCCCACCGACCCGGGCCCTGCTGATCTCCGACCACGGCAGCCCGGCGAGGGCGCCGCTCCCGTCGGTGACCCGGTCCAGCGTCGCGTCGTGGAACGCGACGAGGCGGCCGTCGGCCGTGGCGTGCACGTCGGTCTCCATGTAGCGGTAGCCGAGCCCCGCGGCGCGCGCGAACGCCGCGTGGGTGTTCTCGGTGCCCCCGGCAGCGCCGCCCCGGTGCGCGAAGGCCAGCGGGCCATGGTGCGCGAGGAACGGATGGGAGGGGCGGGGAGAGGGCCACGCGGCGTTTCGTGCGTTCGTCACCGCCGCAGTATCGCGCGCCAGTTCCTCGGCGGTCTCGCGGACCCCGTCCCCTCTGCCACCACGGGGGACGGCTCTGTCACCACGGGGGACGGCGCTTCCTCGCCCCGGGCGCGCGGGATCGCGCACAGCCGCAGGAAGAACTGCGCGAGTGGCCCGATCGCCAGCGCGTACAGCACGGTGCCCACGCCCGCCGAGCCGCCCAGCAGCATCCCGCTTGCCAGCACGGCCAGTTCGATGCCCGTACGCACCAGGCGCAGGGAGCGCCCCGTCACCCGGTGCAGCCCCGTCATCAGGCCGTCGCGGGGCCCGGGTCCGAAGCGTGCGGCGATGTAGAGCCCGGTCGCCAGCCCGTTCAGCACGACGGCGCCGACCAGCAGCGGGATCCGTACGGCCAGGGCGCGCGGCTCGGGCAGCAGCCACAGGGTGGCGTCCATCGACAGGCCGACCAGGACGACGTTCGAGACCGTTCCCAGTCCGGGCCGCTGCCGCATCGGCCACCACGCGAGCAGTACGAGGGCGCCCACCAGGATCGACACCGTGCCGATCGACAGGCCGATGTGCTTCGAGAGGCCCTGGTGGAAGACGTCCCAGGGGTCAAGACCCAGGGTCGCCCGCACCATCACCCCCGCACTGGCGCCGTACAGCAGCAGCCCGACATAGAGCTGCGTCACGCGGCGGGTGAGACGCCTACCAGATCCCCTCAAGGCGGACAAAGAACTCCCTCTTCTCGTGTCAATCGACGTCACGTGGCACTCTGTGGCAGAGAAGCAGGCCACTTCTACGGCCAATTCAGGAAGGGTGGACTGGATCAGATGGCGCACTGGAACTCGGCGGTAGGGGCCCCGCAACTCGCGCGGCTCCTGGACTCCCAGCACACGGCCCACGGTGCGCGCGCCTCCCGCGCGGCGGCGCGGCCCCAGGCGAGGCGCGTCCCCGCCTACCGCTCGCTCGCCGACGGGCTCCGCCTCCTGGTACTGGAGGGTCGCATCCCCGTGGCCACCCGGCTGCCGGCCGAGCGTGAGCTGGCCACGGCGCTCTCCGTCAGCCGCACCACGGTCGCCGCCGCCTTCGAGGCCCTGCGTGCCGACGGCTTCCTCGAATCCCGCCGCGGCGCGGGCAGTTGGACCGCCGTGCCTGCGGGCAATCCGCTGCCCACCCGCGGCCTCGACCCGCTGCCGCCCGACTCCGAGGGCACCGTCATCGACCTGGGCTGCGCCGCGCTGCCCGCTCCCGAGCCGCATCTGTCCCAGGCATTCCAGGGAGCGCTCGAACAGCTCCCGCCGTACGCGCACACCCACGGCGACTTCCCCGCCGGGCTCCCGGTCCTCCGCCAGGCGCTCGCTGACCGCTACACCGCACGCGGCGTCCCGACCATGCCGCAGCAGATCATGGTCACCACCGGCGCCATGGGCGGTGTCGCCGCGCTCGCCCGGCTGCTCACCCCGCACGGCGAGCGCATCGCCGTCGAACACCCCTCGTACGCCAACGTCCTCCAGCTCCTGCGGGAGGCCGGGGCGCGGCTCGTGCCCGTACCCATGGCCGACGGCATCTCCGGCTGGGACCTGCCCGCATGGCACCGCACCCTGCGCGAGGCCGTGCCCCGGCTCGCCTACGTCGTCGCCGACTTCCACAACCCCACGGGAGCGCTGGCCGGGGCCGAGCAGCGCCGCGAACTGGTCGCGGCTGCCCGCGCTTCCGGCACCGTCCTGATCGCGGACGAGACGATGGCCGACCTCCCCCTGGGCCCGCCCGGAGCCACGGGCCCGACGCCCGACGAGAGCGAACTGCCGCCTCCGGTCTCCTCGTTCGACCCCGGCGGGTCGACCGTCATCACCGTCGGCTCCGTCAGCAAGTCCATCTGGGCGGGCCTGCGCATCGGCTGGATCCGCGCGGCGCCCGATGTCATCCGCTCGCTGACTGCGGCACGCGCCTACGCCGACCTCGGCAGCCCCGTCCTCGAACAGCTCGCCGTCACCGAGCTGATGACGGGTGACGGCTGGGAGCGCGCCGTCACCCTGCGCAGGGCACGCGCCCGCGACAACCGTGACGCGCTCACCTCGGCGCTCCGCCGCCACCTGCCCGACTGGGAGTTCGCCGTACCGCACGGCGGCCTCACGCTGTGGACCCGTACGGGAGGGCTGTCGGGTTCGCGGATCGCGGAGGCGGGCGAACGGCTCGGCGTGCGCGTGCCCTCAGGCCCCCGGTTCGGTGTCGACGGTGCCTTCGAGGGCTACGTCAGGCTGCCGTTCACGATCGCCGAGCCGCTCGCCCGCGAGGCCGCCTCCCGGCTGGCCGCAGCCGCCGACCTCGTACGCTCCGGCGCCCACACCGCGTCCGACGTGCCCCGCTCCTCGGTGGCCTGACGTCCGTAGGCGGCGGCCCGGTCCGGCCTCGGCCTGAAGGTCCTAGTGCGCCGGGGCCCCCGCGTGCCCCGACGGCGCCGTGCGTACCGGCAGCAGCGCGGCGACGGCCGCGCGCTCGGCCTCGCCGGCCGACTCGTCGTACGGGTCAGGCGTCGCGGGCACCTGGAGCCGCAGTACGGGCCCGGCGCCCAGCCGCGCGAACCCCCTGCCGGGCGGCGCGTCAGGCGCCGGGCCCGTCTGCGGCGCCCCGCCCAGCACGGCCTGCACCTGTTCCGGTGAGGCGGAGCCCAGCACCACCCGGGCGCGGGTGTGGGTGAGCACGGCCTCGCCCAGGTCCTCGGCGCCCTCGAACTGTTCGGCCACCACCACATGCACCCCGGCGGCACGCCCGTGCCGCAGCGGCACCCGCAGCAGTTCCTGCGGATCGGTCTGCCCCTCGGCCCGCGCCAGGTGGCTCAGCACCGCCGGCCGGTCCACCAGCAGCCACAGCGGACGCCGTACGTCGTCGGGCGCGTGTTCCCCGTGCTGTCTGGCCTGGCTCGCCGTCAGCAGCCGCCGCTCCGTCTCCCGTACCACCCACTCCAGCGAGGCCAGCGCGCCCGGGAGCGACGACTCGATCCCCAGGACCCCGAACCTGGCCGCCAGACACGCGAATTCGCCGCCCCCGTCGCCGTCCACCACCAGCACCTCGCCCCTGCGCACGGCCTGGAGCGCGACGGAACGCAGCAGCGTGCTGGTGCCGGCGCCGGGGATGCCCATCACCAGCAGATGCGGCTCGGTCGACCGCGCCCCCGTACGCCACACCACCGGCGGCACGTCCTGCGGTCCCTCCTCTCCGGCGACCGCGACGGGCATCGTGCGGTGCACCGCGTCGCCGTCGGTGAACCCGAGCACCGTCTCGCCCGGCGCTGTCACGAACGGCTGCGCGTGGATACCGGTCGGCAGCGGGTCGAGCACCCGCATCTCCAGCAGGTTGCGCTCCTCGTCCCACCAGAACCTGTACTCGCGGCCACGGCCCGACTTCGCGGCCAGCAACTGCTCGATCCGCATCCTCTCCCCGGCCTCACCGTCGCGGAAGTAGGCGGGGTAGCGCATCAGCAGACTGCTGAGCCGTCCCGCGCGGAACGCGAAGTCCTCGAACGCGCGCTCCCATTCGCCGTCATGCGCGAAGATCGGCTCGGGGCTCGGGTCCTCCGGCATCACGAAGTACGGCACCAGCGCCTCGTAGAGCGCCTGGAGTCTCTCCCACTCCTCGTCCCCGGGCTCCGGGTCCTCCTCGCTGCCGTCCCTCGCGTCCTGCCGCCCGTACCAGCCCGCGGCTCCCAGCAGTGCCGTCCCGGCGAGTACGGGACCGTACGGCAGCAGCCACACCACGACACCCGAGGCGGCCAGCAGGAACAGGGCGGGGACACGCCGTTCCCGGGGAGTCCGGCGCCACCAGGCGCTTCCCCTCGCGGCCAGCAGGCGCGAGCCCCGGCCCAGCACGATCAGCGGGTGCAGTATGTCGAGGACACCGTCGGCTCCCGTGCGTACGGCGTCCAGGCCGCCCCGCCACGACAGTGCCCACCGGCTCACGCCCGGCTCCTCCTCATCGGTCCGTTACAGCTTGATCCCGCCGAGCAGACTGGCGAGGCTCTCGCCGCCCGCCCTGATCCCGGGCGCGATGGCGGTCCCGGCCAGGTAGAAGCCGAAGAGCGCGCACACGAGGGCGTGCGACACCTTGAGTCCGTCCTTGCGGAAGAAGAGAAAGACCACCACGCCCAGCAGCACAACGCCCGAGATCGAGAGAATCACCAGTTACTCCTGATGTAGGGGACGGTCACCATGAGTTTCACCAGCTTCACAGATGGTGCGGATGGTATGAAACTGGCAAATGGGTGGATTTCCCCATCGGGCCCCGTGTCGGCGAGCCGATCGGCACGAGCGCCCCCTCAATTCCTCGCGGTGCGGGGAGCTGAGGGGGCGCGGGGCGCGGGGCGCGGGCTGCCGGGATGAGGGGCGAGGGCTTACGGGCCCGGGATCAGGAAGCAGTGATCCGGGTCAGGGCTCAGAGGTCAGTGATCCGGGGACTGGGATCTGGGGTCTGGGGACTGGGGCTGGGATCAGGGGCGCGGGGTCACCATTCGTGTTTGCCGTGGCGGAGCGGTTCCGTGGGCTCGGCCGAGCTGGCGGGTGACACGGGCGAGGAGCCCGGTGTGGACGAGGGGATGTCCGGGCCGGGGGAGCCGGGATCGCCCGGGGAGGGTTCAGCCCCTGAGGCGAGCTGGTCCAGCCTGGCCGTGAGGACCGAGATGACCTGGGGCCGGTGCGCGTGCGCCTGTTCGTACTCCAGCAGGCGTTCTACGTCGGCGCTCTCCAGGGGCCTGATCCGGTGCTCCACGCTCCCCGCTGGCAACTCGTCGTAGTCGGGAAGCGGCAGGGGGTTGGGCTGCTGTGCTGACATGGGTTCCGGCCTCCTCGGATTTCCGGACTCCGGTCTCCGGTCCTTCGCTCTTCCTCTCCAGGGTGCGGCGCCTCGGAGCGCGCCGCAGCACGGGTACGGGTTGCCGTGGGCGCTCCCGCGTACACATGGCAGGGTCAGCCGGCTCCGGCGCCCTCCACGGCCCGCGCGAAGACCGAGGGCGGGACGCCGACGGCTGCGGTGAAGTCGCGCACGAGGTGTGCCTGGTCGCTGTAGCCCAGTTCGGCCGCGAGCCGGGCCCAGTCCGTCCCGGGGTGCGCGGTGGCACGCTCCATGGCCTCGTGCACGCGGTAGCGCAGGATGACCCACTTCGGGCTGACGCCTACGTAGGTCGCGAAGAGCCGCTGGAGCGAGCGCACCGAAATGCCCTCCTGCGCCGCCAGGCGCTCGACGCGCAGCACGCCGCGGTCCGTGCGGATACGGTGCGCGAGCGCCATGGCCCGTTCGGCCGCGGGGTCCTCGCGGGGTGCGAGGGAGAGGAAGAACGCGTCGAGCGCGGCCACACGTGCGTCCTCGTCCCGCGCGGACAGCACCCGCGCCGCGGCTTGCCCCGTGCCGGGGAACGTCCGCTCCAGCGGGAGCAGTTCACCGGTCAGCGCGGTGAGGGGGCGCGGCGGGGTGAGGAAGGGGCGGAAGCCACCGGGCCGGAACTGTGTGCCGCACACGCGTCCCGTTCCCTCCAGCTTCGTGGAGTACAGGCTGGTGCCCACCCCCGAGACCAGCCCGTTCGCGGGCGCCACGCCCTCGGGCCCTCGCCGTTCGAAGACGACGTTCACGCAGGGGTGCGGCACCACATGGGAGAGGTACGGCTCGGGCAGGTCCCATTCGATCAGCCAGTAGTGCTCGATCCAGCGGCGCAGCTCACCGGCCGCGAGCCTGCGCCGGAACCGGACGCGCGCCAGCAGCGCGGGCGCCGCCACGATGCCCCGCGTGTCGTCCCGCGGCCCGTCCGCTCCCGGGCCGGGAGTGCCGCCGCGCGTTTCCGCACCGGGGCGGCCCTCGTCCGGGTCACGGCCGGCCGCTTCCGTACCACTCTGACCTGCCATGACGGCGATTCTATGGCGTGCGGCCCCGACCGCCGAGGGAGCCGTCGCGCGGCCGGGCCGGTCGGGGCGCCGCTGCGGTGGGGACGCGAGCGGCACCGGTGCTCAGGGGCCCATGCCGTGCATGGCGTGCATGGCGTCCATGGCGCCCATGGGGTGCACGACGCTTGCGGCGCGCGGGGAGGTGCCGGGGCCCTGGGCGACCCCAACACGACGGGGCCGCCGGGCTGTCGTGTTTTTTCAAGCCCTGGCGCCCACCCCCGGCATAGCCTCGGAGCATGGAGAACCCACGCACGAAGGACATCGCTCCACTGCTCGACAGGGCAGCCCGCGCCACAGGGCAGGTCGTACGGGGTGTCACCGATGCCGATCTGGCGCGTCCGACGCCCTGTGCCGAGTACGACGTGCGCGGCCTGCTGAACCATCTCTTCCATGTAGCCGTCGAGTTCCAGAAACTGGCGGCCAAAGGCACGGCCGACTTCAGTGCCACCCCTGACTACGTGGAGGGTGACTGGCGCGTCCGCTTCGGTGACGAGACCGGCAGGCTCGTCGAGGCGTGGTCGGCCCCTGACGCGCTGGAGGGCGTCTCGCAGGGCATGGGGATGCCCCAGCGCACCGTCGCGCACATGGTGATGGGCGACCTGGCCATTCACGGCTGGGACCTCTCCCGTGCCACAGGTCAGGACTACGCGCCCGATGAGGCCGTACTGGCCGAACTTGTGCCCGCCTTCGCGGAACTGGCGCCGCTCGCACGCAAGATGGGCCAGTTCGGCGAGGAGGTCCCCGTCCCCGCCGATGCCACGTCCCTGGAGCGGCTGCTGGCTGGTACGGGCCGTGACCCCGGCTGGCTCCCGCGCTGATCCCGCCGGTTCCGGCGCTGATCCCGTCGGTCCCGCGCTTCTGTCCGGCTGGCTCCGGCGCTGATGTCCGGTCGGCTCCGGCGGTGATCCCGCCGGGTCCCAGGCCGGTGCCGCCCGTTCCCGCGCTGGTCCCCGTGCCGTCCCTTCGCGGCTCTCCCCGCCCTCCCGCCCCTCCCATCAGGGGGTCTTACGCGCCCACCGTGCGCGCCGGGGCGCGGGCGCCGTGCCTCGTCCTGCGCTCTCAGAGCCGCCCCGGCGCGTTTCCGGGGCGGGGTGATGCGGGCAACTGAACGGGGACGACGGATGAGGGGGGCACGACCGTGATCGTCTGGCTGAACGGCGCCTTCGGCGCAGGCAAGACCACTGCGGCGTACGAACTCCTGGACCTGCTTCCGGGCAGCACGCTCTACGATCCCGAGATCATCGGCGCGGGACTGCGCTGGATGCTGCCGAAGGAACGCCTGGCGCGGATCGACGACTTCCAGGAACTGCGCTCCTGGCGGCGGCTCGTGGTGGACACGGCCGCCGCACTGCTGACGGAGGTCCCAGGACCGCTGATCACTCCCATGACACTGCTGCGCCGCGAGTACCGCGACGAGATCTTCGGCGCGCTCGCGGCCCGCCGCGTTCCCGTACGCCACCTGCTGCTGCACGCCGACGAACCCGTACTACGGCACCGGATGGACGCGCGGGCCACGGCGGAGGGTGGCTCCAGCCGCGCCTGGGGCCCGGGGCAGCTGCGGTCCTACCAGGCGGCGTTGCCCTGGATCACCGCAGAGGCGCACACCGTCGACACCTCACATCTCACCCCGCGCCAGACGGCCGAACAGGTCGCCGAAGCGATCAGCGCGGGTGAGGGGGCCATGGACATCGTGCAGACACCGGAGCCGACGGCCGAGACCGTCGCCGCCGGGGTGCTGCTCTTCGACGAGCACGACAGAGTGCTGCTGGTCGATCCCACCTACAAACCCGGCTGGGAGTTCCCCGGCGGTGTCGTGGAGCCGGGCGAGGCGCCCGCTCTCGCGGGGGCGCGCGAGGTCGCCGAGGAACTGGGGCTGCGGCTGCACGCCGAACCCCCGCTGCTCGTCGTGGACTGGGAGCCTCCGCGCCCGCCGGCCTTCGGCGGGCTGCGGCTGCTCTTCGACGGGGGGCGGCTGGGGAACGAGGACGTCTCCATGCTGCTGCTGCCCGGCGCCGAACTGCGTGGCTGGCAGTTCGTCACCGAGGAGGAAGCGGCCGAACTCCTTCCGCCCCCGCGTCTTGACCGGCTCCGATGTGCCCTGCGCGCACGCAGGGTGGGGCATCCGCTCTATATGGAGGGCGGCGTTCCGGTGGGCACGCGCAACGGTTCGTAAGCCGGTCCCGAGCCGGTCCCGAGCCGGGGCCCCGGTCCGGTCGCCCGGGCCATGCGCGTTCCGCAGGCCCGGGCGTATCCGCGTTCGCTCCCGTGTCCGCCTCCGGTTCCGGCTTTCGCCGGCATCGGCTGACTCAGGCATCCAGCGCCGGCTGACTCAGGCGTCCGCCTTCTGCGCGTACGTCCGGAGGAACAGCGCTTCGGCGACCGCCATGCGCTCCAACTCGCGCGGATCCACGCTCTCGTTGACGGCGTGGATCTGCGCCTCGGGCTCGCTCAGGCCGATGAGCAGCATCTCGGCCTGAGGGTAGAGCGAGGCGAGGGTGTTGCACAGGGGGATCGAACCGCCCAGGCCGACCGTCTGCATCTCCTGTCCGTCGTACGCCTCGCGCAGGGCAGCGCCCATCGCCGTGTACGCCGGGCTGGTGGTGTCGGCCCTGAACGGCTGGCCCTGGCCGACGACTTCGACGGCCACCCGCGCGTTCCACGGAACGTGCGCCTCCAGGTGCGCGATCAGCAGCTCTGTCGCCCTGGCCGTGTCCGTGCCCGGGGGTACGCGCAGGGAGACCGCCGCACGGGCCGATGCCTGTACCGAGGCGGTCGCGCCGACGACGGGCGGGGAGTCGATGCCGAGCACCGTGACGGCGGCGCGCGCCCACAGGCGGTCGGCGACGGTGCCGCCGCCGATCAGGTCCACGCCGTCCAAGACCTTCGCGTCGCGCCGGAAGTCATCCTCCGGGTACTGCAGCCCCTCCCAGTGCGCGTCCGGCTCCAGCCCCTCGATGACGGTGTTGCCCTCCGCGTCCCGCAGCGAGTCGAGCACGCGCACCAGCGCGGCCAGCGCGTCGGGAGCCGCACCGCCGAACTGCCCCGAGTGCAGGTTCCCTTCGAGGGTGTCGACCCGCACCCGCAGCAACGCCATGCCGCGCAGCGACGCGGTCACCGTAGGCAGGCCGCACTGGAAGTTGCCGGTGTCGCCGATCACGATGGTGTCGGCAGCGAGCAGCTCCGGGTGCGCCTCCGCGTACCGTTCCAGGCCGCCGGTGCCCTGCTCCTCGGAGCCCTCGACGATCACCTTGACCGAGACCGGGAGCCCGCCGTTCGCCTTCACGGCGCGCAGCGCGAGCAGGTGCATCACAAAGCCGCCCTTGCAGTCGGCAGCGCCGCGCCCGTACCAGCGGCCGTCCGGCCCCTCCGTCAGCTCGAACGGCGGGGTGTGCCAGGCGTCCTCGTTCAGCGGCGGCTGCACGTCGTAGTGCGCGTAGAGCAGCACGGTCGGCGCGCCCTCGGGGCCCGGGAGGTACCCGTAGACGGACTGGGTGCCGTCCGGCGTCTCCAGCGCGGCCACGTCCTCGAATCCCTCGGCGCGCAGGGCGTCCGCGACCCAGGCCGCCGCGCCCTCGCACTCGCTCTTCGGGAACTGCGCGGGGTCGGCGACCGAGCGGAACGCCACCAGTTCGGCCAGCTCGCCGCGGGCGCGCGGCATGAGCGAGGACACCGTGGTGGCAATACCGGACGGGCCGGGCGTAGCGGACGAACCAGTCTTGGCCGTCGGGTGGGACGGAGGCTGCTGCATGGGAACGCTCCTTGTGGGCGCGACGTTGGCACACGTGTACGGAGACATGTGTATCGCACATAGGCGGCCCCGTAGGATGCGGTGGACCATTCCGGAGCCGAGGCCGATCGGGAGCAGAAGTACATCGTGAGCAGCGAGAACGCAGCCGGGAACGGGGGTGTCGGCTCCGGTGGGGACACCGGAGCCGACGGAGCCGACGAGGTCGAAGGATCCGGGGAGGTCGAAGGATCCGAAGAAATCGGGGAGCAGAACCCGGTCTGGGACGTCGTCGTGGTCGGCGCGGGGCCTGGCGGCGCTTCGGCTGCCTACGCCGCCGCGGTCGCCGGGCGCAGAGTGCTGCTTCTGGAGAAGTCCGAGCTGCCCCGCTACAAGACCTGCGGCGGCGGCATCATCGGTCCGTCACGGGACTCCCTGCCACCGGGCTTCGAGTTGCCGCTGCGCGACCGCGTGCACGCGGTGACCTTCTCGCTGAACGGGAAGCTCACCCGCACCAGGCGCTCCCGCAACATGCTGTTCGGCCTGATCAACCGCCCCGAGTTCGACAACAGCCTCGTCGAGTACGCCGTCAAGGCGGGCGCCGAGGTGCGTACGGGCGTCACCGTCTCACGTGTCGAGCAGCACGGCCCCGCCGTGCCCGACCGCCGTACGGTCGCCGTCGTCCTCGCGGGTGAGGAACAGCCCGTGCTCGCCCGCGCCGTTGTCGGCGCCGACGGCAGCGCGAGCCGCATAGGCGCGCACGTCGGGGTGAAGATGGACCAGGTCGACCTCGGTCTGGAGGCGGAGATCCCGGTTCCGCCGAGCGTCGCCGAGGACTGGGCGGGCCGTGTACTCGTCGACTGGGGCCCCCTGCCAGGCAGTTACGGCTGGGTCTTCCCCAAGGGCGACACCCTCACCGTCGGCGTGATCTCGGCCCGGGGCGAGGGCGCGGCGACCAAGCGTTACCTCGACGACTTCATCGCGCGGCTCGGCCTCGCGGGCTTCGAGCCCCGTATCTCCTCAGGTCACCTGACCCGCTGCCGCACCGACGACTCCCCGCTCTCGCGCGGGCGCGTGCTGGTCTGCGGCGACGCCGCCGGGCTGCTGGAACCCTGGACGCGGGAGGGCATCTCCTTCGCCCTGCGCTCGGGCCGCCTCGCGGGGGAGTGGGCCGTACGGATCGCCGAGTCGCACGACGCGGTCGACGCGCGGCGCCAGGCACTCAACTACGCCTTCGCCGTCAAGGCAGGACTCGGCGTCGAGATGGGCATCGGGCGCAGGCTGCTGCGGATCTTCTCGCGGCGCCCCGGCCTCTTCCACGCCGCACTCACCGGCTTCCGCCCCGCCTGGAACGTGTTCGCACGCTTCACGCGCGGTGCGACCTCCCTCTCCGAGGTCGTCCGCGTCCACCCGGTCGCACGGCGCGCACTCGACACCCTCGACAAGCGCGAGGCCGAACGGGACGCGGAACGGGATGCCGCGGAGAGTACGGAGGGGGCGGACGGCGCGGATGGCGTGGACGGCGCCAAGACCGGAGCCGAGCGCCGCGCCGGGTCCAGGGACGGCGACACCGGTTCTGCCGACCCGTCCTCGTAGCCGCCGCTGATCCGCCTGTGAGTTGGCTGGTCCGCCTGTGCGTTGGGCGGCGTGCCTGCCTGTGCGTTGGCCTGCCCGCCCGTGCGTTGGGTGGCCTGCCCCCGGGCGTTGGCCTGCCCGTGCGCCGGGCGGTCCGCGCGCCGGTGACGCGGCAAGTCGGTCGGTGTGAGCGGGCGACGCATCAGTCGGTATAGGTGATGCGGAACACGGGGTGCCGGGGCGCGGCGGCGAGGAACTCCTCGTCCGTCGAGTCCGGCCTCACGCCCTTGAAGAACGTGCCGACCTCCCACTTCCACTTCTTCAGATAGGCCCGCAGGATCTCCGGGCGCTCCTTCTCCGGCACCTCGACCGCGGTGAAGCCGCGCCCGCGCTTGCCATGGAACAGCTCGCCCCCGCCCGCCACGCGCATGTTCCGCGTCCACTGGACGTGGCCGCGCGCCGAGACGAGGTAGACGGCGCCGCCGTGCGGGAGCGGGTTGACGGGCGTGCGCCGCCATTCGCCGCTCTTGCGTCCCCTGACCGCGAGCACACGTGAGCCGGACATGCTGATCCCACGCCGGGAGAGCCAGGCAACGGTGCGGTTGAGCACGTTGTTGGTGAACCAGCCAGGCCGCATCACGTGCTGCGCCGGGGGTGTAGGCGGGGTGGACGGTGCGGGAGTGGCCGACATGGTGACCTCCGATGGGTGGATAGGTGGGTGGGTGGGTGGATGGGTGAGGTGGGTGAGGTGGAGCGGGGCGGGGTGGGGTTAGGTAACGGTGGGTGCGCATGCGCTGCGGCATGCCGCCGTGTGCGGTGGTCCGGGTCGCGTGCGGTGGTCCGGAAGGTGTGCGGTGGTCCGCAACGTGCGCGGTGATGCGGGCCGAGTGCGGTGGTCCGCAACGTGTGCGGTGATCCAGGCCAAGTGCGGTGGTCCGGAACGTGTGCAGTGGCCCAGGCCGAGTGCAGTGGTGCGGACGGTGTGCGGTGATGCGGGCCGAGTGCAGTGATCCGCAACGTGTGCAGTGGTGCGAGTGGTGCGCGGTGCTCTTGATTGTGAGCAGTGCTCTCGCTCGCTCTCAGGAAGTGTTGCACTGGCGCCGCTGCATAGCAAGAGCACTGCTCTCGAAATGAGAGCAGTGCTCTCTGATCGGGGCGCTGCTCCCCTGATCGGGCACTGCTCACTTCGTTGGCCGCTGCTCACGCGGGTGCGAGACCACTGCCCACAAGGGCGCCCACTGCTCACGAGGCCGAGCACCGCTCACCTCGCCGGCCACTGCTCATCTCGCCGGCCACCGCTCTCCTCACCGGCCACTGCTCACCTCGCCGGCCACCGCTCTCCGCGCTGGTCAGTGTGCTGCAGGAGAGCGGCGAACTGTTCTGAGATCACCGCTCTCAAACCAGGCCACTGCTCTCGTTGTTGGTCAGTGCTCTGAAATGCTGGCACACTGCTCTCCATGACCAGCAAGATCCAGGGGGCGAGGGAACGCGCCCGCAGCGAGATCATCTCGGCGATCAAGTCCGAGGCCCGGCGGCAGCTCGCGGCCGAGGGTGCGGCGCGCCTCTCGTTGCGCGCGGTGGCCCGCGAGTTGGGCATGGTCTCCTCGGCGCTCTACCGCTACTTCCCCAGCCGCGACGACCTCCTCACGGCTCTGATCACCGACGCCTACGACATGGTCGGCGGCGCGGCCGAGGAGGCGCTCGCCGCTGCCGAGTCCGTCGCCGACTCACACCTCGCGCGCTGGCAGGCCGTGTGCCGTGCGGTACGGGCATGGGCGCTGGCGCATCCGCACGAGTACGCGTTGATCTACGGTTCGCCGGTGCCGGGGTACGCGGCGCCCCCGTCGACGACGGCTCCGGCGTCGCGGGTCGGCCTCGCGCTCATCGCCGTGGCCCGCGACGCGTACGCCACCGGCGCACTTCAGGAGCCCGCACGGGGCTGGGCGGCGCCCGAGGCCGCGCAGCGGGACGCCGCACAGCTGATGGAGAGGCTCGGCGTGCGGTTGCCCGCGCCGGTCGCCGCTGAACTGATCGCTGCCTGGGCGCAGTTGTTCGGGCTGGTGAGCTTCGAGCTGTTCGGCCAGTTCAGCAACGTCGTCAGTGCGCGTGACGCCTTCTTCGAGCACGCGGCCACCCGTCTTGCCGACCAGGTGGGGCTGGGTGCCGGGTCGGGTGTACTGCGCCGGGAGTAGCCGTGATCACCGCGCTCGGCTGACGCCGCGGCCGACGGGCAGGGCTAGCGTGGGCGGCGTGACAAGTACGCGGCACCCCTCTCCCGGCCCCCCGGGCCGTCCCCCCTGGGGGCCGCCCGGCAGGCGCTGGCTCGCGCGTCCGCCCGCGCAGCGCGCGCTTCCGTGGGTGTCCTCCCTGGTCGTCCTCGTCTTCCAGCACGTGGGTTCGGGGTTTGCCTCGCATGGTCAGCTGGGCGACCGGCTTCCGCTCGACGGTTACGCGCGGGCGCTGCTGACGGCGGGGCCGCTGCTGCTGCTCGTACGGCAGCGTTATCCGCGTACGGCCGTCTTCGGTACCGCGGTGATTGCGCTGGGGTACTTGGTGGCCGGGTATCCGTACGGTCCTGTGCTGGTCAGTGTCGCGGTCGCCGGGTTCTCGGCCATCGCCGCCGGGCACAGACACGTGACCTGGGGCGGGCTCGGTGGCATGTGGGCGGGGCATCTGCTGCTCGTCCACGTGCTGTACCGGTGGTTGCCGCCCGAGGGGGACGGGCCGAGCGAGTGGGGCCAGGACCTGGTCATGCTCGCGTGGATGGTGGCCGTGTGCAGTGCGGCCGAACTCGCCCGGGTACGCAGGGCGGAGCGGGCCAGATGGTTGCGCGAGGCCGAGGAGGCGGAGCAGCGCCGGGCCGACGAGGAGCGGCTACGGATCGCGCGCGAACTGCACGACGTGCTCGCGCACTCCATCTCCGTCATCAATGTGCAGGCGGGCGTCGGTCTCGCGCTCCTCGACTCCGACCGCGACCAGGCCCGTACCGCGCTCACGACCATCAAGGCGGCGAGCAAGGAGGCGCTGGGCGAGGTACGGCAGGTGCTCGACACCCTGCGCGCACCCGGCGACGCGCCACGCACACCCGCGCCGGGGCTCGACCGCCTCCCCGAACTGACCGAACAGGCCGCGGCTGCGGGGCTTCAGGTGACGGCGGCGACCGAGGGCAAGGCGGCACCGCTGCCTCCCGGCGTCGACCTCGCGGCCTTCCGCATCATCCAGGAAGCGCTCACCAACGTCGTACGGCACTCCGGCTCGCGCACGGCGCGGGTACGGGTGGTGCACGGCGCCGGCGGTCTGGAGCTGTACGTCGACGACGAGGGCCCCGCGACCGGCGACGGGCCCAGCGGCGGAGGCAACGGGCTCGTAGGGATGCGCGAGCGCGCCGCGGCGTTCGGCGGCAGCGTCGAGGCGGGCCCGCGCGGCGACGGCGGCTTCCGTGTGCGCGCCACCATCCCCCTACGCCCCATCGCCGGTCCCGGACCCGGCTCCGATCCCGCTCCCGGCCCCGGCTCTGGCCCTGGCCTCAACTCCGGCTCGGGACCCGTCCCCAACTCCGGTTCGGAGTCCGGCTCATGTCTGGGTTCCGGCCTCAACTCGGGTTCGGATCCTGGTCCGGGCTCCGACTCCGGCGCCGGTCCAAAACCCACCCCCGGGCCGTCGCTACAGTGACCGCCGCCGTTGTGGCCGCGTCAGGGCCGCTGAAGGAGACACTGTGATCCGCGTACTGCTCGCCGACGACCAGGTACTCGTGCGCGCGGGGTTCCGCGCGCTGCTCGACGCGCAGCCCGACATCGAGGTCACGGGTGAGGCCGCTGACGGGGAGCAGGCGGTCACGCTGGTGCGTGAACTCGCCCCCGATCTCGTGCTCATGGACATCCGGATGCCCGTGGTCGACGGCCTCGACGCCACGCGGCGCATCACCTCCGACGCCGCACTCGAAGGGGTGAGGGTGGTCATGCTGACCACCTTCGAGCTCGATGAGTACGTCTTCGAGGCGATCCGTTCCGGTGCGTCCGGGTTCCTGGTCAAGGACACCGAACCCGATGAACTGGTCCGCGCCGTACGGGCCGTTGTCGACGGGGACGCGCTGCTCTCGCCTGGCGTGACCCGGCGGCTCATCGAGGAGTTCGCCGCCCGCTCCAAGGAACCCACCGGGCTTGCGGGGCTCAGCGAACTGACCGAGCGGGAGCGGGAGGTGATGGCGCTCGTCGGGATCGGGCTCTCCAACGAGGAGATCGCCCGGCGGCTCGTCGTCTCCCCGCTCACCGCGAAGACCCATGTGAGCCGGACGATGGTCAAGCTCGGCGCACGCGACCGTGCCCAACTGGTCGTCCTCGCCTACGAGTCGGGCCTGGTCCGCCCCGGTTGGCTCGGCTAGGACTTGCCCGGTCGGCCCGGTCGGCCCGGTCGGCCCGGTCGGCCCGGTCGGCCCGGTCGGCCCGGTCGGCCCGGTCGGCCCGGTCGGCCCGGTCGGCCCGGTCGGCCCGGTCGCTCGTGCTCCTGCCCGCTGGCTCGGGTCCATGTCCGGGTCCATGTCCGGGTCCGGGGCCGGGGCCGGGTCCCGGTCGGGGCCCGCGGGCGTAGGGCGGACGTGCCGCGTGGGAGCGGCGGACGGGCGCCGTCTCCGCGGTGGTGTGCACGGGACTACCTGTCGTGCTTGCGGCGTACGTAGAGCTGTTTGCGTACGCGGGCCACGGTGGTGCCGTCGGCCATGGTGACGGTGGACTCGAACCAGGGGAGGGCCTTGGAACCGTCGGCGGTCGCGGAGCGGATCTCCGCGATCCTGTCCTCGTCGAGGTGGAACTCCGTGAAGACGTCGCCCCTGCCCGGAGCGACGTATTCGATCTCCCCGGCCTTGTCCCAGACGATGTAGTCGCGGCCGAGGCGGTTGACGAGCAGTAGCACCCAGAAGGGGTCGCTCATGGAGTAGAGCGAGCCGCCGAACTGGGTGCCGAAGTAGTTGCGGTTGAAGCGGCCGAGGCGAAGGCGGACGCGTGCGCTGCTCCAGTCCTCGGCGATGTGGAGGACCCGGATGCCGGCGAAGCGGTACGGCGGCCACCAGGCCATGGCGCGGAGCAGCCCCTTGGGCGTGCGGAGCGTTGTTGCCATGGCCCGGAAGCTACCATGTTTATTACCCGTGGGTAACCTACTCGCGGAGAAAGCGTTCCAGCACGGACGTCAGCTCGGCCGGTGCGTCCTCCTGTGCCAAGTGACCGGCGCCGGGGAGCACATGGAGCAGCGCTCCGGGGATCATGTCCGCCAGCTGGTGCGCGCGGTCCACGGGGATCCAGCGGTCGTCGTCGCCCCAGCAGACGAGGACGGGCATCGCCAGCTCCCCGTAGCGTCCCTCGATCTCGTCGGTCCACCGCTGGTCGTTCTGCGCGATCTGGCGGTAGAAGGCGGGCTGTCCGTGCTTTCCCAGCCAGGGTTCGGCCAGCCGGTCGACCACGCCCTCGCGCAGTCCGGGACCGCCGACGGAGGACACGTACTCGCGTACGAGCGCGCGGTGCAGGTCGGCGGGCAGCTCGCTGAAGACGTCGGCGTTCCCGCCCAGCAGCCGGTAGGTGGGCGAGCCCCAGGGGGCCAGGGCGACGACGTCCACGAGTGCGAGCCTGTCGTATGCGGCGCCGTGCAGCAGATGCGCCCGCAGCGCCACGGCGCCACCGAAGTCGTGCGCCAGGACCGCCGGCCGCTCCAGGCCCCAGTGCTCCAGCAACTCGGCGAACAGCCGGCCCTGCGCAGCCAGCGAGACGTCCTGCCCCTCGTACTTCGCCGAGGCGCCGTAACCGGGCATGTCCCATACGTGGACGTGGTGTTCGGCGGCGAGGGCGCGCGCGACACCGCGCCAGGTGTAGGAGGACCAGGGCGTGCCGTGCAGCAGGACGACGGGCGGCTGCCCGGGGTCACCGAGCGTGGCCCAGTGCACGGTTCCGTGAGTGCTTTCGTAGGTGCGGTCCAGGGTCCATACGTCGTTCATGCGTCCACTCTGCGGAGGGAGTGCCCGCCGTACCACTGGCTGGAGTGACAGCAAACGATGGATTCTGGCCAGGGGCGAGTGGGGGAGGCATGGGCGAGGCTCCCCGTGTGCGGTGTGCGGTGTGCGGTGTGCGGTGTGCGGTGTGCGGTGTGCGGTGTGCGGTGTGCGGTGTGCGGTGGGGGACGGTGGAGGTTCCTACGACTCCAGCTCGGCCTTCAGCCTGCCGAGCGCCTCTCGCCAGAACGCCTTGTGGTGCTCGACGGCCTCCGTGTCAGGCAGCTTGCCGTGCGAGAGGGAGATCTGGGTCCTGGTCTCGGACTTGGGGGTGAGGAAGACCGAGATCCTGCCGCCCGCGCCGTCCTCGCCCCAGTCGGCCGACAGGGTCCTGCCGGGGCGTCCGCTCCGTACGGTGAACCCGGCGCCGGGCAGCCAGCGTTCCCGTATGTCCGACGAGGTGAAGGCTTCGCTCACGCGCTCGGCCGACGCGCCGACGGTCTTGCTCGCCGTGGACTTGAAGTCGCCGTCGGACTGCTGTCCTGGCGCGCGCATACCGCGCTCGCGCTGGTAGCCGACGGCGATGGACTGCGCGTGCCAGCCGTTGACGCCGTGTTCCTCGCGCAGGTGGGTGGCGATCTGCGTATGGCTCCGCCGCCCGGCACCCCAGGCGTCGAGCAGCGCGAACCAGCCGTCCCAGTCACGCGAGGTCGCAGCGCGCAGCGCCTCGTCCGACACTTTCCTGATGTCTTCGGACCCCGTGTTCATGGCTCCGACCGTATACGGGACCCGCGGCGCGCTGACGGGCTGAGGGCGCCCCGCCGAGGGGGAGGGCGGCGCTCACGGCCGGCCTCCCCCTGGGGGATCAGCCCTTTTCGGGGAGTACGGCGTGCCGGGACGCCCAGGCGGTGAGGGAGGCGAAGGCGGCGAGTACGGCGACCGTCAGCATCGCGGTCGTCAGCGAGAACCAGTCGGCGAGGAAGCCGATGGCGACCGGGCCGAGCAGGATGCCGCCGTAGCCGAACGTGGAGGCCGCGGCGACACCGCCGGGACCGGCGAGGTCTCCCGCTCTGCCGATGGCGATGGGGAAGACGTTCGCCAGGCCGAGCCCCGTGAGCACGAAGCCGGCCAGCGCCAGCCATACCGAGGGCGCGAGGGAGCCCAGCAGCATCCCGGCGCAGCCGAGCGCGCCGCCGGCGATGAGGACCCGGCCTGGTCCGAGCCGTTCGACCAGTGTCGTGCCGGACAACCGGCCGATGGTCATCGCGCCGGCGAACACCGAGTATCCGGCGGCGGCCACACCCGCGCTCGCGCCGAGGTCGTCGGTCAGGTGCAGCGCGCTCCAGTCGGCCAGCGCGCCTTCCCCGTACGCGGTGCACAGGGCGATCAGGCCGAGCACGGCGACCAGTTGGCGTGCCCTGCCCGTGGGTACGGCCTCGCCCTCCCGGTGCCCTGTGCGCGGGGCAGGGCGCAGGTCGTAGCGGAGCAGCGGCCTGGCTGCGAGCGCGGCGACCGCCAGCCCCGCGAGCGTGAGCAGCAGCAGGTGGCGGGTGGGGGAGAGGTGCCCGGCGAGGAGGCCGCCCAGCCCGGCGCCGAGCATGCCGCCGAGGCTGAACGCGGCGTGGAAGCCGGGCATCACGGGGCGGCGCAGCGCGGCGATGAGGTCGACGGCCGCGCTGTTGAGTGCGACGCTCATCCCTCCGTACGCGGCGCCGAAGACCAGCAGGACGAGTCCCAGCGCGAGCGCGGAGTGGGTGAGCGGCGGCAGTGCGACGCTCAGCGGCAGCAGGAATCCCGAGGCGAGGACGACAGGTTGGTTGCCGAAGCGGGCGCACAGGCGCCCGGTCAGCATCATCGTGGCGACGGCTCCGGCCGAGACCCCGAGGAGTGCGAGGCCGAGCGCGCTGGCCGAGGCTCCGGTCTGTTCCTTGACGGCGGGGATACGGACGACCCATCCGGCGAAGATGAAGCCGTCGAGCGCGAAGAACGTGGTGAGTGCGGCGCGGAAACGGCGCAGGTCCGGGGGAGGGGGAGCGGCTGGTGTCCGGCTGCCGCGCCCCTTCGCGCCGGCGAGCGCCGACCGTATTTTGTTTAGTGTCGGCACAAAGAGAGAATAGGGCCGTGACCCAGACACGTACAACAAGGCTGGAGAGAGGGCGTTCGGCGCTCGGTCCCGCACTGGAGCTCGTGCACACGGGGCAGGCGCCCACCCGCGCCGTGCTCACCGCCGAGCTGGGCGTGACCCGTGCGACCGCGGGAGCGGTGGCCGCCGAACTGGAGACCCTCGGACTCATCACCGTCGACGCCCACCCCACGGCGCCCGTCGGTACCCAGGGACGTCCCTCGCACCGGCTCGCCGTCAACCCCTCGGGACCCGTGGTGCTGGCAGCGCAGGTGCACGCGGACGGTTACCGCGCCGCGCTCGTCGGGCTCGGCGGGCGCATCGTCGCCACGGCACCAGGATGCGGCACCGTGGACGCCGACCCGGCGCAGGTGATCAGCGAAGTGGTGGGCGCCGGCGCCGAGTTGCTGCGGGGAACGGGGCGCCGCTGCGTCGGCGCCGGGCTCGCCGTGCCCTCGGCCGTGGCCGAGCCGGAGGGAACGGCGCTCAACCCGCTGCACCTCGCGTGGGAGGCGGGCGCACCCGTGCTCGACACCTTCCGCGACTGCCTCGCGGGCGCCGGTGTACCCGGCCCCTCGGGTGCCCCGCCCGTCACCGGGTTCGCGGCCAACGACCTCAACGCCGCGGCCCTCGCCGAGCACCGCCACGGTGCCGGACGCGGGGCACGCCACCTCCTCGTCGTCGGTACGGGGCACCACGGTGTGGGCGGCGCGCTGGTGCTCGACGGGCGCCTGCACACCGGGAGTTCGGGGCTCGCCATGGAGGTGGGCCACCTGACGATCGAACCGGGGGGCCGCCCGTGCCACTGCGGCAGCCGCGGCTGCCTCGACGTCGAGACCGACCCCTCGGCGCTGCTCGCGGCGGCGGGGCGCGAACCCGGCCCCGAAGCCTCGCTCCTGCGGCAGGCCGAGGACCTCATCCGCGACGAGTACGGCACGGACCCCGCCGTGCGCGAGGCCACCGGGCTCCTCATCGACCGACTCGGCCTCGGCCTCGCCGGGCTCGTCAACATCCTCAACCCCGACCGCGTCGTCCTGGCCGGGCTCCACCGCGCCCTGGTGGAGGCCGACGGCGAACGGCTGCGCGGCGTCGTGGCCGACCGCAGCCTGTGGGGGCGCAGCGGCAGCGTGCCCGTACTCCCCAGCACCCTCTCCCACAGCTCGCTGGTCGGCGCCGCCGAACTCGCCTGGCAGCCGGTGCTCGACGACCCTCTCGGGACACTCGGCGGCTGACGGGTGAGTGGCCCGCCGCGGCGGGCCACTGGGATGATGGAGGCATGCATATCAGAGTGGGTGGCCGCGACGAACTCGCGGTTCTCCAGGAAATCGAGCGGGCGGCGGGACGCTGGTTCCGGGACGTGGGGATGGAGGAGATAGCGGAGGACGACCCGCCGTCTCTGGAGACACTGCGCGGTTACGAGCGGACCGGCGGTCTGTGGGTCGTCACTCCGGGCACGGAGGACGGCGGGGACACCCGGGACACTCGGGACGCCGGAGGTGCGGGGGAAGCCGAGGGTGCCGGGGCTGCGGGGGAAGCCCGAGTGGGGGCGGCGGGGGAGCCCGTCGCGTACGCCCTCGTGGAAGCGGTCGACGACTGTCTGCACATCGAGCAGATCTCGGTGCACCCCGACAGCGCCCGGCGCGGCATCGGCCGGGCCCTCATCGAGCACCTCGCCGCACGGGCGCGCACCGTGGGGGCGCCGGGGCTGACCCTCACCACGTTCGCCGAGGTGCCGTGGAACGCGCCGTACTACGAGCGCCTCGGCTTCCGCGGCCTCGCCGACCACGAACTCACCCCGGGGCTGCGGGAGATCAGGCGAGCGGAGAAGGAGCACGGCCTCGACCGGTGGCCCCGCGTGTGCATGCGCCGCGACGTGTGAGCGCGCGGGCCGGGGCCCGCGGTTTCCTCGTCAAGGACATCGAACCCGCCGACCTCCCGCACGCCGTCCGTACCGCCGCACGCGGTGACGCGCTGCTGTCGCCCTCCCTCACGCGCGAGCTGGTCGGCGAGGCGTCTCCCGCACCCTCGATGCCACGGGCGCCGCCGTCGTCGCCTGTGAGCCGGCCTCGTGGTGGCCCGCAACTGAGCACGCGGGCGGTACGGACGAAGCCCCCGCGCGGACACGCGCAAGGACCTCAGCAGGACCGCGCGGAACCCCCCTCGACACCTCACCGGCACCTCACCGGCACCCCGGCCGGGACCCCGCGGAGCAGCGCCAGGACGCCCGCGTACTCCCTCCGGGGTAGCCGTAGTGCCGCTGGCCGTACGACGACCGGGGCACCCCCTGGCGGCCACTCTCGGTAGTGACACAGCGCACCGCTACCGAGGAGATGAGAACCGTGGAAACACTGGCGCAATGGCACAACGGCGGGGGCCCCGGACCCTGGGTCCTGTTCTTTCCGCTCATCTGGGCCGCCGTCATCGGCGGCGGGATCTATGTGCTGCGCCGCACCGTGTGGCGAGGCCGGGGCGCAGGCCCCGGAGGGCGCGGGCCGCGCGGGCCCTGGGGGCCGCCGCAGGCGGGTAGCCGGCCGGGGCAGGGCCCGCCGCAGGGCGCGGAGACGCCGCTCGGTCTCCTGGACCGCCGCTTCGCGAAGGGCGAGATCGACGAGGACGAGTACTGGCGGCGCTACTCCGTGCTGAACGAGAGCGTGCGGGAACGTTATGACGGCACCGGCGACTCAGCGGACGGCGCCCGATGAGCGGCACGTCCGCAGCCCGTGTCACCGCTGCCGTGAAGGTCTACGGCAGCGGTGACACGGAGGTACGCGCACTGGACGGTGTCACCCTCGGCTTCACGGCGGGGCGGTTCACCGCGATCATGGGCCCCTCCGGGTCCGGCAAGTCGACCCTGATGCACTGTGCGGCGGGGCTCGACACCCTCACCTCTGGCGAGGCCCACATCGGCGGAACCGAACTGGGCTCGCTGGGCGACAAGAAGCTCACGCTGCTGCGCCGCGAGCGGGTCGGGTTCGTCTTCCAGGCGTTCAACCTGCTGCCGACCCTCACCGTCGCGGAGAACATCACCCTCCCGCAGGACCTCGCCGGGGGCAGCCCCGACCGGGAGTGGACCGACGCGCTCATCGACGTCGTCGGGCTCCGCGACCGGCTGCACCACAGGCCGGCCGAACTCTCCGGCGGCCAGCAGCAACGCGTCGCCGTGGCCCGCGCTTTCGCCGGCCGGCCCGAGGTCGTCTTCGCTGACGAGCCCACAGGCAACCTCGACTCGCGTTCGGGAGAAGAGGTGCTCGGGCTGCTCGGCCGCGCGGTACGGCAGATGGGCCGTACGGTCGTGATGGTCACCCACGACCCGGTCGCGGCAGCACACGCCGACGAGGTGGTCTTCCTCGCCGACGGACGCCTCGCCGGGCGCATGGAGGAGCCCACAGCGGAGCGCGTACTGGACCGGCTCAAGTCCTACGACCGTGCGGGGGCCGTCACATGAGTGCCGACGGCAGCGCCCGCACGGCGCTGCGGATCAGCTTCGCCTCGCTGCGCACCCACAAGCGCCGCTTCGCCGGGACGTTCTCCGCCGTACTGCTCGGCGTCTCCTTCCTCGCGGGCACGCTCGTCATGGGCGACACGCTCCGCGCGAGCTTCGACTCGATGTTCGGCAACGCGACCAGCGGCACCGACGCCGTCGTGCGCAGCGAGAGCGCCATCACCACCTCCGACGACGCCATGGGCACCCGCAGCCCGCTGCGGGTGGACAAGAGCCTCAAGGCCGTACGGGCAACCGAGGGCGTCGCAGCCACCGAGCCCAGCGTCGAGGGCTCGGGCCAGCTCGTCGGCTCGGACGGTGAGCCCGTGGGAGGCGAGGGCCCGCCCACCACGGCGGGCAACTGGATCGCCGACTCCCGCCTCAACCCGTACGAGTTGGCCGAGGGCCACGCGCCCCGCGCGCACGGTGAAGTCGTCATCAACAGGGGCGCGGCCGAGACCGGGAAGCTCAAGGTCGGCGACACCATCACCCTGCGTACGCCGGACCCGCTCAAGGTGCGGATCGTCGGACTCGCCACCTTCGGCGGCGAGGACGGCATGGCGGAGACCACGTTCACCGGCATGACCCGCGCCGACGCGGAGAAGTACCTCATGCCCGAGACCGGCATGGCCGCCTCCCTGCGTGTACGCGCCGACGACGGCGTCAGCCAGCAACAGCTCGCCGACCGGCTGGAGCCCGCGCTGCCCGGCGGCGTCGAGGCCATCACGGGTGACCAGGCGGCGGACGAGAACCTGGAGAACCTCTCGGGACAGTTCCTGACCCTCTTCACCAGCCTGCTGCTGGTGTTCTCCGGGGTCGCGCTGCTCGTCGCGATCTTCTCGATCCACAACACCTTCGCGATCGTCGTGGCCCAGCGCACCCGTGAGAACGCCCTCCTGCGCGCACTGGGCGCCTCACGGCGGCAGGTGCTCGGGACGACGCTCACCGAGGCGACCGTCGTCGGCGCCGTCGCCTCGGCCGTGGGACTCGGCGTGGGAATCGGTATCGCGGCGGGGCTCCAGGCGCTCTTCCCGGCGATCGGGTTCCCGTTCCCCGAGGGCTCGTTGGTGATCAGCTCCCTGTCCATGCTGCTGCCGCTCGCCGTCGGCGTCGTGGTGTGCCTCGCCTCCGCGCTGCTGCCCGCCGTACGCGCGGGACGAACGGCACCGCTGGCGGCGCTGCGTGAGACGGCGGCCGAGACCACCCGCGTCTCGCGGGCCCGCGCCCTCACCGGCGTACTGCTGGGTGCGGGGGGCATCGCGCTCGCCGCCGTGGGCGCCGCATCCGGCACCAGGTCGGTGCCGCTGACCGCCACGGGAGCCGTCGCCGTACTCGCGGCGTTCATCGTGCTGGGGCCTGTAGCCTCCTCGTTCGCCGTACGGGTGCTGGGTGCGCCCGTGGCAACGGCACGGGGGCTCACCGGCGTACTCGCCCGGCGCAACGCGCTGCGCAGCCCCAAGCGCACGGCCGCCACCGCGACAGCTCTGATGATCGGCGTCGCCGTGGTCTCGCTCTTCACGGTCTTCGCCTCCTCGCTGAAGGCCACCATGGACGAGACCGTGGCCCGTAACTTCGCGGGCGACGTCGCCGTCAGCACACCGGGCTTCGGCGGGGGCGGCAGCGGCCTGAGTCCGCGTCTCGGCCCCGCCGTGCAGAAGCTGCCCGAGGTCGAGACGTCGCTCGGGCTCGGCCAGGGCGTGGCCCGGATCGACGGCACGGGCCAGGAGCTGACCGTCACCGATCCCGCGAAGCTCCCCCGCGTGATGAACCTGGGCAAGGTCGACGGCTCCCTCGCACGCCTCGGCGGCGACGGCATCGCCGTCTCCGGGACCAGGGCGCAGGAGCACGGCTGGAAGCCGGGCTCGACGGCCAGGCTCGCCTTCACCGACGGCAAGGAGAAGACGTTCACCGTCCGCGCCGTCTTCGAGACGGGCGAGCTGACAGGCGACTACGTCGTCACCCACGAGGCATGGGACCCGCACCGCTCCCAGAACGCCGACCGCCTGCTGTCCGTCGCCTTCAAGGAGGGCGTCTCCCAGGAGAAGGGGGAGGCGGCCGTCGCCGCGGTCGCCGAGCGCTACGGCAAGCCCGATGTGCAGACCCGCGAGGAGTACGCGCAGTCAGCCGCAGGTGGCATCGACATGATGCTCACGCTCGTCTACGCGCTGCTGGCCCTCGCCGTGCTCATCGCGCTGCTCGGCATCGCCAACACGCTCACCCTCGCCCTCCACGAGCGCACCCGCGAACTCGGCCTGCTGCGCTCCGTCGGGCAGACCAGGGCGCAGCTGCGGGCGATGGTCCGCTGGGAGTCCGTGCTCATCGCCGCCTTCGGTACGGCGGGCGGTCTTGGCCTGGGCGGCTTCCTCGGCTGGGCGCTGGTCAGGGCGACCGACAGCAGGGGGATGAGCGTCCTCAACCTGCCGCCGCTCCAGCTCACCGTCGTCGCCCTCGTGGGCGTCGCCGCCGGGCTCGCGGCAGGCTGGCGACCCGCACGCAGGGCAGCGAGGCTGGACCTGCTGCGGGCGATCGCCACCGAATGACACCACGGCGCGCGCCGGCCTGCCGGCAGCGCGCGCCGTGGCCTCGCCCAGCCGTTGCCCGTGGTCAGACGGCCGACGAAGCATGAGGCTGCCGCTCCTGGGGAGCGGCAGCCGTCGTCTCTCCGGCCGTGCACGGCGCGCTCACCTCGGGTGCGGGCGCCGTGCGGTGGCGTGGAGCCGAGAAGACGGCGGGCAGCGAGAACCAGACGGTCTTGCCCGAACCGTCGTGCTGCGCCCGCATCCCCCAGCTGTCGCTGACGGCCGCGACCAGCGCGAGGCCGCGTCCGCTCGTCGCCATCCTGTCCTCGGGCCGCGAACGCACGCTGGGCAGCCGGGGATCGTGATCGTGCACCGAGACCGTCAATCTGTCCCAGACGAAGGCGAGCTCGACCGTGCAGTGCTTGTCACCGCAGCCCTCGGGGCTGTTGGCGTGCCGGTGCACATTGGCCAGCAGTTCCGTGACACCGAGCGCCGCGGCGTCGATGAGGGGGTCGAGGCGCCAGTACCGCAGCTGCGCCGAGATGATTCTGCGAACCTGTCCGATCCGCGAGGGCAGCGCCTGGAACTCCACGGCGCAGTGCCTTCCCGGCATGGTGTTGATGCTCGTGCTGCTCGGTGGACTGATCACGGCTGTGACTCCCTGACGAGGGCCTGCCCGGAGGGCGGGGAGCGGATCACATGTGACGTACGCGACAGTTCCAGCATGAGAGCGGTCGAGCGGCGCGGCAAACGCGGGACGGGCCCGGATTCACCGCCCGAGTACGCCCCGTTCGGCGGCTGCCTTGGCACGGGCCGTGCGGATCGCGGACAGGAGCCCCTCACGGTGTCCGAGCGCGAACCGCAGCAGATAGCGGTTGTCCCCGAGCCTGGCCAGTGCCTGGCCCCCCGGGCCGTATCCACTGACGCGGACCCGGTCCACCGGCGCGCTGTCGATCTCACTGCCGTAACTGGTCATCAGGACCAGCTGGCCGTCCCGTACCAGCACATGACCGGCCCGGGTGAGTGAGCGAAGCATCCGGCGTATCCGGACCCCCTTCGCGTCGAACTCCGGCTCCGTCACCACAACCGCCTCCCACCGGATCGTCCCAGCAGGGGTACCCCCGAGCCGTCCCCATACACCCCGGAAGGGCCGTACCCCTGGCCTGAGCATGCCCGTGTCCGCGCCCGTCTACCAGTGCGCCTCTATGATCGGCTTCGTGAGCACCACCGAACCCGCCTCTCCCGCCACTGCACTCCCGACCGCTGACGTGGACCGCAGTGATCCCGCCTACCGGAGCTGGCTGAAGGAGGCGGTGCGCAAGGTCAGGGCCGAGAGCGGTCGCAGCGCCGACACGCATCTGCTCGCCTTCCCCCTCCCCGAGGAGTGGGGCGTCGATCTCTATCTCAAGGACGAGTCGACCCACTCGACCGGCAGCCTCAAGCACCGGCTGGCGCGCTCGCTCTTCCTGTACGCGCTGTGCAACGGCTGGATAAGGCCCGGCAGGCCCGTCATCGAGGCGTCCAGCGGATCGACGGCCGTCAGCGAGGCGTACTTCGCCCAGCTGATCGGTGTGCCCTTCATCGCGGTGATGCCCCGCACGACGAGCCCCGAGAAGACCCGGCTGATCGAGTTCCACGGCGGGCGGTGCCACTTCGTGGACGAGCCGGGCACGGTGTACGAGGTCTCGGCGGCGCTCGCTGAGGAGAGCGGCGGCCACTTCATGGACCAGTTCACCTACGCGGAACGGGCCACGGACTGGCGCGGCAACAACAACATCGCCGAGTCCGTCTATCAGCAGCTGCGCGGGGAGCGCCATCCCGAGCCGTCCTGGATCGTCGCCACAGCGGGCACGGGCGGCACCTCGGCGACGTTCGCGCGCTACATCCACTACATGCAGTTCGACACCCGCGTGTGCGTGCCCGACCCGGAGAACTCCTGCTTCTTCGACGGCTGGACCAGCGGGGACCCGCACGCCACCAGCGAGACGGCCTCCCGTATCGAGGGCATCGGCAGGCCCCGGATGGAGCCGAGCTTCGTGACCGGCGCGATCGACCGGATGATGAAGGTCCCGGACGCCGCCAGCGTCGCCGCCGTGCGCGCGCTGGAAGGGGCCATCGGCAAGAAGGCAGGCGGCTCCACCGGCACAGGACTGTGGAGCGCCTTCAAGATCGTCGCCGAGATGCTGGCACACGGCGAGACCGGCAGCGTCGTCACCCTGCTGTGCGACCCGGGCGACCGCTACCTCGACAAGTACTACGCGGACAGCTGGCTCGCCGAACAGGGCCTGGACATCACGCCGTACGCGCGCACCATCGAGCGGTTCCTCGCGACGGGGGAGTGGCCCGGCCCGGTGGGGGAGCGGCCCTAGGGTCCTGGAACCGGGAGGACGGAACTCCACCCTCTGTTCCACCCGTGGGTCCAGGCGCCGTGCCCCGGATCGCAGCAGCCTTGGGCGCATGACAACGACAGAGTGGATCACCGACATCGCCCTGGTTCTCGTCGTCTTCCGGCAGCTGCGGGAAGGGCGAATCGACCTCAAGACCTTTCTGATCCCGTTGGGGATCGTGGGGTACGTGGCTTACTCGTACCTGGACGGCATCCCCACAGCGGGGAACGACCTGGTGCTGATCGCGGCGCTGGTGGGCGTGGGAGCCGTGCTCGGTGTCGCCGGGGGGATCTACACCCGGATCCGGGCAGTCGGCGAGCACCTCCTGATCAAGGCCGGTGCGGTGTCGGCCATCCTGTGGGTGCTGGGCGTGGGGGCGCGGATGGCGTTCCAGCTGTGGACCGAGCACGGCGGCGCCGACGACGTGGCCCGGTTCAGCGTGACGCACCACATCACCAGCAGCCAGGCATGGGTGGCGGCGTTCGTGCTGATGGCGCTCACCGAAGTGGTCACGAGGCTGGCCACGATCTTCGTACGGAGCCGGACCCGGACGGTGAGCCGCCCCGTCCCCGCCGTCGACCGTGCGGCCTGACCATGGGGTATGTTCTGCCGGTGCCCGCTGCAGAAAGCTCTCCGCGCTCCGCGCGTGCCGGGACGAAGGGCGCCGGTCCGCGGCCCGTTCCCGGGCAGGACCCGCGCGTGCAGTGGGTACTGACCCTCGCGGTCATCGCCGTCGGCGTCCTGACGATCCGGCCACTGGACGTCAGCGGCCGTGGGCTGGCCGTCGCCCTCCTCCTTGTGATCAACTCCGCGGCGCTGCTGGCCCGGGGCCTGCCCGTGCACAAGGTTCCCCAGCCTCTCGCCATCGCCTGGCTGGCACTCGGCGTGCTCGCCGCGGCGGCCCTCATCGGCGTCAGCCGCAGCGGGACGGGCTACCTGTTCGCCTTCTACCTCGCCGGTCACACCGGATACCGCCTCGGCACCCGGCCGGCGCTCGTCATCGCGGGGCTGTGCAGTCTGCTCTGCGGCGGCGTGCTGTTCTTCCACCTCGGGCCTGGTCACCACATGCTGCCCGCGGTGGTCGGCTTCGTCGCCGGCGCCCCGGTCCTGATCGGGATCGTCAACCGGAGTCAGGACAGGGCCGTACGGTCGGCGCTCGCGGCGGCCGAGTCGGCCGAGCGCGCCGCCCGGGCCGAGGCCCGCAGCGCCGTGCTGGCCGAGCGCGGCCGGATAGCGCGGGACGTGCACGACGTACTGGCGCACTCGCTGGCCGGGATCAACATGCAGCTGGAGCTTGCCGACGCGCTGCTCGACACCGGTGACCTGGAAAAGGTCAGGGAGGTCAACGACAAGGCGCACGGCCTGGTCAAGGAGAGCCTGAAACAGGCGCAGTGGACCGTGCACGAGCTGCGCGAGGACGCGCTGCCGCTGCGGGAGAGCCTGAGCGCGATGCTCGAATCGTCGGGCCACCGCGACGCGCTCACCGTCACCGGAACCGTCCGTGACGTGCCGGTCCATGTGACCCGGAATCTGTTGCGGATCGCCCAGGAGGCGCTGACCAACGCGGCTCGGTACGCTCCCGGGGGCGAGGTGCGCGTGGAACTGGAGTTCGCTGCCGCGTCGACCACACTGCGGGTCAGCAACGGCCCCGCCGCCCGTACGGCGAAGGCGGGTGCGGGCAGCGGGATGGGGCTGATCGGAATGCGCGAACGCGTCGCCCTGCTGGACGGAACCGTCACGGCGGGACCGGTCACCGAGGGACAGGACCAGGGCGGCTGGCGGGTGGAGGCGGTGATCCCGGGATGAGCGAGCAGACCGGAGAGGCCCAGAGGTTGAGGGTGGTCGTCGCCGACGATCAGGCCGCGGTCCGTGAGCCGCTCGCCATGGTGCTCGGGCTGTCAGAGGACATCGACGTCGTCGCCACCGCCGCCGACGGAAGCGAGGTGCTGGCGGCCACCTCGGCCGGGCCGGTCGACGTGGTGCTGATGGACCTGAGAATGCCCGTGCTGGACGGGATCGAGGCAACCCGCCGGCTGGGCGAGGAACACCCGGAGGTTGCGGTGGTCGTACTGACCACCTTCGCCGACGAGGACTCGATCCTGCGCGCGCTGAGCGCGGGCGCGCACGGCTATCTGACGAAGAACGCGGGGCGCCGGGACATCGTCCGGGCGATCAGGGCCGCTGCCGCCGGGCAGTCCGTGCTCGACCGCGAGGTCCAGGACCGGCTGCTCGCCACCGTCAGGACCCGGGCGCCGGTGCCGGGACAGTCCCTGCCCGGGGATCTCACACCCCGCGAACGCGAGGTGCTCACGCTGATCGGCCAGGGCCTGCCCAACCGGGGCATCGCCGAGAAGCTCTTCATCAGCGAGGCCACGGTCAAGACCCACATCAACAACCTGTTCGCCAAGGCGGACATCCGCGACCGTGCCGACGCCGTCCGCCGCGCCATCGAGGCCGGCCTGGCCTGAATTCCGGTACGGGCCGGCCGCGACGGCGGCCGGGCCCGTACCGGGCGGCCTGCTACCCGGACAGGCCCGGGACCAGCCGGCCCATGCCGCCGTACCAGGAGACCTCAGCGTGCGAGGGGCGCTCGGACTCGGGGACCGTCGGGCGCCAGTCGGAGACGACCTGGATGCCCGGCTCGATGAGTTCGAAGCCGGCGAACAGTTCGGCGAAGGCGGCACGGTCGCGCAGGGTGAGCGGTACGCCCTGGGCGCGGTAGGCGGCCTGGACACCGAGTGCGGTCTCGGGGGAGATCTCAGCCGTCGCGTGCGAGAGCACGATCACGCTGCCGGGAACGAGGATGTCGCGCAACTGCGCGACGAGCCCGCCCGGGTCCTCCTCGTCCGCTATGAAGTGCAGGATGGCGACCGCGAGTACGGCCACCGGCTTCTCGAAGTCGATCAGCGCCTTCGTCTCGGGGTGCTCGACGATCGCGCGGGGGTCCCGGATGTCGGTCTCGATGACGGTCGTACGCGCGTCCGTGGACAGCAGCGCCCGGCCGTGTGCCAGGACGATGGGATCGTTGTCGACGTAGACGACGCGCGATTCGGGGTCATGGCGCTGGGCGACCTGGTGGACGTTGTGCGCTGTCGGCAGGCCCGAACCGATGTCGAGGAACTGGCGGATGCCCGTCTCCTCGACGATGTGGCGCACGGCGCGGCCCAGGAAGGCGCGGTTCTCGCGGGCCGCGGTGCGCAGCGTCGGGAACGCCGTCATCGCCGCCTCGGCGGCCTCCTGGTCGGCGGGGTAGTTGTCCTTGCCCCCGAGGAGATAGTCGTACATGCGCGCCGAGTGCGCCTCGTCGGTCCGCAGTCCGGCACCGCTGGACTCGTAGAGCCCGGCGGCCTCCCCGCTGTTGTGCGCCATACTTCCTCCGCTTGTGACCGCAACTCCGCTATGTGACACGGCAGATGACCCGCCCCGCACGGGACGAAGCCTAACCGGACATGCGTGTGAGCGAACGGCCGAGGAGCGGGCGAGGACAGGAGATCCACCCAACCGTGACCTGCGCGCCGGCTGAGGCCGTAGCCATCCGCGCGGCGCATGCCGTATCCCGTCGGAGAGGCCCTAACGGCCGCTCTCCTGGACCCGTGCGGCGAGCCGCTTCTCCAGGCCGCGCATGGCGCCGCTGAACGAGCCGCCCATCCCGGCCCTGCCCAGCCGCATCAGCACGCGCAGCGCCACGGGGCCGTCCACCGCCATCGTCCAGCGCACCCGCGTGCCGCCCGAAGGCGAGACGGCCAGCGTCCAGTCCTCCAACAGGGCCCGTACGCCGGGCACGTTGGTCTCGTCGACCCGGTACGCGTACCGCTCCGACGGCTGCGCCGCCATGATCGTCTCCTCGAAGAACCGGCCGCCCTTCAGCGCGACCCGCCGCCCCTCGCCCTCCCGCGTGGACGTCACGGCGGTCACGGCCTCGAACCACGTGGGCCAGGTCTCCAACTCCTCCGCCAGCGCGGTGTACACCGTCTCGCGGCGCACACCGAGGTCGGCGGTGAAGGACAGCCGGAGCGGAGCGGTATCGGCGAACTCCAGCTCGACCGGCCGCAGTTGACGTGCCATGGGACGACCCTCCAGAACAGACGTACGGGCGTACGGGCGGGCACACCCTAGCTCCGTGTCCTCCGGATGTCCGTAGCGGAGTCCCGCTCACCGGGCGGTGGGCTCCGACCTCGTCCGGCTCAGATCTCGTCCGGTTCCGGTTCCGGCTCGCCCGCGACCACCAGCTCGGGAAGCAGTTCCCCGATCTCCTCCCGCGCCCCCGCGGGCAGCCCCCCGTCCGTCACGAGCGTGTCCACCTGTTCCAGCGAGGCGAACGAACTCAGCCCGACGGTTCCCCACTTGGTGTGGTCGGCGACCACGATCACGCGCCGTGCCGAGCCCACGAAGCAGCGATTGGTCTCCGCCTCGGCGAGGTTGGGCGTCGAGAGGCCGGCCTCGGCGGATATGCCGTGCACACCCAGGAAGAGCACATCGAAGTGGAGCGAGCGGATCGCCGCGTCAGCCACCGAGCCGACCAGGGAGTCCGAGGGCGTACGTACCCCGCCCGTCAGCACCACCGTGGCCGCGCCAGGGCGTCCCGCCTGCGGGCCGCCCGGCGAACGCTGCGCCGAGTGGAAGACGTCCGCCACCCGTACCGAGTTGGTGACCACGGTCAGATTCGGCACATCGAGCAGATGCTGGGCCAGCGCATAGGTCGTCGTGCCCCCTGACAGGGCGATGGCGCTTCCCGGCTGGGCCATCGCTGCCGCGGCGCGCGCGATGTCGTCCTTCGCGCTCAGCTCCAGCGCCGACTTGGCCTCGAACCCCGGCTCGTGGGTGCTGGCCTCGGCCACCGGCACCGCGCCCCCGTGCACCTTCTCCAGCGCTCCCTGACGGGCCAGCGCGTCCAGATCCCGGCGTACGGTCATGTCCGAGACGTTCAGCTTCCGCGTCAGCTCGTTCACACGGGCACCGCCCCGGCGCCGTACCTCCTCCAGGATCAGCGCACGCCGCTGCTCGGCGAGGAGGTTCTGGTTGTCGCTCACTGCCCGTCTCCGTTCTCCCCGCATCGTGGGGGGCCGCTGGTGGGGATCGCTGGTGGGGGCGCCGGCCGGGCCCATCCTCGCACGCGCACAACGGGCGCGCGCATGTCACGATTCGGCAGCACGCACGCCACGTTCACCCCCAGGGGGCTGCACACGGAGGCCGTCGGCGAGGATGCTGGGAACGATCGCTGACACAGTTCGGGGGACCTCGGGGGAAGCACCGTGCCGTCAGACCACTCACACTCGCGCGCCCGTAAGCACGCCACCACACAGCCCGCACCGGCCACCTCAGCCGCGACCGCCACCTCGGCGGCACCCGCGGCGCCACAGAAGAAGAGCCGCGACGCACCGCACGGTGACGGCCTCTCGCTGGAACTGCTCGTCCACGGTGTCGGGGGCAGCACCCCGCAGGAGATGCTCGGCGATCCGCGTACCGAGCGCGTCACCGGGGACACCACGGCTGCCGTACACCGCCGCACCGAGGACAAGGACGCCGAACGCCGTCCTGAGGAGTACGCCGACAAGCCCGTGCCCGAGGCGTACTGCTGGTCCAACCTCACCTCGGGGAACGGCGCCCGCGCGCTCTGGCTGATCCTGCTGCCCTTCATGGTGGTCAACCTCGCGCACTGGATGCGCCCCGCCTCCCACAACCGCCACACCGCCGTACGCGTGCACGGTCTGCTCGTACGGCTCGTCGCGCTCAGCCTCACCGTGCTGCTGATCAGCGCCGTCTGCGAGGTCGCGCTCGACCTGATCGCCTGGCAGTGCGCGGGCGGCTCGGCGTGCGCCGACGGGCGCTCCTGGCTCGCCTTCATGGCGGCGGGACCCGAGGGTACGGGCGGCTGGTGGAGCCAGCCGGGGCGCAGGCTGGCGCTGGCCGCGCTGCTGCCGGCCGCCGCGACGACGCTCCTGTGGTGGCTCTCGCACCGCACCTGGAGCGCCTACGAGTCGCAGCCGCCGCTGGAGAAGGCCGTCAACGAGGACGACCCCGCGGCCGACGGGCGCCCGCCGCTGTCCCTGCCGGGCTTCTGGTACGGCAGGCGGCACGTCGCGCGGCTGCGCGCCGCGCACACGGCCGCCGGGTTCCTCACCGTCGCCGCCGCGCTCGCCGCCACCTCGACCCGCCACGACCGCGGCCCCGGCGGCAGCCCCGTGCTCGACCTTTTCGGCTGGGGCCTGATGGTCCTGATCGTCGCCTGCGCCGTGTGCGTCGTTCACGTCGTGTGCCGCAGGGCCCGCAAAGAGAGCACGCCCGACCGGCACGTGGACACGCTGACCGTGCGGGCGCTGCCGGGCGCCGCGATCGCGCTGACCGTCCTCGCGGCCGTGCACGGCTCCTGGAACCGCCCCGACTGGAAGTCGGCAGGCTCGCTGCCGGGGGACGAGACATTCGGTGTGCTCGCGGTGCTTCAGGGCACGCTCGTCGTCGCGCTCGGCGTGGTCGGGCTGCTGCTCTACCGCACCCGTCCCGTGCCCCGCACCGCGCTGACCGGGCTCGCACCCGCCGCCGTCGCCATGCTGGCCTGCGCGCTCGGCGGGGTGCTCTCGGGCGGGGTCGCGCAGCGCGTCGGCGACTGGCTCGACGGGCCCGGCACCTCGGGAGTGGGCAAGGAAGCGCAGATCGCGGGCCCGCCCACCGTCCTCACCTGGCAGGCATCGATCATCCCGCTGCTGCTGGTGGGCGTGCTGCTCCTGGCGTGCTGGTTCGGCTTCCGCGTCTGGCGTACGAGCAGGAAGCTGACCGACGACGTCCAGGCCGGCTACCCCGGGGCGCTGCCGGACGAGGGGCGCACCCGCCGTATCGCGGGGGCCGTCGCGCGTGCCGGGCTCACCGACCAGGCGCCCTGGCTGGTCGCGACCGTCGCCGCCGTGACGCTCGTGCTGGGCGGCGTCGCCGTGCTCGGCACCACGCTCACGGGAAAGGTGCCCAGCGAGGCGGCTGCCGGGGCGCCCGACATCGTCGCCGGCTTCGCCGGGACGGTGCAGGCGCTGGGCTCCTGGATGGTCGGCTTCGGCTTCCTGCTCTTCCTCACCTGGGGCCGCCGCGCGTACCGCGACCCCTCGGCACGGCGCACCATCGGGATCCTGTGGGACGTCGGCACGTTCTGGCCGCGCTCGGCGCACCCCTTCGCACCGCCCTGCTACGCCGAGCGCGCGGTGCCCGACCTGGCCTGGCGGATGGCCATGTGGACCGACAAGGAACCCGACAGGCGGCTGGTCATCTCCGGCCACTCGCAGGGCAGCGCGCTGGCCGCAGCCGCCGTGTGGCAGCTCGACCCGCGCACCCGCCGCCAGGTCGCGCTGCTCACCTACGGTTCACCGCTGGAGAGGCTCTACGGGCGCTGGTTCCCCGCCTACTTCGGGCCCAGCCGGCTCTCCGCGCTCCACGGCGATCTGGAGTGCTGGCGCAACCTGTGGCGGCTCACCGACCCCATCGGCGGGCCCGTACGGCTCTCCTGCGCGCACGACCCCGAGCACGGCCCCGATGTCGACAGGGGACCGCTGCTGGATCCGCTCGCCTACGGGCGTACGCGCGAACAGCCGCTGCCTGAACCGATCCTGGCGCACAGCGACTACCAGGCCGACCCCGTCTTCGACAGCGAACGCGACGGCCTGCTGGCCCGGTTGAAGGCCGCACGCGAGGGACTGGCGGGCGTGCCGCACCAGCCGCCGCACCAGCACTCGGACGACCCTGACCACTCGGCGCACCCCGACCACCCGGAGCCCGAGCGCGCCGCGCCGGAGAAGCGGGAGGGCGCGCGCGCTCACCCGGAGCGGGGCAGGTCCTCCGGGTAGAGCAGCGTGAGGTCGTCGGTGCTCGGGTCGGGGAACTGCGCGACCCGGCCCGCGTGCCGCTCGACCATTGCCTCGAACGTCTGCCGCGCCGTACGCCCGTTGCCGAACGAGGGGCCCTTTGGCAGCTCCGCGAAGTAGCCGAGCAGCGCCTCACGGGCCCCGCCGGCGAGGCGGTACTGCTGCTCGTCCGCCTGCTGTTCCACGATGCGCAGCAGCTCGCCAGGCGCGTAGTCCCCGAAGGTGATGACGCGCGAGAAACGGGACGCGACACCGGGGTTGACCGCCAGGAAGCGCTCCATCTCCGCCGTGTAGCCCGCGACGATCACCACGACCTCGTCGCGGTGGTCCTCCATCAGCTTCACCAGCGTGTCGATGGCCTCCCTGCCGAAGTCCCTGCCGGAGTCCTCGGGCGAGAGCGCGTACGCCTCGTCGATGAACAGCACGCCGCCACGGGCCCGTTCGAACGCCTCCTGGGTACGGATCGCCGTCGAGCCGATGTGCTCGCCCACCAGGTCGACCCGTGAGACCTCGACCAGGTGGCCGCGCTCCAGTACGCCCAGGGAGCGCAGGATCTCGCCGTAGAGCCGCGCGACCGTGGTCTTGCCCGTACCGGGGGAGCCGGTGAAGACCAGGTGCCGCCGCGCCGAGGCGGCCTTGAGCCCGGCGCGCTGGCGTCTGCGGCCCACCTCGATCATGTCGGTCAGCGCGCGCACCTCGCGCTTGACGCTGTCCAGGCCGACCAGCGCGTCCAGTTCGCCCAGCACCTCCTTGGGCGGGCGCTGCGGCTCCGCCTCCGGCTCGGCCTGCTGCGCCTCCTGGCCGCGCGTCGCCGTGGTCGCCGTGCCCCCGGCCGTCACGGGCGCCGTCTGCCCCGTCCGCTGCTGGGGCACGGGCGCGGTCAGCAGTCCGGTGTTCCCCTCGCCCGCAGCGGGTGCCCCGCTCGTCACCGGCGCCGCGCTGACCGGTGCGGCGCTCTCGTCGCTGGTGCAGTCCTCGACGGACGGGCCCTCCTCGGAGAACTCGTAGCCGCCCCGCGCGCAGCGCTCCGTGCGGCAGCGGCGCAGCGTCGTACGGCAGCCGTCGATGACGTGGAAGCCGTAGCCCCGTGAGCCGGTCACCCGGCAGTTGTGGAACGTGCCGCGCCCCTCGGCCGACACGTAGAAGCCCGCCTCGGTGGCCGAACTGACCGTGCAGCGCTCGACGGTGGGGTCGGCGCCCTTGGTGACGATGACGCCCGTGGCGGCACTGTCTATGGTGCAGCCGTTGAGCACCCCGCCTGTGCCGTGGTCACGGAACCACGCGCCGGTGCCCGCCTTGCTGATGCGGCAGTCGTCGAGCTGGACGACGGCGCCGTCGCTCACGGAAACGGCCGTACCGCGCACCTGGGACAGGTCGCTGTCCAGCACGTCGGCGCGCGAGCCGCGGTCGAGGACGAACAGCGCGTCGGGGACGGTGTGCACCCGGCAGGTGTCCAGTACGGCCGTCGCGCCGTCGCTGATCCACACGGCCGGATAGTCGCCCGTACTGTCGTGGATCTCGCAGCTGTTGGCGTCGACGCGGGTACCCGGGTCCCACACCGACAGGCCGTTGCGCCCGAAGCGCCGCACCTTGGAGCGGGTCAGCGTGAGCACCGAACGGGAGCGCAGGTCGACAGCGTTCTCCGGGATGTCGTGGATGTCGCAGTCCGCGAGCGTGAGCACCGCGTCCGTGTCGAGGGTGACGCCGTCGGCCGAGGTGCGGTGCACAAGGCAGTCGGTGAAGTGGCCGCTGGCGCGGGCCGCGACGCGCACGCCGCTGCCCTTGATCTCGTACACCTCGCAGCCGACCGCCTCGGCCGTGGTGCCCTCGCCCTGGAGCGAGATGCCTGCGCCCGAGGCATGGTGCACCCGGCAGTGCGAGAGCCGGGGGCGCGCGCCGTCCCGTACGGCGATGCCCGACTGGCCGGCCGCCACGACCTCGCACTCCTCGTACACGCCGCCCGCCGCGCCGGAGATGCTGAGGCCGAGCCCGGCGGGGTTGTCGACGGTGCAGCGCCGCACCGTGGGCCGCGCACCGGCGCGGACCTCGATCCCGGCGGCTGAACGCGTCATCACCCGCAGCCCGGCCAGCTCGGGCGCCGCGTCCTCGACCAGTACGGCCGGCACGGCCGAGTCCTGGCCCTCGATCTGGAGGTCCTGTACCAGCGCCGCGGCACGCACGGCCAGCGCGACCCCGTCGGGCGGCGCGATCCGCACCGACCCGGCCGCGGCGCGCTCGGGACCGCGCAGGGTCACGGGCCGCTCGATGACCAGGTTCTCCCGGTAGGTTCCGGGGGCAACTGTGAGCACGTCCCCGTCGCCCGCCACCTCCAGTGCCGCCGACAACGAGGCGTACTCCCCCGTCCTGCGGCGCCACCGCGACGTGCCGCTGTGCGTGACCTGGACCGAGCCCTGTGCCATGGAGTGCTGTGCCCCAACCTCGTGCGTACGGAGATGCGTTGTGCTGCCTAGCGCGCCGTCTGTGCTGGCCGCACCCACCGTAGCGTGCGCTGGGGACACGGATTGACGGGTCCGCCGGGTCGGCGCGCGACGGATCCGCGGCGACGGCAGGGAACGCGCGCTCGCCGAGTCGGTCGAACGTGTGCGCCCGGGGCCGGTGGGAGGCGCTGCCCCCGGGGCCCGTTGTACGCGTGAGCCCCGGGACCCTCGCGCAGGGGAGCCCGCGCCGCACAGTGAGCCTGCGCCCGTGGCACGGGCCCACGAGGGGCCGGTCGAACGTGTCGGCCCGGGAGCCCCGTTGCCAGGTGCCGGTTGCCGGGCCCCGTTGCCTGGCCGTGCCGGGCCCCGTGGTTGCCGGGCTCCGGGGCCGGGGCTCAGTTGTTGGTGCCCGTGCGTCCCCAGTCGGGGCCGATACGGCCCCACTCCTCGTCCCAGCGCGCGTAACGGCGGCGCATGACCAGACGGACCGTCAGCCGCCGCCCCAGCTCGACACCGCCCACGACGACGGATCCGGCGGCGAGCCCCGCCAGCATCGAGTACGAGGAGGCGCCCCGGGTGCTCATCGGGCGGCTCGTCAGATGGCCCTCGCCGTCCGTCCAGATCTGGATGCGGCTGCCGGGCCGCACCGCGTGCCGTACGGGGACGGTGCCGGTGTGCGGGCTCCCGTCGGGCCCCGTCCAGTGGGCCGTCACCCTCGTGCGCTCCTCGCGCGGCGTGGCCGTGTCGGGTTCCGCGTTGAGCGGGGGCCGCAGCGCGATGTGCTGCGCCGTCGCCCAGAGGTGGTGCCGTTCGCGCTGCTGCTCATGGGCCGTTCTCAGGAGCGCGGCATGCGAGATCTCGGCGCTGAGCAGGCCGACGACCGGGGCTCCTACGACGATCAGCAGCGCGGCACACAGAGCGAGCCACGCCTCGCGGCGGTCACTGCGGCGGCACAGCGGGTTACCGCGCCAACGCCACAGTCCAACGATTGTCCGCACCGCTTGCTCACCCCCTACTTCCCCGTCCGTGCGTACCTCATCGGGAGCGGTACATGCACGAGGAAGGGCGATGAGCGCGGAATCACCGGAAATGTGACCGGCGTGGCCGCGTGGTCAGGTGGCCTGCGTGGTCAGGGCAGCCGATGCTTCCCTTTCCGGACTCGGTCGGTCCCCCTCGTGGTGGCCCCGAGTTTACTGAGTGATCCTCGCCCGCGGCCCCCGGGGCGGGGAACTCCTGGTACTTCGCGCCAACCTCCGGTGCTTCGGCGGTGAATGGGGCGCGAAACGATCCTCGTACGCCTCCCGCGCGCACCTGTGCGGGCCGTGTACCCCCGGGGGGAACCGGCTGAGACGCGCGGATATTGCTGTCCGTGAGGAAAGCGGCGCTTTCGTCACGCTCGGTTGATAATTCCGAGCCGTGACGGGAGGTGTTACCCGGTCAACGGTCAGGCATTCCGAAACCTGGGACATCTTTTGAGCGATTGCCCGCCGCTCCCTTCACTCACTAGTTTTTGGCCGCAGCGTGTGAATTGAACTGTCGGACACGAGGATTGGCGGTTACAGATGACGACTGCGGCAGAACGGAATGCGGGCGGCGAGGGGCGGGCCGAAGAAGGCGAGCAGCCGCAGCTCAGCCTTACGACGGCAGCGGCACGTAATCTCGCCACCACCACGAAAACACCGCCGCAGATGCAGGGAATCACCTCGCGGTGGCTGCTGAAGGTTCTTCCGTGGGTGCAGGTTTCCGGCGGAACGTTCCGGGTGAACAGGCGGCTCAGCCATACGCTCGGCGACGGCCGTGTCGAATTCGTCTCCACCGGCTCGGACGTCCGGGTGATCCCGCTGGAGCTGTCCGAACTGCCGCTGCTGCGCGGATACGACGACAGGGATGTGCTGGAGGCACTCGCGGACCGCTGCGAACAGCGCGACTTCGGCCCTGGCGAGGTCCTCGTGGAGGCCGGAACGCCGGCCGACAGGCTCGTACTGATCGCGCACGGCAAGCTCCGCAGGACGGTGCGCGGCCGGTACGACGAGGAGACGACGCTCGGCGTGCTGGCCGACGGCGACTTCACGGGCGACGACCGGCTCACCGGGACCCCGGCCCTGTGGGACCACACCCTCACCTCGCTGACCAGCGGCACCGTTCTCACGCTCGACAGGGGTGCCTTCGAGGCCGTCCTCGCGCAGTCCGGCTCGCTCCGCTCCCATCTGGAGTCGGCGCGCGCCGCCGTCCCGGGCCGGCGCACCGAGAACGGCGAGTCCGCCATCGCGCTGGCCTCGGGCCACGCGGGGGAACCCGAGCTGCCGGGCACGTTCGTCGACTACGACCTGAGCCCGCGCGAGTACGAACTGAGCGTCGCGCAGACCGTTCTGCGCGTGCACACCCGCGTCGCCGACCTCTACAACCACCCCATGAACCAGCTGGAGGAGCAGCTCAGGCTCACCATCGAGGCGCTGCGCGAGCGCCAGGAGCACGAGCTGGTCAACAACAGCGAGATCGGCCTGCTGCACAACGCCGACATGAAGCACCGCGTCCACACCCGCTCGGGCCCGCCCACCCCCGACGACCTGGACGAGCTGCTGGCCACCGTCTGGAAGGACCCCAGCGTCATCCTGGCCCACCCCAAGGCGATCTCCGCGATCGGCAGGGAGTGCAGCAGCAGGGGCATCTACCCGCAGGCCATCCAGTACGAGGGCCACTCGGTGCCCGCCTGGCGCGGGGTGCCGATCCTGCCCTGCAACAAGATTCCCGTCAGCGCGCACGGCAGCACGTCCGTCCTCGCCATGCGGACGGGGGAGAAGGAGAGGGGAGTGGTCGGACTGCACCAGACGGGAATTCCCGACGAATACAGCCCGAGCCTTTCCGTGCGCTTCATGGGTATCAACGAAAAGGCCGTCATGTCCTATCTGGTCAGTGCTTACTATTCCGCCGCCGTCATGGTTCCCGACGCGCTCGGCATTCTGGAGGACGTCGAAATCGGCCACTGAGAAACGGTCATTGACGACGGCCGTCAGGAATGGCAACTGAGAACGGCAAATGAGGGAGCGCGAAGCCGCGCACCTCAACGCCGTCAGGAAATGCGGCACCGCCGGAGAACGGAACCGCCCGAAAAGCGGAGAAACGGATCGGCGGAACACGGCCGCGCCGACACGCAGTTGAGCAGACACCCAGAGACAGGAACCGATGACGACGCACCCCGAAACGACCACGCCCGCACCCCTGAGCCTGGGGACGGCGGCGGCACGCAAGCTGGCCTCCACCACCAAGACGCCCCCGCAGATGCAGGGCATCTCGCCGCGGTGGCTGCTGCGCGTGCTGCCGTGGATCGAGACCACCGGCGGCACCTACCGCGTCAACAGGCGCCTGACCCACACCCTCGGAGACGGCAGGGTCGAGTTCGTCTCCACAGGCGCCGACATCAGCGTCATCCCGGACGAACTCCGTGAGATCCCCCTGCTGCGCGACCTGGAGGACCGGGCGGCGCTGCGCATGCTCGCTGAGAACTTCACCCAGCGCGAGTACGCACCGGGCGACGTGCTCACCCTCCGGGGCGAGCCCGTCGACGAGCTGCTGCTCATCGCACACGGCCGGCTCACCAAGCTCGCCGCCGGGCTGTACGACGACGAGATCACGCTCGGCGTCCTCGCCGACGGCGACCACGTCGGGGACCAGGTCCTCACACCCGAGCCCGGCACCTGGGACCACACCCTGCGCGCCACCACGCGCTGCACCGTCCTCGCGCTGCCCGCCGACCGGTTCCGCGAGGTGGCGGGACGCGCGCCTGCGCTGCGCGCGCACCTCGACCAGTTCCTCTCCCGTGCCGTGCCCCGCCAGAACAGGCGCGGCGAGGCGGACATCGCGCTGGCCTCGGGCCACTCGGGCGAACACCTGCTCACCGGCACGTTCGTCGACTACGACCTGAGCCCGCGCGAGTACGAACTGAGCGTCGCGCAGACCGTCCTGCGGGTGCACAGCAGGGTCGCCGACATCTACAACAACCCGATGAACCAGGTGCAGGAACAGCTGCGCCTCACCGTCGAGGCGCTGCGCGAGCGCCAGGAGCACGAGCTGGTCAACAACCGGGAGTTCGGGCTCCTGCACAACGCCGACCTCAGCCAGCGCCTCCACGCGCGTACCGGACCGCCCACCCCCGACGACCTGGACGAGCTGATCTCGCGCCGCCGCAAGACGCGTTATCTGCTCGCCCACCCGCGCACCATCGCCGCCATCGGGCGCGAGTGCAGCAAGCGCGGCGTCTACCCCGAGCGGACCACGGTCGAGGGCGGCCAGGCACACGCCTGGCGCGGCATTCCGCTGCTGCCCTGCGACAAGATCCCCGTACGGGAGGACGGCACCAGCTCCGTGCTGGCCATGCGTACCGGGCAGGAGGACCAGGGGGTTGTCGGGCTGCACCAGACCGGCATCCCCGATGAGATCGAGCCCGCGCTGAACGTCCGGTTCATGGGCATCGACGACAAGGCCCTCATCTCGTACCTGGTCAGCGCCTACTACTCGGCGGCCGTCCTGGTGCCCGACGCGCTCGGCATCCTGGAGGACGTCGAGGTGTGAGCCACCCGGAGGTCACCGGCCCGGCCAGCGCCAGTCGGTGACCTCCGGCAGGTCCGTGCCGTGCTCGCGCACCCGCGCATGGTGCCGCTCGCGCATGTCGGCCGCCGCCTGCCGTGCGCGCACCGCCCGCGCTCCCAGCCCCGGCGTACGGTCCACCACATCCATGACCAGGTGGTAGCGGTCCATCCCGTTGCGTACCACCATGTCGAACGGCGTTGTGGTCGAGCCCATCTCGCGGTAGCCGCGTACGGCCATGCGGTCATGGGCCGTACGACGGTAGGTCAGCCTGTGTACCAGCCAGGGATAGCCGTGGTAGGCGAAGATGACCGGCCGGTCCCGGGTGAAGACCGCGTCGAACTCTCCGTCCGGCATGCCGTGCGGGTGCTGGGACGGTGGCATCAGCCGCGTCAGGTCCACCACGTTCACCACCCGTACCGCCAACCCCGGAAGCCACTCGCGCAGCAGTGAGGCGGCGGCCAGCGTCTCCAGCGTCGGCACGTCGCCCGCGCACGCGAGCACCACATCGGGCTCCTCGCCCTCGCGCTCCGTACCGGCCCACTCCCACACGCCCAGACCGCGCGCGCAGTGCGCCCAGGCCGCTTCCAGGTCCAGCCAGTCGAAGCACGGGTGCTTGCCCGCCACCACCACGTTCACCGTGTCCCGCGTGCGCAGCACATGGTCGGCCACACACAGCAGGGTGTTGGTGTCAGGCGGCAGATAAGCGCGCACCACGTCGGGGCTCTTGCTCAGCACATGGTCGACGAAGCCGGGGTCCTGGTGCGAGAAACCGTTGTGGTCCTGGCGCCACGCGTGCGAGGTCAGCAGGTAGTTGAGCCCGGCGACGGGCCTGCGCCACGGCACCTCGCGCGCGCTGTGCACCCACTTCACATGCTGGGCCGCCATGCTGGCAACGATGTTCGCGAAGCCCTCGTACGACGCGAACAGGCCGTTCCTGCCCGTCAGTACGTAGCCCTCCAGCCAGCCCTGGCACATGTGTTCCGACAGCACCTCAAGGACTCGTCCGTGCGGGCTCAGATGCTCGTCCGTCGGCTCGTACTCGCCCTGCCAGCCGCGGCCCGTCGCTTCGTAGACCCCGTTCAGGTGGTTCGAGTCCGTCTCGTCGGGGCCGAAGAGGCGGAAGTCCCGGCGCTCCTCGGTCGCCGTCAGCAGCTCGGCCAGCAGTCCGCCCAGCACCCGGGTCGGCTCGTGCGAGCCGCCGCCCGGGCGGTCCACCTGGACACCGTGCGGCTTCAGTGACGGCAGCGGAAGCTGCCGCAGCAGCCGGCCGCCGTTCGCCTCCGGCACCGAACCCAGCCGCAGATCGCCGTCCGGCACGCACTCCACCACGTGGGGGAGTGGCCTGCCGCCCTCGTCGAACAGCTCGCGCGGACCGTACGAGCGCAGCCAGTGCTCCAACTGCCGTAGCTGCTCCGGGTCGTCGTGCACCCCGGGCAGCGGCACCTGATGTGCGCGCCAAGTGCCCTCGACAGGTGCGCCGTCCAGTTCCCTCGGGCCCGTCCAGCCCTTGGGCGTCCGCAGCACCACCATCGGCCAGCGCGGTCGTGCCGAGTGCGGGGTGCCCTCGGCCGGACCGCCGGTGCCGGTGCCGGCGGAGCGGGCCGCGTGCTGGATGGACCTGATGTGGCCGAGCGCCGTGTCGAAGGTGGCGGCCATCGCCCGGTGCACCTCCGGGTGCGGGGTGTCGGGCGCCGCCGTGACGAACAGCGGTTCGTAGCCGTATCCGTGCAGCAGCGCGCCCAGCTCCTCCTCGGGGAGCCGGGCGAGCACGGTCGGGTTGGCGATCTTGTACCCGTTCAGGTGCAGCACGGGCAGCACGGCGCCGTCGTGCACCGGGTCGAGGAACTTGTCCGAGTGCCAGGAGGCCGCCAGCGGGCCCGTCTCCGCCTCGCCGTCCCCGATGACGGCGCAGACCAGCAGATCCGGATTGTCGAAAGCGGCCCCGTACGCGTGCGCCAGCGAATAGCCCAGCTCGCCGCCCTCCTGGAGGGAACCGGGTACCTCGGGAGCCGTATGGCTGGGGATGCCGCCCGGCTGGGAGAAGTCGCGGAAGAGCCGCAGCATCCCCTCCGCGTCGCGCGGCGCGTCCGGGTTCAGCTCGCCGAACGTACCCTCCAGCCAGGCGCCCGAGAGCACGGCCGCGGCTCCGTGCCCCGGCCCCCACACGCCCAGGGCACGCTGCCCGCGCTCCCTGACCAGCCGGTTGAGATGGGTGTAGACCAGGCCGAGCCCGGGACAGGTGCCCCAGTGACCCAGCAGTCTCGGCTTGATGTGTTCGGCGCGCAGCGGCTCGGCGAGCAGCGGGTTGTCGCGCAGGTAGAGCTGGCAGGCGGAGAGGTAGTTGAGGGCACGCCAGTGCGCGTCCAGCGTCTCCGCCTCGTGGTCCGTGAGGGGCTGGTGATCCGGCATGCGGGATGGGTACCAGGGCGGGGCCCGCCTGACACCCCCTGTCCGGCGACCGTACGCGGTGCGCGCCGGGCGGGCCGGTTGTGGCACGGGCGTTGTCTGCCGCCCCTTCCGGCTGCACGATGACGGTGTGCGCAATCCATGGCTGGCGCTCGAAGCGGGAGCTGACCCGGCCGAGCGGGCCGGGCAGGTACGACGCGCCCACGAGGAGTTCCTGACCGGAGGCGCCATCGGCTCCTCCGTACGGGCCGTCGTCGCCGACTCCTGGCGCCGCTGCGCCGGAGCGCACCTCGCGCCCGAGAGCCTCGCCCGCGTCGACCTGGACGACGACGGGCTCGCCGCACACCGCGAGGCACATCCGCTCGCCCGGGTGATGCCCGTCTTCAGGGAACTGCTCGGCACCATCGCCGAGGACGGCGCCCACCTGCTCTCCGTCTGCGACGCGGGCGGCACCATGCTGTGGATCGAGGGCCACCCGCAGGTGCTGCGGCGGGCCGAAGGCATGAACTTCGTGCCCGGTGCCCGCTGGTCCGAGCGGGTCAGCGGCACCAACGCGCCCGGCACGGCGCTCGCACTCGACCACGCCGTGCAGATCTTCGCCGCCGAGCACTACTGCCGGCCCGTACAGCCCTGGACCTGCGCAGCCGCGCCCGTGCACGACCCGCACACCCGGCGCGTCATCGGCGCCGTCGACATCACAGGCGGCGACCACCTCGCGGCGCCGCAGAGCCTCGCCCTCGTCCAGGCGACGGCCCGCGCGGCCGAGGCCCGCCTCGCCGAACTCGGCACCTGTGCGCCGGCGCCCGTGGCGCCAGGGACCGGTTACGTGCTCGATGTGCTCGGCCGCGACGAGGCACTGCTGCACACCCCGTACACCCGCGCGACGGGCCGCCCCGTGCGCCTCGGGCGCCGCCACAGCGAGATCCTGCTGCTGCTCGCCGTGCACCCCGACGGGCTCGCGGGGGAGCGGCTCGGCCGTGAGCTGTACGGCGAGCGCGACGTCAACCCCGTCACCCTGCGGGCCGAACTCTCCCGGCTGCGGCACCTGTTGGGCCCTCTCCTGGAGTCCAGGCCCTACCGGCTGCGCCAGAGCATGCGCACCGACTACGACGCCGTCGGCGAGGCGCTCGCCGCCGGTTCGCCCGACGCCGCGCTCGCGGCCTACACGGGCCCGCCGCTGCCCGGCTCCGACGCACCCGGTGTGCTCAGGCTGCGGCGCCCGCTGGAGAACCGGCTGCGCCGCCGCCTGCTCGCACACGCCGAACCCGCGCTGCTGGAGAGCTGGGTGTGCACCACGTGGGGCGAGGACGACCTGGAGGTGTGGGAGGCACTGCACGGCGTCCGTCCAGGACCCGCCACCGCGGCCCGCGTCCGCGAACTGCGCGGCGCGTACGGCATCGCCGCCGGCGCCCCCTTCGGCGGCAGGGCGGGCGGCCCGGCCGGCGCAACGTATCCGCAACGTAGCGCGCGTTAGCGTCCCGGCACCGCGCCCGCCGACGAGCCGACGGGTCCTCTCAAGGGAGGCACAGCATGAGCCGTTACGCCGCACCGGGTACCGAAGGCGCCCTGATGACGTACCAGCCGCGCTACGACCACTGGATCGGCGGCACCTACGTCGCACCCAAGCAGGGCGGCTACTTCGAGAACCCCACCCCCGTCAACGGACAGCCCTTCACCGAGGTCGCACGCGGCACCGCCGAGGACGTCGAACGCGCCGTCGACGCGGCGCACGAGGCGGCCGGTGCCTGGGGCCGTACGTCACCGGCCGAGCGCGCGCAGATCCTCAACAAGATCGCCGACCGGATGGAGGCGAACCTGGAGGAGCTGGCGGTCGCGGAGACCTGGGAGAACGGCAAGCCCATCCGCGAGTGCCTGGCGGCCGACCTCCCGCTGGCCATCGACCACTTCCGGTACTTCGCCGGTGTCATCCGCGCGCAGGAGGGCTCGCTCTCCCAGATCGACGAGGACACCGTCGCCTACCACCTGCACGAGCCGCTGGGCGTCGTCGCGCAGATCATCCCGTGGAACTTCCCGCTGCTGATGGCCGTCTGGAAGCTGGCGCCCGCGCTGGCGGCCGGCAACTGCGTCGTCCTCAAGCCGGCCGAGCAGACACCGGTCTCCATCCACTACTGGATGAGCCTGATCGCCGACCTGCTGCCGCCAGGGGTCATCAACATCGTCAACGGCTTCGGCGCCGAGGCGGGCAAGCCGCTCGCCAGCAACCCGCGCGTCGCCAAGATCGCCTTCACGGGCGAGACCACGACGGGGCGGCTGATCATGCAGTACGCCTCGGAGAACCTCAAGCCCGTCACCCTGGAACTCGGCGGCAAGAGCCCCAACATCTTCTTCGAGGACGTCTCCGACGACGGGGACGACTTCTACGACAAGGCACTTGAGGGCTTCACGATGTTCGCGCTCAACCAGGGCGAGGTCTGCACCTGCCCCTCGCGCGCCCTCATCCAGCGCAGCCACTACCGCAGCTTCCTCGACGCGGGGATCGAGCGCACCGAGGCCATCGTGCAGGGCCACCCGCTCGACACCGACACCATGGTCGGAGCGCAGGCGTCCAACGACCAGCTGGAGAAGGTCCTCTCCTACCTCGACATCGGCCGGCAGGAGGGAGCACGGGTCCTCTCCGGCGGTACGCGTGCCGAACTGGGCGGCGAACTGGAGGGCGGTTACTACGTACGGCCCACCATCCTGGAGGGCGGCAACCAGATGCGCGTCTTCCAGGAGGAGATCTTCGGCCCCGTCGTCTCCGTCACCGGCTTCACCGACTTCGACGACGCCATGGAGATCGCCAACGACACCCTCTACGGGCTCGGCGCCGGCGTGTGGACCAGGAACGGCACCCGCGCCTACCGCGCGGGCCGCGCCATCCAGGCGGGACGCGTGTGGACCAACTGCTTCCACGCCTACCCCGCGCACGCCGCCTTCGGCGGCTACAAGCAGTCGGGCATCGGCCGCGAGACGCACAAGATGATGCTCGACCACTACCAGCAGACCAAGAACCTGCTGGTGTCGTACTCGGCACAGAAGCTGGGCCTGTTCTAGCCGACCGCACACATACGCCGGGCCGTCCTCATGGACGGCTCGGCGTCCGTGTGCGCCGCCGGCCGCTTGACCGCCGGCCGCTGACCGTACGTCGCGGGTCCGGCGTGACCGTCCCGCAGGACAACCGGCCGCCCGCTGCGGCGGGAGAGGGAGGAAGCATGGGGCAGGAACAACGAGCCCTCAGACGGTCGCGCGCCTGGCGCACCGCCGCCGGTGTCGGCGCGCTGGCACTGGCTCTCGGCGTCACGGCAACCGTTCCGGCCGGCGCTGCCGGGGGAGGCGGCGCCCCGGCGGGGGCACGGAGCGAGAACCGTTCCCTGCGGCTCGCCGCCGGTTATCTGGCCATCGACCTCGACAGCGCCGGAACGGTGGTCGGTCTCCAGGACTCCCGTACCGGCACCGGTCATCTCGCCACCGGCAAGTCGGCCTCCCTGGTGAGCCTCGTCATCGACGGACGGCAGGTTCGGCCCACCCGGGTGGAGCGCCACGGCGCGCTGCTGACCTTCAGCAACAGGCGGGCCGGCTTCGCCATCGACGTGAAGGCGGTCGACCACGGGGCCTACACCACCCTGGAGGCCGTACGGGTCGAGGGGCCGGCCGGAGGCGACGTCCAGACGCTGCTGTGGGGCCCGTTGGCCACGGACATCACCCGGACCGTCGGCGAGTCGGTAGGAGTGGTGCGCGACGACGGCTTCGCGATCGGCCTGCGCCCGCTGACCGACCGTACCGAGGGCGCGTGGCCGCAGGAGTACCAGGACTACGGCTGGGAGCGTGAGGTCGCCGACAACCCGTCCAGGCTGCAGGTCGCCCCGCACGAGGAGTGGAGCGCCGCCGGCCGCACACCGTGGGGCTCGGTCCTGCGCGCCTTCACCTACGACTACACGAAGAAGCGCTCACGCTCGAACCTCAACGGCTACCGCATCCCGGTCGGCCCCCTGCACGGCCCCGAGGGACGGATCACCGGCTCCAAGGTCGCCCTCTTCGGCGCCTCGCCCGAGCTGACCCCCACCGTGCTCTCCGGCATCGCCAGGGGCGAGCACCTGCCCTACCCCACCCAGAACGGCCAGTGGCAGAAGACCGCCCAGGCCAGCAGCCGGTCCTTCCTCGTCCTCAGCGACCTCAGGACCGGCAACATCCCGGACGCCGCCCGCCTCGCGAAGGCGGCCGGAATCGGCTACCTCTACTCGCTGCCCAACTCCTACGGCCCCTGGAAGTCCACAGGACACTACGAGTTCGACGCGAGCCTCGGAGGCGACGACGCGGGCGCTGCGCATGCGGTCGCCCTCGCCAGGGCCAACGGGGTCCGCCTCGGCGTGCACACGCTGTCCGACTTCATCGCCACCGACGACCCCTACGTCGTCCCGGCCCCGGCCGACGACCGGCTCGCCCTCGGCGGCAGCGCCCGGCTCACCCGCCCGCTCGCACGCGGCGACACCACGCTGTACCTCGACTCGGGCGGGCTGCTCGCAGACGGCGTGCACAACCGGGTACTGCGCGTCGGCGACGAGTTCCTCGCGTACGCCTCGGCGCGAAAGACCGGAGACGTCTGGCAGGTCACGGGCCTGCGCCGGGCCCAGTGGGGTTCCGCCGCCGCACCGCACGCCGCCGGTGACCGGACCGCACGGGTCATAGCCAACGGCTACGGCGGCGCCGTCGGCGGAAACGGCATCATCGACGACATCGCCGGCCGGCTGTCCACCGTCTGGAACCGCACCGGCATCATGGCCAACTCCTTCGACGGCGTGGAGTCGGCTTCGGAGTCGGGCTGGGGCTCCTACGGGCAGGCCCGTCTGGTCAACGGCACCTACGCGCGGACGAGGACGAAGGACGGCTTCATCACCGAGACCAGCCGTATGTCCTCCAACACCTGGGACGCGCTGACCCGGGCGAGCTGGGGCGAGGTGGGCGTCACCAGCATGGACCAGGTCTTCCTCAACAACGCGTTCTACAAGGACAACTTCCTTCCGGGGATGCTCGGTTGGATCAGCCTCAAGGCAGCCGACAGCCTGCTGGACGTCGAGGGCAAGATGGCGCGGGGCGCGGGACTCAACGCCGGATCCGGCTTCCAGGCTTCGGTACGCGACCTCGCCGCGGGAGGCGACAAGAGCCTCGGCGTGCTGGACGCCGTCAAGCAGTGGGACGCCGCGCGCAACGTCGGCGCCTTCACCGAGGCGCAGAAGGCCCGCTTCCGCGACCCGTCGACCAACTGGCACCTCACCGCCGTCACCCCCGGCAAGGAGTGGTCGCTCCAGGAACTGGACGCGCGGGGCGAGCCGGTCGGCGCCGCACAGCGGGTGCGGACACCCACACCGGAACTCAGCACCGCTCCTCTGCCGCCCGCACACGCACACGACCTGTACGAAACCAGGGTCACCACCAACACCCCGGCGACCGTGCGCTACGAGGTGATCTCCGGCGCCCTGCCCGAGGGCCTGCGGCTGAACAAGGACACCGGTGGCATCACAGGCAAGCCGCAGCGCCCCACTGCGGCCCGGTTCACCGTCCTGGCCCGGCACACGGACGGCCTGCCGGACGCGCGCGCGAACTACACGATCACCGTGCGCCGTTGAGGCCGTCAGCGCGGCTCAGTTCCGGCGCCGCAGCTCTGCCGAGAGGTGGTGCTGCAACGGCTCGCCGAGCGCGGCGAGGTCGTGGACGAAGGTGAGGGTGCCGTCGTCGGTCAGACCGTAGCGGCGGCGGGTGCCCTCGACCTTCTTGGCCGTCGGTGTGAGGGCCACCTCGTGCGTGGCGAGGTCGACCGTGCAGCCGGCGGTGCCGGTCGCGTGGCCGACCGCGATCTCCGCGATACCGGTGGGCTGAGTGATCAGCGCCTCGACCCGCCCGTCCGGCTGGAGCCGCCACCATCCGCTCTCCCGGGCCGAAGGACGCAGCGGCACTCCCTCGGCGTCCAGCAGCCAGGCGCGTGCCTCGTAGTGGAGGAAGGGGCGGCCGTCGTGACGGAAGGTGACTTCCTGCGCGTAGCTGAAGTCCTCGGCCAGCGTCGGGTATTCACCGCGCCCCCGGCCGTGCCAGGTGCCCAGGAGAGCGATCACGGGCGCGAGCAGCGCATGCGGAGCGGGGGACTCCTCCGCCCCGTGCGCGTCGGGATACGGGTACTCAGCTGCGGGGTCGGACACGGTGTGCGCTCCTGGGTTCGGGGACCGGGGTACGTACGTCGGATGCCGGTGCCTGACGGCACCGGGGCACCAGCCTCGCACCTGGCCAACGCCGGTGGCATGCGCGTACCGTCGGGAGACCCAGAACCTCCCGGCCGGTCACGCGGCCAACACGCTCGTACGGTGCTGAAGGCGAGGGAGCCCTGATGGAACGTGTCGCGCTCACCCCGGAGGCCGAGGACCTGCTGCGCCTCCTGACGGACAAGCACGGACCGCTGATGTTCCACCAGTCGGGCGGCTGCTGCGACGGCAGCAGCCCGATGTGTTACCAGCGCGGCGAGTTCCGTACGGGCGACTCGGACGTGCTGCTGGCCGAACTGGAGGTCGAGGGGGTCAAGGACCCCGTCGGCTTCTGGATGTCCGCGAGCCAGTTCGCCTACTGGAGCCACACCCATCTGACCGTCGACGTCGTCAAGGGCAGGGGAAGCGGCTTCTCGCTGGACGCGCCGGAGGGTGTGCGCTTCCTGATCCGCTCGCGGCTCATGGAGGAGTGACCCGCGGCTCTTGGAGGAGTGAGGGGCGTCAGTCCGCCGCCACGGGACCCGGCCCGTCCTCCAGCACCTCGAAACCGTCCCCCACGCGTACCGTGCCCGTCGTCTCCGGCACCAGCAGCTGGCCGAAGACCAGGTCGTCGCCGAACCTGCGGTGCCGGGCCAGGGTGCGCAGGGGCTCCTTGCCGCGCTCGGCCGTCGCCTGATCGGTGGTCGTCACGACACAGCGGCCACAGGGCTTGGCCACCCGGAAGGCCACCTCGCCGACCCGCACCCTGCGCCAGCCGTCCTCCGCCCACGGGCGGGTGCCCTCCACCACGAGGCTGGGGCGGAACCTGTTCATCGGCAGCGGCCCCTCATCGGCGTGATCGCCCTGCGCGACAAGGGAGTTGAGCGCGTCCAGCGAGGTCGAGGAGACCAGCAGGAACGGCATGGCATCGGCGAACGAGACCGTCTCACCCGGCCGTGCGTACTTCGCCGCGAGGGGGCGCCGGCGCTCCGGCGCGTCCAGGTGCACCAGCCGTGCCTCGGTGCCCAGGTAGGTGGAGAACCACAGGGCCGCCTCGTCGGAGGCGGGAACCGTCTCCACCTCGCTCTTCCAGAACCGCACAACGACCGTGCCGCCGGCCGGGTCCGGTGTCTTGACCTCCAGGGACTCCATACCGGGGGCCGACAGCCGTACGCCGCCGTCGGGCAGCGGCTCGGCGGCTGCCAGCGCGAGGCGGGGCTTGTCCCGCTGCGTCAGCTTGCCGCCGTCCTCACGTGTCACGAGCCATCGCCGGTCACCCGCAGCTCCCCACGGTCGCACCGCCGCCTCCCCGACGGCGGTGCCCGCGAGCGACTTGACCGGATAGACGAACAGCGAGGCCAGTGAAGGTGTCGTCATGCCGCCAATCCTGTCACCGCGCCCCGTCAGTATCCGCGGCCCGGGTACTGGTTGTTGTACTGCTCGTCGTACGGGCCCGGCATCTGGCGCGGCGGCGCGGGGCGGGGTGCGACGGGGCGCATCGCCTGCGTCGGCTGGTGCTGCACCTGCTGCGGATACGGCTGGCCCTGCTGCGGGGCCTGCTGTCCCTGCTGCCCGGGGTGCTGGTACTGCTGCTGTCCCTGCTGCCCGGGATGCGGGTACTGCTGCTGCCCCTGGTCCTGATAGCCGCGTGCCGGCGCGGGCTGCGGAATGTGCGGCGCGGGCGTGTGCTGCAACGGTGCCTGGCCCTGCGGCAGCGCACTCGGCCCCGGCGGCAGCGCGGCGGGCGACTGGTGCATGGCGGGCGCGTGCGTGTGCTGCAGCGGTGCCGGCTGCGGCATCTGCGGCTGCGGCGGGTTGGGCGCCGGGTAGCCGTACGACGGCGCGGGCGCCTGCTGCTGGTGCATCGGCGCCGGAGGCTGCGACTGGTAGGAGGGCGGCGCCTGGTACGACGGCGTCTGGCGCGGGTCGGGCGCCGGCGGCAGCGCGGCGGGCAACGCGGGAAGACCGCCTCCCGTACTCCCCGAGTCGTACATGGACGGCACCCGGATGGGGGCGATCTGCGGCGTCCCGCGCTCGGCGACGAGCAGGTCGTAGATCGGCGTCTCGGGATAGGACGGTGCAGCGTAGTAGCCGCCGCCGTAAGAGCTGCGGGGGGAGGTCATGCTCATAAGTTAAGCCCAAAATTAGCATCGACACTAGAGAGGTACAGAAGGAACGCCCGTCCCACCGGCATCAGTGCAGGCAGGAGCTGGTTTTCGCCCCGCGGACAGCAGGTGCGGCAACGGTGTGCGCGGGGTGTGCGAACGGGGCGAATACCACCCCATGCCGACCATGGTGACGCCCGGTCAGGCATGCGGACATGGCTTGTTCCCGCCTGTCCCGGTTGCGGGCGCGCGAGAGGGGAAGCTGACAGAAGCATAAGCCCACCGATTACCCGGAAGAACGGGCCTGTGCCCGGCGTGTGTTCGGTGGCCTGGGTGCCTAACTCCGGGTCGCGCCAACCGCCTTCGCGCGCCCGCTACGCGCCGCCCGCAGCGCGTGCGGAGCACCGCGGCGCACGGTGCGGCGCTCCCCGGCGAAGCCCGATGGAGTCCGGGGGAATCCGGGGTGCAGGGGGGCATAGGACGGGGCGAGTCGGTGCAATAGGTTGGAGGCGCACCGTACGAGGTGGGAGGCGCAGCACAGGCGCCGAACCGAGCCCGAGGGGGAGTGGCATGACCATGCGCAAGGGAGCCAACGTCCCGGTGTCCGCAGCGGCGGTCCGGATCGAACTCGGCTGGCGATCGGGCCCCGGCGTTCCGGACGTCGACGCTTCCGCGCTGCTCCTGTCCGAAGAGGGCAAGGTGCGCTCCGACGCCGACTTCGTCTTCTACAACCAGCCCCAGCACGCCTCCACAGCCGTACGGCACGAGGGCAAGAACGCGCAGGGCGCCTCCAGCAGCGATGCGCTGACCGTCGACCTCGGCGCTGTGGAGCCCGCCGTCGAACGGATCGTCGTCGCCGCCTCGGCCGACGGCGGCACCTTCGGTCAGGTACCCGGCCTGTACATCCGGCTGGTCGAGGGGACAGCGCCGGGCGGCACCGAGATCGCGCGTTACGAGGCGACCGACGCGGGCGGTGAGACCGCCTTCCTGCTGGGCGAGCTGTACCGCAGGCAGGGCTCGTGGAAGTTCCGCGCCGTCGGGCAGGGTTACGACACCGGACTTTCGGGCCTCGCCACCGACTTCGGCATCAGCGTCGACGAGCCCGCGCCCGCCGCCGCTGCTCAGACCCCTGCGGCCCCGTCCGCGCCCCCGGCCACCGCGAAGCCGGAGCCCGCACAGGCCGCGGCTGCGCCGTCCCAGCCCGTGCGGCTGAGCAAGGTGACGCTCACCAAGGAGGCACCCTCCGTCTCGCTCACCAAACAGGGCGGCACGTCAGGGGCGTTGCGTGTCAACCTCAACTGGACCACCCAGGGCCAGCCGGCCAAGGGCGGCTGGGCGAGCAGGCTCAGCAAGGCCATGGGCTCACTCACCGGTCCCGACCTCGACCTGTGCGCGCTCTACGAACTCACCGACGGGCGCAAGGGCGTCGTCCAGGCGCTCGGCAACTCCTTCGGTTCGCTGGAGCGCCCGCCCTACATCCACCTCGACGGCGACGACCGTACGGGCGCCGTCGAGACCGGCGAGAACCTCACCGTCAACCTCGACCACATCAAGGACGTACGGCGCGTCCTCATCTTCGTGACCATCTATGAGGGCGCACGCAGCTTCGCCGGACTGCACGCCTCGGTCACCCTCCAGCCCCAGCACGGCGCCCCCGTCGACTTCTCGCTGGACGAGTGCACCATCCCCTCGACGGTGTGCGCGCTCGCGCTCCTCACCAACGAGGGCGGCGACCTGATGGTCAGGCGCGAGGCCCGCTATCTCGTCCCGAAGCGCGGCGTCAGCCCGCAGCGCACCGTCGACCAGGAGTACGGCTGGGGCATGCAGTGGACACCGGGCCGCAAGTGACGCGGGCGCCGCACGGGAACACACGTCCCGTGCGGCGTCAGGAGTAGGTGCGGCCCTTCCACGCCGCGCCCCTGCCCCTGTGGTGCTGGACGGCCGAGTCCACGGTCATCGCCAGGTACAGCGCCGCCGTGACCGGCAGCAGCGGGGCCAGCCACAGCGGCTGGCCGTAGTAGCGCAGCATCGGTACGTACGTCAGCGTCATCACCAGCCAGGCCGCGCCACCGGCGGGCGATCCGGCGCAGGCCCACACCGGCGGCACGAGATAGACCAGCGCCAGTCCCAGCACCGTGCCGGCCAGCACCAGCGGGTTGTCGCGCAGTTGCGCGTACGCGCTGCGCGAGACCATCCGCCACAGAGGCCGCAGCCCCGTGTACGGACGCACGCTCGTCACACCCTCGGCCAGGCCGAGCCAGATCCGGCCGCCCGAGCGCTTCACGGCCCGGCCCAGCGTCACATCGTCGATCACCGCGCCCCTGATGCTGTCCGGCAGTCCCGCCCGTACGGCTGCCCCTGTCCGCAGGAGTACACAGCCACCGGCGGCTGCCGCCGTGCGCGCCGAGGGCCTGTTGACCCAGCGGAACGGATACAGCTGGGCGAAGAAGTAGACGAAGGCGGGCACGATCATCCGCTCCCAGCCCGTCGCGACCCGCAGCCGCGCCATCTGCGAGACCAGGTCGAGGCGCGAGGTGAGCGCGGCGCCCACCAGCCGCCGCAGCGAGTCCGGCGCATGCGCGATGTCGGCGTCCGTCAGCAGCAGGAAGTCCGCCTCCGCACCGCCCGTACCGGCCGCGCGCGCCTGCGCGATGCCGTGCCGTACGGCCCACAGCTTGCCCGTCCACCCCGGCTCGGGTTCGCCGGGTGAGAGCACCGTCAACTCCGGCCCGTACGGCCCCAGTTCGGCAAGCTTCCGGGCCAGCTCGCCGGTGCCGTCCGTCGAACCGTCGTCCACGAGCAGGATCTCGGCCCGGCCCGGATAGTCCTGCGCCAGCAGCGACGGCAGGCTCAGCGGCAGCACCTCGGCCTCGTCCCGCGCGGGCACGATCACCGCCACCGAAGGCCACACCTCCGGCTCGTCCAGCGGATCCGGCTCGCGCGGCAGACGTACGTCCGTACGCCAGAAGAAACCCTGCCCCCACAGCAGCCACACCCAGGCGGCCAGCGAGGCGAGCGGAACGGCGGTGGTCCACGTCAGCGCGCTCATCGGCCGCAGTCTGCCGCACCACGCGCACACCACAAGAGCGCGCCGCGCGCCGGGGCCGCCGCCCACGCTGCGCCGCCCCACACGGAACGGGGCCCGTATGCCCGATCGATTACAGTGGCTCTCCGTGAAGATCGCTCTGCTGGACTCCGGAATCGGTCTGCTCCCCGCCGCGGCTGCGGTACGCCGCGCCCGGCCGGACGCCGACCTCGTACTCTCCTGCGACCCCGCGGGGCTGCCCTGGGGGCCACGTACCCCGGACGACATCACAGCCCGCGCGCTGGACTGTGCGCGTGCCGCCGCCGCGCACGGCCCCGTCGCGCTCATCGTCGCCTGCAACACCGCCTCCGTGCACGCGTTGCCCGCGCTCCGTGCGGAGCTGGAGCCCGGGCTGCCTGTCATCGGCACCGTTCCCGCGGTCAAGCCGGCCGCCTCCGCCTCCGAGGGACCGCTCGCCGTCTGGGCCACCCCCGCGACCACCGGCAGCCCCTACCAGCGGCGCCTGATCGAGGAGTTCGGGAACGGCGCCGACATCGCCGAGGTGCCCTGTCACGGGCTCGCCGACGCGGTCGAGAGCGGCGACGAGCGGCGTATCGACGAGGCCGTCGCCGCCGCCGCCGCGCTCACTCCCGGCGACGTCGCCACCGTCGTACTCGGCTGCACCCACTACGAGCTGGTCGGCGAGCGCATCCGCGAGGCCGTGCGCGGCGCCCGCGCCGCCGGCCCCGCCCTGTACGGCTCGGCCGACGCCGTCTGCGCCCAGGCACTGCGCCGCGCGGGCACCACTCCCGAGCCGGACGCCGAGCACACCGGCGGTCTCACCGTGCTGCACAGCGGCAGGCCGGCTGAGCTTCCCGAGGAGGCGTTCGTCTACGCCGAGGGCCGCCTGCTCGCCGAGGCCGCCTCAGCGGCGGCACGCCGCTGACCCCGGGAGCCGTACAACCGAGCCCCCGCCGCTGACCTGGCCTGATGTCGCCGGTCAGCGGGGCGTCCACGCGACGGGCTGCCTCCAGAGGCGGTGCCCGGTACCCTTCCAGACATGAGGGACCATCCCCGTAGTGGCGCGTCACCGCGCGACGGTGACGCCGCTCTCCCCGCTTACGCCCCGCCGCACGCCGACGCCGCCCCGGCCCAGGACGCGGCGCCGCCCCCGCCCACCGAGGTGTGGACGGGCCGTGCCTCCAGCCGTCTCCAGTGGGTGCTCGCCGCCTTCGGCGCCGCCTGCCTGGCGCTCGGTATCGAGCTGGCCGTGGGCGCGGCCTGGTCCGGCGGGCCCGCGCCGCTGGTCATGTCCGTCGTCGGCTGCGTCGCCGCAGGGCTGCTCATCCTCTTCGGCACCCTCGCCTTCGTGAAGGTCAACGTGAAGGTGGAAGGCGACCACCTGGAGGTCCGCTGCGGCCACGCCGGGTTGCCCCGCCGCCGTATCGCGCTGTGCGACGTGGTCGAGGCCGACCATGAGCCGACCGTCACGCCCCGGCACTGGGGCGGCTGGGGCTACCGCTGGCGCCCCGAGAAGGGCACGGCCGTCATCGTGCGCAGCGGCGAGGGCCTTGTGCTGCGCCTCGGCGACGGCCGCGTCTTCACGGTCACGGTCGATGACGCCGAGGCCGCCGTGCGTCACATCCGCGCCCGCCTGACCGGCTCGGGCACGTACGCGGCCAACTGACCCGCCCGCCCGGTGACTTGTTTCCCCGGGGGAGCCGCCCCCGAGGGGCGGGCGGAGGGTGTAGCTGACTGCACCTCCGGCACACGAGTCAGCACGCTCGCCCTTCCGGCCAGGCATTTCTAGCGTTCTCAGGGCCACATCCGGTGACTGAGAGGACGCACGCATGCCAGGGCGGCGTACGACGACCACGGCTTACCCGACGGAGCGGACCGAGCCGACGGAGCCGGCGCTCCCGGCGAGCGCGCTGCGCCTGGACGGGGTGAGCCGTCGGTACCGGGGAGGGAAGTGCGCTCTCGACCGGGTCGGCCTGACGTTGCCGCACGGGCGCTTCGTCGCCGTCATGGGCCGCTCCGGGTCGGGCAAGTCCACGATGCTCGCCTGCGCCGCCGGGCTGGACCGGCCCACCGAAGGGACCGTGACCCTCGCGGGCACCGACCTGTCCGTGCTCGACGAACCGGCGCGCACCCGGCTGCGCCGCGACCGTGTCGGCTTCGTCTTCCAGGACCTGAACCTCGTCCCCTCGCTGAGCGTGCTGGAGAACGTGGCACTGCCGCTGCTCCTCGCGCAGGACGCCGGGCGCGCGAGGAAGGCCGGGGACGCGAGGAAGGCGGGGGACGCGAGGAAGGCGGGGCGCGCCCGGAAGGCCGGGGGCCCGGTCCTGACCGGGGGCGTCAGCGGTACGGCGGCGTTCGAGCGTGCGCACGCGGCGCTCGGCCAGGTCGGGTTGTCCGACCGTGCCGGTGAGCCGCCCGCGCGGCTCTCGGGTGGCCAGCGTCAGCGCGTGGCGGTCGCACGTGCCCTGGTCACGGCGCCCGAGGTGATCCTCGCCGACGAGCCGACCGGCGCTCTCGACCCCGTCACCGCACATGAGGTGCTCCGGCTTCTGCGCCACGTCGCCGACACGGCGGGGCACGCCGTCCTCATCGTCACCCACGACCCGGTGGCGGCCTCCTGGGCCGACGAGACGCTGTTCCTCACCCGGGGCCGTGTCACCGCCTGCGTGGAGCGGCCCTCGGCCGCCGAGGTGCGCCGGGAGCTGGCCCTGTGACGACCTCCGTACAGCTGCTCGCGGCACGCTCGGCCCGGTACCACCGTGCCGCCTGGTCCGCCGTCCTCGCGGGGCTCGCGCTGACCTCGCTGCTGCTCGGAGCGCTCGCCATGGCCCTCGTCTCGACGGGGCTCGGCCACCCCCGGGTCGAGGCGCGGGCCGCCGCTCACGTGGTGGTGGCGGGCGACCAGAGCACCCGGTTCACGGCCACGCCCTGGGGCAGCAAGCCCCGCACCGCGCATGCCGCGCTCACCGAACGGGTGCGCGTGCCGCGCGCCGCGCTCCGGGTGGTACGGGGCGTCGCGGGCGTACGGGCCGCCGTGCCCGACGACACGTTCCCTGTCGGCGCGCACAAGGGCACTCAGCTCACCGGGCGCTCCTGGGACGCCGCGGCGCTGGCCCCGTACAAGCTGCGCGAGGGCAGGGCGCCCCGGCACGCGGGCGAGGTCGTCGTGGGCGCGGCACTGGACATACGCCCGGGCCGGCCGCTCGCCGGCCGGCGGGTCGTGGGTGTCGCCGAAGGGACGGGCACGGTCTGGTTCACCGCTGCCGAGGCTCGCGGCCTCGCGGGCCACCCCCGTTCCGTCGACGCCATCGGTGTCCTCGCCGAACCCGGCGTCCCCGCCGCGACGCTGCACGGCCGCATCCGGCACGCGCTCGACGGCGCGGGGCTCCGCGACACCAGCGCCTCGCGGCGCGCCACGGGCGACCCGGCCGCGCTGCGGGTGCTCACGGGGGACGGGCGCGGCGCCGCCGAAGACCTGACGGCCGCGCCCGCGCGCACCACGCTGCTGGAGCTGATGGGCTCGGTCTCCGCCGCTGTCGTCCTTGTCGCGCTGCTCGTCGTCGGCTCCCTGACGGCCCAGGCACTGCACCAGCGCGAGCCGGAGCTGCGGCTGCTGCGCGGTGTGGGCGCCACACCGCGTCAACTGCGCGCCGCCGTCGGCCGCGAGGTGACGCGCACGGCCGTACGCGCCGCGCTGTACGGGTCCGTGGCCGCCGTGCCCGCCTTCCTCGCGCTGTGGGCCTGGCTACGCGCCCGTGGCGCCGTCCCGGAAGCGCTCGAACTGCCCACACCGGTTTGGCTGTTCACGGTGCCTGTCGTCACGGGTGCCCTCGTCGTGGGCGCGGCCAGGCTCGCGGCGCTGCTCGCCTGTTTCCGTACGGCAGGGGAGCGGCCGGCGCACGCGTCCGCGACGGCGGGAAGGACGGCGGGAAGGGGCCGCCGGGCGGCGGGGCTCGTCCTGCTGGCGGCCGGAACCGGTTCCGCGGGTACGGCAGCGGCCCAGCGCGGGGACGCCGCCGCGGCTGCGGCGGGCGCAGCCGCGCTCACGCTCGTCCTCGGCTGCGCGCTCCTGGGGCCCTGGATCGCGGCCGGGGCCATGCGGCTCCTGGCGGCGCCGCTGCGGCGGCTGTGCGGCGCCGGCGGGTGGCTGGCCGCTGCCAACGGCACCGCGTACTCGCGGCGTCTCGGTGCGGCGATCACGCCCGTCGTCCTGGTCACCGCCTTCGTCACCGTGCAGCTCTCGGCGGGCGCCACACTCAGCGCGCACGCCGGGGACCAGGCGGCGCGCGCACAGCGGGCCACTCTGACGGTCACGGCGCCCGGTGGGCTGACCGACGCAGTGCTCGACCGCGTCCGCGCTGTGCCCGGTGTCACGGCGGCGGCCGGGGTGCGCGACGGCACCGTTGTCCTCGCGCGCAAGGAGGCGGGCGAGCCCCGCCTCGAACGGTTGCCGGTGCGCGGGGTCACGCGTGAAGGGCTCACCCGGGCCCTCGACCCCGCCGTACGCCAGGGCAGCCTCGCCAGGCTGCGCCCCGGCACCGTCGCGGTCGGCGCCGATCGCGCCAGGGCACAGGGCCTCGCCCCGGGCTCGACCGCACGGCTCCGCTTCGGGGACGGCGCCGAACGCCCGCTGAAGGTCGTCGCCGTCTACGAACGCTCCCTCGCACTCGGCGACTTCCTCCTGGACCGGCACCAACTGGCCCGCCACAGCGACAGGTTGGCAACCGGCCACGCCCTCGTCGCCACCGCGCACGGAACGCCGGGGCACGGGGCCACGGCGCGGATACGGGCCGTGCTGCGTGAGGTGGCGCCCGGCGCCCGGCTCACCCCGGCCCGTCCCCTCGGCACGCCCCGCGCCGAGGGCGAGGCGGCCGGCCAGGCGCTCACGGTCGCGGCCGTCGTCGCCATCGGTGGGCTCGCCGCGCTCACCGTCCTCAGTACGCTGCGCCTCGTCATGGCGGGCCGCCGCGGCGAGTTCGCGCTGCTGCACGGGGTCGGGGCCGCGCGTGGCCAGCTCCGGCGCATGCTCGGCGCCGAGGCCGCCGTCATCGCCCTCAGCGGGCTCGCCCTGGGCGCAGCCGCAGCGGCCCTGCCCCTGCTCGCCCTCAGCTACGCGAGCGCCCATGCCCTCCCGCGTCTGCCGCCGGCGCAGGCGCCGGCGATCGTCACCGGGGTGGTGCTGATCACGGCGGCCGGCACGCTGCTCCCGGCGCGTACCGCGCTACGGACGCCACGGGCCGCCGCGTGAGGGGCCGTACGGCTCACGCGTGCAGGTAGGCGAGCACGGCCAGTACCCGGCGGTGGCCGCTGTCGCTGGGTGGCAGGCCGAGCTTCGCGAAGACGTTTCCGATGTGCTTGTGCACTGAACGCTCCGTGACGACAAGGGCGTTGGCGATGGTCGCGTTGTCCTGGCCTTCGGCCATCAGCCGCAGCACCTGAGCCTCACGGGGCGTCAGCGTGTCCAGCGGGCCGCCGTCGCGGCCCCGCGACATCAGCTCCGTGACCACCTCGGGGTCCAGCGCCGTGCCTCCGGCGGCGACGCGGTCCAGGGCCTCCAGGAACTCCTCGACCCGGCCCACCCGGTCCTTGAGCAGGTAGCCCACACCCTGCGCGCCGCCCCGCAGCAGCTCGGCCGCGTAGGTCTCCTCCACGTACTGCGAGAGCACCAGCACAGGCAGGCCGGGCAGTTCCTCGCGTGCCCCGAGCGCGGCGCGCAGCCCCTCGTCGCGGAAGCCGGGCGGCAGCCGTACGTCCAGCACGGCCACGTCGGGGCGCCGCTCCAGCAGCAGCGGCAGCACCTCGGGCCCGGTGGCGGCGACCCCCGCCACCTCGTGCCCTGCCGAGGTCAGCAGGAGGACCAGGCCCTCGCGCAGCAGGGCATTGTCCTCAGCGATCACCACGCGCACGGCAGTTCCACTTCCATCTCGGTAGGGCCCCCTTCGGGGCTGTTCAGGTGCACGGTGCCATCCAGCGCCGCCACCCTGCGGCGCACGCCCAGCAGCCCCGTGCCCCGGGTCTCGTCGGCGCCGCCCGCGCCCTCGTCACGCACCCGTACCCGCAACAGGCCGGGGGAGCGGTCCAGTTCGACGGAGGCCCGTGCGGCGCCGCTGTGCTTGGCCGCGTTGGTCAGTGCCTCGGCGACGACGAAGTACGCCGCTGCCTCCACGGCCGCCGGGGCCCGCGGCCCCTCCTCCGGACCCTCTGCCTGGCCGCGCGCCGTGACCGTCACCTCCAGCCCGCTGCCGGCCGCCAGCGCGCGTACGGCGCCGGCGAGACCGCGGTCGGTCAGCACGGGCGGATGGATGCCGCGCACCACGTGCCGCAGCCCGGCGAGCGCCTCCTCCGCCTGGTCCTGCGCGTCGTCCAGCAGCCCGCGTGCCCTGTCCGGGTCGGTGTCGTACGCGCGCCGCGCCAGCCCGATCCGCATCGAGAGTGCCACCAGGTGGGCCTGTGTCCCGTCGTGCAGGTCCCGTTCGATGCGCCGCAGTTCGGCGCCGTGCGCGGCGACGGCGCCGGCGCGGGTGGCCGCGAGCTGCTCGACCCGCTCGGCGAGGCGGGCGCTGGGGGAGGGGAGCAGCAGCGCGCGTGAGAGTGCGGCCTCCAGCGAGGCGAGCGTGGTGAGGAACGGCAGGGCCACCGGGGGACGGCGCAGCAGCCCGCACCAGACGGCGTCCACCAGCAGCGCGGGCGGCCACGCGATCAGGCTCAGGTAGCACAGAACGAGCCCGTAGAGGAGCTGCGCGCCCATCCACCGCAGGTCGCGGTGTGTTCCAGGATCGGTGCCCGCTGTCCGTACGCGCTCCATGAGCGTGCCCTGGTCGAGGGGCAGATAGCGCTCGGGCACGGGCACCCCCGACCACGCGGCGGTCCTGCGGCGCCCGAAGGAGGCGAGGGTGCGCAGTGCGCGTACGGCCTCGGGCAGCATTCCGGCGCCGATCACGAAGGCGGTGGCCGTGGCCGCGAGCAGCATCAGGCCGATCATGAGGTAGCAGACGAGGCTCAGCCCGGCTCCGGTCAGCAGATGGAGCGAGGCAAGCCCCGCGTTCCGGAGCGCTTTACGCATAGTGATGAGGTTAGGCCAGTGCGCGCGGAACGGCGGTGTAGCCGGCTACACCCTCGCCCCGGGTGCCGGCACACTCGGCATCGCGCCCGGTCAGAGGCAGAGTGAGGGCACGTCACCACGGCGTTCCCGTACGGGCACCGGTCGGCCGGTGTCCGCGGGGGTATCGGCCGAACGGCGGCCCGGACGGCGGCCCGAACGGTGTCCGGCACCCTCCCCCGACATGCCACGGAGGCATCCCGTGAAGTCCCTGCTCCGAACGGTCCTGGTCCTCTGCGTCTTCGCCAACGTCCTCATGAACTTCGCCGTGCCCGACGGCGTCACACAGGTCGTGCTGAGCGCCTTCGCCGGGCTCTGCGCCCTGGCCTGCGGCGCCGGCCTGTGGTTCCTGCGCGACAGGCGCCCCGAGGCCGAGCGGCGCAGCGTGTGATCGTCCCGCGGGGCGCGGGGACGTAGGGTCGGACGCATGGCTACACCCGACTTCATCCGTGACCTGCGGGTCTCCGCCGGTCACCAACTGCTGTACCTCCCCGGCGTCAGCGCCGTCGTCTTCGACGACCAGGGACGTGTGCTGCTCGGCAGACGTGCCGACACCGGCAAGTGGTCGGTCATCGGGGGCATCCCCGAGCCCGGCGAACAGCCCGCCGACTGCGCGGTGCGGGAGGTCTACGAGGAGACCAACGTGCACGTCGTGCCGGAGCGCGTGGTCATGGTGCACGGCCTGGAGAAGCCCGTCACCTACCCCAACGGCGACATCTGCCAGTACATGGACATCTGCTTCCGCTGCACCGCGACGGCCGAGCAGGCCCTGCGGGCCCGCGTCAACGACGACGAGTCGCTGGAGGTGGCCTGGTTCCGCCTCGACGAGCTGCCGCAGCTCAAGGAGTTCGCCGTCTTCCGCATCAAGCAGGCGGCCCAGGCGGAGGGGCCCGCCTGGTTCACCTCCTCGGCGCCGTCTCCCGCGTAGCTCGCGTCCGGGTTCCGGGTTCCGGGGTCTGGGGGTACGCGGGCGCGGTGGGCCGTTGCGGTGGATCCGGGCCAGGCCCAGGCAGGACCCGGGCCGGGCATCGGCCGCTCACAGCTTCCGGTAGGCGTACGCCTCCTCGGCCGCGGCGGCGACCGTCTCCAGGTCGGCGCCGCCCGCCGCCGTCACCACGGCGGCGACGGCGCCCTCGACCAGTGGCGCGTCCACCAGCCGTGCCGGCTCGGGGAGTTCGTCACCCTCGGCGAGGAGGGACTTCACCGTCAGCACGGCGCTGCCCAGGTCCACGAGGAGAGCGACCCCCGCGCCGCTGTCCATCCGGTGCGCGGCCTCGGTGATCAGCTCGGCACTGGTGCCGAGACCGCCGCCGGGCAGCCCGCCCGCACCGGTCACGGGCGCCTCCGGCACCCCGGCCAGCCCAAGGGCGAGCGCGGCGACCGAGTCGGCGACCTCCTTGCTGTGCGAGACCAGCACGATCCCCACCCGCTTGTCCTGCGCCATCCCTCACGCACCCCCGTTCGCCGTACGGCCGGCCTCGCCGCTCTCCGCGCCCGTACCGTTCTCCGCTTCCGTGCCGCTCACGCCCAGCGCCGCGGTCTGCGCGAGTGCCGCGAGCAGCAGCGCCGAGGACGTCGCGCCCGGGTCCTGATGGCCGATACTGCGCTCGCCCAGATAGCTGGCGCGGCCCTTGCGCGCCTGGAGCGGTGTGGTCGCCTCGGCGCCCCGCTCGGCCGCCGTGCTCGCCGCCGCGAGGCCGTGGCCTTCCGACAGCGCACCGACGGCCGGCAGCAGTGCGTCGAGCATCGTCTTGTCGCCCTCCGAAGCGCCGGCGAGCTGCGCCACGGCATCGACTCCCGTACGCAGCGCGCCGGCCAGCTCCTTCTCGCTCACCTGCCCGGCGTCCCCGAGCGCCTTGCCCGTGCGCCGCAGCAGCGTGCCGTAGAGCGGGCCCGAGGCCCCTCCGACGGTCGAGACCAGCGTTCTGCCGGCCAGCATGAGCACGGCACCGGGCGTCCCTGGCGGCTCTGAGCCGAGCGCGTCCCGTACGGCGAAGAAGCCGCGCCGCATGTTGCCGCCGTGGTCGGCGTCGCCGATGGGGGAGTCCAGCTCGGTGAGCTGGTCCGCCTCCCGGTCCACGGCCTCGGCGGCGGCCGTCAGCCAGCGTACGAAGAACGCGGCATCCAGCTCGCGCCCCTCGTCGTCCGTCAACTCCTCGCTCAACACAGCTCCTTACTCGGTTCCTGACCACTCACGCGCCGGTCGTTCCCCGCGCGGGTCACCCCTGCGCGGATCACCGAAGCGCCGTCCCTCATGCGCCGCCCACTCACGCGCTGTCCACTTATGCGCCGTCCACTCGTGCCGCAGGTCCCTCATACGCCCCAGCACAGGCCCGGTGTGCGTACAGGTGCGTCCCACAGCCGCAGCAGCTCCTCGTCCACCCGGCACAGCGTCACCGAGGCTCCCGCCATGTCGAGCGAGGTCACATAGTTCCCGACGAGCGTACGGGCGACCGGGACCCGCCGCTCGCCGAGCACTCTGTGCACCTCGGCGCAGAAGCCGTACAGCTCCAGCAGGGGCGTGCCGCCCATACCGTTCACGAGCGCCAGTACGGGGCCGTCGGGGTGCAGGTCCTTCAGCACCGCGTCCACGGCGAAGTCGGCGATCTCCCCCGACGTCATCATCGCCCGCCGCTCCCGTCCCGGCTCGCCATGGATGCCGATGCCCAACTCCAGCTCGCCCGCCGGAAGATCGAAGGTCGGGGTGCCCTTCGACGGCGTCGTGCACGCGCTCAGGGCCACGCCGAAGCTGCGCGAGGAGTCCGCCACCTGCCGTGCCACGGCCTCGACCCGCTCCAGCCCCGCGCCCTTGGCCGCGAGCGCTCCCGCGATCTTCTCCACGAACAGCGTCGCGCCCGTGCCGCGCCGTCCCGCCGTGAACGTGCTGTCCGTGACCGCCACATCGTCCTGGACCAGGACCTTGGCGACCCGTACACCCTCGTCCTCGGCCAGCTCGGCCGCCATGTCGAAGTTCAGCACGTCCCCCGTGTAGTTCTTGACCACGAACAGGACGCCCTCGCCGCTGTCCACGGCAGCCGCGGCGCTGACCATCTGGTCGGGTACGGGCGAGGTGAAGATCTCTCCGGGGCACGCGGCGTCCAGCATCCCGGGGCCGACGAATCCCCCGTGCAGGGGCTCGTGCCCCGATCCACCGCCCGAGACGAGTGCGACCTTCCCGGCGACCGGCGCGTCCCGCCGCACCACCAGCCGCTTCTCCACGTCCACGGTCAGCTCGGGGTGTGCCAGTGCCATGCCGCGCAGCGCGTCGGGCACAACGGACTCGGGAACGTTGATCAACATCTTCATGTGAACCTCCGGGCGAGGCTAACAGCAGAGGCCGCTAGCTGTAACCGTGCTGGTCAGGGATGGTTTTTACCAGGTCAGGGTGGGTGTGGTCAGTTCTGGCCCTGGCGGGTCATGCCGGTCGCCGGCGGCGGACCGCGGTACTGAAGCCGGCCCGGTGCCGACAGCCATGAGGTCGCATCAGGTCTCCTGGGGGCGGGGTCGGTCGGTTGCTGCCGGGGTGTGCGAACCCGAGGCCAGTATCGAGGGGGCGGCGGGCCGCGGGTGCGGACCCGGCGGAGTATTTCGGCGCGTCAGGGGGCGGCTCGGAGCCCCGGCGTGCCCGGCAAGCCCGTGATCCCGTGCGCGCCCCCTCACCTGTACGCCGCGCACCCTACTGCCGCCCGTCACCGGTTCTGCGGCGGGCCCCACGGCCCGCCCACCTGTGGTGAGCCGCGCTTTTTCGACGGTGCGCTCGTGCCGGGAGCGGTGCGCTCGTGCCGGGGCGGTGCGGTCCTGACGGGGGAGCGGAGCTTGCCGAGTCGGGAGGTCCGATGCCGTTCAACGCTCCGTGGCCCGCCGGGAGTTGACGGGCCGGGCCACCACGGTCACCGCTGGGGCGGATGCCCGGTACTCGCGGATTTCCCAACGGAGCCACCTGGCCGAATTCACCGTAAGAAAAAGGAAAGCTCTCCCATAAGCCTGTGGCTCTCAGGAGAAGGCAGCATCACGTCCACCTGGAAGGGGACCCGGGACCGTATCTGTTCATCCGATCGTGGTATTCCTGCCGTTACTGCGCATGGCGGGCCCCCGACGGGTCATCGAACCAGTAATCGCCTTTCCCGCCCGGCAAGGAAGTGGCCATGAATCCGCAGTACGACAAGCTCGTCGAGAACTACGGTGAAGTGGACGACGTCATTCTCTTCTACAGGGAAAATGTGGAGTTCCCGTCCCTGCTGCGGGCGCTGGGTGAGGTGGCGGGCAAGCGCGTACTCGACGTGGGCTGCGGCGACGGCGTCTACGCGCGGATGGTGCAGCGGATGGGCGCTTCCCGCGTAGTGGGTGTCGATGTCTCCTCCGCGATGGTGGACCTCGCCCGCTCCGAGGGGAAGGAGGCGATCGAGTACCTCGTGCACGACGTCGCCACCCTGCCGGTTCTGGGCTCCTTCGATGTCGCCCTCGCCGCCAACGTCCTGCACTACGCGCCGGATCGCCAGGTGCTCGCGCGCATGTGCCGCCGGGTGTTCGCCAATCTCGCCCCCGGTGGACGGCTGCTCGCTTTCGTGGGCAACCCGGACTGCGACAAGGCGGCTGCCGCGGCGAACGGATTCGTCGTCACCCCTCCCGACGACCCTCGCGAGGGAGACCCCATGACGGTGGCGGTTCCCACCGACCCGCCAACGGTGGTGCAGGTGCGCTATTGGCCTCGGGAGACCGTCGCGCGGGTGCTGAGAGCGTCCGGGTTCGCCGAGGTCACATGGGAGCCGCTGACCAGCTCGCCCGCCGCCCGGGAACTGGACCATGTCCAACGCTGCGTCGAGGTCCCCATCCATCTGCTTCTGACCGCCCGCAGATGAATTCACTCTGCCTTTCCGGCTCATGATGTCGGGCCGGCCCTCCCGTTGAGCGGCCGGTTGAGGGAGTACGGCAAGGCAGGGGTCATCCCGGATTCGGGCCGGTTTCCGTGTGAAGGGCGAAAAACAGCGGCCCCACCAAGTCTTCACCGCACTTTCCGCCCCTCTCTTCCCCGCATTTCTCGCCCCTCGTCGACGGGAACTTGACACAGCCGTGAACGTTCACCAGATCCCTCCTCACCTGGCCCGCGCAGCCGCGCCCGCCGCACCCAGCGGCGGCCGGTCGGCGGGCCCGCGGGTACCGGCCGGGCCTCACGCAGCGCCGGGCCCCGCCTTCCCCGCCCCCTCCCGCCGCGGGAAGGGCGGCGAGCCCCGGTGAGCGGGCAACCGGCGGAGCCGTCGGACCGGCGCTCCCAGGACGCGCTCCGGGCCGCCCTGCGGGACTGGCGTCAGGCCATCGGCGCTGAGCACATCCACACCGACCGCTCGTCGCTCGAACGCTTCGGCACCGCCACGTATCCCACCCACAGGGAGATCGCCGCGGTGATCCTCCCCGCCGACCAGGAGCAGCTGCGCGACTGCCTGCGCATCGCCTCCCGGCACCGCGTCCCGCTGTATCCGGTGAGCACAGGGAAGAACTGGGGCTACGGGTCGGCGACCCCGCCGGCCGGCGACTGCGTGCTGATGCCGCTGTCCCGGCTGAACCGCATTCTCGACTACGACGACGAACTCGCCCATGTCACGGTCGAGCCAGGGGTGACCCAGCGTCAGCTGCACGCCTTCCTCGCGGAGAAAGGTGGCCGCCACCTGGCCGGGTTCACCGGCAGCACGCCCGATTCCAGCCTCGTCGGGAACGTACTGGAACGCGGGCTGGGGCACGGCCGCTACGGTGACCGCTGCGCGCACGTCTGTGCCTTCGAGGCGGTGCTCGCCACCGGTGAGACGCTGCGTACCGGCTTCTCCCGTTACCCGGGTGCGGTGACCGGGCCGCTGCACCGCTGGGGCGTCGGGCCGTGGCTTGACGGGCTCTTCACACAGTCCAACCTCGGTGTGGTGACCCGGATGACGCTCTGGCTGACTCCGGTGCCCGGACACTTCGACACCTTCCGCTTCACTCTCGGCGACGACAGGTCCACGCTCGACAGGGTGCTGGACGCGGTGCGCCGGCTGCGCATGGCCGGGGTGCTGGACGCCGGATTCGTCATCGCCAACGACGTGCGGGCCATCGCGGCCCGGCAGCGCTACCCGTGGGGTGAAGCGGGCGATCGCACCCCGCTCTCCCCTGACCTGCGCCGACGGCTCCGCCATCGCTGGGGGGTGGGCGCGTGGAACGGCGACGGGGTGCTGCACGCCGTCGACGACCGGCACGGAGCCGAACTGCGCCGCATCGTCACCGAGGCACTCGGACCGCATGTGGAGCGGCTCTCCTTCGAGGGGGACAGCGACCTCGGCGGGGAGGGCGGATCGGCGGCGGCGGCGTACTGCGCGCCTTCCGAAACCGGTCTGGCGATGGCCTATTGGCGCCTGCGGGACACCCCCGGGCACGCCGCGCTGCCGCGCCTGCCTCCCGGCGGCGCCGACCTGGACAGGGACGGCTGCGGGCTGATCTGGGTCTGCCCGGTGGTACCGCTGAACGGACGCCATGTCGCCGCCGCCGTCGACGCCGTCGAGCGCGTCACCCAGGCCCACGGCTTCGAGGCGAACATCGGCCTGAACTCGGTCTCCGAACGGGCCGTGGTCGCCACCACCGCCCTCGCCTACGACCGGTCGGTGCCGGGCGAGGACGCGCGGGCCATGCGCTGCGACGACGAGTTGGAAAGACAGCTCAACGAACTCGGATACCCGCCCTACCGGATGAGCACCCGCTCGATGGAGGCGCCACCCCTCGGCGACGACGACCTGCCCGCCGTGCTGGGCCGGTTGAAGCACGCCATGGACCCGGCCGGAGTCCTCGCGCCGGGACGCTACGAATTCCGCCGGGCGCCACGCCCCGGTTCCGCGTGCTCCGACTCCACCTGAACGTTCCCCTCCCGTAACTCCGATCCGGAGATGTGCCGTGCTCACAGAAAACTCCGCGCTGCCGCTCTCGCCGGCCCAGGAGATCGTCTGGTTCCATGAACAGCTCTTCCCCGCAGGCCACGTCTACCACTTCACGGCCGTCCTCGACCTCCACGGGACGCTGGACGTCCCGGCCCTGCGGACAGCCCTGGAGCGACTGCTGCGCCGCCACCGCGGGCTGCGGCTGGCGCTGGTGCCGGGGGACGGCTCCGCGCCCCGGCAGCGCGCGTACGACGAGTGCCGGCCGCGGTACCGCTTCGTCGACCTTTCCGGCGGCCCGGGTGCCGACCTTTCCGGCGGCCCGGGGAAGGAAGACTTCGACGGGATCGTGCGGGAACAGGCGACGACCCCGTTCGACCTGTACGAGGCGCCGCTGGTGCGCTGGACGCTGGTGCGGCTGGGGCCCGCACACCACCGGCTGGTCCACGTCGAACACCACCTGGTCCACGACGGGCGTTCCTTCGCCGTCCTGCTGCGCGACCTGTTCGCTCTCTACCGGGAGCTCGCCCACGACCTCCCGGCCGATCTCCCTCCCGCAGCCGACTACGTGGACTTCGTCGAGCTGACCGACAAGGAGGAAGCGCGGAAGGGCCGTCAGGACGGCGTGGAGTACTGGACGAGGAAGCTCAGCGGCGCTTCCACCCGGCTCTCCCTGCCCGGCCTGGCCAGTGCCAGGCGCCCCCGCCGCTCCGGCCAGGAGCTGCACGGTGCCCAGGCCCGCCACCCGATCGACGCGGCGACCGCCGCCCGCCTGCGGGAAGTCAGCAGGGAACAGGGGCAGACCCCGTTCCTCACCCTGCTGGGGCTGTTCGGTGAGTTGCTCCGCCGGCACACGGCCGCCGAGGAACTGGTCGTGGGCACCGCGGTCGACGCCCGGCCGCCCCGCTTCCAGGAGGCCGTCGGCATGTTCGTGAACACGCTGGCCGTCCGGTTGGGTACGGACCCTGCCCGCCCGGCGGTCGAGGTGATCGACGACATCGCGGAGTACGTGGTGCGCGGCCTGGTGTACGCGGACGCGCCCGTCCAGGAGGTCACCCGGGGGCTGCACCGTTACTCGGCCGATCTGCGCAACCCCCTGTTCCACGCCATGTTCAGCGCGCACGACGCGCCGCTGCCGGAACTGGAGGTGCCAGGGCTCGACGTATCGCTGCTTGAGGGGTTCAACCCCGGAGTCTCCCGGTTCGACCTCGACGTGGTGCTGATGCCGGACGACCGGCGGCGGATCGGGCCGCGCGACGGCGGCGGGGGGATGACGCTGGTGTGGGACTACGACGACGCCCTCTTCGACCGCTCCGCCGTGGACACCCTGCACGACCGGCTACTGGCACTGCTGCGCGACTATCTGGACCATCCCCGTACCCCGCTCGATGAATTGACGGCCCACCAGGCCGGATCGGCACCCGCGGCGCCGGCCCCGGCCGATGCGGCGCGGGCCGGCAAGGACGCACCGCGTACGGTCGATCCGGTGCGGGCCGGAGCGGCCACCCATCCGCGGAATCCCGCGCTGATCAGCGGAGTACGCACGCTCGACTACGCCGAGTTGGACGCGCTGGTGGAACAGCTGGCGCACCGGTTCACCGAGTGCGGCGTGCGCCCGGGGCATCTCGTGGCCTGTCTGTTGCCCCGCGGTACCGACTGGGTGGTGGCGCTCCTCGCCTGTCTGCGGCTCGGCGCCGTCGTCTGCCCGCTTTCCCCGGTCGACCCGGTCGACCGGCTGGCGGCCACCGTGCGCGCCCTGCGCCCCGCGGTCACGCTCGTCCAGCCGGACTCGGAGCCCCCGGCCGGCCTGCCCGTCACCGTCATCGAGGACGGCGCGGTGGTAGGTGCCCTGCCCGGGGTTCCGGGCGAAGCCCGTACCGTCCCGGACGCCGCCTGTGTCCTGCACACCTCGGGCTCCACCGGCCGCCCCAAGCCGATCGTGGTCGGCCGTGAGGCGCTGGCCCACCACATGGCGGCGGTGACGGAGGTGTTCGCGCTGTCGGCCGAGGACCGTGCACTGGGCTTCGCCCAGCCGTGGTTCGACGTCTCGCTGGAGGAGATCCTGCCGACGCTGCACGCGGGGGGCGCCGTCGTGCTGCCGCGCCAGCAGATCCCGGCGGCGCCGGAACTGGTGAGCCTGGCCGCCGCGCGGGGCGTCACCGTCGCCAACCTCCCCACCAGCTACTTCCTCGTCATTCGCCAGGAGTTGATGGACGCGTTCCGGCACCGCAGGTGGCCGTTGCGGCTGCTGGTCCTCGGCGGGGAGCGGCTCGCGGCCACACCCGTGTGCGAGCTGGCCGAGGTGCTCGACGGCACCGTACTCAACGCCTACGGCGTGGCCGAGGCCACGATCACCTCCACCGTGCACCGGGTGGGAACCGCCGACGGCGAGCGTCCGCACGGCGAAGTACCGCTGGGCCTGCCGCTGCCGGGGATCGGCGTGCACATCGTGGACGACCGGCTCCGTCCGCTGGACCGGGGCATGGTCGGGCAGATCGCCGTCTCCGGTGCCGGTCTGGCCGCCGGCTACCTCGACGTACCTGAGCAGCAGGCAGCACGGTTCCGGGAGCTGCGCGCCACGGACGGGACATCGGTTCCGGTCTACCTCACCGGCGATCTGGGCTATCTGGACGCCGACGGGGAACTGGGGTTCCTCGGGCGCCGGGACAATCAGATCAAACTCCGCGGCCACCGCGTCGAGTTGGAGGAGGTGGAGGCGCACGCCCGCGCCGTACTCGGCGACGTGCCCTGTGCCGTGGTGCACGACACCGAGGGCCCGTACGCGCCACGGCTGGTGGGGTTCGCGAGGGGGCCGGGCGAGTCGCTGCCGCACGTGTCCCGGGGGCTGGCAGGGCGGCTGCCCGCACAGCTGATCCCGGCGCTCTGGGTGGCGCTGGACGAACTGCCCACCCTGCCAGGGGGGAAGCCGGACCGGACCACGTTGACCCGGTGGGCGCGGGAAGCCACCCACGCCCCCGCTGACCCGGCCGACCCCGCGGGCGGCCGTCCGGCCGACGAGGGCCATCCGACCCTCGCCCTGCTGAAGGAGGGCTGGCAACTCGTGCTGGGCCACGACGACTTCGGCGAGAGGTCCCATTTCTTCCGTGTCGGTGGCCACTCCCTCCTCGTCGTCCACCTGGCGGGCTGGCTGGAGTCGCGGCTCGGGGCCCGGCCCCCGATGCAGCTGGTACTCCAGCACCCGGTCCTCACCGAACTGGCCGACGAGCTGACCCGCTGGCTGGCAGCTCAGCCCTCCGCCACGCCCCAGAGGCGCTGAACCACAGGTGGAGAACGCAGAGATGGACTCCGGTGTCACCGCCCACTTCGCGACCGCGCACCGCGCACAGCTCGCCTCGTTCCGTTCCTTCGTCAGCACGGAACTGGAGCCCCTGTGGCGGGAGTTGGGGGAGCCCACAGCCGAAAACCTCCCTCCGGACATCAAGCGCCACGTACGGCGCCGCTCGGCCGAACTCGGCTTCTACGCGCCCGAGTACCCCGGTCGGCTGGGCGGGGGTGACCAGCCGATGACCGTGGCGGCGCTGCTGCGTCATGCCGCAGGCCGCTCCACCTGCCCGCTGGCACACGCGGCCATGGCCGGTTCCGAAGGGCCGACCTGGCTGCTGACGCACGGAACCCCGGAGCAGCAGGACCAATACCTCGCCCCGCTGATCCGGGCTCAGGCCATGCGCAGTACGGCCATCACCGAACCCGGGACCGGCTCGGACATGTTCCGCCTCGCCACCACGGCGCGGCGCGTCGGCGAGGGCTGGCTCCTCAACGGGCACAAGATCTTCCTCGGCAACCTCGACCGCGTGGACCACATCCTGGTCTTCGCCCAGAACGAGGAGGCCGGTGCTGATCGCAGCGTGGTCTTCATCGTGGCGGCCGGCACCGAGGGCCTCCAGGTGCGGCAGAGCTTCCAGGGCATGTCAGGAGAGCCGCTGTTCGAGCTGCGGTTGACCGAGGTGCGCCTGCCGGAGGGCGCGGTGCTCGGCGGTCCGGGCCACGCGCACCTGGCCATGGCTCAGGCGATGACGACCCAGCCGATCGCCCGCGTCCTCGCGGCGGCTGAATGCAACGGCCTCGCCGAGCAGGCCCTCATGCTGGCGCTGGCACACGCCAAGGAGAGATCGGCCTTCGGACAGCTCATCGGCTCGTTCCAGCATGTCCAGGAACTCCTGGTCGAGGCCAGGACCGAGGTGGAACAGTCCAAACTGCTCACCCTCACCTGCGCCCGGCGCCATGCCGACGAAGGCGAGATCCCCCACGAACACGCGTCGATGGCGAAGAACGTCGCGGCCCGGACGTTCAGCCGCACGGTCGACCGGGCGCTGCAAGTGCTCGGCGGCCGGGGGTGGATGAAGGGGCACCCGCTGGAGTACCTGTACCGCTACGCGCGGATGATGCCCCTCGTCGGCGGCACCACCGAGATCCACAAAGTGATCATCGCGCACGCGCTGGGGCTCGGCAGCGGCCAGGCGCGGCCGTCGTCGGCCGTGCCGGAGGACCCGTGGGGCATTCCCGGCCAGGCGACATGACACGGCGGCGGCCTGCGCACCGCCCGGACGATCCGGCCCGCCCTCCGCCCCGCCGTCCCTCGACCGCCTCCCGATTCCGCTTGGAGGAGAGCCCGTGAACGCACGAACCGTACGGACAGCAGACGACCCGCAGGCCGCACCGCTCAGCACGGCCTGCGGCCCCCCGCTCCCGCCGCCCCCGGCACCCGGCGAGTCCCCCCTCGACTGGTACAGCTCCTGGGCACGGGCGAGTCCGGACGCACCGGCGGTCGACTGGGGCGCTGCAGCGTGGACGTACGGCCAACTCGACGCGGCGAGCGAGCAGTTGAGCCAGGCCCTGCACGACCGCGTGCGCCCGGGGGGCGTGGTGGGAGCCTGCCTCGACCGTTCACCCGCGCTGGTGGCCCTCGCCGTGGCCACCGCCCGGCTGGGCGCCGTGTACCTGCCGTTGGGGGCCGACCCGCCGCCGGCCCGCGTCGCGGCGCTCGCCGCACGGCTGCCCTTCGCCGCGCTGGTGACCCCGCGCGGCTCGCCCGCACCGCTGCCGGGCGGCACCGGCCGCCGGGTGGCCCTGCCGCCACCCGCCTTTCCGGAACTGGAGGTACGGCTCTTCCACGACGGTGAAGGGGCGCAACGGACCAGGACCGCCTGCGCCGGGGCGTACTACGCGGTACTCACCTCCGGCTCGACGGGCCGGCCGCACGCGGTGGGCGTCGGACACGCGTCGCTGGGCGCCTTGCTGCGCTGGGCGGGAGCGGAGTACGCCATCGGTCCGGGGACCCGTATGGGGTTGTTCGTGCGGCCCGGGTTCGACCCGCACCTGCTGGAGCTGTGGTCGGCGCTGGCACACGGCGCGGCGCTCTGCGTACCGCCGCGGGACGCGGTGCCGGAGTCCGTTTCGGAGCTGTTCGACTGGTGGCGCACCGCCAGGGTCACCCACACGATCGTGCCGACGCCCCTCGCCGAACTGGTCTTCAGCGCCCGCTGGCCGCGGGGACTGGCTATGCGGCACCTGTTCACCGGCGGCGACCGGCTGTCGGCCTGGCCGCCGAGGGACGTCACCGCGACGGTCCACAACCACTACGGGCCCGCCGAGGGGACCGTTCTCTCGGTCAGCCATCCCCTGCTGCGGCGGGCCGATCAGGCCGGTGGGCAGGCTCCGCCGATCGGCAGCCCGATCGGCGGCGTTGTGGTCGGCGTCATCGGGCCCGACGGCCGTCTGGTGCCCCGGGGGCAGCCCGGCGAACTGGTTCTGGGCGGCACCGGCCTCTCCCTCGGGTATCTCGGGCAGCCCGAGCTCACAGCAGAGCGCTTCACCGCGCCCCCTCCCGGCATGGGAGACGGAACCCGCGCGGCCCACCGGGTCGATCGGGTCTACCGCACCGGGGACAGGGTGCGCATGCGCGAAGACGGGGTCCTGGATTTCCTGGGGCGGCTGGACCTTCAGGTGAAGGCCAGCGGCGTCCGGGTGGAGCCTGCCGAGGTGGAGGCGGCGCTGGAGCGGGCGCCGGGAGTGCGGAGGGCCGTCGTGGTCGCGCCGCCGGGCGGGGGCGGGCAGCGACTGGTCGCCTTCGTCTGCCCGGCCCCGGGTGCCGCGCCGCCGGCCGAGTCGGAACTGCTCCAGCTCTGCCGCGACCTGGTGCCCGAACCGGCGGTTCCGGCACGGGTGCGGTTCATCGACGAGCTGCCTCACACCCCCAACGGGAAGGTCGACCGAGCGGCGCTCTCCCGCGACGCCACGACCCGCGACGCCACGACCGGCGCGGCACCGCCGCACATGGCGCCGTCGCATGCCGACCAGCAGGATCAGCAGGACAAGGGGGAGGAGGGGGACGAGGGGGACACCCTGCGGTTTCTGGCGGACACCTGCGTCAGGCTGCTGGGCGTCACCGCGGTCCGGCCAACGGACAACTTCCTTGCCCTGGGGGGCAATTCCCTCACCGCGATGCGGCTGGTTTCCGCCGTCGAGTCGGTCTACCGCCTGAACCTGCGGGTCACTCAGGTGCTACGCCAGCCCGACCTGGCTTCCCTTGCCCGGTACATCGAGCAGGAGAGCGAGCGGGCGGGCTGACACGGCGATGGCCTCGCTCATGCGGCGATGGCCCCGCCCATGGCCACGCTCCTCGGTGCTGCCGGGCCGGGTGCGCCGGGCGCCGTACATGACCTACGGTCGGCCCAACTGACGGACCAGCCCAACTGACGGACCAGCCCGGCCGACCGACCAGCCCGGCCGACCGGTTGGCCGAGCTGGTCCCGCACTCCGTCACGCACCGCCGGCCCGCCCCGGCTCGGGCGGGGCGACCCTGTCGCAGGTCACGTCGGCGTCATCGACCGTGCCGTGCAGGAGATACGCGTCGACTCGGCGGTTGACGCACGGGTTCACCAGCTGGGTGGCGATGTGCTGGCCCTCGCCCTGCACCGTGATCACCCGTGATCCCTCGAAGCGGCGGTGGAGTTCGGTGGCGCCTTCGAGCGGGGTGGCCGCGTCGCCCTCGTTCTGGACGATGAGTACGGGTGGCAGGCCCTCGCGCGTTCGTACGTCGACCGGTCCGCCGTGCTTCTCCGGCCAGCTCGCGCACGGCAGGCTCATCCGCTGGCTGAACCATGCCACGAGCGGGGCGCGCTCGTGCAGGCGTTCCGCGTCCCTGTCCCAGCGTGCGAGGTCCTTGGGCCAGGGCGCGTCGTTGCAGTTGACCGCGGTGTACGCGGCTGTGCCGTTCTCCTCCATGGTCGGCCGGGCCGCCTCGACGAGCGACTGGGGCCTTCCCGCCTCGTACTCGCTCCACGCCGTGGCGCGGGGAACCCAGGCGCTGTTGGAGTACATGGTCATCATGAACAGCTCGGTCAGCTCGTACGGCCCGACCCTGCCGCCGAGGGGCTCACGCCGGGACTCGGCCAGCAGCTTCTCCCAGCGCTCACGCACCCCGGCCGCCGTGCTGCCGAGGTGGAACGTGTCGTCGTGCCGCGCGATCCACTCCAGCCATTCGCCGAACCTGCGCTCGAAGGCGCGCACTTGGGTGCGGTGGTTCTCGTACCACACGTTGGACGGGTTGACGACGGAGTCGAGCGCCATGCGGCGCACGTGGCGGGGGAAGAGCGTGCCGTAGACGGCGCCGAGATAGGTGCCGTAGGACATGCCCAGGTAGCTGAGCTTCTTCTCGCCGAGCGCCGCACGGATCACGTCCATGTCGCGCGCGGTGTCCGGCGTGTTCACGTGGGGCAGATGGGCACCGCTGCGCGCGCGGCAGCCCCGCGCGTAGGCACGGGCGCTTTCGTGTGCCCGCTGCCTGTCGGCCTCGGTGCGCGGTACGGGGTCGGGCTTCGGGGCCCGTGCGTGCTGCTGGGGGTCGACGCAGGAGACCGGCGCGGAGTGGCCGACTCCGCGCGGGTCGAAGCCCACCAGGTCGTAGGCCGCGATGACGTTCTTCCACACGGCCCAGTTGCGGCCCACGGTCATGACCGCCGCCATACCGGAACCGCCGGGACCGCCCGGGTTGAGGAACAGGGACCCCTGGCGCTGTTCCTCCGTCCCCTGGCTGGGGAACCTGTTGACCGCGAGGTCGATGGTGTCCCCGCCGGGCTCGGCGTAGTCGACCGGCACGGTGACGGTCCCGCACCGCACGTCCCGGGGCTGGCTCCACTCCTGGGGGCACGCCTTCCAGTCGATCCCCTTCTCGCCCGCCCGCTGGGCCGCCAGCGCGACGCCGCGTTCTTCCGCCGTCGGTCCCGTCGGGGCAGCCAGGGCCGCGGGCGCCGAGGGAGCGTGCCGGTCGGCGCTGGAGTGCGGCGCTGCCCACCCCGCTGTGGCCGTCATGGCGAGTACGACCGCCGCCGTCAGCGGTGCTCTCAGCACAGTTCGTCCCGGCGCAGTTGGTCCCGGCACAGTTCGTCGCACGGCGGAACTCCCCTCCTGGTGGATCGCTCAAGGGGGAAGCTCTAGCCGTTCACCGGGGTCACAACCCTTCGCCCGCACAGGTTCACCTGGTGAGGGGGCGCTGCCGCTCCCGGCGGGTGCCCGGTCAGCGGCGGGTGGCGATCCGGCGTACGCGGTTGCTGTCCGACTCGGCGACGAACAACTCGCCCTCCAGGCCCGCCAGTACGGCTCTGGGCAGCACGAGCGCCGCGCCCAGGGCCGGACCGCCCTCCTCCTCGTGGCCCGGAGGACCACCGGCCACCAGCCGCATCATGCCGTCCGGGTCCAGCACGCAGACACGCCTGTTGAGGGAGTCGGCGATGTACAGCCGCCCTTCGCCGTCCAGGTCGACGCCGCGCGGCTGGTCGACCCGGGTCGAGGTGCCGGGGCCCGGCTCGTCGCAGCCGGCGCTGCCCGTGCCGACGGCGGTGGTGAGGGTGCCGTCCGGCGCGAGCACGCGTACGCGGTGGTTGTGGCAGTCGGCGATGTAGATCCGTCCGTCGGCTCCGGCGGCCAGGTCGATGGGGTGGTGCAGCGCGCAGTGGTGCCCGGGCACCCCGTCCGGGCCGTCGGCGGGCTCGCCGGTGCCCGCGACCGTGCTGATCGTGCCGTCCCCGACGGAGACCCGGCGCACCACGTGGCCGCCCCACTCGGCCACGTACAGGTTCCCGATGGCATCGAAGGCCAGGCCGCGGGGCTCGGTGAACCGTGCCAGAAGTGCGGGGCCGCCGTCCCCCGAGTGTCCCGGCTCGCCGGTCCCCGCGACGGTCGTGATCACGCCGTACCGGTCGACCCGGCGTACGCGGTGATTCCAGTAGTCGGCGATGAACAGGGCGCCCGCAGCGTCGAAGGCGAGGCCACCCGGCTCGTACAGCGGCGCGTCCCGTGCGGGGCCCGCGTCGCCGCCGAAGCCCGGTTCTCCGATGCCCGCCAGGGTGTCGATCGTGCCGTCCTGAGCGTCGACGCGCCGGACGCGGTGGCCTTTCCACTCGGCGACGTACACGTTGCCCGCCGAGTCCTGGGCCAGGGCGCGCGGCTGGTTCAGGGCCGCCGTACGGGCCGGGCCTCCGTCGCCTGTGGAGGCCGGCTCCCCCGAGCCCGCGTAGGTGGTGGCGATACCGGCCGAGCGGGGAGGCGCTGAACTCGCCTTGTCTGTACCGGAGTTGTCAGGCGTCTGCATGAGGACCTCCTGTCCGGGAAGGGCGCGTTCACCGTACGAGCGCCCTGGGGCCGCGGACAGAGGGCGCTCATATGACCACCCGCTTTCAGACACTATGTGCTTACAGCAAGGCCACTTGAGGGGGATTACGGCGACTAGTCCGCATTGGTTAATCTGCGAAGGTGATCCCGCCTTGAAGGGTTGACCATGGTGCGTACCGTCTTACCGCCAACCGCCTTCCCCTTCCTGCGAGACGGCGGGTCCGGGGCAGTCCGGCCGGCCGGGAAGCGGTGACGGCGGGGACGCCTCCGCGTTCGTTCCACCCCGTGCCTGCGCCGCCCGCGCTGTTCACCACCGGGGCGCCCCGGGCGCCTGCTGGTACGACGCGACGGATCCCATGCACACACTCCGCGCTGTCCGCGGCTTTCCCGTTGCCGTGCGCGTGCTGCTCGTCAACCAACTCGGCGTAGACGTCGGCTTCTACCTCCTCGTCCCGTTCCTCGCCACCTACCTCTCCCAGGACCTCGGACTGTCGGCGACGGCCGTCGGCGTGGTGCTGGGGCTGCGCAACCTCAGCCAGCAGGGCCTGTTCGTGCTCGGCGGTTCCGCCGCCGACCGCTTCGGCCCCCGGGGGGTCATCATCACCGGCTGCGGACTGCGCGTCGTCGGCTTCGGACTGTTCGCGCTCGGTACCTCGTTGCCCGTCCTGGCCGCGGCCTCGGTGCTCAGTGGGCTCGCGGGAGCGCTCTTCTACCCGGCCGTACGCTCCTACCTGGCGCACGAGTCGGGGGAGCGCAGGGCGGAGGCGTTCGCCCTGCTCAACGTGTTCGCCATGACCGGCTCGCTGCTCGGCATGCTGCTGGGCAGCGTGCTGCTGCTCCTCGACTTCCGTGCCTGCGCGCTCGTGGCCGCCGGTGTCTTCGCCGCGCTCTCGGCGCTGCAGCTGTGGGCGATGCCCGACCGCCGTCCTGTGCCGGGACGCAGGGCCGTCTGGCGGGAGTGGCGGGAGGCGCTGGGCAGCCGTGGCTTCCTGCTGTTCGCGCTCGCCATGGCCGGTATGACCACCCTGGAGAACCAGCTCTATCTGCTCATCTCCGACGGCGCACGCCAGGTCACGGGCCGCGCCGAGGCGGTGAGCCTCCTGCTGGCCACCGGGGCCGTCAGCCACATGGCCTGCCAACTGCGCCTCACCCGGGCCCTGGAGCACAGAGGCGGCGCCGCCCGCTGGATGACGCCGGGGCTGCTGTCGATGGCCGTCGCGTTTCTGCCTCCCCTGCTGGTGGCCGGCCGTACGCACCCGAACGGGCCCCAGCAGGCCGCGCTGTGGCTGCTCCCGCTGATGGCGGGGACGCTGCTGCTGTACCTGGGCATGATGGTGCTGCATCCGCAGGTCATGGAGCTGATCCCACGGTTCGGCGGTGAGCACCTCACCGGCACCTACTTTGGCTTGTTCTACGTCGTCTCCGGCCTGACGGCCGCAGGAGGCAGCAGCCTCATCGGCTGGACGATGGACCTGGCCGACGCGAGCTGGCCCGGCCTGCCCTGGGTGTGCTGCGCGGGGATCGGCCTCGTCTCCGCCGGGGCGCTCACGGTGCTGGGCCGGGGCAGCCGGCTCCCGTTGCCCGGCCGCGCGCCGCGGGGGAGCGCGGCGGGCCGCCACCCGGGGCGGCTGCCCCGGCAGCCGGCGGCGCCGGCCGAGGACGCGGCGGACCGGCGCCGCCGGGGCTGATCCCCCAGGCGCCGGCCCCGGGGCGGCGTCATGAACGGACCCGGGCCTCCCGCCGGTTCCGCGGCCGGGCGATCTGGCGGGCCAGCAGGGACAGCAGCAGACACATGACGACGTACAGGGACCCGACGACCCACAGCACGGGCAGGTACGGATATCCGTACGGGGTGGAGATGTTCTGGGCCAGGAGCTTCCCCGCGTACAGCAACTCCTCGTACATGATGATGAAGCCCAGCGAGGTGTCCTTCAGCGTGACCACTATCTGGCTCATGATGCCCGGCAGCATGGCCCGTACCGTCTGCGGGAGTACGACGGTCGAGAGCACCTGCCGCTTGCGCATCCCCAGCGCGTAGGCCGCCTCCCACTGGCCGGCGCCCACCGCCCTGGCACCCGAGCGCAGCAGCTCCGCGTGCACGGCGCCGTTGTAGAGGGCGACCCCGAAGGCCAGCGCCCACAGCGTCGGCGTCGCGTAGTGCGTCGCCAGCCAGTCGCCCGGGGCACCGAGCCCGTTCCGCAGCGCGTTCCCGAAGCCTTCGACGGCGTCCCGGAGGCCGGCCATGTTGTACAGCGCGAAGATCAGGATGAGCAGCGGCAGCGCGCGGAACACCTCGACGACGGCCGCGCAGGGCCAGCGGATCCAGCGGTGCGAGGACAGCCGCCCGGTCGCGAGCAGCACCCCCAGCACCAGGGAGAGCACCACCGCGAGTCCGAACGCCTTGAGCGTGTCGAGCACGCCGCGCAGCACGCGTTCCTGCACACCCCGGTAGGTGAACGGCTCCCACATCGCGCCGACGAACTGGCCCGCCTCGCTCAGCCGCAGCAGTACGGCGGCGCCGACGGCCAGCGCTCCGGCGAGCGCCAGCAGACCGTAGACCCGGTGCCTGCGCCTGGCCCGGGGTCCCGGTGCGTCGAAGAGGACCGGTGCCGCGCCCTTCACCGCGGCACCGCCAGCCGCCACTCCAGAAATCTGAAGACGGCGCTGATGCACGCGATGAGGACCAGATACGCCAGGCCGACCCACAAGAAGACCGTGGTGACGGCGTAGCCCTGCTCGATCAGCGTCTTCTCCACGGTGAACATCTCGAAGACGCTGAAGCCGCCGGCCAGCGCCGAGTTCTTGGCCAGCGTGATGATGACGCTGCTCATCGGGGGCAGGACGGCCCGGCCCGCCTGGGGAAGCACCACGAGCAGCGCCGTCTGGGGAAAGGTCAGACCGAGGCTGCGCGCCGCCTCGGCCTGACCGGTGTCCACGGTGTTGACCCCCGAGCGCAGGGCCTCGCACAGGAACGCGGACGAGTAGGCACTCAGCGCGACGACCGCCAGCGTGAAGTAGCTCAGATCCGTCAGCCCCAGCATCGGCAGGCCGAGGGTCACCCCGAAGAACAGCAGGGTCAGCGGCGTGTTGCACAGGAGCGTGACCGCTCCGGCGCCGATGGCGCGCAGCAGCGGTACCGGGCCGATACGGAAGAGCGTCAGGATGCCACCGAGCAGCAGGGCGACGGTGGCGCTCACCACGGTCAGCTGCACGGTCCCCACGAACCCTCTCCGGAACAGTCCGAGGTTGTCCAGAAGTACGTGCACGGGAGCCTCCCCGACGGACGAATGGGCGGACGGGCCTCAAGGCCGCGCGCGTACCGGGCTTCAGCCGCGCTGTACTTCGGGTGGCCGGGGCGGCGGCTCGCCCGAGCGGCCGAGCGTGGCCTTGTAGGCACGCCGCCAGTCGCCGGTACGCATGTGGTGTGTCAGCGCCTCGCTGATCGCGTCGCGCAGGCCGCCGTCACCCCGGGCGAGGCCCACCCCGTAGGGCTCCTTCGAGAAGGTCTTGCCGACGACGCGCAGGCGGCCACGGTTCTGCGCCGCGTACCCCTTCAGGATCGCGTCGTCGCCGGTCACCGCCTCCGCGACCCCTGTGACCAGGTCCTGCACACACTGCGCGTAGCTGTCATGGGAGATGACGTCGGCGCCGTAGCGGGGCCGGCTGATGCGCTCGTACGGGGTGGACCCGGCCACCGTGCACACCCCTTTTCCGGTCAGGTCGTCGGGGCCGCGGATGTCCCTGTTCTCCTTCTTCACCAGAAGATCCTGGCCCGCGACGTAGTAGGGACCCGCGAAGGACACATGTTTCTTGCGTTCCTCGTTGATGGTGTAGGCCGCCACGTAGTAGTCGATGTCGCCCTGCGCGATCGCCGTTTCGCGGCCCTGTGGGGGAACGGTCTGCCAGTCGATGTCGGCACGCTCGAACCCCAGCCTGGCCGCGACCATGGTCGCGATCTCGATGTCGAATCCGCCGCGCCTGCCCGTCATCGGGTCCTCGAACCCGAGGAAGGGGTGGTCGGACTTGACGCCCACACGGATGCTGCCGCGCGCCTTCGCGCGGGCCAGCGCGCCGGAGTCCCCGACCGGGACGCGGGGGGCGACCGAATAGCGAAGACCTGCGGTCCTCTGCTCGGTCAGCAGGGTCACGCTTCCCGGCGGGGAACCTTCCTTGCCGCAGCCCGCCAGAGAACCGGAGATCAAAAGCGCGCACACAGCGGTGACGAGTGCGGAAAAGCGGGGGAATCCACTGGCTGCCACATCGCTCCTCGGACCTGAAGGCGGGAGTAAGAGCGGGCTTCAGAACAGGAAGAAACGCGAAGGAAAGCGGATCGTACCATCTGCACCTGGCCTGATTATGCAAGCAATCGCGTTGTTGTGAGGTGGGGTGGGGTGGGGTGAGGGGTGGCGAGGCGGGATGCGGTGTTGTTGGTGAGGCGGGTTTTCCGTACGTGGCTTCGTATCGGGTGGCTTGGTATCGGGTGGCTTCGCGCCGGGCGGTTCCGTCCGGCGCCGAGTGCGGCGGTACCGGTGAGCAGGGCGGGGCCAGGCCGGCAGCAGCGGCGGCACGGCAGCGTACGCCGGTCCGTGCGCGGCCCGCCACCGGTCTCCCGGACCCCGGCCCCTGTGCGCTGTGAATGCAGGGCGGGAATTGCGGACGGAGGTGGGGCGGGACGTGGGGAACGGGACCAAAAGGCGTTCGCCGTAAGGTGCTTGTGGAATGCGCGTGAGCTGCGTCCGGCATATGCGGAACGAATTGTTGACCATGGCGAAAACCGTTCCACTTCGCGCGCCGGAGCCGACGGTGGAGTTTTTCAAAAACCCTGTAGGGCAGGGTTCCTGGGAACTCGCCTGCCCGCTGAGGAAAGGGAGAACGGACGACCATGACCACCGCAGCAGATTCCGCCAAGGACCTGTACCCCACCCGTTCCGTTCGCGAGTCCGTTGCCTTCGCGCGCCCGCACCCCGTGGTGTGGGGACAGCCGGCCGACGGGCCGCTGGACGCCGGTGATCTGGACGCGTTCGACCGGGACGGCTTCCTCGTCTTCGAGGACCTGCTCGACGCCCGGGAGATCGCCGCCTGCCTGGAGGAGACCGAGCGGCTGGGCCGGGACCCGGAGGTACGGGCCTCGGGGCGGGTGGCACCCGAACCCGATGCCCCCGACGGCATCCGCTCCGTCTTCGAGGTGCATGCGCTGAGCGGGGCCTTCGCCCGGGTCATCAGCGGCTCCCGGCTGGCCGATGTCGCCCGTCAACTGCTGGGCTCCGAGGTGTATGTGCACCAGAGCCGCGTCAACCTCAAGACGGCGTTCGACGGTTCCAAGTTCGGCTGGCACGCCGACTTCGAGACCTGGCACTCCGAGGACGGCATGCCGGCGCCGCGCGCCCTGAGCTTCTCGGTCGCGCTGACCCGGAACGAGCCCTTCAACGGACCGCTCATGATCATCCCGGGTTCGCACCGCACCTTTGTGCCGTCCGTGGGGGAGACTCCGCCCGACTACCACAAACTCTCCCTCCTGGGGAAGGCACTGCCTGCCGGCCCAGCGGACCGGGCCACCGTGACCGACCTCGCGCGCCGGCAGGGCATCCGCCAGTTCACCGGGCCCGCAGGGTCGGCCGTGCTGTTCGACTGCAACTGCCTGCACGCCTCGGCAGGCAACGTCTCGCCCTTCCCGCGCACCAACCTCTTCGTCGTCTTCAACAGCGTCGAGAACGGGCTCGGCGAACCCTTCGCCGCGCCGGCGCCCCGCCCGGGCTACCTGGCGAGCCGGGACATCACGCCCCTGCCCCGCCCCTGAGCCCGTGCCTCTCGCCTCTGAGCCCGTGCTGCTCGATGAGTGCTGCCAACTCCCGTGTCGTATAGCCGCGTTCGAAGTGCCGGGGGTCGGAGAGCATCAGCGTGACCAGTCCGTGCAGCATCCTGGCGTAATCGGAGCCGGGGCCCGGCCAGGCGGTGGTGTCGAGCATCCACGGCTCGGTCCCGGCCGACAGCTGCGCCGTGCCCTCCTGGATCAGCGTCTTGGACAGCTTGGCCCCGGAGGCGGAGAGCACGACGGGGGTGAACACCCGTGGCGGAGGTATGGACTCCGGGTAGTCCAGGAACGCCTCGTCCACCAGGCGGCAGCCGCCCGCCCAGTCGGCACCCTTGACGATGACGGGCAGCGCCTCGTCGCGGGCGGCGACGCGTTCCTTGACGAGGTTGCGGTGCAGCGTCGTCAGTCCGACGAACGTCGCGTTCCCCGGGCGCGCTTCGGCCTCGTACCTGCCGTGGTCGAGGCACCGGGCAACGAACCGTGCGCCCGTGGCGTCCGCCTCCAGCAGCTCGGTGTCCTCGCCGTACTTCTGGAGCCAGCCGCAGCGGGGGCACGGGAAGCTGACCGGTACGTTCCCGTGGGACGGGGCCAGAATCCAGCGCAGCCGCTCCCGGCGGGCCAGCGACTCCAGGAACTCCTCCCTGAAGCGCACCCCGCGCTGCTGGCGGGTGTAGGTCTCCACCTCGTAGGGCACGCCGGTCGCTTCGGACAGTGCGTCGAAGAGCGCGCCGTAGTAGCGCTTGGTCAACTCGGCGATCCTGTCGGGTCCCAGCGCGTGGTGGTACGAACGTTCATAGAGCGTGCCGGTGGTCGCGCAGACCCGCTTGTCGAAGGCGGTGTTGTCCAGCGCGCCGAAGCGCACCACGACCGCCACGCCGAAGCGCTCACGTGCGGCTTGCGCCAGCAGGAACGCCGCCGTCTGCATGACGTTGGTTCCCACGTGCGGGGCCCCGTTGATCTGCACGCCCGCATACAACGCGACCCGCTCCGGGCGGTCGGCGAGGAGGCGCGCGCGAAGGACGTCGACGCTGTGTTCCACGGCGCCGACCGTGACGCTCACCGGAGACACCGGAGTGGCGGGGGGAGGGGGCATCGCGGCCTCATCTCTGCTCGGGTCGTCTGTCAGCCGGTCCGTGCCGGCCTGTGTCGTGTCGGTCCGGGTTGCCTGAGTCATCTCGGGTGCGTGGGGCCATGACGGTCACCAGTGGTGGCGCTCCTCGGGCACCGGAGGGTCGAAGACCCGGACAGAGCCGGGCCACAGGTCGTCAGCCGTGGTGTCCAGGGCCTCCAGCCGGGTCGTCCTGGACGTGGCGGCCACGCGCAGCAGCTCCATGAGGGACTCACCTGAGAGCGTGCTCTTCTCGTCCGGCGGGCCGTTCCCGTGCGGCGAGGCTCTCCTGCGGCAGGCGAGGCCGACGATGAAGTAGCCCGGTGCCACGGGAGCCTCGTCCCACAGCACGGCCTCGCCCCGCGCGACCAACTTCTCCATCTGCTCCGGGTGTTCCCGCGTGAAGTCGCCCAGAGGCAGCGGGCACAGGGTCACGGCGACCACCTCGTACCCGGCGTCCTGGAGCAGGCCCACCGCGTGTGCGGGACTGGAGTAACTGCCGAAGGTGAAGCCGAGATCGGTGCCGAGGGCCTGGGCGTGCCCGACGATCGGCGCTGCCCACTTCAGCCCGTCGGGGCCCCCGCTGATGGATCTGCGCAGTGCCGCGGCCTCCGGTGCGAGGGGCACATAGGGCGGGTTGCTGGTGACGATCAGCGGTTCGGGCAGCGGCCCCTCGGCGGTGGCGAGCAGTTCCTCCGGGCCCAGCAGGGCGAAGTCCCCCAGCGCGAAGGTGACCCGGCAGGTACGCGAGTGCCTGGCGTGGTGCCGCCGCGCCCACTCGACGCTCGCCGTGCTCGCGTCGATGCCGTGTACGCGTGCGGCGCCGGCACGTGCCATGGCGGCGGCGGCTGCACCGCTGCCCGACCCCAGGTCCAGCACGCTTCCGCCGCCGTCGGGCAGCAGATCGCGCACCACCCAGACCCCGATCTCCGTGTCCGCCGGTTCGAAGAAGATCCCGGGCACGCCGGGAGGCACGAGGTCTTCCGTCGTGAGATGGCTGTAGCGGGAGACGTAGGTGTAGTCCGGCATGAAACCTCATTTCGGGACGGGAGGGCCGCCGTGCCACGCCCCGCCGGCGGAGGCCCCGTGACGCGGGGACGGAGGAGGGGGAGAGGAGAGGGAGGAGAGGGGGAGCGGAGGGCAGTAGAGGGGGCAGAGGTACGGGAAGCGGAAGGCAGGCCGCGTTCTCAGCCGGGTGCTGCGCCCGCCCACTCCTCCAGTACGGCCATGGCGCTGGGCAGTTTCATCGCTGCCTGTGTCCAGGCCAGCGATCCGGGCCCGTCGAGCACCTCTCCGGCGACCTCGTCGCCCCGGTGTGCGGGGAGGTCGTGCAGGAAGCGGGCTCCGGGCCGGCTCCGCATCAGCGCGGCGCCCACATGGAACGGGCGGAACGCCTCCCGCCACGCCGGGTCCGGCTTCGAGGTACCCGTGGTCTGCCACCGCGTGGTGTAGACGACGTCGACCTCGGCCGGCGCTTCGGTGAGCGCGTGGACCTCGTCCAGCCGTGCTCCGGTCGCCTTCGCGCGCCGCCGCGCCGCGGCCAACTCCCCGGGCGGCAGCCCGTATCCGGCAGGTACGGCGAAGGTGACCCGTGCGTCAGGTACCGCCGACAGCCCGTGCGCCAGCGCGACGGCGGTGTTGTTCCCCTCGCCGACGTACAGGAGGCGCAGCCCGCCGAGGTCGCCGAAGGCCAGGGTGAGCGTCGCGAGGTCGCACAGGCCCTGGGTCGGGTGCTCCTCGGCCGACATCGCGTTGATCACGGGCTGCCCGCCCGCGTGCGCGAGCTGCCGCAGCTCGGCGACGGGCCCCGCCGTACGGGCCACCAGGGCGTCCAGCATGGCCCCGAGCACCCGCCCGGTGTCGCCCACCGACTCACCGGTGTTGAGCTGCAGATCGTCCGGACCGTAGGTGACGGGGGACCCGCCCAGCCGCAGCGTGCCCACCGTGAAGGCCGTGCGGGTCCTGGTGGAGGTGCGGGTGAACAGGACACCGACGGCCTGGCCCCGCAGCGGGTACTCGTGCGCGCGCCGGTCGTGGAACAGTTCGACGGAGCGCTCCGTCAGTCTTCGCAGAGCTGCGGGCTCCAGCTCGCCGAGGGAGAACAGCCCGGGTTCCGTGGCGTGTTCCTGCCGTCCTGTGGTGGCTTCCTGCTGTGCTGAGGAACGTTCCATCTGCGCCTCTCTCGGGAGGACGGACAGTCGTGGTGCCATGGCGGGGGCGCCGCGCGAAGGCGGCGCCGCTAGAAGAGCGTGAGCGTGCGGCCGAGTTGGCGGCGTGCGGCCACCTCGTGGACGGCGCCCAGCAGGGCCACGTCCAGGATCGCCATCCCGAACGGATTGCTGATGACGTGTCCGGCGCCGGGGCGCACGGCGGGTGCCCGTCCCGTGAGCACTTCGCCGAGCGTGCTGAGGGACGCGCGCGCGATCCGTCCCTGGCCGAGCAGGCCGCCCAGGATCCGGCGCGGATTGTCGGCGACCAGCTCCACGTCGTCGACGTACAGCTTCTCCGCTGTCTCGAACGCGTCCGGCAGCAGATCGGCGAGCGACACGTGCGCGACGAAGCTGCCCGGCGCCAGCCACGCCGCCGGAACGTAGCCCTCCGCCGTGGTGGTGGTCGTCACCAGCACGGGAGCAGACTCCACCGCCGTACGCGCCTCCGGCGCGAGACGCACCGACAGCTCAGGGCGGCTGCGGCGCAGCTCCTCGGCCAACTCCTTGGAGCGCTCGGGGAGTTGATCGTAGAGATGTACCGTCCGCACCTCGGGGAAGGCCGTACGCAGCAGCTCGACATGGATGCGTGCCAGCGTTCCGCAGCCGATCACCGTCAGGGCATCCCAGGCGCGCGGCCCCAGGTGGCGCAGGCTGACCATGGTGTAAGCGGCCGTACGGGCAGCGCTGAGCCAGCCGGCCTCGGCGAGTACGAGCGGCCGTGCGGTGTCGTGGTCGAAGAGCACGCAGAGCCCGGCGGCCCGCTCCCTGCCGAGCTGGGGGTTGCTGGTGGCGGCGTTGATGATCTTCACGCCCCGTACGGTGCCACCGTCGGGTCCTTCGACGGCTCCGAGCATGGCCAGCGAACGGCAGTACGCGCCCGCGTCGTTGGTCCACGGCAGATACCCCTCGGCGGGGAGGACCACGGAGCCGCGGGCGTGCGAGCGCAGGGTGTCCTCGACCACGCCGCAGAGGTCGACCTCCGCCGCGCAGTCCAGCACGGTCGCGCGGTCGAGGAACGTCAGCTGTTCGGTCACCCGTCCTGCTCCTCCCACTCGTGCCCCGTGGCCTCCTGTGCTTCCTGTGCCTCCTGCGGTTCCGGTGCTGGGGACCGGCCTTCCCCGGCCGGTCCCTCGGGCAGCAGCCTGGCGGCCCCGAACGCGTCCCGTCCGCCCGGTACGTCGAGCACCCCCACCTCGTCGAACAGCCGAACCGCGTGCCGCGCCGCTGCCCGGATGCCCGTGTCGACGCCCGCCCTGGGATACGCGTCGTGCACGACTTCCTCGACGAGGTGCGCAGGCACTCCGGCGGCGGCCAGCGCGGCGCGTACGGGGCGCAGGTCGGGCAGCAGACTGGAGCGGACCAGCTCCGGCAGACAGCCGGCGACCCGCACCCGCAGGGAGTCGGGCAGCCCGGTCCACAGCTCGCGGAAGAGGCGGGAGAAGAACACGTGGTGCCAGCCCTCGTCCCGCGCGTGGTCGCGCACGATGTCACGTACGACGGTGAGGACCCTGCCGTCCCGGGGCACGTCGTTGAGGATCGAGGTGACGAGCGTTTCGAACACCACCACCTGGAGCAGCTGCGCGAGCGCGCCGTCCCCGTGCAGCGCCTGGGCGCCGAGGCCGTCAAGGTGTTCCAGGAACGGGGCGAAGTCGTAGTCCAGCGGGGCGAAGCCCGAGGCGCGGGACACCTGTTGGATGACGTCGAAGCTGTAGAGCGAGTGGTAGCCCTCGTCGCAGTAGATGCGGTACGCGTCCAGGCGTACCGCCGGCGGCAGCTGGAGCCCGCTGCGCCCTCCCGCGATGCGTTCGGTCGCCCTGTTGACCACCCGCGTCTCGAACTGCGCGGTGAAGTTGAGGTATTGGAAGAGATGACGTGCGAACAGCTCTTCCCTGCGCCCCTCGGGCAGGGCCAGGACCACCGGGTGCGCGCTGTACGGGATCAGGGCGGGCGGGAAGAAGAGCCGGCCGGTTTCCAGTTCGCCGTGCAGTTGCCTTCTGGGCGTTCCGCGCACTCCGGCCTTGGTGTACCAGTCGCGGGCGTCCTGCGGGGGAGTCACGGCTCGGCCTTACCGGCGGGAGCGCCCACCGTGGCGATCTCGGGGGCCGAGCACACCGGGGAGATGACCCGGACTCCGTCCGCCACCTCGATCTCGGTCACACCGTTGTGCCGCCGCCACTCGGGGGAGTAGATCGTGTCGGTGTAGCGGTCGGCGCCGTCAGGGCAGACGCAGGCGGCGTCGACCCGGTGCGGCACCTCTCTGAAGAGCCGTAACGCGCTGGCCACCAGCGCTCCCGCGCTCGACCCCAGGGCGATTCCCGTCGTGCGCAGGAGCCACAGGCACGTACTGACCGCCTCCTGCGAGGTGACGCGCACCGCCGGGTTGAAACCGTGGGGCAGATAGCGCGAGCGTCTGCTCGCGCCGATGCCGGACAGCACACGGGGACCTGTCGAGCCGCCGAGCGCGGCCGAGCCCACGAGGTCGACACCGACCAGCTCCCAGCCGCAGCCGGAGTCCGCTGTGAAGTTGCGGAAGCCGGTGAGCGTGCCCCCCGTGGAGACGGCGATGAGTACGCACAGCGGGTCGGTGGGCACCTGCGCGTGCAGTTCGGGCGCCGTCCAGCGGGCGTGTACGCCCGGGTTGGCCGGGTTCGCGTACTGGTTCGGCCACACCAGGCGGGCGTCCTCGTCGGTGCGCTGCTCGATGTACGCCAGTCTGTTGAGCAAGTAGCCGCCCGCGCCGTCCGGTTGGTCGACCGTCACCACCCGGGCGCCCAGCGCCTGCACCGAGCGCAGTACGGAGGCGCTGGTGCGCGGGTCCATCACAGCGGTGAACGGGACCCGGTGCGCCGCCGTCAGCGCGGCCAGGGCCAGGCCGAGATTTCCGGAGGTGGATTCGATGATTCCCACGTCCGGATCCACTCGTTCCGCGACATCGCGCCACAGGCCCAGCGCGGTGCGGCCTTTGATCGAGCCATAAGGGCTGTAGGACTCCAGCTTGAGCCATAGTGTGCGCTCGATCCCTTCGACGAACAGCCGCAGGGAAATGACAGGTGTAGGCGGCATATGCGTGACATTGTTTTCCAGCTGCACGGCCTGAGTGTGGGGGGTCTGCAACAAGGAAACTCCACGGATCGGGTGTCCCGCTGTGGCGTTGCGCGTGGGGTTTTCAGCTGGTTCCGTTTCGGGATCTTCATGGCGCGTCACGCTGTCCGGGCCTGTTTCCGGTAAACCGCACAGCCGTCGGGTCACTTTACGAACGTTAGATTTTCGTTCCAGGGCCCACAAGGGCAAGTTCTGGCCACACGCAAGCAAATTCTGTCGTTATCTCCTTGTCCTGTGAGGGTGGCAGGCATGAGTGGCGTGGTATTTCCGTGGTGAATGTGACGGCTGAGGAGTCGGGTATTCACACAGAGGTGTCGTCGGGCCTCAGGAGTGGCGCGGAGCGCCGCTGGAAGAGGGCGCCGGAATTGCGGTGCGGCAGGTCGACGATCCGCAGCAGCGCGAAGCCCTGGTCGAGGTAGTAGCGGTGCAGCGCGCGGTTGTTCTTCCACGCCTCAAGCCGCAGCCAGGGCTTGCCCTGCCCTCCCGCCACCTCGCCCGACCAGTCCAGCAGCCGGCCGCCGAGCCGCTGCCCGGCGAAGTCCCTGCGGACCATCAGATCGTGCACGTACAGCGCCGAGGCGGGCTCGTCCGCCGCCCACCACTCGGGGTCGCCCTTCTCCTGGAGTGTGACGGACCCGGCCAACCTGCCGCCCACGAAGGCGAGATGACACTCACCCTCCTGGACGGCCGCGGCCATCCGCTCCCGCCGCGGCGGGTACTGCCACTGCTCGCTGCCGCGCGAGGCCAGCCACTGCCGCGCCTCCAGCCACAGCTCGACCACCCGGTCCAGTTCCTCGGGCCCGGCCTGCCGGATGCGTACGCCGTTCACGGTGCGGCCTCCGCGCGGCCGGAGAGATGGCCCAGGGCAACGGCGGCGTGGCAGGCGATACCGGCCGCGAGGGCTCCCTCGTCGATGTCGCAGCGGCTGGAGTGCAGGGCCGGAGCCCGCTCGGGGGCCAGCCCTGGCGGACAGGCTCCGAGGAAGGCCAGCGCGCCGGGGACCTCGGCGAGCACGTACGAGAAGTCCTCGGCGGTCATTCCCGGTTCGGGCAGCACCTGGACGCTGCCGGGACCGAGCGCCTCGGCCGCCGCGCGGAGCACGAACCCGGTGAACCCGGCGTCGTTGACCGTCGGAGGATATCCGGGCCCGATGGAGACCTCGGCCCGTACGCCGTGCGCCGAGGCGACGCCGTGGGCCACTTGGGAGAGCAGCGCGTGCAGCACCTCGCGGGTGCCCGCGGAGAGCGTCCGCATGGTGCCGGTGAGGTCCACCGTCTCCGGGATGACACCGGGCAGCGAACCGGCGCTCAGGCCGCTGACCGTGAGCACCGCCGGCTCGGTCGCCGGGATCCTCCTGGTCACAGCGGACTGGAGGGCCAGCACGAGTTCACAGGCAGCCGGCACGGGATCGGCCGCGCCGTGCGGCGCCGAGGCGTGCCCGCCCCGCCCCCTGACCACGATGCGGAACTTGTCGGAGGCCGCCATCTGCGGGCCGGGCCGCAGATGGAGCGTGCCGCTGGGCAGGCCCGGCATCACATGCAGTGCGAAAGCGGCATCGACCGGCCGCCCCTCGCCGCCGTCCGGGCCGCTTCCCGCGAGCACGCCCTCGTCGATCATGTAACGGGCTCCGTGGCAGCCCTCCTCGCCGGGCTGGAACATGAAGACCACCTGTCCCGCGATCTCCTCCCTGCGTGCCGCGAGCAGCCGCGCGGCTCCCACCAGCATGGCCATGTGCGCGTCATGGCCGCAGGCGTGCATCACGCCGGGGAAGCGCGAGGCGAACTCCCGCTCCGTCGCCTCGTGCACGGGCAGCGCGTCCATGTCCGCACGCAGCAGCAGAGTGGGCCCTTCCCGTGCCCCGCGCAGGACGCCGGTCACCGAAGTGAGCCGTTCCCCCGTACGGATGTCCAGGCCCAGGCCGTCCAGGGCGTGCAGGACGCGCCGCTGTGTCTCCGGCACCTGGAGGCCGACCTCCGGCCCTGCGTGCAGGACCCGGCGCAGCGCGACGGCGTCGGCCGCGTACCGCCCGGCCTCCTCCAGGAGCGCGCCGGCCCCTTGCGCCGCCGGGGGCGCGCCGGGCGCGGAAGCACCGGATGGGGAAGCACTGGAAAGGGGAGCAGCGGAAGGAGGAGCAGCGAGCGGGGGAGCGGCGGCCCGGGACGGAGTGGAGGCGGGCTCAGCGCTCGCGCGGTCCGTGGAGTGCATGGTGCGGGCTCCTTTCAGCGCGTAAGGCTCGGGTCCTGGCGGCTCACGACCGTGCGGCGGACGCGAGGCCGGCCAGCGCCCGCAGCGTTCCCGGCGGGGTGGCGGCCGACCAGGTGGCGGCGCAGGCGGCCCACAGCGCGTCGCACGCGTCGCCCCGCCCGTCCAGCGCCAGTTCGCCCTGCTGGACCCGGGCGACCCAGCCGCCGCACGCGTACCCGCCCGTACGCCGGGCCACCTCACGGGCGGGCGCCAGCAACCCCCGCAGGTCGGCGGCCAGATGGGTGGGGCGGCACGGTGCGGGCGCGCACAGCAGGTCCTGCGGCGTGGTCGTCCCGGTGAGGACCAGCAGGCTGTCGTAACCGGCGTGGTGTGCCGCCCGGATGTCGGTGTCCAGCCGGTCACCGACCATCAGCGGACGCCGGGCGCCAGTACGCGCCGCACCCTCGCGCGGAAGCGCGGCCGACGGCTTGCCCGCCACCGTGGGTACCACCCCCGTGGCGGCGCCGACCACATCGGCGAGGGTGCCGTTGCCCGGTGCCGTGCCCCTGGCGGTGGGGGCCGTACGGTCCGCGTTGGTGACGATCCAGGAAGCCCCGCGCGCGACGGCGTACGCCGCTTCGGCGAGGTCGCGCCAGGCGACCGTCGGCGCGAAGCCCTGGATCACACAGACGGGTCCGTCGTCGACGGAACCGACCGGTTCGAGCCCCCGGGCCCGGACGGCGGCCATGAGGGCTTCGCCGCCGATGACCAGCACGGGGGCTCCGGGGCCACAGCGCTCGGCGGCGAGCCGCGCCGCGGTCTGCGCCGAGGTCACGACGTCCTTCTCCTCGGCCGGCACGCCGAGCTTCCGCAACCGCGCGGCAACGGTGCCGGGGGCGCCGAAAGCGTTGTTCGTGACGTAGACCAGGCGCATTCCGCGGCGGCGTGCCCCGGCCAGTGAGTCCACCGCGTGATCCACGGCATGCGGCCCCACGTAGACGACACCGTCGAGGTCCACGAGAGCGGCGTCGTACCGCTGCGCCAGCGGAAGGCCGCCTTCCGGCGCGGGGGAGCCGCGCGTCATGTCCGCCGCCGTCCCGGCACGGCTCCGCCCCTCAACCTCCCAGCCCCGCCTGCTCCTTGACGTACGCCGCCACCTGCGCGTGCGTCGCGTACCAGACGCCTTCGTGGCGCCCGATGTGTTCCAGGAGGTCTTCCAGAACGACCATCCGTGAGCGGTGGCCGATCACATGTGGATGCATCGTCATCTGGAACAGCCCGCCCTCCACGTACGCCGCGTCGAACTCGTCGCGCCAGATGCTCGCCACCTGCCGGGGAACGGCGTAGGGGCGCACATCGGTGTACCGGTCCATCGTGAAGTAGACCGCGTCGTCGCGTATCCACTCGGGCGGCAACTCGACGAGCCCCGTCCGCACCCCGTCGGCCAGCACCTCGTACGGGTCGTCGTCCGCCATCAGCGAGGAGTCGTACAGGAGCCCCAACTCCTGGATGATCTCCAGGGTGTGGTCGCTGAAGTCCCACGAAGGAGTACGGATGCCCTGCGGGCGCTGCCCCGAGAGGCGTTCGAGCGTGTCGGCGCAGCGGAACGTCAACTCCCGCTCGTCCTTGGCCTCCAGCAGCATGTTCCGCTCATGGATCCAGCCGTGTATGCCCACCTCGTGTCCCCGGTCGGTGTAGCCGCGCGCCTCCTCGGGGCGCAGCAGCGCGCAGACGGCGGGCATGAAGAAGGTCGCCGGGACGGAGTGCCGCTCCAGCAGCGCGAGGATGCGCGGCACGCCCACCCGGGCTCCGTACTCGCCCTGTGAGAGCTTGCCCGGCCTCGTCTCGGCGTCACGCAGCGGGATCGTCTCGTGGTCCGGGTCGAACGAGAGCGCCACGGCGGCCCTGGCGCCGTGCGGCCACCCGGCCGGCTTGAGGCTGCGCCCGGCACGTGCGCGCTCCACGTGCCGGCGCCACTCGTGTTCCTCCCACTGCCAAGGGAGCCGCTCCTGCGAGGCGTTCGAGTAGCGCTGTGCTCCGGGAGGCTCCATCTCCACTCCTCACGACGACTGTCCCGCGCCGACTGTCCTGTGCCTACTGGCCCGTTCCGACTGCCCTGTGCCTACTGCCTTGAGCCGGCCTTCCAGCGACGACTGCCTGCCCCGGTCATGGTGACAGCGCCGCACCGGCCCGGGCAGGAGCGCGAACTGGACAGAATGCGGGGAAACCCAAGGGCCTCGCTCACAAGGGGCGTACGCCGTCTCGGAGACAGCTTCGGACGGTAAGAGGCAGCTTCGGGCGGTAACGGGTCATGCCGGGGACCGCGGTGGAGGGCCGGCACCGTGTTGCCCGGTGCTGGCAACTCCCTTCCGTTGCCGACTGGATTCCGTGCATTCCCTTGCCGAATGGGTACGGAATGCGGCCGGAGCACCCCTGTGTATGGCCCCCAATGCCCTCGCACACACAGCCCCTTGGCCCCGGCCGCCCATGGTGCGGTCGCATTCCCTCAGTGCTTCGTGAGAGTTCCTTGGGGTGGTTTGAGATATGTACTCCCGAACGGATCCAGAAGCTCGGTCATTCTGTAGTCAGCCCGGTGGGGGCAGCACATTGTTCCCACGTACTCCGGACAAAGGAGAGTTCCCATGGAGAAGCACGAGACGGTCGAGGTAGAGGTGTACGAGCCGCCGGCGATGCTGGAGGCGGGAGAGTTCGCGGAGGTGACTCTGGGTCCGCCGGTCGGCCCCATGAGGGACCGCTACTTCCGCTCCTGGCACCACTGAGCTGTCAGCGAGGTAGCGGGCGTGGAGTGGTTCGCCGTTCTCCCGGACGGTGAGGCGTCTTCCGCGGCGGCCGGCGCGCTGCGCCCGCTCGCCTCACGGATGATCGAGCACGCCTCAGGACGGCCGTGGATCGTGGGCGACTGGCCGGATGAGGCGGTCGGGACCGTGAGCGCGGGCGGGGCCCGCCTGGTGGTGGTCGGCGAGTGGTCGGCCGCCACCTCCGTGCTGCGGCGGCGCCTGGCCGAGGTGGAGTCGGTGGAGCAGGCAGGCGCTCTGGGGGAGCAGGTGCCGGGCTGTTTCCACCTGGTGGCCTCCGTGGGGGGACAGGTGAGGGTGCAGGGCACCCTGGCAGCCGTGCGCCGGGTGTTCTCCGCGCGGGTGGCGGGCGTGCACGTGGCGTGCGACCGCGCGGACGTACTGGCGCGGCTGACGGGGGCTTCCTGGGACCCGGAGTGGCTGGCGCTGCGGCTCACAGGACTGGCGATGCCGTTCCCCTTCCACGAGACCTCGCCGTGGCGGGGCGTACGCGCTGTGCCGTCGGACTGCTGGCTCCGGCTGGGGAGCGAAGGGCGGGCGGAGGAGAAGCGAAGGTGGCACGCGCCCGAGCCGGAACTGCCGCTCGCCGAGGGGGCTTTGCGGGTGCGGGAGGCGCTGACGGCGGCGGTCGCGGTCCGTACGACGGGCGGGGGCACGGTCAGCACGGACCTGTCGGGTGGCATGGACTCCACCAGCCTGGCCTTTCTGGCCGCTCGCGGATCGGCCGATGTGGTGACGTACCGCATGGCGGAGGCCGACGCGGGAAACGACGACGCTGACTTCGCCGAGCTGGCAGCTTCCCGGCTGCCACGGTGCCGGCACCTCGTCGTGCCGGCGGACGAGAGCCCGGGAGTGTTCGGCGGGCTGGGCCCTGCGGAGGCCCGGAACGGCGCGTACGGGGAAGAGCCGTTCGGCTGGGTGCTCAATCAGGCACGGCTGGAATACGAGGTCCGCAACCTGGCCCGGACCGGTACGCGGGTGCATCTGGGCGGTCATGGCGGGGACGAGGTGTTCCGGCCCGGCGGCCACGCCCATCTGCACGATCTCGTCCGCAGGCGGCCGGGTGCGGGGCTGCGTGCCGTGCGGGACCACAGGATCATGTCCGGCTGTTCATGGCCGGCGGTATGGCGGGCGCTGGGGGACCGGCGTAGTCCGGCGCGGGAACTGGCCGTACGCGCAGCCGAGTTGACGTCTGCGCCGGCGCGGCGCGGTTTCGATGTGGGATGGAGCTGGCCGCTGGAGATGCCTCCGTGGGCGAGCCCCGAGGCGGTCCAGGCAGCCAGGACGCTGCTCAGGCGAAGCGCCGCCGAGGCGCCGGAACCGCTCGCTCCGTGGCGGGAGCAGCACAGTGTGCTGGTGATGGCCCGGTGCTCAGGCGGCGTGCTCGGGCAGGCCGGGCGGCTGTCGGCCCGGACGGCAGGCGTGCGCCTGGCCGCGCCGTTCCTCGACGACCAGGTCCTGGAGGCGGCCCTTGCGGTACGGCCGGAGGAGCGGAACCACCCCGGCCGGTACAAACCCCTGCTGGCCGAGGCGATGGACGGCATCCTTCCCCGGCGGATCGCGCGCCGTACGACCAAGGGCGAATTCAGCGCGGACTTCCATCACGGCCTGTGCCGGTACCGCGCCGACCTGCTCGACCTGTTCGCGGACTCGCGCCTGGCCCGGCACGGCCTGGTCGACGCCGAGGCGCTGCGGCAGACCCTGCTGACCCCGCACCCCGATGTGGCCGCCTCAGCACCGCTGGACGGCACGCTCGCCTGCGAAATGTGGCTGCACGCCGTGGAGGCTGCGGCCCCGGACGGCGAACCCGACGAGCCCGCCGAATCCCGACGCCCAAGGAAGAGCAAGGACAAGCAAGGACGAACAAGAAGAACGAACAAGAAGGACGAACAAGAAGGAGGTGAGGGCAGTGAGTTTTGACACGACGCTGGCCGACCGCCGGCCACTACCCCTACGTCAACGGCCCTCGGCGGCGCTCGCCGCAGTGGCGGCACGGCTGCTCGCCACCCGTTCCCCGCACCGCATCACCCGCGTACTGACGGCCGTACGCACCGGCGCACGGCCGGCCACCGCCGATGAGGCCCTGGCGGCCCGCGATGCCGTGGTCCGTATCAGCCGGCGCTGTGCCACCGATTCCGGATGTCTGCCGCGTTCCCTGGCCACCGTGCTGTTGTGCCGGCTGCGCGGCACATGGCCCACCTGGTGCACGGGTGTGCGCACCCAGCCCTTCAGCGCACACGCGTGGGTCGTCGCCGGCGGACAACCGGTCGGCGAACCCCGGTCCGCGGGGACCTACACCCCCGTTGTCACTGTCCCTCCGGCAGGCGAGGAGCCCGCGGTGGGCGATGTTCCCCCGGCAGGTGAGCGATGACCAGCGAACACACAGCTTCCGCGCCCCTGGACCGCACGGCTCCCGCCACCCGGCGACCGGCCCCTCGCGCCGACGGCGAAGCGCCGCCGGCACCCGGCGACAGCACCCGGCCGACAGCCGGGGACGACGCACCGGCACCCGGCAGCATCGAGGCCACCCCACCGGCCGCCGCCATCACCGTCCGTGGCCTGGCCAAGACCTACGGCACGCACAAGGCGGTCGACGGCATCGACCTGACCATCAGCCCCGGCGAGATCTTCGGCTTTCTTGGGCCCAACGGGGCGGGCAAGACCACCACCATCGCCATGCTGTGTGCCCTGACCCGGCCCAGCGCCGGCCGGGCCACGGTGGCGGGTGCCGATGTCGTCACCCAGCCCCAACAGGTCCGCCGCCACGTCGGACTGCTGCTGCAACACACCGCCGTCGACGGCGAACTGACGCTCCAGCAGAACCTCTACCTCCACGCACGGTTGCACCAGCTCTCCCGCGTACAGGCCCGCAGCCGCACCACCGACGTCCTCACCCTCACCGGACTCGCCGCCCGCCGCGGCGACAGAGTCCGCACCCTCTCCGGTGGGATGCGCCGCCGCCTGGAGATCGCCCGCTCCCTGCTGCACCAGCCGCGTGTGCTCTTCCTGGACGAGCCCTCCACGGGCCTGGACCCGAACGCGCGGGCAGCCATCTGGCGCCATCTGGTCCAACTCCGCAGGCAGACCGGCACCACCTTGTACATCACCACGCACTACCTCGACGAGGCCGAGCACTGCGACCGCGCTGCCATCATCGACCACGGCCGCATCGTCGCCGTCGGCACACCGGCCGACCTGAAGGCCGAGATCGGGGACGACCGTATCCACCTGCGCACCGCCGACAACGCCGCCGCTGTCTCCGTGCTGGCTCAGGAGTGCGGACTCCCGGCGACCGGCGGGCGCGACGGCCTCACCCTGCGCGTCGCCGACGGCGCCAGGACCGTTCCTCTCGTCTGCGCGGCGCTGGTGGCCCGCGACATCACCGTGCACGAGCTGTCCGTCACCCCGCCCAGCCTGGACGACGTGTTCTTCCACCACACCGGCCGCAGCATCGACACCGCCGCCCCGGAACAGCCATGACCCCCACCGTACGAGGCGGGTCAGGAACTCCCGGACAGGGAACACCCTTTCGGGGGACTTCATTTTCTCCTGGCGGCGTCAGTAGTCTCGCAATTCGCGGAGCCATGCAATTGCATGTGGGTCGCGGTTCCCCACACCCCTTCACGGGAACGGACGTTCATGCCATCGAACACCGCGTGTGCTCCGGAGGGACTGTCAGGGCGAGGAGAAGGAGCGGAAGATGGAGCGATTCGCGAACGGCGTGCGGGGAGACTCGATTCCGGACGTGGAATGGATGAAGTCCAGCCTGAGCAGCCCTACGGGGAACTGTGTGGAGCTGGCACGGCTGCCGGAGGAAGGTCTGGTGGCGATGCGGAACTCACGCCATCCCGACGGCCCCGCACTCGTGTACACGCGCGAGGAGATGGTGGCATTCGTCGGTGCCGCCAAGCGGGGTGAGTTCGACTGCGTGATTGACTGAAAGGGCACCCGCATTCCCCTTGTCCCGGCGGAAATCACTGCCCATCCTTGAGGGTTGATATTTCTTGTCATCCCGATGAGGAGGGCGTATGTCCGCCGCGGACGAGGGGTCTGCACGCGCGTCGGAGCGAGGCTCGGTGGTACTCGACCTCCAGGGCCGTACGGAGAACCCGGTGGCCGCGCAGCGGGTGCTCGGCAGCTACCTGCGTGACCTGCGGCAGCGGCACGGACTGACGATCCGCGAGGTCAAGGAGAGGGGCGCCCTCGCCGCCTCCGTCTCGAAGATCAGCAGGCTGGAGTGCGGCATCGTGCCCGCCAGCGAGCGCGATGTCTACGACCTGCTCCACTTCTACGGCGTGCGGGATCAGGAGACCCTGGCCGGCATCCACGACCTGCTGCGGCAGGCACGGGGCAGCGCGTGGTGGCAGCCGTACAAGGACGTCATGCCCGACTGGCTGGTGCGCCTGATCAGCATGGAGGCCCAGGCGCAGGTCATCCGCACCTACGAGACCCACGCCGTGCCCGGCCTGCTGCAAACCCCCGGATATGCCGCCGCGTTGGTGCGCGCCGGTCTGCCCGAGGCGAACGAGGACGAGCTGCGCCAGCGTGTGGAGCTGCGGATGCGCCGCCAGGAACTGCTCTGCGCTGCGGACGCTCCCCGCGTCCTGGCCGTACTGGACCAGAGCGTGCTGATGCGCAGGTTCGGGAGCCCGGACGTGATGCGCGAACAGATGCGGCACCTGCGTGACCTGGCCGACAGGGACGGCGTGAACATCCGTGTGGTGCGCCTGGACTCGGGCGTCGTCGCACCGCCCTCCGCCTTCACCTACATGACGTTCTCGGCACGCGGGGTCAGCGAGGAGATGGTCTATCTGGAGACGGTCGGCGGCGCCGAATACCGCACCAAGTCCGGTGAGGTGCGGCACTTCCGCAGAAGCATGGAGCACTTGCAGGGGTACGCCGAGCCCCGCCGCGCGAGCCTGGACCTGCTGGCAACGGCCGAGAAGCGCTTCTCCGTCTCCTGACACGAGAAGCGCCTCTCCACCTCCTGACAGACAGCCGGCGCACGTGTCCCCGCCCGAGCCAACTCGCCCCCTGCATAAGGGAGTTGGCGCGACCGCCTCCGACGGGAGTCACCGCACGCGGCCGATTCCCCCGTACTCGATCCACTCATCCGTACGCTGGCTCCGCGACAGCTCGCTGTCGGGCCGCCAGGTGGACACCTCCACCAGGTGGCCGGGGTCCAGGATGTCCAGCCCCTCGAAGTACCGCTCCACCTCACGTGGTTCGCGCACCCGGCCCCAGTTGCCTCCCGTGTTCCGGAGCATCAGCCGGGTCGTCTCCTCCCGGATGTCGGCCCTTTCGCTGACCAGATGGCAGATGACGACGAAGCTGCCCGGCGCCAGCCGGGACGCGACGCGCCGCACCAGAGCGCCGGGGTCGTCCTTGTCGGGGATGCAGTGCAGCACCGAGACGAACAGTGCGGCCGTCGGCTGCTCCGGGTCCAGCAGGCGCCGGGTCTCGGGGTGCTCGAAGATCGCATCGGTCGCGCGCATGTCCGCCTGGATGACGGCGGTCTCGTCGTTCTCCTCCAGCAGCGTGCGCCCGTGTGCCAGCACGATCGGGTCGTTGTCGACGTAGACCACCCGGGAGGAGCGGTCCACGCGCTGCGCCACCTGGTGCACGTTGTCCTGGGTCGGCAGGCCCGAACCGTGGTCCAGGAACTGCCGCACGCCCTCTTCCTCAGCCAGCACCCGCACCGCGCGCTGGAGGAAGCGCCGGTTGTTGACCGCGAGTGCCTGGGTGCTCGGGGCGACGCGGGAGAGCTGTAAGCACGCCTCGGCGTCGACCGGATAGTGGTCCGTACCGCCCAGGTAGTAGTCGTACATGCGCGCCACACTGGGCGTGGTGACGTCGATGTCCGCCTGGGAAGTGGGTAATTGCCCGCTGTCCATCAGGCCCCCCTTGGCTCACTCGGTGACCGGTTCTCCGATGCGGCCACCATGCTAGGGAGGGGCAACCCCGGGCTGCCAGCCCACGATTGAGCGCAGCGGGCCCCCTGGGGCGCGTGGGCTCAGCCGTGCACCGTCGGCTCAGCCGAACAGCGGGTTGGCCCGTACGCGCTCCTCGGCGCCCGTCGCCGAGAGGGTGCGCCGGGCCATGCCGAGCCGTGAGGTGACGGACGAGGCGTCGATGCCCATCACGTCGGCGGCCTCCTCGACGTCCATGCCGCACAGCCGGCACAGCACCACCGCGTCCGCCGTCCCGTCAGGAAGCCGCGCGCGCAGGAGACCGGTGGCGCCGTCTCCGCCCGCGGCGCTCAGCTTCGAGGTGAGCAGGTCCCATGCGAGCGCGGCCGGGCTCGGGCTGCGCAGTGCCTCGGGCCAGCGCACGGCCAGGTCGTCGAAGACGTCCTGCACCAGCGCGGCGACTTCGCTGTCCCGTCCCAGACGTGCGAAGGCATAGCGCAGGTAACGCTCCCGGTACAGCGCCCGGAAGGCCGTGTACTCGGGACGCGCGCCGTCGTCGCCGGTCGCGATACGGCTCGCTTCGGACGGGCTGCGCATGGATCCTCCCCTGCGGCGAGGGTTGCCTGTGGTGTCAGGGCCGGTGTCACGGCTCCGATGGGGGCACGGTCGAGGCGCAGAAGGAGCGGGCCCGACCACCTGCCCGCTTGCGGTTGTCACCGGCGTGTTCCCGCGCGGAAAGCGCCGCGGAACCTCGCCGTTGTACGGCGCCTGAGCCCTTCTGGGGCCCCTGGGAATGCGAAGGGCTCTCCGTCCTCCTCTTCGGCAGGAGTTCCCGGGACCGGTGGCGCCGACCCGGTTCTGTTCCTGCCCTCGGAAGCTATCGCCCCAAACGGCTGCGCGCTACGGCGGATGACGCCCGTGCAAATCCACTCGCATGCCGGAATCAGCCACGGGTCCCTACGTACCCCTCCGTGCGACCGGCCCCTTACTGGAGTAGTTGAAAGAGAATGCTCAAACCTCATCAACAACCGGCTGAATTCCGGGCGTTCGGCGAACGATGAGGCTACGTTGCGAACGGCAGCCAGGATGCTTTTCGGGGCGGAAAAGGGCGGTCACCGTCAACTACGGGCGAGGTGGCGCCACTCGTGTGGGTGCCCTTGGAGTGAGGCGTTCCGTTTGCCTGTAAGTGCATATGCAAAAACGGGTCCCCTACGCCGAGGGCATGCCCCGCCGGATGCTCCCGGCACGGTCGCCGGAGTCAGTCCGTGCGGCGGGGGTTGAGGGTGCGTTCCCATCTGGTTTCTCCGTCGTGGTGCCGCTGCGTGGGGGTGAGCCCTGCCGCGGTGGCAACGGCGGCGGAGGCGTGGTGTCGCGGGTGGATGTGGGCGACCACGCGGTGGATGGGGGCGTGCTCCAGCCAGGTGACCAGGGCGCGTGCTGCCTCTGTGGCGATGCCGCGTGCTTGCCAGGGGGTGCCGACCACCCAGGCGACCTCGGCCTCGTACCCCTCGAAGGTCTCGGTGACGGTGGCCTGGACCGTGCCGGTGAGCTGGGCGGAAGCGCGGAGCCGGATGACCCAGTTGCACCACCTGACGGACGGGTGGGGCGAGCCGGCGACCAGGCGGACGTAGCGGGTACGGAGGGCCTCGGGGGAAGCCGGGGTGCCGCCGGTGAAGGTGTGCAGGTCCGGGTCGTCCAGCACCTCGGCCATGGCGGAGGCGTGCTCGACGAGCAGGGGGAGGAGGGTCAGCCGGTCGGTGTGCAGGGTTTCGGCCCCGATGGGGATCACGCGGTCTCCCGTTCAACAGCCGCCTGGGCCAAGGGACTTCGACTGTATACCCCGCACCGGTACCGCTATGTCCCCGGCCAGACCGGGTAGTCGGTGTAGCCGTGAGCCCCTCCCGTGTAGTGCGTGCCGCGGTCGTCGCTCGCCAGCGGGTGACCGAGCGCGAAGCGGCTGACGAGGTCCGGGTTGGCGATGAAGTGCCGGGCGAAGGAGACGGCGTCGGCCAGGCCGTCACCGATGGCGGCGTTGCCGGTCTCGCGGCCGAAGCCGTTGTTCGCGATCAGCGGGCCGTCGTAGAGCCCGCGGTAGCGCGCGAAGGCGTCCGGATCGGGATCCGCGCCGGGCGCGGCAGGTGCGGGGCCGCGCAGATGGAGATAGGCCAGCGGGCGTGCGTTCAACTCGGCGACGAGCGCGTCGTGGACCGCGAGGGTCCGTTCGTCGCCCGTACAAGGGAACGCGCCGCGCGGGCGGTGGGAGCGGGGCTGGTCACGGAGGGTCCAGTACGGGGACAGCCGTACGCCGACGCGGCGTCCCTCCCAGACGTCCTGCACCGCGTCGGTGATCTCCAGGAGCAGCCGCTCGCGCCGTGTGCCATAGCCGTCGGTGCGCCGGTTCAGGCGGGGATGGAGGAACTGGGCGATCAGATAGGTGCCGTTGGCGGCGATCTCCACCCCGTCGAACCCGGCGCGGCGGGCGTGGTCGGCGGCCTTCGCGTACTCCTCGACCGTGCGCGCGATGTCCGCGGCCGACAGCTCACGGGGCGCGACCGTGTCCCGGTGCGCGGCGGAGCGCGCGTGCGCCCCGGTGTGCCACAGCTGGGCGACGATACGGCCGCCCAGGGCGTGCACGACATCGGTGACATGGCTCCAGGCGGCGAGCTGCCGCTCGCTGTAGAGGCCGGGGACTTGGCCTGAGCCGATCGCCGTTCCGCTCACCCGTAGCCCTTCGGCGACGGTCAGACCCTCCGTGACGATCAGCCCCGCCGTGGCCCGCTGCCCGTAGTAGGCGGCGTGCAGCGCCGTCGGCCGGTGGTCGCCGGCGGTGGCGCGTGCCCTGGTCAGCGGGGCCATCACCACGCGGTTGGGCAGGCGGAGGTCCCCGAGGTCCACCGGGCCCACCAGCGGCTGGTGCCCGCCGTACTCGCTACTCTGTTCCTGTGGGAAACCCTGTTCGTGCCGGAACATCGGTCTTCTTCCTGTCACTTCCTGTGTCGGTGCCACGAGACAGACGGAGCACGACGAGAAAAGGTGACCGATGGACGCGCACGACATGCTGGCCGACCGGTTCGAGACACATCGCGGGCAGCTGCGCGCCGTGGCCTACCGGATGCTGGGCTCGGCGGGTGAGGCGGACGACGCCGTACAGGAAGCGTGGCTGCGACTGAGCCGCACCCGGTCGGACGGCATCGACAACCTGGAGGCGTGGCTGCGCACGGTCGTCTCCAGGATCTGCCTCGACATGCTGCGCACGCGCAGGTCACGCGGTGAGGAGCCGCTTGAGTGGCATGCGCGGGAGAGGGCCGGCGTCGGCGACCCGCAAGAGGAGGCCGAACTGGTCGACTCGGTAGGCCGCGCGCTGCTCGTCGTGCTGGACAGGCTGGCGCCGGCCGAGCGGGTCGCCTTCGTGCTGCATGACCTGTTCGCCGTGCCGTTCGACCGGATCGCGCCCATCGTCGAGCGCACCCCGGTCACCACCAAGAAGCTCGCCAGCCGTGCGCGGCACCGGGTGCGCGGTGTCACCGCCGTACCGGCCGCCGAACTCGCCCAGCAGCGCCGGGTCGTCGAAGCGTTCCTGGCCGCCTCGCGCGGCGGCGATCTCGAAGCGCTGCTCGCCGTGCTGGCCCCTGACGCCGTACGGCACGCCGACAGCGCGGCACTGCCGCGGGGCCGCGAGACGGTGGTACGCGGCGCCGACGCCGTCGCGCGCGAGATGCAGGTGCTCGGCGGGCGTGCCAAGGCGGCGGAACCTGCCCTGGTGAACGGCGCGGTCGGCGCCGTCGTCGCCCCGCACGGCCGCCTGCGGCTCGTTCTCGCCGTCACGGTGGCGGACGGACGGGTCGCCGCTTACGACGTGATCGCCGACCCGGCACGCCTGCGGCAGCTCGACCTGGCGGTCCTCGACGCGCCGGTCCGCGATGCCCCCGTCCTCCTCGATGACGCGGCCCCGGACGCGGCGGCTCCTGGCGGTGCGGGAGGAGAGCGGGCCTCGGAGGGATGATGCCGGGCGGGACGGGCAGCGGGGCGCCGGCCGGGCGGTGGAGCATGATCGAAAACGCCGGTGCGGTGGCGCGCGCTGAGCGTGCAGAATGCCCGTCATGAATCTGATTCCCGCCGATCCGACGGTGCTGCACCCCGTACCGGAGCAGCCGCGCGTGGTGCTCCTGAAGCCGCTGGTGACCTCGGGGCTGATCGAGGTGGGGGAGTTCTCGTACTACGACGACCCCGATGACCCGACCGCGTTCGAGACCCGCAACGTCCTCTACCACTACGGTCCTGAGAAGCTGGTCATCGGGAAGTTCTGCGCGCTGGGCACCGGGACGCGGTTCGTCATGAACGGCGCCAACCACCGTATGGACGGCCCCTCCACCTTCCCGTTCCCCATCATGGGCGGCTCGTGGGCCGAGCACTTCGACCTGCTGGGCGACCTGCCCTCGCGCGGTGACACGGTCGTGGGCAACGACGTGTGGTTCGGGCACGGTGCGACGGTGATGCCCGGCGTGCGTGTCGGGCACGGGGCGATCGTCGCGTCCGGCGCCGTCGTCGTGGACGACGTACCCGACTACGGCATCGTCGGCGGCAACCCGGCCAGGCTCATCCGCACCCGTTACGACGAGCGGGACGTCGCCCGCCTCCTGGCGCTCGCGTGGTGGGACTGGCCCCTGGACCACCTCACGGCCCATGTCAGCACCCTCATGTCCGGCAGCGTCGACGATCTGGAACTGGCCGCGCCGCACGGCGGCTGAGCCGGGCCGCTGGTCGCGCCGGTGATCGAGGAGTCAGTCACCGCGGGCCCATGTCACCTTCCGGGCGGCGCGGACGTCTGTGGGGAGGCGTCCGTGAAGACACGCGTTCGGGGACGCCGGTTTCCACGGAAGCGGGGAGGGCGGAGGTGTGGTCGGCCGCCTACCCCGCGCCCCTCATGAGAGCCCGGAGGTTCCCCATGTTCACCGCCTACATGGCCGTCACGATCGCGGCGATCCTCGCGAACGCCGCGAGCGCCGCCGCCGATCAGGCGCGAGTACGGTACGTCCTCAACAACTCGGCCGAGGTGGGGGTGCCGCACTCGTGGCTGACACCCCTGGCCGCGCTGAAGGCGCTGGCGGCCGTCGGGCTGCTCCTCGGGCTGCTCGGGGTTCCGCTGGTCGGAACCGCGGCAGCCGCCGGCCTCGTCGCCCTCTTCGTGGGCGCGCTCACCGTGCACACGAGGGCCCGGGTCTTCTACAACATCGCCTTCCCCGCCGGCTACTTCGCGCTGGCGGTCGCCACGCTGGTACTCGCTCTCACGCGGTGAGGCCCCGCTCTCACGCGGTGGGCCACGCGCGCACGCCCGTCCTCCTCGCCCTCACGCGGTGCCGGCGCGGGCACGTGCCACGTAGACGGTGTTGGCCGAGGTGCCGCCCTTGAGCGGGTTGTCGAAGGTGACCTCGTGCGCCTCCGCCTCGGCGAACACGTCGGCGAGCACCGCTTGGAACGGCGCGCTCGGCGGGTTGTTGGACCACAGCGCGAACACCCCGCCAGGACGCAGCTGTCCGGCCAGCGCGCGCAGCCCAGCGGGCTCGTAGAAGGGCGCGTGGTCGGGGTGCAGCACGTGCTCGGGTGCGTGGTCGATGTCCAGCAGTACGGCGTCGAAGCGGCGCCCGGGGGAGTCGGGGTCGAAGCCGTCGGCGCTCGTGGCCTTCGCGAAGAAGTCCCCCTGGACGAGGCGGCACCGGGGGTCGGAGGCCAGGCGGTCGCCCAGCGGCACCAGCCCACGCCGGTGCCATGTGACCACTTCGCCGAGCGCCTCGACCACGCACAGGGAGCGCACGCGCGGGTCGGCCAGGGCGGCGTCAGCGGTGTGCCCGAGGCCCAACCCGCCGACCACGACGTCCAGTTCACCGCCCTGGGCGGCGGCCAGGCCCAGTTCGGAGAGTGCGACCTCGCCCGCCGTGAAAAGGCTGGACATCAGGAACTCGTCGCCGAGCTTGACCTCGTACACCTCGGTGCCCGTCGACGGTTCCCTTCGCCGCCGCAGGCTGATGTCGCCCATCGGCGTCGGGCTCCAGTCGATCTCTTCGAAACGCGCGCTCATGCCACTCCGTCTTCCGGCCGGTGATTCCGGCCCGTTCTGGACGTTGCTGTTGTTCCTTGTTCCTGTTCGTACTCTCGCCGCTCGCCCCGCACACCTCGTTCACTCGCGGGGCGCCCCATGATCCACGCCGCCGCTTCACCTGTCGCATCACGGCGCGTCAGGTGGGAGGCTCAGGGCGCTAGACGACCAGGGACAGCAACAGGATGAACAGCAGTGAGACGACGGAGATGATGGTCTCCATGACCGACCAGGTCTTGATGGTCTGACCGACGTCCATCCCGAAGTACTCCTTCACCATCCAGAAGCCCGCGTCGTTGACGTGGCTGAAGAAGAGGGAGCCGGCGCCGACGGCGAGCACCAGCAGTGCGATGTGCGTCGTACTCATGTCTCCCGCGAGCGGTGCCACGAGCCCGGCGGCCGAGATGGTGGCCACGGTCGCCGAGCCCGTCGCGAGCCGGATGCCGACGGCGATCAGCCAGCCGAGCAGCAGCGCCGAGATGTTCCAGTGCTTGGAGAAGTCGAGGATCATGTCGCCCACGCCGACGTCGATCAGCGTCTGCTTGAACCCGCCTCCCGCGCCGACGATCAGCAGGATGCCCGCGATCGGCAGCAGCGACTTCTCGATGGTGGTGGCCAGCCGGTCCTTGCGGAAGCCGGCGGCCCGGCCCAGCGTGAACATGGCGACGAGCACGGCGGCGAGCAGCGCGATCAGCGGCGAGCCGACGACGTCCATGACCCGCTGGAGAGCGGAGTCCGGGTTGTCGACGAGGATGTCCGTGAGCGCCTTGGCGAGCATCAGTACGACGGGCAGCAGCACGGTCGCGATGGTGGCCGCGAACCGGGGGCGCCGCTCCAGCTCCTCCGAGGGCCGCTGCGGTACGAGGCCCTCGGGCGGCTGCACATCCACCCAGCGCCCCGCGAAACGGGCGAAGAGCGGCCCGGCGATGATGGCGACGGGGATGCCGATCAGCACACCGAAGGCGAGCGTGACACCCAGATTGGCGTCCAGCGCGTCGATGGCGGCGAGCGGCCCCGGGTGCGGGGGCACCAGCCCGTGCATCACGGAGAGTCCGGCGAGCGCGGGCACGCCGATGCGCATGAGCGAGTAGTTGCCGCGCTTGGCGACCAGCAGCACCACGGGGATCAGCAGCACGATGCCGACTTCGAAGAAGAGCGGCAGGCCGATGATGCCCGCGATCAGCACCATGGCCCAGGGCATCGCGCGCTTGCTGGTCCTGGCCAGGATCGTGTCGACGATCTGGTCGGCGCCGCCGGAGTCGGCCAGCAGCTTGCCGAGGATCGCGCCGAGCGCGATGAGGACACCGACGCCCGAGACCGTGTCGCCCAGGCCCTTGGTGAAGCTGGCGATCGTCTCGTCGGGCGCCGCCGCGGCGACGGAGCCGAGGACGAGGGAGCCGATGGTCAGCGCGAGGAAGGCATGCAGCTTCCACTTGGTGATCAGCAGGACGATGACGGCGATACCGACGAGGACGGCGAGGCCCAGTTGGGCGCTCCCGGCCGACGTGATGACGTCGGTCGGCTCCGGGCCTGCTGCCAGCATCTCGGCACTGAGATGTCGCACGGGATTCCTTCTTACTTGTGCTGGTGCTTACCGCTATGGGGACTTGGGACTTCAGACTTGGGGTCCGGGCTGGGGGCCGCCCTGACCGGGTGCCGGGACCGGGCCCCGGTCGGGGGCCTGGGACGGGTCTACGTGACGTGCGGTGCTTACGGCTGCGCGCCGTGCCCGCCCGTGAGCGAGTGCGCCGCGAGGGGAGCACCGACGGTGCGGGACGTATCGGAGGTGCCGATCGTGCCGGTGGTATCAGCCGTGTCGGCGGTGGCGGCGCTGCCCAGGGTGGCGGCGGTGCCGAAGCTGTCGGCGGTGCCTGCCTTGCGCGCTGTGGCGCGGGCCGCCAGTGCGCCGAGTGCCTCCTTGACGAGGTCTTCGGGCCGGGCCGTGACGGGGACGGCGGTTCCGCACTCGTCCGGCTGGAGCGGCTCCAGGGAGGCGAACTGCGAGTCGAGCAGCGCGGGCGGCATGAAGTGCCCCTGGCGCAGCTCCATCCGGTGCGCGATGAGCGCCCGGTCGCCGACGAGGTGGAGGAAGAAGAGCCCGGGGGCCTCGGCGCGCAGCCGGTCGCGGTAGGACCGCTTGAGCGCCGAGCAGCTGACGACGCCGCCCGATCCGGAGCTGCCGTGCGCCCAGGCGCCGATGGCATCGAGCCAGGGCGCGCGGTCGGCGTCGTCGAGCGGGACACCGGCGGACATCTTGGCGATGTTGGCCGGCGGATGGAAGGCGTCGGCCTCCGCGTACGGCACTCCGAGCGCTTCGGCGAGCAGCTCGCCCACCGTCGTCTTGCCTGTGCCCGCGACACCCATCACGACCACCACGGGCGCTGCGCCTACCGCACTCATCTCTCGGAAACCTCGCTGTCCACATCGACCTCGGTGCTCCCACACTCAATCTCATAGATGACACGTATTCAATGGTTGGACCATCAAAAGTCATACGTAATGAGCGTGACGGTCACCACGTAGGCTGGCCGCACCGGAGGTCGGGCCCGGGTACCCAGGACCGGGAGCGGAAAGAGCGGAATCGGGAGACCAGCGAAGATGGCCAGCCAGGCGGAGAGCCCTACGCGCAGCAGCCGCCAGGGAGAGGGACTGCACGCGCGGCTGCTCGCCTCCCTCGGCCCCGCCATCACCGGGGGTGAACACCCGCCGGGCACGGTGCTGCGCACCGACGAGCTGGCCGAGAAGCACGAGGTCTCGCGCACCGTCGTACGCGAGGCCGTGCGCGTCCTGGAGTCCATGCACCTGGTGGAGTCGCGGCGCCGGGTCGGCGTGACCGTACTGCCCGCCGAGGAGTGGAACGTCTACGACCCGCAGGTGATCACCTGGCGCCTCGCGGGTGCCGACAGGCCGCGGCAGCTGCGCTCGCTGACCGTGCTGCGCTCCGCCGTCGAACCCGTGGCGGCGCGCCTCGCCGCCGGGCTGGCGACGCCGGAGCAGTGCGCCGAGGTGACGGGGCAGGCCCTCGGTATGGTCGCCACCTCGCGGGGCGGGCAGCTGGAGAAGTACCTCGTGCACGATGTCGCCTTCCACCGCGCGATCCTGCGCGCCTCGGGCAACGAGATGTTCGCGCGGCTCGGCGACGTGGTCGCGGCGGTGCTCACCGGGCGCACCGAGCACGAGGTCATGTTCAGCGACCCGCGCCAGGAGGCGGTCACGCTGCACGTCCAGGTCGCGGAGGCCATACGCGAGCGGGACGCCGAGCGGGCCGAGGCGGCGATGCGGACGATCACCCTCGACGCCATGGCCGAGCTGGACGTCCTGGTCCCGTAGGAGGCGCGGGACCGACCGGGGAAGGTGTGGTGACGAGCCGGGGCCGGTGTCCCCGTAGCGGCACCGGCGAGATATCTTGATATCGAGACGATGTAGACGTGAAGCGGAGTATCGGTGACTGACTCGACCATCATCTATACGCAGACCGACGAGGCCCCGGCCTTGGCGACGTATTCGTTCCTTCCCGTTGTCAGGGCGTATGCCTCGACGGCCGGAGTTACCGTGGAGAGCCGCGACATCTCTCTGGCGGGGAGGATCATCTCCAGCTTCCCCGAGAAGCTGGAAGAGGGGCAGCGCATCGACGACGCCCTGGCCGAGCTGGGTGACCTGGCGAAGACGCCCGAGGCGAACATCATCAAGCTGCCGAACATCTCGGCATCCATCCCGCAGCTCAAGGCGGCCATCGCGGAGCTTCAGGAGCAGGGTTACGCCCTTCCTGACTACCCGGACGAGCCGAAGACCGACGAGGAGCGCGAAGCGCGCGCCCGCTACGACAAGGTCAAGGGCAGCGCCGTGAACCCGGTGCTGCGCGAGGGCAACTCCGACCGCAGGGCGCCGGCCTCGGTCAAGAACTACGCCAAGGCGCACCCGCACCGCATGGGCGCCTGGTCCTCCGACTCCAAGACCAACGTCGCGCACATGGACACCGACGACTTCCGCTCGACGGAGAAGTCCGCCGTCCTCACCGAGGACGGCTCGCTCCGTATCGAGCTGGTGGGCGACAACGGCAGCGTCACCGTGCTGCGCGAGTCCGTACCTGTCCTCGCGGGCGAGGTCGTGGACGCGGCCGTGATGCGCGTGGCCGCGCTGCGTGAGTTCCTCACCGCGCAGGTCGCGCGCGCCAAGGCGGAGGGTGTGCTCTTCTCGGTGCACCTGAAGGCCACGATGATGAAGGTCTCCGACCCGATCATCTTCGGCCACGCGGTACGCGCGTTCTTCCCGAAGACCTTCGCGCGGTACGGCGAGGCGCTCGCCTCCGCCGGGCTGAGCCCCAACGACGGGCTGGGCGGGATCTACAAGGGACTGGAGGCGCTGCCCGACGGCGCCGAGATCAAGGCGTCCTTCGACGCCGAGCTGGCCCAGGGCCCCGACCTGGCCATGGTCGACTCGCACAAGGGCATCAGCAACCTGCACGTGCCCAGCGACGTCATCGTCGACGCCTCCATGCCGGCGATGATCCGCACCTCGGGCCACATGTGGAACAAGGACGACCAGGAGGACGACACCCTCGCGGTCATCCCCGACAGCAGCTACGCGGGCATCTACCAGGTCGTCATCGACGACTGCCGCGCCAACGGCGCCTTCGACCCGGCCACCATGGGCTCGGTCTCCAACGTCGGCCTGATGGCGCAGAAGGCCGAGGAGTACGGCAGCCACGACAAGACCTTCGAGATCCCCACCACCGGCACGGTGCGGGTCGTCGACGGTCAGGGCGAAGCGGTGCTCGAACAGGCCGTCGGCGAGGGCGACATCTTCCGGATGTGCCAGACCAAGGACATCCCGATCCAGGACTGGGTCAAGCTCGCAGTCAGCCGCGCCCGCGCGACCGGCGACCCGGCCGTCTTCTGGCTGGACGAGGGCCGCGCGCACGACGCGAACCTCATCGCCAAGGTGAAGCAGTACCTGCCGCTGCACGACACCGAGGGTCTCCGGATCGAGATCATGTCGCCCGAGGACGCCATCGCGTTCTCGCTGGAGCGCACCCGCAGGGGCGAGAACACCATCTCGGTCACCGGCAACGTGCTGCGCGACTACCTGACCGACCTGTTCCCCATCCTGGAGCTGGGCACCAGCGCCAAGATGCTCTCGGTCGTCCCGCTCATCAACGGCGGCGGTCTGTTCGAGACCGGTGCGGGCGGCTCGGCGCCGAAGCATGTGCAGCAGCTCGTCAAGGAGAACTACCTGCGCTGGGACAGCCTGGGCGAGTTCCTCGCGCTGGCCGTCAGCTTCGAGCACCTCGCGCAGAAGACGGACAACGCGCGCGCCCAGATCCTGGCCGACACCCTCGACCGGGCGACCGGCACGTTCCTCAACGAGAACAAGTCGCCGAGCCGCAAGCTGGGCGGCATCGACAACCGCGGCAGCCACTTCTACCTGGCGCTCTACTGGGCCCAGGAGCTGGCGAAGCAGACCGAGGACACCAAGCTCGCCGAGGCGTTCTCCGCGCTGGCCGAGAGGCTGGCCGAGCAGGAGCAGGCCATCGTCGGTGAACTGCTCGCCGTCCAGGGCCACCCGGCCGACATCGGCGGCTACTACCAGCCGTCGCAGGAGAAGGCAGCGGTCGTGATGCGCCCGTCGCACCTGTTCAACGAGGCGCTCGCCACGCTGGGCTGAGGCGGCGCCCCCCGTACGAGCACGCGCGTACGGGCGGCGCACATACGCAAGGGAGAGGTCCCCCGGGGCCCGCGGTGTCACGGCCGCGCGGCGCAGGCCCGGGGGACCTCTCCTGTTCTGTGCGCCGGTGCCGGTGCCGGGGCCAGCGGGGGCCAGCGGGGGCCGGGGGGCTACTTTCGGACGACCCGGGAGCCGCGGTGTCGAGACTTTGGTCGCGGCGGTACATCCCTTGCGCGTCTGCCCAGTTGACCTGTGTGTTCCTAGCCTTGAGGCATGAGGAACGAGGGGAATCCGAACGAGGGGAACGTGTACGTGGACAAGTCCAGCGCGAGCGAGCCGGCGGAGACGAGGATCGGCCCGTCCGTGTGGCTGGTGCCCGCCTTCGCCGCCGTGGGGGCCGCGCTCGGCTGGGGGGCCGAGCTGCTGGCCGGTTGGCTCGTGACCCTGCCGTGGGCGCCGCTGCAGAAACCGGCCGAGCTGGTGAACTCGGTCCCCGATCCCTGGCGCACCCTGGGCCTGGTCGTCATCGGGCTGGCCGCCGGTGTGGTCGTCGGGCTCCTGGCGCTGCACGAGGAGCTGTCCCTGCGGCTCACGGACGACCGCCTGACGCTCACGGCCGAGGGCGAGGAGCGCGAGTTCGCCGGCAGCCGGGTCGCCCTGGCCTTCCAGGACGGCAAACGGCTGGTGCTGCTCGACGCAGAGGGACGCGAACTCGCGCGTGAGCGCTGCGACGTGAGCGCGGCACGCCTCGCCGAAGCGTTCACCCGGCACGGCTACTCCTGGGCCGAACAGGACCCGCACAAGGACGAGTTCAGGCGCTGGGTCCCGGAGACTCCCGGGCTGCCGGAGGGCGCGAACGCGCTGCTCAAGGCGCGCGCCCACGCCCTCAAGCAGTCCGGCGGCGCCAAGGACCGCCGTGAGCTGCGGGAGGAACTGGCGAGGATCGGCGTCTACGTACGCGACGAGGACAAGCGCCAGTTCGTACGCACCCGCTGACCGTAGACGCTCACGTCTGACCCGACAGCTCGGCCGGGGCAGGGGCGAAGTGCCGTTCGACGTCGGTTGCCGACACCTCCGGCAGCGAGGCCGGTGACCAGCGGGGTGTGCGGTCCTTGTCGATGATCTGTGCTCTGACGCCCTCGGCGAAGTCGGGCGAGGAGAGCGTGGCGGCCGAGACCCGGAACTCCTGCTCCAGCGTGCTCTCCAGCGAGTCCAGCCGCCGGGCCCTGCGCAGCGACTCCAGGGTGACCTTGAGCGCCGTCGGCGACCTGGTCTCGATGGTCACCGCCGCCTCCTTGGCCTCGCGGCTGCCGTGGTCCCGCAGCCGCCGCAGGATCTCCTCGACGGAGTCGGCCGCGTAACAGGCGTCGATCCACCCGCGCTGCCCTTCCAGTTTGCCGCCGGGTGCGGGTTCCGCGTACCGGCGTACGGCCTCCTCGGCTTCCCGCTCCGCCAGGGAGCCGACGAAGGAGTCCAGCAGGTCCGCCGGTACGAAGTGGTCGGCGAGGCCGCACAGCAGCGCGTCACCCGCGCCGACGGGCGAGGCCGTCAGCGCGAGGTGGGTGCCCAGTTCGCCGGGCGCGCGGGAGAGCAGCCAGGTGCCGCCCACGTCGGGAACGAAGCCGATGCCCGTCTCCGGCATGGCCACACGGGAGCGTTCGGTGACGACACGGACGTCGCCGTGCGCCGAGACGCCGACGCCGCCGCCCATGACGACGCCGTCCATGACGGCCACGTACGGCTTGGGGAAGCGGGCGATGCGCGCGTTGAGCCGGTACTCGTCGCGCCAGAAGGCGGCCGAGGCCGCGCCCCCGCCGCCGGTCACGTCCTCATGGATGCCCCGTATGTCGCCACCGGCGCACAGCCCGCGCTCACCCGCGCCGGTGAGGACGACGGTGGCCACCTCGTCGTCCTGCTCCCAGGAGGCCAGAGCGGTGGCGAGGGCGCGCACCATGGCGTGGTTGAGGGCGTTGAGCGCGCGGGGCCTGTTCAGACGCAGATGGCCCGCGCGGCCTTCCCTGCGCACGAGTACGGGCTCGTCCGGGCCCGCCGGTGCGGGGGAGTGGCCGGTCATCGGGCGGCCCCGTGCGGGGCGGGGGTGGTGAGGTGAGACATGCCCGCAGGCTAGGCGAACGGCGTCAGCGGGCCGAAGGAGCCCTGCTGTGATCTTGCACTCTTCACCCCCGGCGGACCGACGCACCCGCCCGGGTGGACCGAGGCACCCGCTCTCATGGGCTGACGCACCCCCCGGCGGGCTGCCGCGTCCGGAGGAAAGGCCGGTGTGTTCCCCGTGAAAGGGAATTCTCCACGCGGCGCTGGTTCCTTGACTGGGGGATAGGGGCCGGTCACGGTGCAGCATGCCAAGAACCAGATCCACGCGCCGCTCTGCCGTCGCGTTCTTCATCGCCTGGCCCTTTCTTCTCATCCCTGCCGCAGGAGCCGTCACGGGGAATTCCGGCGGCGTCGGGCACGCGCCGGGAGACGCCGAAGGACTCAAGGCGTTCCAGGCGGAACACGGGCTGCGCGCCACCGGTTCGGTGGACCCTGCCACGGCGAACGCCCTGCGTACGGCGTCCGACGCCGAACTGCGCCGGGTGTTCGCCGGCGCCGCCGACCTCGGCCGCGAACAGCTCGCGAACGCGCGTACCGTCATCGGCGTCGGAAAGGGAGCCGGCATTCCGCAGCGGGGTCAGGTCATCGCCTTGATGGCGGCCATGCAGGAATCCAAGTTCGTCAACTACACCGAGCCGGTCAACGGCGATTCGCTGGGCATTTTCCAGCAGCGCCCCAGCGCCGGCTGGGGTACCCGGGAACAGATCACCGACGTGGCCACGTCGGCGAAATCCTTTTACGGCGTCGAGCCGTCCGTGCGCAATCCGGGCCTGCTCGCGGTCGCCAACTGGCAGACGATGCCGCTGGGCGACGCGTGCCAGGCCGTGCAGCGTTCGGCGCACCCCGACAGGTACGCGCAGTGGGAGCGGTTCGCACGGGAGCTGCTTGCGCGGGAGGGGCCGTCGGCCGGGCCGATCCGCTGAGGGCCCCTTCGCCGCCGGCCGGGGCGTTGTGACCTGGGGCACGAGGGGGGAGCCTTTGCTGCGCCCCAGGTCATGAGCCAGCCGTCGGCACAGTCGCATGGACGGCGGCCGGCCGCTCTCCGGGAACGCGTGGTCGGACCGTGCGGCTTCCCGAAGCCCACTCCACTATCCACCAGTCAATGGATATATGCAGTAGGCGAGTTGGGTGATTTTCTCCGCGCGTGCGTGCCCGGAACGCACCCTCTGGACCCGGTTGACGCGCGGCCCCCGGGACCCTGGTGCGGCCCTCACCATTCCCTTGTGGTGGAACACGTTCTACTGTGTGCGCCGCCACCGAGAGCCGTGGAGGGACCCGTGTACCTCGCATACACCACCGAACAGGAGCAGCTGCGCGCGGAGTTGAGGTCGTACTTCGCCGAACTCGTCCCCCCGGACGCGCACGCGCGCTACGCCGAACCGCAGGCGCAGAAGCGGTTCTACCGCGAGACCATCCGCCGCCTCGGCGGCGACGGCTGGCTGGGTGTGGGCTGGCCCAAGGAGTACGGCGGGCGCGGCATGTCGGCCGTAGAACAGTTCGTCTTCTTCGACGAGGCGGCCCAGGCGGGTGTACCACTGCCGTTGATGGCGCTCAACACCGTCGGCCCGACGATCATGCGGTTCGGCACCGACGAGCAGAAGGAGTACTTCCTTCCGCGCATCCTCGCCGGTGAGCTGGACTTCGCCATCGGGTACAGCGAACCCGACGCGGGCACCGATCTCGCCGCGCTGCGCACCCGCGCGGTCCGCGAGGGCGACACCGAGACCGGGCACTACGTCGTCAACGGGCAGAAGATCTGGACCACCAACGGCGACACGGCCGACTGGGTCTGGCTCGCCGTGCGCACCGACCCCGAGGCCAAGCCGCACAAGGGCATCACGCTGCTCCTGGTCCCCACCGACGACCCGGGCTACTCGTGCACGGTCATCAACACCCTCGCCTCGCACGACACCACGGCCAGCTACTACGAGAACGTCCGCGTCCCCGCGAGCCGCCGCATCGGTGCGGAGAACAGCGGCTGGCGCCTGATCACCACCCAGCTCAACCACGAGCGCGTCACCCTCGCGGCGCACGGCACCATGGCCCTGCGCGCGCTGAACGACGTACGCAGGTGGGCGGCCGAGGCCAAGCTCTCCGACGGCCGCCGCGTTCTCGACCTCGGATGGGTGCGTACGCGGCTTGCCCGCACCCATACGCGTCTGGACGCGATGAAGTTGCTCAACTGGCAGATGGTCGACGCACTCGACAAGGGCACCCTCACCCCGCACGACGCCTCCGCCGTCAAGGTCTACGGCAGCGAGGCACGCCGCGACGCGTACGCCTGGCTGATGGAGATCGTCGGCGCCGCGGGACCGCTCAAGGAGGGCTCGGCCGGCGCCGTGCTCCACGGCGAACTGGAGCGGGGTTACCGCAGCGCCGTCATCTTCACCTTCGGCGGGGGCAACAACGAGATCCAGCGCGAGATCATCTCCTGGATCGGCCTGGGCATGCCCCGCGTACGCCGCTGAGGCGGTATGACCGGACCGGCGAAGAGCGATCTGGTGGAGAACAGGCCAAGTACGCAGTTCATTTGCCCGCCATCAGCCTGCAACCGCCGTCGGCATTACGCGCGTTGGCGCTGCTGAGCCGCGTACGGCGGGACGATCACCGCGGCCCCTCCGGCGACGCCGGCCCGGCGTCGCGGCATGTGTCGGGAGCGTGCCGCGGTTCGTTCCTGCCCCCTGGACAAGACGCCGCTTCGCCACGATGCTCGCGCCGGGTGCGTCAACAGGGTCCGGGCGGGGCTCGGTTGGCCGTGCGGTGGCGCCTCGGGTTTCCGGTGCCGGCGGCCAGGAGGGCTTCCTTCGCCACAGGTCACACGGCGTGTCGCCGCGGTGAACGCAGCGTGGACGGTGGCCGGTTGGTGGTTCAAGTTTGAAAGCTTGACCACAAATTGCACACGCCCTCTCTTCATATCGTCGCCGATGGTCTAGATTACCCATGCTTCGGAAGTTCGGACACGGGGCGACAAATAACGATCTATTGCTCCGGCGTTATGGGCGTACAACAGTCGCGTGCCCGGCGCCGGATGTGGGGTTGATCAATTCCGGGCCCGCGAGGGGGCCTTGGGTGCGGGGGAGCACCCGAGGTTCGACGGGTTCCCGCGCATCTTGAGCAGCTGGTATGGCATGCGAGTCCGCTGCCGCCAGGGTGGGTTGCTTGAGCTGCGCTGAAACAACCGGGTGTCATGAACAACCGGGTGTCATGCGTGGGAGGCGGGGGTCTCCCAAGGGGAGGAACAGCGCGGCGCGAGGGGCGGGGGCCGCTCGCGGAACAGTGTGAGGCGAGCACGTCGAGCCACTGGCGACCTGGGGGGTCCCGTGCAACAGGGGGAATTAGTCAGCCCGTTTCCATCGGCGCGGGGGCGTTTGGCGAACGGGACGATCAGCAGACCCGAGATCGATTGGGAGCAGCGGTACCGCCGTGCCGTGATCATCAGCGATACCTTGGCAACCGCCTTTGTGGTGGCGTCGATCGGCATTTTCTTCGGAGCCCGGGACGCGGCCAACTGGCACGAGAAGTGGGGAATTCTCGCCTGCGGCACCGAACTGCTGGTGCTGGGAGCGCTGGCGGTGAGCCGGGCGTGGGTTCCGGCGGTGCTCGGCCAGGGCGCCGAGGAATTCCGCCGGCTCGGACGCGCGGTGTTCACGGCGGCCGTCGTACTCGCGCTCGGCGGGGTCGCCCTCACCTCGCGCAACATCAAGCTCTGGATCTTCGTCGCGATCCCCGCGATCGCGCTCGTCACCATGACGGCGCGCTATCTGCTGCGCCTCTGGCTGCACAAACAGCGGAAGGAAGGAAGGTGTCTGCGACCGGTGCTCGCCGCCGGGAGCCTGGACACCGTGCGCGACCTGATCAGCCGGGCCCGCAAGTTCCCGCACCTGGGCTGGCGGGTGGAGGCGGTCTGCACGACGGACGGCCTCGGGCCCGACGGTGACCAGCTGGACGGAGTGCCGGTGGTCGGCCAACTGGCGGACGTCGCCAACCACGTCAGACGCGACGGCTACCGTGTCGTCGCGGTCACACCTGACCCGCACTGGTCACCGGACCGGTTGCAGCGGCTGGCCTGGAACCTCGAAGGCAGCGACGCCGAGATGGTCGTGGCTCCCGTGCTGATGGAGGTGGCAGGACCGCGGCTGCACGTCGACGCGGTGCTCGGGATCCCGCTGCTGCGGGTCAGCATGCCGACCTTCTCCGGGGGCCGCCGGGCCGTCAAAGAGGTCGTCGACCGGTTGGGTGCGGCGATCCTGCTGCTGCTGTTCGCCGCGCTGATGGTGTGCGTCGGGCTGCTCGTGCTGATGGACAGCAGGGGCGGGGTGTTCTACCGCCAGCGCAGGGTCGGCAAGGACGGCCGTGAGTTCACCATTTTCAAGTTCCGCACCATGGTCGCCGGGGCCGACGGGGCACGTGCCGGGCTGGCCGACCGCAACGAGGGCGCCGGGCTGCTGTTCAAGCTCCACCGGGACCCGCGCGTGACCCGGGTGGGCGCGGTGCTGCGCCGGTACTCGGTCGACGAGCTGCCGCAGCTTCTCAACGTGCTCACCGGCTCGATGTCGCTCGTCGGACCGCGGCCCCCGCTGCCGGAGGAGTCCGCCGCCTACGGTCCGGACATCCGGCGGCGGCTGCTGGTCAAGCCGGGACTCACCGGCCTGTGGCAGATCAGCGGACGCAGCGACCTGTCGTGGGAGGAGGCGGTGCGCCTTGACCTGCGGTACGTGGAGGACTGGTCGCTCGCCCTGGACTCGGTGATCTTGTGGAAGACGCTGCGCGCTGTGCTCCAGGGGCAGGGGGCCTACTGATGTGCGGGGAGCTGCGCCTCAACTGTCCGGTCGGCGCACGGACCGCAGGCCCGAAGGGTCTGCCTAGGGGGAGGAACCGGTCATGAGAGTCAGCGTCCTGGGACTCGGCTACGTGGGCTGTGTGTCGGCCGCCTGCCTGGCCAGCATGGGTCACGAGGTCATCGGGGTGGACGTCAACCCGGCGAAGGTCGACCTGGTCAACGACGGCAAGGCACCGGTGGTCGAGGAGCGGATCGGCGAGCTGATCGCCGAGGTCGTAAGGACCGGAGCGTTACGCGCCACCGGCGATGTCCGCGAGGCGGTCATGGGCAGCGAGGTCACGCTGGTCTGCGTGGGCACGCCGTCAGAGCCCAACGGCAGCCTGTGCACCACGTATCTGGAGCGGGTCACCGAGCAGATCGGGTCCGTACTGGCGGAGCGCAACGGGCAGGGCGGGGACGGGCACGACGCGCGGCAGACCGTCGTGTTCCGCAGCACCATGCTCCCGGGCACCTGCCTGAACCTGCTGGTTCCGATCCTGGAGAAGCATGTGGGCGGCACGGCAGGAGTGGACTTCGGGGTCGCGGTCAACCCGGAGTTCCTGCGCGAGGGCACGAGCGTGCGGGACTTCTTCGACCCGCCCAAGACCGTCATCGGCACGCTCGACCCGGTGAGCGCCGAAGCGGTGGCGGCGCTGTACGACGGCTTGCCAGGCGAGGTGTTCCGGGTGCCGGTCCCCACGGCCGAGGCGATCAAGTACGCGGACAACGCGTTCCACGGGCTCAAGATCGGCTTCGCGAACGAGCTGGGCGCCGTGTGCCAGGCGCTCGGGGTGGACTCGCACCAGGTGATGGATGTGTTCCTGGCCGACAGCAAGCTGAACATCAGCCCCGCCTACCTGCGGCCCGGCTTCGCCTTCGGCGGCTCCTGCCTGCCCAAGGACCTGCGCAGCCTCGTGCACGCCGCGCAGCGTGCCGACGTCTCGGTGCCGATCCTCGCCCATGTGCTGCCCTCCAACTCCGCACATCTGCAGCGCGCTGTGGAGATGGTCGAGCGCACCGGCAAGCGCCGGGTCGGCCTGTTCGGGCTGTCCTTCAAACCCGGGACCGACGACCTCCGCGAGAGCCCGCTGGTCGAGCTGGCGGAGACGCTCTTCGGCAAGGGCTACGACCTGCGGATCCACGACGCCAACGTGAGCCTCTCCCGGCTGCTCGGCGCGAACCGCGAGTACATCGAGACCCGGCTGCCGCACCTCGCGGATCTGCTCGCCGACTCCGTCAGCGAGGTGCTCGAACACGCCGAGGTGTGCCTGGTCGGGACGAAAGACCCGGCCGTGCTGTCGGCGCTGCCCCACGGTGAGGGGCCCCTGCTCATCGATCTCGTCCGCCTACCCGACGCCGAGAAGCGCCGGACCGAACCGGGGTACATGGGCCTTGCTTGGTGACACATCGTTCGACGACACAGCCGGCGGCGACCGGCACGGGCGGCGCGCACTGGTCCTGGTGGAGAACCTGTCGGTGCCGTTCGACCGGCGCGTGTGGCAGGAGTGCACGACGCTGCGCGACGCGGGCTGGACGGTGCACGTCATCTGCCCCCGTGGCAGCAAGCGGGACACCGAACCTGAGGCGGAGATCGACGGGGTGCGGATACACCGCTACCCGTTGCGCGCTGCCACCGGAGGACCCGCCGGCTACCTGCGGGAGTACGGCTCCGCGCTGTGGCACACGGCCCGGCTGGCCCGCAAGGTGGGCCCGGTCGACGTCGTCCACGCCTGCAACCCGCCAGACCTGCTGTTCCTGCCGGCACTGTGGCTCAAGCGGCGCGGCGCGCGGTTCGTCTTCGACCAGCACGACCTGGTGCCCGAGTTGTACCTCTCCCGGTTCGACCGCGGCGAAGACCTGCTCTACCGCGCCGTGTGCGCGCTGGAAAGGCTGACCTACCGGGCGGCGGACATCGTGCTCGCCACGAACGAGAGCTACCGGGACGTCGCGGTACGCCGTGGCGGCCGGCGCCCCGCCGACGTCTTCGTGGTGCGCAGCGCGCCAGCGGTCGACCGGTTCCAACCCGTGGCGCCCGAGCCGGAGTTGAAGCGCGGCAAGCCCCATCTGCTGTGCTACCTCGGCGTCATGGGGCCCCAGGACGGCGTCGACTACGCCTTGCGTGCCCTCGCGAAGATGCGCGACGAGCTGGGAAGGACCGACTGGCACGCGGTGTTCGTCGGCGCGGGCGACGCCTTCGACGCGATGGTGGAGCTGTCCAGGCGGCTCGGGCTCTCCGAACAGGTGCAGTTCACCGGGCGCATCCCGGACGCCGACCTGGTGCGCTACCTGTCCACGGCTGACGTGTGCCTTTCGCCCGACCCGCACAACCCGCTCAACGACGTGTCGACCATGAACAAGGTCCTGGAGTACATGGCGATGGGCCGGCCGATCGTCTCGTTCGACCTCAGAGAGGCACGCGTCTCGGCCGGTGAAGCCGCCGTCTACGCGCCCGCCAACGACGAGGCCGAATTCGCCAAGCTCATCACGCTGTTGCTGGACGATCCGGAGAAGCGGGCCCGGATGGGCGAGATCGGCCAGGAGCGGATCAGTGGGCAGCTCTCCTGGCGGAACTCCCAGCGCGCGCTGCTCGCCGCCTACGCCGCTGCCTGCCGTGACCACACCCCGGTGCCCGCGGGCGACCACGACCGAACAGGGAAGAGGCGGCACCGTTGAGCGATGACACCATACGGCTGGTCACGATCGGGCGGATCCTCCGTCGGCGCTGGCGGCTTCTCGTCGTCCTGACCGTGGTGGGCGCGCTGGCCGGCTACGGCACCTCGGTGCTGTTCCCGCCGCGGTACACGGCGTCCGCTTCGGTACTGCTGCCGGGGCAGTGGGAGGAGCGCGAGCTGCTGACCCAGGCGGAGATCGCGACCAGTTCCGCGGTGGTCGACCGGGCTGCCGACACGCTCCGCTGGAGCGGCGTCAGCGGCGCCGACCTGCGGGACCGGGTGAGCGCCAAGGCAGCCGACGGGAACATCGTCAAGATCTCGGGTACGGCCGAGACCCCGAAGCGCGCGCAGCAGCTCTCCGACCGGGTGGCCCAGCAATTCGTCACGTTCGCCGCCCGGATCGCGGACGACAGCACCGACTCCGAGACCGACGGGGGGCCCGAGGTGCTGCGGCAGCAGGTGGAGGAGGCCAACCGCCGCATCACCGACCTGGCCAACGCCGCCGATCCAGGGCAGACCGTGGAGAGCGTGCAGGTCCGCACCTTGCTGGAGAAGCTGCGTACCTCGCTGGAGGAGGCCATGAAGAAGCTGGACGAGGCCGACCCGGCGAGCAACAAGGCCGGCATGGTCGTCATGGGCCCCGCGGCCCGGCCGACCGGGGAGGCGCCGCCCACGCGGGTCCAACTCGTCGCCGCCGGGGCGCTGTTGTTCTTCCTGCTCACGGTCGTCGGACATCTCGCTGCCGCGCGGGCGAACCGCCGGCTGCGCACCGAACCTGAGATCGCGGCGGCGCTGGGCTCCGCGGTGCTGGGCACCGTCGATGTGCCCGCCGAACGGCATGCGCCCAGGCCCCACGGCCGCGGGCCCCGGGCCCGGACCCGCCGGCTGCTGGGCATCGACACCCGGTGGGACGTACCGGCACCGCAGTCCTCGGGCGACGAGGCCAGCAGACGCACCCGCTACCGGCGGGTGTACGCGCGCCTGCGGGACCAACTCCCGGCCTCCCGGCGGCTGCTGGTCGTCGTACCGGAGGGCGACGAAACCGCACGCCGGGCCGCGGGGCAGCTCGCCGCCGAGGCGGGGAGCGATCCTTCCCCCAGCTCTTCGAACGGGGGCCACCCCCTGCTGCGGGTGGTCGAAGTCCCCGTGTCCCCGCCGATGGTGCCCGACCGCGACACCGAGTCCGGTGCCCTGGTCGTGCTCAGCGCGGGCAGCTGGACAGCGGGTGAGCTGGCCGGTATCGCCGAGGCGTGTGCGGACGGCGGGCACGAGGTCGTCGGCGCCGTGGTCGCCGGCATGGTCAGGGCCCGTCCGACGCCGTCTGCCGGACCTTCTGCGGACGACGCCGCTCCGGCGCTCGCGGGCCGCGGCCAGGCGACGGGAGGTTCGGTATGACGACGAGCACGACGTCGGAGCCGCCGGCAGCCGCTCCGCTGCTGGACCTGCAGTCGCTGGTGGTTGCTGTGCGCAGACGCCGCCGCCTCTGGTGCTCCATGGCACTGCTGGGACTGCTGCTCGGCGTGGCGCTGGCCGTACTGATGCCACCACCGCCGAGCGCCGTGACCAAGGTGCTGGTCGCGCACGAGGAGGACCAGCCGAGCGACACCGGCACGCTGATCCGCACCGACGTCGAGGTGCTGGGGACCACGCGGATCGCGGGTAAGGCCCTGCGGTCCCTCCGGTCCCGGGACCACGCGCGGCGTACGGAAAAGCCCGAGGACTTCCTGCAGGACTACCGGGGCACCGGCGTGACCAACAACCTGCTGCGGATCGATGTGACGGCCGACAGCGACGCGGCAGCGGTGGCCCGGGCCAAGGCGCTGGCCGACGCGTTCGTCGCCGACCACGTACGGCGGATGCGGGAATCGGCGAAGGCCGAGTCCAAGGCCCTGCTCGACCAGCGTGACCGTATGCGGAACGAGCTGTCCAAGGTCAACAAGGCGATCGGAGACCGGTCGCCGGAGAGCGGCCCCAAGTCGTCGGCGAGCATCGAATCGCTCTTCGCCCGCCGGGCCGAACTCAACTCGCGGATCGCCGATTTCGACCTGCGCGCGGCCGAGGCGCGCACCGGCACGCCTCAGCTCGTCGCCGGTACGCAGATCGTGGACGCCCCACGCGCCGTGCGGCACTCCCTGCCGAGGACCGCCGCCACCAACGCCGCGATCGGGCTCGTCCTGGGGCTCGTGATCGGGCTCGCGCTGGCCGCTGTCGGCGCGGTGGTGGCGGGCCGGCCCGTGCTGCGCAGGGAGATCGCGGCGAACCTGGGCGCCTCCGTCATCGCGGAGCTGCGCCGCGTGCCCCGCCGGCCGGTCTGGCCGTGGCAGCGCCGGCAGACCCGGGCGGCACGCGAACGGCTCACCGCGACACTGGCCCGCACCGTGCGCGGCTCGGCGGAACCGGTGTCGCTGCTGGAACTTGGCTGTGCGCACAGCACGAGCGTGATCGCACTGAACGTCGCCAGGGCGCTGGCGGCCGAGGGACAGGTGGTCGTCATCGACGGTCTGCCAGGACCGCAGCTCGCCAACGCCGGCCGGAAGCCCGAAGACCCGACCGTGGTCAGCGGCGAGCGTGCCGCTTCCGTGCCGCGTCAGGTGCGCCGGCTCGGCGTCGGCTCCGTCGCGCCCGGCACGGCGTGGACCGACCTGCAGTACCTCGGCAGCCAGACCGTGCTCGTCGTACGTGCCGGGCACGGCACCGCCGCATGGCTGCACACCGTGGCGCGGCAGCTCGCGGACCAGCGCATTCCGGTGATCGGTGTGGTGCTGGTCGACCCCGACCCGCGTGACCGTACCGACGGCACGCTGTGGGACGGACCGCACACCGCGCTGCGCGGCCATCACGAGCGGCTGGCCCGGCAGAACCCGCCGGGCAGGCCGCGGCCGGAGCGGCCGTCGGTGCCGGTCGCACGGATACCGGACAGCGACCAGGAGGCGCGGTAGACATGTGTGGAATCGCAGGCACTTATCGCTGGCCGGACGGCAAAGCCGTGACCGACCGGCTCACCGATGTCCTCGCCCATCGCGGCCCTGACGGCGCCGGCCGGTACGGCCACCCCCTCGGCGACGGCGAAGTGCAGCTCGGGCACCGCCGGTTGGCCATCATCGACCTGACAGGGACAGGCGCCCAGCCGATGGTCTCGGACGGCCTCGCCCTGACGTACAACGGCGAGCTGTACAACGCGCCCGCACTGCGTGCCGAACTGGCAGCGGCCGGGGTGCGCTTCCGCGGCACCTCGGACACCGAGGTGGTGCTGGAGTCCTGGCGGCGCTGGGGCACCGACTGCCTGCCCCGGCTGCGCGGCATGTTCGCCTTCGGGATCTTCGACGAGCGGACCGGTGACCTGGTGCTCGCCCGCGACCAGCTCGGCATCAAGCCGCTGTTCCTGCTCCGGCGCGGTACGGGCCTGATGTTCGCCTCCGAACTCAAGGCGCTCGCCGCCGTGACCGGCGGGTCGCTGGAAGTGGACCACGCGGCGCTGGTGGCCTCGCTGCTGTACTACTGGGTGCCGGACTCGCGCTGCGCGTTCCGCGAGGCGGAGAAGCTGCCGCCGGGGAGCTGGCTGCGGTGCCGGCCCGACGGCCGGGTGGAGCGCGGCCAGTACTGGAACCTCAGGGACATCGCCGACGAGGGCCAGGAGCTGGCCCGCAGTGGCGAGCAGCCGGACCTGGCCGCCGTCGTCGAGGAGTCGACCCGGCAGCACATGCTCTCCGACGTACCCGTGGCGACCTTCCTGTCCGGCGGCCTCGACTCCAGCTATCTGACCGCGCTGGCGGCCCGCCACCAGCCCGGGATCTCCGCCTACACGATCGGATTCCGCGCCGAGGACGCCAAGTTCGAGGCGATGCCGGACGACCTGCGCCATGCCCGGCGGGTGGCCGAGCAGTTCGGCGTGGATCTGCACGAGATCGAGATCGCTCCCAACGTGCTCGACCTGCTGCCGCGGATGACGTACCACCTGGACGAGCCGATCGGTGACCCCGCCGCGATCAACACGTTCCTGATCTGCTCGGCTGCCCGGGAGGCCGGGGTCAAGGTGATGCTCTCGGGCATGGGCGCCGACGAGCTGTTCGCCGGGTACCGCAAGCACCTGGCCAACGTGCTGGCGCTGCGCTATCAGCGCATCCCGCGGCCCCTGCGGCGCGGCCTGTCGGCGACCGTGGACCGGCTGCCGGTCGCCACGTCACGCCGGGGATTCAGGTCGGTGCGCTTCGCCAAGCGGTTCCTCTCCTTCGCCGATCTGCCGGAGGAGACCGCGTTCCGGCGCAGCTACACCATGTACGACAGGGACGAGCTGCTCGCGCTGGTCGATCCGGACCTGGCGGGGACGGTCGACGACGTGCTGACCGAGCATGCGGACGTCTACGAGGACAACGGTCTCGACGACTTCGTCAACCGCATGTGCCTGGGCGACGCCCGGATGTTCCTGCCGGGCCTGAACCTCGCCTACACGGACCGGTCGAGCATGGCCGCCTCGACCGAGGTGCGGGTGCCGTACGTGGATGTCGAGGTGGTCAAGGCGGCGTTCGCCGTGCCGGGCGACCGCAAGATCGTCGGGCGGCAGGGCAAGGCCGTCCTCAAGAAGGCGGCCACCTCGGTCCTGCCCGACGAGATCGTGTACCGGCCCAAGGGCCTGTTCAGCGCTCCGCTGCGTGCCTGGATGAGCCGGGATCTGGCGCCGCTGGTGCGCGAGGTGGTGCACGACGGCCTGCTCGTCAACTCCGGGATCCTCAACCGCGAAGCGCTCTCGCGCATGGTCGCCCAGGACGCCGCGGGGCAGCGGGACTTCTCCAAACATCTGTGGCACGTGCTGACCCTTGAGCACTGGTACCGCAGCGCGACTTCTGGCTCCCGGAGCCAGGCGGCTTGACGGCGTAGAAACAAGAGGAGCTCGGGTGAAACAGGTTGTACAGAACTACAAGAGCGGCGAGTTGGCGCTGCTCGACGTGCCGGTGCCGGGGTGCAAGCCGGACGGTGTGCTGGTCCGGAGCGCCTACTCCCTGATCTCCACCGGGACCGAGCTCATGAAGGTGTCGGAGGCCGGCCTGTCGATGGTGGGCAAGGCACGCTCCCGCCCCGACCAGGTGGCCAAGGTCATGCAGAGCGTGGCCACCAACGGGGTGGCCGCCACCTACCGCAAGGTGAACAACAAGCTGGACTCCTACACGCCGCTGGGCTACTCGCTGTGCGGGGTGGTCGAGCAGGTCGGCGCCGGGATCGACGAGGTGGCGGTCGGCGACCTCGTGGCCTGCGCCGGCAACGAGCACGCGCTGCACGCCGAGCTGAACTGGGTGCCGAAGAACCTCTACGCCCGGGTGCCGGACGGCCTCGCGCCGCAGCACGCTGCCTTCGGCACCGTCGGCTCGATCGCGCTGCAGGGCGTCCGCCGCGGCGAGTCACAGCTCGGCGAGGTGGCGCTGGTCATCGGCCTCGGGCTGATAGGGCAGTTGGTGGTGCAGCTGCTGGCCGCCTCGGGAGTCCGCGTCGTCGGGGTCGACCCCGACCCGGCGCGCTGCGAGCTGGCCGAGCGCATGGGCGCCGCGGCCTGCGGCGATCCCGCGTCAGCAGCGGTGGAGGCTTCCGTCGCCGAGCTGACCGGCGGCCACGGCGTCGACCAGGTGTATCTGGCCGCCGGCGGCGGCAGCAACCAGCCCGTCGAGCTGGCGGCGCGGCTGAGCCGGGACCGCGGCAGGGTCGTCGACATCGGCAAGTGCCGCCTGGACCTGCCGTGGAACGCGTACTACGAGAAGGAGCTGGACGTCAGGTTCTCCCGCTCCTACGGCCCCGGGCGCTACGACCCGAGCTACGAGCTGGAGGGGCGGGACTACCCGATCGGCTATGTGCGCTGGACCGAGCGCCGCAATCTCGCGTGCTTCCTCGATCTCCTCGCCGCCGGGCGCGTCGACGTGGAGCCCCTGGTCTCCCACGTCGCCGACTTCGACGCCGCGGTCGAGACGTACCAGAGCCTGAAGGACGGCGATCTGAAGGCCGTGGCCGTGCTGTTCCGCTACCCGGGAACCGCCGCACACCCGGCCGAAGCGGTGGCCCCGTCGGTGGCCGTACCCGCGGTGCGGCGCGGCGGCGGCGCGCCGGCCCCGTCCAGGACGGCGAAGGCGCCGGTGCGGCTGGCGTTCGCCGGCGCGGGAAACTACACGACGTCGATGCTGCTGCCGCACCTGGCACAGCGCGACGGCGTCGAGTTGTCCACGGTCGTCACCACGACGGCGCTGTCAGCGGCCAACGCGAAGCGGAAGTTCGGCTTCGCCGAGGCGACGACCGACCTCGACGCCGTGCTCGGCGACCCGTCCATCGACGCGGTGTTCGTGGTCACCCGGCACAGCTCGCACGCCGAACTGACCCGAAGGGCACTGCTGGCAGGCAAGAGCGTGTTCGTGGAGAAGCCGCTGGCGCTCACCGAGGACGAGCTGGCCGGTGTGCTCGCGGCGGTGGAGGAGTCGGGCAACGACCGGCTGCAAGTGGGCTTCAACCGCCGGTTCGCGCCGCTGCTGCAGGAGGCCAGGAAGCGGTTCGGCGCCAGGACGGGACCTGCGAGCGTGCGCTACCTGGTCAACGCGGGACGCCTGGAGCACGGCAGCTGGTACCTCCAACACGGCACCGAGGGCTCGCGGTTCGCCGGCGAGGGCGGACACTTCATCGACACCGTGAGCTGGCTGCTCGCGGCCGACCCGGTCTCGGTGTACGCGGTCGCCCCCTCAGGCAACGAGGACCTGCAGGTCGTACTGCGCTATCCGGACGGATCGACCGCCACCATCAGCTACGTCACCACAGGGCCGCCCGGCTTTCCCAAGGAGACCCTGGACCTCATCGCGGACGGCAAGGTGCTGCGGCTCGACGACTTCGTCCGTACCTCGGTGTACGACGGCCACCGCAAGCGCTGGGTCAGTTCGCGGCTGCCCAAGGCCAGGGACAAGGGCCAGGCCGCCGAACTCGCCGCGTTCATCAGGGCCGTGCGGACCGGCGGGCCGATGCCGGTGCCGCTGGAGTCACTGGTCGCCACCACGGCGGCCACCCTTGCCGTACCGGCAGGGCTGGCGAGCGGCGTGCCGGTGACGCTGGCGGGGGCGCGATGACCATGGACCCGAGCTGGTATCTGCGGCGGCTGTCCCGGATGGAACCGCGGGAGGTCGGCGGCCGGGTGGGCGACGCGGTGCGCAGGCGGCTGTGGCGCTCGGCACGCCCCGGCTGCCCGCGCGTGACCGGCGCCCGGTTCACCGCGGTACTGCCGGCGGGTGCGGTCGCCGCCGTGCCACCGGACGCCGCGGAACGCCTCATCGCCGAGGCGGACCGGCTGATGGCGGGGCACGCCGAGTTCTTCGGGGTGGTCCGCGACGACCTGGCAGACCCCGACTGGTGGTACGACCCGAAGACCGGGCGCCGGGCCCCGTGGGGCTACGCCTTCGATGTGCCGTACCGGGACGAGGACACGGTCGGGGACATCAAGCAGATCTGGGAGCTGTCCCGGCACCAGTACCTCACCGTGCTCGCCGCCGCCTACGCGGTCAGCGGGGACGAGCGGTACGCCGAGCGCGTGGCCGAGCACCTGCGGTCGTGGTGGGCGGCCAACGCGCCGCTGCGCGGCGTGCATTGGATCAGCGGCATCGAGCTGGGCATCCGGCTGCTGTCGTGGGTGTGGATCCGCCGGCTCCTCGACGGCTGGCCGGGCGCGGCCGGGCTGTTCGAGGAAAACCCGGTGGCGCTGAACCAGATCTGGCACCACCAGCGCTGGCTGGCCGCCTTCCCCAGCCGGGGGTCTTCGGCGAACAACCACGTCATCGCCGAGGCCGCCGGGCAGTCAGCCGCGGCCTGCGCCTTCGGGTGGTTCCCCGACTCGGCACGCTGGCGGACCGACGCGCTGCGGTCGCTGGAGCGGCAGCTGCGCGGCAACACCTTCGTCTCCGGGCTCAACCGCGAGTTGGCCACCGAATACCACGGACTGGTGCTGGAGCTGGGCCTGGCCGCTGTGGCAGAGGCGGACGCGGCAGGTGTGCCGGTCCCCGCCCCGGTCCGGCTGGTGCTGCTGCGGATGACCGACGCGCTCGCCGCCGTCGTGGACAACCGGCTGAGGCCGCCGCGCCAGGGCGACGCCGACGACGGGCACGGTCTGATCGTGGACGGCGCCGGCACCGACCGCTGGGCCTCGCTGCTGGCCACAGGGGACGCCGTGTTCGGCCGCCTCGCCTGGTGGCCCGCCGTGACCGGCACCGATGTACGCACCCCACTGCTGGCCGCGCTCATCCGCCCGTACGCGGCGAACGGAGCCGCGCCGGGGCCCGCGAACCGGGCCGCGCCGGGGCCGACGAGCGGAGCCGCGCCGGAGTCGGCAAGCGGAACCGCATCCGGGCCGACGGTCGGAACCGCGCCGGGGCCGGCAGCGGGCGCCGCACGGGACGCGGGAAGCGGAATCACATCGTCCGTGTCACGCCCGGCAAGCCGGCCGGACCATTTCGCCGACGCGGGCATGACCATCCTGCGTGGCCCCGGGGAGATCTGGTGCCGCTGCGACGCAGGTCCGCACGGGTTCCTGGCCATCGCGGCGCATGCCCACGCGGACGCGCTGTCCGTGGAGGTGCGGCACGACGGGGTCGATGTGCTCGCCGACCCGGGGACGTTCTGCTACCACGGGCAGCCCGAGTGGCGGCGGTACTTCCGGTCGACCCTCGGCCACAACACCCTGGAGCTGAACGGCGCTGACCAGTCCGTCTCCGGCGGCCCGTTCCTGTGGACCCGGCATGCTCGCAGCCGCGTCCTGGCCGCGGAGACAGCCGGCGCCTCCGACGGGGCAACGGCGCGCTGGTGCGCCGAGCACGACGGTTACCTGCGCACCGAGGGCGCGGTGCACCGCCGCCGGGTGGAGCTGACGGCCGCGAGCCAGGAGCTGAGGGTGGTGGACGAGGTCCGCGGCCGGCACGGCCAACCCGGGGCCGTGCGCCTGGCGTTCCACCTCGGCCCGGCGATCGCCGCCGACCTGGAGGGGGAGCGGGCCGTGCTCACCTGGACCCGGGACGGCGAGGACCGCTCAGCCGTCCTCGACCTGCCCGGGCAACTGCGCTGGCGGGCGCACCGCGGCGAGACCGGCCCCTCCCCAGGCTCTTCGAGCGGAGACAACCCCACCCTGGGCTGGTACTCCGCCGGCTTCGGGCGCAAGGAACCCAGCACCACGCTGGTCGGCACCGGTGCAGCCGACAGCGCCGTGCCGTGGGGAGAACTCATCACCGTACTCAGGTTCTGCGGCTAAGGGGGACGTGTGGGGATCAAGTGGCGGCACTGGGTGTGGCCGGCGGCACCGTTGGCGCTGGCCATGCTGGCGGCGACCGGCTGTGACAGCACGCCGGACACGCGGCCGGAGCCGGCCGCTGAGCCACCCACGTCCGTGAACCGGTCCGTGGCCCGGGTGTGCGCCAAGCCGGCGGCCGGGCCGGCGAAGGCGCCGGCGGGCGCGGTGACCGTCGACCCCGCGGTGGTCGGTGACCTGGCAGCGAAGACCAAGAGCAGCCCGCCGAAGACCACGTTCTGGCTTCGACCTGGCAGGCACAGGCTCGATCCGGACCGCTACGCCCAGATCATTCCCAAGAGGGGGAACCGCTATCTCGGGGCGCCGGGCGCGGTGTTCGACGGCAGGAAGACCAACAGGTACGCGTTCGGCGGTGCGGCCGACGACGTCACCATCCGCCACCTGACCGTGCAAGGTTTCGTGGCGCCGCCGGACGAGGGCGTGGTCAACCACGACTCGGCCGACGGGTGGGTGATCGAGCACGCGAAGATCCAGAAGAACTCCGGTGCGGGACTGATGGCCGGTGCCCGCCAGAAGGTACGCGCCAACTGCCTGCGCGCCAACGGCCAGTACGGCATGAACGCCTACAAGGGCGACGGCCGTATCAGCGGTCTGGTGGTCGAGGGCAACGAGATCGTGGGCAACAACACCGGCGACTGGGAGCGGCGGCGCAAGGGCTGCGGCTGCACCGGAGGCATCAAGTTCTGGGCCGTCAACGGCGCCGATGTGCGCGGCAATTGGGTGCACGACAACCGGGGAACCGGGCTGTGGGCCGACACCAACAACAACGACTTCCGCATCGAGGGCAATGTGCTGGAGGCCAACGACGGTGCCGCGCTGATCTACGAGACCAGCTACAACGCGGTCATCCGGAAGAACCTGATCCGGCGGAACAACTGGGTCGAGGGCCGCAAGTACGCCGACCGCGACGACAACTTCCCGCTCGCGACCGTCTACCTGTCCGAGTCCGGCGGCGAACCACGGGTCAGGGCCCGTACGGACAAGATCGAGGTCTACCGGAACGTGCTGGAGAACAACTGGAACGGGATCACCCTGTGGGAGAACGCCGACAGGTTCTGCAACAGCCCGGCCAACACCTCGTCCGGCGACTGCACGTTGCTCGTGAAGAAGACCGGCAGCTGCAAGCGGCCCGCGATCACCACCGCACCGCTCTACGGCGACTGCCGGTGGAAGACCCAGCGGGTGGACATCCACGACAACCGCTTCGTGCTGGACAAGTCCGTCCTCAAGTGCTCGGTGAAGTGCGACCGCATGGCGGTGCTGGCCAACTACGGCACCTATCCGGACTGGTCGCCCTACAAGGGTGAGCGGGTGGCCGAGGCGATCACGCGCAAGCAGCGCAACCGCTGGCACGGCAACGTCTACGTCGGACCGTGGAAGTTCGTCGCGCACGACCCCAGCCGGGTGCTCGACTCCGGGCAGTGGCAGGGCCCGCCGTACGAGCAGGACAAGGGCAGCACCTTCGGCCCCCAGGCAGGTGGTTGAGATGGGCGGCGACCTGCGGCGCGGCCGGCTGCCGCGCGTACCGGGCACGGCGGATGCGGCGGGTACGGCAGACACGGCGGGAACGGCGGGAACGGCGGGAACGGCGGGAACGGCGGGAACGGCGGGAACACAGCGTGGTGCCGAACCGCGCCCCGCCGGCACACCGAAGAGCGTCGGGATCGTCTGGGGGCTGCTGATCCTCAACACGCTCGGCTCCGCCGGGGCCGAGACCCTCATCCCGCTGCCCCGCTCCCTCATCCAGCTGGTCACCATGGGCGCGCTGGTCGCCGCCTTCGCGCTGGCGCTCGTGCTCAATCTCCGGCTGCGCATCCGGGCCAGCGCCTTCGTGCTGCTGCTCACCCTGCTGCTCGTGCCGAGCGTGATCTCCAGCGTGCAACTGGAGTCCGGGCTGGGCGCGCTGTTCCGCTGCGCCCGGCTGGCTCTCTTCGTCGGCACGCTGTGGCTGCTCAGCCGCTGGTGGGACGGCAGCCTGACGTTCGTGCGGCACCACATCAGGGTGTACTTCGCCGTGCTCGGGTCGGTCGCGGCGGGCGCGGTCATCTCGCCGGGTGCTGCCATGCCCGACATCTACGGCGGGCGGCTGGTCGGCGCGCTGTGGCCGCTCACCCCGCCGCAGATCGGACAGTACGCCGCGGTGATCATCGGGCTCACCGTGCTGCTCGTACTGGGCCGCAGGACCGACAGGACGAGCGCCGTGGTGGTCATCGTGCCGTCGCTCGTCCTGCTCGCGCTGACCCATACCAGGACGGCCACGCTCGGCCTGCTCATCGGGTTGCTGCTGGCGATCAGCTCGCTCGTCCTGACCAGCGCCGCAGCGCGCCGGTTCTTCTCCTGGGCGGTGCTGTGCGCCGCCGTGGCCGCTGTGGGGTTCAGCTCGGCGCTGCAGGCGTGGTTCCTGCGCGGACAGACCCAGGAGTACTTCTCCAGCCTCAACGGCCGGGCCAAGGTCTGGGACGCCCTGCTGGCTGCGCCCCGGACATCCCTTGAGCACCTGTTCGGCATGGGCCTGGGCGACAAGTCGTTCGGCGGGCTGCCGATCGACAACAGCTGGCTGGCCGTCTACCACGAGCAGGGCCTGACCGGGGCCGCCATCGTCGTGGCGATCATCGTCGTGCTGGGCGGCGTCGCGCTGCTGCGGCCACCTTCGCTGCCGAGGGCCTGCGCGATCTTCCTGATCAGCTACTGCGCGATCGCCTCGTACACCGAGGCGGGGCTGGGCGACGCCTCGCCGTACCTGCTGCATCTGGCCCTGGCCGCCTCGCTGTTGGCTGCGCCTGCCGCTGCCCCGCCCCTCGCGGTGCCCGAAGACCCGCCCGAAGCCCCTCGACGACATGTCCCGCGGTGGGCCAGGGACAGGAAGTGACCTCACGTATGCACGTTCTCGTGGTGCACAACAGATACGCGTCGGCGCAGCCGAGCGGGGAGAACAAGGTCGTCGACCAGGAGGTGGCGCTGCTGCGCGCGGCCGGCCACCAGGTCGAGATGTTCGAGCGGCGCAGCGACGACATCGCGGCACGGTCCCTGCTGGGCAAGGTGCGGGTGCCGCTGCTGGTGCCGTGGAACCCGGCGGTCCGTACGGAGCTGGCCGCCCGGCTCCGCACCTCGCGCCCTGACGTGGTGCACGTCCACAACGTCTTTCCGCTGCTGTCGCCCGCCGTGCTGGCCGCCTGCGCCGACGCAGGCGTGCCCGCCGTCGCCACGCTGCACAACTACACCCAGGTCTGCCCGCCCGGCACGCTGCAGCGGGACGGCCGGCCGTGCACCGAATGCGTCGGCACCGCGCCGCTGCCCGCCGTCCGGCACGGCTGCTACCGCGGCTCCCGGCTGGCGACGGTGCCGCTCGCGGTCAGCCTGTCGGCCAACAGGCGGCGGTGGTGGTCGGGCGTGGAGCGGTTCTTCTGCATCTCCGCCGCGCAGCGCGACGTCCTGGTGGGGGCCGGCATGCCGGCCGAACGGCTGGCGGTGAAGCACAACTTCGTACCTGAGCCCGACGTGCGCCGCTCGGGCCCGGGCGAGCAGCTGCTCTATCTCGGCCGGCTCGCGGAGGCCAAGGGCGTGCGGCTGCTGATGGCCGCCTGGGACGAGATCGCCGCCGAAGGCGGCGTGGGCGTGCCGCTCGTGATCGCGGGAACGGGGCCGCTGGAGGGAGAGGTGACCGCCTGGGCGGCGGGCCGCGACGACGTGCGGTACGCCGGACTGTACGACCCGGCCCAGTGCAGGCAGGCCATCGCGCGGTCGGTGGCCGTGGTGGCCCCCTCGACGTGGCTTGAGGCGTTCGGCCTGGTGGTCGCGGAGGCGATGGCGGCCGGGGTTCCGGCCGTCGCCGCCGGTCACGGCGCCTTCGTCGAACTCGTCGAGGACGGGGTGACCGGGCTGCTGCACCAGCCGAACGAGGCCGCCTCGCTCGCGTCCTGCCTGCGCCGGATCACGGACGGGCCGGGCCGCAACGAGGAGATGGGCCAGGCGGCCAGGCGCCGCTACGAGCAGGGCTTCAGCCCGGCCGTCGGGCTGGAGCGCCTGGTGGAGGGGTACCGCACCGCGATCGCGGGACGGTCGGCCGACGGGCACGTACCGCCGCCGGCAGGGAACGGGAACGCAAACACTGGCTCGCGGCGGGGACACCCGCGCGGGCAGGGATGGGGGCAGTAGTAGTGACACGATGCCGACTCTGCGGCTCGGCGGCGATGGCAAGCGTCGTCGATCTTGGAGCGACTCCGCCGTGCGAGAGCTTTCTCGCCGCTGACCAACTGGACCGGCCTGAGCCGACGTTCCCGCTGCACCCGCGGGTCTGTACCGACTGCTGGCTCACCCAGATCCCTCCGCTGATCACCCCGGAGGAGACGTTCACGCAGTACGCGTACTTCTCCTCCTACTCGACCTCCTGGGTGGAGCACGCGGGCACGTTCGTCGCCGAAGCCGTACAGCGGCTGGGTCTCGCCTCCCAGGGCAAGGAAGCCTTCGCCGTCGAGGTCGCGAGCAACGACGGGTATCTGCTGAGGCACATGGTGGAACGCGGTATCCGCTGCCTCGGCATCGAGCCGTCGGTGAACGTCGGCGCCGTGGCGCGGGAGGCGGGTGTGCCCACGCTCACGGAGTTCCTCGACCCGGCCGTCGGCTCCGCCGTCCGCGCCGAGCACGGCCCGGCCGACCTGGTCGTGGCCAACAACGTGTACGCGCACATCCCCGACGTGGTCGGGTTCACCAAGGGACTGCGCGCCCTGGTCGCTGACGACGGCTGGGTCTCCATCGAGGTGCAGCACCTGCTGACCCTGATCGAGCAGAACCAGTACGACACGATCTACCACGAGCACTTCCAGTACTACACGGTCGCCTCAGCGACCCGGGCGCTGGCGAGCGGCGGACTGGCGCTCGTGGACGTCGAGTTGCTGCCCACGCACGGCGGCTCCGTCCGGCTGTGGGCCCGCCCGGCCGAGGTGGCCGGCGAGCCGAGTTCGCGAGTGGCCGACGTGCTGGACCAGGAGAAGGCCGCCGGGCTGGGGGAGCTGTCCGGGTACACCGAGTTCTCAGCGCGGGTCGCCAAGGTGCGCCGTGACCTCCTGCGGTTCCTCATCGAGGCGGCCGAGCGCGGCGAGACGGTCGTCGGCTACGGCGCCCCCGGCAAGGGCAACACCCTGCTCAACCACTGCGGCATCCGGCCCGACCTGCTCCCGTACACGGTCGACCGCAACCCCTACAAGCACGGCAGGTTCACCCCGGGCACCCGCATCCCGATCCTGCCGCCCGAGCAGATCAGCGCCGACAGGCCGGACTATGTGCTCGTCCTCCCCTGGAACCTGCGGGACGAGCTGGTCGAGCAGCTGTCGTTCGTGCACGAGTGGGGTGGCCGACTGGTCTTCCCCGTACCGGAACTGAGCATTGTCGAGGCCACGTCGTGAAAGAGGACGCAGCATGAAGGTCGTACTGTTCTGCGGCGGTTACGGGCTGCGGATGCGCAGCGGCGCGTCCGACGACATACCCAAGCCGATGGCGATGGTCGGCCCCAGACCGCTGATCTGGCATGTCATGCGCTACTACGCGCACTTCGGGCACACGGAGTTCATCCTGTGCCTCGGGTACGGGGCGCACCACATCAAGGACTTCTTCCTCAACTACGAGGAGACGGTGTCCAACGACTTCGTGCTGCGCGGCGGCCGGACCGAGCTGCTGTCCACCGACATAGCCGACTGGACGATCACATTCGCGCAGACGGGCATCGAGTCACCGATCGGGGAGCGGCTGCGCCGGGTGCGTCACCACCTGGACGGCGACGAGATGTTCCTCGCCAACTACGCCGACGTGCTCACCGACGCCCCGCTGCCTCGGATGATCGACGAGTTCGCCGGGCGCGACGCGGGGGCCTCGATGACGGTGGTGCCGCCGCAGTCCTCGTTCCACTGCGTGGAGCTGGGCGAGGACGGCCTGGTCGGAGGCATCACAGCGGTGAGCGAACTGCCGCTGTGGGAGAACGGCGGCTACTTCGTGCTCCGCCAGGAGGTCTTCGACCACATCCCGGAGAACGGGGACCTGGTCGCCGACGGTTGCGCCCAACTGGCCAAGCGCGGCCGTCTGATCGCCCACCAGCACCGCGGCTTCTGGAGGCCGACCGACACCGTCAAGGAGCGGGCCGCGCTCGATCACGCCTACGCCAGGGGCGACCGCCCGTGGGCCGTGTGGGAACGGGACGGCGCGGCGGCCGGGCCGCTGAGCGCCCCCGGCAGCAGGAACGGCGCCACGGCGGGGGCGCGGTGATCCGGCTCGGCGCTGAGCGCCTGGACCGGATCGTCGCGGTGGGCGCGCACTGCGACGACATCGCCATCGGCGCGGGCGGCACGCTGCTGACACTGTGCCTCGCGCACCCCGGTCTCCGCGTCGACGCGCTGGTGCTCTCCGGCGGTGGCGGCGAGCGCGAGCAGGAGGAGCGGGCCGCGCTCGCCGCCTTCTGCCCGGGCGCCGAACTGGGCCTGACCGTGCTCAAGCTGTCGGACGGCCGGCTGCCGGCGCAGTGGGAAGAGGCCAAGTCCGCGGTCGAGGAACTGCGCGAGCGCAGCGATCCCGACCTCGTGCTGGCCCCGCGTACCGACGACGCGCACCAGGACCACCGCGGCCTGGCGAAGCTGATGTCCACCGCGTTCCGCGACCACCTCATGCTCGGCTACGAGATCGTCAAGTGGGACGGCGATCTGGGCCGCATGGCGGTGTACCAGCCGCTGTCACCGGAGACCGCCGAACGGAAGGTGCGGCTGCTGCAGGAGCACTACCCCTCGCAGCGGCACCGGCCCTGGTACGACCGGGAGGCGTTCCTCGGACTCGCCCGCATCCGCGGCATCGAATGCCACGCGCGCTACGCCGAGTCGTTCGCCGTCACCAAACTCACTCTGAACCTGGGGGATTGAACCTTGCGCGTACTGCTGACCGGACACCAGGGCTACTTGGGCACCGTCATGGCCCCGGTCCTCGCCGCTGCCGGGCACGAGGTGGTCGGGCTCGACGCCGGCCTGTTCGCCGACTGCGTGCTGGGCCTCCCGCCCGCCGACCCGGCGGGGCACCGGGTGGACCTGCGCGACATCACGGCCGAACACGTGGCCGGGGTGGACGCCGTGATCCACCTGGCGGCGCTGTCCAACGACCCGCTGGGAGCGCTGGCCCCTGACCTCACCTACGACATCAACCACCACGCGTCCGTGCGGCTGGCCCGGCTGGCCCGCGACGCCGGAGTACGGCGCTTCCTGTACGCGTCCACCTGCTCGGTCTACGGTGCGGCGGGCGGTGACGACCTGGTGGGCGAGGACGCTCCGCTGCGCCCGGTGACGCCGTACGCGGAGTCCAAGGTGCGGGTGGAGGACGACCTGCACGCGCTGGCCGACGGCGACTTCAGCCCGGTGTTCATGCGCAACGCCACCGCCTTCGGCTACTCACCCCGGCTGCGCGCCGACATCGTGCTGAACAACCTGGTGGGCCACGCGCTCCTGTCGGGCGAGGTGCTGGTGCTCTCCGACGGCACCCCCTGGCGCCCGCTGGTGCACGCGGCCGACATCGCACGGGCCTTCGCCGCCGCGCTGGTCGCGCCGCGGGAGGCGGTGCACGACCGGGCCTTCAACATCGGCAGCGAGACCAACAACGTCACCGTCGCCGAGATCGCCGAGCAGGTCGCCGAGGCGGTGTCCGGGGCCCGGGTGGTGATCACGGGCGAGAACGGCGCCGATCCGCGGTCCTACCGGGTGGACTTCGCCCGGTTCCGCACCGCGATGGTGGAGGGCCCCGGCTTCGACTGCGAGTGGACGGTGAAGCAGGGCGCGCTCGAACTCGCCGACGCCTACCGGGAACACGGGCTGACCCGGGAGGGCTTCGAGCGCCGCTTCACCCGGCTCGCCGTGCTGCGCGCGGCATCCGAGGCCGGCACCGTCGACGAGACCCTGCGGTGGCGCCGATGAGCGCGGCGAGCGAGGGGACGACCGCGGCGGGCGAGCGGACGGCTGCGGAGAAGCAGGGGACGACCGCGGCGGGCGAGCAGATGTACGCGCTGGTGGAGCGGCTGTACCCGCTGTGCCGGAGCATCACGGGCGACGGGGTGCGCGCCACCCTGGAGATCGTCGGCGAGTACGTTCCGCTGCGGGTGCACGAGGTGCCGACCGGGACGCGGGTGCTCGACTGGACGGTGCCGCAGGAGTGGAACATCCGGGACGCGTACATCGCCGACAGCGGCGGCAACCGGGTCGTCGACTTCGCCGCTTCCAGCCTGCACGTGCTCGGCTACAGCCTGCCGGTATCGGCGACCATGCCGCTGGACGAGCTGCGCGCACACCTGCACACCCTGCCCGACCACCCGGCCTGGGTGCCGTACCGGACCAGTTACTACAAGCCCGAGTGGGGATTCTGCCTGGCCCAGGAGACCCTGGACGCGCTGCCTGACGGCGAGTACGAGGTGTGCGTGGACTCCACACTCACGGACGGCCACCTCACCTACGCCGAGCACGTGGTACCCGGACAGGTCGCCGACGAGGTGATCGTCTCCTGCCACGTCTGCCACCCCTCGCTGGCCAACGACAACCTGGCCGGCATCGCGGTGGCGACCTACCTGGCCAGGGCGCTGGCGGAGCAGACGCCGTACTACACCTACCGGTTCATCTTCGCGCCCGGCACCATCGGTGCCATCACCTGGCTGGCCCGCAACGCGGAGCGGGTCGACCGTGTCAAGCACGGTCTGGTGCTGGCCTGCGCCGGGGACCCGGGCCGGCTGACGTACAAGCAGAGCAGGCGCGGCGACGCGGAGATCGACCGCGTGCTGCGGTACGTGCTGGCCGCCTCCGAACGCCCGCACCACGTCACCGAGTTCACCCCGTACGGCTACGACGAGCGGCAGTTCTGCTCGCCCGGGTTCGATCTCGGCGTGGGCTCGCTCAGCCGCACCCCGTACGCCGGCTACCCCGAGTACCACACCTCGGCCGACAACCTGGACTTCGTCTCGGCCGAGGCGATGGCGGACACGCTCGCCGTCTGCCGCGAGGCGTTCGCCGTGCTGGACCGCGACCGGCGCTACATCAACCTGAGCCCGTACGGCGAACCACAGCTGGGCCGGCGCGGGTTGTACGACTCGCTCGGCGGGCGCAGCGACGCCAAGCAGGCCCAGATGGCGATGCTCTGGGTGCTCAACCTCTCCGACGGCGAGCACGGTCTGCTGGACATCGCCGAGCGGTCAAGGCTCCCGTTCGACACCGTCGCCGCAGCGGCCGAAGCGCTGCACGGCGCCGGGCTGATCAAGGCATGACGCCGATGGCCACCGAGGGGGAGAGCCCGGGGACAACAGAGCCACCCGCGGGGCCGGTCGGGCCCGCGCCGCAGACAGCCAAGCGGGCCATGGTCGGCCGGCTGTCCTGGGGACTGGCCGACCAGGCGGCCTCCAGCATCTCCAACTTCGTGGTGGGCATCTACGTCGCACGCTCGCTGGGACTGACCGCTTTCGGCGTGTTCAGCCTGGCCTGGGTGACCTACGGCGTGGTGCTCAGCGTCTCCCGCGGCCTGGCGACCGACCCGCTCGTGGTGCGCTTCAGCGGCGTGCCGGAGGCGTCCTGGCGCGGGGCCGTGGCCCGGTCCTCGGGTACGGCGCTCGGCGTCGGAGCCCTCATCGGCGCCGCGTGTCTGGTGGTCGGCCTCGCTCTCGGGGGCCGGGTGGGGCCCGCGTTCGCAGGACTCGGCGTCATGCTGCCAGGACTGCTGCTGCAGGACGCCTGGCGGTACTCGTTCTTCGCCGCTGGCAACGGCCGCAAGGCGTTCGTGAACGACGTGGTGTGGGGCGTCGCGCTGGTGCCGGCCATGGTGGTGGCCGCCCGCGTCGGCACCGTGACCGCCTTCGTGCTCGCCTGGGGCGTGTCCGCAGCTGTGGCCGCGGTCTACGGCTGCTTCCAGTCCGGCATCCGGCCCCAACTGACCGGAGCGCGCCAGTGGCTTCGCGAGCACAGCGACCTCGGCTACCGGTACCTGGTCGAGAACGTGGGAGTCAGCGGCGCGAGCCAGCTGCGGGCCTACGGGCTCGGCGCGATCGTCGGGGTCAGCGCGGTGGGCGTGATCCGGGGCGCCGAGCTGCTGCTCGGCCCGTTCCTCGCCGTGCTGATGGGGCTGTCGCTGGTCACCGTCGCCGAAGCGGCACGGGTGCTGCGGCGGGCCCCGCACCGGCTGGGCCTGTTCTGCCTCGTGCTGGGCGCCGGGCAGGCCGCCGCCGCGCTGCTCTGGGGCGGGGCGCTGCTCCTGGTGCCCGACAGGTTCGGTGAGCTGGTGCTCGGCGACGTGTGGCACGCGGCTTCGGCGCTCATCGTGCCGGTCACGCTCGGCGTCGCGGGCGCGGGACTCGGCACCGGTGCGGCGGCGGGACTGCGTGCGCTCGGCGCCGCCCGGCGCAGCCTGCGCTGCCAGCTGTTCGCCTCAGCCTGCTATGTCAGCGGCGGGCTCGGCGGCGCTTTCGCGGCCGGCACCATCGGCTCGGCCTGGGGCGTCGCCGCCGCGGCCGTCTGCGGCTCCACCGTGTGGTGGCTACAGCTGCGCTCTGCCCTGCGCGAGCGCCACCACAACTCCATCCGCGAAGTGAGGACGCCATGACCGCCTTTCCCCGGCTGAGCATCGGCCTGCCCGTTTACAACGGCGAGGAGTACCTCGCCGAGGCGCTCGAAGCGCTGCTCGGCCAGACCTACGAGGACTTCGAGCTGGTCATCTCCGACAACGCCTCGACCGACGGGTCCCAGGACATCTGCCGCCGGTACGCCGCGCGGGACTCGCGTATCCGCTACCTCCGGCTGCCCCGGAACATCGGCGCCGCGCCGAACCACAATTACGTGTTCACCGAGTGCCGGGGCGAACTGTTCAAGTGGGCCTCGCACGACGACCTGTACGGCCGGGACCTGCTGCGGCGCTGCGTGGAGGCGCTGGACGAACGCCCCGACGTGGTCCTCGCGCACACCGGCCAGGCGGTCATCGACGGCGAAGGACAGGTCAAGGTCCCCTACGAGTACGGGCTCGCCACCGACTCGCCGCACGCGCCCGAGCGCTTCCGCAGCCTGCTGTTCGAGCCCGGCGGCGACGACTTCTACGGGGTGATGCGGGCCGACACGCTGCGCCGGGTGAAGCCGCACGACAGCTACCACCACGCGGACCGTACGTTCGTCGCCGAGATCGCCCTGCACGGGCCCTTCCACCAGGTGCCCGAGCTGCTGTACTTCCGCCGCGACCACCCCACCCGCGCCGAGCGGGCCAACCCCGGCAAGCGCGCCCGGTGCGTCAACCTGGACCCGCGCCGCGCCGGCCCGCTGCACCCGACGCCCCGGTTGCTCGCCGAGTACGTCTGGGGCTTCGTCGCCGCGATCCGGCGGGCGCCGCTGTCCCCGGCCGACCGGCGCGCGTGCAACCGCCACCTGCTCGCCTGGATGACCAGCCGGGTACGGCCGGGCGCCGGCGAGCGGGTCGAGGACCGCGCCCCTGTCGACCCTGCCCTGCTCACCGTCTCCGTCGACGCGCTCGTCGCGGGCCGCGAAGGCAGGCAGGCGTGAGGTCCGCCGGCGGAAGGCCGGTGCGCGTCGGGGTGTTCGGGCTGCTCGGTTCCGGCAACGTCGGCAACGACGGATCGCTCGAAGCCGTGCTCGGCTACCTCAGGACCCGGCACCCCGATGCGGTCGTGGACGCGCTGTGCGGCGGCCCCGAGGATGTCGCGGCCCGGTACCGGATCCCCGCGAAGCGGCTGAACTGGTACAGCGGGGAGTACAGGACCGCGTCACGTGCGGGCGCGATCGCGGCCAAGGGGCTGGGCAAACTCGTCGACGCCGTCCGCACAGCCGCCTGGGTGCGCCGGCACGACGTGGTGCTCGTGCCGGGCACGGGCGTGCTGGAGGCCACGCTGCCGCTGCGGCCGTGGGGCTTCCCGTACTCGCTGTTCCTGCTCTGCCTGACCGGCCGGCTGTTCGGCACCCGGGTCGCGCTGGTCAGCGTCGGCGCCGCGGTGATCGGGAACCGGCTGACCCGGGCCCTGGTGCGCTGGTCGGCGCGGCTGGCCGCATACCGTTCGTACCGGGACACCATGTCCCGCGGCGCGATGCGGGCGATGAACGTGGACACCGCGCACGACGAGGTCTACGAGGACCTCGTGTTCGCCCTCCCGACGCCGCCGGCAGGGGCCGACCCCGGCTCGGAGCCTGCGGGCGAGCTCGGGGAAGCGCGTCCGGGACCGCGGGGCACGGTCTGCGTCGGCGTCATGGCCTTCCACGGCAGCGACGACGACCGCGCCAGGGCCGAGCAGATCCACCGGCGCTACCTCGACGGGACGACCGGGTTCGTGCGCGCGCTGGTCGAGGAAGGCAGGCCGGTCCGGCTGCTCACCGGGGACGAGGTCGACCGCCCTGTGGTCGCCGCGGTCCTCGAAGCGGTGGACTCGCCGCTGGTCACCGCCGCCGAGGCGGCCTCGCTCGCCGACCTGATGAAGGAGATGGCGGCGGCCGACACCGTGGTGGCGACCCGCTACCACAACCTGATCTGCTCGGTGAAGGTCGGCACTCCGACACTCGCGCTCAGCTACTCGGCGAAGAGCGACGCGCTCATGGACCGGACGGGCCTTGGCGCGTACTGCCACCCGGCCCGCGAGGTCGACACCGAGCGGCTGCTCGGGCAGTTCCGGGAGTTGGAGCAGCGATCGACTGAGCTGCGGCTGGCACTCTCCGAGCAGAACCGGGCCGCTGTGCGGCGCGTCGAGGACCAGTTCACGGCCTTGACCGCGGCTGTCTTCCCGGCGGCCGAGGCGGACTCGGCGGTCCAGGCGACCGGCCACACCCACGACCATGACCACGCCCAGCGGGAGGCCCTGTGAAGGCGACCGAAGTCCCGGCGATCGCCGGCGCGTACCTGTTCGAGCCGACCTCGTACGCCGACGAGCGCGGCTTCTTCTGCCGCACCTTCGACGCCGACGTGGTCCGCTCGGTGGGCCTCGACCCCGACGCCTTCGTCCAGGACAGCGTGTCCCGCTCGGTCCAGGGGGTGCTGCGCGGCCTGCACCTGCGCTCCGGGGCCGGCGAGGCCAAGCTGGTGCGGTGTTCGTACGGGAAGGTCTTCGACGCCGTTGTGGACCTGCGGACGGACTCGCCGACCTACCGCAACCGGGCCTTCTTCGAGCTGTCGGGCGAGACGCAGGTGACCCTGTACATCCCGGCGGGGTGCGCGCACGGCTTCCAGGCGCTGACCGGGATCGCCGATGTCTCGTACCGGATCGACAGCCCGCACGATCCGGCCGAGGACGTGACGATCGCCTTCGACGACCCGGAACTTGCCATTCCCTGGCCGCTGCCCGTCACGTCGATGTCCCAGCGGGACCGGGAGGCGCCTGGCCTCGCCGATGCCCTGCCGCGTTCCTCCGGGGACTGAGCTGGAAGCGGCTCCGCCGCGGGCCCCCGGTGCCCCAGCCGGACGAACGGGTCGGCCGACGCGCGGCACGGACGTCGCCAGGCAGATCCGCGTGAAGCACAAGGAGAGGTGAGGTCGGCATGGCCACCCAAGGCACAGAAGGCACAGGAGACACCGGGGAGTTCAGCCTGCCCCGGTCGCGGCAGGCCAACGAGCGGCTGCACGCCATGATCCCGGGAGGCGCGCACACCTACGCCAAGGGCGACGACCAGTACCCCGAGGACCTGGCCCCGGTCATCAGCCACGGCAGCGGCGCCCATGTGTGGGACATCGACGGCAACCGCTATATCGAGTACGGCTCGGGGCTGCGGTCCGTCAGCCTCGGCCACGCCCACGCACGCGTGATCGAGGCGGTGCGCGGGGAACTCGACCGCGGCAGCAACTTCGTCCGGCCTTCCTTCGTGGAGGTCGAGGCCGCGGAACGTTTCCTGGCCACCGTGCCGACCGCCGAGATGGTGAAGTTCGCGAAGAACGGCTCCGACGTCACCACCGCCGCGATCCGCCTCGCCCGCGCCGTCACCGGGCGCCGGCGGGTGGCCATCTGCGGCGACCAGCCGTTCTTCTCCACCGACGACTGGTTCATCGGCACCACGCCGATGTCCACAGGGATTCCGGCGGCGACCACCGAGCTGACCGTGGCGTTCCCCTACGGCGACCTGGCCGCCACCGAGGAGCTGCTCACCCGGTACCAGGACGAGGTCGCCTGCCTGATCCTCGAACCCGCCACCCACACCGAGCCACCGCCCGGATATCTCGCGGGGCTGCGCGAGCTGGCCGACCGGCACGGCTGCGTACTGATCTTCGACGAGATGATCACCGGCCTGCGCTGGTCCGAGGCGGGTGCCCAGGGCCTGTACGGCGTGGTCCCCGATCTCTCCACGTTCGGCAAGGCGCTGGGCAACGGGTTCGCCGTCTCCGCGCTGGCCGGGCGCCGCGAGCTCATGGAGCGGGGCGGGCTGCGCGACTCCCGCGACCGGGTGTTCCTGCTGTCCACCACGCACGGCGCGGAAACGCACTCGCTGGCCGCCGCGATGGCCGTGCTCACCACCTACGTCGAGGAGGGCATCACCGCGCGGCTGCACGCCCTCGGCGAGCGGCTGGCAGCCGGTGTGCGCGACGCCGCGGCCGGCATGGGCGTCGGCGACCACCTCGTCGTCCGGGGCCGGGCCAGCAACCTGGTCTTCGCCACCCTCGACGAGAACCGTCAGCCGTCGCAGCCGTACCGCACCCTGTTCCTGCGCCTGCTGCTCGCGGGCGGAGTGCTCGCCCCCTCCTTCGTGGTGAGCAGCGCACTCACTGAAGCCGACATCGACCACACCGTCGACGCGGTGGCCCAGGCATGCGCGGTGTACCGGAAGGCGCTGGACGCCGCCGACCCCACCCCCTGGCTGACCGGACGGCCGGTGAAGCCCGTGTTCCGGCGGCTGGCCTGACGCGTTGTGAAGTGACGTGGAATCAGCGAGGCTGCCGCCCGCGGGCGGCAGCCACCCGGTCGACCAGCCATGCGGTCGGCGGCACCACCGCCAGCGCCGTGCACCAGCCGCCGAGGACGTCGGTCGGGTAGTGCGCGCCCAGAGCGACCTGTGCCCAGCCCATGGCGGCGCCGGCGACCAGCCCCGCGGCGAGCACGAACACCGTGCCGCCCGTCCTGCCGAAGCCGAGCCGGCCGACCATGAGCAGCGCGGCGATGAGCGCGAGCGCGGTGAAGAAGGCGGTGTGCCCGCTCGGGTAGGACAGGTTCACACCGTGAATGGTGCGTCCCACCAGCGGCTTGATCAGCGTCGTAGCCCCCACGGTCACGCTCAGACCGACAACGAGGAGCACGGCAGCGCGAGGTCGCCGCAGCAGCAGGCAGCCCGCCACGGCGGCCACGACCAGCGTCGCCGCTCCGGCGGGCTCCGCCAGGAAGTCCGTGGCCAGGGCGGCGTACCGCCACGGCGGTCGCACACCGTCCACCCCGGACTGGATCCACGCGTCCACCGTGCCGGGCCCGCTGTGGCCGGCGTACAGGACACCGAGCACGACGGTCGTCAGCGCGGCGAGGACCGCGGTCAGCCCGAGCCACGCGCGCAGCGGAGGTGGCAGCAGCGGAGGCGCCTGCTGATCGGTCACCCGCCCACCGCTCCCGGTCGTCCCGCGCCGGCCTGCCGGAGCGGCGTTGCCGGGCTCTTCGCATGTACGGGCACGCCACCGGGCCCCGTCCGGCCTGGCCTTCGGCTTCTGCAGGCCCCAACTCCCCACCGGCGAACCCCCGTTGTGTGCGAAATGGCCCGTGCGGGAGCCAGTCTCTGCTTCGCACCCTAACCAACGGCCAGGTCGCGGCACACCGCCGCGCCGCCTCCCGTCGGCGTCGCGGCAGGTCAGATCCGTGCACCGTGCCATACAGAGAGCTCGCTCACACGGCGGGTACCTCAGGCGCCGTCAGGAGGGGGACAGTTCGGCCCCCGTGACGGGGGCAGGACGGGGTGTGGAGACCTTGAGGAACAGGGTGAGCACGGCGCCGAGTGCGTAGCACCCGCCGAACACCCACATCACGCCCTCCACGCCCATGGGTGTCAGGCACAGGCTCACCAGCGCGGGACCCGCCGCTGTGCCCAGCCCGGCGCCGAGGTTGAGCCCCGCCATGGCGGCACCGGTGCGGCGCGGTGCGAGCTGTGGCATCAGCGCCGACATCGGCGAGAAGCCGGCCAGGCAGGCACAGAAGACACTTCCGGTGATCAGGGAGAGCCAGAAGCTGTGGGTGCTGGTGGGGATGTAGTAGAACGCGACGGTGGTGACGGCGCAGCCGGCGCAGCCCATCCACCGCAGTACGGGGTTGATGCCGTACCGGTCGCTCCAGTACCCGGCGAGCAGGTTGGCCCCCAGGTTCACCAGGTACATCACGGAGTAGATGGTGAGCCAGTCACCGAGCGAGAAGCCGAGGGACTTGGTGAAGTAGACCGGCAGGAAGACCGGGAAACCGAACTGCGAGACGCCGTTGATGACCCGGACGACGCCTGCCACCGCCACCTTCGGTTCCTGCCAGAGGATCGAGACCCCGTTGAGCAGTCCCCGCAGCGGGTTGTCCTCCGGGCGGGACGGCGGGCGGCTTCCCCCGGGGGCACGCACGGTCAGTGCGAGGCCCGTACCTACGGCGATCACGCCGAGCGCCGCCCACAGCGTGGGCAGCGGGCCGATGAGAGCGATGCTGCCCTTGGCGACGAGCGGGCTCAGCGTGGAGAAGCCGGCGATGTAGGCGAACCAGAACCAGCCGACCGCCATCCCCAGCCGTGCGGGACGCGCCGTCTTGACGATCCACATCAGGAACGCGTAGGCGAACAGCGGATATCCGAACCCGCGCAGCCCGTAGCACACGAGCAGCATCGCACCGGAGTGGTCCATCACCCCGAGCGTCACGAACAGGACGTGGAAGAGCACCCAGATCCCGGCCCCGGCCATCATCAGCCGGCGCGCGCCGAAGACGTCCGAGAGCGCGGCTGCCATCCACGCGGAGACCCCGGCCGTGATGCCGTAGAGGGTGAACATCACCGCTATGTGCTGCGAGGCGAAGCCCTCGTCGGTCAAGAACGCGGAGAGATAGCCCTGTTCGACACCATCTCCGATCATGAAGAGCGCCAGAGCCAGGTATCCCATCGCCAGATGTCGCGGAATGCCGATCCTGTCGAGGGGGCTTCTGGGTGCGCCGAGGTCCGGCATCGCTCCACCTTCCGTGTGTCTACGAGCGATCAGTCAGCGGCGCTCGCCGCTGGCCGGTCGGGAAAAGTGCGGGTACGACTCGGGGAAAAAGCGGGTGAGGTGTTCGGTCGGGAAGGGGCCGGGCGCGCGACGCCCGTTCGGGACGGGCCCGTTCGGGAAGGGACCGGCCGGGAGGGGGTCAGTCGAGATAGGCGGCGTCGTGGAAGCGCAGTTCCGCCGTCAGGACCCGGCCGAAGAGGGCGACCAGGTCCTCCTCCGTCTCGGGCAGGATCTCCAGCGCGTCGGCCTCGGCTTCGAGGAACCGCAGCTGCGTGGTGAAGGGCGCGACGGTGTGCAGGTGCACCCAGTCGGCGACCTCCGCGCGCGCCGACGGGGTACGCTCCGCCGCCGCACACCACGTCCCGTACAGCGACTCGGCCGCGTACATGCAGGTCACGATGCCCGGGTAGCCCAGCGTGTCGGCCGCCTCCAGGACCACGTCGGTCAGCACGGCCGCCTGTTCCTGCGCCTGCTGGCCGACCTCCGGCACCCCGGTGGTCTCCAGCGCCCGGGTGAAGTACGCGTACTGGTCCGTCACCAGGGCGTGCAGCGAGCGGCTGTGCCCTGCCAGGGCCTGAGCGGTGGGGGCCTCGCGCACGGCGGCTCCCGCCAGCCGGGCCGCCGTGTCCACGAACTCCCGCTCGAAGAGCAGATACCGGGCGAAGACGGCATCGCTGAGCGCGTCGGTGGTCACATCGTGGACGAAGCGCATGCCGAGCGCCTCCTCCCAGATGTCCTTGTTCCGGCTCCTGAGCCGCGCGCTCAGCGGGCCGGGCCGCCCCGCGGCCGGTGGCGGGGTGGACCGTGGTGCGGGTACAGCGGACATGGGGGTACCTCCAGAGGAACCGGGATATGGGTGCGGGCCCGCGCCCTTCGGGTCCGTCAGGTGCGCGCGGACAGGCCGAACCTGGTACGGCGAACCGGCCCACGGGCGCGGGGATTCGGGGATGGCCGCGCCGAGTGCGGGGCAGCCCGGTGAACGGGCGCCCGGAGCACGGGCGGCCCGGAGAGGGGACACCGGGGCGGGGGAGTGGGCCGGTGGCGCCGGGGGCGGCCCGGAAGGGCCGGCCCCCGCGTCGGGCATGGCCCACCGCCCGCGCCGGAGGCCGGGGTTGAAGCACCGGCGGGGCGTACAGGGAACAGAGACGTACGGGGTGTGTACGGAGTACAGGGGTACAGGGGCGTACGGGGCGCCGGGTGCCGGTCGGGCCCCGTACGCCTCACCGGCGGTTCAGCCGGTGACGGTGGCGCCGTGGATCACGGCGGGCGGTAGCCGGCGGATCGCGGTGGGTGGCAGCCGTCCTTCTCCGCCCACGGCGGGTGGCAGCCGTCCTTCTCCGCTCACGGCAGGTGGTATCCGGCCTTCTCGGCGTGGCGGGTGAAGGCCCTGACCTTCGACCGGTCGACCCGTCCCCACCAGCGGCCGTTCTCCTTCAACGACGAGGCCACGATGGCCCCGTGGCACAGGGACAGCAGGCGCTCCGCGTTGCCGTCGTGCATGCCCGAACCGATGATCACCGGCAGCCGGGTGGCATCCAGGATGCCCTGGACCTCGCTCTCGGCGGCCTCGTCACCGGTACGTCCGCCGGTGGCGATCAGCACGTCGGCGTCGAAGAACTCGGCGTCCTCCGTCTGTTCGGCCAGGGACCGGTCGGCGATGATCGAGTGCGAGCCGTGCTTGACGTGCACATCGGCGAAGACCTTGAGGTGTTCGGCACGCAATGTCGCCCGGTAGCGCGTCGCCGAGGGCGCCAGCCCTTCGATGAAGCCCTCGTTGGCGACGTAGGCGTTCGCCCACTGGTTGACGCGGACGAAGGCGGACTGGGCGGCCTGCGCCGTGGCCAGCGAGCAGTGCGCCCCGTTCGCCAGTACGTTGACGCCGACGGGCAGCCCCACCTTCTCGCGCACGTGGTCACCGATCACGGCCAGCGTGGCTGCCGTCTCGAAGCCCTGGTCCTCCGGCTTGGGGAAGGGCAGGTCCCAGGCGTTCTCCACGATCAGTCCGTGCACACCGCCCTCCTGGTAGGCCGCCGCCTCCTCCAGCGCGAACCGGATCAGCTCCGCGACAGGTTCCCCGCGGTAGTGGGGGCTGCCCGGGAGCGGCGGACAGTGCACGACACCGATGACGACACGCTCGGTCCCGAAGATCGAGTTCAGCGCCGACTCCTTCGGCGGGAAGACGCCGAGCGGGCGCTCGTCCCCGGTGCTGCGGACAGGGTTGTTCATGGGTTCCTCTCTTGTGGTGCTCAGGCGGGCCGGGTGGCCGGGTCGGCCAGGCCCACCTGGTTGGAGAACTCGAAGCAGGCGGTGTAGCCCGCCGCGACGAGCCGGGACCAGTGGTCGAAGGCGTGCTCGGGGGAGGGGAAGGACCAGATCTCCACGTGGGACCAGTCGCTCTGCCCGCGTACGTGGAAGCGGCCGTTCCTGGTGCCGCCTTCGCGTTCGGACGCCCTGCGCTGTTCTTCGAAGTCGCGCTCACGGCGGGCCCGTTGCTCCGGCTGGAGGTCGTACCAGGCGGTGCGCGGCAGGGAGTGGTGCAACCAGACGACGTCACTCATGGCGTGTGCGCTGTTCCTTCCTTGGGGGAGTCCTGCCGTTCCCCCGCCCGGAGAACGTCCTCGAACGGGGTCCTGCGGCCGAGGTAGTGGCGGGAGGTGGTGAACTTGAAGTCCGCCACCCGCCCGTGCTCGTGCATCGCCGCGTCCACCATCGAGGGCCCCGGCACCCGCCAGGCGCCGATGTGGTCCCACTGACTCGCGCCGTCGAGGCGGTAGCGCCCCGCGATCGCGGCTCCGTCACGTACGTCGGCGGAGAACGCGGCATCGCACTCCAGGTCGTACGCACGCCGTTCCTCGGCGCTCGCCGCCTGCCACGCGCTGTTCCACTTCCACAGTGCGAAGAAGCCCCAGTCGTCCTCCGCACGCCGGGATGCGGGACCTACGACCGGCAGGAACTCGCGGGGCCCGATCAGCCATTCCGTGCGGAACAGCCGCTCCCAGCCCGCCTGTTCGAGCCGCAGGGTTCCCGCCAGCGCCGCCGTCGGCGTGGGGGCCTCGAAGAGACCGACGAGATCGACGTCGTGCGAGAAGCCGGTGGCGTACACGGTGGGCGCGTCCGTGTCCGCGTCCGGGACCTGGTCCGGGTCCGGGGGCTCCTCCCCGGCGAGCACCCGGTCGAGCGAGAGCCGCCAGCCGGCCGCCCGCAGCGCGTCGAACTCCCCGTACAGCGCCGGGGCGATCCGGGCGAGGTCTCCGGGACGTGGCGTGCGCCAACGGGCCAGGAACAGTACGGCGCACCGCTGTCCGGGAGCCGCGGCGAAGACATCCGTCTCCTCACTCAGCAGGCTCATGACGCACCCCGCTCCCGCGCGTCACCGGGCGCGTTCTCCGAGGGCCTGTACCAGCGCATCACCTCGGCCCGTGTGGCGTAGGCCGAGCCGGCTCCGAACCCGGAGCAGCTGTAGGAGGCGGCCGTCACCGCGTAGCGCAGGGACTCCAGCGGGTCGCCCGTCTCCAGCATCATGCCGACGAACGAACCGGCCAGGCAGTCACCGGCTCCCGTCGTGTCCACGACCGGGCGCTGCCCGCGCGGCAGCGGGACGGAGACCCCGGCGCCGCCCGGAGTGCACCAACGGGCCCCGCGCGCACCGTCGGTGAAGACCACGGCACGCGCACCGAGACCGAAGAGCACCCGCTCGGGCGCAGGCCCGACGGCCTGCGCTGCGCGCGTGTTGCAGAACACAGCGGCGGCGCCGTCGAGATGGCCGGCGAGCGTCTCGATCCCGCCCGTGAACGTCGCGGGTTCCAGATCGACCGACCAGGGCACGCCGTCTCCCGCGCACCTGGCGATGACCGCCCGCGCGGCTGCCGGGTCGTACACCGCCGTGTGCAGCCATCCAACGGAGGCGAGGGAGAGGTCACGGCACATCGTCTCGGACGGGTACATGCGCGTCCCCGGCACGAGCACGAGGTGCTTCTCGCCGTCCTCGGCGATGGTGATGACCGCACGGCTGGACGGGCCGGCGGCCACCTCGGGCCGGAAGTCGACACCGGCCTTCTCCGCCTGCCTGACGCACTCACGCCCGGCGGCGTCGGAACCCACCGAACTCACCAGCGTCGTCGGCGTTCCGGTGCGGGAGCAGGCGATGGCCGCGTTGGTCACCACACCGCCGAGCGCGTCGGTGAGGTGGGTGCTGACCACCTTCTCGTCGGCGGCGGGCAGGGAGTCGACCCGTACCGTCGTGTCGAAGACCGTGTCCCCGACGAAGAGCGCTGTCTGGTTCATGGGCGCGACAGCTCGATCCTGAAGCGGTACCTGTCGGCCCGGTAGGTGATCACCACGTACTCCAGCGGAGCGGCGGAGGCGGACAGCGCGCGGCGGCGGGCGATCAGGATCGGGGCGCCCTTGGTGACCGCGAGCCGCCCGGCCAGATGCGAGTCGGCCACGCCGCCCTCGATGTACTCCTGACCGGAGCTGATCCGGGTACCTGTGGTCCGCTCGATCCAGTCGTACAGCGAGGAGTCGCGCAGGGTGCCGGCGTCCGGCGGCGCCGCGGGGTCGATGATCCGGGGGGAGAGCCACGAGACGCTGGACGCGATCGGTTCGTCGTCGGCGAGCAGCACCCTGTCCACGCAGACGGCCTGTTCGCCCTCGCCGATCCCCAGTTCCCTGGCGGTGTCGGCCGGCGCGGGCCGGGCCGCGACCTCGATGACCCGGTAGCTCGGGCGCAGGCCGCGTGCCCGCATGTCGTCAGAGAACGAGGCCAGCAGATTGAGCGGTTGCTCGACCTTCGGCGGGAGCACGATCGTGCCCTGTCCTGACCGCCGGGTCACCAGCTGTTCGCTCTCCAGCTCGTTGAGCGCGCTGCGTGCCGTGGTGCGGCTGATGCCGAAGCGGCGCGTCAGCAGCGTCTCGGACGGCAGCGCTTCGCCGGGCGCGAACTCGCCCTTGGTGAGCGCCGAGCGCAGCCGCTCAGCTATCTGATGCCACTTCGGCACGGGGCCGTCCATCAAGTCTTCGTCGTCCCAAGCCATGGCCAAAGCATGCGAACGTCATGACGTTTGGTCAACGGGTCAGCTCACATAACTTTGCGCCACGGTAAATCGCACAGAGTGAGCGACTGTCGCGCAACACCTGGATCCCCAGCGGCCGTTGACGAGCCCGCCGCCCTGCGCCTACGGTCCCGGTCACGACCCGGTGCGGCCCCCGGCAGGGTGCGGGCGCCGCCGAGCGGAAACGGCGCCGTGCCACCGGACCGTGCCGCACGGACGCCCGGCGCAGCCGCCGGACCGGGTCCCTCATCAGGGCCGCACACCACCGCCGGGCCGCCAACCGGTCCGGCCTGTGCGCGAGGTGGCCGCCATCACGAGCCGTTCAGGCCGCCGCCGTGGGGTCACCGCGGGAAGTGGGTGTACTTCTTCATGATCGTTTTCTGTGGGTACGGCAACAGCGACCAGACCGTGCACGTGCCCGCACTGCCAGGAGCGGGAGACCGCGTGCAGGCGCTGGACGTCCAGCGCCACGACGGCGGGATGGCCGCCAACGCGGCTGCCGCCGCCGCCCGTACGGGTGCCGACGCCGCATTCGCCGGGGTGGTGGGGACCGACCCGCTCAGCACCGCCTTCCTCGACCGCCTCGCCGCTGACGGCGTGGACACCGCGTGGGTCTCCCGGGACGGCCGCCTCACCACGGCGATCGTGCTCGTCACCCCCGACGGCGAGCGGTCCGTCATCAGCCAGGACGACGATGTCACCGAGGAGTACGTCGCCCAGGTCGTCCTGCGGCTCGGCGCGGCGGGCGGCGGGTGGCTGTACCTCGACGGCTACCGGTTCCCCTGGGCCGGGCCGCTGTTGGCCGCGGCTCCGAACCTCCGCGTCGTCGTGGACCTGGACGGCTGCGAACGTACGGAGGCCGCGCTGGCGGCGCTGTCCGTGGCGGAACACGCCATCATCGGCCGCACGCAGGCCGGTTGGCTGCTGGGCGAGGACCCCGGCGCCCTCGCGGTGGCACACCGTATCCACCTGGTGGTCACCGACGGCGCGCGTGGATGGCAGCTGTACACGCCGGCCGGCGACACGTGCACGGGCGAAGCGCTGAGCGTAGAGGCACAGGACGCCACCGGCGCCGGAGACTGCTTCGTGGGCTGTTACGCCGCCGAACTGGAGCGCGGGGCACACCCGGCGGAGGCGGCCCGCTTCGCGTCCGTAGCGGCCGGCCTGTCCTGCCGGCACCCGGGAGCCCGTACGGGCCAGCCCACCAGGGCCGAGGTCACCGCACACCTGACCAAGGCAGGCTCCGCGCACTGACCCACAGGCACAGGCATCGGTACAACCGACACGGGACCGGGACCAGGCCGCGCAGGGGTGGCCGAATCAGTCAAACGCGCATACGCCGCCATCGCCTGGCATACACAGTCAGGAATGAGGCAGCCATACTGAACAGACAGGGGAGGGACCGAGGCAACGACGGGGGCGACAGCAGGCCATGGCGGAGAACACCCTGATTCAGGGTCGTTACCGGCTGCTCGATCTCATCGGGCGCGGGGGCATGGGGGAAGTGTGGCGGGCACGCGACGAGTCACTGGGCAGGCGGGTGGCCGTCAAGTGCCTCAAACCACTGGCCGAGCACGGCGACAAGACGTTCATGCGGGTCCTGCGCGAGCGCTTCCGGCGCGAGGCACGCGTCGCGGCGGCGCTCCAGCACAGGGGCGTGACGGTCGTGCACGACTTCGGCGAGCACGAGGGGCTGCTCTACCTGGTCATGGAGCTGCTGGAAGGCCGTAACCTCAGCCAGTTACTGGAGGACAACAAGCAGCACCCGCTGCCGGTCACCGAGGTCATCGAGGTCGCCGAACAGGTCGCCGCTGCGCTGGCCTACACGCACGACCAGGGCATCGTGCACCGCGACCTCAAGCCGGCGAACGTCATGCGGACCGAGGACGGCACCGTCAAGATCTGCGACTTCGGCATCGCACGGCTCGGCCACGACATCGGCTTCACCGCGAAGCTCACCGGCGGCGGGATCGCCATGGGCACGCCGCACTACATGTCGCCCGAGCAGATCGCGGGCGCCGTGGTCGACCACCGCAGTGACCTGTACTCGCTGGGATGTGTGCTCTACGAGATCGCCACCGGCGCCCCGCCGTTCGACAACGACGACGCCTGGTCCGTCCTCGTCGGTCACCGTGACACCGAACCCCGGCCGCCCCGTGACCACCGGCCCGAACTCCCCGTACCGCTGGAGACCGTCATCCTCGGGCTGCTCGCCAAGCAGCCCGAGCAACGCCCGGGCGGTGCGGCCGAGTTGACCCGGGGCCTCGCTGCCGCCCGGGCAGGAGCGGCGGTCACGGCCGGCACCGGCACCCTCGCACCGGACCCCGGCCCCGGCCCGGGCCCGGGCGCCGCCGCGGCACCCCGCCAGGCGGCGCCGCTGTGGCTGCCCTCGTGGACCCGCGGTATGGGAAGCGGCTCCCGCGCGAGCGGCTCCTGGGCGCTGGGCACCGCGACCCCGCCGACCGGCCTGAGTGGGCTGACCGGACAGTGGACGGGGCTCAAGGGCCCGGTCAAACCGCCGCTCGCCGGCATACCTGACCAGGGCGGCCCACCCGCCGTCTCCGCCAGGCTGCGCCCGCGCACCAGATCGGGCGACAGTACACGCGCACCGCACCGCCACCCGAACGACCCCCGCACCCGCAACGGCCCCCACAGCCCCCAGGGGCCGGCCGCCTCACAGGACCCGCTCACCGCACAGACCTCCCGCGAGGCCCCGCCGCGCGAGCTGGTGGCCGTGCTCGCGAGCCGCCACAACGCGGGGCTCAGCCTGGGCCGCCTCGGGCGCTGGGAGGAGGCGGGCGAGGTGCACCGTGCCGTCGCGGCCGAGCGCGAACAGGCCCTCGGCCCCTGCCACCCCGACACGCTCGCCAGCCGCTACGAGTCGGGCTTCACCCTCTCCCGCCTCGGCCGCCACGACGAGGCGCTCGGCGAGTACACCCGGGTCGCCGCAGGGCGCGCGACCGCACTGGGCGCCGACCATCCCGACACCCTGGCCGCACAGCAGGAATCCGCCTACGTACTGGGCCAGTTGGGCCGCCACACCGAGGCTCACGAGGTCTACGCGGAGGTGCTCGCGGCGCGCATACGCACGATGGGACCCGACCACCCCGACACGCTGCGCTGCCGCCACAACCTCGCCTTCAATCTGAGCAGGCTCGGCCGCCTGGAGGACTCGTACGCCATGGCACGCGAGGTCGCCGACGCCCGCGTACGCGTCCTCGGGGCCGACCATCCCGACACCCTCGTCACCCGTTACGAGGTCGGCTACGCGCTGGGCAGGCTGGGCCGCTGGGACGAGGCGCTCGCCACCTACCGCGTCGTCGACGAGGCCCGCACCAGAACCCTGGGCCCCGACCACCCCGACACCCTCGCCGCGCGCTACGAGTCCGGGGTGTGCCTCGGCAGGCTGGGCCGTTCAGCCGAGGCACTGGAGCTGTACCGCGACCTGGCCCGCACCCGCATCCGCGCACAGGGCCCCGCCGATCCGGAGACGCTGCGCGCCCTGCACGGCCTGGGCGTCAACCTCGGCAGGCTCGGCCGCTGGGAGGAGGCGCTGGCACAGGCCCGCGAGGTGTGCGCCGCACGCGAGAGCGCCCTGGGCCCCGACCACTCCGACACCCTCGTCAGCCGCCGCGAGATCGCCGTCGGCCTCGGCTGGCTGGGCCGCTGGGACGAGGCACTGGAGGTCTACCGCCACGTGGCGGCCGTACGCGAACGCGTACTCGGCCCCGACCACCCCGACACCCTCGCCAGCAGGAACGACGAGGCACACTGCCTGGAACAGCTGGGACGTTCGGGCGAGGCGGTCGAGGTCTACCGCGAGGTGGCGGCCGTCACCCGCCAACGGGACGGCGCCAAGAGGGACCCCAGCCCCCACATCTGACACAGCATCAGAAAATCTCTTCCCTCCGCCGCCCCGCTGCGGCATCCTGCGCCCCATGCAGACGGAGCTGAGCAAGAAGCTGGGAGCAGAGCACGCGATCTTCGGCTTCACGCCCTTCCCCGCCGTGGCAGCGGCGCTCACGCGCGCCGGAGGCTTCGGCGTGCTCGGCGCGGTGCGCTATGGCGCGTCCGAAGAGCTGAAGCGTGACCTGGACTGGATGGAGAGCCATACCGACGGCCTCCCCTACGGGCTCGATGTCGTGATGCCCGCCAAAAAGGTCGAGGGCGTCACCGAGGCCGACGTCGAGGCGATGATCCCCGAGGGCCACCGCCAGTACGTCCACGACACTCTCGCGACATACAACGTCCCCGAGATGCCCGAGGGCGAGACGGGCGGCTGGCGCATCACGGGCTGGATGGAGAGCGTCGCCCGCTCCCAGTTGGACACCGCCTTCGAGTACCCCGTCAAACTCCTCGCCAACGCCCTCGGTTCGCCCCCGGCCGACGTCATCGAACGCGCACACCGCCACGACATCCCCGTGGCCGCGCTCGCCGGCAGCGCCCTGCACGCGCAGCGGCACAAGGAAGCGGGCATCGACATCGTCGTGGCCCAGGGCTACGAGGCCGGAGGCCACACGGGCGAGATCGCCTCCATGGTCCTCACCCCCGAGGTCGTCCGCGCCGTCGACCCGCTGCCCGTGCTCTCGGCCGGCGGCATCGGCAGCGGCGAACAGATCGCCGCAGCCCTGGCGTTGGGCGCCCAGGGCGCCTGGCTCGGCTCCCTGTGGCTGACCACCACAGAGGCCGACCTCCACTCCCGCGCCCTCACCCGCAAACTCCTGGCCGCCGGCGCCGGCGACACCGTCCGCTCCCGCGCCCTCACCGGCAAACCCGCCCGCCAACTGCGCACCGCCTGGACCGACGCCTGGGACTCCCCCGAGGGCCCCGGCACCCTCCCCATGCCCCTCCAGGGCCTGCTGGTCGCCGACGCGAACTCCCGCATCCAACGCCACGAGGTAGAACCGCTCCTCGGCACTCCCGTGGGCCAGATCGTCGGCTCCATGAACTCCGAACGCTCCGTCCAGTCCGTAGTGGACGACCTCACCCGAACCTTCGACGCCGCCATAACCCGCCTCAACCACATAGCAACCCACACCCCCTGACCCCGCCCCCAAGCCCCTCCCCACTGAACCCTGCTCCCCCCTCCACCCGATAAGCCCCGAACAACCCCTCCCT
>NZ_JANCPR020000040.1 GCF_028657195.3 Streptomyces iconiensis
GATGACGCTGCCGACCTGGCCGCTGACCGTGTTGTACGTGTCGCCGCTCATGGAAGGGTCTCCGTCCTGGTGCCGGGCCTGTCCCGGCTCCCCGCCCTCCCCGTCGCTGGTGGGCGTCGGGGAGGACAGGCAGCCGGTCAGGCCAGGAAGTCACCGCAGACGCTCACGAAGTCGTCGTGCGCGGCCAGCGCGGCAGCGCGGCCGGCCTGGAGCTGGTCGAGGGTGGTGCACTCCCGCATGCGGTAGGTGGCCTGTGCGGCCTCCTGCGCGGCGGTGCGGACCGCGCTGTCGGTGAACAGCAGCTTCAGCCGCACGGCAGGGTCGGTGATCTCCGAGCGGGTGCGGTGCGACTCGTCCCGCAGCTCCTCCACCCGCTCAGCGCTCTGGCCTGTCAGTTCCGCGTCCCGTACCTGCCACATCGCGCGGCGGTGGTCGGAGACGGAGCGGGCAAGTGCGGTGACCGCGTCCATCCGGTCCCGGCGAAGCTGTTCGGCCCGTGCGTCACTGCGGTCGGTACGGGCGACGCGGTGCTGGAGGAGACCGGAGACAAGCGCGCCGGCCAGGGTGCCTATGACAGCTACAAGACTGGTCCACATAGCAGGTGTCCTCTCAGGAAGAAGGAAAGAGTCCGGCTCCCCCCACCCCGCTCGTACGGCCAGGCCGGACGAGCGGGAGAGGCAACCGGCCGCAGCACACGAAGCACTGCGGAAGGTGTGTGACGTGCTTGTTCGTCTCCTTCGGGGGCGACGACTCCCGTATCAGGTAGAGCCGCCCTGTCCCGTGTAGGCGTATGGAGACATGGCCTTTCGGCCTAAGCCCTCCGGTTAATGACAAGGCGCCGGGTCGCCTCCCCCCGTCCAATGCGGGGCTCCTGCACTCCGTCGAGACCGGGGCCTCATCTGGTGCGCACCAATAGACTGCAACTGGTGCGCACCAGAGTCAAGTCCTTCGGCGTATTTCTCGCCTGCCGATCTCTTCTGCGCACTTCCATGTCACTGCGCAGAGCCGTGATCCGGTAGCCAACTGGGCCTCACTGCAAGCGGGTTAAGGCCAGGGTTAACCCGTGACGACCTGCGGTGTTGTGCGGCATGCTGCTGAGAGCACTGCTCGGCCAACCGCTTGGGAGCGGATGAACATGGCGAACGGATTGCGAGCCGCGCGAGCGGCACGAGGGATGTCTCAGGAACGGCTCGTGCGCTCGATCGAGGCGTATGCGCGGCAGAAGCGGGTCGACATCGCGAGCACAGGAAGCCTGCGTACGTACGTGTCCGAGTGGGAGAACGGCAAGCGCAGGATCAACGACCACTACGCGGCCATCCTGCGGGCGATTCTCGGCACGACAGACCACGAATTGCGAGGTCAGGAAGTTGCCGCGCGACCGTCGTTGCCCGCAGTGGCAGACGGATACGACGAGCTTCTTGGCCGCATCGATTCAGCTCGCAACGTGAGTCAGTCGATGGTGCAGACGTTCATGGACCAGACGGAGCTGCTGCGGACCATGGACCGGCAGATGGGCGCTGCGAGTCTGGTCGACCAGATGACAAGCCACCTGTCCACGCTCGAAGAAGCACTTACCTTTGCGGTGCTTCCGGACACACGTCGGCCGGTCGCTGCTGCGCTGACGGGTGCAGCCACATTGGCCGCATGGCAGGCGCTCGATGGCGGGTTTGTCGAACGCGCTTGGCGTCACTACGAGTTGGCCAAGCACGCAGCAAAGGAAGCGGACGCCCCGATGTTCCTGGTCCACGCGATGGGCGAGCAGGCGTACGTGCTCGGGGAAGCTGGGCGGCCGGACGACGCTGTCGCGCTCGTGCGACACGCACGGGAGACCGGCGGGCAGAGGCTGTCTCCACGCCTTCAGGCATGGCTGCACGCGGCCGAAGCGGAACTCTGCGCCAAGGCCGGCATGCCGGACGACTGTCGTCGGGCCCTGGGCAATGCCTTTGAGTGCCTACCTGCTGGGGCGCACGCGCGAGACGATGACATGCCGAGCGTGTTCCTGAACCACGGGCATCTGACGCGCTGGCGTGGCAACGCCCTGGCGCTGCTCGGAGACGACGACGCCGTGGGCAGCCTGTACGAGGCTCTCGACAGCGTCGACTCCAGCTTTATCCGTGCTCAGGCCGGGCTTCGCTGCGACCTGGCTCAGGCGCACATGGTCCGGGATGAGCACGATCAGGCCGTAGAGCACTTGCGCGAAGCGCGACTACTGGCCAAGCGCACTGGGTCGGTGCGTCACCAGAGGCGAATCGCACTGCTCAGCGGCTCGCCGTAGCCGCGCCGGCGCCTCGGTTGGCAAGGATGTGCAGGAGCGCAACGAGGGTGCCCGAACCCATCAAGTCACCGCGCTTCATCAAGCCCCGAACGTCTGCCAGTGGAACCCATTCGATGTGTCCAGCCTCTTCGAGGTCCGTGGGTTCGCCAACGCGTTTCGCCCCCTTGCCGACGTAGATTTCGTGGGGAGAGTCGACCATGCCCACCATGGGCTGATAGGTGACTACGTGCTCCAGCGACTCCGGACGCCAACCGGTCTCCTCCTCGACTTCCCGCAGAGCCGCTTCCTTGGGGTCTTCTCCGGCGTCAACGATCCCGCCGGGCAACTCCCACCCCCACGCCCGGGGAACGAAGCGGTAGCGCCAGAGCATGAGCACGCGGTCATCGTCATCCACGATCGCGGAAATTGCGACGTGCTGAAGCCGTACGACGTGGTGCTCGAAACGGTTCACGCCAGGCGGCTCGACATCGACAAGGTCGATGTCCACCCACTTGTTCTCGTAAATCGTGCGCTCACCGTGGATCGTCCACGGCTCCAACCCTTCAGGTGTGGACGTGCTCACGGCACCCGCCACGCGGTACGAGCTGCGGCCGTGCACCTCGATGTATCCCTCGGACACGAGACGGGCCAGTACCTGCCGCAGCGCCGTGCGCCTCACTGGTAGTTCGTCTTCGAGCCTGCGCTCGCTCGGCAGCTTGGCCCCGGGCTCCAACTTGCCCGACTCGATCCATGCACGGATCTCGTTGTACGCCTCCGTCGACTTCGGACCCATTCTCGGAGCACTCTCCACTCTCATCAACTGGTGCGTGCCAGCGTATCGGCGCAGGGTGACGTCAGACAGGGGCATGGTTCAGACCTCCAGACTCGCTCTGCTCGGTGCCGGGACAGCTCCTCATGGCCCAGCCCCATGTCTGGGCCGTCTGTGGGCCGTACGAGGGTGACCAACAACGACCAACACCGACCGTCAACGACGAACGACGCGCAGTCGCACGCACTTCAACGACCCAGCTAGATCCAGGTGTCGAACCACATCCGTTGTCGCCAGGCGTCCACCGGGATCGTCTGGCCTGTGTAGATGGGCCAGAAGTAGATGAAGTTCCAGACGATGAGCAGGCCCACGACGCCGACCGCGACCACCCCCACGGCACGCCGTCTGTCGCTGACGCCCGGTGGACCGGCGAGCGCTCCGGCGGCCATCGCGAGGGCGAGGCACAAGAACGGCACGAACACGACGGCGTAGAACAGGAAAATGGTGCGCTCCTGGTACGCGAACCACGGCAGGTAGCCGGCCGCCACCCCGCACAGGATCGCGCCCGCGCGCCAGTCGCGGCGGAAGAACCAGCGGTAGAGGATGTAGAGCAGCGCCAGGCAGGCGGCCCACCACAGCATCGGGGTGCCCAGCGCGAGGACTTCGCGCGCACACCCTTCGGCCTTGTCCGTACAGCCGTCCTTGCCGGCCTTGGGTGACTCGTAGAAGTAGGAGACGGGACGGCCGAGAACCAGCCAGCTCCAGGGGTTGGACTGGTACGTGTGCCCTGAGGTGAGGTTCACATGGAACTCGTAGACCTCGTACTCGTAGTGCCACAGGCTGCGCAGCGGTCCTGGCAGCCAGCCCCAGGGCCCGGCGGCACCCGCCTTGGTGGCCCAGTCCCTGAAATAGCCGCCCGAGGTGGCGAACCAGCCGCTCCAGGAGGCGACGTAGGTGGCGATCGTGACCACCGGTAGCGAGATGAAGGCCGGTAGCGCGTCCCTGCGGAGCATCGACCTGAAGGGGCGTGCGGCGCCTGCCGTACGCCGTGCACCCACGTCCCACAGGACGGTGAGGATGCCGAAGGCGGCGAGGATGTAGAGGCCGTTCCACTTGGTGGCGAAGCCGAGTCCCAGGCAGACGCCGGCGAGCAGCCGCCAGGGCCGCCAGCCGAAGTTCATACGGTCGGCGACGGAAGCGTCCGGCTTCAGCTCACGCGCGGGATGCTTGCTGTCGGGGTCGAGCGGGGGCAGCGCGTTCGCGAGCCGCGCACGGGATCTGTCGCGGTCGACGAGCAGACAGCCGAAGGCGGCCAGCACCCAGAACATCAGCACCAGGTCGAGCAGCGCGGTGCGGCTCATCACGAAGTGCAGCCCGTCCACGGCCATCAGGGCGCCCGCGAGGCAGCCCAGCGCGGTCGAGCGCAGCAGGCGGCGGCCGATACGGCACAGCATCAGCACGGACAGGGTGCCGAGCACGGCCGTCATGAAGCGCCAGCCGAAGGGCGTCAGACCGAAGAGGCCCTCGCCGAGCGCGATGATCCACTTGCCGACGGGTGGATGGACGACGTACGAGCCCTCGGGCGACAGCGGGATGCTCTGCGGGTCGCCAAGGATCTTGTCGTTGGCGTTGTCGGGCCAGGTGCCTTCGTACCCGTGGTGGAGCAGCGACCAGGCGTCCTTGGCGTAGTACGTCTCGTCGAATATGACGGCGTGCGGGGACCCCAGCTGCCAGAAGCGCAGCACACCGGCGACGAGCGCGATGAGGACCGGCACACCCCACGCGGCCCAGCGTGAGAGCCGGAGCGCGGCCTGAGGGCTGAGCCCGAAGAGCGTCGCCAGGCGCGTGTCCGGCTGGGGGAACGGGGGGTCGAGGCGCCGCCGTACACCGGGCCGCGGCCTGGCCACATGGCCGAATCGGCGCAGGCGTGCCTGCCACAGGGACGGCCTGTTCTGGCCGTCCTCGCCGTCGCAGCCCCCTTCTCGCCGCTCACGCGCCTCACGCCGTTCCCGCTGTCGCGCGTCCACCGCGGTGTCACTGGTCGTCACGCGGGCCATCGTAGGGATACGAGGGGGCGCTGTGCGCGGGCGCGTGGCCGCCGCTGCGAGGATGGGCGCGTGACTGGAACGCTCGTACTCGCCGGAACGCCCATCGGTGACCCCGCCGACGCCCCGCCGCGGCTCGCCGCCGAACTGGCCAGGGCCGATGTGATCGCGGCCGAGGACACCCGCAGGCTGCGCCGTCTGACGCAGGCGCTCGGGGTGGAACCGGGCGGCAAGGTCGTCTCGTACTTCGAGGGCAACGAGTCGGCCCGCACCCCCGAGTTGACGGAGACGCTGGCGGGCGGGGCGCGCGTGGTGCTGGTGACGGACGCGGGGATGCCCTCGGTCTCCGACCCCGGTTACCGGCTCGTGGCGGCGGCCGTGGAGCGCGGGGTGCGGGTGACGGCGGTGCCGGGGCCCTCGGCCGTGCTGACGGCGCTGGCGGTATCGGGGCTGCCCGTCGACCGGTTCTGCTTCGAGGGGTTCCTGCCGCGCAAGCAGGGTGAGCGGCTCAGCAGGCTGCGCGAGGCGGCAGGGGAGCGCCGCACGCTGGTGTACTTCGAGTCGCCGCACCGCCTGGACGCCACGCTCGCGGCCATGGCCGAGGTCTTCGGCGGGGCGCGGGAGGCCGCGGTGTGCCGCGAGCTGACCAAGACGTACGAGGAGGTCAAGCGCGGGCCCCTCAAGGAGCTGGCGCTGTGGGCCGCCGACGGGGTGCGCGGTGAGATCACGGTCGTCGTGCACGGCGCGGCGCCGCCCGACCCCGGCGAGCTGGACGCGGGCGAACTGGCGCGCAGGGTGGCCGTACGCGAGGAGGCGGGCGAGCGGCGCAAGGAGGCCATCGCGGCCGTCGCGCAGGAAGCGGGGGTTCCCAAACGGGAGGTCTTCGACGCTGTCGTGGCGGGGAAAAATACGGGATCCTGACACGGCCCGTATCCCGGCGCCCGGGTAAAGGAGTCACGCGGAAATGCAAAGAGAAAGCATAAGCAGCGGGGTTCGGCGGGCCCTTCTTTGACGCGGGAACAAAATTTGCCCCAATAGCAGGGAAGAGCTGCTGCGTTTCCTCTTGGCGAGGAGTCCACTGGTGGTGGGCGTTCTCGCCCGTAGAGAGGAGCTGCCATGAGGCACGACAGCGGCACCACCGCAGGAACCACCCCGTCCGTGCAGGACACAGCACATGAGGCGTACTCTTTCGCTTGCATGAAGTGTGGTCACGGCTGGGAGCAGGAATACGAGATCAAGCACCGCGAATATGCCGATGGCCGACCGCTGGTGGTCTATTTCGCAAACGGCGAGCAGGTCCCCTCTCCGCTCACCAAACCCACCTGTCGCAATTGCGAGGGGCATGTGGTGAGGATCATGCGTTCCGGCCGGGTCTCCACCGCCGAGGCCGCCCTTCCGCACCACTGAAGCCGGCGCCTGGCGTGCACCGCTGAAGCGGCGATATCGCCGTCGGCGCTGCAACGGAAGCGCTTTATCATCGCGGGTATGCCGAACCCCGCCTCCCCCGACAAGAACACGCGGTCCGCGTCGACACCGCCGCCCCTCCCCGAACCGCTCGCGGTGCCGGTCGCGGACTCGCACACCCATCTCGACATGCAGGAGCCCTCCGTCGGCGAGGCGCTGTCGGCAGCGGCCTCCGTGGGCGTGACGACGGTGATCCAGGTCGGCTGCGACCTGGAGCGCTCACGGTGGGCGGCCGGGATGGCGGCGGAGTGGGACAGCGTGTGGGCCGCCGTGGCGCTCCACCCCAACGAGGCACCCCGGCTGGCCGCCGAGGGCGGGGCTGCCCGGCTGGACGAGGCGCTGGCCGGTATCGAGAAGCTCGCCGCGCTCCCCCAGGTCCTCGCCGTGGGCGAGACGGGGCTGGACTACTTCCGTACGGGCGAGGAGGGCGTCGCCGAGCAGCAGCGCTCGTTCCGCGAACACATCGCGCTCGCCAAGCGGCTGGACAAGGCGCTGGTCATCCACGACAGGGACGCGCACGCCGATGTGCTGCGCATCCTCGGCGAGGAGGGCGCGCCCGAGCGCACCGTCTTCCACTGCTACTCGGGCGACGCGGAGATGGCCGAACTGTGCGCCTCCAAAGGGTGGTTCATGTCCTTCGCCGGCAATGTCACGTTCAAGAACGCGCAGCAACTGCGGGACGCGCTGGCCGTGGCACCGCCCGAACTGGTCCTGGTCGAGACGGACGCGCCCTTCCTGACCCCCGCGCCGTACCGCGGACGGCCCAACGCCCCCTATCTCGTTCCCGTCACACTGCGCGCGATGGCGGAGACGAAGGGGATGACGGAGGACGCGCTGGCAGGGCACGTCGCGGCGAACACGGCGCGCGCCTTCGGCTACTGAGCACCGCGCGGCACGGCGCGTGAGTGGGGCGCCCAGGGCCGCGGGGGCCGACACAGCGTGATCGAGCGGGCTTGGGACAGTGACGCGGCCTCCGCTACAGTCCCCGCCCGCCGGGCCTGTCCGACAGGCTGCCACCGGCCGGACCGCTGGGAGTACGCCGTGAGCCAGTCGCAGATGAGCGGGTTCGCCTCCCCGTACGAGACCGCGTACGGGGAGCCCGTCGCCGACGCGGGGACCTACGGGGCGGGGACCTACGGGGCGGGGGCCTACGGGGCGGGGACCTCCGCGGCTTCTGAAAGCCGTGCGCCTTATGGAGCTTACGAGTTGTACGGGGTGTACGAGCCCTGGAGAACGTGTGAGCCGCACGAGCCCGCAGAGACATACCCGCCGTACTCTCCGCCACAGCCCTACGCGGCTCGCGAGCCGTATGAGCCGGCCGGGTTGTACGAGGCGGTCGGGCTGTACGAACCGGTCGGGGCGTACGAGCCGGCAGGGCTGTACGGGTCGACGGGGCTGTACGAACCGGCAGAGGTGTACGAGCCGGTCCTGCTTCGCGAGTCGGGTCCGCTGCCCGCGTCGGGCATGCTGCCCGAGCCGGTCTGCCCGGACGAACCGGCCGGGGTGTCCGGTCCGTACGGGCACCAGCCGTATGTGCGGGGCGGGTTGGCCGCGGAGCCGGGGGCCGGGATCGGTGCGGGCCCCGCGATCGGTGCCGGGGCCGGTGCCGGCACCGGGCCGTTGGCGGCGCGGGGCGGAGGGCGGGCTGCGGTGCGGCGTGCCGCGCGGGTGCGGCGGGCCTCCGAACGGCCCGAGGTGTTCAGGAAGCTGCTGCCGCAGGCGCTCGTGGTGGCGTTCCTCGCGGGCGGCACCTCCGCGTTCGTGGCCTACGACAAGTCCGTCGAGCTGGATGTGGACGGACGTTCGCGCACGCTGCACACCTTCGCCGATGACGTGGAGGAGCTGCTGGAGGACGAGGGCGTGGAGCTGGGCAGCCACGACACCGTGCTGCCCGCGCGGGGCGCGCCGCTGAGCGACGGCGACGAGATCGCGGTGCGCTACGGTCGCCCGCTGCTGCTCACGCTCGACGGGCACCGCCGCCAGGTGTGGACGACGGCGGACACGGTGGGCGGGGCGCTGCGCGAGCTGGGGGTACGCGCCGAGGGAGCGCGGATCTCCACCTCGCGCTCCGCACCGATCGGGCGCACCGGCAGGGAGGTGGAGGTGTGGACGGAACGTACCCTCACCTTCCTGGTGGACGGCCGCGAGCAGCGTGTGCGCACCAACGCGGCGACCGTAAGCGGGGCGCTGGAGGACGCGGGGATCGTGCTGCGTGACGAGGACACCACGTCCGTACCGCTCGGCGGCTTCCCGCGCGACGGACAGACGGTGACGGTCATGCGCATCACGGGCACGGAGAAGGTCCACGAGGAGCGGCTGCCCTTTGTGACGGTGCGCAGAGAGGACCCGCGGCTCCTGGAGGGCACCGAGGTCGTCAGCCGTCAGGGCAGGCCGGGGCTGCGCAGGGACATCTACGAGTTGCGGACCGTCAACGGCGTACGGCAGAAGCCGCGCAGGACGAGCAGCGAAGTGGTGCGCACACCGCGGGCGCAGGTCGTCAGGGTGGGCACCAAGGAGCTGCCGGACTCCGTCGAGGGCGCTGACGGGCTGAACTGGCGGGCACTCGCCGAGTGCGAGTCAGGCGGCAGACCGGACGCGGTGGACTCTTCGGGCACCTACGGCGGGCTCTACCAGTTCGACACCGGCACCTGGCGGCGCCTGGGCGGGAGCGGGCGCCCGCAGAACGCGCCCGCCGAGGAGCAGACCATGCGCGCCAAGAAGCTCTACATGGACCGGGGCGCGAGTCCGTGGCCGGTGTGCGGCCGTAAACTGTCGCGGTGAGCGCTGTCCCTTCCGAACCCTCCGATCCCTCGGGCCCCACCGGCCCCTCCGGCACACCGGCTCCTTCCGAAACCCCCGGGCCTGCCGACCCCGGCTCCTCCGCCGGCCCTTCCGCCGGCCCTTCCGCCGGACCCGCCTCTTCCGGGCCCGGCTCCGACGGTCCCGGCTCTGGCGTTCCCAGCTCCGCCGACGCCGGGGTCCTTCTCGGTCCCGCTGAGGTGCGGGAGCTGGCCGGGGCGCTGGGCGTACGTCCCACCAAGCAGCGCGGCCAGAACTTCGTCATCGACCCGAACACCGTGCGCCGCATCGTGCGGACGGCGGGGGTCGGGCCCGACGACACCGTGCTGGAGATCGGTCCCGGTCTTGGCTCGCTCACGCTGGCACTGCTGGAGACGGCCGACGGGGTCGTCGCCGTGGAGATCGACGACGTACTGGCGGCTGCGCTGCCCGCGACCGTGGAGGCGCGGCTTCCTGAGCGGGCCGAGCGGTTCTCGCTCGTGCACTCCGACGCGCTGCGGCTGACGGAGCTGCCCGGCAGGGAGCCGACCGCGATGGTCGCCAACCTGCCCTACAACGTGGCCGTTCCCGTTCTGCTGCACATGCTGGCCACCTTCCCGAGCATCCGGCGCACCCTGGTGATGGTGCAGTCCGAGGTCGCCGACCGGCTGGCGGCCCCGCCCGGTTCGAAGGTCTACGGTGTGCCGTCCGTGAAGGCCGCCTGGTACTGCGAGGTCAAGCGCGCCGGCGCGATCGGGCGCAGCGTCTTCTGGCCTGCGCCCAACGTCGACTCCGGCCTGGTCTCGCTCGTACGCAGGGACAGCCCGCTGGTGACCGGCGCGAGCAGGGAAGAGGTGTTCGCCGTCGTGGACGCGGCGTTCGCGCAGCGGCGCAAGACGCTGCGCGCCGCGCTGTCCGGCTGGGCGGGATCGGGGGCCACGGCAGAGGAGGCGCTGGTCGCCGCCGGTGTCTCTCCCCAAGCGCGCGGGGAGTCGCTCACGGTCGAGGAGTTCGCCGCCATCGCCGAGCACGGCCCGCGCGGCAGCCAGGGCCCACGAGGCGCTCAGGGCCCGCGTGGCGGCAGGGAACCGCGCGGTGGCAGGGAACCGCGCGGTGGCAGCAGGGAGTCGCGTTCCGCGCGGAGCGCACAGGAGCGAGGCACACGAGAGACGCGGGAAGGACGCACCACGTGACCCAGCCAGACCCCAGGACCACCACCGTCACGGTGCGCGTACCGGCCAAGGTCAACGTCCAGCTGGCGGTGGGCGGTCGGCGCCCCGACGGCTTCCACGACCTGGCGAACGTCTTCCTCGCCGTCGGCCTCTACGACTCCGTCAGCGCGACCCCCGCCGACTCGCCCCGCCTGACCGCCTCGGGCCCCGACACCGCCCGCATCCCGCTCGACGACACCAACCTGGCGGCACGTGCGGCCCGGTTGCTGGCCGAACGGCACGGCCTGGAACCCCGCGTGCACCTGCACATCGCGAAGGACATCCCCGTCGCGGGCGGCATGGCGGGCGGCAGCGCGGACGCGGCCGGTGCACTGCTCGCGTGCGACACGCTGTGGGGCACGCGCACCCCGCACGACGAACTCCTCGCGCTCTGCGCCGAGTTGGGGTCCGACGTGCCGTTCAGCCTCGCGGGCGGTGCCGCGCTGGGGCGGGGCAGGGGTGAGCGGCTGACACCGCTGGCGACAGGGGGCGTCTTCCACTGGGTGTTCGCCGTCGCCGACGGCGGGCTCTCGACGCCTGATGTGTACCGCGAGTGCGACAGGCTGCGGGAGGCGGCCGGGCTCGGCGCGACCCAGGACAGCGTCCCCGAGCCGGAGCCGGACGAACAGCTGCTGGGGGCGCTCCGCGCGGGCGACAGCGCGGCGCTCGCCGCGACCCTCCGCAACGATCTCCAGCCCGCCGCCGTCTCGTTGCGGCCCGCGCTCGCCGACACCCTGGAGGCCGGTACGGCGGCGGGAGCACTGGCCGCCGTGGTGTCCGGCTCGGGCCCCACGTGCGCCTTCCTGGTCAAGGACCCCGAGACGGCGACCCGCACCGCACAGGCTCTGCTCGCCTCGGGCACCTGCCGCACGGCACGCCCCACCACGGGCCCGGCGCCGGGCGCGACGGTCGTCTGAGGCCGGGGCCGAGGCCAGGGCTGCGCTCTTCCGAGCCGAACGGCGCAGCCAGTAGTCGGCAGTTGGCGGCTCACCACCCGTAGTCGGCAGTCGGCGGCTCACCACCCGTAGCCAGCAGTCAGTAGCTCATCACCGGTAGTCGGCAGCCAGTGGTTCGCGACCCGTAGAGCGCGGCCAATAGAGCGCAACCGGTGGTTGGCGACCGGTGGTTCGCCGCAGTCAGCAACCAGCAGTCAGCAACCAAGCAGCTCACCCCACGCGACCCGTATCCCGCCACCAGTGGTCAGCGGGATACGGGTCGCTCGCATCCTCGCCCGATCCCCCTCCCTGGGCCCCGGTTTGACGTCCGTGATCACCGTGCTCCATGCTTTCACTACTCAATTAGTGAAAGCATGGAATCGGAAGGAGGACGTGATCGAGTTCAGGATTGATCGGGGCAGCGGCGTCGCCGCGTACCTCCAGATCGTGCAGCAGACCGAACAGGCCCTCCGCATGGGCGTGTTGCGTGTGGGTGACCGTCTCCCGACCGCGAGGGAGGTGGTCGAGGCCACCGCGATCAACCCCAACACGGTGCTCAAGGCGTACCGCGAACTGGAACGCGCGGGGCTGGTGGAGGCCCGGCGCGGCCTCGGCACGTTCGTCCGCAGGTCACTCGCACGCCCCGAGTCCGAGACCGACACCGCGCTCCGCGCCGAACTCGGCGACTGGCTGGCACGCGCCCGCGACGCCGGCCTCGAACGTGAGGACATCAGCGCCCTGTTCACGAGCGCACTCGACGCCCTCGAAGCGGCGCCCCGCGCGCACCCACCGCAGAAGGACACATGAGCGAGAGCCCCTCCCCCACGCCACAGGCCGCCGCCACACCACAGGCCGCCGCCGCCACGCCACAGGCCCCGGCACTCCGCGCACGCGGCCTGGGCTTCCGGTTCCGCAGCAGGGCCGGAGCCCGGTGGGCGCTGCGCGACTGCGAGTTCGCGCTGCCCGCCGGCCGTATCACCGCGCTCGTCGGCCCCAACGGCGCGGGCAAGACCACCCTCTTCCACCTGGCAACCGACCTGCTCAGGCCCACCGAGGGCGCCGTGGAGGTCTTCGGGCACACGGCCGGCACCCCCGAGGCACGCGGCGGGGTGGCGTTCCTCGCGCAGGACAAGCCGCTGTACCCGCGCTACACGGTCGAGGAGACCCTGCGCCTTGTCAGCCGCCTCAACAAGCGCTGGGACCACAAGGGCGCCGAGGACATCGTGCGCGCGGGCGACATCCCCCTCAGCGCGCGCGTGGGCACCCTCTCGGGCGGTGAGCGCACCCGCGTGGCGCTGGCCCTCGCGATGGGCAGGAGGCCGGGCCTGCTCCTCCTGGACGAACCACTGGCCGACCTCGACCCGCTCGTACGCGAGGAGTTCATGGGCACGCTGATGGCGGAGGTGCTCGACCGCGAACTGTCCGTGGTGCTCTCCTCCCACGTACTGCCCGACATCGAGCACTCCTGCGACTACGTGCTGCTGCTCAAGGACGGACACATCCACCTGGCGGGCGACGCCGACGAACTGCGCGCCACCCACACGCTGATCAAGGGCCGCGCCGACCACCCCGTGCCCGACCATGTGGTGCACGCCCGTACGAGCGGACGCCAGCTCACCGCGCTCGTACGCACCGGGGGGAGCGGCACCGTCCCCGGCGACTGGGCGACCGAGAGCCCCACGCTGGAGGACGTCCTCCTGGGCCACCTCCGCGCCCACGCAACGGCTGACGCGTCCGCAGCGGGCACAGCACCCTCCACAGCCGAAGGAGCCGCCGCGTGAACGGCACCCTGTGGCTGGCCTGGCGCCAGCAGCGCACCCTCGTCCTCGTCGCGGCCGGACTCGCCGTGCTCGGCACGGTGATCGCGTATCTGGCCCACCGGCACCTGACGAGCGAACTGGCCGCCGACTGGATGCGCGGCTGCGGCTGGGACTCGGCCAATGGGGACGCCTGCCCCTTCCAGCGCTTCTCCGAGTTCCGGGAGACCGAGGTCGTCAGGTTGCGCGCTTTCGGCTTCCTGATCATCGCGCTGCCGGGGCTGGTCGGCCTCTTCTGGGGCGCGCCGCTGCTCGGCAGGGACGCGGAACTGGGGACCTCCAAGCTCGTCCTCACCCAGGACGCCAACCGCACGCGGTGGTTCGTCTCGCGCTTCGCGCTCGCCGCCGTCGTCACGATCGCGCTCACCACCCTGCTGTCGCTGCTGTGGAGCTGGTGGCGGGAACCGCTCAACGACAAGGTGTACGGGGTCCAGTGGTACGACGCCTTCGCCCTCAACGCCACGGGGCCGCGCGCCGTCGCCGCGACGCTGTTCGGGCTGGCGCTCGGCACGGCCGCCGGGCTGCTGCTGCGCCGCATCCTGCCCGCCATGATCGTCACCCTCGTCGGTGTGTGCGGTGTGGGGGCCGCTCTTGAGCTGGGACGCCGTGCGCTGGTCCCGCCCCGCCTGTACGTCTCGACCGGTTCAGGACCGAAGGTCCCCATGGGCGACAAGTGGTCCTCGGGGAACTGGGGTTACCTCACTCCCTCCGGCAAGCGCGAGGGCATCGAGAACTGCACGTACACCGGCGAGGAACTCCGCAAGTGCATGGCCTCGCACAACTACGTGCAGCGCTTCTACGAGGCCAACCCGCACAGCGACCGGTGGCTCTTCCAGGCGTGGGAGACCGGCATCTTCCTCGTCCTCACCATCGCGCTCATCCTGCTCACCGGCTGGCTGCTGCGCCGCCGCAGGGTGTGAACCGGCCGACTACAGGACCGGCCTGCCGGACCGACTGCTACAGGGCGCGTTGACGCCCGTACAGCACCGCCGTTCAGCTGTGCGCTTCACGTACGCGTGGAGCGCACAGCCGCATGAACTCCGGGGCGCCACAGAAGCGCGCACGCGCGCTGCCGAGGCGCGGCCCTCTACCGGTGGTGCGGTTCGGTGCCGGTGGTCTCCCTCAGCCGGCGACGACCGTACGCAGCGCGCGCACCAGGGCCTGGGGGCGCGGGTCGCTGGTGACCGACCTGTGGAGGGTGTTGGTGACATAGGCGAACGCCGTCCCCGACTCCGGGTCGGCGAACGCGAGGGAGCCTCCCTTGCCCGGGTGCCCGAAAGAACCGGGCGCGAGCAGCGGGCACGCGGGACCGTGCAGCATGTAGCCGAGCCCGAAACGGGTGGAGACGACCAGGACCCGGTCGGGGCCGCTGGACTCCTCGGAGCGTGCCTGGGTGAGCGTCGCGGGCGTGAACAGCCGCCTGGCGCCCGGCAGGGGGCCGATCAGGGCGGCGTAGAAGCGGGCGAGGGAACGTGCCGTGCCGATGCCGCCCGAGGCGGGCAGTTCGGCCGCGCGGTGCGCGGGGTCGTTCTCGTCGGGGGGCGGCGTGATGGCCGCGAAGGCGCGGCGCGTGGGCGACTCCGGGTCGGCGTAGGCGTCCGTCACGGTGCGCTTGGGCCGCAGCCGCAGCACGCCCTGCTCCAGCGGCGCGGGGGCCTCCGCCTCGGCGACGCGGGCCACGCGCCCGGAAGCGGCGATCTCCTGGGGGAGCCCGATCCACAGGTCGAGGCCCAGCGGCCTGGCTATCTCCTCGGCGAACAGGCGCCCGACCGTACGGCCGCCGCTGGCCCGCGCGACCAGTTCGGACACCAGCCAGCCATAGGTGTGCGCGTGGTACCCGTGGTCCGTTCCCGGCTGCCACACGGGCGCCTGCCCCGCGAGCGCACGCGGGCCGCTCACGCCGTCGAGCGCCTGCTCGGGCGTCAGCGGCACATCGAGCGCCGGCAGCCCGGCGCGGTGCGAGAGGAGATGGCGTACGAGCACGCGCTCCTTGCCGTTCGCCTTGAACTGCGGCCAGTAGGTGCCCACAGGCGCGTCCAGGTCGAGCTGGCCGCGCTGGTGCAGCAGATGGAGCACGGCGGCTGCGAGCCCTTTGGTCACCGAGCGCACCATGACGGCCGTGTCCTCGGACCACGGTTCTCCGCAGTGTTCCCCGGGGTCCAGCGCACCGCCCCACAGGTCGACGACCTTGTGTCCGTCCCTGTAGACCGCCAGCGCGGCGCCGCCCTCGCCCCTTTCGCCGAAGTTCCGCATGAAGGCGTCACGGACGGGTTCGAAACCGTCCACCACCGTGCCTTGAACGACCTCTGCCACGCTTCCTTCGCTCCTGTCGCCTTCATGCCGCTTTTATGGCTCTTTCCCGGCCTTCCCCCGAGCCGCGTGTTCCATGGTGCTACGTGGTGGGGGTGATCACGGACCGGGGGTCGAAGCCGTACGGGAGTTCCAGGCGGTGGGCCCTCAGCAGAGACGTGTCGGAGAGGAGGTCCCGGGTGGGAGCGTCAGCCGCGATGACGCCCTCGCCGAGTACCACGGAGCGGGGGCACAGTTCGAGCGCGTAGGGCAGGTCGTGGGTGACCATGAGGACGGTGAGGTCCAGGGAGAGGATCAGATCGGCCAGTTCGCGGCGGGCCGCCGGGTCGAGGTTGGAGGAAGGCTCGTCCAGGACCAGGATCTCCGGGTGCCCCGCCAGGACGGTCGCCACGGCGACGCGACGGCGCTGCCCGAAGGACAGATGGTGCGGGGCACGCGCGGCGTGCTGCGCCATGCCGACCCGTTCCAGCGCCTCCTGGACGCGCGCCTCCAGCGCGGCACCGCGCAGCCCGTAGGCGGCTGGCCCGAAGGCCACGTCCTCCCGCACGGTGGGCATGAACAACTGGTCGTCGGGGTCCTGGAAGACGATGCCCACACGCCGCCGGATCTCCGCGAGATGCTCGCGCGCGACGGGAAGCCCGGCAACGGTGACCGAGCCGGCGCCCGGCACGAGGATCCCGTTCAGATGGAGGACGAGCGTGGTCTTGCCGGCGCCGTTGGCTCCCAGTAGCGCGACGCGTTCGCCCCGCTCCACCGTGAGGTCGACGCCGAAGAGGGCCTGGTGCCCGTCCGGGTAGGCGTGGGCGAGGCCCCGCACCTGGAGCGAGGGCGCTTCGCGGACCTCGCCTGAACCCTTGTGCGTCACGGGGTCCGTCACCTGCGCCTCCCGGTAGTGCGTGTCACAAGGAGCGTTCCGTGGGCGCGGGTCACAGGGTCCACCCCAGCAGACAGATGGCGAGCGCGGCGAGCGGGAGTGCGGCGGTGCGGGCCCAGTCGGCGCGGGCGGCGGGCCCGTCGCCCGGCGCGGGCGGCATCGTGCCGGTGTAGCCCCGGCTGAGCATCGCGAGGTGGACCCGTTCCCCGCGCTCGTACGTGCGGATGAACAGCGCGCCCGCCGACTTGGCCAGCACGCCCCACTGCCGGGGCCCCCGTGCCTCGAACCCGCGGGAGAGGCGGGCGACGCGCATCCGGCGCAGCTCGTCCGTGACGACGTCCCCGTAGCGGACCATGAACGACGCGATCTGGCACAGCAGCGGCGGCAGCCGCAACCTGCCCAGCCCGAGCAGGAGTTCGTTCAGTCCGGTCGTGGAGGCCAGGAGCACGGAGGCGGCAACCCCGAGCGTGCCCTTGGCCAACACGTTCCACGCGCCCCACAGCCCCGCCTCCGACAGCGAGAGCCCGAGCACCTCGACCCGGGCTCCCTCCGCGACGAACGGCAACAGCACCGCGAACGCCACGAACGGCACCTCGATCAGCATCCGCCGCAGCAGATGCCCCGCCCGTACGCGTGCGACGGCCGCGACCGAGGCGAGGAGCAGCGCGTAGGCCCCGAACGCCCACACCGCCTCGCGGGGTGTGGAGACCACGACCAGAACGAAGCAGAAGACGGCGGCGAGCTTGCAGTGCGCCGGCAGCGCGTGCACGGCCGAACTCCCGTGCACATAGAGCCTGTGCGCATGCCCCGCGCCCATCGGCCCGCCCCCGCCTACTGCCCGGCACCGGAGGGGGAGGGCGGCGCCGGGTCCTGGGCTGCGGTGCTGCCGCCCGCACCACCGCTTTCCGCTGCGCCGGCGCCTGCCCCTGCGCCGGCACCGGGGCTTGTGCGTGCGCTTGTGCCCGCACCGGCGCCGGCAGTGGTGCCGCTGCTGGTGCCCGCGCCGGCACCAGTGGCCGCGTCCGGGCCCGTGCCGGGGTCTGTGCCCGCCTGGGAGCCGCCGCTCGCGCCGTGGCCGGTGCCGGGCTCCGTTCCGGCGCTACGGGACGCCTGCGCGGTGCCCGACTCGCCCTCCGCCGGGAAGGCGTGCCCCGCGCGGGACACCCCTTCCGCGCGGGACACACTCTCGGCACGGGGCGCACCCTCCGCCCGGGCCCCGCTCTCCGCGCGGGAGAGGTCTTCGGCGCGGGCGCGTCGGCGGCGAAGGACCACGAAGACACCGGAACCGACGGCGAGTGTCGCGCAAGCGCCGATGACCCCGGCGAGCCCACCGGAGAGGCGCGCGTCGGTGATGTCCTTGATCCCGTAGTCGGCGAGCGGTGAGTCCTTGGCCGAGTGCTCCTTCTCCCCCTCGTCGATGCCGTGGTCGGCGGCGACCTTCTCCAGCCCGTCCGGACTGGCGGAGGCGTAGAAGCTGAGGCCGCCCGCGCACAGGAGGGTCACCAGAACCCCGGCGATCCACAGGGGCCGTGCGGAACGGCGAGGCGCGGGCACGCCTTCGGACGCCGAACCCGGAGGCGGCGCAGGCGCGGGCGCGGCAGTGGGCGCGGGCGCGGCGGCAGGCGTCTCGTGGCCGCCCTCCCTCAGCGGCGGGGTCCGCAGTTCCAGGCGTACGGCGAGCCGGGCACGTGCCGCGTACACGAGGTCGGGCCGTACGGCGACGACGGCGCCCACCGTCACCGCCGTGATGACGGCCTCACCGATCCCGATGAGTACGTGCACGCCGACCATCGCCGCGAACACCTTGCCGAGCGCGACATCCGTCGTGCCACCCAGCGCGTAGAGCCCGGTGAACGCGGTGGCCGCTGCGGGCACCGAGACCAGCGCGGCGACGAAGGCGGCGCAGGTCACGGCGCTACGCCGACGCGGGAGGAGGCCAAGTAGCGCGCGGAAGACGCCATAGGCGACAAGGACGGTGACCACGCCCATGACCGTGATGTTGACCCCGAGCGCGGTCAGCCCGCCGTCGGCGAACAGCACGCCCTGGAGGAGCAGGACGACCGAGACGCAGAGAACGGCGGTGTACGGGCCGACGAGTACGGCCGCGAGCGCGCCGCCCAGTAGGTGCCCGCTTGTTCCGGCCGCCACCGGGAAGTTGAGCATCTGGACGGCGAAGATGAACGCGGCGACAAGCCCGGCGAGCGGCGCGGCGCGCTCACCTTGAGCACCTGGGGCGCCCTGAACACCGGTGGTGCCCCGAACTTCTTGAACGCCAGTGGCGCCCCGAATGCCGGGGCTCCTTCGGCCGCCGGAGTTGCCGGGCACGCCCGCGAGTTCGCGGCGGGCACCGCGCAGCGAGACGGCGACCGCTGCGGCGGCCACCGCTCCCGCGGCGACAGAGACGGGGGCGTCGATGAATCCGTCGGGCACATGCATGACGGCGCTCCGCTTCTCGCGGCCGGCCCGTCTGAGGGAGAGGCCGGGTCTACTTGAGAATATTGGCCAACTGCAAGGAAGTTGCAAGAGCGCGTCACGCTCCGTAGCACCCCATGGGGCCCGCCCCGCGTACGCCGGGTCCACGCAGCCCCTCACGGGCGACGCGTGACGGACCTCTTGGTGCGTGACGGACCTCTTGATGCGTGATGGTCCTTGGTGAGCCGGCCTCACGGAGCACCATTGAGCGCGAGTTCCACGGCGGCGCACCACAGGCACCGCGGTGCCCCGTGGGATGAAGTGGGCCTCAGCGGCGAGCTACTCGGCGAGCACCGGAACGCCGGTGACCGTACGCGCGGAGGCGAGGAGGGAGGGGTGACGCTTGGCGTAGATACGGGCGTATCCGGTAGGGAACTTGCCCTTGTGTTCCCCACTCACCGTTGTGACACCAGGAGAGCAATGGGGCGCCGGAAGGAGGGACTTATGGCTGGAATGCCTGCTATGTAAGTGGCGTGGATCATAGTTTTCCTGCCTGTGGTACAGCTCACCCGCCCCTCGGGTGACTGACCCGGTGCGCTACGCGTCTGACAGGGCGAAGGGGCAACCCGGCACCGAGGGGCCAGGCGTTCGCCCCCGACCCAGAGGAGCTGATGTGTACAAGGTCATCGACCACACCGTGCAGGCCCAACTCATCACGAGGCCGCCAGCCACCCGGCCCCTCTCCCCATCCCTCCGTTATGACGGCGACGACCCGCTGGCAGTACGCATCGTCTTCCCCTCCGACATCTCCCTGGACGGCGAAGAGGTCATCTGGGCCTTCTCGCGTGACCTCCTGGACGCGGGCCTCAGGGGCCCGGCGGGCGAGGGCGACGTACACGTATGGCCCTGCGGGCTGGAGCGGACCGTGGTCGAACTGCACGCGGGCGAAGGCGTCGCCGTCCTGGAGTTCCGCAGCGCGGACCTGTGGGGTTTCCTGCGCTGTACGTACGACGTGGTGAGTGCGGGCACCGAGACCGCGCACCTGGATCTGGACGAGGGCATCGCCGCGCTGCTGCGCGGCGTGTGAGGACGTCTCCGCACACGGAAGGGCGCCCGGGGACACATGAGGGCGCCCGCGTGCGGAGACGGCCCCGTGAGGGGTCTTCCCGGGGGTCAGGAGAAGGTGGCCGCCATCTTGTCGCGGTACCACTGCCCCGGCGTCGTCGCGGGGACCGCCCCGGCGTTTGAGCCGGGCGCTTCAACGGGGCCGGCGTCGGCACCGGGACTGCCCAGCTGCGCGAGCGGCTCGACCACGGCGTCGTGGTTGGGCATGTGGAAGAACGGCAGGGACAGCCGCGAGCGGTCATGCCCCCGCTCCGGGTTCAGCACGCGATGCAGGGTCGAGACCCACCGTCCACCCGTCCAGAACGCCATCATGTCCCCGATATTGATGACGAATCCGCCGGGTACGAACGGAACATCACGCCAGCCGCTCTCCCCGTACCGCACTTGAAGACCACCTATGTCGTCCTGGTGGAGAATCGTGAGATTGCCCCAGTCGGTGTGCGGACCCTTCCGCAACTGGCCGGGCAGCGGGGGCCTGTTCTGCGGATAGTAGAAATTGGCGACGACGGTCGAGACATGGCGGTCGACCTTGTCCTCGAAGAATTCCTCGTCCAGACCGAGTGCGAGCGCGAAGAGCCGCATCAGTTCCCTGCCCAGGCGCTCCATCTCACGCATGTAGGCATGCCAGGTGTCCCGGAATCCGGCGGGTTGTGACGGCCAGACGTTGGCTCTCGTCCAGGGCGCGGACTCGTCGCCGTAACGCGCCCGGACATCGGCGCCGTGGTCGCCCAGTACGTTGGCGGTGAAGATCTCGCACAGATCGGCCGGCGCTTCCACGCCCATGCTTTTCGCCGCGCTGCCGGCCGAGCTGCGGAATCCACACGTTCCCGGCCCGCCTGCCGCCCTTTCCTTCTCCTTCCGGGGAGCGGTGAAGAATTCCTCCGTCTTCCCGTACATGTCGTCGACGAGTTCCTGGGGAACTCCGTGTCCGACAACGGTGAAGAAACCTGAGTTCTCGCATGCGTTCCCGATGGCACGCGCGACAGCGAGGCGGCCGGCTCCGCAATCTGAGCCGGTATCGGTTCCCGCAACCGCCGTTCGGGCCGTCGCGGTTCGGGCATTCGGCGTTCCCGCAATCGCCGTTCCCGCTGCCGACAGGTCGATGACGGGAACGTATCCGTCGAGGACGGTGACGGGTCCCCCGGGCCCGGAATTCTTCGAACTCCCCGGACCCCGGGGGCTCCTGGGTCCACCGCCCCCTGCCCCGGAACCGCTTCCCCCGTACTCGGAATGGCCACTCATCGTGAAGCCTCCTCCGGCACGTTCTCCGGCCGACGGCCCGTGCCGCCGGCACCCGCTTCGCGTGCCTGACTTCAAGTGTTTCGTTGAAGTGACTCCGGAGACTTTTCGGGACGCCTCCCCGCCGGGGGCGGCGGGGCCGGGGGCCCGGCGCTGTGCGACCTTCAAGCGGCCGGTTCAACCCCCGGCGCCGGGCGGACGGTGTCGCGGCCCGCCCGGCGCGGGGGCAGCGCGTGCGCCGCGCCTCCGTCAGCCCGTCATCGCACCCCTGACGTCTCCGGTTCCTGTTCCGCCGCGCGGGGTGCCGGGACCGGGGCCGCGGGCGTCTTCTCCAGGTGGCCGCGCAGGCGTTCGCCCTCGACGTCGACGTTGGGCAGTACCCGGTCCAGCCAGCGGGGCAGCCACCACGCCTTGTGCCCGAGCAGGGCGAGTACCGCGGGCACGATCGCCATGCGGACCAGGAACGCGTCGAAGAGGATCGCGATGGCCAGTCCGAAGCCCATCATCTTGATCATGGATTCGGAGGAGCCGATGAACCCCGCGAAGACGCTGATCATGATGACGGCAGCCGCCGTCACCACGCGGGCACCGAGGCGGAAGCCCGACATGATGGCCTCGCCCGGACTCTCCCCGTGGACGTACGCCTCGCGCATCCGTGTCACGAGGAAGACCTCGTAGTCCATCGCGAGCCCGAAGATCACCCCGATCATGAAGATCGGCATCATGCTCATGATCGGCCCGGTCTGTTCGACGCCGATGAGGGACGCCAGCCAGCCCCACTGGAAGACGGCGACCACGGCGCCGAGCGCCGCGAGCACCGACAACAGGAAGCCCAGCGCGGCCTTCAGCGGCACCAGTACGGAGCGGAAGACGAGCATCAGCAGCACAAAGGCGAGCCCGACGACGAGCGCCAGGTACGGCAGCAGCGCGTCGTTCATCACTTGCGAGAAGTCGATGGCCACGGCGGTCGCGCCGGACACCAGGAGCTTGGCGCCGGTCTTGTCCTCCACAGGGCCCGCCTGTTCGCGGATGTCCTGTACGACGGATTCCGTACGCGAGTCGCTGGGCCCGTACTTGGGCATGGCCGTCAGGGTCGCGGTGTCGCCGCCCTTGTTGAAGACCGGTGGCGCGACGGCGACCACACCGTCGACGTCCTTGACGCGCTTCTGGATCTCGGCGACGGCCTCCTTGGGACTCTCGGCGCCGCGCGTGTCGGCGACGAGCATCAGAGGGCCGTTGAATCCGGGGCCGAACCCTCCCCCAGAGCCTTCGGCACCGGGGCCACCCCCAGCGAGCAGGTCGTACGCCTTGCGCTGCGTGGTGTCGGCCGGCTGGTTGCCCTCGTCGGGCAGGCCCAGCTTCATCGCGCTTACGGGCAGCGCCAGAGCGCCGAGCGCGAGGACGGCGGTGACCAGCACCAGCACGGGTCGCCGCAGCACGAAGGCGGCCCAGCGGGCGCCCGCCTTCGGACGCTGCCCCGCCGCACCGGCCGCGGCCGGAACGCCGGTCTCCGGGTTGGCCTTGCGCACCCTGCGGCCGAAGATCCGCTTGCCGGCCATACCGAGCGCGGCCGGTACGAGCGTGAGGGCGACCAGTACGGCGATGACGACGGTGCCGGCCGCCGCCATGCCCATCTTGGTGAGCACCGGGATGTTGACCACGGAGAGCCCGACGAGCGCGATCACGACCGTCAGACCCGCGAAGACCACGGCGGAACCGGCGGTTCCGACGGCGCGGCCCGCCGCCTCCTCGCGGTCTCTGCCCTCGGTGAGTTCGGCTCGGTAACGGGAGGCGATGAACAGCGCGTAGTCGATTCCGACCGCGAGCCCGATCATCATCGCCAGCGTCGTGGTGTTGGCCGACAGGCCGAGCGTCGCACCGAGTGCGGCGATCCCGGAGATACCGATCATCACGCCTATCAGCGCGGTGATCAGCGGCAGCCCAGCGGCGATCAGCGAGCCGAAGGTGAGGATCAGGACGATCGCGGCGATCGCGATGCCGAAGATCTCCGCGTTGCCCATCTCGGGCTCGACGAGCAGCGCGTCGCCGCCCGTCTCCACGGTCAGGCCCGCGTCGCGGCCCGCCTTCGCCGCGTCCTCGATGCCCTCGCGGGTCTTCTCGGTGATGTCCTGGGCCGGAACCTTGTAGGTCGCGGACGAGTAGGCGATGCTGCCGTCCGCACTGATGGCACCGCTGCCCTTGGCGAACGGGTCGGAGACGGCGGCTGCCTGGCCGCCGCTCAGCTCCTCGATGGTCTTCTCCACGGCGGCCCTGTTGTCGGTCGCCGTGATCTTCTCGCCTGTGGGTGCGCGGAAGACCATCCGCGCGGTGGCGCCCTCGGCATTGGCGTCGGGAAAACGCTCTTCCATTACGTCGAAGGCTTTCTGGGCCTCCGTGCCGGGCAGCGCGAAGTCGTCGTCGGGAGGTGAGGATGCGGTGGAGGCGCCGACTCCGGCCGCGACCAGCAGCGCGACCCACATGAGGGCGACGATGCGGCGGCGCCGGAAGGCGAGCCTGCCGAGCTTGTACAGGAAGGTGGCCACGAGAGTGGTTCTCCGGTCTCGGGGTCGGACAAGGACACGCACGCGGCACGAGACGCGGGCGGGATAAATGACAGCTCATGTCAATCGACGCTTCCTCGCACCCAGAGGGTGACTCCTTGGGTGGGAATGAGGGACACGTCACAACTTGCCTGGCCTCAATTCGCCCCGAACCATGGGATAGGTGACTGAAGACGGCGCGTATCTCCGCTACCCCCACCTCCACGGGGGCCACATCTGCTTCGTCGCCGAGGACGACCTGTGGATCGCCCCGCTCCCCGCCGACCAGGAACGGCCGGGCCGCGCCTGGCGGCTGACCGTCGACAGGACCCGTATCGGCCATCCCCGCTTCTCACCCGACGGCGAGCGCATCGCCTTCACCAACTGGCGCAGCCTGGACCCCGAGATCTACCTCGTCCCCGCGGAGGGCGGCACCGCGCGGCGGCTCACCTACTGGGGCGCCAACGACACGCGTGTGTGCGGCTGGACGCCGGAGGGCGACGTACTCGCCGTGGCCTCGCACGGGCAGCCGTTCGCGCACTACGCGTGGTCCTACCGCGTACCACCGGACGAGGGCCCCGGCAGCAGGCTCCCATGGGGCCCCGTCTCCGACATCGCCGTCGCCGAACAGGACGGCGAGCGCCGCACCCTGCTGCTGAGCGGTACGCCCCCGCACGAGCCGGCGAGCTGGAAGCGCTACAGGGGCGGCGCAACGGGGCGCCTGTGGCTGCACGGGGAGCGCCTGCTGCCGGACCTGGAAGGGCACCTGGACTCCGTGATGTTCGTGGGCGACCGGGTGGCCTTCCTCTCGGACCACGAGGGCATCGCGAACCTGTACTCGTGCCTGCCCGACGGTTCCGACCTGCGGCGGCACACCGACCACGACGCCTTCTACGCCCGGCACGCCGCCACCGACGGACGCCGCGTGATCTACCAGTGCGCCGGCGACCTGTGGCTGGTCGACGACTTCGCGCACACCGCACGCCCGCGCCGCCTCGACGTGCGGCTCGGCGGTCCGAGGACCGGCAGGCGCCGGTACCAGGTTCCGGCCGCCGCGCACCTGGACGGGCTCGCCGTCGACCCGACGGGGCGCGCGAGCGCGGTAGGCGTACGCGGGAGCCTGTACTGGCTCACGCACCGCGACGGGCCCGCGCGTGCCCTCGCCGACGAGGACGGCGTACGGGTGCGGCTGCCGGAGATGCTCGGCGACACGGGACGCATCGCGTACCTCACCGACGCGGACGGCGAGGACGCCATCGAGATCGCCGACCTGCCCCGCGCGAGCCGCCCCCGGCCGCCGCGCAGGCTCGCCGCCGGACGCCTCGGACGCGCGCTGGAACTCGTGTCCTCACCCGACGGCCAGACGGTCGCCGTCGCGTCGCACGACGGCCGTCTGCTGCTCGTTCCCGTACCCGACACCCCGGTGGACGCCGCTCCCGGCACCTCCGACGCCCCTGCCGACACCGCAACGGCGGAGCCGGGTCCCACAGGCCCCGCTGCGCCCGTCCAGGAGCCGGACGCGGAGGTCACCGAGCTGATCTGCTCCGTCAACGGTCCCGTGCACGACCTCGCCTGGGCGCCTGACTCGCGGTGGCTGGCATGGGCGCACCCCGGTATCGGCCGCTCGCTCTCCCAGATCAAGATCGCGAAGCTCGGCAGGAACACGGCGGGTACGGCGCACGCGGTCCTCGATGTGACGGACGGCAGGTTCGAGGACGAGCAGCCCGTGTTCACGCGCGACGGCCGCTACCTCGCATTCCTGTCCTGGCGCGGCTTCGACCCGGTGTACGACGTCCACACGGGCGACCTCTCCTTCCCGCTGGGCTGCCGCCCGTACCTGGTGCCGCTCTCCTCCGCGACCCTCTCGCCGTTCGCGCTGACACCGGAGGGGAGGCCGGCGGCGGGCGGCATGGACCCGCAGGACCGTGCGGACGAGACCGAAGGGCCCGAGGGCCCCGAGGTCACCGTGCTGGTGGAGGCGGAGGGCCTGGCGAACCGTGTGACGCCGTTCCCCGTCACCGCGTCCAAGTACAGCGCGCTGCACCCCGTCGCGGGCGGGGGCCTCATCTGGCTGCGCTACCCGATCTCCGGCGCGCTCGGCGAGACGTTCGTCAACCCGGCCGACACCTCGGGGCGTCCCACGCTCGAACACTTCGATCTCGTCAAGGCCAAGCGCACCGAACTCACCAGCGAGGTCGACTGGTTCGCGCCGAGCGGCGACGGCTCGCGGCTCGTCGTCAACGACGAGGGCGAACTGCGTGTGATCCCCGCCGACCAGTCCCCGGACACCGACACCACGACCTACATCGACCTGCGCCGCATCCTGCACGACGTGGACCCGGGCGCCGAGTGGCGGCAGGCGTACGAGGAGGCCGGGCGGCTGATCCGCGCCTACTTCTGGGACCCCGGAATGAGCGGGATCGACTGGGACGCCGTACTGGGCCAGTACCGGCCGCTGGCCCAACGCGTCGCCTCGCCCGACGAGTTCGCCGACCTGCTGCGCGAGGTACTCGGCGAACTGGGCACCTCGCACGCCTATGTGAGCCCGGCCAGGCGCGACGAGGGCCCGCCCCACTACCAGCGCCCCATCGGCTTCCTCGGCGCCGATCTGATCCGCACCTCCGACGGCGCCTGGACCCTCGCCCGCATTCTGCCCGGCAACTCCTCCGACTCCAGGGCGCGTTCGCCTCTCGCGGGCGCCCCCGTACGAGAGGGCGCGCTGCTCACGCACGTCGACGCGCGGCCGGTCGACCCCGTGTGCGGTCCGGGACCACTGCTGGCCGCGGCGGGCGGCACCACCGTGGAACTCACCCTCCAGCAGGCGGGCCCGCCCCGCGTCGCCGCCGTACCACTGATCGACGAACGCCCGCTGCGCTACCAGGACTGGGTGGCCCGGCGCCGCGAGGTCGTACGGGACCTCAGCGGCGGCCGGTGCGGCTACCTCCACATCCCCGACATGGGCGGCTCCGGCTGGGCCCAGTTCAACCGCGACCTGCGCATGGAGGTCTCGCGCCCCGCGCTCATCGTCGACGTACGCGGCAACGCGGGCGGGCACATCAGCGAACTCGTCCTGGAGAAGCTCAGCCGCACGATCCTCGGCTGGGACCTCACACGGAACGCACAGCCCGTCTCGTACACGAGCAACGCACCGCGCGGTCCCGTCGTCGCCGTCGCCGACGAAGCGACGTCCTCCGACGGCGACATGATCATCGCCGCGTTCCGCCTGCTGGGCCTGGGTCCGGTCGTGGGCGCGCGCACCTGGGGCGGCGTCGTCGGCATGACGGGCCGGCACCGGCTCGCCGACGGCACGGTGATCACCGTGCCCATGAACGCGGCGTGGTTCGACGACTACGGGTGGTCCGTCGAGAACCACGGCGTCGCCCCCGACATCGAAGCCCTCCGCACCCCCCTCGACTGGGCCGAGGGCCGGCATTCCGTACTGGAGACCGCCGTACGGACCGCGCTCGACCTCCTCGAACGCCACCCCGCACGCGTCCCACCCGACTACAGCGACGCCCCGGACCGCTCCCGCCCCCCGCTCCCTCCACGCCCCTGACAGGCACCCCGTTTGCCCGAAAATGCGAGCACTGCAACGCCGTGCCACGCTGGAATCAACCCACGAAAACGCACACCCCCGAGGAGTGACGATGGGCCTGTCAGACCAGTTCAAGGAGAAGGCCGACCAGCTCAAGGAAAAGATGGGCGAGACCAAAGAGAAGTCCGGAGAGGGCGGCCAGCGCCAAGGCTCCCAGAACAAGGGCCAGGACATGAAGGAAAAGGGCCAGGAAAAGGGCCAGGAGATGAAGGACAAGGCCAAGGAGCGGACCGACAAGGACACAAACCGCGGCCAAGGCCACTGACCCACCCCAGTCGCGGCGGTCCCCCCGCCGCGACCCCCGTCCGCCCGACGACGAGCAGCCGGCCCTCCCCCGCCGCAACGGCGAGCCTTCCCCCGTAGCGACGGCGAGAACACCCGCTCCTTTCCCGCCGCGAGGCGAGAACTCGCCTCTTTCCCACCGCGGAGGCGAGAACCCAACCTCTCGCCCGACACGATGGCGAGAACCCCAGCCCTTCCCCGCCACGACGGCGATTCTCTTGCCCGCCGCGACGGCGAGAACCCCACGACCGCAGCCCGGCGGTGCCAACACCAGCGCTACCGGCAACGACCGCACCGGCCACGGTCTGCAGGCCACCACGCAGCGGAGGCACACGCAACAGGCGCCACCGCCCACACCGGCGGCGGACGCAACGGCGGCGGGAGGCAACGGCGGCGGGAGGCAACGGCGACGGGAGGCAACGGCGACGGACGCAACGACGTTGGTACGCAACGGCCGCAGCGCACAGCAGCGGCAGGACGCAGCAGCGGCGGAGCAGCAGCAAGCAGGAACGCGGCAGCGCCGAGGCACACGAAGTGGAGCAAGTGGCAACGGCGGAGGCACACGAAGGTGGGGCACGCACCGACCCCGCAAGAAGAACGGGCCGGCACACACCCCACAAACAGGCGGCGTCTAGCGCGAAGCGCGCGCCTTTTCATCGGCGTCCCCGCCCACCCCCAAAAGCCCCGTGGGAACCCCATGTTCCGCGATCCGCGGAGCGACGGCCCGCATTTCGCGCTGCCCGAGAGGTCCGCCTATGAGCGGCGGAAGGTAGCCGCGGATGGCCTGCATACCGCGGAGCCACCACTGCGCGTAGACGTGCGGTGAACGGCGTTCGACACCCGCGACGATGCGGTCGACGGCGGGCCCCAGCGGGTACGTCTTGTTGGTCGGCCACGGCAGCCGCTGCCGTACGTCGCGCATGACCTCGTCGGCGTCGGCGCCGCGCACCATGTCCGTGTCGGTCCAGCTCAGGTAACCGACGCCGACCCGCACTCCCTTATGGGCGACTTCCGCGCGCAGGCTGTGCGCGAACGCCTCGACGCCCGACTTGGACGCGCAGTACGCGGACATCATCGGCGCCGGCGTGATCGCGGCGAGCGAGGCGATCTGGAGGAAGTAGCCGCGCGATTCGGCGAGTACGGGCAGGAAGGCGCGGCCTGTGACGGCGCCGCCGATGAGGTTGACCTCGATGACCCGGCGCCAGGCGACGGGGTCGGAGTCCATGAAGGGACCGCCCACCGCGACACCCGCGTTGGCGATGGCGATGTCGACCTTCCCGAAGCGCTCTTTGACCTCCCGCGCGACCTGGGCCATGGCCTCGTGGTCGGTGACGTCCACATGCCAGTGGCCGGATTCGGTACGCAAGGAGGCGCTCACCCGCGCGAGTTCCTCGGGCTCCAGCCCGAGAAGCGCGATCCGTGCTCCTCTTGCGGCCAATTTGCGCGCCAGTAGTTCGCCGACTCCGCGTGCGCCGCCCGTGACGACGACGACCTGCCCCTCCAGGCTGACCCGGCTCATGCGCTCTCCTTCATGGTCGTGGCGGCGGCTGATCCCTGTGTGGCCCCGGTCAGGTGGTCTCTGGCCAGCCCGGTGAGCACGGCGCTCACCGACCCGGGCTCCTCCAGAGGTGTCATGTGCCCGCGCCCTTCCAGCTCGTGGACCCCGGTGCAGTCAGGGAGCATCGCCGCGAGACGACGGGCGTGCGGGAGGGGCGTGAGCCGGTCGCGGGTACCGGTGACAACGGCGGTGGGCGCCTTGAGGTACGGCACCTTCGCCGCCAGGTCGAGCCCCGCCAGCACCCCGCCCCACGCGGAACGTACGCCGGTGGGGCAGGCGTGCACGATCCGCGCTGTGGCCTCGGCGGTCTCCGGAAGGGGCCGGGGCCCGAGCGTGCCGTACGCGAGTGCCTTACGGGTCAGCGGCGTGACGGGGCCCAGCGGCGCACTGGCGCCGAGCAGCGCGCGGTGTGCGACGTGCCGCGCGCGCTCGGAGCGCAGGGGTATCACTCGCGCTTGCCCGGTCAGATGCTGCGCACCGGTACTGCACAGCATCAACGCGGCGCCGTGCTCGGCGAGTTGCGGACGCCCCGCGGCGGCCATGAGGGTCATGCCGCCCATGGAGTGCCCACCGATGACGGCCCGTTCGCCCGGTTCCAGCGCGACGTCGAGGACGGCGCACAGGTCGTCGGCGAGCATGGCTGTGGTGTACGCCTGAGGCGTCGCCGCTGCCGGGCTGCGGCCGTGTCCGCGCTGGTCGTAGACGACCACGCGAAGTCCGCTCGCGGTCAGTTCGCGTATGACCGGCGCCCAGAACAGGGTCGAGCAGGTCCATCCGTGCGCGAGAACGACAGCGGGATCGGCGGCATCGCCGTGCACCTCGACGGGAAAGCGCACGCCGTCCCCCGAGCGCGCGGTGAACTCCCGCGCGGGCACGGTCGGCGCGTACATCCCGGTGAGCCCCTTCGCCGTGGACTCCTGGTTCCCGGTGAGCCGGCTCATCGCGCGTCCTCCGCCGTGTGGAAGGCGTCGGTCGCCGCACCCCTGCTGACGCTGCCCGCGAGCAGGGGCGCCCTGCGGCGCGCGGGCTGCCCGCCGGGGCGCGGGGCGCGCAGCACCTCGTACTCCTCCAGCCACACCTCGCGGGTGGCCTTACGGAACTCGGCCGTCGTGCCGGGCCAGACGGCGACGGGCCGGCCCTGCGCGTCGAGGTACCAACTGGTGCAGCCGGTCTCCCACACGCTGCTCTTGATGCGTTCCCGTAGCTTCGCGTTGAAGGTGTGCTGGGCTATGGGACGTACGTCCAGCGCGGCCTTGTCGCCGCCTCCCAGGGTGTCCAGCTTGCGCACGTAGTCGACCATGTAGTTCAGCTGGGCCTCGATGATCAGAATCATCGAGCTGGTGCCGAGACCGGTGTTGGGCCCTATGACGAACAAGAAGTTGGGGAACCCCGTGGTCGTGGTACCGCGCAGCGCGTTCATGCCGTCCTCGGCCCAGGACTCGGCAAGCGTCTCCCCATCGGCGCCCTTCACCAGGTGCGCCACCGGCATGTCGGAAACGTAGAAGCCGCTGCAGAAGACGACCGCGTCGACCTCGGCCTCACGCCCGTCGGCCGAGATGAGCGTGTTGCCGCGTATCTCCTTGAGCCCGGAGTCGATCACGTCGGTGTTCGACTGGGCGAGCGCCGGATAGTAGTCGTTGGACAGCAGCGTGCGCTTGCAGCCGACGCGGTAGTCGGGAGTGAGCTTGCGGCGCAGTACGGGGTCCTTGACCGCGCGCTTCATGTGCGCGGTCGCCACCTTCTCCAACGCGGGGAGCAGGGCCGGGTAGTTGGCGAAGACCTGCGTCTCCAGCTCCCGAACGCCCCACAGGGCGAAACGGCGCAGCTTCTGGGTGGCGGGCAACTTGGCGTGCAGCTTCTTCTCAAACCCCGAGATGCGGCGGTCGTTGCGCGGGATGACCCAGGCGGGCGTGCGCTGGAAGACGGTCAGCTCGCCGACGACCGGCTGGATGGCGGGAACGATCTGGATCGCCGAGGCCCCGGTGCCGATGACGGCGACGCGCTTGCCTCGCAGGTCGTAGGAGTGGTCCCAGGTGGACGAGTGGAAGACCTTGCCCTCGAACGAGTCGAGCCCGGGTATGTCCGGCAGCTTCGGCTCGGACAGGGGTCCCGTCGCGGAGACGACGAGGTCGGCCGTGAGGGTGCCGCCCGAGGTCTCGACGCGCCAGTGGAGCTCCTCCGCGTCCCAACTCATCTGCTGTACCTCGGTGTTGAACCTGATGTGCTGCCGCAGCCCGAAGGTGTCGGCCACCCGGTCCAGGTACGCGCGTATGTCGGGCTGCGGTGAGAACGCGCGCGGCCACTCGGCGTTGGGTGCGAAGGAGAAGGAGTACAGGTGCGACGGTATGTCGCAGGCGCAGCCCGGATACGTGTTGTCGTGCCAGGTGCCGCCGACGGCCTCCCTGCGCTCAAGAACGACGAAATCCGTGATTCCCGCGCGGCGCAGACGGACGGCCGCTCCGAGGCCGCCGAATCCGGATCCGATCACCGCCACCCGTACGTGCTCTTGCTCGTGCTCGGCCGCCATTCCGCCGCCTCCCGGGGTGTATTGCCGTCCAGTGCGGTCCACCAGTGCCGCCCACGGCCATCCAGACCGCGCCAGTAATCACTGGCACCTTTCGGAGAGTAGAGCAGTCGCATACTCATGGGTAGGGGTCGGCGCAGGGAAAGTTACCGCCGGTTGCACCAGCCTCCCGGCGCGATACGGCCGCATAGGCTGGCACCGTGGCGAGCGCGAACGACGAACCAAGAACTGACGACGGAGGTGCGGCCTCCCCCCGGAAGCACGGCACACCCGCCCCCGAGCCGGGCGCACCCGGCACACCCGACGACGACCCCCGCACCCCCAGCACACCCGGCGCACCCCGCACACCAGGCGGACGGGGCGAGACCGGCACACCCGACCCGCCCGGCGAGCCCGCCGGACGCGGCGAGCCAGGCATGTCCGGCGAACCGAGCGGGCTTGACGAACCTTGTATGTCCGGCGAACCCAGCGCACCCAGCGCATCTGGCACACCCAACGGCGGGCCGGACGCACCCCGAAGCCGCCCACCCGAATCCGGCATACTCGACGACCCCTACCCCCACCCCTCCGGCGGGCCCGGCATGCCGGAGGAACCCGGGGAAGGGAAGCGGGAGTTCCGGGCGGCCGAACTGGCGCAAGCGGCCGGCATCACCACCCGCACCCTGCGCTTCTACCGCGAGCGCCGCCTCCTCTCGCCGCCTCGCCGCGAGGGCCGTATCGCCTGGTACGACGAACACCACCTCGCCCGCCTGCGCACCATTACGGCACTGCTGGCACGCGGCCACACCCTCGGCGGCATCGCCGACCTACTGGGCGCCTTCGAGAAGGGCCGCGACGCACGTACGGCTGCCGAGGTCCTCGGCCTCGACGGGGCGGCCCTGACGACCCCGATCTCCGACGAGACGCCCGTACGACTCACGCCCGAGGAACTCGCCGACTACTTCCAGGGCGAGGTCACCGTCGACAACCTCGCCGCCTCACTCGACATCGGCTATGTCGCCGTCGACGGCGAGGAGTTCGTCCACACCAGCCGCCGCCTCCTGGACGCCTCGGCGGAACTCGTCGCCAAGGGCATCCCCCTCGCGGCCGTCCTCGCCGCCGGCCGCGAACTGCGCACCCAGACGGACGTCATCGCCGGCCTCTTCGCGCGCCTCTTCCGCGACCACCTCCTGCCCCTCCAGGACACCACCGACCCCAACCACCTCAACGACCTACTGACCCGCGTCGGCCCCATCGCCCGCGACGTCGTCCAAGCCGAACTCGGCCTCTCCCTCGACCGCACCATCCGCGCGGAACTGGAGGAATGGCTGCGGGGGGCGGGAGAGGGTTCGTCGGGCGGGGAGTGACGGCGCCCCGGCAAGAGCAACACAGGGGCACCTCGAACACATGTAGGGGTCGGAGACGTCAGCGTTACCCGCACGTAGACACAAAAGAGTGGCTAGTCTGCGGCCTGTTAATTGGTCAACTCGCTTTAGGAGGAGCCCCGTTGAACAGCTCGATCGCCATGGCCGACCACCGTCCCCACGCTGCCGAAGAGGAGGCGTTCCCGCCCATCTTCATGTGGTTTGCCCCCATGGCATAACGGCGGCTCTTCAGGCTCCGGTCTCTCCTGGTTCCTCAAGGTAGTGCTTGAGCACCCTTGCCTCCTCCAGAGAACCGAGCCGCTCGTAGAGCCTCAGCGCGTCCTTCGCGAATCCCTTCGCGGAGGGCGCGCCTTGCGTGATCAGGAGCGTGCGTGCGATCCCGTCCAGGGCATGGGCCATCTCCCGTGGTGCCCCCACGGAGCGCGCGCCGTCCAGGGCCTCTTGGAAGGCCGTCAGTGCCTCCTCGTAACGCCCGAGTGCCCGCCGCGCGGTACCCATCCCGATCAGTGCCGTCTGCTGCTCACAGGGGGCCGCGATCCGCCGGGCAACGTCCTCGGCACGCGTGTAGTGCCACAGGGCCTCGCTGTGCCGACCGTCCGCAGCGAAGAGGGAGCCTAGGCCACTGAGCGTGTCGGCCTCGCCTCGCGGATCGTGGCTGTCCCGGTAGCTCGCGAGGGCGTTCCGGAGGTAGTCCAGGGCCCGGTCCGTCTCCCCCATGGCTTGGCACACCATCCCCAGGTTGTTGTAAAGGTTCGCCCTCTCCTGGCGCCCACCGACCACTTGCGCCAGTTCGAGCGACCTCTCGAAGTGCGCACGCGCCTCCTCGTAGCGCATCTCATGGCGATACACTTCGCCGAGATTGTTGATGGCCCGCATCTGCCCGTAGAGGTCCTCCGTAGCCTTGTGCAGAGCCAGCATGGCGAGGAACTGCTCACGGGCTTCCTGAGGCAGCCCCAGCTTGTGCAGCACGACGCCTCTCACGTTCAGCACGTTCGCCTCCAGGGCGCGGTCCTCGCCCGCGCGGGAGAGCGTGAGCGCACGGCCCAGGGCGCGCAGCGCGTCGGGCATGCGGCCTGCCGCAAAGTGGGCCCGGGCCATCTGGAAGCAGGCGTGGGCCTGCCCGTGCTCGTCCCGTAGATACTCGAAGATGTCGTACGCCTCGCAGGTGCAGCGCAACGCCTCGGCGTGCGCATCCTGCGCAAGCACTTCCGCGCGCTCCACCAGCGTCCGCGCCAGCACCTCCCGCGGACCGTCTTCCCTCAGCACGGCCTCCGCCGCCGCGTGCAGCTCCGCTGCCACGTCCCAGGCGCCCCAGAGCTTGAGGGAGGGGGCGAGGACGTGCGGGAAGAGGGCCGCGTGGGCGGGGGACTCGGTGGTGGCTGTGCGGGCGAGGGCGAGGAGGTTGGCCCGTTCGACGGTGAGCCAGACCGCGGCCTCGTCCGCGTCGGCGAAGTCCGGTGCGTGAGGGGAACGTTGCTCCACCGGCAGCGCGATCCTGCGCCGGTGCGGATGTGTGAGCCGGTCAGCGCGGTCGGCGGCGGTGAGGTGGTGCGCGAGAAGCCGGTCGAGCGCTTCCTGCCGCGCACCGGCGGACTCCTCGGCGCGGCAGACCCTACGGGCGAACGCGGCGGTCAGGTCATGCAGCGCGAAGCGTTCGCAGACGGGTTCCTCCAGAAGGTGATGGTCCAGAAGCGTGGCGAGCGTACGGCTGAGCGCCGGGTCCCCGTCCGCGTCGGCGAGCGCCCGCGCGGCGCCGAGGTCCAGGTCGGGCCCCGGGTGGAGACCGAGACGCCTGAAGAGCCGCTGGGCCGGCGCTTCGAGCGCCATGTAGGAGAGCCGGAAGGCCGACTCGACGACGTCGCCGTCGAGTTCGTCGAGCGGGTCGTCGGCCCGCTCGACACGCTCGACGAGATGTCCGAGGTCCCATGACTGGCGGTACCGGAAGCCGCTCGCGAGGATCTGGAGCGAGAGCGGGTGCCCGTCGTAGGCGCCGACGACACGGTGCACCTGGGCCAGGTCCGGTACCCGCGCGTCCCCCACGACACGGGCGAACAACGCGGCGGCGTCCCCTGTGTGCAGCACGTCGAGGAAGAGGAAGTCGGCGCCTTCGAGCGCGGTGAGGCCACTGCGGCTGGTGACGAGTACCCGGCAGGTGGCAGCCCCGGGCAGCAGGGGACGCACCTGTGCCGCGTCCTTGGCGTTGTCCAGCACAAGGAGGGCCCGGCGTCGCGCCGTCCACTCGCGCCAGCGCCCTGAGCGGGCCTCCAGGGAGGACGACTGGGGGTTCTCCAGCGCGGGATCGGTGGCGCCCGCGGCACGCAACAGGATGCCGAGCACTTCGGCGGGGTCACAGGGGCGCTGCTGCTCGCTGTAGCCGCGCAGGTCCACGTAGAAGGCGCCGTCGGGGTACTCGGCTGTGAGCCTGTGCGCTGCGTGCACAGCCAGGGTGGTCTTGCCGATTCCGGCCATTCCGTGCACGACGGTCAGCGGGAGGGCGCTCTCTCCGGCAGGGGCGGGGGCGGTGAGGAGGGCGAGTTCGTGGGCCCTTCCGGTGAAGTCGCGGACGTCGCGCGGAAGGCTGTTGGGGGGCGGCGCGGCGTTACGGGGGCTGAGGGACGCCTCGCCGGGGTGGGGCGCGGGGGCTGCGGCCGGAGCCGTGGGGGCCGGGGACGGTGTGCACGGGGCTGTAGCGGACTGCACCGTTCCGGAGGGCGCCGTACCGGCCGGGGCCGTAGCGGACGTACGGGTGCCGCGGGCGGCCGGGTTCTGGCGTGCCCCGCAGGTCCCGTGGGCCGTTCGGGGCCCACGGGCCGCACGCTTCTCATGGGCCACACGTGGCTCTTCGGCCGCACGTGTCTCCTCGGCCGCACGTGTCTTCTCGGCCGCGCCGGAAGCATCGACAGCACCTCCCGCACCAACCGCCGCCCTGGCCACAGGGGTGAGGCCGGTGTCGTCGGCTGTCGCGGTGGCACCGGCCGCGTCGGGCGCTCCGACGGGGGCAGAGGGGTGGACCGGGCGCGCGGCCGGGCGCTCAGGGGCGCCGGTTCCCTGGAGCAGGCGGGTGTGCAGAGCCCGCAGCTCGGCCCTGGGTTCGATCCCCTGGCTCTCCCGCAGGCGGCGCCGCAGGTCACGGTAGACGGCGAGTGCCTCATCGGTACGCCCGGAATGGTCGAGCGCGGTCATCAGGGCGCCGATCTGCTTCTGCGCGAGGGGGTATTCGGCGACCATCTCGTACAACTCACCGATCAGATCGGCGTGGCGGCCGAGTTCGAGCTGGAGGCGGATGCGTTCCTCGCGCACGCGCCGGTGTTCCTCTTCGAGCCGCGCGCGGACGGAACCGGCCCATTCGGAGGGGAGTTCGGCGAACGGTTCGCCGCGCCAGAGCGCGTCCGCCGTGTTCAGCAGGCCGATGGCGAGTTCGCGGTCGCCGCGAGCCGCCGCCGCTGCGGCGTCCCGCTTCAGCCTCTGGAAGCACCACAGGTCCACGGATTCCTCGTCGGCCACGGCCAGTTGGTAGAGCCCGGAGGCGGGGCGGTCGATGCTCACCTGGTCCCCCACCGCGTGCTGCAGTACGGACCGCAGCCGCGAGACAAGGGGGTTCAGGGACTCCTGCGGCTTGGCGGGCGGTTCGTCCCCCCACACGCGCTCGATCAGCTTGTGGCTGGGGAGTGACGCGCCCCGCGCGTACAGCAGCACGGTGAGCACGCCGCGCGACTTCGCCGATCCCAGTTCGATCTGCTGGTTGTTCTCCCAGAGTTCCAGAGGGCTTCCCAGCGCGAGGAATCTCACCGACGCCCCCCTGCGGTCTGTCCGTCTTCCACGGTGTCCGGCCTTCGCTACGGGCTCTGCCGGGTCTGCCGGGCTCTGCCGGGCGGTACGGGCGAGGCCCGGCCGTAGCCGTACGGGCGGAGACCGGCCGTACGGGCTGAGCCCGTGGGAACGGGGAGTCCACCGGCGTCGAGCCTCTGACCCCCCGTACATGTGTGCGTCTGCTCCCTCACTCTTGCTCCCGGTCGAGGGGGAGCGGGCAGGGGCGCACGGGTGCGCGGCGGGAGGCGCACGGCCTGCCGCAACAGGAACACAAGGTTCCCGCAAGGCAGGCTCCACGGGGGCACGGGTAGGCACGCCAGGTCGGTCGGCCGACCGTCGCACACCACGGTTTCGCGACACTACTGGGGGGCTCATGACGGCACTGCTGCTGGACATCGAAGGACCACGGCCGCTGCGCGCCGCGATGGTGACCACGGGACACGCCGCGGTCCGCCGCGTCCGGGTCACCCTGCGCTCCGCGTGCACGCCGGACCGTCTCGTCGAAGACACGCATCTACGGGTGCGCTTGCCCGCAGCCGCGCCCTGGCCGGCCATGGCCGACGTCCTCCTGGAACGGGGCAGCGGCGAGCCGGCGGCGGAGGACCTGGCCGCTCGCAACCCGGGGGCGCTGGTGACCGGCGCCCACCTCGGCAGCCGCTGCTGGCTGCGCCTGCAGGCTCCGGAAGTCACGCAAGTAGCGCTCAACGCGGCCCACTTCGCTCTACTGCCCTGGCGGTCGTGGGCCTCGCTCGCCCACACATGGCTCGTCGCCGGCCTCCCTGGCGACGAACTCGCTTCATCCCGCGTACGAGTGCTCCAGGTGAGCAGAACACCCGTGAACGCGGGAGCGTCCCGCGCACACGGAGGCGTGCCTCTGGCGAGCGAAGGCGCACCGCTTGGGTGCGGTGGAGTGCCCCTTACGAACCGGGGAGCGCCCCTTGTGGACGGAGACGCGAGCCGCGGGAGCGGAGCGGCTGACCACATGAGCGAAGGCCCAGACCGCGTGGGCGGACGCGCAGACCGCACGCAAGGAGAGGAGTCGCCCAGGAGCGGGGAGGCGGACCGCGCCTCCGGCCCTTCCGCTACGCCGAGCCCGACGACTGCCCCGGCTGCACCCGATGCCCCCGTTGCCTTCGTGACGCCCGCGACGCCCGTGACCCCCCATGGCCCCGTGGCTTTCACGGCCCCGTGATTCCCACGGCACGCGCTACGCCGCGAGACGCACCGGCAGCGCCTTCACCCCGTGGATGAAGTTCGAGACCAGCCGCCGTACCTCGCCCCCGGGGCCCGGTAGCCGCTCGTACGGCGGCAGCAGTCGGGCGGCCTCCTCGTGGAGGGCGCGGAGCTGGAGGCGGGCGAAGTGCGCGCCGAGACAGACGTGGGGGCCTTCACCGAAGGCGAGATGGGGGTTCGGGGCGCGGGCGAGGTCGAGGGTGTGCGGGGCGGCGAAGACGCGCTCGTCGTAGTTCGCCGAGGCGTGGAAGACGACGATCTTCTCTCCGGCGCTGAGGCGCTGCCCGCCCAACTCGGTGTCCCGGGCGACGGTGCGCCGGAAGCTCAGAACGGGCGTGTGCCAGCGCAGCAGCTCCTCGACGGCCGCAGAGACGCCGGCGGTGTCCCCGGCCCGCACAAGGCCCCTCAAAGCGTCCTGTGCGGTCCGATTCTCGGCGAGCCCGAGGAGGCCGCCTGGTGCCGCGCTGCGCACCGTGTCGTTGCCCGCGACGGTCAGCAGGAAGAAGAACATCTCCAGTTCGGGGCCGGTCAGTTCGTGGGCGAGCGAGGTGAGGACGTCGTCCGCCGGATGTGCGCGCTTGTGGGCCGCCAAATCCCGCGCGTAGTCGAACATCTCGCGCAGCATCGCGGGCGAACGGGGGTTGGCGGGACGGCCGTCGGGTCCCAGCACGGTCACGGCCTGTTCCGGGTCCTGGTAGCCGATGACGCGCTCCGTCCACTCCAGGAGCAGGCCACGGTCGCCGGCGGGGACGCCGAGCAGGTCAGCGAGGTTCAGCAGCGCGAAGTCGTCGGTGACGGCGGCGACCAGGTCGCAACTCCCCCGCCGCCGCGCCTCGTCGCGCGCCGCCGTGAACAGCCGCCGCGCACGCGCCCGTACGTCGGCCTCGAACCGCTCCACGCGGCGGGGCGTGAAGGCACCGCTGACGAGGGTGCGCAGCCGCTTGTGTGCCGGCGGATCCTGGTTGAGCATCATCCGCCGGATGAACGACAGGTCGTCCGGGTCGGGATCGCGGATCTGGGTGGCGCCCTCATGGGAGGAGAACTCTCCGGGCGAGCGCAGGACGCGCAGCACGTCAGCGTGGCGCGTCACCGCCCAGAAGCCCGGCCCTTCCGGCCAGCCGAGCACCTCGTACTCGTCCTGCCACGCGACGGGACGACTGGCGCGCAGCGTGCGGAACGCGTCGTGCGGGATGCCGGAGGCGTACACACGGGGATCGAAGACGTCGGGGACACCGCCGGAGCCTGGCTCACCCGCGCGGCCGGCAGGCCCGGCTCTCGGGCTCACCCGGCGCCTCCTCCGTGCCCATCGCCCCTGCGCCCGTGAGGTCCACGTCCTGCAGGTCCGCGTCCGTCAGGTCCGCGCCCGTCGCCCGCGTGCCCGTATGCCGCCATGCGCGGCACTCACTCGCCGCCGTCCGCGCGGAGGAAGTCCTCGGCGGCGCGGACGGCACCGAGAGGCGTCTCGTCCATCAAGTAGTGCCCCGCGCCGTTCATTTCGACGAGTTCGGCCGCTTCGTACCACTGGAGCCACGTCGCCCGCATCACCTCGGCCGTCAGCGACGGGTCTTCGCTCCCCACGACCACCCGCACAGGTACCTGGAAACCCCGCACCTGGTCACGGAAGTCCTCCAGCGCCCAGGAGTCGAGCCACGCCCTGACAGCTGCCGGGTCGCAGCGCTGAGTGGAAGCGCGCACCATACGGACGAGCCACGCGGCCGGGCAGCGGCCTCCCGTGGTGTCGTCGATGATCTCCCTGCGGTTCTCCGGGCGTTCGCCCGCACCCGCGAACAGCTCCCACCGGTCGTCCCGCAGGGGCACTCCGCTCGCCGGTACGGGCGCGAGGCCCACCATCCGGCGCACCCGTTCGGGAGCCGCCACCAGTACGCGCTGGATGATGGCGCCGCCCATCGAGTGCCCTACGAGCGAGAAGCGGTCCCACCCGAGCGAGTCAGCCAGCGCGAGGATGTCGCCCGCCGCCTCCGATGTGGTGCAGGCGCCAGGTGTGGACCTCGCCTCCCCGTAGCCGCGCAGGTCGGGTACGGCGTAGCTGAACGTCTGCTCGTCCAGGTCACCGATGATCCCGTCGTAGGAGGTCCGGTCGCACAACCAGCCGTGTACGGCGATGACATGGTGTGCGCCCTCGCCCACGCGTGTGTGCGGCAGCGCGACCGGTTTCCCGGAAACACCGGACCCACCGGACCCACTGCGCTCTCCTGGAGCGCCGTCAGACGTCACAGCGGCCATAAGGGACCTCCCCATCAGACACGCGGACCCCCTGCCCGCGCGCCCACCCTGACCCCCGCCGCACGGCCTCCGCAAGACCGTCAACGGCCCCTCACGTGCACGTGGTTCGGCCCGGGGACGAAGCCCGGCCGGGGGTACGGGGCTCGCTCACGAGTCCGGAGCCGCCGGGAGGGGGTCGGACAGCTCCGGGCGCGACCACGGGAGAGCCAGGTGGTGCTGGACGACTACGGGAGTCGTGACGGGCACGACCACGGGAGCCATGTGGTGCCGGGCACGGCTAGTGGTCGAAGACCGCCGACACGGGAGCGTGGTCGCTCCACCTCTGGTCGTGCGTCGCTGCACGCTCCACGTACGCCTTCACCGCGCGGGACGCCAGGCCGGGCGTGGCCATGTGGTAGTCGATCCGCCAGCCGGTGTCGTTGTCGAAGGCGCGTCCCCGGTACGACCACCACGAGTACGGCCCCTCCACTTCGGGGTGGAGTCCGCGGACGACGTCCATGTAGCCGCCTTCGGACGCGTCGAGGACGCGTGAGAGCCAGGCGCGTTCCTCGGGCAGGAAGCCGGACGACTTACGGTTGCCGCGCCAGTTCTTCAGGTCTGCCTCCTGGTGTGCGATGTTCCAGTCGCCGCACACCAGTACCTCGCGCCCTCCGGCAGCCGACCGCTCGCGCAGGTCGCACAAGTAGGGCAGAAACGCCTTCATGAAGCGTTCCTTCTCGTCCTGGCGTTCCGTGCCCACCTCGCCGGACGGCAAGTAGAGGCTGGCCACGGTGAGCCCGGGCAGATCCGCCTCCACATAGCGTCCCGATTCCTCGAACTCCTCCGTGCCGAACCCCACCCGCACGGCCTCGGGCTCCTGACGTGTGAGCAATGCCACACCCGCCCGGCCCTTGGCTGCGGACGGGGCGTAGAAGGCGTGCCACCCCTCCGGGTCCCGCACGGCGTCAGTCAGCTGGTGCGACTCCGCACGGACCTCCTGGAGGCACACCACGTCCGCTTCCGTGGCCGCCAGCCACTCCACGTAACCCTTCTTGGCCGCGGCTCGCAGACCGTTGACGTTCACCGTTGTCACCTTGCGCATCCATGCACCTTACCGACGGGCCTTACGATGCCGGGATGCAGATCGTTCCCGTCCATTTCGATCATCCGGACGCGCTGAAGCTGAACGGAATCGTGCTCCAGGAGTACGCCGAGCGGTACGGCGACCCGGAGGGCGACGCGACGCCGCTGGACCCGGCGATGTTCAGCCCACCGCGCGGCCTGTACCTGCTCGCGTACGACGACGAGGGGCGGCCGGTGGCGACCGGAGGCTGGCGTGCGCAGGACGGGAACGAAGAGAACTACGAGGACGGCGACGCGGAGCTGAAGCGCATGTTCGTCGTCCAGGAGGCGCGTGGGCAGGGGCTGGCCCGACGCATACTCGCCTGCCTGGAGGACGACGCACGGGAGACCGGCCGCTCCCGGATGGTCCTGGAGACCGGCATAGAACAGCCCGAGGCGATCGGGCTCTACACGTCCTCGGGCTACCAACCGGCTCCCCGGAAATTCGGCCTCTACCGCTTCCACGAGGAGAGCCGCTGCTTCGTGAAGCCCCTCCGTCGAATACCGGGGCGCCCCTGAAGATCCGCTCCGCCACACCGGCCGGGCCGCCCCGAGCAGGCTCCGCCGGTCACATAGGTCACGACCACCGGCGCCCCTGCGAAACCACCCCGCCACAGGGCGCGCGGTCGCCCGGCCCGGTTCGTCGGCCAGGCACCTCAGCCGACCGGTCCCGCCGGTCCTCCCGGTCCCGTCGGCCTCCGGTCAGTCACCGTCCCGTTCGGCCTCCCGCAGCAGCTTCGCGATCTCGTCGTACCCGCGCTGCTCGGCATGGCGCAGCGGCGTCACGCCCTCCATGTCCGCGATGCGAGGCGAGGCCCCCGCGTCCAGGGGGAGCCCGACGATCTTCTGGTGGTCACGGCCGCCGTCGCCGAGGATCACGGCTTCCAGGAGCGCGGTCCAGCCGAGCCTGTTGACGTGGTCCACCTTGATGCCAGTAGTGCGCAGGACTTCGCGTACGTACCCGACGTGCCCCCGCTCGCTGGCCGGGATGAGCGAGGTGCCTCCGAACCGGTTGGTGACGCTGTAGTCGGGCTTGGCCGGCGTCAGCACGCGGGCCATCTCCACGCTGCCGGTCACGCCGGTGACCAGCCACGCGCTGTCCTCGCGCTCGTCCTGCGCGTCCGGGTCGGCGCCCACCTCCACCAGGGCACGCGCGGCGCCCACATGGTCGCCGAGCACGGCCAGCAGCAGCGGCGTACGACCCTTCCCGTCCCGTGTGTCCACCCGGGCGCCCGCCTTCAGGGCCGCGCGTACAGCCTTGTCGTCACCGTCCTCGGCGGCCTTGAGCAGCGCCCTGCCCGCCTCCCGCAGCTGTGCCGAGGTCGGGGACGGCGGCGAGGGCCGGGGCGCCGAGGACGACGAGGAGGGCCCGTCGGGTGACGGCGAGGCCGCCGGGGAGGACGCGGCCCGGGAGCGCTTCTCCGGGGCGCCGGAGCCGCCTTCCTGCACCGTGCAGGCCGCGAGGACGGCGACTCCCAGCGCTCCTGCCACCATCGTGCCGAGCGGCCTCACCGTCCGGACGCAGTTGTCGATCATCCTTCTCGCAAAGGGTTGTCGTCTCACAACGGGGCGTCGTCCCATCGCTCGTTTCCTCCTCGCTCGCCGCGCGGTACGCCGGTACGCCGGTACGTGTGACGCGGGGCGTCCCGCAGGGGCCTCTCAGGTGAACGCCTTCGGCCGGGCGGATGCCTCCTGGCTGCCCGCTACTTGTTGAGCGCCCGCACTCCGGCCTGCGCGAACTTCTCGTCCAGGTCGCCACTGGGCGCGCCCGCTACCCCGATGCCGGCGACCGGTGCCCCCTTGGCCGCGACCGGCGTGCCGCCCGCGAGGAACAGCGTGCCGGGGATGTCTTTCAGAGTGGGTGCCTTCTCCAGCCGCTTGGCCAACTCGGACGTGGGCGCGTTCCAAGAGACGGCGGTGTAGCCCTTCTTCACCGCTGACTCGTAGGACTGCAGTCCCGCGCCGTCGCCGCGCAGCGTCACCAGGGTGTTGCCGTTGCGGTCGACCACCGCGACGGACACCTTCTGGCTCTCCTTTTCGGCCGCTTCGAGCGTCGCGCGTGCCGCCTTGGTGGCCGCGTCGACGGACAGGTGCCGTGTACGGGTGAGGTTCCCCTCGTCCGCTCCGGCCTTGACGGGTGCCGTCTGCGGCGCGGAGGGCGAGGCGGTGGCGGAGACGGCGCCGAAGGTGGCCACCCCGGCTGCCGCCAGCCCGCCCACGGCCGCCATGGCCACCAGCCGGCCGCGACGGGGCCTCTTCGTGCGGCTACGGGGTTCCTGCGTGTGCTGCGACATGTCTGCTCCCTGTGCTCGGAGTTCGGGGATCGGGGGGGCGGACCGGGTTCGCCGTGTTCCGTCCGCCGTGTCTCCATGCTGGGTACGGTCACGGTTCCCCCGGGTCGGCGGAGCGGCTGCCCTCTGGGCCCTGGACGGCCGACCCCCGTGTCAACCGATCGGCCGATGTGCCGGTCGCCGGGGCCGGGCTACGACTGGCCGGAATGAACCCGCGAGGAGACACCTACGTGCACAGCGACAGCGGCCGGCGCGACCAGGAACGGAAGCCCGGGGCAGGCGGCTCGGGCCCGCCGCCGCGAGGCGACTCAGGCACGCCGCCGCACGGTCACGTCTCCACTCCTACGGACCGGTGGCTGGCCCCGGTCATCCATGCGGCGTTCTTCCTGCTGCTGAGCGGCTCTCTGCTGCGCTTCTTGCTGCGGCATCCCGGCCAGCCCCGCACCCCCTGGGTCCTCGCGCTCAGCGTCGCCCTGGCGCTGCTGTACGTGCTCGGCCCCGCCCTGGGCCCCGCGGCCTCGGCTCGCGCTCCCGGACGCCACCTGTACTGGCTGGCCACCGTCGTGGCGACATGGGTCGTCCTGGTGCTGCTCGCGCCCAGCTTCGCCTGGTGCGCCGTCCCGCTCTTCTACACGGGACTGCGCACGCTGTCCGCACGGGCCGCTCTTCCCCTGGTGGCGTTTCTGACCACGTTCGTCGTCGCCGCACAGCTCCAACTGGCCGACGGTTTCGACCCGATCCTCGTGCTGGCCCCGCCCGCCGTGGCCGCGCTCGCTGCGGGAGTCTTCGTCCATATGGAACGCCAGGCCGTGCGCCAACGCACCCTCATCGACGACCTGTTGCGCACCCGGCGCGAACTCGCGGCCACCGAACGGCGCGAGGGAACACTCGCCGAACGGCAACGGCTCTCCATGGAGATCCACGACAGCCTCGCTCAGGGTCTCTCCAGCCAGCAGATGCTGCTCCAGGCCGCCGACCGCACCTGGGACACGGACCCGGCAGCCGCGCGCGGGCACGTGCGGACGGCGGGCGAGATCGCGGCGCGCAACCTCGCCGAAGCACGCCGCTTCGTGCACGACCTCTCCCCGCCGACCTCGCCGGCGACGTGCCCCTGGAGACGGCACTGCGCGAACTGGCGGGCCGGGAACGGGAGCAGGGCGGTCCCGAAGTGCGCTTCCACGTGGAGGGCACGCCCGCGCCGCTCCCGGACAACGCGCGCTCCGCGCTCCTACGGGTCGCGCAGGGCGCCCTCGCGAACGTACGCGAGCACGCCGGCGCCCAGACCGCGGCGCTGACCCTCAGCTATCTCGGCGACCAGGTGCTCCTGGACATCGCGGACGACGGCCACGGCTTCACCTCCGGCGAGCCCACGACAGACACGGAGACACCGGGCGAGCGACCCGCGCGGCAGCCGGGAGCGGCGGGCGGAGGGACCGCACGGCAGCGGCACCGTGTACGCGGCTACGGGCTGCCCGCGATGCGTGCCCGCGTCCAGCGGCTCGGCGGCACACTGGCTGTCGAGTCCGCCCCCGGCGAGGGAACGGTCCTGTCCGCCGCCCTCCCCCTCGTCGGCCCCGAGCCCTCCCCGCGCGGGGACCCCACCGGGCGCCAGAACCGAGCAGAATCCCCGCACCGCGCGGACCGCACGAACGGCACGGACCACCCAGACCACACGGAGCCCACCGCATGACCGCGTCCTCTCCCCCGCCCGTTCGCCTGCTGCTGTGCGACGACCACGCCGTCGTACGGGCGGGCCTGCGCGCCCTCCTGGGCAGCGCGCCCGGCATCGAGATCGCCGGGGAGTCGGGCAACGGCGAGGAGGCCGTGGCCATGTCCGCCAAACTCCGCCCCGACGTCGTCCTGATGGACCTCCAGTTGGGGCCCGGCATGGACGGGGTCGAGGCCACCAGGCGTATCGCCGCCACGGGCCCCGGGGCCCCGCACGTGCTGGTGCTCACCACGTACGACACCGACGCCGACATCACCCGGGCCGTCGAGGCGGGCGCCATCGGTTACCTGTTGAAGGCCGAGAGCGCCGACGAACTGTTCTCCGCGATCCGCGCGGCGGCTGAGGGCCGCACGGCGCTCTCGCCACCGGTCGCGCACCGGGTGATGGCCCAGATGCGCCGGCCCCGGCCCACGCTGACCGCACGCGAACTCGACATCCTGGGACAGCTCTCCCAGGGGCTGGGCAACCGTGAGATCGCACGCGCCCTGTTCATCAGTGAGGCCACGGTCAAGACCCATCTGGGGCGCATCTACGACAAGCTCGGCGTGGAGACTCGCGCGGGCGCCGTGTCCGTCGCCAAGGAGCAGCGGCTGCTGCCCTGAGGCGTACGGCTCCCAAGAGGCGTACGGCTGCCACGGAGCGTACGGCGAACCTATGGCGAGACGTGTTCGCAAGGAGGTCGCGGGGCTTACGTCCACCGCGCGTATGTGCGCCGCCGGCTCAACCGAGCGCCACAAGGGCCCCGAACGACCGGACGGCGCGCTACTTGGACGCACGGGCGAAGTCGGCGGCCTCCGCGATGCCTTGCTCTTCGACGGAGACCACGCGCACCCCTGGCTCCTCCTCCATGAGGCGCGCGGTCAACGTCCGCCCCGGCGGCATCTCCACATAGAGGTCTGCTCCGGCCCCGCGCAGCGCGGTCCGCATGTCCTCCCACCGCACCGGCCGCGCGACGGAGCGGGCCAGGTCGTCGAAGACGCCGTTGGCATCGTCGCGCAGGAATGCGCCACCCGTACTGGTCACGTAGGGCAGCGTCTGCGCGCGGCGCTCGACCGTGGCGAGGTGCTGCGCCATACGGATGCCGATGAGGTGCTCGGACTCCTCGGCGCGTTCCAGTAGTTCGCCGCGCAGCCGCGCGGCATGCAACGCCTCCTCGAAGGTGAGCAGTTCAGCGGTCACGGCAGCCGCGTAGCCGCCGACCCCGTATCCCGCCACCATGTCCGGCTGGACGCCCTCGTCCTCCATGAGCGCGCGGGCTCCCGCCACCCCCGCGATGAGGAGGGAGACATGCCGGGCCACCTCGGACTCCTCCAGCGCCTCGGCCGTGTCCAGTTCGGCGACCCCTCCCGGGTGCCCCCACTCGGCCTCGGCGAGCACGGTGGCCGATGCCGCCGTATCGGGCAGCCGGTGCAGCATCCCGCGGCGCTGCGAGCCCAGCCCGGGGAAGAGGAACGCGATGCTCATGGCCTCACCCTCACCTGTCGGGGCCTGCCTGCGCCAGTTGTGCCGCGCTGTGCCGGGGCTGCGGATGCCGTACGCCCGGTGAGCGCCGATGGTGGGCTTATGACGGAAAACATCTTGTTCGCGGACTACACGGACCGGGGGCGCGACGCGGCACTACAGGCACTCGTCGCACTCGACGCAGCCCACGACGCCGGGTCACTCAAACTGCGCGAGGCCCGGGTGATCCGCCGCGACGAAGACGGCGATGTGGAGGTGCCGGGCGAGGTGGACCACACCTACGACTCGGCGGGCTTCGCCGTCGGCGGGGTCGTCGGAGCGCTGGTGGGCCTTCTGGGCGGTCCCGTAGGGGTCCTGATCGGATTCGGCGCGGGAGGGCTGATCGGCGGCGCCCAGGACGCCCGGCGTGTCATCGAGACGAACACGGCTCTGGAGGAGCTGACAGCCGGGATCCCGCCCGGCAGCACCGTCCTCGTCGCCGAGGCCGCCGAGGACAGCACAACACCTGCCGACCAGGCGCTCGGCTCCGGTGTCCGGCGCTATGAGGCCGCCAAGGTCAGGGCGGACCTGGAAGAGGCGCTCAAGGCCGCTGAAGCGGGCTCGGAGAGGGGATCCGGAGCGGACTCGGAGAGGGGGTCCGGAGCGGGCTCCGGGCGGGAAGACAGCGGCGGGGAGCCCTCGCCGCCGACACGGCGGGAGTGAGAGGCGGCACGAGACGTGCGACAGCAGCGGCATCGGGCGGCAGTGCCGGTGACCGGCCATAGGGCGCAACCCCTTGATGCGCCCCGGTGTTCCCTGTGATCACCTGATTCATGGAGATCACAGGGACAGCGGCCTCCCAATGGGCGGCACGAGACGAACGGAGGGAGCACGGTATGGCTCTGGCTTGGGGTGTGCTGATCGCGTCGGGATGTCTGGAGACGGTGTGGGCCACCGCGCTCGAAGCGTCCAAGAACTTCCACAGGCTCGGCCCTTCCCTGCTGTTCCTCGTGGCGCTCGCCGGCAGCATGGCGGGTCTGTCCTACGGCGTGACCCACATTCCGCTCGGCACCGCCTACGGGGTCTGGGTCGGCATCGGGGCCGTCGGCACCGCCGTCTACGGCATGGTCGCCCTCGGGGATCCCACGACCGTGGCCCGCATCCTGTGCCTGCTGCTGATCGTCGGTGGCGTGGTGGGGCTGAAACTCATCCACTGAGCTTTCCCCTGACCTTCTGTGCCTTCGGCCTCTTCGCCTGGGTGGCTCCGCCGGGGTGCTCAGCCGGCTCCGGTTCGGAAACGGCGGTGCTACCGGTACGGCGGGCCCGCGAGAATCACGCCCTGTAGGACCGCCGTCGCGCACTCGCGCTCAGGGACGCCGTCCCCGGAAGCGGAGTCCCCCGGTCTCCGGGTGGAGGTCGACGGACACGTCCGTGAACCCGGCTTCGGTCAGCCGCGCGGGCAGCGTCGCCGGGTCGACGACGTTCATCGTGTCGCCGATGTGCAGCAGCCGGAAGCGGAAGTTGAGCTGGCTGTCGGCCCCGGCGAACGTTCCGCCCGGGCGCAGCACCCGGAACGCCTCGGCGAAGATGCCGTCCTGCTGCTCGGCGGTCGGCACATGGTGCAGCATCGTGAAGCAGACAACGGCTGAATACGCCCCGTCAGCGAGGGGCATCGCGGCGCCGTCGGCGTGCACGACGCGGGCACGCTCACCCCACTGGGACCGCAACAGCTCCGCCGTGCGCCCGTCCACCTCCACCGCGGTCAGCCGCGGCACCTGCTCGACCAGGACGCGCAGGTTCGCGCCGTATCCCGGGCCGATCTCCACTACGTCGTCGCCCAGTTGGACGTCATCGAGCGCCCATGGGAGCAGCCTTTCCCGTACGCCCATGGCCCACTTCTCCGAACTGCACAGTTTCCGGTGCGCTCTGTTCATCGGCATACGGCCGACGCTAGGCCGGTACGGTCCGTGTCCGCCACGGCGTACGCTGCCAACCGATGCCGCCATACGGACAACGTGAGCAGCCGGAGCAGCCAGAGCGCCCGGAGCAGCCAGGGGTGCCGGAGCAGCCGGAGTTGCGCGACCACGGGCCCGGGCCGGGGCCGTCGTCCGGACACGCACTGGTAGTGCGCGGTTTCACGCTCGCGCGCGGCCACTGGTTCACCGAGCATCTCCATCCGGCGCACCAACTGGCCTGGTGCAGAAGCGGCCTGCTGACGGTGCGCACAACGGGCGGCACATGGCTGCTGCCGCCGAGCATGGCCCTGTGGATTCCCGCGCACACCCCGCACGCGACCGGGGCGACGAGCGCGACACAGATGCGCAGCCCGTACATCGAGCCCGCACACTGTCCGGTCACATGGACCGAACCGACCGTGGTGGCTGTTCCTCCGCTGCTGCGGGAACTGATCGGCCACCTGTCGCTCACGGACCTGGAAGAGCTGGCGCGCGCCCGCGCGGAGGCCGTTCTCTTCGATCTGCTCCGGCCGGTTCCCGCCCGGGACATCGCGCTGACCTGGCCCACCGACCCGCGTGCACGCCTGGTCGCCGACTCCCTCCACGCCGACCCGGCGGACGGCCGCGCCCTGGCCGGCTGGGCCAGCCTCGCGGGCGCCAGCGCCCGCACGCTCGCGCGTCTCTTCACGGCCGAGACCGGCATCGGTTTCGGCCGCTGGCGCGAACGGCTGCGCGTCCAGGAGGCGATGCCACACCTCGCGTGCGGCCGTTCCGTGGAGTCCACGGCGCACAGGGTCGGTTACGCCTCTACGAGCGCCTTCATCGCCGCCTTCAGACGCACCGTCGGGCTCACCCCCGGCCAGTTCTTCGGCTGAGCCCGACCGCCTGACGCCCGAGCGCGACCGCCTGGCCCCGAGCGCCACACCGGGCACGCGAGCACCCAGGGGGAGCCGCCCCCGTCCTCGCCGGCCGGGAGACACCCCCACAGGACCGCGACCGCATGTCTCCAACGCCCTTGCCATGACCATTGGTTCGACCACTTGACCCGTCATTTACATGCGCCAGCCACGCCGCTACGTTGACGCATACACGCCAGCCAGCCTCGTGCGTCATCTACGCGCGTCGCGCCTCGCCCGCCCTGCCATGCACCCCGTCCCCACCGCACACGGAGATGCCATGCGCACACCGCGCCCAGGCCGCACGCTCGCCGTCCCTCTACGTCTCGTCCTCGCCGTCACGCTGCTCGCGGCGACCGTGCTCACGGGCACCGCCGCAGCCGCCACAGCGCCCCGCCCGGCAGCCGACGGCTGCTACACATGGCAACGCGACCTCGCGGAGGGCGCCACGGGCGAGGACGTGAGACAACTACAGGTACGCGTCGCCGGTTACCCGGCGCCCGGCGAAGTGATCGCCATGGACGGCGACTTCGGACCCGCCACCAAGGCGGCCGTCGTACGCTTCCAGAAGGCGTACGGGCTCACCGCCGGCGGCAAGGCGGACGGCCCGACCTACGAGAAGATCTACGCCCTCCAGGACGACGACTGCTCTCCCGCTCACTTCACCTTCAGCGAGCTGAACGACTGCAACTCCGACTGGAGCGGGGGCGCCGTCAGCGCGGCGCAGGCCAAGTCCTCCGCGCTGCGCACCATGTGGAAGCTGGAAGCACTACGGCACGCACTCGGCGACAAGCCGATCACCGTCACCAGCGGATTCCGCTCCAAGGCGTGCAACGACCAGGTCGGAGGGGCACCGAGCAGCCGCCACCTGTACGGCGACGCTGCCGATCTCGGCGCGGGCCCGCACAGCCTCTGCACTCTCGCCAAGGCGGCCCGCGACCGTGGCTTCCACGGCATTCTCGGCCCCGGCTACCCAGGCCATGACGACCACACCCACCTGGACCACCGCGCGAGCCGCTTCTGGTCGGCACCGACCTGCGGCATCGGCTGACCCCGCACGAAGCCGGCCGCACCCGCGCTCACGCCACCGCCTCGTGCGGTCAGGACGCCGTAACCACCCGGCCGTACGACCGTCCCTCACCCCAGAGGCCCACGCCTCACGACCGCCCCGCGCGCCGCCGTACCTCCACACACCACACGGCCGCACTCCGCCCCCGTACGCCCCAGGCCCTCTCAGGCCACGCCGTACGGCCGCCCGACAACTCCCGGAAAGGGAAACCACCATGAGACCCACCAGACGCGTTCTGACCGCCCTCCTGGGCGCCGCTGCCGCCGCCGGCCTCACCCTCGGCGGCGCAGCCGCCGCACAGGCTTCTGCCGCCTCCCCTGCCCCCGCGTCGGCGTCCGCCTCCGGAGACACGCGGGCGGTCCAGGACGCGCCACGGACCCTGGCCAAGCTCACGCACGCCCAGGCGACGGCCAAATTCCGCGCCGCCGGCCTCACCTGGACCTCCAGCGGCGGCTGTTCGGACCGCAACAGGCCGAACTGCACCTCCTTCGACCAGCTCAACTCCGCCACCGCTGACGGCGCCGTCACCCTCAAGTCGGCCTCCAAGTGCGCCATCAAGCTCACCGGGGGCACCGAGACGGGCCACGCGAGCGGCACGTACAGCCACTGGAACGGCTACAAGCTCGACATGGCGCTCTCCAGCTGCCTGGACAGCTACATCAAGGGCACCTTCACCTCCATAGGTGGCTCCAAGTGGAAGTCCGGCTCGGGCAACATCTACTACCGCGAGGGCAACCACTGGGACGTCACCTACTACAACTGCGGCGGCTGCTGAGCCGGTCGCCGCGGAACCCCACACCGCGCGCCACGAGCGAGCCGTAACGGGCCCGCACGTAGCCCCACGCAGCGCCTTGAGCCCTCCTCCCGCCGCTCCGAGCGCCCGGAACCGGCGCGCGGAGCACGCACGAGGCTCAGACCTTGTACGGGCGCTTGGTGCGCGCGTCGCGGAGGGCGTGCCCCCACCAGCTCAGTTGGTCGAGCAGCGTCTTGGCGTAACCGTCGACGGCGTGGCTCTCCCGTGGCGTGCCCTGGTCGTCGAAGACCTCCCAGTAGTTGGCGAAGCTGACCGCGTCCCTGATGCACGCCGCGTGCAGCTCGTTGAAGACCAGCCGCAGCTGCTCGACCGCGTGCAGCCCTCCGCCGACCCCGCCGTAGGACACGAATCCGACGGGTTTGGCGTTCCACTCGGAGTAGAACCAGTCGACGGCGTTCTTCAGGGATGCCGGGTAGCCCCTGTTGTAGACGGCGGTGACGACCACGAAGGCATCGGCCGCCTCGATACGTGGGGCGAGCGCCTTGACCTCGTCGGGGAGCGGCGCTTCCGGATCGTCACCGTTGAAGATCACGGGAAGCCGTTCCTCCAGCAGGTCGATGACGTCGACCTCGAAGTCCCCGTGGGCGCGGGCCTGTTCGGCGATCCAGTGCGCCGGCACAGGAGCGAACCGGTCGTTACGGGTGCTGCCGACGATGACGGCCACACGGAGACGGCTGCTGTCCGGCATGCTCGTTTCCTCTCTCGGTACCGCGGCGCCTGAACGCCGCGAGAAGGCTGTTGGCCGGGCCCCGGCCCGTATGAGCAAGCCGTGCGCACGGGCCCCGTACCGCGTGCCACGGTCCGCTTCCGTGAGCTCGCCCGGCGCGTTTCACCCTGCCCCCGGAGGGCTCCGGCATCGTTCCGGTCCGGCTCCGGTCCGGCTCCGGTCCGGCTCCGGCGGCTGCGCACCACGGGCGGGCCGCCGCAGAGAAGCGGGGCCCTCCTGGAGCCCTGCCATACGCTGGTGACGTGCGATTCGGGGTGTTGGGAGCACTGGAGCTGCGGGGTGCGGGCGGTGACACGGTCCGGATCCCGGAGGCCAAGGTGCGTGCGCTCCTTGTCGCGCTTCTGCTCGCCGAAGGCCGCCCCGTCCCCGCCGAGCGGCTGATCGATGGCCTGTGGGGTCACGGCCTGCCCACGGACCCCGCCAGGGTGCTGCGCGCGAAACTCTCCCAGCTACGGGGCGTCCTGGAACGCGCCGAAGACGGTGCGCGGGGCCGCGTCCTGCACAGCCAGGCCGGTTACCTGCTGGAGACCGGCCCCGACGAGGTGGACGCAGCGCGCTTCCGTGCCCTCCTCGCGCACGCGCACCGTACGGACGATCCGGGCGCCCGGATCGCCGCGCTGGACGAGGCGCTCGCACTGTGGCGCGGTCCGGCGCTGGCGGGCTTCACCGACGAACCGTTCGCCGCCCCCGCAGCCGCACGCCTGGAAGAGGAGCGGCTGACCGCTCTGGAAACACGCGCTGAGGCCCGCGTGGAGCTGGGAGAACACCGCGCGGTCGCCGACGAGTTGGGCGAGCTGGCGCAGCGCCATCCGCTGCGTGAACGGCTCCACGCGGCCTATATGAGCGCCCTGTACCGCGCCGGACGCCAGGCAGAGGCCCTGGAGTGCTACGAGCGGCTGCGGCAGCGCCTCGCCGAGGATCTGGGCGTGGACCCGGGCCCTGAGGCCGCCATGCTCCACCAGGAGATCCTGCGCCAGGACCCCCGCCTGGGCCCTGACCCGAACTGTCCGCCCGCGCCGGCTTCCGGAACGCACGTCCCGGCTCACGCGCCCATGCCGTCCCCCGGAACGAACCTCCCGGCCCGTGCCGACGAACTGATCGACCGCGTACGGGAAACCGCCGAGGTACGCGAACTACTGGAGAGCGCACGGCTGGTGACCCTCACGGGCCCAGGCGGTGTCGGCAAGACACGTCTCGCGGTGGAGGCCGCCGCCGGTCTCGTCCCCGACTACCCCGACGGCGTCTGGCTGGTGGAGCTGGGGGCCCTGCCCGGCCGGCCCGAACCCGGCGCCACGCTGTGCGTCGCCGAGGCCGTGGAGACCGTACTCGGCATCCGCAACGAAGTGACGACCGCGGACTGCGCGGAGACCACGGCCGCGCGGCTGGCCGGCGTCCTGGCCGGCTCCCGCTGCCTCCTGGTACTCGACAACTGCGAGCACCTGCTCGGCGCCGCCGCCGACCTGGTGCGGCGACTGCTACAGGCGGCCCCCGGGGTGAGGTGCCTGTTGACGAGCAGGGAGACGCTGGGCCTCCCCGGCGAGCATGTGTACGACGTACCGCTGCTGAGCCTGCCGCGGCACGAGTGCCCGCCGGAGGAGTGCTCCCAGGAGGACGGCGTTCCCTGGCGGGCCCCGCCCCGGAACGCCGCAGAATCCGGAGCCGTACGGCTGTTCGCCGCCCACGCCTCGGCCCAGGCGCCGTCCTTCCGCCTCGACGAAGCCACCCTCCCCCTGGTCGTCTCGGTCTGCCGCCACCTGGACGGCCTGCCGCTCGCACTGGAACTGGCCGCGCACCGCGTCAGAGCGCTGGGCCTGCGTGAGCTGGCCGCACGCCTGGACGACCGTTTCGCGCTCCTGGCCGCCGGCGGTGCCCACCTTCCCAGTCGCCAACAGACCCTCCGCGCGGTCATCGACTGGAGCTGGGAGATGCTCACGGAGGCGGAGAAGACCGTACTGCGCCGCCTGGTGGTGCACGCCGACGGCTGCACCCTGCGCGCCGCCGAGGCGGTCACCACAGGGGTGGGCCCCGTCCAGGGCGGTGTACTGGAGCCGCTGGCCCGACTCGTCGAACGCTCCCTGGTGACCGCCGTCGAGGGTCCGGACGAAGTGCGCTACAGCATGCTGGAGTCCGTCTCCGTCTACGCGGCCGAACGCCTGCGCGAGGCGGGCGAGACAGAGGCGGCCCAGCTGTCGCACATGCGCTACTACAGGGAGTTCACCGAGGATGCCGACCCACGTCTGCGCGGCAGCGAACAGCGCTACTGGCTGCGCAGGCTGAGCGACGAGAGCGCCAACATCAGTGCCGCGCTCGACACGGCGCTGCGCCACGGGGACGCCGACAGCGCCCTGCGCCTCGCCGTCGGCGTCTTCTGGCACCGCTGGATCAAGGGCCGGCACGGCGAGGCACACCGCTCGCTCACCCGGGCACTCACCCTGGAAGGCGGCAGCCGGGCCGTCCGCGCGCGTGCCCACGCCTGGCGTACGTTCCTGGACCTGATCGCCAGAGAACCCGCCGACCCTCTGGCCGCTGCCCAGGCGGCCCTGGACCTCTTCGACGGCGCCGACGACGAGGAGGGCCGCTCGACCGCCAAGTGGGCCCTGTCCCCCGCGCTCGTGGAGTGCGGTGAGATCCAGGCAGCCGAGTCTCTGGTGGGCCAGGCGCTGTCCGCCTTCCGGGCCCGTGGCGACACCTGGGGCACCGCTGCGGCGCTCGCCAACCGCGCCTGGCTGGACATGCTGCGCGGCGCCCTCCCCCGCTTCGAGACCGACGGAGCGCACGCACTGAAGCTGTTCACCGAGATCGGCGACGAGTGGGGAAAGTTGGAGGCCATGGCCGCCCTGTGGCGGCAGAAGGAGACGGCGGGCGACTACGAGGAGGCCGAACGGATAGGGCAGGAGGCGCTGCGCATCGCACAGGACCTCAACCTGTGGCGCCAGGTGTCCTTCTGGCTGGCCTGCCTCGGCGGGAGCGCCCTGACGCGGGGCGCCCTCGCACAGGCCGAGGACCTCCTGGAACGCGCCAGGAAACTGGCGACCGAGCACGGCGAACGGTACGGCGAACGCCTCGCGCGCTTCGGACTGGGCCTCACGGCCCGCCGCGCCGGCGACTTCTCCCGCGCCGAGGACCACTTCCGCGCGTGGCTGGGCGGGGGCCCATGGGACCAGGGTTCCGTCGATGCCGCCCTGGCACTTGCCGAGACGGGCTTCCTGGCGGAACAGCGCGGCAAGCCTCTCGAAGCACTGCGCCTGCACAGGAAGGGCCTCACGGCGGCCCGCGCGACCGGTTCGCACCGCGCGCTCGCCCTGGCACTGACCGGGCTCGCGGGCGCGCACACACTGGCGGGCAACCCCGAAGAGGCCGCGCGCCTGCTCGGCGCAGCCGACGCCGCGCGCGCCGCATCAGGTACCCCCGTGCCCCCCACCGAGAGCGCAGACCTCGACCGCGTCACGGCCGCCACACGGAACGCCCTCGAAGAGGCCGTCTTCACCGCCGAGTTCGACCGTGGCCGCCGCTCCCCTTGACACTCAGCCGAAGCCGCCGTTCCGGTTGACGTGTGACACCGAGGGCACGGCCGCCCCTGATCGCCGCCCGTGGCCCCCACAGATCCCCTCACCCACCCCCGCCTCCGTGGCCGCGTCGCCCTCACCTGGCGTGCCAACGGCCCCGTCGGCCCCGCAGCCCAGCCCACGCCCTCCCCTCCCGCCTGTGCGCTGCCTTCGCCACCCAGACGACCTGAACGACCGCCTCCTGCGGCCCCGAACACCTTGTACCGCCCGGCGGTTCGGCCATCCCTCACGTCAACTCGCGGACTCCACGGCCCCGTCGGTGCGCTCGGCCTGTGTCGGAACCAGGTCGTACTGCGCGGCCTGGGCCTGGTACATGGACCGGTAGAGCCCGCCCTCTCGTCCCATCAGCGTGCCGTGGTCGCCGTCCTCGACCAGGCGGCCCCGGTCGAGCACGTAGATGTGATCGGCGGTCGCGGTGGCCGCCAGGCGGTGGGTGATGAGGACCACCGTGGTGTCCTCCTCGGTGAGGCGCCGCAGCCGCGCGAACGTCTCGATCTCCGCGTGCGGGTCGAGCGCTGAGGTCGGCTCGTCGACGAGCACGAAAGCCGCGCCCCGGTAACGGATACGGGCGTGGGCCAGCTTCTGCCACTGCCCGCCGGAAATCTGCGTACCGCGCTCGTACCCCTTGACGACAATCGAGTCCCATCCGTGCGGAAGCCCGTCCACGATGTGCCGCGCGTCGGCGTCCCTCGCTGCCGTCTCCAGCCGCTCCCCGTCCGCGGGGACACGCGCGTCCCCGATGGTGATGTTCGTACGGGCGCTCATCTGCCAGCGGGGATAGTCCTGGCCCAACAGCGCCACCTTCTCGAACAGCTGCCGCCGGTCGGCGTCCCGCACCTCCACGCGCACCGGATCGTCCGCCGTGCCGCCCCCTTCCCACCACACCCGGCCTTCGCCCGGGAGCATCAGCCCCGCGAGGATCTTGGCGAGGGTGGTCTTGCCCGAACCGTTGGCGCCGACCAGTGCGATCACTTTGCCTCGCGGTACCGAAAGGCTCACCGCGTCGAGCGCCGGTTTCTCCGCGCCGGGGTACGTGAAGGACACGTTGTCCACCCGGATCGCGTTCACGACCTCTGGCAGGTCGGCACCGCTCTCCGGGATCGCGTGCCGCGCGGCCATGTCGATGGCCTCCTGGGTGTCGGTGAGCAACAGCATCTCCTCGTACATCCGGTTGAGTTGCATCACCAGGGAGGACAGCTTCGCGGTGGAGTTACGGATGGCGATCACCGCCGTACCGCCGACGGCGAGCGGCATGCCGCCTCCGGTCAGCAGCCACCAGAGCATCCCGTAGGCGCCCAGAGCGGCCACCCCGGACAGCGCCGAGGCGATCAGGTCGGTGTGGGCCTGCGCACGCGCCAGACGGCGCTGCTCGGCCTCTGTGGAGGCCGACATCTCCCCGTACCCGCGCAGCAGCAGTTCCCCCGCCCCGTGCGCCCGGATCTCCGCTCCTGCGTGCGGCATCGTCAGGTACTGCAGCAGGCTGGCAATGGCCCGCCTGTGGTCGATCCAGTGCCGCCGCGAGGTGTACTCACGCCGGGCCGACCGGACAGCTCCCCACCCTTTGGGCAGCGCCACCCCCAGGAGCGTCGGCAGCAACAGCGGGTGCAGCGACGCGAGAACGGTCCCGGCCGCGACCATGCCGATCAGCGCGTTGGCGATACCGACGGACAGCCCGAGCATCCTGCGGGCGGAGTCCGTCCCGAACTTGCCTGCCTCCAGGACGCGTTGCACGGCCGGTTCCTCGGTCGCCACCAGCTCCACCCGCGTCACCGCTGTGTAGTAGCGCGTGGAGACCGCCCGTTCGACCTGTGGCTCCAGCCTGCCGGACATCGCCACCGACCACGCGGCCAGCACCGCCACGCACATGGACATCACCGCGAGCACGACCAGCGCGGGCAGCGCCTGCCGTAGCCGCTCAGGTGTCGGTCCACCCGCGAACAGCGAAGTGAGCACCCCGTTCACCGCGACGAGCCCGTAGGCGGAGGCCAGCCCCTGCCCGAGTTCGGCCAGCACCACACCGGCCAGCGCCCGCCGGTCGGCCTCCCAGGCCGCACGCACGACCAGCGCGACCATACGGGGCAGCGCCTGGGCCATCTCCCAGAAGCTCATCCGGATCAGCGCGCCCTCATGGCGCACATAGGCCTGGTCGTAGCGCAGCTTCCCGCCGAACATCTCCCGCTCGGCAGCAGAGACGTGCTCGTGCGCCCCCGTTTTCCGCGTACCACTGGTACGTCTCCGCACACCACCCGCGCGTTTCCGCGTACTACTTGTGCGCTCTGCCGGTCTCCCCCAGCCGTTCACACCGACCACCCCACACTCGTGTACGTCCAGCCCTGGGCGATGCCCTCCAGCGCGGTCCGCGCGTAACCGACCACAGGGCACGGCAACGCCGCACGTGGCCACCAGGCCCACTCACGGCACCTGTCCGGCTCTCTCAGCTGCGGCTCGCCGCTCCACCTGTGCACACGGAAGAACAACTGGAGGCGCGGTTCCCCGGCCCCCGCACCGCGTACGTGCACGGTGTGCACCAGCTCCAGGTCCGGCTCGTCGAGTACGAACCCCAGCTCCTCGTACGCCTCCCGCACCGCACAGGCACGCACGCTCTCGTCCTCCACGTGCCCGGCCGGCAGGTGCCAGGTGTCCGGCGCGAACGCCGCCCCGGGAGCACGCCTCCCCAGGAGGACCCGCCTCCCGCGTTCGAATACAAGATGGGCCCCGATCGCATGCGGCCATGGACGCACAACTCCTCCTGGTTGACGGGAACTCGGACGGATGCGCGGTTCAACGGCCCCCGCACGAGCGAGGTGACGGCCCAGCCGGGGCGATTCCCCGGACGCATGTACGGCAACCCCACTCCCGCCCCGTCCTGCCGGGGGCCGGCGCCACCTGCGCCCTGTGCGATTCACGCACGCGTGTACCGTCACCCTCACCGGGGATTGCGCCACTCTTCCGCCCCGGCCCCGCGGGCCCCGCGTCTTGTCCCAGGAGCCGGCCCCGCACAGCATCCAGCGGCCTGCCCAGTAGTCCGCTCCGGTCGATGTCCGAGGGGGAACGGTGACGACGGCAGAGGAAACCCGCCTGCGAATCGGCCGGTTCGGTGTGTGGCTCGCGCCCCAGACCTTGCTGGGTACGCCGGTTCCGGTGCAGCGCGAACAGTTCACCCGCATCGAACGGCTCGGATACGGCTCGCTGTGGACCGGTGAACCGCCGGCCACCGCACCGGTCAGCAGCCGCGAAATACTGGCCCAACTCGCCGTTGCCCTGGCGGCGACCGAACGGCTCGTCCTCGGGGCGGGCATCGCCAACATCGGCATGCGTGACCCCATGGCCATGCACAGCGGAGCCGCGACTCTCGCCGAGGCATACCCGGGCCGGCTGATCCTCGGGCTCGGCGGCCAGAGCGGCGACCGCCCACTGACTCAACTGCGGCGTTACTTGGACGCGATGGACGAGGCCGCCACACGCATACCGCCCGGACCCCGGTACCCTCGCGTTCTCGCCGCACTGGGGCCCAAAGCGCACCAAGTGGCCGGCGAACGCACCGACGGCGTCCACCCGTTCATGCAACCGGTCGAGCACACCCGGGCAGCGCGGAAAGCACTGGGTCCCGGCCCGCTACTGGTCCCCCACCAAGCCCTGTACCTCGACACCAACGCCGAAACGGCTCGTGCCCAACTCCGCGCGCTCCTCACCACCGGCCGGCGCGAAGTTGTCGAGACCCCCTACACCAGGAACTACCGGCGGCTCGGCTACGGGAACGACGACCTGGCGGGCGAGTACAGCGACCGGCTCATCGACGCCACACTTGCCTGGGGCGACGAAGCCACCATCGCCGACCGGCTCCACGCCCACCTGGACGCGGGCGCCGACCACGTACTCCTGCACCCCTTGACCCCCGATCTCCCCTCCGCCGTTGACCACTTGGAACGCCTGGCCCCGCTCCTACGCCCCTGATCCCCGCCCCCTGCACGGCGAGGGCAGACCGCTCCACCATGAAGGGGACCGTCTCGGGGCCACCCGAGACGAACGGTGGGGGCAGGCCCGCCACATGGAAGCTCCTCTCGGCCGCCGTCGACCGCCGGCTCAAGAGCGGCGCGCACGACCGGCGGCCCCGGGGAGAGAAACAACGACCACCGCACCCCCACGTCCCGCCGCCACGCGCTCACTGACCGCGGTCACCCACCTCCACGCACCTCACAGGCGGCCTGACCCGCACTCTGAGACGGTTGCCCGGCTGCCTCGGCAGCGGTGAGTTACTACCTGTGCGCACCCGCCCCGACTGGAGCGCCACCGGTAGACGTCTTGGGCTGCTCACTGCGGCAGTCCTCGGCATGGGCGTCATGGCCACATGGGCGTTCCGTAGCTACCGGAAGCCGACGAAGGCCGGACATCAAGCACCAAGGGGCGGCCCACGAGAGCGCGCGGCCCATCAGAGCAGCAGCACCCCCACTTAAAGCAAACAATTGGCGTTAAGCCTGAGCGGGCTCTACGCTCCCCTAAAGCAAACACTTTGCTTTTACTTCTCAAGGGAGTCCCATGCCCAGCGCCCCACCAGGCGTGCCCGCACAGCGCATCCGTAGAGCGTCCCGTACGGCCTTCGCGCTCCACGCCTCGGTCCTGATCGCCCTACTCGCCGCATCCAGCGCGCCGACGCCGCTGTACTCCCTCTATCAGGACCAATGGGAGCTTTCCTCGCTCACCGTCACCGTGGTCTTCAGCGCCTATGCCTTGGCGCTCCTCGCATCCCTGCTCACTACTGGCGCGCTTTCCGACCATGTGGGGCGACGTCCCGTCCTGGCAGGCACGCTGACGGTTCAGGCCCTGTCCATGGTCCTGTTCACCCAGGCGGACGGCCCCGGCCTGCTGATCACCGCGCGGATCTTGCAGGGACTGGCCACCGGCGCTGCCACCACAGCAGCCGGCGCGGCCCTGCTCGACCTTGAGGACCCTGCCCGTCCGGGCCGGTCCGCCGTGACCAACAGCATCGCCCCGGTGGCAGGCATGGCCACCGGAGTCCTGGCCGCGACGCTCCTCGTCCGCTTCGCACCCGCCCCCACGCTCACCGTGTACCTGCTACTGGCCGCGCTGTTCGCGCTCCAGGCGATCGCCGTCCTCCGTACCGAAGAAACGGCCCGCAGCCGGCCCGGCGCCTGGCGCTCACTGCGCCCGCACATCACCGTGCCCCCGCCCGCCCGGCGCGCACTGCTACAGGCGGGCACGGGCATCGCCGCCGTCTGGGCACTGGGCGGCTTCTACTCCTCCCTCGGCCCCGCACTCGTCCGTCTTGTCGCTCCCACCGCACCACAGGCGGCCGGCGGAATGCTCTTCTTCACCGTCACCGCCGCAGCGGCGCTCACTGTGTGGGCCCTGCGCGGGACGGCGCCGGCCAGCGCCGCCATGGCCGGATGCTGCGCCGTACTGCCGGCGGCGGCCCTGACACTGACCGGCATACATCTCGGCAACCTGCCCGCCGTGTTCGGCGGAGCGGTCCTGGCAGGCACCGCCTTCGGCGCCGTGTCCCAGGGCGCCGTACGCATGATGCTCGGCCCCGTATCGGAGAAGGACCGGGCCGCGACCCTGGCCACCTACTACGTCCTCAGCTACCTGTCGATGAGCCTTCCCGCCGTCGCCGCGGGCACGGCCACCGAACTGTGCGGACTCCGTACGACAACTCATGCCTACGCGCTCACCACAGCCCTGCTCGCCGTCGCGGCCACAGTGGCACTCATCCCAGCCCTGCGAACGACGGCACACACCGGCGCCGACGCCGACAGCGCAAACACCCCCGCGCTGGCCACAGCAGGCAAGACCAGGACGCATCAGCCCCTCCCAAGGACCGCATCCGGTGAATGGCCCCATCTCGAACCGCCTCTGCACGAGACGGTCGAAGAATGGAACTGCGCCAGGTGGAGTGCTTCGGCGCTCCATGGACGCGATTCTCGACGAGACGGCGTACTGAACAACCTGTAGTCGCGTGATAGTTGAGGACCCAACCGCCGCGACGCGCACGCCACCAAGTCGCTCTCACCGACGCCGGCCATGCCCTGCCGCTCAAGGCTCCCGCCACCCTCGACGCCGCCCGAGACGCGCGTGACACCCTGCACGAGGTCACTGGCGACGTCCGGGTCACCGCTGCGGAGGATGAGGTGGGCCGGCCCGTGCGGGGACAGCGCCAATGGCGCGCCCCGCCGCAGACCGGCAAGCCGCCCCGGACCACCAGATTTTGCTGACCACGCATGACAACGCGAGATGACGGCCTGCCCCGGAATCCCGGGGCAGGCCGTCATGCACGAATTCTGCAAGAACAAGGCGGCACTGCGGCCGACCACACCAGACGGCGCCACCCACCACCCCGAACGAACCCCGGGAACGACGAAGATCCCCGCCGATCACCATGATCGGCGGGGATCTTCGTCAACCGAACCTGAGCCAACTCAAGAACGATTCGCTGTGGACCTGAGGGGATTTGAACCCCTGACCCTCTCGTTGCGAACGAGATGCGCTACCGGACTGCGCCACAGGCCCTTGCGACGTGTGAAACCTTAGCACCGACTTCGGGTCGTGACGAAATCCGTTCCTGCCCTGGTCACAACGGCGCGGGGATCACTCATTGGCCGCGCGGGGGCGGTCCTCGTCCTCGTACTGGTCGAAGAGCGGGGTGCGGCTTCGGTCACGCGTGCGGCGGGGGCGGGCGGCCGGCTGGTCCTCGGGGGCGGGCTCGGGGGCGGCGGGCGCCGGCTGAGTGACGGGGGCCGAGCTGGAGCGGGCCGAGCTCCAGGCGTCCGGGGCCTCCAGGTCTACGTTCCGGTTGGTACGAGGTGCTACTGGGGCGCTCACATAGGTGGGCAGGGGTACGGGGACCGGCTCCCAGCCCTCTCCCTCGGGGTGCTCGCGATCGGGCGCGCGCTGCTGATCGACCCACTCGGCGTGGTCGGTCTGCTCGACAAGGGCACGCCGTTCGGCGGCCTCCTGCTCCTCGGCGCGTGCGCGGGCCTCCTCAGCACGCGCGCGGGCCTCCTGCCGTGCGTCCGGACGCAGTTCACCGCGGGGCTCGCGCTCGTGCGGGCCGCCCGTCCGCGCCTCAGTACCGCCGCCGCGCGCAGGTTCGCGCCCTGCCCTGGGCTCGCGCGTACGGCCCCTGCTCCGGCCCGGCCGGGAGGGCGGGCCCGGGTCGGGAGCCGCATCGGGTGCAGGTGCGTGCACGCGGCCGGTACGGGTGTCACGGGCCGCGCCCGGCCGGGGCCGCCGCTCGTGCAGATTGCGGGCCGCGGCCTCGGCGCGCTGGCGGTCCATGGTGAAGGTGAAGCGGCGGCGTTCCTGGCCGCGCAGGTGGGCGATGTACGCGCTCAGCAGTGCGGCCGGGGCCGCGGGTGCCCACAGGAAGGCGAGGCCGCCCACCGCGGCGACGACCGCGCCGACGCTGAAGGCGAGGAAGAGCATCATCGTGGTGCGGCGGCGCCGTGCAAGCAGCTTGGCGCGCTTGACCTGCTTGGCCCGCTTCGCCTCCAGGACCGCGTTGCCTCCGGCACCCGGGGCGCCGGCCGGGCCGCCCGTTCCGGGCCGGGACTTACGGCCCTGGAGTCCCTCGTGCCCGTGCCCGTCCGGGGACTCCACCGTCCGTGACCGTCCGCGCGGCCCCTCAGCAGCGGGGGCGAGCGCCTCTGTGGGCGCTTCCGAACCGTGCGAGCTGACCATGGTCTTGGGGTCGGCAAAGGCCCGGACGTCCACCGCCGCGCCGGCGTCCGGGTCACTCCGGTACGCGTCATCGCCGTAGCCGCCAGGCTCGCCCTCGGGGCCGGCCCGCGCCGGGAGCGAGGGCGGATCGTCCGCCTCGCGTGCGTCGCGTGCCTCACGCCGCTCCGCGTCCCTCGCGTAACGGCGCTCCATACCGGCCTTGCCGGACAGCAGCCGGATGGCGGTGCTGAAGCGTTCCGTCGGACGGGCTTCGTTCAACTCGTCCTGCCTGCGAAGCCACATCGGCACCAAGTAGGCGGCCCAGGCCCCGACGATGACTGCGTAGATGAGGCCACTGCTGCTCACACTCACACGGTAGAGGGGATTGCATGAGCCCATCTGCCAAATGCGGCGGTGTGTCGCACGATCTGGCTGATCCCTCGAACTTTTTTTGTGATTGCCGAGCTACACAACGCTAAATGTGGCCGTTCAATGGCCGGAGTGGGACCGTTCCGTGTGCAATATCGAACGTTTATTTTATTTCTGGGAAGCGCCCGGACTGGCCCTGTGCCAGCGGGCCAGCAGCCCCTCCGGCACTTCTTCCGTCGTCAGCGCATACACCAGATGGTCGCGCCAAGCACCGTCGATGTGGAGATAGCGCGGCCGTGTCCCTTCTTCCCTGAAGCCGAGTTTCTCCACCACGCGTCTACTGGGTGCGTTCTCCGGCCGGATACATACCTCAATACGGTGAAGACCGACCGAGCGGAAACAGTGGTCGACGGCCAGTGCCACGGCGGTCGGCATGACGCCGCGGCCCGCGACGGCGCGGTCGATCCAGTAACCGATATGGCCGGAACACATCGAGCCCCAGGTGATTCCCGCGACGGTCAGCTGGCCCGCCAAGCGTCCCTCGTGTTCCACGACGAACGGCAGCATCCTGCCCGCCTGCGCCTCTCCCCGTAGGTGGCGGACCATCTGCCGGTAGGTCGGGCGGCGCGGAGGCAGGTGCCCGGGCGGGGCAGGCGGAACCGTGGCCTCCCAGGGGCGCAGCCAGTCACGGTTGCGCTGGTTGACCTCACGCCAGGCACGCTGGTCACGCAGTCTTATCGGGCGGAGGGCCGTGGGGCCGTCCACCAGCCGGGCAGGCCACGGAGCGTTCAGCGGGGGTCGTCCCCTCTGGGTTCGCCGGGCCCCTCGGGAGCGCCGGGCTCCGCGAAGGCGCTGGGCTTCTGGGCGGTGCCGGGCTCGGCCGGGTGGTCGCCGCCGTGGATCTGGTCGACGGCGTGCGTCAACAGTCGCCCGAGTACGGCCAGTCCGTCCCTGACGCCTCCTGTGGAGCCCGGCAGGTTGACGATGAGGGTCCGGCCCGCGACGCCCGCCGTACCGCGCGAGAGGGCCGCTGTGGGGACTTTGGCAAGGCCCTCTGCCCGGATGGCCTCGGGGATGCCGGGGATCTCGTGGTCGAGGACGCGCCGGGTCATCTCCGGAGTGCGGTCGGTGGGCGAGATGCCCGTACCTCCGGTGGTGAGAACGACCGCGTATCCGGCGTCCACGGCCGCGCGCAGCGCCTCCTCCACGGGCTCGCCGTCGGGAACCACGGTCGGGCCCTCGGCCGCGAAGCCCATGTCGCTCAGGGCTTGGACGAGGAGGGGGCCGCCCTTGTCCTCGTAGACGCCTGCGGAGGCGCGGTTCGACGCCGTGACGGCGAGCGCGCGGTAGGGACGGCGCTGAGGTGGTGTGTGACGGTGCTCGGAGTGCTGACCGCTCATGAGCCCTCCCGCTCCGTCCGGCGCTCCCGCGCCCAGTCCCCGGATTTTCCTCCGGTCTTCTCTTCCACACGTACGTCCGTGATGACCGCGGACTTGTCGACGGCCTTCACCATGTCGATGACCGTCAGCGCGGCGACCGTAACGGCCGTAAGGGCTTCCATTTCCACGCCCGTACGGTCCGTCGTCTTCACCCGGGCCGCGATCTCCACGGCGTCGTCGGCGACCGAGAGGTCGACCTTCACGCCGGAGACCGCGAGGGGGTGGCACAGGGGGATGAGTTCGGGCGTCTTCTTGGCGCCCATGATTCCGGCGATTCGGGCCGTCGAAAGCGCGTCCCCCTTGGGCACGCCTTCTCCCCGGAGCAGTGCGACGACATGGGGCGAGACCAGCACGCGCCCTGTGGCGCGCGCTGTTCTGGCTGTGACGTCCTTCGCCGAGACGTCGACCATCCGGGCAGCGCCGGACGCGTCGACGTGCGTGAGGTGCTGCTGTGGAGCGCTGGTCATGGTTCTCCCGGTCCCTGTGCTGTGCCCAGACACGGTACCGGCAGCGGCAAGGGGACGCCGGAGCACGTCAGTCCAGCGGTACGACCGTCACTTCTTCACCGGGTGCGATCTCGCTGGTCTTCTCCGGAATGTCGATCAGCGCGTTGGCCTGGGCGAGCGCGGCGATGAGGTGGGAGCTGGCGCCGCCTACAGGACGAACGGTTCCAGGGGTGTCGCTCTTCTCGGGTGGCGTGTAGTAACCACGCAGGAATTGGCGCTTCCCTTCGGGTGAGGACAGTGCGGAGTCGCTCTCCAGCCGGGCGGGCACGGCCTTGCGGCGGGCCGGATCGTGTCCCATGAGGGCACGCAGAGCTGGGCTGACGAACAATTCGAAGGACACGTAGGCGCTCACCGGGTTGCCCGGGAGGGTGAGGATCGGGGTGCGCTCGGGGCCGATGAGTCCGAACCCCTGGGGCTTCCCCGGTTGCATGGCCAGACGGCGGAACTCGACGCCGTCACGCGCCCCGTCCGTCTCCTGGTCGCCATGGGCGTCCCTGCCGCTGAAGGTATCCACGCGGGAGAGCGCTTCCTTGACCACGTCGTACGCACCGACGCTGACGCCGCCACTGGTGACGACGAGGTCGGCACGGATGAGTTGGTCCTCGATGGTGGCGCGCAGGCCCTCCGCGTCGTCGGCTACGGCGCCCACCCGGTAGGCGATGGCGCCGGCGTCCCGCGCCGCGGCGGTCAGCACGAAGCTGTTGGAGTCGTGGATCTGGCCGGGGCCCAACGGCTCACCGGGCGGCACGAGTTCGCTGCCTGTGGACAGTACGACCACGCGGGGGCGCGGGCGGACCGTGACCGAGCCCCGTCCGATGGCGGCCAGCAGACCGATCTGAGGCGGGCCGAGGACCGTGCCGGCGGTGAGGGCGACGGTGCCCGGCTGTACGTCGCTCCCCTGGGCGCGCACATGCTGCCGCGCGGTGACGGGCCGGTGGACGCGGACCTCGCCGAGGGCGCCCACCAAGGAGGTGCTGCGTGCGGGCATCGAGTCCGCCGGGCCGCCGCCCGTACCGCCGTCGGTCCACTCGACAGGGACGACGGCTTCAGCACCGGGCGGCAGCGGGGCGCCCGTCATGATGCGCGCTGTCTGGCCGCCGGCGACGGTCGGCAGGTCGTCGCTGCCCGCAGCGACATCACCGATGACGGTGAGCACGGCCGGGAACTCCTCGCTCGCGCCCTCGACATCGGCGATCCGGACGGCGTACCCGTCCATGGAGCTGTTGTCGAACGGTGGAAGCGCACCGGGCACGATGACGTCCTCAACGAGGACGCACCCCTGTGCATCGAGGAGTTTCAGCTCGATGGGCTCCATAGGACGGATGCTGCGGAGGATGTCCTCCAGATGCTCATCGACCGACCAGGTCTTGCTCAAGGCTTACATCTCCTCGGTGACGTAACTGCGCAGCCAGTCCCGGAAGTCCGGGCCCAGGTCCTCACGTTCGCACGCGAGCCTGACGATGGCACGCAGATAGTCCGCGCGGTCACCGGTGTCGTAGCGCCGTCCGCCGAAGACCACGCCGTGCACGGGGCCACCGAGCGACTCGTCGGAGGCGAGGGCCTGGAGAGCGTCGGTGAGCTGGATCTCGCCGCCGCGGCCGGGCTGGGTCTTGCCCAGGACCTCGAAGACGGCGGGGTCGAGGACGTAGCGGCCGATGATGGCGAGGTTGCTGGGCGCCTCGGCGGGGGACGGCTTCTCCACGAGGTCGGAGACGCGGACGACGTCCGAGTCGGTGGTGGCGCTCGCGGCGGCGGCACCGTACAGGTGGATGCTGGCCGGATCGACCTCCATCAGGGCGATCACACTGCCGCCGTACTGTTCCTGGACCTCGATCATGCGCGCCAGTAGCGGGTCGCGCGGGTCGATGAGGTCGTCGCCGAGAAGTACGGCGAAGGGCTGGTCGCCGACGTGCGGTTCGGCGCACAGCACGGCGTGGCCGAGACCGCGCGGGTCGCCCTGGCGCACGTAGTGCATGGTGGCGAGGTCGCTGGACTCCTCGACGCGGGCGAGCTTGGTGGCATCGCCCTTGTCACGCAGGACCTGCTCCAGCTCGTAGTTGCGGTCGAAGTGGTCCTCAAGGGGGCGCTTGTTGCGGCCTGTGACCATGAGGACGTCGGAAAGGCCGGCTGTCACGGCCTCCTCGACCACATACTGGATCGCGGGCTTGTCGACAACCGGAAGCATCTCTTTCGGCGTCGCCTTGGTAGCGGGCAGGAAACGTGTGCCCAGGCCCGCCGCCGGGATGACAGCCTTGCTGATCCGAGTATGGGTAGTAGTCATGTCCCGCACCATAACCGCTGACTTGATGCGGAAGATAAGCATCCAGCGGGTTTGTTGCCATATGCGGACATGGAAGGGGTTTGAGCATTACATGCGCGAGACGAAGGCCGTTGACCAGCGTAGTAAGTGGGAGTTGCGGCGCGATGTCCTCGCGGTGAGGGCACGGTTGAGCCCGAACGACCTCCTGGCGCACGCGCAGGCGCTCACGCGGCGTGTCCTGGAACTGCCCGAGCTGACGAGCGCCACGTCGGTCGCGGCGTACGTCTCCGTCGGCACCGAGCCGGGGACCGGCCCGCTACTGGACGCGCTGCGCCACCGCGGGGTGCACCTCCTGCTGCCCGTGCTCCGGCCGGACAACGACCTGGACTGGGCCGAGTACGAGGGCTCTCACGCGCTCGCCCCCGCGGGACGGGGTCTACTGGAGCCTTCCGGGGCGAGGCTCGGCCCGGACGCGGTGACCCAGGCGGACGCGGTGCTGCTTCCCGGCCTGGCCGTTGACGCGCGCGGACTGCGGCTGGGCCGGGGCGCCGGCTGTTACGACCGTGTGCTGACCCGGCTGGCCACTGCGCGGAGGGAACCGGCCCGCGCTGTGCTCCTGTACGACACCGAACTGGTCGAGCGGGTACCGAGCGAGGAGCACGACCGCGCGGTGGGCCTGGCGGTGACACCGGGCGCCGTGCACCGCTTCGGCGCGGAGGAGAGCTGAACCTGCCGACCCCCGGGTGATCCGGTCGCCCCGAGCGGCCCTCGGTCCGGGCCGCCGCCCCGGCGCCCGGGCGGTCCTCCTTGAGGAACACCGCCCGGCGCGAACCGGGTGCCGGGCTCCGTGCCGGGAGCGTGGAGGTGACCGCTCAGGGGGTGAGGGCCATCTCGTCGTCCGTGGCCTTGTTGACGGCCTTCGCGCTGAAAGGCCAGTCCAGCAGTTCGCCCTTTGCCCACTTGTCGGTCTGGTCCGTGTAGTGCGAGTGGTAGGCGTGCCCCGAGGCTCCGGTGAGGTTGATCCACCGTGAGTCGTCCATGTCGTTGAGGTCGACGACCATCCGCATCGAGGGCACCCAGGTGACGTCGTAGCCGCCCGCCGCGTTCCAGCCGGTGGCGTTGACGGCCGCCTCACCGCCGCCGAGATCCCAGGGGCCCCGGTTGAGGAGCCACTGCATGAATCCGGGACCCGAGGTGCCGATGGTCTGGTTCTTCAGCATCAGGCGGTGCAGCCTGCCCCAGCTCCAGGTGTTGATGTCCTTGCCAAGCTTGGAGGTCAGCTCCCAGCGCGCGTCCTTCATGGCGTGCCGCAGCAACTCGTCGCGGTTCTGGTCGCCGTCACGGCGCGAGGTGCCCCGGGTCTTCCACCACTCGTTGTCGGGCTGCTTGAGGAGCTTGCGTACCACCTCGAACCACCGGTCGCCGCCGTCCGGTTGCGCGGCGTCGGGCTTGCGCTCACCGCACTCCCGTACCAGCCGGGCGTTGCCGTCGAGGTCGTCCAGGGGGCCGGAGTCGTCGGACGGCGCCACATTCAGACAGTCGCCCTCCACCCGCAGTTCCTTGGGGAGCTTGTTCCCGAAGGCCAGCTTGAGGAGGTTGCGCCAGACCGCGTTGAAGTACGCGGCAGGCGCCGAATCGGAGTCCTGCGTGTAGTCCCAGCCCTCCAGCAGCTTCTGCGCCTCGCGGACGTACTTGTCGTCGACCTCGATCTTCAGCAGATACGGCACCAGCAGCTTGGCGATCTCGCTGCTGTTGTCCATCTGCATCGTCTCCATGTCCCCCATGGAGATCTTGCCGCCGTCCTTGATCTTCGACTGGATGAGGTCGTTGATCCGCTGGCTGCGCGCTCCGTAGCCCCAGTCGTCCGTCAGCAGGTACGGGTACTTCTTCTTGTCGACGACAGCCTGGTTCGCGGTCACGATGTAGCCGCGTGAGGGGTTGTACTCCCAGGGAAGGGAGCGCTGGGGGATGTAGCCCTTCCAGCGGTAGCGCGGGTCCCAGCCGGGCGCCGGGTAACGGCCGTCGCCCTTGCCGCGCACGGGGATCCGGCCCGGGGCCTGGTAGCCGATGTTGCCCTTGGTGTCGGCGTAGATCAGGTTCTGTGAGGGGACGGCGAAGTCGCCGGCCGCCTTGCGGAACTCCTTGAAGTTGGACGCCTTGTTGAGCCTGAAGACGGCGTCCATGGTCTGTGAGGGCTCCAGTGCGGTCCAGCGGAGCGAGACGGCGTAGCCGTCTCCTCTGTCGGGTGCCACGTTGCGCACGGGTGCCTCGTCGCCGACCTTGCGCAGTTCCTTGTCACGGTCGGAGACGATCGGCCCGTTGTTGGTCTCGCGCACCGTGATCTTGCGGTCCTTGCCGTCCGCGACCTTGATGGTCTCCTCGCGAGTGCGGTACGGCACCTGTTTGCCGTCGTACAAGTAGTGACCGTCCTTGACCTTCTCCATGTAGAGGTCGGTCACGTCGGCACCGAGGTTGGTCATGCCCCAGGAGATGTCCTGGTTGTGGCCGATGACCACTCCTGGCATGCCGGAGAAGGTGAACCCTGAGACGTCGTACGGACAGGAGGCGTCGACCGTGCGGCAGTGCAGGCCCATCTGGTACCAGACGGAGGGCAGTTGCGGCGCGAGATGCGGGTCGTTCGCGAGCAGAGGCTTGCCGGTGGTCGTGTACTTGCCGGACACCACCCACGAGTTGGAGCCGATGCCGGTGCCGTTCGGACCGAGCAGCCCAGGGACCTTGTCGAGCTTCTTGGTGACCCTGCCGAGCTGGGTGCTGGCCCCCTGAGCGGCCTCACCGGCGGTCTGAGCGTCCATTCCGCCCCCCGATGCTCCAGGAGTCCCCCCGGCGCCTCCCGCGCCGTCAGCGGCCCCAGTGCCGCCCTCGCCCGAACCCGTCCCTCCCGCACCAGGCCCCGTGGTGCCGGAGGCGCCCCGCGAACCGGTCTTCCCCGAGCTGCTCTTCGGGTCGAAGTCCTTGGTGGCGGGGTCGACGGAACCACCGTCGACGATCGGCTTGTTCCGGTCGTACGGGTAGCTGGGGTACAGCTCCTCGATCTGCTTCTCGGTCAGGCGGCTCGTCATCAGCGCCCGGTCGATCTCGTCCGTCATGTTGCCGCGCAGATCCCAGGCCATGGCCTTGAGCCAGGCGACGGAGTCGACGGGGGTCCAGGGTTCGGGCTCGTAGTCGTTGCCGCCCAGATCGAGCGCCGCGTACTCCACGGAGGCCGAGGAACCCTTGTGGTCCTTGAGGTAGGCGTTGACCCCTGCCGAGTACGACTTGAGGAACTCCCTGGTCTTGCTGGGGAGTTTGGCGTACTCCTTCTTGGCCACCTCCCGCCAGCCGAGCGTACGGAGGAACGCGTCGGTCTCCACCTGGCTCTCGCCGAACATCTCCGAGAGCCGGCCAGAGGTCATGTGGCGGCGTACGTCCATCTCCCAGAAGCGGTCCTGCGCCTGCACGTAGCCCTGCGCGAGGAAGAGGTCCTCCGCCTTGTCGGCGTAGATCTGCGGGATGCCGCTCCCGTCGCGTTTGACGCTCACCGGCGCCGCCAGGCCCTTGAGTTTGAGGGAACCGGTCGTCTGCGGGAAGGAGTCGCGAACGGTGCCGACGCTCCAGTACGTGCCACCCCCGAGGCCCGCCACGAGCAGCAGCACGACTGCGAACACGATCAGACGGGCGCGTCGCGAGGTCTTCTTGGCGGGCATCGCTGTCCTTCGAGGGGCAGGGTGAACCTTGGGCTTCGTGGCCGGACGGGATCGGTCCGTACGGAAGCAACCATAGGACGACCGCCCGCGCACCCGGACAGCGAGTCACCAACTGCGGATCTCCAGGGGCGCACATCCGGGATCTCCAGCGTGCGCACATTCAAGCGATGGTAAATTGTTAGGTACCCAAACGAATTAGCGGTCGGCGTCGGCCGCCCGGAAGCCGTAGGCAGCTTCACAGGCAGGGCGTTAAGGAACCGTTAGGAAGCCATCAGGAGGCCGTCAAGGTAGCCCGCAGAACACGCCGCACCGACGCGCGATCGGCCATCAGCAAGCCTCGCCGACGCGCACGCCACCGAGGCCCACACCCGAGTCGGCACAGGCAATTCGCAAACCAGCACAGCCCCGTGCACACCAAGGAGAGAAGCCCCCGGGAGAGAGGACCGCGTCCTGTCCGTCGACAGCCTCAACCAACTACTGCTCTTCAGCGCCCTCGTCCTGCTCACCGCCGTCGCCGCTGTGCGCCTCTCCTCGCGCACAGGGCTGCCCAGCCTGCTCATCTACCTCGGCATAGGCATCGCCATAGGCCAGGACGGCATCGGGTTCGAATTCAGCAATGCCGAGCTGACCCAAGTCCTCGGATACGCCGCCCTGGTGGTGATCCTCTCGGAGGGCGGACTTAGTACTAAATGGCGCGATATCCGCCCCGCCGTTCCTGCCGCGGCCGTACTGTCGACCGTCGGTGTCGCCGTGAGCGTCGCGGTCACCGCGCTCGCCGCGCACTACTTGGTGGGCCTCAACTGGCAGGCGGCACTGCTCATGGGCGCCGTGGTCTCCTCCACGGACGCCGCAGCCGTCTTCTCCGTCCTGCGCAGGGTGCCGCTGCCACGGCGCCTCACCGGTGTACTGGAGGCCGAGTCGGGGTTCAACGACGCACCCGTTGTCATCCTGGTCGTCACCTTCTCCTCGCTCACCGACCTGCACTCACCCTGGTACTTCCTGGTCGGCGAGATCGTCATGGAACTCGCGATCGGCCTCGTCGTCGGCCTGGTCGTGGGCAAACTTGGAGAGCTGGGAATGCGCCGTGTGGCGCTCCCCGCCTCCGGTCTCTATCCGATCGCCGTGCTGGCGCTGTGTGTTCTGGCGTACGCGGGAGGCGCACTGGCGCACGGCTCGGGCTTCCTGGCGGTGTACGTCGCCGCGCTGGTCCTCGGCAACGGAAAGCTGCCCCACCGCCCCGCCGTGCGCGGCTTCGCCGACGGCATGGCGTGGGTGGCGCAGATCGGCCTCTTCGTCCTGCTCGGCCTGCTCGTCACGCCGCACGAGCTGTGGAACGACTTCTGGCCCGCCGTCGTGATCGGGCTGGCGCTCACCCTGGTCGCCCGGCCGCTGGCCGTCCTGCTCTGCCTGCAGCCGTTCCGGCTGCCATGGCAGGACAAGGCGCTGCTGTCATGGGCCGGGCTGCGCGGCGCGGTACCCATCGTGCTGGCGACCATCCCCATGGTCGCCGACGTCGACGGCAGTCAGCGGATCTTCAACATCGTCTTCGTGCTCGTCGTCGTCTTCACACTCGTCCAGGGGCCGACGCTCCCCTGGCTCGCCCGGAAGCTGCGGCTGAACGATTCGGACGAGGCCGAGGACATCGACATCGAATCGGCACCCCTGGAACGGCTGCGCGGACACCTCTTGTCGGTCTCCATCCCGGATTCCTCCAGGATGCACGGCGTGGAGGTCACCGAGCTGCGCCTGCCGACGGGCGCTGCCGTGACCCTCGTCGTCCGGTCCGGCACCAGCTTCGTGCCCCTGCCCTCGACCGTGCTGCGACGCGGAGACGAACTCCTCGTCGTCGCGACCGACCAGGTCCGCGACGCCGTGGAACGGCGTCTGCTCGCGGTCAGCCGAGGCGGCAAGCTCGCCGGCTGGCTGGGCGGACGAGGAAGCACGGCGCTGCGCAAGTAGTCGCGCACTTCGGCGCTGCGCAAGTAATTGTGCCGCTGCGGAGCTGCGCAAGTAGTCGTGCACGGCGGAACTACGCCAATAGCAGCGTTGCAGTGCGCGGCGGGAGGCAGTGCGGTGGGGCGCGGTCCGCAAGTAGCGTTGCGGTGCGCGGCTATTGCGCGGGCAGAGGGCTGGCGGCGCGAGCAAAGGATCTGGGCACCAGTAGGAGGCAGGGCGAGCGGAGGCCGCCTCGCTCTCCCGGCTCCGGTCTTCCGTGTGTGCCGCCGCCTCCCGCGTGGCCGAAAGGCTCCGTACCGCGAAGACGTCCGGCGGCGGGCTTCAGGAAGCTCGGTCCGGGCCGGTACCCTCCTACTGAAAAGACTTACCCAACTCTGTCTGATGCAGAGCTGGCGCGACCGCTCGGCGGCCACGGTCCGGATTGCCCCACCCCGCACTGGACCGGGTATCTACCCCGGTCTTGCGCGAGAGGACAGCTCTCGGCGCGTCACACAGTGACATGCGCCACCAGGCGGCAGAAAGGCCCGGCCGTGGCACCCCCGGCCACCAAGAACGACGACCAGCGCCGCGCACGGCGCTCCCAGGACCGTCCCGGATACGGACAACTTCTGCGCACAGAAGGTGCGTGGTCCTTCCTCATCCCCGGATTCCTGGCCCGACAGCCGTTCGCGATGCTCACGATCAGCATCGTGCTCCTCGTCGAACACACCACCGGCTCCTTCGGGCTCGCGGGTGCCGTCTCGGCGACGGCGGGCATCGCCATGGCGCTGATCGCGCCCCAGAGCGGCAAGCTCGCCGACCGGTTCGGCCAAGGAGCGGTACTCGTCCCGCAGGTGTTCCTGCACGGACTGACGATCGCGGCGCTCATCACTGTGGCACTACTGGACGCGCCCTTGTGGGCGCTGTTCGTCGCGGCCGTCCCCGCCGGTGCAACGGCGCCGCAGATCAGCCCCATGGTGCGCTCCCGCTGGGCCGCGCGCCTGGACGGGTCACCGCTGATGAACACGGCAGCGGCCTTCGAGTCCGTGACGGACGAGTTCACGTTCGTCGTGGGCCCCGTGCTGGCGACAGCGCTGTGCACCGGTGTGCATCCGGCGGCAGGGCTGGTCGCGGAGGCCGCGGTCTCCTTGGTGGGCGGACTCGTCTTCGCGGCGCAGCGCCGTACACAGCCCGTTTCGAGCCGCCGGCGAGCAGCGGAGACGGACGCCGACGGAGTCACGGCGGAGACGGAGGTTCGCGCCTCCGCGCTGTCGGTGCCTGGCGCGCGTGTGCTCATCGCAGCCGTACTCGGCATCGGCATGGTCTTCGGTGGCATGCAGGTGTCGCTGACCGCGTTCACCGAGTCCATCGGTCAGCCGGGCCTCAACGGTGTGATGTACGGGGTCTTCGCTGCGGGCAACATGCTCGCGGCCGTCGCCGTGGGCACCATCCGCTGGAAGCGCGGTCCCCAGGTACGGCTGCTCACCGGCTACGTGGCTCTCGTGCTCGCTGCCGCGCTGCTGGCGGTCGCGGCCCAGTTGGGTCCGTGGACGGTGCTGCTGGGCGCGCTCGGCATGCTGACCGGGCTGTGCGTCGCGCCGTGCATGATCACCTGCTTCACGCTGATCGAGACACTGGTCCCGTCGAGTGCCCGCACCGAGGCGTTCACCTGGCTGACCGGCGCCATCGCACTCGGGCAGGCTGCCGGTTCCACAGTGGCGGGCCAGCTTGCCGACCGTATGGGAGCAGGCGCCGGTTTCCTCGCTCCTGTGGTCGGCACCGGGCTGGCGCTCCTGGTCCTGCTGACCTTCAGGCGTGCCCTCGACCGTCCCCACAACGGGCGAGTCGCGGCACGTGGGCTGAGTCACCGCAGCACCGTCGCGGTGGACTGAGACGCAGGAATACTGCACTATGGAGCGTCGTTAGCACTCAACGAGTGAGAGTGCCAGGAGGAAGAACGTGCCGACCTACCAGTACCAGTGCACCGCGTGCGATGAAGCCCTCGAAGTGGTGCAGAAGTTCACGGACGATTCGCTGACCGTGTGCCCCAACTGCGAGGGACACCTGAAGAAGGTGTTCTCGGCCGTCGGCATCGTCTTCAAGGGGTCCGGCTTCTACCGCAACGACAGCCGTAGTTCTTCGTCGAGCAGCAGTGCCGCGACGTCCTCCTCGTCCGACTCGTCGTCCTCGAACGGTGACAGCGGATCGAAGACCTCCGAGTCGTCGACCTCTTCGGACTCCTCCTCGTCCTCCTCCGGATCTTCCTCGTCCGAGTCGAAGTCCTCCGGCAAGAGCGACAGCAAGGGTGACGGCAAGAGCGGAGCCAAGAGCTCCTCGAAGGCGAGCACTTCCGCCTGACCCGCGCGGATCCACCCCCTGCCGCCGCTTCACCGAGCGCCCTTAGGGTGACTGGATGAGCGAACAGGCAGAGATCGGCGTCATCGGCGGGTCCGGCTTCTATTCCTTCCTCGACGATGTGTCGGAGATCACGGTCGAGACGCCCTACGGTCCGCCCAGCGATTCCCTGTTCGTTGGCGAGACCGGAGGGCGCCGGGTCGCCTTCCTCCCCCGGCACGGCCGCGGCCATCATCTGCCGCCGCACCGCATCAACTACCGCGCCAATCTGTGGGCACTGCGCTCCGTGGGTGTGCGTCAGATCCTTGCGCCGTGCGCCGTGGGCGGCCTCCAGCCGAAGTACGGTCCGGGCACCCTTGTGGTCCCGGATCAGCTCGTTGACCGTACGAAGTCGCGGGCGCAGACCTACTTCGACGGCGAAGAGCTCGGCGGAAACCGCCCCAGCATCATTCACGTGACCTTCGCTGATCCCTACTGCGAGACGGGGCGGCGGGCATCGGTGCGGGCGGCGCGCGACCACGGTTGGGAGCCGGTCGACGGCGGCACAATGTGCGTGATCGAGGGCCCCCGTTTCTCCACTCGAGCCGAGTCACGCTGGCACGCGGCGCAGGGCTGGGCCGTCGTCGGCATGACCGGGCACCCCGAGGCGGTTCTCGCCCGCGAGCTGGAGCTGTGCTATTCGTCGCTCGCCCTGGTCACGGACCTTGACGCGGGCGCGGAGACGGGCGAGGGCGTCTCCCACGAGGAGGTGCTGCGGGTCTTCGGCGAGAATCTCGACCGTCTGCGAGGCGTCCTCTTCGACGCCGTCGCCAACCTGCCGACGAACGGCGAACGCAAGTGCCCTTGCGGCAGCTCGCTGGGTGGCCAGGAGCCCGGGATCGTACTGCCGTAGGCGGCGGGACCGGTCGGGGCCGTGCCTGAACTGGACTGCGCGAGAACCAGGCAGCAGGCAGCAGGCAGCAGGCAGCAGGCAGCAGGCAGCAGGCAGCAGGCAGCAGGCAGCAGGCAGCAGGCAGTGTGAGGATGCCGGTGTTTCTGGGTTCAGGTAACGCCTGCGGGTGACGGAGTTATCCACAACCACCGGTTCGTCCACAGAAATTGGCCGGTCCCGGCAGGATTCCGGGAAACAGTGCACCTTAGCCACAGAAGGCCGTGACCAGGCGGTACTTCACTCGTGTTGGCTTGGTGGTGAGCGCAGTGTCCCTGTCCCGATCCCGGAATGCCTTTCCATCTCGTGCTTCGGTCTGCGCACCTCTGCCGGAGTTCACGCCCGTACGGGCCGGGCGGGGCCCGCGCCGTCTGCGGCGGCTCGCGCTCGGGCGGCGGAGGGTGCTGAGTGTGGGGCTCGCGGTCTGTGCCGCGGGGTTCGCCGCCACCGTTTCCGGCAGGGATTCTTCCTCGTACGCGGACGAGGCCGAGCGGGACGCCGGCAGGAGGGCGGGCGCTGAGAGATCCGTCACTTCCCGGGCAGGTGCCTCCGAGATCGTCTCGGCACCCGTACGTATCGCCGATGGCGCAACGGTCCGTCTGCTGCGCCCCGGAGACCGTATCGATCTGGTGGCGAGCAAAACGAAGAACGGTTCGGCTCGGATTGTTGCCAGAAGTGTCCGAGTGGCTCAAGTGCCGAAGTCCGGCGACACTGTCTCGGGCGATGGAGCCGATGGAGCGCTGATCGTGGTCGCCGTGCCCCGCCTGACGGCGACGGCACTCACCGAGGCCGCCGCGGAATCCCGGCTGGCGGTGACGCTGTGCTGAATTCCCGCCGTTCTCGCCGGTCCCCCGACCCCTGCCCGCCGGGTTGTGCCTGTCACTCGCGCCTGCCCGGCAGTCAGTGCTCCGTCCTCCTTCGGTCCGCAGTCAGCATCCTGAGGTCCTGGAAGAGGCAGTTCGTTGAGCACCGAAACAACCACCGAGAGCGAGAAGGCTGGACTCCTGTCAGGGTTCAAGGAGTTCCTGATGCGGGGCAACGTGGTCGAACTGGCCGTTGCCGTCGTGGTAGGAACCGCCTTCAGCAAAATCGTCGACTCCGTCGTCAAGGGGTTCATCAATCCGCTCGTGGGTGCGATCGGCACACAGGACCTGGACAAGTACAGCTCCTGCCTCAGGGGACCCTGCGAGATCGGCGCGGACGGCACGATCAACGAGGGAGTGCCGCTCAACTGGGGGCCGGTCCTCAGCGCCTCGCTGACCTTCCTGATCACGGCGGCGGTCGTCTACTTCCTGATGATCCTGCCCATGAACAAGTACAAGGAGCGTCAGGCGGCCAAGGCCGGCCCTGCCGAGGTGCCCAAGACGGAGATCGAGCTGCTCACGGAGATCCGGGACGCTCTGGTCACACGCCAAACGGACGGCGACGGCGAGCCCGTTCCGGACGCTTCCGTGGCGCCGCAGCGCAGCGGTGGAGCGAGCATCGAGAAGTAGCGCGCCGCAGGGCTGCCGGCCTATGGGCCCGTGCGATCCGGTGCGCGGGCAGGGTTCGGACTCGTCTGCGTCAGGTGGCCCGAGGGCTTCGGCTTCCGGCGGGCTCCGGTCCGCCCGTACTGCGGGCGATGCCCCGGCGCATTCAGATGTGGTGCGGCGGCTTCTCGTCGAGGAAGCGGGCCAGGTCAGCGTCCCCTCCCCCGGAACCGGTGCGTGCGCCCTCGCCCCACCCGCGGTCGGTGTCGTCCGAGGACTGGCGGCCCAGCGGGTCGTCGAAGACCAGCGCGGACACGGAGTCGTGTCGCGGCGGCTGTTCCTGCCCGGAGGGTGACTGCGGTTCGGCGCTCATGGCTCAAGCGTACGACTGCGGTGGACGCCCCCTGGTATCCATGGGCCATGGATACACACGACGCTCAGGAGGCCCGCCTCTCGCGGGACGCGCTGACGGATGTGCCCGGCCTGCGTGTGGGTCACGCGCAGCGGACCGGGGACGGTTGGCTGACAGGGACAACGGTGGTGCTGGCTCCGGAGGGCGGGGCCGTCGCGGGAGTGGACGCGCGGGGCGGGGCCCCGGGCACGCGCGAGACGGACGCGCTGGATCCGCGGAACGTGGTGGAGCGGATCCACGCCGTCGTACTCAGCGGCGGCAGCGCCTTCGGGCTCGACGCCGCCTCCGGCACGATGGGCTGGCTGGAGGAGCAGGGCCGCGGCGTCCCGGTAGGACCCGACCCCTCCCAGGTGGTGCCGGTCGTCCCGGCCGCGGTGATCTTCGATCTGGGACGTGGCGGCAGTTGGCAGGCCCGCCCGGACGCGGCGCTGGGCAGGGAGGCCACGGAAGCCGCCGCGCGGACCGAGGAGGGCGCCCCCGTGACGGAGGGCTGTGTCGGTGCGGGGACAGGAGCGGTCGTCGGCGGCCTCAAGGGCGGAATCGGCACGGCGAGCAAGCGGCTGCCTTCCGGGGTCGTCGTAGGCGTCCTGGTCGCGCTCAACGCAGCGGGTTCCGCGACGGACCCCGCTACGGGAGCCCTCTACGGCGAACTGGCCGGAGGACGTCCGCGCATCCCCTCGGAGGACGAACACGCCGAGGCGGAGATGCTCCTGGCCGAGGCCCGCGAGGAGACCGGCAGACGTACGGCAGGGTCGCTGCGCCCGGCCCTCAACACGACGCTCGCCGTGGTGGCGACCGACGCTGCGCTCAGCAAGCCACAGGCGCAGCGTCTGGCGGGCAGCGCCCACGACGGGTTGGCACGCGCGGTGCGTCCGATCCATCTGATGCACGACGGCGACGCGGTCTTCAGCCTCTCCACCGGGGAACGCCCCCTGGACGCGGCGGAGTTCAACGACGTGCTGGCAGCCGGTGCGGACGTGGTGACCAGGGCGGTGGTGAAGGCGGTGCGCGCGGCGGAGGGTGTGGACGGACCTGGCGGGGTCTTCCCCTCGTACCGGGACCTCTACGGCGACGGGGAACCGCTTCAGGGGCCGCGCGACGAGGACTTCCCCGAAGGCTGAGCCTGCGCTTCGGGCCTTGGGTACGGGCCCGGGCTACGCAGGCAGGGCGGAAGTCGGCACGTTGGGCAGGGCAGTTGGGAGCGCTCTGCCGCACGTCAGCATGTGCACCGCGGCTGGCGACGACCCGCCGGACGGGGCCGCCGCCAGGGGCGACATGCTGCGGTTCAGGCGGAGACGGGGACGGGCGCGGCTTCCGTCTCCCCGGCAGCTGCCGCTTCCTGCCCGGCCGTCCTGCGCGAACGGGCGCCCTTGAGGAGGATGGTGACCCCTGCCGTGACGACCGTTCCGGCTGCGACGGCGACAACGTAGAGCAGCGGCGAGCCGATCAGCGGGACCACGAAGAAGCCGCCGTGCGGGGCCCGCAGTGTGCTGCCGAAGGACATGGCCAGGGCGCCGGTGACCGCGCCGCCGGCCATGGAAGCGGGGATGACCCGCAGGGGGTCGGCCGCGGCGAACGGGATGGCGCCCTCGGTGATGAAGGACGCGCCGAGCACCCAGGCGGCCTTGCCGTTCTCCTGCTCGGTCTTGGTGAAGAGCCGGCCGCGCACAGCGGTGGCCAGGGCCATGCCGAGAGGCGGCACCATGCCGGCACCCATGGCGGCGGCCATGACCATCAGGCTGCCGTTGCCGGGGTCGGCGCTGGCGATGCCTCCGGTGGCGAAGGCGTAGGCGACCTTGTTGACAGGTCCACCAAGGTCGAAGCACATCATCAGGCCGATGAGCAGTCCCAAGAGCACGGCGTTGGTACCTGTGAGGCCACCGAGCCAGTCGGTCATGGCCTTCTGTGCGGTGGCGATGGGATTGCCGATCACCACGAACATCAGCGTTCCGACGATCGCCGAGGAGATCAGCGGGATCACGACGACCGGCATGATGCCGCGCAGCACCGACGGGATGCTGACCTTCTGGATCGCCATCACGACCGCGCCGGCGAGCAGACCCGCGGCCAGACCGCCGAGGAAGCCGGCGTCGATCTGCACGGCGATGGCGCCGCCGACGAAGCCGGGCACGAGACCGGGCCTGTCGGCCATGCCGTAGGCGATGTACCCGGCGAGGACGGGCACGAGGAAGCTGAAGGCGAGCCCGCCGACCTGGTTGAGAAGCGCGGCCCAGCTGTGGGCCTCGGTCCACACGAAGTGGTCGGCGACGGACTTGGCCTCGGTGATCTCGTAACCACCGATGGCGAACGAGAGCGCAATCAGCAGGCCGCCTGCGGCGACGAAGGGCACCATGTAGCTGACGCCCGTCATGAGCCAAGCCCGCAGCCGGGTGCCGAAACTGTCGCCTCTGTCCGCCGCGCTGTCCATGGGAGCGGAACCGGTGGCCACAGGGCTGATCTCGCCCCGCTCTGCCTTGGCCCGGGCTTCGTTGATGAGTTCGATGGGGCGGTTGATGGCGGCCTTCACGCCGACATCGACGGTGGGCTTCCCCGCGAAGCGTTCCTTCTCCCTGACCTCGACGTCATGGGCGAAGATCACGGCGTCGGCGGCGGCGATCACAGCGGGCTCAAGCCGTTCGAACCCGGCGGAACCCTGCGTCTCCACGGTGACCTCGGTCCCGGTCCCGCTCTCCCCCGCCGCCCGTTCCAGCGATTCGGCTGCCATGTAGGTGTGGGCGATGCCGGTGGGGCACGAGGTGACGGCGACGATCCGGAAGGGGACGGAAGGTCCCGCATCCGACGTCTCGTCGGGTTGCTGGGGCGCTTCCTCCGGCGATGCGCCCGTCGCATGCGGCGAGGGCTCCGTCGTTCTGGCTGCCGGGGTCCGGTCCGCCTTCGTGGGTGCGGGGGCCTGGTCAGCCGCCCGCGGGTCCGCACCGGTAACAGGCGAAGTGCCAGCGGGCGGGGCGTCACCGCGTATGAGCGCTGCCGCGTGTTCCGGGTCCGTTGCCGAGCGGAGCGCCGTGGTGAAGTCCGGGTCGGCCAGGTGGCGGGCGAGCGAGGACAGGATGCTGAGGTGGTCGCTGTCGGCCCCGTCCGGGGCGGCGATCAGGAAGACGAGGTCGGCGGGGCCGTCGGCCGCTCCGAAGTCGATGGCTTCCGGGGCCCGTCCGAAGGCCAGCGTGGGTTCGGTGACGTGGGCGCTGCGGCAGTGGGGGATGCCGATGCCGCCTTCGAGTCCGGTCGGCATCTGGGCCTCGCGGGCTGCCACGTCGGTGAGGAACGCGTCGAGGTCGGTGACGCGGCCCAGGGAAGCCATGCGCTCGGCGAGCGAGCGCGCGGCGGCGTCCTTGGTAGCTGCGGACAGATCGAGATCGACCAGCTCCGCGGTGATCAACTGGCTCATCGAACGGCTCCGTTGACGTTGTGGGACAGGGGAAGGTCCATCGGGACGTCGGTGGTGAGGCTGACCTTGTCCAAGCTCAGGTCGCCGGGGGCCGGCATCTGGCTTCCTGGCAGTTGGACGGCGGCGGCGCCGTGCGCGACGGCCGACACCAGTGCCTTGGCGCGGGCTCCGCCCTCTGCCAGGAACCCCGCGAGCGAGGCGTCTCCGGCGCCTACATCGCTGCGGACGGCGGCGACGGGGGCGGTGGCGAAGTAGGTACCAGTGGCGTCGACGAGCAACTGCCCGATGGCACCAAGGCTGGCCAGCACAGCTCCCGCCCCCGCCTCCCGTACCTGTTCGGCTGCCTTGACGGCGTCGCCGACGGTGGCGAGCGGACGGCCGACGACTTCAGCGAGTTCGTCGGCGTTCGGCTTGACCACATCGGGCCGCGCCGCGAGCGCCGCGGCGAGTGCGGGGCCGGAGCTGTCGAGGGCGACACGGACGCCGGAGGCGCGTGCACGGGTGACGAGGGCGGCATACCAGTCGTCGGCGAGGCCACGTGGAAGGCTGCCGCAGCAGACGAGCCAGGACGCATGGCGTTCGACGGCCTCCGCTGCGACGGTGTCCAGAAGTGCCTGTGACTCATCGGCACCGATATGGGGGCCGGCCGCATTGATCTTGGTGAGGGCTCCGTCGGGTTCCGCCAACGAGACGTTGACGCGGGTCGATCCCTGAATGGGCACCCCCGCCACAGCGATACCGAGATCACCAAGGAGGTGGGAGAGCAGGGCACCCTCCGGGCCGCCCAGAGGCAGCACCGCGACCGTGCGGTGACCGGCCGAGGCCACGGCGCGGGAGACGTTGACGCCCTTGCCACCGGGGTCGACCCGATCGGTGCCGGCACGCAGGACGGTGCCCCGGGTGAGGGCCGGGATCTCGTAGGTGCGGTCGAGGCTGGGATTGGGAGTGACGGTGAGGACGGTCATGCGGGTGTTCCAGTCGGTTCCGGCGACACGGGGCCACGCAGGCGGCAGAGGGCGGAGTGAGGCTTCAGACGCGCTTGACGTGGGTGCCCTCACCTTCGATGGCTCGGGCGTCTTCCGGGCTCAGGCCGGTGTCGGTGATGAGGAGGTCGACGTGTGAAAGGTCGCCGAAGCGGGCGAAGTGCTCCTGCCCGGCTTTGGTGGAGTCCGCGAGAAGCACCACGCGGCGAGCGGCTGCCATGACGGTGCGTTTGACGGCGGCTTCGGCGAGATCGGGGGTGGTGAGTCCTCCCTCGACGGAGAAACCGTTCGTGGCGAGAAAGAGGACGCCGGCGTTGATCTCGCCGTAGGCCCGCAGGGCCCAGGCATCGACGGCGGCCCGGGTGCGGTTCCGTACGCGTCCGCCGACGATGTGCAGCTCGATGCCGGGGTGATCCGCGAGACGGGCCGCCGTGGGCAGCGCGTGGGTGACGACCGTCAGCGAGGCGTCCACCGGGATGGCCGCTGCGAGCCGGGCTGTGGTCGATCCGGCATCGAGGACGACGCTGCCGTCGGCCGGCAGTTCCTCGACGGCCGCCTGTCCGATGCGTTGCTTCTGATCAGCGAAGGCGGACTCGCGGGCCGCCAAGTCGGGCTCGAAGTCGAGCTGCCCCGCTGGGATGGCTCCGCCGTGCACGCGACGGACCATGCCGGCCCGGTCGAGCGCCTTCAGATCGCGGCGCACCGTCTCGGCGGTCACGTCGAACTGGGTGGCCAGGGAGAGAACGTCCACCCTGCCGTTCTCTCTCGCGAGACGAAGGATGGCCTGCTGACGCTCTGGTGCGTACATGTGGTTTCAGGTCCGTTCTGTGCCCACTCTTGTGACTTATCGGTGAGGCTACGGGCAGCGGCACGCGAAGTAAACATGTTCGGGCATTGAGGCGGGCATGGACGGGACGTGAGAGAGCCAGCCATGAGCCGGGCTCGGCGCTGGGGAACGGGCGGCGAGGTGCAGGGCTGGAGGTGG
>NZ_JANCPR020000041.1 GCF_028657195.3 Streptomyces iconiensis
CCCCAAGGACGGCCCCCCGCCCCCCAACAGCCCCCCGCCAAAAGGGGCTTCGCCCCCTCTGGACTCCCCCGGCCATATCCGGGCCTGCTGTGGAGTGGGGTGGGTCGGTGAGGAGGGGGGCGGGGGGCCGTCCGTGGGGAAGGGGAGGGGCGTTGGGGAGTTGACCCTTACGTTGCGTGAGGGGTCAGGGTGTTGGGCATGAGCGATTACTACGACGCCTTCGAGATGAGCCCTGTCCCTGACCCCTCGGTGGACGCGGTGCCGCCGGAACCGTTTCGGGGGATCTATGGGATGCCGATGTTCGTCACGATCCCGACGCCGGACCTGGCCGCTTCGGTGGACTTCTGGGTACGCGGGTTCGGGTTCGTCGATTTGTTCAGTATTCCCGGGCAGGTCACCCATCTACGGCGGTGGGCGTTCCAGGACGTGCTTTTGGTGCCCGCTGCCGGCGAGGTGGCATCGGTGCCGGTGGTGAGTGTGAGTTTCGCGTGTGTGCTCAGTGAGATCGACCGGATCGCCGAGGCGTGTGAGGCGCAGCGGCCGGGTTGCAGTGAGGGGCCGCGGCACACTCGTTGGAACACCGTTGACGTGGAGGTGGTCACGCCGGAGAACGTGCGGGTGGTCCTCACCGCCGCCAAACCTTTCGATCCCGCGAGCCAGGAGGCCCGCGATCTGGAGAAGGTGGGTATCACCGCTCCGAAGGCATGACGGTGTGGGGAGAATGTGAGGCATGAGTACGTCAGGGGAGGCCGCCGGGATGACCGTCGGTCAGGCGGCATCGCGGCTGGGCGTCACCGTACGCACCCTGCACCACTGGGACGGGATCGGCCTGGCCTCCCCCTCACTGCGCACCCACGGCGGATACCGGCTCTACACCGCCGCGGACATCGCACGTCTCCAGCGTGCGGTCGTGTACCGCGAGCTGGGTCTCCCGCTCGGCACCATCGGGGAACTGCTCCGCGCGCGGGCGGTTGACCCGACCGTGGCGCTGCGTACGCAGCGCCAACAGGTCCGGGAGCGCATCGCACGCCTCAACGACATGGCCGAGGGACTTGACCGGATGATCCGGGCCCACGAGCAGGGCATTCTTCTGACGGCCGAACAACAGGCCGCCGTTTTCGGCCCCGACTGGCAACCGGAATGGGTCCTCCGCGCCCAGGAGCGCTGGGGGGACACCCCGCAATGGGCCCAGTACGCCGAGCGCGCGGCCACCCGCGGGCCCGACGACTGGAAAGCCGTCGCCGAGGCGAACTCCGCACTCGAAAGCGAGCTTGCCCGAGCGATGCGGGACGGCGTCCTCCCCGGCAGCGCAGAAGCCAACCGGCTCGCTGAGCAGCACCGGGAAGCATTCAACGCCTACTTCCACCTCACTCATGAGATGCAGGTCTGCCTCGGGCACATGTACCAAGAAGACCCCGGGTTCACCGCCCACTACGACCGCGCCCAACCCGGCCTCGCCGCCTGGCTCAGCCGCATCATCGACGCCAACGCACAAGCACACGGCATCGACCCCCGCACCGCCACCTGGCACTGAACCCGGACGGAAAGCATGTCGGCCACCTGCGGTCAGGAGGCACTCAGCTCGAAGGGTGGGTAACTCTCGTTGCCCGCGTGTTCGGCCGCCTCGATGTAGACGGCCAGGGCGTTGCGGGACTGGGCGAGCCTGGTCATCTGGTCGTCCAGCCGCTGTAGCCGTGACCGCATCGCGGTCAGCAACTCGGAACAGCCGGGCAGCTCCGGGGTCTCCCCTGTCGCGCAGGGCAGCAGGTAGGCGATGTCCTCGGAGGACAGACCGGCACCGAGCAGGTGCCGGATCTGCTTCACCTTGAGCAAGGCGTTCTCGTTGTACTCGCGGTAGCCGTTGGCGGCGCGGTCTGCCTCCAGCAGGCCCTGGGCCTCGTAGTAGCGCAACTGGTGGGCGTTGACGCCCGTCCGACGGCTCAGTTCCCCGATACGCATCGAGACCTCGCTTGACCTTCATACCGGTATCAACGTTGACGATGCTGCCATGGACAACAAAACGGGTACACCCGTGACAGTCATCGGACTTGGGCTGATGGGCCAGGCGCTCGCCGGCGCGTTCCTGAGAGCCGGGCACCTCACAACCGTGTGGAACCGTACGGCCTCCAAGGCCGACCAGCTGGTGGCCGACGGCGCGCGGTTGGCGCCGACGGTTGGTGCGGCGCTCAAGGCGGGTTCGGTGGCGGTCATCTGCGTCACCGACTACCACGCCGTGCGTGAGCTGCTCGGCGCGAGTGAACTGGACGGTACGACGCTGGTCAATCTGACCTCGGGCGACTCGGCTCAGGCCCGGGAAGCGGCGCGCTGGGCCGAGGAACGCGGCGCCCGCTATGTGGATGGCGCCATCATGGCCGTCCCGCCGGCGGTCGGGACAGCGGAGGCGACGATTCTGCACAGTGGCCCCGAGGCGGACTTCGAGGCACACAGGTCGACGCTGGACGCGCTCGGCACCGTCACCTACCTCGGTGCCGACCACGGGTTGGCGTCCCTGTACGACGTGGCCGGCCTCGCCATGATGTGGAGCGTTCTGAACGCCTGGCTCCAGGGCACCGCCCTGCTGAGGACCGCCGGCGTCGACGCCGCCGCGTACGCGCCGTTCGCGCGGCAGATCGCCGCCGGGGTGGCCGAGTGGCTGCCCGGATACGCCGAGCAGATCGACAGCGGCTCCTTCCCGGCCGAGGTGTCGGCCCTGGAGACCGACGTGCGGGCGATGGCACACCTGATCGAGGAGAGCGAGGCGGTGGGCGTCAATGCCGAACTGCCGAGGCTTATCAAGGCGATTGCCGATCGTTCGGTCGCCGCCGGGCACGGCGGTGAGCAATACCCGGTGCTGATCGAGGAGTTCGGCACGCCCCACGGCAACTGACCGGCCCCTGGCGGCGGAACCGGCTTTGGGGGCCAGTACGAGGGGAGGAGTCGAGCGCCCTCGCACATCTGGGTAAGGGAAGACGGGGAAGCTGGTTCGACTCTTTTGCGGTCTTTTTCCGCTTTCCGTATGTGCGCCGCCAGTGAAAGGCTGGTGAATTCCGGTCCCTTCGCCCAGGGGGCGCCGGCGCCGTCTCGTCACCGATCCTCCCGCAGGTTTAAGCTGTTCGGTCGCAGCGGATCTGTGGGAGGTTCTGTGGATTTCGACAAGGAATGGGCCCAGATAAAGGCGGGTGTGGATGAGCGTCAGAACGCCGGCATGCAACTCGCCGGCAGCGGCTCCAACGCGCGCGGCCCGGGCAGGCTGCACGTCACCTCCAAGTTGCTGCGTGACCGGGCGGCGGACGCCGAGAAGGTCGCCAAGGCATTTGGCAAGGCCGACAATGCGGCCATCAAGGAGACGGGCGAGGTGAAGTCCGGCTTGTCCGGGTTCAAGTCCGCAGCCGCTTTCGCTACCTTCGTGGACCGTTGGGAGGGGCAAGTGCGGTATGTGAAGTCCCTGCTCGGTGAGGGGCTCGCCGACGCGCTGCGTAACACCGCTTCGGCCTTCGACACCACCGACCTCAAAGAGAAGAAGGACATGGACAAGGTCGGGGCGAGTGAAAAGCCTGGCGACAGGCGAGAGTAGCCGCAGCTCAGGGCCGGGACCGGTTCGTGGGTAAATCCGTTGTACATGGGGAAGAAACGCATGGTTTCCTATCACTCGCTGATGCATTCCGACCTTGAGCCGTTGCGCGAAGCCGTGCAGAAATGGCGCAATGTGCCCCGGAACTATCGAGAGGTACGCACCGAGTTCTCGCGGCAGGTGGAGAGAGGGCTGTGGGTCTCCGACATGGAGGGCGAGGCGGCCGACGCGGCGTTCCAGAAGATGCGGAAGGTCGACACGCAGCTCACCGAGGTTATCGGAGAGGCCGACGACACCTGGGTGTTCCTGGACAGTGCCTATCACTCGCTGAAGAAGTGGCGGGACAAACTCAAGGCACGGGTCAAGATGGTCGACGAGGACAAGCATCTCGAAATCGACCACAGGGGAACTGTCCACTACAAACCGAAGAACCTCAAGAGCCTGGACGCCGACGAAGTGGGGATCCAGGCGAAGAATTACCGCGACGCCGTCGAAACCCACAACAGGCTCATCAACGAGGCCCTGGAGGGCGCCACCGCGGCGGACACGACGCTGCACTGGGCCCTCTCCAACGATCACAACGGGCGTGCCAAGGGCTTCGACAGTGACGGCGTCACCAGCATGAGCGAGGCGAACCGCGAGCGGCAGCAGGCACGCAAGGACGCTGATGCCCTGGTCCGTCTGGCCTCTTCCTACGAGAACGGCGAGCGGCCGAGCGCAGAGACGGTCAGAAAGATGGCGGACAAGCTGGCCCAACGCGAGGGCGACCCCTATTTCGCCGAGCGTTTCGCGACCCGGCTCAATGCGAAGGGCACGCTGGAATTCTGGGAGCGGGTCGCAGGCACGAGCAAGCCGGGCAAGGAACGCTTCGAGGCGACCAAGGACTTCCAAAAGTCCCTCAGCATGACTCTGGCCACCGCCTCCCACTCGGACAGCCGGGCCATGAAGAAATGGAAAGAAGACGCCCTCCGGCTCGGCCCCGAACGCTTCGCCAACACCCACCGGGGGATCGGCCCCGGCGACAGCCCTACACGTGCGGGCAATCCGCAGAGCAACTATGGCTTCCAGCTCATGAGCAGCCTGATGCGGTCGGGGGAGTGGGACAAGGACTTCCTGGTCGACTACGGAAAGGGCGACAAGGAGAAGGACCTCAAAGGGCTCATCGACTTCGAGCGCAGCCACGACGGCGAGCCGCAGGAACTGTGGGCGGGTGAACGCCCTGACGAGTACGACGCCTTCCTCAATTACGGCAAGGGCAGCGACGAGGGCATGGACCCCATGGCCGGCTACATGGAGGCACTGGGGCACAACCCCGAAGCTGCACAGGAGGTATTCCACAGCAACGAGAAGGACTACGACGGCAGTTACAAGCCGAGTAGCGACCTTGACTACCTCCTGCGCAAGCGTGAGTGGCCAACCGGCGGCCCGGGCCTGGACAATGACCGCGCCTATGGCTACGACGAGATGGGCCACGCCCTGGAAGCCGCCACCCTCGGCCGCCCCTGGGACGCACCCGAAGAGGGCCTGAACCGCAGTGCCGACAGCGCCAACGTCATGAGTCAGGTCGTCGGAACGGTCTCCGACCACCCCGGAGTCGTGGACGACAAGCCCGGTATCGGCAACAGCATGGCGAAGATGGGTGCGGGCTACATCGACGATCTGAGTTGGGCTTCCTCCAACTTCGGCAACGTGGACGGTGACCAGGCGCTCCGGGACGCGGCTTTCGGGCACGTAGGTCCCGGGCACATTGACGTGTCCGACGGCGACGCCCGCGCGTTCCTCCGTGAGACCGGCAGCAAGCCGGGCGGCTACGAAATCCTCTCCAGCGCTCAGGATCAGTACGTGGTCAGCGCGATGAAGGCCCACCCGGAAGCGAATGAAGAACTCCGGACGATCCTGGAAGCGGGAGCGACGAACCAGGGTGTGCTGGACCAGGCGCGTGCGAGCGAGATCCAGAGCGGTGTGGATGGCAAAAGCACCGACCTCCGGGCCGAGCTCACGCAGGCAGCTGCCTGGAAGAAGTACGCAGTCAATCAGGGTCTTGGGCTCGGAACGGGCCTAGTTGAGCTTCCTCTGGGCGGCGACGGTGTAAAGGCGGGCACTTCCTTCGGAGTTCCCCTTGTCTCAGGCGCGGCCAGCGGCGCCCTGGAGACGCATGTGAACAATCAGATCGACCAACAGGTGCTGGCGCAATGGAAGGAGGAAAGCCAGCAGTACTCGCGGGACGGGATCAAGGACAAGGACGAATTTCTGGGCATGAGCCAAAAAAGGGTAGCCAACTGGCTGGAGACCTACGACGCGAGTCACGATGTGGACAGGGACTGGTACCGGGATACCAGACGGTGGGTCCGTGAGTCGTACACGAGTGGCGACACGTTGGGGGACCAGTCCGATGGCGACTGATACCTGGCCAGTGGCATGGCGCCTTCGTGCGGGGCGGTGCGCTGCCTTTGTTGCTGTGCCCGTGCTGATGCTCGGAACTGCCTGTTCCTCGTCTGGTGGGGAAGAGAAGAAGCCATCCGGCACCCCGTTGGCCCGCGCCTGTGGCGGTATCTTTGACCAGCGCATGGTCAAGGAGTCGCGGCATTCCGATGTGCGTGTGGTTGAGCATATGGGTTATGCCGACGTGGCCGACAAGCTGGCCGATCCGACAGTGGATCGGGATTACTCCGACCAACGAATCTGCTTCTTCACCGCCGCAGCCAACAAGGTGGATGAGCTGCTGAGTCTGACAGTTCAATGGGATTCGGTGCCGCCGGACGGCGGAAGGTCGGTTGCGTACATGCCCGTCGGCCGCATTGCTCGTGATGGTCAGCTCGATGTGTTGTGTCGGCACCCGAGAGGTGAGAAGAAGGCGAATCCTCCGCACTTTGAGACACTGGCGTTCACCATCGACCAGTCGCTGAGTATCGACAAGTCGCTTGGGCTCAGCCTCAACTCCCGCGCCCGCCTGCTGATTTCCGCCGCGAAGAAGGTCACCGCTCACATGGACTGTGCGAACAGCGTCACGTTCCCCGATCCGGAAGAGGTCGCCCCCCGGTAGCGGGGGAGGCGCGGCCCGCCCTCGCGGCACCGGTGGGCGCTCTCACCCGTCTGGGTGAATGAGGGTGGGGGAGCCGTTTCGGAGGGTGCGGGGGGTGGTCGGGTGGGTAGGCCGGAGGCCGCAATGCGCACTGGACCCAATCCGTGGGGGGAACGAACCGTTGTCGCAACAACCGTTCACGCTGCCGGACTTCTACGTGCCGTATCCCGCGCGCCTCAACCCTCATCTCGAACAGGCGCGGGCCCATACGAGGGAGTGGGCGCGGCGTATGGGGATGCTGGAGGGGTCGGGGATCTGGGACACCGGGGACCTGGAGGCACACGACTACGCGCTGCTGTGCGCGTACACGCATCCGGACGCCACGGCCGAGGACCTGGACACGGTCACGGACTGGTATGTGTGGGTGTTCTTCTTCGACGACCACTTCCTGGAGGAGTTCAAGCGGAGCCAGGACCGGGAGGGCGGCAAGGCGTATCTGGACCGGCTGCCGCTGTTCATGCCGATGGATCCGGCGGCTGCCGTTCCCGAGCCGACCAACCCCGTCGAGGCGGGCCTGAAGGACCTGTGGGCGAGGACGGTTCCCGCGATGTCCCGGGAGTGGCGGGCCCGTTTCGCGGAGAGCACGAAGAACCTGCTCAACGAGTCCCTGTGGGAGCTGTCGAACATCAACATCGGCCGGGTGCCGAATCCGGTGGAGTACATCGAGATGCGCCGCAAGGTCGGCGGGGCCCCGTGGTCGGCGGGGCTCGTGGAGTTCGCCGCGCACGCCGAAGTACCGGCGTCCGTCGCGGGGTCGAGGCCACTGTGCGTGCTGCGCGACACGTTCGCCGACGCGGTGCACCTGCGTAACGACCTGTTCTCGTACCAGCGCGAGACGGAGGACGAGGGCGAGCTGTCCAACGGTGTCCTCGTGCTGGAGACGTTCCTGGACTGCACGACGCAGGAGGGCGCCGAAGCAGTCAACGATCTGCTCACCTCGCGCCTCCAGCAGTTCGAGCACACGGCGCTGACCGAGGTGCCCGCGCTGTGTGTGGAGAAGGGCCTCGACCCGGCGGCGTGCGCGGACATCGCGGCGTACGCGAAAGGGCTGCAGGACTGGCAGTCCGGCGGCCACGAGTGGCACATGCGCTCCAGCCGCTACATGAACGAGGGCGGGGAGGCGGCGTCGTCGTCGCCGCGGTCGCCGTTCCTGCCGATGGGCATCGGCACCTCGGCCGCCGACCTGGCCCGTACGCTCGCGCAGGCCAACGTCCAGCGCGTGCGCGGCTTCACGCATGTGCCGCACGAACGTACGGGCCCCTCGGTGCTGCCCGACATCCGGATGCCGTTCACCGCGAGCCTCAGCCCGCATCTGGCGGGTGCGAGGGAGCGGGTCGTGGAGTGGTCGCGCGCCATGGGACTGCTGGATCCGCAGCCCGATGTGCCGGGCGGCAAGGTGTGGGACGAGGAACTGCTCCGCGACAACGACCTGCCCCTGTGCGCCGCCGGTATCCACCCGGACGCGACCCCCGAGCAACTCGACCTCACCTCCGGGTGGTTGGCGTGGGGCACATGGGGTGACGACTACTATCCGGTGCGCTTCGGCCGTACCCGCGACTTGGCGGGTGCGAAGGCGTGCACGGAGCGGCTGTCCGCATTCATGCCCGTCGAGGACGAGCCGATGCCGCCGGCCCTGAGCCCACTGGAGCGCTCGCTCGCCGATCTCTGGGCGAGAACGGCGGGCCCGATGCCCGTGGCGAAGCGGCGCCGGTTCCGTACGGCGATCGAGACCATGGCCGAAAGCTGGCTGTGGGAGCTGAACAACCAGGCACAGAACCGCATCCCGGATCCGGTCGACTATGTCGAGATGCGCAAAAGGACCTTCGGTTCCGACCTGACCATGAGCCTGTGCAGGCTCGCGCACCCGGACACGATCCCGCCCGAGATCTACGAGAGCGGGCCCGTCAAGTCCCTTGAGAACGCGGCGATGGACTACGCGTGCCTGGTCAACGACGTCTTCTCGTACCAGAAGGAGATCGAGTACGAGGGTGAGATCCACAATGGTGTGCTCGTGGTGCGCAACTTCTTCGACTGCGACTACCCCACGGCCCTCGCCATCATCGACGACCTGATGAACTCGCGCATGCGCCAGTTCCAGCATGTCGCCGCGCACGAACTGCCCGTGCTCTACGACGACTTCGGGCTGGACCGCGACGCGCGGGCCGCGCTGGACGGCTATGTACGGGAGTTGGAGAACTGGCTGTCGGGCATTCTCGTCTGGCACCGCGAGTGCCGGCGCTACACCGAGGCGGACCTGCGGCGGCATGCGGCGGCCGGTTCGACGGCGGGCTCGCCCAGCTCGTCGGCCTCGTCGGCCTCGTTCTGGCCCTTCGACGGTCCGGTCGGCCTCGGCACCTCGGCGGCCCGGCTCGCCCTGCGGTAGTGCCGTGAAGCGGTAGTACGGTGCGTGCCGTTCCGCGGCCGGAGGGGGTCACGACCCCCTCCGGCCCCGCTTCTACGGGAGCAGCGCGCGCACCAGGTGGCAGGTGGTGAGCGACGGCGGGTGCACACCGATGCGGTCGGCCGTGCTGCGGATGGTGTGGTTGTGTGCCTGCTCGGCGCTGTAGACGCCGGTGTCGAGCAGGGCTATGGCGATGCGCATGGCCTTCAGGCGGCGGTTGTGGGTCTCGTACCACTCCCTCGGGCGTCCGGCGGGCAGCGGCTTCTTCGGCAGGACGGGCAGCGTGGACATTTGCGGCAGCGGGTGCTGGCGCGCGGTGGTGCGGGTCTGCGAACGAGAGGTTCGGGTACGGACAGCGGCCATCGACGGCCTCCTTAAGAACGTCGGTGCGCTTCCTTGCTACTCCCCATATTCTACCGCGCCCCACTGACAAAACCCGCTGGTCAACAGCGAGTTCGGGATCTTTGTTCGATTTAAGCGGCGGCCGTCGCGCGGGTGTCTTCCCGTACCGTGGGACGCCCGAAGTCCCGCAGGATCTCCCGCGTCGCACGCTCGGCCGAGGACAGCGCACCGCGCGGTGAACTCGTGTCCCTGTGGTCACCGCAGACATACAGCCCCGACAGCACCCGCACCGGTCTGCGTGGATCGTGCGGGGCCGGCATCGCGGGAACGGCGTCCGGATCGTGGTACGCCGCCAGCAGCTCCCAGCGGTCGGCACATGCCCCGTACACCCCCGTCAGCTGCTGCCGTGCCGCCTTGTCGAGCAGAGCGGGAGGCTCGGCCGCCTGCTCGCCCAGCACCACGGAGGTGACCAGCGTGCGCCCTGGCTCGGCGCGTGAGGGGTCGACGGCCGATGTCACCCAGGTGTGGCTCACGGGGCCCGCGCCCTCCGCCTCCGCGCTGACCACGAACGAGGGACCGTGCGGCGGGGATTCGTCCGTCGCGTGGTGCAGCACCGTCACCGGATGGAAGCCGGGGACCCGCAGCCCGGGCAGCAGCCCGGCGGCCGAACGGGCACCCGTCGCCACCAGCACCGCCTCGCAGCCGAATGTGCCGTGCCGCTCCGTGGTCACCGCGTGCGTGCTCACCGACGTGACGCGTACGCCCGTGAGCAGCGTGCCAGGTGGCAGCGCCGCGGCCAGCAGTTCGGGCACGGCGGCCTGCCCGCCCGCCGGAACGCACAGGCCACCGCGTGCGAACCCCCGCAGCGTCAGATCGGCGACGCGGCTGGACGTGGTCAGTCCCGGGTCCGACAGAAGCGCGGTGAGCAGCGGCTGGACCAGCGTGTCGACCGTACGGGAGGGCAGGCCGCGCGCCGACAGGGCCTGCGCGGCGGGGAGTTCGGGGCGGGCGAGCAGGCCCTCGGCCGGTTGCGCGGCGAAGCGCGCCAGCGCGGCGCGCAGCCGCGCCAGGTCGAGCGCTTCGGACATGTCGGCGCGGCTTCTGGCGCCTGTCAGTGCCCGCGCCGCCGTGAGTGCGCCCCGCGTACCCCGTGTGTGCCGGTCGAAGCGGGCGATGCCGGTACGCGTCGCTCTGCCCGTACGGCTCCGCCCCGCGCTCTCGCGGCCCGGGCGGCCCTCGCGGGGTTCGGGCTGCCTGCGGTTGGCGGGGGACGTGAGCTTGTGGGTGCGGCCGTCCGCGTGCAGCACGGCGCCCGGCGCGAACGGGCGCAGCGCGAGCGGGTCCAGCGCAGGCAGCCGCTCGAACCCTTCCGTGTCCTCGCCCATGCTGAACAGTCCCGGACCGCGATCGAGGCGGTAGCCGTCGACACGTTCCGTCCGCATCCTGCCGCCGACCTGCGGCGCTGCCTCCAGCACCCGGACGCGCAGACCCGCGCCCTTCAGCTGGTGAGCGGCGGCGAGCCCCGCGAGGCCGGCGCCCACGATCACTATGTCGACCGCGTCGTCCGGGTCGACCGCTTCCACTCCCTCACCGCCCTCGCCCGTGTGCCCTGTGCCTGCGCGTGCGCTGCTGATCAGCACGGTTCCTCCCCGTCGTCGACGCGCGGTGCGGGTCCGTTGTGCGTGCGCTGTCGTCCTGATGCCCGAACAAGCGCTCCCCATACCCGAGTTCACGCCGACTCTACGCAGCCTCTGCGTCACACATAGTCGCGCACGGAGGCACGCGGGCGCACGCCCCCGGAGGCCCTCCCCGCTGCCGTGCTCGCCGGCACCGGCGGACCCGCGTCGTCGTGGCCTCGCCGTTGCGACGGAAAAGAGTGCAGCCCCGCCTCGGGCGCCCGAGGCGCTCCCCGGACAAGGGGACGGCACCTTTCTGCCCCGGCGCAGGATGCCGTCCCTTCTTCCGCCGCGACGGCGCGCGGCCGGGACGGCGAGGGTCCGGCGGAGTCCGCGACCCGCGCACCTCGGCGTTCGGGCATCAGCCGAGCGCGGCGCGGATCGCGCTTTCGGGGGTCGGGAAGGCGAAGGCGAAGCCGGAGTCGAGCAGCTTGGCGGGCAGGACACGCTGGCTGCCGAGCACGTCCTGGGCGAACTCGCCCAGTGCGAGGCGCAGTAGAGGTGCGGGGGCCGTGAAGACGGCGGGGCGGTGCAGCACGCGGCCCATCGCCGCGGTGACCTCGCGGTTGGTGGCGGGTTCTGGCGCCGTGAGATTCACGGGGCCCGACAGCGTGCGCTCCTCCAGAAGGAACCGCAGGGCCGCCACGTGATCGTGCAGCGCGATATGGCTCCAGTACTGCCGCCCGTTCCCGAGCCGTCCCCCGAGTCCCGCGCGGAAGAGGGGGAACAGCCGCCCCCACGCGCCCCCTTCGCGGGCCACGACGAGCCCCGTACGGCCGTGGACGGTGCGGATACCGGCCTTCTCGGCGGGTGCGGCCGACGCCTCCCACTCCTGGCACAGCTCGGCGAGGAACCCGGTCCCTGGCCCCGCGGTCTCGTCCACGGGGACCTCGCCCGTGTCGCCGTAGTAGCCGATGGCCGTGCCGACGATCAGTGTGTGCGGCGGGGTGTCGAGGGCGGCGAGGGCCTTGGCGAGTGCGGTGGTGCCGAGGACGCGGCTGTCGCGCAGTTCGCGCTTGTAGGCGGCGGTCCACCGGTGGTCGCCGACACCGGCGCCCGCGAGGTGGACGACGGCCTCGCAGCCGTCGAGCCCCGCGCTGTCGACGTAGCCGTGCAGCGGCTGCCATTCGACCTCGTCGGCCGCAGCCGCCGGGCGACGTACGAGGCGCAGCACGTCATGTGCGTCGGCACGCAGGGAACGGGTGAGCGCGGAACCGATGAGTCCGGTGGAACCGGTGACTGCGATACGCATGGGCCCATCCTGGCAGGGCCCTCCAGAGCGCGGCGTTCAGGCGCCGGTGCCCCGGAAGCGGGCCCACAGTTCGGGCAGGCGTTCGGCGAGGGCCGCGCTGTGCTCCATGTTGAGGGGGATGCCCTCGGGCTCCGACAGCGGGTCGGGGAGGCCGAGGTCGGGCAGCGCCGAGCCGGTGAGCTGCTCGTACGCCTCGTCGGCCGCGAAGCCGAGGTCCTCTGCCTCGCCGTCCAGTTCGTCGTCGAAGTCGTCGAGGAGTTCGGCGAGCGCGTCGGCGTCGTGTGCGGCGCCCTCGAAGACCTCTCTGCCCTGGCCGATCAGCCAGCAGCGGAAGCCGTCGAACGCGTCGTCGCTCGCGCCGTCGAGCAGAATCCACGCGGCGGCCCACAGGTCCCACTGGTAGGCGCGGTTGTAGCGGGACTCGAAGTGGCGGGCGAAGAAAGTCACCGCGTCCGGGTCGAGCTGGGTCAGCCGTTCCACCAGCAGGTCCGTCTGCTCGTCGGGGTCACCCTCGGCGGCCACCCGGGTGGAATCGATCAGCTCCCAGAACTCCGTCTCGTCCATCACGCCCTCAGCATCGGGCCTGTGGCCCCGCCACGCACGTGGAGTGAGCCAGATGCGGCTGTGTCGTTATCCGAGTGACGCATGTGCGGTTGGTCAATGGATTCCTGTCCATACCCGACAGAGGCTGACTGGTATTCCTGCCAGCGTGTGCGGAGTCGGAACGACGCCAACTGGTGAGGAGCACCACGGGTGAACGTACAGGAAGCGCTCGGCGGGAACGCACGGGGGCCGCTCAGTGGAAAGGTCGCGCTGGTCGCGGGCGCGACGAGGGGGGCAGGGCGCGCGATGGCCGTGGAGTTGGGCCGCGCGGGAGCCACCGTCTACGGGACAGGGCGTACCACCCGCGAGAAGGTGAGCGAGGTCGGACGGGCGACCGAGACCATCGAGGAGACCGCCGAGCTGGTCACGGAGGCGGGCAAGGAGAGCGGCGGTACGGGCGTCGCCGCCGTGGTCGACCACCTCGTTCCCGGGCAGGTACGCGATCTGGTCGCGCGCATCGACGAGGAGCAGGGCCGGCTCGACGTCGTGGTCAACGACCTGTGGGGCGGGGACCATCTCGTCGGCTTCGGCAAGAAGCTCTGGGAACACGATCTGGAGGACGGGCTGCGCATCCTGCGGCTGGGGCTCGATGGGCACCTGATCACCGCCACATACACCCTGCCACTGCTCAACAGGGGCCCTGGGGGGCTGTTCATCGAGGTCACGGACGGCACGGCGGAGTTCAACGAGCGCTACCGCGAGCCCGTGTTCTACGACCTGGCCAAGGCGGCACCGCTGCGGATCGCCCGTGCGCTGGCCGAGGAGACGCGGGAGTACGGCACCACCGCGCTCTGCCTGACACCAGGGTGGCTGCGCTCCGAGGCGATGCTCACCCACTTCGGGGTCACCGAGGAGAACTGGCGCGACGGCTGCGCCAAGGAGCCGCACTTCGCGATCTCCGAGACGCCCGTCCTCATCGGCCGCGCCGTGGCCGCGCTCGCGGGGGACGCCGATGTCGCCCGCTGGAACGGGAAGTCGCTCTCCAGCGGCGGCCTCGCCCAGGAGTACGGGTTCACCGACGCGGACGGCTCGCAGCCGGACGCCTGGCGGTACCTCACGGAGGTCCAGTTCGCCGGCAAGCCGGCCGACGTGACCGGCTACCGCTGACCGTCCCGGGCGGCCCCGCCGTCCCCGGCCACGTCCCCGTTCCCGTCTCTGGCCCCGACTGTGTTCCCGTACAGCGCCGCCGACCGCTGTGCCGCCTCCGCGAACCGGGCGCGCAGCGGGGGCGGCGCCAGTACCTCGCACTCCGGGCCCAGGGCGAGGAGCTGGCTGAAGGCGACCTCTTCGTTCTCGACGCGCAGCGCCACGGTCGTCAGCCCCTCGCTGTCGGCCGTGCCGCGCGCGAGCGCTTCCTCGGCGGCCGTACGGTCGGTCGCGTACCGCAGCTGCCTGGTTCCCGCGGCGGTCAGACGCAGGGTCACCTCGGTGCGCAGGAGGGCCCGCGCGAACGCGGCTGCGCGCTCTGCCCAGAACGCGGAGAGGTCGAAGTCCTCTTGCCGCGCGAAGTGTTGATCGCGAACGGTCACTTCTGTGAACCGGTCGACCCGGTAGACACGCCATGCGCGCGGCTGGGCTTCCGGTCCCACAGGCTCACGAGAGGGGGCGGCACGGGGATCGTGCGGGCCGTCCTCACCCCGGCGGCCCCCCGCCTCGTCGGGCCTGCGCACGCGGGCCGCCAGGTACCACTGGCCGGCCTTCAGTACGAGGCCGTGCGGCTCCAACTCCCGTTCGACCTCTGTCTCCCGGCGCAGGTAGCGCACCTCGGCCACGCGGTCCGTCCAGACCGCGTCCGCGAGCGCCGGCAGCAGCGCGGGCGTCTTGGGCGCCTGCCACCAGCCAGGTGCGTCCAGGTGGAAGCGCTGCGCCGCGCTGTCCTGCACGCCGCGCAACGAGGGGTCCAGCGCGGCCGAGACCTTGAGTTTCGCCGCCGAGGCCACATCGTCCAGGCCCATGTCCCGCAGCGCCGAGGGGACCCCGGACAGGAACAGCGCCTCGGCCTCGCTGCGGCCCATACCGGTGAGCCGGGTGCGGTAGCCGCCGACGAGCCGGTACCCGCCGGCGCGGCCCCTGTCGGCGTAGACGGGGACGCCCGCCTCGGACAGCGCCAGCACGTCGCGGGCCACGGTGCGCTCCGAAACCTCCAGTTCCGCCGCCAGTTCGGCCCCTGTCATCTCGCGGCGTGCCTGGAGCAGCAGCACCATCTTGATCAGGCGGGATGCTCGCATGCTGGGCATTCTCCCGTCCCGGTCCTGAGCCGCTGTTAACGTTTCGTAAGTTATACAGCGAACAAGGACCTGCTTATGTCTCAGCAATCTCGTGAACAGTGGGGTTCGCGAGCCGGCTTTTTGATGGCCGCGATCGGCTCAGCCATCGGGCTGGGCAATATCTGGCGATTCCCCGCGGAGGCGTACAAGAACGGCGGAGGAGCCTTCCTCCTGCCGTATCTCGTCGCACTTCTCACCGCCGGACTCCCGCTCCTCATCCTGGAGTACACAATCGGCCGGAAGTTCCGCAAATCACCCCCTGCGGCCTTCCGTCAGATGTCCCGTCCCGCTCAGGTCATCGGCTGGTGGCAGGTGGCGATCTGTTTCGTCATCGCCTCCTACTACGCCGTGATCGTCGCCTGGGCCGTCCGCTACGCGGGCTTCTCCTTCGGCAAGGACTGGGGCAAGGACCCGGAGAAGTTCTTCTCGGGCGACTTCCTCCACTCGGCAGCCGAGCCCGGTATGCCCACCACCTGGGTGGGCGGCGTCTTCTGGCCGCTGCTGTTGGTCTGGGTCGTGGTGCTCGCCATCCTCGCCCTCGGCGTACGCCGCGGCATCGAGCGCGCCAACAAGATCTTCATCCCGGCGCTCGTCCTGTTCTTCGTGGTCCTCGTGATCCGCGCCGTCACGCTCGACGGCGCGGCCAAGGGCCTGGACGCGCTCTTCTCGCCCGACTGGGGCGCGCTCACCAGCGGCAGCGTGTGGGTGGCCGCCTACGGACAGATCTTCTTCTCGCTGTCCATCGGCTTCGGCATCATGGTCACCTACGCCTCCTACCTGCGCCGACGCTCCGACCTGACCGGTTCGGCCCTGGTCGCGGGCTTCGCCAACAGCTCGTTCGAGATCCTCGCGGGCATCGGCGTCTTCGCCACCCTCGGCTTCATGGCGCAGGCGAACGGCGTGGCCGTCGACAAGGTCGTCCAGGACGGTGTCGGTCTCGCGTTCATCGCGTTCCCCGCCGTCATCTCGCAGATGCCGATGGGCGCGCTCTTCGGCATCCTGTTCTTCCTGTCGCTGGCGATCGCCGGCATCACCTCGCTGGTCAGCATCGTCCAGGTCGTCATCTCGTCCGTGCAGGACCGCACCGGCATGAAGCGGCTGCCCGCCGTCGGCGTCGTCGGCGGCCTGACCGCCGTGGTCTCGCTCGTCTTCTACCCCACGGACGCGGGCCTCTCGATCCTCGACTCGGTCGACCACTTCATCAACCAGTACGGCATCGCGCTGGCCGCCCTCGTCTTCCTCGTCGTCTTCGGCTGGTTCCTGCGCAGGCTGCGGCCACTCCAGGCGCACGCCGACGAGACCTCGGCGGTCAAGCTGGGCACGTGGTGGCGCGTCTGCCTCGCCGTCATCACCCCCGTGGTGCTCGGCTGGATGATGATCGACAGCCTGCGCACGGAGCTGGACGAGAACTACGGCGGGTTCTCCTCCGGGTTCCTCGGCGTCGCGGGCTGGGGCGTCGCGGGCGGCGCCCTCCTCGTGGGCGTACTCATCTCCCTCGTGCCGTGGAAGAGCCCGCCCAAGTCGGACATCGACGCCGAGCCCGAAGCCGGGAAGGAGGAGGTGAGCTGATGTCCACCGGAGCCATCGTGATGATGATCGCGGCCATCCTCATCGTGTGGGGCGGCCTGGGACTCGCGATCCTGCGGCTGCGCAAGCACCCCGACCCGGAGTAGCGCCCCAAAGGGCGCGGGGAACCCGCGAACGGCCACGACGGACCCGCGGACCGCGCAGCGCGGGCAAGGGGCAGCCGCCCCTTGCCCAGCCGTAAGCCGGGGGAACGTCCCAAGTGCCGCCTCCCTTCGCCTCGCACACAACAACGGTGCCGGACCACCCTGCTGGGGCGGTCCGGCACCGTACGTCGTTCAGCCGGGGCTCAGTTGAGCCCGTAGCTCTCCGCGGCCCGGCGCACGGCGTCGGGCTTGACCTCGCCGCGGCGGGCGAGCTGTGCGAGCGCGGCGACGACGACCGACTGCGCGTCGACCCCGAAGTGCCTGCGGGCGGCCTCGCGGGTGTCGGAGAGGCCGAAGCCGTCCGTGCCGAGCGAGGACCAGTCCTGCTCGACCCACTGGCTGATCTGGTCGGGCACGGCCCGCATCCAGTCGCTGACGGCCAGAACGGGACCGGGTGCGCCGTCCAGCGCACGCGTCACGTACGGCACGCGCGGCTCACCGCGCAGCGCGGCGGCGTCGCAGTCCATCGCCTCGCGGCGCAGCTCCGTCCAGGAAGGCGCCGACCACACGTCGGCGGCGACCCCCCACTCCTCGGCGAGCATCCGCTGCGCCTCCAGGATCCAGTGGATCGCGGTGCCCGAGGCCAGCAGCTGGATACGGGGCGCGTCCGAGGCGGGGGCCTCGGCCTCGCGGAAGCGGTACAGGCCCTTGAGGATGCCCTCCTCGACACCGTCGCCCTCGGGCATCGGCGGCTGCACCTTGGTCTCGTTGTAGACCGTGAGGTAGTAGAAGATGTCCTCGTGCTGGTCGGCCTCCGGACCGTACATCCGGCGCAGGCCGTCCTTGACGATGACCCCGACCTCGTAGGCGAACGCCGGGTCGTAGGCGACGGCGGCCGGGTTGCTGGAGGCCAGCAGGTGCGAGTGGCCGTCGGCGTGCTGGAGGCCCTCACCCGTCATCGTCGTACGGCCCGCGGTGGCGCCGATCACGAAGCCGCGGCCGAGCTGGTCACCGAGCGCCCAGAACTGGTCGCCCGTGCGCTGGAACCCGAACATCGAGTAGAAGATGTAGAACGGGATCATCGGCTCGCCGTGCGTCGCGTACGACGTCGCCGCGGCGGTGAAGTCGGCCAGCGAACCCGCCTCGGTGATCCCCTCGTTGAGGATCTGGCCGTCGGCTGCTTCCTTGTAGTACAGAAGCTGATCGCGGTCGACCGGGTCGTAGTTCTGGCCGCGCGGGGAGTAGATCCCGGCGGACGGGAAGAGCGACTCCATACCGAACGTACGAGCCTCGTCCGGAACGATGGGGACCCAGCGCTTGCCGGTCTCCTTGTCCCGCATCAGGTCCTTGACCAGCCGGACGAGCGCCATCGTGGTGGCGATCTTCTGCGAGCCCGAGCCCTTCTTCAGCGCGTCGAACGGTTTGTCGGCGGGCGTGGGGAGCCCGACCGGGTGCACCTTGCGTGCCGGTGCGGGACCGCCGAGCGCCGCGCGGCGCTCCTGGAGGTAGCGCACCTCGGGCGAGTCGGCGCCGGGGTGGACGTAGGGGACCAGGTCCCCGTCCAGCTTGCTGTCCGGAATGGGAAGCTCCAGCAGGTCCCGCATCGTGCGGAACTCGTTGCCGGTGAGCTTCTTCATCTGGTGGTTCGCGTTGCGCGACTCGAAGCCCTTGCCGAGTGTCCAGCCCTTGACGGTCTGGGCCAGGATCACGGTCGGTGCGCCCTTGTGCTCGACGGCCGCCTTGTAGGCCGCGTAGACCTTGCGGGGCTCGTGTCCCGCGCGCGAGGTCTGGAACAGCTCGGCGATCTTGCCGTCCGTCAGCAGCCTGCCCAGCTCGGTGAGCGCGGGCGAGGCGCCGAAGAAGTGCTCGCGGATGTAGGCGGCGTCGCGCGTCGCGTACGTCTGGAACTGTGCGTCCGGCACCTCGCGCAGGCGCTGGACCAGCGCACCCGTGGTGTCGAGCGCGAAGACCTCGTCCCACGCCGAGCCCCACAGCGACTTGATCACGTTCCAGCCGGCGGCGCGGAACTGCGCCTCCAGCTCCTGCACGATCTTGAAGTTCGCGCGGACCGGACCGTCGAGGCGCTGCAGGTTGCAGTTGACGACGAAGGTGAGGTTGTCGAGCTGCTCGCGCCCGGCGAGGGCGAGGGCGGCGGTCGACTCGGGCTCGTCCATCTCGCCGTCACCGAGGAACGCCCACACGTGCGAGTTCGCGGTGTCCTTGATGCCGCGGCCCGTCAGGTAGCGGTTGAACCGCGCCTGGTAGATCGCGGAGATCGGGCCCAGGCCCATCGACACCGTCGGGAACTCCCACAGCCAGGGGAGGCGGCGCGGGTGCGGGTAGGAGGGCAGTCCGTCACCGCTCGCCTCCTGGCGGAAGCGGTCGAGCTGGTCCTCGCTGAGCCGCCCGTCGAGGAAGGCGCGGGCGTAGATGCCGGGGGAGGCGTGGCCCTGGATGTAGAGCTGGTCGCCCGAGCCTCCGTCCGCACTCTCCTTCCCCCTGAAGAAGTGCTCGAAGCCGGTCTCGTAGAGCCACGCGGCGGACGCGAACGTCGCTATGTGACCACCGAGGCCGTAGCGGCTGCCACGGGTGACCATGGCGGCGGCGTTCCACCGGTTCCACGCGGTGATGCGGGACTCCATGGCCTCGTCACCGGGGAACTCCGGCTCGGCGGCGGTGGGGATGGAGTTGACGTAGTCCGTCTCCAGCAGGTCGGGCACGGTCAGCCCACTGTGCTGGGCGTGCTCCACGGTGCGGCGCACCAGGTATGCGGCACGGTCGCCGCCCGCGTGAGAGGAGACGGCGTCGAGCGACTCGCGCCACTCGGTTGTCTCCTGCGGGTCACGGTCCGGGAGCTGGTCGAGCTCGCTCGGATGCGGCGGGCGTACGGGATCGGGCATGGTTGCCACCTTCCGGACGGGCGGGGGGTTGCGCGGGGTGAAGCCAGGGGGTTGGGGACCCTGACGGGGCAGGACAGGGGGCTCCCAACGACGAGACCTTACGCCTCTGATCGATGATCGATCAAAGGGTTCCCGGGTAAAAAAGACCCGCCCACCGAAATTGGCATTCCGTGCCCCGAAATCGGGCACTCTGTGCCACCCCGGCGCGGGGTCGTCCTGGGGGGCGGGCGGGCCGCGGGCGGGCCTCATCACGCGGTAAGGGCGGGCCCCGTCGGGCGGCAGGAGCGGCCCTGTCATGCGACGGGGCCGGGCCCCGGCGGGGGGCCGGCGTGGGGGGCCCGCACGAGGGGCCCGCACGGGGAGGGAGGAGGAAGCAGGAGGGAGGAGGGAGCAGGGAGGCAGGGCAGGAAGCCAGGCGCCCTCCCGCGGTCGCGAACCTTAGCGTGGTGCGGGGGCGCACCCCAGCACGTGCGACTTGACCAGCGAAGCTATATCCGGATCACGGCGCTCGATCGCGTCGAGCACCGCCTCGTGCTCCTCCGCGTACGACTGCTGGACCGTGCCCAGCCAGCGGATCGACAGCGCGGTCCACACCTCGATCCCGAGCCCTTCCCACGTGTGCAGCAGCACGCTGTTGCCCGAGGCGCGCACCAGCTCACGGTGGAAGGCCACCGTGTGCCGCACCTGCGCCTCGCCGTCCCCGAGCCGGTCGGCCTCGTACAGCGCCTCCACGTGCGGGCGCAGCGCCGAGACGTCGCCCGCCAGTCGGGGGCACGCCAACTCGACGGCGATCTGCTCCAGTCCCGCCCGTACGGGATAGATCTCGTCCAGGTCGGCGGCCGACAACTCCCGTACCCGCACGCCCTTGTTCTGCGCCGAGTCGATCAACCGCAGCGCCTCCAGCTCCCGCAGCGCCTCCCGCACCGGCGTCTGGCTGACCTCCAGCTCCACCGCGATCCGCCGCTCCACGATCCGTTCCCCCGGCTTCCAGCGCCCGCTGACGATCCCCTCCACGATGTGCTCGCGGATCTGCTCGCGCAGAGACTGGACGACGGGCGGAGTCATGAGGGTGCTCCTCAGCGGAGAAGGTGGGGCTCCTAGACGATACGACCTACCCCGGCACCCAGTGCCACTCCGGACGGTGAGGGATCTGTCACCGCAACCACGCTGCCCCCACGCTCGTCACCGGCGCCGGTGGCGGTGACGGTGACGGCCCGGGGGGTGTTTACCTGCGCGGCCCACCTGGAACGTCACCGCAGGTCCCCGTCGGCCGGCCGCCTCCTGCGAGAGCTGCGGACGACCTGAAGCCGCCGCCCACACGCGCCTCCCGGCCCCGCACGAGACGGTGCCCCGCCGGCGGGAAGGCCACACGCACCGGTGCCCCGCCCGGCGGGAGGCCGGGCGGGGCACCGTGGTCGTTCTCAGGGTTCGCTCTCAGGCGGACATGAGGGGGCTTAGAGCCCCAGTTCGCCCTCGAACTCGCCTGCTTCGAGGCGTGCCTTGACGTCGTTCAGGTAGCGCGCCGCGTCGGCGCCGTCCACGAGCTGGTGGTCGTAGGACAGCGTCAGGTAGACCATGTCGCGGATCGCGATGGTCTCACCCAGGTCGGGGTGGTTGATGACCATCGGGCGACGGACCGTCGCACCGATGCCCAGCTCGGCCACCTGCGGGTAGTTGACGATGATCGTGTCGAAGAGCGCGCCCCTCGACCCGGTGTTGCTGATGGTGAAGGTGCCGCCGGACATGTCGTCCGGGCCCAGGCCGCCCTCGCGGACCTTCTTGGCCAGCTCGGAGGTCTTGCGGGCGATGCCCGCGAGGTTGAGGTTCCCGGCCTCCTTGATGACCGGGACCATCAGGCCCTTCTCCGAGTCCACCGCGATACCGACGTTCTCGACGTCGTGGTACGTGATGGTGCCGTCGTCGTTCAGCCGGGCGTTGACCGAGGGGTGCGCCTTGAGCGCCTCGGCTGCGGCCTGGACGAAGAACGGCATCGGGGAGAGCTTGACGCCCTCGCGTGCGGCGAAGGACTCCTTGGCGCGGGCCCTGAGCTTCATGACGCGGGTGACGTCGACCTCGACGACCGTGGAGAGCTGCGCCTGGCTGTGCAGCGCCTTCATCATGTTGTCCGCGATGACCTTGCGGATACGCGGCATCTTGACCGTCTGACCGCGCAGCGGCGACGGCGTGAGGGTGGGCGACTTCGGTGCCGAGGAGGCGGCAGGCGCGGAGGCCGGAGCCTGTGCCTTGGCTGCCTCGGCGGCGGCGATGACGTCCTGCTTGCGGATACGGCCGCCGACGCCGGTGCCGGAGACGGACGCGAGGTTCACGCCCTGCTCGTTGGCGAGCTTGCGTACCAGCGGGGTGACGTACGCGCCGTCGCTCTCGGGCGCCTGGGCCGGAGCCTGGGCAGCGGGAGCAGCGGGAGCAGCGGGAGCAGCCGGAGCAGCGGGCGCCTGGGCCGCGGGTGCGGGCTGGGCCGGTGCGGGCTGTGCCGGGGCTGCCGGTGCGGGCTGCGCGGCGGCCGGCTCGGGCTGAGCCGGTGCCGCGGGGGCCTGCGGGGCTGCGCCCGCGACGCCGATGACGGCGAGCTTCGCGCCGACCTCGGCCGTCTCGTCCTCGCCGACCACGATCTCCAGCAGGGTGCCGGCGGCCGGTGCGGGGATCTCGGTGTCGACCTTGTCGGTGGACACCTCCAGCAGCGGCTCGTCCTCGGACACCTCGTCGCCGACCTGCTTCAGCCAGCGGGTGACGGTGCCCTCGGTGACGGACTCGCCGAGCGCGGGCAGTACCACCGAGGTGCCCTCGGCCGAACCGGCGGCGGGCGCCGGCGCTGCTGCGGGCTCGGGCTGTGCGGGGGCCGGCGCCGGCTGGGCCTGCGCGGGCTGCTGGGCCGGTGCGGGCTGCGCCTGCTGTGCGGGCGCGGCCTGCGGCTCAGGCGCGGGTGCGGCGGCGGGCGCGGGCTCGGCTGCGGGCGCCGCAGCGGCGGGGGCGCCGGAGCCGTCGTCGATGACGGCCAGCTCGGCGCCGACCTCCACCGTCTCGTCCTCGGCGACCTTGATGGAGGCCAGGGTGCCGGCGGCGGGTGCGGGGATCTCGGTGTCGACCTTGTCGGTGGACACCTCCAGCAGCGGCTCGTCGGCCTCGATGTGCTCACCCTCGGCCTTGAGCCAGCGGGTGACGGTGCCCTCGGTCACGCTCTCGCCGAGCGCCGGCAGGGTTACGGAAACCGCCATGGTTTCAGGTGCTCCTTACGAAATATGCGGATTGGTCGCGCCCTGACTGGTACTCGGCGATCAGTCGTGGGAGTGCAGGGGCTTCCCGGCCAGCGCGAGGTGCGCCTCGCCGAGTGCCTCGGTCTGCGTCGGGTGGGCGTGAATGAGCTGTGCCACCTCGGCGGGCAGCGCCTCCCAGTTGTAGATCAGCTGGGCCTCGCCCACCTGCTCACCCATGCGGTCACCGACCATGTGGACGCCGACCACGGCACCGTCCCTGACCTGGACGAGCTTGACCTCGCCCGTGGTCCTGAGGATCTTGCTCCTGCCGTTGCCCGCGAGGTTGTACTTGAGTGTGACGACCGTGTCGGCGCCGTACCGCTCCTTGGCCTGCTCCTCGGTGAGGCCGACGGAGGCCACCTCGGGGTTGCAGTAGGTCACGCGCGGCACACCGGCGTAGTCGATCGGCACCGGGTTGAGCCCTGCCAGCCGCTCGGCGACGAGGATGCCCTCGGCGAAGCCGACGTGCGCGAGCTGGAGCGTGGGGATGAGGTCACCCACGGCGGAGACGGTCGGCACGTTCGTACGGCAGTACTCGTCGGCCAGGACGAAGCCGCGGTCCATGGCGACCCCGGCCTCCTCGTAGCCCAGGCCCTGCGAGACGGGGCCGCGGCCGATGGCGACCAGCAGCACCTCGGCCTCGAACTCCTTGCCGTCGGCCAGCGTGACCTTGACGCCGTCCGCTGTGTACTCGGCCTTGTCGAAGAAGGTGCCGAGGTTGAACTTGATGCCGCGCTTGCGGAAGGCACGCTCCAGGAGCTTGGAGCTGTTCTCGTCCTCGACGGGGACGAGGTGCTTGAGGCCCTCGACGACGGTGACATCGGTGCCGAAGGACTTCCACGCCGAGGCGAACTCGACGCCGATGACGCCGCCGCCCAGGATGATCGCGGACTTCGGCACGCGGTTCATCACGAGCGCGTCGTCGGAGCTGATGATGCGCTCGTGGTCGATGGTCAGACCCGGCAGGGACTTCGGCACGGAGCCGGTCGCGAGCAGGATGTGGCGGCCTTCGTAGCGCTGGCCGTTCACGTCGACGGAGGTCGGCGACGAGAGGTAGCCGCTGCCCTCCACGTAGGTGACCTTGCGGGAGGCGATCAGACCCTGGAGACCCTTGTAGAGCCCGGAGATCACGCCGTCCTTGTACTTGTGCACGCCCGCCATGTCGATGCCCTCGAAGGAGGTCTTGACACCGAACTCGGCGCTCTCGCGGGACTGGTCGGCCACCTCGCCCGCGTGCAGCAGCGCTTTGGTCGGGATGCAGCCCTTGTGCAGGCAGGTGCCACCGACCTTGTCCTTCTCGATCAGGGCGACATCCAGACCGAGCTGAGCGGCACGGAGTGCGGCGGCATAACCACCGCTACCGCCTCCGAGGATCACTAGGTCGAAAACGGTGCTGGCGTCGTTCGCCACGTCACGTCCTCCATGCATGGGTACGCCGGGACCGGTCTCGTGTGACCGGGCGGCTTAGGTTCGGCCGCTTTCTTGCTTGCTCGGCCCTGTTGTCTGCGGATCGGCTGTTGCCGAGCCGCGAGGGGGCCCTGTCCTGCCGGTCATCCATCTTCGCACTTGTTGACGGAAACCGGGACGCGGGCCCCCGCTACCTTGAAAGGGCGCCACCGAAAGTACGGCCCCGTTCGCCAGGAGCGATCGGGGCCGAACCGTGATCAGTGGTGCGCGTACGTGCGCGCGCGCTCCGTCAGCCGAGGTCCCCGGCAGCGGTGCGCTCCACGAGCCTGACCAGCGTGCGGACGGCCGAGCCCGTACCGCCCTTGGGCGTGTAGCCGAAGGGCGCGGACTCGTTGAACGCCGGGCCGGCGATGTCCAGGTGCGCCCAGGTCGTGCCCTTGGAGACGAACTCCTTCAGGAACAGGCCCGCCACCAGGCCGCCGCCCATCCGGTCGCCCATATTGGCGATGTCGGCGACGGTCGAGTCCATCCCCTTGAGCAGGTGGTCGGGGAGCGGCATCGGCCAGGAGCCCTCGCCCGCCTCCTCGGCCAGCTCGTGCAGCGACGTACGGAACGCGTCGTCGTTCGCCATGATCCCGAACGTACGGTGGCCCAGCGCCAGCACCATCGCGCCGGTGAGGGTGGCCACGTCCACCAGCGCGTCCGGCTCCTCCTCGCAGGCGCGGGTGAGCGCGTCCGCGAGCACGAGGCGGCCTTCGGCGTCGGTGTTGAGGACCTCGACGGTCTTGCCGCTGTACATGGTCAGCACGTCGCCGGGGCGGGTGGCCGAGCCCGACGGCATGTTCTCGGCGAGCGCCAGCCAGCCGGTGACATTGGCCTTCAGGCCGAGGCGCGAGGCGGCGACGACGGCGCCGAAGACGGCGGCTGCGCCGCTCATGTCGCTCTTCATCGTCTCGTTGTGGCCCGCGGGCTTGAGGGAGATGCCGCCGGAGTCGTAGGTGATGCCCTTGCCGACGAGCGCGACGGACTTCTTCGCCTTGGGGTGGGTGTAGCCGATACGGACCAGGCGCGGCGGCTGCGTCGAGCCGGTGCCGACGCCGATGATGCCGCCGTAGCCGCCCTTGGCGAGCGCCTTCTCGTCCAGCACCTCGATGGTGAGGCCGTGCGTCTTGGCCGCTGTGCGGGCCTCGGTGGCGAAGATCTTCGGGTTCAGCGCGTTGGCGGGGGTGTTGATGAGGTCGCGGGCACGGTGCACCTCTTCGGCGATGATCTGCGCGCGGTCGGCCGCGGCCTTGTGCGCCTTGTCGCGCGGCTTGGCGCCGACGACGGCGATCTCGGCGAGCGGGGCGCTGCTGTCCTTGGTGGCCTTGGCAGCCTTGGCGGCGTTGCCGTCGCCCTTCTTGCCGTCCTCGTCGCTCGTGCCCCGGAACGCGGTGAAGGAGTACGCGCCGAGCAGGGCGCCCTCGCAGACGGCGGCGACCGCGTCGGCGTCCTCGACGGGCAGCGCGAAGGCGGCCTTCTTCGAACCGGCCAGCGCGCGGGCCGCGGCGCCGGCGGCGCGGCGCAGCGTCTCGGGCTCGTAGGACTCCTTCTTGTCGGGGGCCTCGCCGAGCCCGACGGCCACGACGACGGGGGACTTCACGCCTGTCGCGGGAGCCGGGAGCTTGGTGATCTCCCCCTCGCCGCCGCTCGCGCCGAGCGTCTCCAGCGTCGCGGCGAGCTTTCCGCCGAACGCCTTGTCCACGGCCTCGCCACCGGAGGCGACGACGACGGCGGCCTTGCCGGCGGGTCGGCCCTTGGCGACGCCGACGACGACAGCGTCCGCGCGCAGCGTCGCCGCGGACGAGGTGCTGAGAGTCAGTGCAGACACGGTGGGAGGAACCTTCTTCCTTGATGTGCCGCGCGCGGGTGTACGCCTACGGCTTTGGACGCTTCGGGCATCGTATGCCCGTCTCCTTCACCGCCGGTGACCGGCGGTCTTCTCCCCGCCGCCCGCCCTTCTTCCCGCCGCGGCGGCGCGTGCCGGGCCTTGGTGCCCGGCGGTGCGAACCGACCGTACTAGCAGGGCTGTTGGGCCGCCGCGCGTACGTGCAGGCGGCAGGCGGCGCTGGACCGGCTCAGAAGAAGGTCAGCACGACGAGTGCGCAGGTGGCCGCCACCTCGGCGAGCGCGCCGAACACGTCGCCCGTCACGCCGCCGAGCCGCCGCGAGCAGTGCGCGAGCAGCAGTTCGGCCGCGCACAGCCCCAGTGCGGCTCCGGCCGCGAACAGGACGAGCCCGGCCGACCCGGCCAACAGCCCGGCGCACGCGGCGAGAAGGACGGCGCACCCGGCGACGCCGTACGCCATGCGTGCCGGAACCGTCTCCGCGACGGCGGCCCCCAGCCCCTCGGGCCGCGCCGCCGGTACCCCCGAGCGGGAGGCGAGGGTCAGCGCCGTACGCCCCACCAGCGCGGACACCGCGAACGCGACGGCGCCGAACGCCCAGCCCCGCGCGTACAGTTCGGCGACGGCCGCCACCTGACCGAGCAGCAGGAGGACGAGCGTCACCACGCCGAAGGGCCCGATGTCGGACCGCTTCATGATGCGCTGCGCCTCCTCGGCCGGCTTGCCGCTGCCGAGCCCGTCGGCGACATCGGCGAGCCCGTCCAGGTGCAGCCCTCTGGTGAGCGCGGCCGGCGCGGCGACGGTCGCCACGGCAGCGAGCAGCGGTGCGGAGCCGAGCAGCAGCAGTACGGCGCCCAGCGCGGCGGCGGCGAGCCCCACGACCAGCCCGGCCAGGGGCGCGCACACCATGCCGAGCCGCGCCGCCTCGCGGTCCCAGCGCGGCACGCGTACGGGCAGCACGGTCAGCGTGCCGAAGGCGAACCGCAGCCCGTCGGCGAACGAGGCGGCGGCCGGTCCAGGTGGCGGCCCCTGGGGCGGCTCAGCGGGCGGCTCCGGTGGCGGGGGCGGCTGCCGCGGGGGAGGGGAGCTGTCCATGGCGGAGCAGGCTACCCCCGGCGAAGAGGAACAGCACCAGGGCCACGGCGCCCCCCAGCGGCAGGCCGGCGGCCGGTACGGACAGCGCGAGCGGGGTACGGGCCGACGCCTCCCACCAGGGCAGTCCCGGGTACGGTCAGCGCCCCCACCGGGACGGGACCGGAAGTTCGAGGAAGCCCTCGGCCCGTGCGCAGGCGAGGCCGATCCTGGGCAGTTCGCTGCTCTTGGCGAACAGGACGAAGCGCGGCTCCCACACCGGCCGGTACTTGGCGTTGGCGCGGTAGAGGGACTCGATCTGCCACCAGCGCGAGAAGAAGGCGAGCAGCGAGCGCCACAGCCGCAGTACGGGCCCGGCGCCCAGCCGCGCGCCGCGTTCGAAGACGGAGCGGAACATCGCGAAGTTCAGCGAGATACGGGTGGTGTCGACCTCACACGCGCGCTGGATCAGCTCCAGCACACAGAACTCCATCAGCCCGTTCTCCGCCTCGCGGTCCCGCCGCATCAGGTCGAGCGAGAGCCCGTGCCTGCCCCATGGCACGAACGACAGCAGCGCGCGCAGGGTGCCTTCGGAGTCCCGGCACTCCACCATCACGCACTGTCCGTCGGAGGGGTCGCCGAGGCGGCCGAGCGCCATGGAGAAGCCGCGCTCGGACGTGCTGTCACGCCACTGGTCGGCATGGCGCGTCAGGTCGGTCATCTCGGCCGCCGGAATGTCCGCGTGCCGCCTGATCCTGGCGGTGTAGCCGGCGCGCAGCACCCTGTTGTACGCCTGCCGTACGTTCCGCATGGCGCGGCCCTCCAGGGTGAACTCGGCCGTCTCCACGACCGCTTCGTCGCCGAGTTCGAGCGCGGACAGGCCGTGCCGGGTGTAGACGGTGCCCGCCGTCTCGCTCGCGCCGATGACGGCGGGCACCCACGCGTGGTCGGCGCACTCGGTGAGCCAGGCGTCGATGGCGCCCGGCCATGCCTCGGGGTCGCCGAGCGGGTCGGCCGAGGCGAGCGAGACGCCGCCGGCGACGCGGTAGGTCACGGCGGCCTTGCCCGAGGGCGACCAGATGACGCTCTTGTCGCGGCGCGTGGCGAAGTAGCCGAGCGAGTCGCGCTCACCGTGCCGGTCCAGCAGGGCGCGCAGCTGTTCTTCGTCCCGCGCGCCCATCGGTTCGGTCGCGCGCCGGGAGCGGAAGGCGGCCAGCAGGACGAGCAGGAGCAGCAGCGCGGCCATCACGTTGATGAGGACGCCGACCCAGTCGGGGATGTCGACGCCCTCGACCCGGTCCCCTGTCCCGGCGATGAAGACGAGCCGCGCCACCGCGTACATCATCCGGCCGCCCAGGTCGGAGCGGTGTTCGGCGGGGGAGTGGTTGGTGACGGTGACCAGGAGGGTGGCGACGGCGGTCGCGAGGACGAGCCCGGCGAGCGCGACGGCCAGCGCCAGCCGGGGGTTGGCGCGGTCGCCCTTGGCGTGGAAGGAGCGGCGCCCGGCCAGGAGCGCGGCGACGAACAGCGCGGTGAGCGCGTAGGAGAGCCAGTTGAAGGCGTGCGCGCGGAATTCGGGGAAGGCCGCCATCACGGCGGAGTAGAGCAGCAGGACGAGTACGCCGAGGCAGAGGTTGAGGATCCACGCTGCGCGCTTGCGGCGCCGCATGGTGACCGCGAGCACGGCGGCGAACAGCGCGCCCGTGAAGCCCGCTGCGACGAGGTGCGGGGTGAAGAAGTCGCCCGCGTTGTGCCGCTTCAGATCGCTCCCGAAGGAGACCGAGACGGCACCGAGCAGGTTGATGACGGTGGCCGCTCGCAGATACCAGACGGCGAAGGCCGCGGCGTGACTGCGGAGGCTGCGGTGCGCCGAGTCGGGCATATGCTCTCCCATATGGTGAGCATATGTGGCATGTACGGCGAATCAGACAGCGGGTGTCCGAGCACCGCAGGGCAGGACGCTCAGCGGGCGCCTCAGGTTGCGTCCGCGAGTCCCTGCGCCGTGCCCTCCGTTTCCCCGTCCGGCTCCGTACTCGCCAACTCCGGCTCCCGCACGGGGAGTTCGGCCGCCAGTGCGGCAGCGGCGCGCACGAGGGGCAGCGCCAGCAGCGCGCCCGTACCGCCGCCGACCGCGATGCCCTGGTCCATCAGCGGGTCGAGCGCCATCCGGTCCAGCGCCTTGGCCTGAGCCGGCTCGCTCGTCGCGTGCCCCGCGAGCCACCAGTCCGGGGCGCGGAACGCCACCCGCTGTCCCACCAGCGCGCACGCCGCCGACACCACACCGTCCAGGATCACCGGGGTGTGCCGCACGGCCGACTGCAGCAAGAAGCCCGTCATCGCGGTCAGGTCGGCCCCGCCCACGGTCGCCAGCAGCTCCAACTGGTCGCCCAGCACAGGGCGTGCGCGGCGCAGCCCGTCCCGGATCGCCGCGCACTTGCGCATCCACGCGAGATCGTCGATGTGCCCGCCGCCCCTGCCGGTGACCACCGAGGCGTCGGTGCCGCACAGCGCGGCGATCAGGGTGCCGGCCGCCGTCGTGCCGCCGACGCTCAGATCGCCGAGCACCACGAGGTCCGTGCCCGCGTCGGCCTCCTCGTCCGCGACGGCCATGCCGGCCCGGAAAGCCTCGACGGCCTCGGCCTTCGTCAGCGTGTCCTCGGTGTCCAGCCGGCCGGACGAGCGCCGCACCCGGTGCCGCGTCACCTCGGCGGGCAGCTCACCCGGATCGCAGTCCAGCGACATGTCGACGATCCGCACGGGTACCTCGAACCTGCGCGCGAGCACAGCGGCGGGCGAGGCCCCGTCCAGCGCTTCCCGTACGAGCGTGAGCGCACCGCCCGCAGGACGGGTCGAGACATCGAGCCCGGCGACACCGTGATCGCCGGCGAAGACCACCAGCCGCGGGTTCGCCACCGGCTCGACCGGCACCCGCGACTGCGCCGAACTGAGCCATTCCCCCAACTCGTCCACGCGCCCCAGCGCCTGCGCGGGCAACCCCGTCAGAGTCCGCCGCTCCTCGGCCTCGCGCCGCAGACTCCCGCTGGGCCGCTCGATGAGATCGGAGAAGTCATCCAGGTCCAGATCAAGCTCGCTCATGCTGGCGAAGCGTACGTGACCGAGCCGGAGCCCTCACCTCAGTGGGCGGGGTACGCCCGCGACGGTGAGCAGCACGTGCTCGCACTCGGCCGCGAACGAGGCGTTCAGACGGCCGAGTTCGTCGCGGAAGCGCCGGCCCGCCGGGGTGGCGGGCACGACGCCCGAGCCCACCTCGTTGCTCACCGCCACCACATGCCGCCGCGTCTCCCGTACGGCACCGACCAGCGCGGCGACGCGCTCGGCCAGCGCGGCCGAACCGTGGTCGGCCCACAGGCTGTCGTCCCACGCCTGCACCTCGTCCATGGCGTGCGTCAGCCACAGCGACAGGCAGTCGATCAGCAGTGGCGGCCCCTCGGCGGCCAGCAGCGGCACGAGGTCGCGTGTCTCCTCCGTGCGCCAGGAAGCCGGTCGCCGTTCCCGGTGTTCGGCCACCCGTGCCCCCCACTCGGTGTCGCCGTCGCGGCTCCCGCTCGTCGCCACGTACACCACGCCGGGGAACGGGGCGAGCCGCCGCTCCGCCTCGACCGACTTGCCCGAACGCGCTCCTCCCAGCACCAGCGTCCTGCGCGGGATGTCCGGTACGGAGTGGTACTCGCCGACCCTCAGCGTCGTCCCGTCCGGCACGGCACGCGCACCGGCCGAAGCGAGCCTGCGGTGCAGTTCGGGCCCCGGCGGACCGTACGCGTGCGAGTGCCCGATGTGCACGGCCAGTACGTCCGTCGTCGCGCCGACGACACCGGCCGCACGCAGCCGCGCCAGCGCGTCGGGCCGTCCGAGCACGTCGAGCAGCACCATGTCGCACGACGGACTGTGCTCGCCGCGGTCCCCCTGGGCCCCGTCGGCCCCGCGCTCCCCGTACGGCCCCTCGCCGATCCCGGCGGGCGCCGCACCCGGCGGCAGATACATCAGCCGCTCACCGTCAGGGCCCGTCACCAGATACCCCGTGCCCGGCGAGTCCAGCGCCAGCGCCCGCACCCGGTGCCCGCTGATCAGGGCCAGCTCCTGCCGGTCGGGCACCCGCACCGGAGCGGGCAGCCCCGCTGGCACCTCCAGCGCCGGGCCGTCGTGCGGATGCGAGAGCAGCACCTGCCGTACGCCGCTGAGGGTCTGGCCCGCACGCGCGGCGGCGAACGCGGGCCCGGGGGTCAGGTCGAGCAGCACCGTGCCGTCGATCAGCAGCGCTGTCGCGGCCCGTGCCTCGTCACCTGTCGCGGCGGCGCAGCGCGCGCAGAGGCAGTCGGGACGGGGAAGGCCGGCGGGCTCGCCGGTGCCGAGCAGAGTGAGTTCCACAGGACGATCGTCTCGTGACCCGCCGCTCCCCGCGCACAGGGGACTACGCTTCCGGCAGCAACAGGCGATCTCGGGAGGCACAGATGGCGTGGACGTGGCGGTTCGAGAAGGCCGACGGCACGGAGACGGAACCAGCCGTCCAGCCGGAGGAGTTCCCCACCCAGGGGGACGCCGAGTCGTGGATCGGCGAGGTCTGGAAGGAGCTGCTCGACGGCGGCGCCGACCAGGTGACCCTTCTGGAGGACGACGCCGTCATCTACGGCCCCATGAGTCTCCACGCGAGCGAGACCCCGCCGGAGGACTGAGCTTCAGGGGCGCCGGCCCCCGGGCCCGGCCGCCCCTCGCCGGCGGTACTCCGGCCGTCCTCCGAACGCCGCGGGTCAGGAGCCGGCGGGCGACGTGAGCAGCTGCGTCGCCGCCAGCTCCCCGTACAGCGGGTCTCCCGCCACCAGCTCGTCGTGGGTGCCGGTGGCCCGCACGGTGCCCGCCTCCAGTACGACGATGCGGTCGGCCAGCGTCACGGTGGAGAGCCGGTGCGCGACCACCAGTACCGTCGTCGTCCGCGCCACCTCGGCGACCACCTCGCGCAGCGCCAGCTCGTTGGCCGCGTCGAGCTGGGAGGTCGCCTCGTCCAGGAGCAGCAGCCTGGGGCGGCGCAGCAGCGCCCGTGCGATGGCCACCCGCTGCCGTTCCCCGCCCGACAGCTTGCTGCCCCGGTGTCCCACCACGGTCTCCAGCCCGTCGGGCAGCCGTGCCACGAGCCCCGCGAGCCGGGTGCGCTCCAGCACCCCCGCGATCTCCTCGTCCCCGGCGTCCGGCGCCGCGAACAGCAGGTTCTCGCGCAGCGTGCCCGCGAGCACGGGCGCGTCCTGCTCGACGTAGCCGACCGAGCGCCGCAGCGCGTCCAGTGGCCACTCCCGTACGTCGACGCCGTCCACGAGCACCCTGCCGCCGTCGGGCTCGTAGAACCGTTCGATCATCGCGAAGACCGTGGTCTTGCCCGCGCCCGAGGGCCCGACGAACGCGGTCATGCCGCCGCCGGGAACGGTGAAGGAGACGCCGTGGTGCACGGTCGGCAGGCCCTCGGCGTACCGGAAGGAGACGTCCTCGAACTCCACGCTCGCCGGACCCCTGCCCTCTGGCGCGGCCCGCTCGTCCCCCACGGGCTCGGTCTCCAGCAGCTCCGCCTCCCGGAGACGGGCCACGGCTGCGGCCCCCACCTGGTATTCGGACGCCGCTGAAACGAGCCGCGAGATCGGGTCGATCAGATAGAAGAGGGCCAGCAGGAAGGCGACCAGCGTCGCGATCGAGATGGCACCCGAGGCCACCCGGGCGCCGCCGACGCCCAGCACCGACAGGAACGACACCTGTATGGACAGCCCGATCGAACTCGACGCCAGTGACTCCCACTTGGCGGCCCGCACCCCGTGCCGCCACGCCTCCAGTGAGGCCGCCTCGACCGCCGCCTCCTCGCGCTCCTCCGCGCCGGAAGCCTTGACCGTACGGAAAGCGCCGAACGTCCGCTCCAGCACGGCCGAGATCGCCCCCACCGACTCCTGCGCGCGCTTCGCCGCCTTCGCGATGTGCGGCAGCACGAAGCCGAGCGAGCCGCCGATCAGCGCGGTCACGCCCACGGTGACGGCGAGCAGCACGGGGTCGAGGAACGCCATCATCGCGAGCGTCGCCAGCAGGGTGAGCGCGCCGGTCGCCGCCGACACCAGGGAGTTGGTCGTCACCTGGCGCAGCAGTGTGGTGTCGGCGGTGACGCGGGACATCAGGTCGCCCGGCTGGGTGCGCTCGGCCGCCCCCAGCCGCAACCGCAGCAGCCGCGCGACGAGTTGGCGCCGCGCGGCGAAGACGACGGACTCCGCTGTCCGCTGCAGCACATAGGCGCCCACCGACTCGATCGCGGTACCGGCCACCACCAGCGCCGTCAGCAGCACCAGCACGGAGCCGATCGCCTGCTCGTTCCCGAGCCTGTCGACCAGTTCCTTGGCGGCGAGCGGCTGCGCGAGCCCGGTCACGGAGCCGACCAGCGTCAGCATCCCGCCCAGCGCGATCAGCGCACGGCGCGGCCTGATGTGCGCGTACAGGGCCCGCCACGTCTCGCGGGCCGGGAGCTTCGTCTCAAGGGGTGCGCCGGAGGCGCCCGATTCACCGGACATACGGAGAGGGACGCCGTGGCGCCCCTTTCGCCTGGCAGGGCACGTTCAGCCCCGTACGCCGCACAGGTGCAGCGAGGTGGCCACGGCGCGGTACGGGTCCACGCGGGCGGCCCGCTCCTCGGCGTCGAGCGCCGCCTCCTCGGCGGGCGCGTCGTCGGCGCAGAAGACCCCGACGCCGTACCACCGCTCCAGCGGTGCGCCGATACGGGTGAGCAGCGAGGTCAGCGGGTCGAGCCGCAGGGTGCGGTCGCTGTCCTCCGAGGCGGCCAGCGCGGCCAGCGTCGCCTCCCAGTCGGCGGCACGGCCGGCGCGCATCGCGCGGGCCGCGACGTTGGGGATCACCAGCGAGAGCAGCCCGCCGGCGTCGAGCACGCGGGCGAGCCCGGCGAGGGTGCTCTCGGGGTCACGTGACTCGGAGAGCACGCTGTGGCACAGCACGACATCGAAGGTGCCGGGCAGGAAGTGTGCCCCTGTGTCCTGGCCGTCGCCCGGCACGATGCGGAACCGCTCGCGTATGCCCTCGGGCTCCTGCTCCAGCGCCCCGCGCACCACGTCCAGCAGCGCGGGGTCGGACTCAAGGCCCGTCACCTGGTGCCCGGCACGTACCAGGCGCAGCGCCTGGTTGCCCTCGCCCAGGCCGATGTCGAGCACCCTGAGCCGCCGCCCCACCTCGAACTGCGCGGCGATGGCCTCATCGAGCTGGCGGGCGACCAGCTCCTGCCGGATCAGGGCTTCTCGCCGCGTGCGACCTGCGGCTTCGGCAGGCGCATACGGCGCATCTGAAGGGTGCGCATCAGCGCGTAGGCGACGGCGCCGCGCTTGGGCTCGTCGGGGTAGCGCTCGCGGATCTTCTTCTTGAGCCGGACGGACAGGACCACCGAGTCGATCACGATCAGCACGATCAGCAGCAGCCACAGGAGCATGACGTAGGACTGGAAGGCACCGGCGTTGATCATGCTCAGAACGAGGATGATGATGGCCATGGGCAGGAAGAACTCGGCCACGCTCCACTTCGCATCCACGAAGTCGCGCGCCAGGCGCCGCACGGGCCCCTTGTCGCGTGCAGGCAGATAGCGCTCGTCGCCGCTGGCCAGCGCCTCGCGCTGCCTGGCCATGTCGGCTCGGCGCGCTTCCTTCTGGCGCCTGGCCGCGTCCTTGCGGCTGGTCGGCGTCGTGGAGAGCGTGCGGCGTGGTCCCTGCGCTTCGCTGCGCTTGGGGGTAGGTCGGCCCTTGGGGGCCTCAGGGTCGCGGGTCTCTTTGGGCTCGGCCGCGCTCACCTGGTGGGTTGCGGCCTGCCCTTCTTTCGAACGGCTTCGGAACACGTCCTCAAGAGTACGGTGTGGTGGAGAGTAGGCCGCAGCCCCGTGGGGAACGATCCGGCAACGCCGGTCCTCACTGGCGAGACGCGCCTACTCCCTGCGCCGGAGAGAGCACGGACCTGATCGTCCTCACGGATGAGCGCATCCGCGCTTGAACGGTGCGGTAATGGAACAAGGCCCCGTACTCTGGGGTCTGTAGATGTGCCGAGGGCTTGAGTCCGTTACGAAGGGGGCGCGCGAGGCCCATGAGCGGTGTCATGAAGCGTATGGGAATGCTCTTCCGCGCGAAGGCCAACAAGGCCCTGGACCGGGCTGAGGACCCGCGCGAAACACTTGACTACTCCTACCAAAAGCAGTTGGAACTGTTGCAGAAGGTGCGCAGGGGTGTGGCCGATGTCGCCACGTCCCGAAAGCGCCTCGAACTGCAGATGACCCAGCTCCAGGGGCAGTCGACCAAGCTGGAGGACCAGGGCAAGAAGGCCCTGGCGCTGGGCCGTGAGGATCTGGCGCGCGAGGCACTCTCGCGCAGGGCGGCTCTCCAGCAGCAGGTCACCGACCTGGAGGGGCAGCACCAGACGCTCCAGGGCGAGGAGGAGAAGCTGACCCTTGCGGCTCAGCGACTCCAGGCCAAGGTGGACGCCTTCCGTACCAAGAAGGAGACCATCAAGGCCACGTACACGGCGGCCCAGGCCCAGACCAGGATCGGGGAGGCGTTCTCCGGCATCTCCGAGGAGATGGGCGATGTCGGCATGGCCATCCAGCGGGCCGAGGACAAGACGGCGCAGCTCCAGGCGCGCTCCGGCGCGATCGACGAGCTGCTCGCCTCGGGCGCGCTCGACGACCAGTCGGGCATGGCCAAGGACGACATCACGGCCGAACTGGACCGCCTCTCCGGCGGCACCGACGTCGAGCTGGAGCTCCAGCGGATGAAGGCCGAGCTGGCCGGAGGCAGCAGCGGTGGCGGGCAGCAGGCCATCGAGGGTGGGGACGAGCAGGGCCAGACGGGCCAGTCCGGGGCACAGCAGCCGCAGGACACGCCTAAGTTCGACAAGCAGTGACCCGCGGCCCCGGTCCCGAAGGAGAGCGACATGATCGTCAGGATCATGGGCGAAGGCCAGGTGAAGCTGGACGACAGCCACTTCGCCGAGCTGAACAAGCTGGACGACGAGCTGCTCGCCGAGATGGAGGGCGGTGACGAGTCCGGTTTCCGCCTCACCCTCGGCGCACTGCTCGACGCCGTACGCCGCCTCGGCAGCCCGCTGCCGGACGACGCGCTGGAACCGTCCGAGCTGATCCTGCCCTCACCCGAGGCGACCCTCGAAGAGGTGCGGGCGATGCTCACCGACGACGGGCTCATCCCGGGCTGAGACCTCTGCTCCGCTTCCCGCGCGGCCCCGTGTCCGGCCTGTCCGGTACGCCGGGGGAGCGGTGCCCGGGCGAGGAGCGGAGCGGGGGTCATGCCCCGGGAAGGCCGGGTCCACGGTGCCAGTTGTGACTCTCAGCGAGGTCCGCGAGCGCCTTCGCGCCCACCCCTACGCCGTGGACGCGCTGATCGCCGTGGGGGCCTTCGCCGTCATGCTGCTCGGTGCCGTCACCGATCCGCACGCCCCGCGCGGCTCACCCGTCTTCTCCGCCGGGCACACGCTCACGGCGCAGACCGTGGTGCTGGCCGCGCTCTCCTCCGGTGTCCTCGCGTTCCGCCGCCGCGCGCCGCTCCCCGTGCTGGTGCTCACCAGCCTCATCTCCCTCGCCGCGCTCATCCTCGACCCCGCCTCGGGCGAGGCGGCCGACCGCCGCGTTCCGCTCGTGCTCGCGGCCGTCATCGCGCTCTACACCGTCTCCAACACCACGGACCGCATCACCAGTTGGCGCGTCGGTGCCGTGACCGTCGCCGTACTGACCACCGCCGGCATGGTCTTCGGGGCCCGGCCCTGGTACGCGCAGGAGAACCTGGGCATCTTCGCCTGGACCGGCATGGCCGCCGCCGCCGGTGAGGCCGTGCGCAGCCGGCGTGCCGTCGTCGCCGCCATCCGCGAGCGTGCCGAACGCGCCGAGCGCACCCGCGAGGAAGAGGCCAGGCGCCGCGTCGCCGAGGAGCGGATGCGCATCGCGCGCGAGCTGCACGATGTCGTCGCCCACCACATCGCCCTCGTCAACGTGCAGGCAGGCGTGGCGTCACACGTCATGGACCAACGCCCCGACCAGGCAAAACAGGCCCTGGCGCATGTTCGGGAGGCCAGCAGGCACGCCCTCGGCGAGCTGCAGACCACCGTCGGGCTGCTGCGCCAGTCAGGAGACAGCGCGGCGCCCACGGAACCGGCCCCGGGGCTCGCGGTCCTCGACGACCTCGTGAGCGGCTTCCGGCACGCGGGGCTCTCCGTCTCCGTCGAGGCGCCCGCGCTCACCAGGAACGGCCGCCCCCTCTCCTCCGCGGTCGACCTGACCGCCTACCGCGTCGTACAGGAAGCCCTCACCAACGTGCAGAAGCACGTCGGCCCCGGCGCCCACGCCGACGTCCGTATCCACCGCGGCCCCCACACCCTGGAGATCAGCGTCCTGGACGACGGCGCGGGCGCCAGGGCGGGCGAGGCCGGCGAGGACGTGCACGGCGAAGCGGTCCCGGGCGAGGAGCCGGTCAGGGAGACGGCGCGCGGGAAGCCGGAGGCTGGGGCCGGTGGGGAGGCCGGTGCGGGGGAGACGTACGAGGAGTCAGGTGGCGCGGCGGAGGGCAACGGCGGCCACGGGCTCATCGGTATGCGCGAGCGCGCGGCGGCCCTGCACGGGGAGTGCGAGACGGGACCGCTGCCAGGCGGCGGATTCAGGGTGCACGTACGGTTGCCGCTGGAGACGACGGCGCCGCGTAAGGAGACCTCCGCATGACGATCCGTGTCGTACTCGCCGACGATCAGACGCTGTTGCGCAGCGCGTTCAGGGTGCTGGTCGACTCCGAGGCCGACATGGAGGTCGTCGGTGAGGCCGCCGACGGGGACGAGGCGGTGACCCTCGTACGTGAACGCGCCGCCGACGTGGTGCTCATGGACATCCGCATGCCGGGCACCGACGGTCTCGCCGCCACCCGCCGGATCAGCGCCGATCCCGAACTGGCGGAGGTGAAGGTCGTCATCCTCACCACCTTCGAGGTCGACGACTACGTCATCGACTCCCTGCGCGCGGGCGCCTCAGGGTTCCTCGGCAAGGGCGCCGAGCCGGGCGAGCTGCTCTCCGCGATCCGCACGGCGGCCAAGGGTGAGGCGCTGCTGTCGCCCGTTGCCACCAAGGGGCTCATCGCCAAGTTCCTCGCACAGGGCGGCACTTCGGGCGGCGACGGGGACAGTGCGCGTGCCGCCGAACGCCTCGGCGCGCTCACGGGGCGCGAGCGCGAGGTGCTGGCACTCGTCGCCGCCGGGCTCTCCAACGACGAGATCGGTGAGCGTCTCGACGTCAGCCCGCTCACCGTCAAGACACATGTCAACCGGACCATGGCCAAGCTCGGAGCCCGCGACAGGGCGCAGTTGGTCGTGGCCGCCTACGAGAGCGGACTCGTACGGCCTTCGGGTGGAGGGTGACGTACTGCGACCGCAGTACGGGCGGCGGAGGAGAAGGGGACCTGGGGCGGAGAGATCCGCGCCGTCCATGGGCGAAGGTGTAGTCGGCACCGGTGTTCTGCCCGTTCAGCGGCGGCACCCGCACCACCTTTTCCCTAGAGAGAGACCTGGCACCCCATGTCCTGGCTGTCCCGCCTCAGCCTCGTACAGCGTGGGCTGATAGGGCTGATGGCACTCGTCGCCGTCGCCTTCGGCGCCATCGCCGTTCCGCAGCTCAAACAACAGCTCCTGCCCTCCATCGACCTGCCCATGGTCTCGGTCATCGCGCCGTACCAGGGCGCTTCTCCCGACGTGGTCGAGAAGCAGGTCGTCGAGCCCATCGAAGACAGCATCCAGGGCGTCGACGGCATCACGGGCGTCAACTCGACGGCCAGCGAGGGCTCGGCCGTCGTCATGGCGCAGTTCGACTACGGCGACGGGTCCGACCAGACCATCGCCGACGTCCAGCAGGCCGTGAACCGTACCCGTGCCCAGCTCCCCGACGGGGTCGACCCGCAGGTCGTGGCCGGCGGCACGGACGACATCCCGACCGTCGTGCTCGCCGCCTCCTCCCGGGACAAGGACCAGCAGGCGCTCGACGACGCGCTCGACACCTCCGTCGTGCCGGTGCTCAAGGACATCGAGGGCGTCAGCCAGGTCACCGTCGACGGTGTGCAGGACCAGGTCGTCGCCGTCACCCCCGACGCCAGGAAGCTGGCCGGCGCGCGGCTGACGCCCGCCGACCTGTCCAAGGCGCTGGAGGCGGGCGGAGCCTCGGTGCCCGCGGGGTCCTTCGCGGAGGACGGCAAGAGCAAGACCGTTCAGGTCGGTTCGGGCTATACGTCCCTGAAGGAGATCGAGAACCTCCGCGTCCCGGCCAAGGGCGGGGGAGACCCGGTCAGCGTCGGCGACATCGCCAAGGTCGAGCAGGTGCCCGACCAGGCCACGTCGCTGACCCGCACCAACGGGGAACGCAGCCTCGCCGTCTCGGTGACCATGGACAACGACGGCAGCGCCGTCGACATCTCCCAGGCGGTCGACGACAAGCTGCCCCAGCTGCGCGACGACCTCGGCAAGGGCTCCCAGCTGACCGTCGTCGCCGACCAGGGCCCGCAGGTCTCCAAGTCGATCAGCTCCCTGACCACCGAGGGCGTGCTCGGCCTGATCTTCGCCGTCGTGGTCATCCTGATCTTCCTGCTGTCGGTGCGCTCGACGCTGGTGACGGCGGTTTCCATCCCGCTGTCCGTCGTCCTGACCCTCATCGTGCTGTGGACCAGGGACCTCTCGCTCAACATGCTGACGCTGGGCGCCCTCACCATCGCCATCGGGCGGGTGGTGGACGACTCCATCGTCGTCCTGGAGAACATCAAGCGGCACCTCGCGTACGGCAAGGAACGCACCACCGCCATTCTCGACGCCGTCAAGGAGGTCTCCGGCGCGATCACGGCCTCCACGCTGACGACCGTCGCCGTCTTCCTGCCGATGGCGTTCGTCGGCGGCATGGTCGGCGCCCTCTTCGGCGGCTTCTCGCTCACCATCACCGTCGCGCTGCTCGCCTCGCTGCTGGTGTCGCTCACGGTGGTGCCGGTCCTCTCGTTCTGGTTCCTGCGCGCGCCCAAGGCGCTCAAGGGCCTCGACCCGGAGGAACAGCGCCGCAGGTCGGAGGAGAAGGAGGCGGCCAGCCCGCTCCAGCGCTTCTACGTGCCCGTACTGCGCTTCGCCACCAAGCGCCGCCTCACCAGCCTCGTGATCGCCGTCGCCGTGCTCATCGGCACCTTCGGCATGGCGCCCCTGCTCAAGACGAACTTCTTCGACCAGGGCGACACCCAGCAGCTCACCGTCAGCCAGGAACTCCCCCCGGGCAGCAGCCTCGGCGCAGCCGACAAGCAGGCCAAGAAGGTCGAGAAGCTGCTCTCCGGCGTGGACGGCATCGAGGACTACCAGGTCACGGTCGGCTCGGCCGGACTGATGGCGGCCTTCGGCGGCGGCACCGACGCCAACCAGGCGTCCTACCAGATCAAGCTGAAGGAGTCCGCCGACAGCGACAAGGTCCAGGACACCCTCAGCGAGGGGCTCGACAAGCTCGGCCCCTCGATCGGCGAGACCAAGGTGGGCGCCGGTGACGGCTTCGGCGGCCAGGACCTGAGCGTCGTCGTCAAGGCGGGCGACGAGGACGTGCTGAAGACGGCGTCCGGCAAGGTGCGCGCCAAGGTGGCCAAGCTGGACGGCGTCACCGACGTACAGTCCGACCTGTCCCAGTCCGTGCCCCGTATCTCCGTCAAGGCCAAGGACTCGGCCGCACGCTACGGGCTCAACGACGCGGCGCTCGGCCAGGCCGTCATGCAGGCCGTCAGCGGCACCAAGTCCGGCAAGGCGACGCTCAACGACACGGAACGCGATGTCGTCGTGCGCTCGCCCGAACCGGCCAGCACCGTCGCCGAGTTGAAGAGGATGCCGCTCGGCAAAACCACGCTGGGCAAGGTCGCCGACGTACGTACCGTCAGCGGGCCCGTACAGATGACCCGTATCGACGGCGCACGCGCCGCGACGATCACGGCGAAGCCGACCGGGGACAACACGGGTGCGGTCAGCGCGAAGCTGCAGTCCGAGATCGACTCGCTCGATCTGCCCAAGGGGGCGACCGCCTCGATCGGCGGGGTCTCGCAGGACCAGGACGAGGCGTTCGGCTCGCTCGGGCTCGCCATGCTCGCCGCCATCGCGATCGTGTTCCTGCTGCTGGTCGCGACGTTCAAGTCGCTGATCCAGCCGTTGATCCTGCTGGTGTCCATACCGTTCGCGGCCACGGGCGCGCTGGGCCTGCTCGTGCTGACGGGCACGCCGATGGGTGTGCCGGCGATGATCGGCATGCTGATGCTGATCGGGATCGTCGTCACCAACGCGATCGTGCTGATCGATCTGATCAACCAGTACCGGGCGCAGGGGTACGGCGTCATCGACGCCGTCATCGAGGGCGGCCGGCACCGGTTGCGGCCGATCCTCATGACGGCACTGGCCACGATCTGCGCTCTCACGCCGATGGCGCTCGCCGTCACGGGTGACGGCGGCTTCATCAGCCAGCCGCTGGCCGTCGTCGTCATCGGCGGGCTCGTGACCTCGACGCTGTTGACGCTGCTGCTTGTTCCTACTCTGTACGCGATGGTTGAGCTGCGGAGGGAGAGGCGGGCCGCGAAGCGGCGGCAGGGTTCTGCCGCCTGAGTTTCCGGGGTCCGGTCCAACCCGTGGGGGGTTCTGACCGGGCCCCGGTTTCCGTTCCAAATGGGGCTTCGCCCCTTTCCCCGTTGGCCTCGCCGGCCGGGCGTTGAGGGGCGCTGCCCCCCAACAGCCCCCCGCTAGAGGTGGGCTTCGCCCCCCTCTAGGACTCCCCCCACCCGTATCGGGACCAGGCCCCTTTTAAGGGGCGCGGGGAACTGCGCGAGCGGCCACGACGTACCCGCGGTGGGCAGCGCACAGCAAGGGGCAGCCCTTTGGCGAGGCATGAGGCGGCGGGTCAGGCAGCCACTCAGAGGAAGGTCCCCGAGGGGATGTAGGGCGACGGCGGCCGGAGGCCGCGCACGCAGAGGAAGCCCTCGGCGCGCACGCCGAGCCCCGCGTCGAGGGCGACATCGACGGCCCACTGCTGCCCGGCCGTCACATCGTGCACCTCGGCGACGACCCCGTCGCCAAGGCTGAGCAAGGCGGCGCTCAGCACACGCGTGGCGAGCCGCCGTGACGTGGCGGCGAGCAGTTCGACCATGCCCGTTTCGTGGATGTAGCAGTACCCGCTCCCGGCGAGGTCGTCCGCGACGACGAGCCGGCAGTGGCGCATCAGGTAGTCGTGGTCGGGCCCGTGGGCACCGCCCCGTACCCGCCGGTCGACGGAGTCGAGCAGGTCACGGTCACGCGCCGTGCCGGCGACGGCCGGCCCGTCGGGTGCGGGGAGCCGCGCGTGGTCCACGCGCCCCCGCATCCGCATCGTCGGGTGCACCTCGAACCCGGCGCGACGGTAGGCGCGCACGGCGGCGGGGTGCCGCGAGCAGCAGATGAGCCCGCGCAGGCAGCCGCGCCCGTGCTCCAGGGCGCGCTGGAGCAGCGCGTTGCCCGCGCCCTTGCCCTGTGCGCTGGGCAGTACGACGAGCAGCGCGAGACCCCAGGTGCCCTCGCGTATGGCGGACTGCGCCGCGCCCACGGGCTGACCGGTGGGGTCCTCCGCGATCCAGCTCCCGCCGGGGTCGTGGCGCGCCAGGTGCCGGATCCTCTCGTGGGAGCGTGCGACGCGCTCGGGCGACGGCGGCTCCGGCGGCGCGTCGCCCTTGAGCGCGTGCGAATCACCGAAGGCGGCCGTTGCCAACTGCCGTACGGTTTCCGCGTCTTCCTCGGTGTCCTTGACCGGTCGCAACAGCATTTGCCGCAGATTACGGGAGCGCCAGCATGCGTTCCAGCGCGAGCTTGGCGTACTTCTCGGTTTCCGGGTCGACCTCGATCCGGTTGACGACCGTGCCGTCGACGAGGGATTCGAGGGCCCAGACGAGGTGGGGCAGGTCGATCCGGTTCATGGTGGAGCAGAAGCAGACCGTCTTGTCGAGGAAGGCGATCTCCTTGTTTCCCGCGCCCTCCGTCGCATAGCGCTTGGCGAGGCGCCGTACGAGGTTCAGCTCGGTGCCGATGGCCCACTTGGAGCCGGGCGGCGCCGCGTCGAGGGCCTTGATGATGTACTCCGTGGAGCCCACCTCGTCGGCGGCGGCGACGACCTCGTTCTTGCACTCGGGATGCACGAGGACGCGGACGCCGGGTATCCGCTCGCGGACCTCGCGGACGGAGTCGAGCGAGAAGCGTCCGTGCACGGAGCAGTGGCCGCGCCACAGGATCACCTTGGCGTCACGGAGCTGCCGCGGCGTGAGGCCGCCGTTCGGCTTGTGCGGGTTGTAGAGGACGCAGTCCTCCAGGCTCAGGCCCATGTCGCGCACGGCGGTGTTGCGGCCGAGGTGCTGGTCGGGCAGGAAGAGGACCTTCTCTCCCTGTGCGAAAGCCCAGTCCAGCGCGCGCTTGGCGTTGGAAGAGGTGCAGATCGTGCCGCCGTGCCTGCCGGTGAACGCCTTGATGTCGGCGGAGGAGTTCATGTACGAGACGGGGACGGTCGTGCCCGCGACGCCCGCCTCGGTGAGTACGTCCCAGCACTCGGCGACCTGTTCGGCGGTGGCCATGTCCGCCATGGAGCAGCCTGCCGCCAGGTCGGGGAGGACGACCTGCTGGGCGGGGCCCGTGAGGATGTCGGCCGACTCGGCCATGAAGTGCACACCGCAGAAGACGATGTACTCCGCCTCGGGGCGGGCGGCGGCCTCCCTGGCCAGCTTGAAGGAGTCACCCGTCACATCGGCGAACTCGATGACCTCGTCGCGCTGGTAGTGGTGCCCGAGGATGAAGACGCGGTCGCCCAGCTTCTCCTTGGCGGCGCGTGCGCGTGCCACGAGGTCGGGGTCGGAGGGGGAGGGGAGGTCGCCGGGGCACTCGACGCCCCGTTCGCTCTTCGGGTCCGCCTCCCGGCCGAGGAGGAGGAGCGCGAGTGGGGTCGGCTGTACGTCGAGCAAGGGACCCACCCTTTCTGTAAGGCCGCAGGAGGCACTTCTCGTCTAACTGACGTTATCTATCATAGCGGCTTCACGTCACTTTGACGATGGGGCTCATGTCGATGTGACGCATTCCCAGCCGCTCATGCGGTGTGCGAGCATGCAGGAGAAAGCGAAAATGGCCGTGCTACTCCTGGAATGAATCCGGGAAGCCGTTGGTTGGCACTGACGGCAAAGAGCAGTCCGTACAACCCGGGAGAGAAGCAGATGTCCGTTTCGGACGAGACCGCTGTAAGCGAGGGCATCATCCTGTCCGACGCCGCCGCCTCGAAGGTCAAAAGCCTGCTTGAGCAGGAGGGCCGTGACGATCTGGCGTTGCGCGTCGCCGTCCAGCCGGGTGGCTGCTCGGGCCTTCGTTATCAGCTCTTCTTCGACGAGCGCTCGCTCGACGGCGACGTCGTGAAGGACTTCGAGGGTGTGAAGGTCGTCACCGACCGGATGAGCGCCCCGTACCTTGGCGGCGCCTCCATCGACTTCGTCGACACCATCGAGAAGCAGGGCTTCACGATCGACAACCCGAACGCCACCGGGTCCTGCGCCTGTGGCGACTCCTTCAACTGATCGACAGCGCAGGTGCCGTGCGCCCATGTGAGCGTGTACGGCACCAAGGCGTGTGACAAGGGCGGCGGACTCCCCCCACCAGGGGCCCGCCGCCCTTGTCGGCTGTCCCCCCGCCCCACCGGGGCCGGGGGACCGTCTGTCTCCCCTCGCTCCTCGGACCCTCGCCTTCAGGTCCTCGCTCCCCGGACCGTCAGGTGCGCGGCAGCTTGTCGCCGTCGCGTGCGTCCAGGACCTTGCGGTCACCGAGCGCCTTGTCGAGCTTCACCTCGACGGTCTGCCGCTTGGCGATCTTCACGCAGACCTTCTTGCTGTCCGAGTCCTTGGCCTTGACCCGTACCTTCACGGCCTGGCCCGACTCCTCGGCCGTGGCCCTGTACTTGTCGCACACGCCGCCCCAGAAGCTGATGGTGAGCGTGCGGCCCTTGTTCTTGTACGACTCGATCGCCTGCGAGGGCGCGTCACCGCCGCTACCTGCGCCGATACCGCCACCGCCCGCATCGCTGTCCTTGCCGTCCTTCGGGGGCCCGGGCGCCGCCGAGCCGCTGCCGGGCTGCTCGGCGGGCGCCGACTGCGGCGGCTGAGCGGGCTCGGGGACACCGGTGCCGGGCGTGCCCTCGCCGCTCGATGTGCCCGAGGACTTCAGGAACTCCGGTTCGACGGCGGGGTGCGCCACCTTCGTCCCTCCGGCGCCGGACGGCTGCTCGACGTCGTAGATCCACGCGGGAACGAGTATCCGCTTGCCGTGCGACTGCTCCAGGGACAGCCCGAACTCGGCGCCGCTCACCTTCGTGGGCTCCGCCTTGTTCGCCTTGCCACCGGATGCCTTGCCGCCCTCCTTCGCGCAGCCCGGCCGGACGTCGGGGCCGTCCTGGCCCTTGCCTGTCTGCGGCCTCTCGCCGGCGCCTGAGGGGGGAACGCAGGGCTCAACGGCCACGTGGCCGCCGTGCTTCTGGCTCTCCTTGTTCAGCGCGTCGAGCGTCGCGTCGGCGCTCTGGACGGGATACGCGGCACCCTTGACCGCCTTGCCCCAATTGCCCGCGCCCCGCGCGACCTTGCCGTCGGAGCCCACCATGAACGTGCTGTCCCAGCCGTACGTGGGCAGCCCGTCCACCTTGGGCGTGACGGTCACCATGCGGGCTCCCCCCATCGTCGAGCCGGCCTTGAGCCGTGCTTCCTCCAGGCCGAGCGCCTTCAGTGCGGGGCGTACGGCGTCCCTCGCCCTGTCCTTGGACACGGGCTCGCCCTTGGTCGCTTCGGCCGAGGCGTCCTTGGCGCACGCGCCGTGGGCCGGGGTGCCGGGCAGGTCCTTGTGCCGCGCCTCCGGCTTCTGCGGGTGGGTCTTGTCGCACTCGCCGGTCAGCGCGCCGCGGTCCATGTACATCCACGTACCGCTGCCGTCGCCCGTCTCGGCGGTCAGCACCGAACCTCCGGCGTCCGCTGGGGTGATCTCCCAGCGGCCCGGCTTCTTCTGCGGACTGCCCTTGAGACCGAGGGACTTGGCCAGCTCCGTCAAGTCGCCCTTGTGCACCGGGCGGTCGGCCTTGTGCACGGCGGCATGGTCGGGGCCCGAGGGCAGCTCACCCGTGGCGCGGTAGGACCTGGGGCCCATCGGCTCACCGGGTGCGATGTCCATACGCCCGCCCACGGACATGGCCGCCTGGTCCAGGGCCAGTTGGGGCGGCTTCTTGCCCCCGGCCCGCTGACCCGCCTCGTCCGTGCCGCCGGAGGAGGCGGACGAGGCCCAGTACGCACCGCCGCCACCGGCCAGCAGCACCGCCGCCGCCACGCCGACGACCGTCAACTGCCGCCGCCGGGGCTCGCGTCCGGGCCGGTCCTCGGTATCGGGGGACTGGTCTGTACTCACCGAAAACTCCTTTGGCTCCGCGCGTCCATGAGGTCGCATCCCTCATGCCGGGACGGAAGTTGGACGGAGCCGGAGAGCGGCCGGTTCCCCTCCGCGTCCAGCGGAGGCTGCCTCAGTCGCCGTACTCGGACATACCATCCAGGAGTCGCGCGGAGCGTGACGGCACACGTACACCGTGCAACGCCTGGGCCGCGATGGGCGCCTGGGCCTGCAGGGGCGGCCGATGTGGCACCCAGTGCGGGGTCATTTGCGCACAGTCACCGAGAAGTTGCTCCAGTGATTCATGCTCGGTCGGTTGCTGCACGGTCTTCCTCATGGAATCGACGCTACGCATCCGTTGACGTGCCCGGAAGACCCTACTATTTGGTAGTTGTGTCCTGTTCGGGTCCGGAGGGCTAGCGGGTAGCGTTGTTTGCACTCTCCACTTCCGTGCTTGCGCGGGGGTGGTATGCCCACCGTCTCTCAGGAGCAGATTTCGTCGTGCGTATCGCAGTCAGCGGTTCCATCGCAAACGACCACCTGATGACCTTTCCGGGGCGTTTCTCCGACCAACTGGTCGCCGACCAGTTGCACACGGTCTCGCTCTCCTTTCTCGTCGACAAGCTCGACATCCGACGCGGCGGCGTCGGTGCGAACATCGCGTTCGGTATGGGCCAGCTCGGCGCCGGCCCGGTCCTCGTCGGCGCGGCGGGAGAGGACTTCGAGGAGTACCGCGTCTGGCTCGAACGCCATGGCGTGGACACCACGTCGGTCCGTATCTCCGACGTCCTGCACACCGCGCGGTTCGTCTGTACGACCGACGCGGACCACAACCAGATCGGGTCCTTCTACACCGGCGCGATGAGCGAGGCCCGGCAGATCGAGATCCAGCACGTCGTCGACCGGGTCGGCCCGCTCGACCTGCTGTGCATCAGCGCGGACGACCCCGAGGGCATGCTGCGCCACACCGAGGAGTGCAGGACCCGCGGCATCCCGTTCGCCGCCGACTACTCCCAGCAGATCGCGCGCATGGACGGCGAGAGCATCCGTGTGCTGACCGAGGGTGCGACGTACCTCTTCTCGAACGAGTACGAGAAGGAGCTGATCGAGAGCAAGACAGGCTGGAGCGACGAAGAGGTGCTGCAGAAGGTCGGCACCCGCGTCACCACGCTCGGCAAGAGGGGTGCGCGCATCGACCGCGCGGGCCAGGAGTCCATCCACGTGGCGTGCGCCGAGGAGCGCACGAAGGCCGACCCGACCGGTGTCGGCGACGCGTTCCGCGCCGGCTTCCTCTCCGGCCTCACCTGGGGCGTCAGCCTCGAACGTGCCGCGCAGGTCGGCTGCATGCTGGCGACCCTCGTCATCGAGACGGTCGGCACCCAGGAGTACGAACTGCAGCGCGTCCACTTCATGGAGCGCTTCACCAAGGCGTACGGCCACGACGCCGCGACCGAGGTCCAGGCACACCTGCCCTCCTGACCCAGGGATTCCGGAATCCCGGCAGTCCCCGGGCGCCTCAGCCGGAGGCGGCCACGCGCCGCACCCGGAAGGCATCACCGGAGGCGTCCACGAACGCGTGCCCCGTCATCTCGCACCACGCGGGAATGTCGAGCCGGGCGGCCACGTCGTCGGCCAGAACGGTGACGACGCCCCCGACAGGCACCCGCTCGATGACCTTCGCCAACTCGATCACCGGAACGGGGCACTTCTTCCCGAGCGCGTCGACCGTGAGCGCGGAGGCGGCGGGCTCCGCGGGCTCCGGGGCGGCGGGGGACCCCGTTGGCTCAGCGGGGGCCGAAGAAGCCCCCGCGGCCGGGGCGGAGGAGCCCAGGGAAGCCGCGCCCACATGCGCCCTTACGCCGTCCACGACTCCGGGCAGGGCCGAAAGAAACCGGTTCACTTCGGCCTCGTCCACCCCGGGAGGCAACGACACCCGCACGTTGCCCTCCGACAGCACCCCCATCGCCCGCAGCACATGGCTGGGCGTCAGCGTGCTCGACGTGCACGAGGACCCGGACGAGACCGAGAAGCCCGCGGCGTCCAGCGCCTGGAGCACGGCCTCACCGTCGACGTAGAGGCAGGAGAACGTGACGAGGTGCGGCAGCCGCCGTACAGGGTCGCCCACGACCTCCGTATCGGGCACCAGTTCGGGCACCCGTTCCCTGATCCGGTCCACCAGCGCACGCAGCCGTGCCGCCTCGGCGCCGGCCTCGGCGCGTACGGCCCGCAGCGAGGCGGCTGCCGCGACGATCGCGGGGACGTTCTCGAAGCCGGGAGCCCGTCCCGACTCCCGTTCGTCAGCGGGTTCGGGTGCGGCGAAGCGCACGCCCTTGCGCACGGCCAGCAGCCCCACCCCGCTGGGCCCGCCCCACTTGTGCGCGCTCGCCGTCAGCAGCGACCAGCCCTCGGGCGGCGCCTCCCACGGCAGGCTCTGAGCCGCGTCGACCAACAGCGGGACACCGGCCTCCGCGCAGACCGCAGCCGTCTCCGTGACGGGCTGCACGGTCCCGACCTCGTGGTTCGCCGACTGGAGGCAGGCCAGGGCGCTGCCGGGGTCCAGCGCCTCGCCGTACTCCCGCGCGTTCACCCGCCCCGTGCGGTCGACGCCCACCTCACACACCGAGCCCCCGGCCCGCTCATGGGCGGCAGCCGCGTGCAGGACGGCCGAGTGTTCGACGGCGGAGAGCACGAGCTGCCGTCCGACCCTGCGCCGGCCCGCGAGCGCGCCCGCGATCCCGGTGTGCAGCGCACGGGTGCCGGACGAGGTGAACCACAACTCGTCCGGCCGGCACCCCACGGCCTCGGCTGCCGTCTCACGCGCGGCGTCCAGCAGCATCCGCGCCCGCCGCCCCTCCCGGTGCGGCCTGGCAGGGTCGGCCCACCCCTCGTCGAGCGCGGCGAGCAGCGCCTGCTGGGCGACGGGATGGAGCGGCAGCGACGAAGCGGCATCGAAATAGGACACCCCAGCACGCTATCCCCCCGCCGGCGCAGGCCGTCGCGCGTACGGGAACCAGAGCGGAGGGGCATCATCCGGATCGTCAGAACCCCAGCCCCCGGGAGGTATTCCACCCCATTGGGGTGGGACGCGGCGCGTTACGCCCCCTCCCCGCGCGACCCCAAATGGCGTCGGCTAGGGTTTGGTCCGCATAAACATCCAAACCCCTGCCCGCGCCTGGGCCGGCGCCCGACCACGTAAGAGGGCCGCGCCCGACCAACGCGGGCGAGACTCTCGGGAAGGCGCTACGTGAGTCCCAACGGCTCCGACCTCCCCCTCAGCCGCAGGGCGGCCGAGGGCGGCACCCCCACGTCGCGGCGCCCGATGCGGCGGAAGCTGCAACAGGCGCTGGCCGCGGGCCTGGTCCTGGCGACCGCGACCGGTTGCACTTCAAAGGACTTCCCCCGCCTCGGAATGCCCACCCCGGTAACGGACGAGGCGCCGCGGATCCTCTCCCTGTGGCAGGGCTCGTGGGCGGCTGCGCTCGCCGTGGGCGTGCTGGTCTGGGGCCTGATCCTGTGGAGCGTGTTCTTCCATCGGCGGGCGAGGACCAAGGTCGAGGTACCTCCGCAGACGCGGTACAACATGCCCATCGAGGCGCTGTACACGGTTGTCCCCATCATCATCATCGCGGTGCTCTTCTACTTCACCGCACGGGACGAGACCAAGCTTCTGGAGACTTCCAAGAAGCCTGACCACGTGGTCAACGTCGTTGGCTACCAGTGGAGCTGGGGCTTCAACTACGTCGAGAACGTCGATGGGGACACCTCCACCGACAGGACGGGCAGCAAGGATCTCCAGGCCATTCCGGACCGGATGGCCAAGGGCTTCCCCAAGGGCGCCGAGGGCGTCCACGAGGTCGGTACTCCTGGAGAGCGGAACCCGCAGAACAACAACCCGGGCCCGACACTGTGGTTGCCCAAGGGCGAGAAGGTCCAGTTCATCCTGACCTCTCGTGACGTCATCCACTCCTTCTGGGTCGTCCCGTTCCTGATGAAGCAGGACGTCATCCCGGGCCACGTCAACCGCTTCGAGGTGACCCCCAACAAGGAGGGCACCTTCAAGGGCAAGTGCGCCGAACTCTGCGGCGCCGACCACTCCCGGATGCTCTTCAACGTGAAGGTCGTCTCCCCGGAGCGTTACCAGAAGCACCTGGAGGATCTGGCAAAGAAGGGCCAGACCGGATACATCCCGGCGGGTACCGCCAGCACGGGCGGCGCCAAGAATGCGGAGACGAATAACCCGTGAGCATCCTCAACGAACCCCAGGGTGCCGCCGCCGCGACGGCCGAGGCAGCACCACCCCCGCGCCCCAAGCGGCCCGGCAACATCGTGGTCTCGTGGCTGACGACCACGGACCACAAGGTCATCGGCACCCTCTATCTGGTCACGTCGTTCCTGTTCTTCTGCCTCGGCGGCATCATGGCGCTCTTCATGCGCGCCGAGCTGGCCCGCCCGGGCATGCAGATCATGTCGAACGAGCAGTTCAACCAGGCGTTCACCATGCATGGCACGATCATGCTGCTGATGTTCGCCACTCCGCTGTTCAACGGCTTCGCGAACTGGATCATGCCGCTCCAGATCGGGTCCCCCGATGTGGCCTTCCCGCGGCTGAACATGTTCGCGTACTGGCTCTACCTCTTCGGCTCCCTCATCGCGGTCGGTGGCTTCCTCACCCCGCAGGGCGCGGCCGACTTCGGGTGGTTCGCCTACTCGCCGCTCTCGGACGCGATCCGCTCGCCGGGCGTCGGCGCCGACCTGTGGATCATGGGCCTGGCCCTCTCCGGCTTCGGCACGATTCTCGGCTCGGTCAACTTCATCACGACGATCATCTGCATGCGCGCTCCAGGCATGACGATGTTCCGCATGCCGATCTTCACCTGGAACGTGCTGCTCACCGGTGTCCTGGTGCTGCTGGCCTTCCCGGTGCTCGCCGCCGCGCTCTTCGCGCTGGAGGCGGATCGAAAATTCGGGGCACACGTCTTCGATGCCGGAAACGGAGGAGCGTTGCTGTGGCAGCACCTCTTCTGGTTCTTCGGCCATCCAGAGGTGTACATCATCGCGTTGCCGTTCTTCGGAATCGTCTCGGAGATCATCCCCGTCTTCAGCCGTAAGCCGATCTTCGGTTACATCGGTCTGGTCAGCGCGACCATCGCGATCGCCGGTCTGTCGGTGACGGTCTGGGCGCACCACATGTACGTCACAGGTGGCGTGCTATTGCCCTTCTTCTCCTTCATGACATTCCTGATCGCGGTTCCAACGGGAGTGAAGTTCTTCAACTGGATCGGCACGATGTGGAAGGGCTCCTTGTCCTTCGAAACGCCGATGCTATGGACCGTCGGATTCCTGATCACCTTCCTCTTCGGTGGTCTGACCGGCGTCATCCTGGCCTCGCCACCGATGGACTTCCACGTCTCCGACTCGTACTTCGTCGTGGCGCACTTCCACTACGTCGTCTTCGGCACCGTGGTCTTCGCGATGTTCGCCGGATTCCACTTCTGGTGGCCCAAGTTCACCGGCAAGATGCTCGACGAACGGCTCGGGAAGATCACCTTCTGGACCCTCTTCGTCGGCTTCCACGGCACCTTCCTGGTCCAGCACTGGCTGGGCGCCGAGGGCATGCCGCGCCGGTACGCGGACTACCTGGCCGCCGACGGCTTCACGGCGCTGAACACCATCTCGACGATCAGCTCGTTCCTGCTGGGCCTGTCGATGCTGCCGTTCTTCTACAACGTGTGGAAGACGCACAAGTACGGCAAGAAGGTCGAGGTGGACGACCCGTGGGGCTACGGCCGTTCGCTCGAATGGGCGACGAGCTGCCCGCCCCCGCGGCACAACTTCCTCACGCTGCCGCGCATCCGCTCCGAATCGCCCGCGTTCGACCTGCACCACCCCGAGATCGCCACGCTCGACCAGCTTGAGCACGGCTCGGACGACAAGGCGCTCGCCGGCAGCAAGGAGGCCGGGAAGTGAAGATCCAGGGCAAGATGTTCCTGTGGCTGTCGCTGTTCCTCCTGGCGGTGGCGGTCGTCTACGGACTGTGGTCCAAGGAGCCCGTGGGCACCACGGGGCTCTTCCTCGCCTTCGGCCTGTCGATCATGATCGGCTACTACCTGGCGTTCACCGCGCGCCGGGTGGACGCGGGAGCGCAGGACAACAAGGACGCCGATGTCGCGGACGATGCCGGTGAGGTGGGCTTCTTCAGCCCGCACAGCTGGCAGCCGCTGGCGCTCGGTCTCGGCGGAGCCTTCGCCTTCCTGGGCGTCGCACTCGGCTGGTGGCTCGTGTACGTCTCGGCGCCGCTGCTCCTGATCGGCCTCTTCGGCTGGGTCTTCGAGTACTACCACGGCGAGGACCGCACGCAGTAAGCAGCAGATCAGCGAAAAAGCAAGGGTCGGCCCCCGGACACTCCGGGGGCCGACCCATTTGTATGCGCCCAGCAGGCCCGAATTGACGATTATTCATATTTTGGGCCCATGAGTCACAGGCCGGACAGAACCAAGCGACGGGCGGTGATGAGCTGCGCCACGCTGCTGGCGCCCCTGACCGTGGGGCTCACTGCCTGCGGCGGCGGCAGCTCGGACCCGCTCGCCTCCACCCCGTACGACGCCTCGGACGCCGTCACCGTCAGTGCCGGAGACGACGACCGCACCGTGAACCCCGATCAGCCTCTCGAAGTGACAGCGGAGAACGGCGAGGACACCCTCACCGACGTCTTCGCGACCGACGCCGCCGGCCGGGTGCTGCCCGGCGAGCTGTCGGCGGACAGCAAGCGCTGGCGCAGCACAGGCCCCCTGGCCGCAGGGGTCCGCTACAACGTCCAGATCAGCACGGAGAACGACGAGGGCGCCCCAGGGCGGCGCACAACGCGTTTCGAGACCAAGCCCGAGGGCAAGCGCCTCAAGGTCAAGCTGGGCCCTGACAGCGGCACATACGGCGTCGGAATGCCTCTGACGGCGGAGCTGAGCCACCGGGTCAAGAACCCCGGGCAGCGCGAGATGATCGAGCGCGCGCTCAAGGTGAACTCCAACCCGCGTGTGGAGGGCGCCTGGCACTGGGTGGACAGCAAGGAGCTGCACTTCCGCCCGCGTTCCTACTGGCCGGCGCACGCCACCGTCACCCTGCGCTCCAACCTCAAGGGCCTGAAGATCCGCGACGGGCTGTACGGCGGTGCGGCCAGACCCGTACGGATGAAGACCGGCGACAGGGTCGAGGCCATCGCCGACGCCTCGTCGCTGGTGATGAAGGTCAAACGCAACGGGAAGACCGTCCAGAGCATGCCCATCACCACGGGCAAGGCGGGCTACAGGACGCGCAACGGGATCAAGGTGATCCTGGCCAAGGAATCCTTCGTACGGATGACGAGCGCCAGCATCGGCGCCTCCGACTTCTACGACCTGCCGGTGTACTGGGCGACCCGCCTGACCAACAGCGGGGAGTACGTGCACGGTGCCCCCTGGTCGGTCGGCTCCCAGGGCGTCTCCAACGTGAGCCACGGCTGTACGGGCCTGAGCAGCGGGAACGCGCGCTGGTTCTTCGACAGCGTCCGGCAGGGCGACATCGTCCAGCACGTCAACACGTCGGGCGAGAGCATGGCGCCCTTCGGCAACGGCTTCGGGGACTGGAACCTGTCCTGGAAGAAGTGGCGCAAGGGCAGTGCCGTCGAGGGCGACAAGCGGGAGGGCGCGACCCCCGCCGACACGGCGAGGCTGCGCCCCCGCGTGTGAGCCGCGCGAAGCGGCACGAGTCCGGGACGCCGGGGGCGTCCCGGACTCCGTCAGGTGTGGGCGAGCGGGGCGCCGTTACCCTCGCGCAGCAGGCCAGCCAGGGCCTCGGCGAGCGCGACGGGGTCCACGGGGTGCGAGACGGTGGCCTCGGCCCTGCTCCAGGTCGCCAGCCAGGCGTCCTGCGGGCGCCCGATCAGCAGCAGCACGGGCGGGCACTCGAAGACCTCGTCCTTGATCTGCCTGCACACGCCCATGCCGCCGGCCGGAGCGGTCTCGCCGTCCAGGACGCACACGTCGATCTTCCGCTCCTCAAGGGCCGTCAGTACGGCGGGAAGCGTCGCGCACTCCAGGTATTCGACGGGGGGCACGTCGGTGGCGGGCCTGCGGCCTGCGGCGAGCCTGACCTGCTCGCGGGTGGTGGCGTTGTCGCTGTAGACCAGCACCGTGGCGGTCGGCTGCATCGTTCCTCCGCGTTCGGGTCGGGTTCGGGTCGCGTGGAGCACCGGAGCACAGGCGTACCGGGTGTCTCCATGGGCGGCTCGCGTCGGATGCTACTCCTTCCGACGCACCGTCAACAGCGGTTCGTACGGGCCGATGCTGGGCCGTATGAGCAGGGCACGGCGGTCACTGGAGGCCCTGACACACCGAACGGGACCCCCCGAAGTGAGGCCGGGATAAGCGACCGACATAATGTCGGTCGTGGCGACAGCAACAGCAGTAGAAACCGGGCACGCGCACCCATCGGTCAACCGGCCGAACCTCACCAGCGTCGGAACCATCATTTGGCTGAGTTCCGAGCTGATGTTCTTCGCGGCCCTCTTCGCGATGTACTTCACCCTGCGATCGGTGACAGGAGCCGAGTACTGGAAGGAGCACGCGAGTGCGCTGAATCTCCCCTTCTCGGCGACGAACACCACGATCCTGGTGCTCTCCTCCCTTACCTGTCAGCTCGGCGTTTTCGCCGCCGAGCGCGGGGATGTGAAGAAGCTCCGGGCGTGGTTCATCGTCACCTTCATCATGGGTGCGATCTTTATCGGTGGACAGGTCTTCGAGTACACGGAGCTGGTCAAGGAGGGCACGTCCCTCTCGTCCAGCCCCTACGGCTCGGTCTTCTACCTGACCACCGGCTTCCACGGGCTTCACGTGACGGGCGGCCTGATCGCATTCCTGTTCGTCCTGGGGCGGACATACGCGGCCAGGCGGTTCACTCACCACCAGGCCACCGCTGCCATCGTCGTGTCCTACTACTGGCACTTCGTCGATGTCGTCTGGATCGGCCTCTTCGCCACGATCTACCTGATCAAGTAAGAGATCGCGGCGCGGTCCTGCCGGTTGCCGGACCGCGAGACAGACGGACACGTAAAGCATCGACGCAGAAGATCCTGACACCGGGGTAATCCGTGAAAAAGCTCTCCGCACGACGGCGCCATCCGCTGGCGGCGCTCGTCGTTCTACTCTTCGCGCTGGCGGCCACCGGGGGGCTGTACACCGCGTTCGCCCCTGCGGGTGAGGCCAAGGCCGACAAGGGGTCGAGTCAGTCCCTCGCCATCGAGGAGGGCAAGAAGCTCTACGACGTCGGCTGCTCAAGCTGCCACGGAACCGGCGGCCAGGGGACCAGCGACGGTCCGAGCCTGGTCGGCGTCGGCGCCGCCTCGGTGGACTTCCAGGTCGGCACCGGGCGCATGCCGCTCCAGCAGCAGGGTGCACAGGCGCCGAAGAAGAAGCAGGTCTACGACCAGGACGAGATCAACCAGCTCGCTGCCTACGTCGCTTCTCTTGGCTCCGGCCCCTCCCAGCCCACGAAGAAGCAGTACGACCCGAACGGATCGGACGTCGCCAAGGGCGGCGAGCTGTTCCGGACGAACTGCGCCCAGTGCCACAACTTCACCGGTGAGGGCGGCGCCCTCACTCATGGGAAGTTCGCTCCTGACCTCGGTGACGTGAGCGAGAAGCACATCTACGAGGCCATGCAGACCGGTCCGCAGAACATGCCCTCCTTCCCCGACACGGTGATGCCGGAGAAGGACAAGCGCGACATCGTCGCGTACGTGAAGACGGTCAACAGTGACAAGTCCGAGAGCCCGGGCGGCTTCAAGCTCGGTGGGTTCGGGCCCGTCAGCGAAGGCATGTTCGCCTGGATCTTCGGCCTCGGTTCGATGGTCGCCGTCGCCGTCTGGGTCGCCGCTCGGACCGCAAAGGCCAGGAAGTCATGAGTAGCGAGACTGGACCACACGAGAACGTGTCAGACGAAAACCTGCCCAGTGCGCAGGAACCAGGCCATGGCGCGGTGGCGCGCAAGGACGATCCGTTCGCGGACCCCGGGCTGCCGCCCCATGAGCCCCGTATCCAGGACATCGACGAGAAGGCAGCGAGGCGCTCCGAGCGTGCCGTCGCCTTCATGTTCACGCTGTCCATGCTGGCCACGGTGGCGTTCATCGCCTCCTACGTGGCCTTCCCGATCGACAAGATCATCTTTGTCTGGCCGCTCGGGCATGTCAGCGCGCTGAACCTGGCCCTGGGGCTCACCCTCGGTATCGCCCTGTTCTGCATCGGCGCCGGCGCGGTCCACTGGGCCCGCACGCTGATGTCGGACGAGGAAATGATCGACGAGCGGCACACCGTCGCCGCCGAGCCCGCGGTCCGCGAGCAGGTTCTCGCCGACTTCAAGCAGGGTGCCAAAGAGTCGGCCATGGGCCGCAGGAAGCTCATCCGCAACACGATGTTCGGTGCGGTGGCGCTCGTGCCGCTCTCCGGCGTCGTCCTGCTGCGTGACATGGGCCCGCTGCCCGAGGACAAGCTGCGGCACACCGCGTGGGCCAAGGGCAAGCTGCTCGTCAACGAGAACACGAACGAGCCGCTGCGGCCCGAGGACATCGCCGTCGGCTCGCTGACCTTCGCCCGGCCCGAGGGCCTGGAGCACCACGACGAGGACTTCCAGCAGGAGATCGCCAAGGCGGCCCTGATGCTGGTCCGGATCGAGCCGAAGGACATCAAGGACAAGCGCGAGCTGGACTGGTCGCACGACGGGATCGTCGCGTACTCGAAGGTCTGCACGCACGTCGGCTGCCCCGTCAGCCTGTACGAGCAGCAGACGCACCACGTGCTGTGTCCGTGTCACCAGTCGACGTTCGACCTCTCGGACGGTGCCCGCGTGCTCTTCGGGCCCGCAGGTCACCCGCTGCCGCAGCTCAACATCAGCGTCAACAAGGACGGCTACCTCGAAGCGCAGGGCGACTTCGCGGAGCCCGTCGGTCCGGCCTTCTGGGAGCGCGGATGAGTACTGCAACCGACACTCCGGGCAGCGCGGCTGCCGGGGAGAAGAAGAAAGCACCCGCGGGTGAGCGGGTCGCTGACTGGGCCGACGGACGGCTGGGCATCTTCAGCCTCGCCAAGGCCAACATGCGCAAGATCTTCCCGGACCACTGGTCCTTCATGCTGGGTGAGGTCGCGCTCTACAGCTTCATCATCATCATCCTGACCGGTGTCTATCTGACGCTGTTCTTCCACCCGTCGATGAACGAGGTGGAGTACCACGGCCCGTACGTGCCGATGCAGGGTGTGCAGATGTCCGAGGCGTTCGCCTCGACGCTGGACATCAGCTTCGACGTACGCGGTGGTCTGCTCATGCGGCAGATCCACCACTGGGCGGCGCTGATCTTCCTCGCGGCGATGTTCGTGCACATGATGCGCGTCTTCTTCACGGGGGCCTTCCGCAAGCCGCGCGAGGTCAACTGGCTGTTCGGCTTCCTGCTGTTCGTCCTGGGCATGTTCACCGGCTTCACCGGTTACTCGCTCCCCGACGACCTGCTGTCCGGCACCGGTGTCCGCTTCATGGAGGGCGCGATCCTGTCCGTGCCGATCGTCGGCACGTACCTCTCGATGTTCCTCTTCGGCGGGGAGTTCCCCGGGCACGACTTCATCGCCCGGTTCTACTCGGCGCACGTGCTGCTGTTGCCAGGCATCATGCTGGGCCTGCTGGTGGCGCACCTGATCCTGGTCTTCTACCACAAGCACACCCAGTTCGCGGGCCCTGGACGTACGAACAAGAACGTCGTCGGCATGCCGCTGCTGCCGGTCTACATGGCCAAGGCCGGAGGCTTCTTCTTCCTGGTCTTCGGTGTGATCTCGGCGGTCGCCGCGCTCTTCACGATCAACCCGATCTGGGTGCTGGGCCCGTACCGGCCCGATCAGGTGTCGACGAACGCGCAGCCCGACTGGTACATGGGCTTCCCCGAGGGGCTCGTCCGTGTGATGCCTGGCTGGGAGATCAACGTCGCGGGCCACTCGCTCGTGCTGGGCGTGTTCATCCCGCTGATGATCCTGCCCGTGGTGCTCGGTGCGATCGCGGTCTATCCGTTCATCGAGTCGTGGGTCACGGGAGACAAGCGCGAGCACCACATCGCGGACAGGCCACGGAACGCGCCGACGCGTACTGGCTTCGGTGCCGCCTGGATCGCCTGGTACTTCGTGCTGCTCGTGGGCGGTGGTAACGACCTCTGGGCGACGCACTTCCACTTGTCGATCAACGCGATCACGTGGTTCGTGCGCATCGGATTCTTCGTCGTACCCGTCATCGTCTTCGTCATCACGCGGAGAATCTGTCTCGGATTGCAGCGCCGCGACCGCGACAAGGTGCTGCACGGGCGGGAGTCCGGCACCATCAAGCGGCTGCCGCACGGCGAGTTCGTGGAGGTCCACGAGCCGCTCAACCAGGAACAGCTGCACACGCTCACGGCGCACGAGCAGTACCAGCCGGCCGAGATCGGTCCCGGGACGGACGAGAACGGCGTCGAGCGGAAGGTCTCGCGCGGGCAGAAGATGCGCGCGAAGCTGTCGAAGGGTTACTTCGGGGAGTCGGGTCAGATCCCCAAGCCGACCAGCGAGGAGTACCGCGAGATCGAAAGCGGACACGGGCACCACTAGCCCGGCGCACGGCTGAATCGCCACACACGGAGGGGGTTCGCGGGGTTTTCCCCGCGGGCCCCCTTTGGCGTGCCAGGGGGTCGGGCTTCGCGAAGGGGCGGGGCGCGGCGGTGCCCGTGCTCGATATGGTGGGCACACCCTCCCCCGGTCTGCGGCCGGGAGGTGTCCCCAACGACTGCCAGGAAGTGGTTCCCATGAGCGCTGCTGCACCCGCCGGAGGCGACACCGTGGCGGCGCGTACCTGGCCGGACGTACTGGGGGCCCTGCTGGCCGGCGAGGACCTGTCGGCCGGCGCGACCGAGTGGGCCATGGACCGCATCATGAGCGGCGAGGCCAGCGACGCGCAGATCGCCGGGTTCGCGGTGGCGCTGCGGGCCAAGGGCGAGACGGTCGAGGAGATCTCGGGGCTCGTCAGCGCGATGTACGAGCACGCGAACGTGATCGAGGTGCCGGGGCCCTCCGTGGACATCGTCGGGACCGGCGGCGACCGGGCGAGGACCGTGAACATCTCCACCATGTCGGCGATCGTCGTCGCGGGTTCCGGGGTGAAGGTCGTCAAGCACGGCAACCGCGCGGCCTCCAGCGCCAGCGGGGCCTCCGACGTGCTGGAGAAGCTCGGGGTCAACCTGGAGCTGTCGCCGCGCCGGGTGGCCGAGGTGGCGGCCGAGGCCGGGATCACGTTCTGTTTCGCGATCAGGTTCCACCCCTCGCTGCGGCATGTGGCGGTGGCACGCAAGGACCTGGGGATCCCGACCCCGTTCAACTTCCTCGGCCCGCTGACCAATCCGGCCCGCGTGCGCGCGCAGGCGACCGGGGTCGCGGACGCGCGGATGGCGCCGATCATCGCCGGGGTGCTGGCGGCACGCGGTTCGTCCGCACTGGTCTTCCGGGGTGACGACGGACTGGACGAGCTGACGACGACGGCCACGTCGACCGTCTGGGTCGTACGGGACGGGCTCGTACGCGAGGAGAGCTTCGATCCGCGTGACGTGGGGCTCGAACTGGTGCCGGTCGAGGCGCTGCGCGGCGCCGACGCCGCGTACAACGCCGATGTGGCACGCAGGCTGCTGGAGGGCGAGCGCGGGCCCGTACGGGACGCTGTGCTGCTGAACTCGGCCGCCGCGCTCGTGGCGCTCACGCCCACGGAGGCGCCGCTGGCCGAGCAGCTCGCCGCCGGTATGGAGCGCGCGGCGCACTCCGTCGACTCGGGTGCGGCGCGCGCCACGCTGGAGCGCTGGGTGGCCGCGAGCGCCAAGGGCTGAGCCGACGTTCCGCCCGGCCGGGGCCGCGTGCGCCGGCCGGGCGGTGGTGCGCCCGGTGCCTGTTCACTGCTTGTACGCGGCCTCCAGGGTCGGTACGTCGATCTTGCGCATGCCGAGCATGGCGCGGGTGACGGCGCCGGCCTTGGCCGGGTCGGGGTCCTTGAGCAGTTCGATCAGGCGGCGCGGGACGATCTGCCAGGACAGGCCGTACTTGTCCTTGAGCCAGCCGCACTGGCTCTCCTCGCCTCCGTCGGCGGTGAGCCGGTCCCACAGCCGGTCGACCTCGGCCTGCGTCTCGCAGTCGACCTGCAGCGAGATGGCCTCGGTGAAGTGGAACTGCGGGCCGCCGTTCAGGGCGACATAGCCCTGGCCCGCCAGTTCGAAGGCGACGGTCAGCACGGAGCCGGGCTCGCCAGGGCCGTCCGCGCCGTAGCGGGTGATATCGGTGATGCGGGAGTCGTCGAAGAGCGTGATGTAGAAGTTCGCCGCCTCCTCCGCCTGGTTGTCGAACCAGAGACAATTGGTGATCTTCTGCGGCTTCTGCATGGTGGTTCACTCCTTTTCGGGACCCCTGTGCGGACATGTGTGCCGAAGTCTGTCGAATCCCTGTGTGGGCTTCCAGAAGAGAGACCGGTGCTGCCGCAGGAAGTCATCGGCATGTGCGCTACCGGTGCGGCTGGTCCCACGAGAGCCGCCTCTTCTGGATCTTCCTGTACGCGTGCCGCCTGATGAGCATGGTCTGCGCCGACCGGCTCAGCGGCGGTTCTCCGCACTCCTGGAGGGAAGCCCCGTATGGCAGTACCCACCGAACCCGACCTCATCGTGCGCGGCGGTGTCGTGCTCACCCTCGACGGCGCGGGGCGCCGGGTGAGCGCGCTGGCGGCGCGCGGGGGGCGGATCACCGCGCTCGGTGACGACCGGGAGATCTCCGCGCTCGCGGGCCCGCACACCCGGGTACTGGAACTGGAAGGCCGCACGGCCATCCCCGGCTTCATCGAGTCCCACAACCACCCCGTCTTCTTCGGCTTCGCGCTCGCGGCGCCCGTGGACGCCGGGTCGCCGCCCAACGACCGGATCGCCGACATCGCCGAGCGGCTCGCGGTCGCCGTGCGGGAGGCGCCGGCGGGGGAGTGGGTGCGGGGGTTCCGCTACGACCACACGCTGCTGGCCGACCGGCGCCATCCCACGCGGCACGACCTGGACCCCGTATCGCCCCGCCACCCTGTGGTGCTCACCCATGTCACGGGGCACTTCTGCACCGTCAACTCGGCGGCGCTCGCGCTGCTCGGGATCACGGCCGCCACCCCCGACCCGCCGGGCGGCCGTATCGAACGGGACGCCTCGGGCGAGGCCACGGGGGTGCTCGTGGAGACCGCGGCCTTCCTGGTCAACTCCCAGCTGCCCCGGCCCGACGAGGAGACCCTGGCGCACGCGCTGCGGCTGGCCGACAGGGAGTTCCTGGCCAACGGCATCACCACCGTGCACGACACCGGTACGGGGCTCTTCGGCGGCACCGGCGAACTCGCCCTCTACAGGCGGCTGTCCGCTTCGGGCGAGCTGCGCACCCGGGTGCGCAGCTACCTGGCGCACCAGGCGTTCGCCGGTGCGGACGGGCGCATGCCGACGCCGGGCGAGCTGGGCGCCGCCTCGGACGGGGAGCGCTTCAGGCTCGCCGGGGTGAAGATCATCGCTGACGGTTCGATCCAGGGCCGTACCGGCTGCCTCGCCGAGGGCTATCACCAGCACCCCGACGAGCACGGCATGATGCTCCAGTCGCCCGAGCGGCTCGCCGAGATGGTCGCCGACGTGGACGCCGCCGGCTGGCAGGCGGCCGTGCACGGGAACGGTGACGCGGCCATCGAGGCCATCGTGGGCGCCTACCGGCATGTGGACAGCGCGGCGCGGCGGCACCGTATCGAGCACTGCCAGACCGTGCGCGAGGACCAGCTCGACAGGATGGCCGAACAGGGCGTGCTCGCCTCGTTCTTCGTCAAGCACGTCTACTACTGGGGCGACGGCCACCGCGACCTGTGGCTGGGGCCCGAACGGGCGCGCCGTATCAGCCCGTTGGTCTCGGCGCACCGCAGAGGCATCATCTACGGGCTGCACTCGGACACGCCCGTCACACCCGTACCGCCGCTGGAGGGCGTGTGGTGCGCCGTGGCGCGCAGGACGCGCGACGGTCACGAGCTCGGGCCCGAGCAGGCCGTCGACGTCGAACGGGCGCTGCGCGCCTACACGGTCGACGCCGCGCATCTGACGGGCGAGGAGGGCGAGACGGGCACGCTGGAGGCCGGCAAGCTGGCCGACCTGGCGGTGCTGTCCGACGACCCGACGGCCGTCACCACGGAGGCGCTGCGCACGCTGCGCGTCGAGGCCACGGTCGTGGGCGGCGAGGTCGCCTGGAGCGCCACAGGTGAGCTGAGCCCCGCGCTGTGACCGGTGCCGTACGTGCTGTACGTGCTGTACGGAGCTGGCCCAGCGTGCTGGTCGGGCTGGGTGTCCCGGCGTTCGCGCTGCTGGGCGGTGTGACGCTCCTGTCGGGTTCCGGTGCGCGCGTGCTCGGCTGGCCCGCGCTCTACCTGTGGGTCTTCCTCTGTTTTCCGCTCACTACGGTGTGCCTCGCGGTGAGCTGGCGGGTCTTCGACCGGCGGCACTACAGGGAGCCGGAGTCGGAGTCGGGGTCGGGACCGGAGTTGGAGTCGGGACCGGGGCCGGAGTTGGAACCGGGGCCGGAACCGGGGCCGGAGCCGGGGTCCGGGGGAGGGCTGGGGTACGGGCAGGTTCCGGAGCCCCGGCGGAAGCCGGGGGGCGCCTCGTGATCGCCGCCGTCGTCGCGCTCGTACTGGCAGCCGCGATGCTGCTCGCACTGCTGGCCGGGCGGATCAGCAGGGGCGGGGGGATCTCCGAGTTCCTCGTCGGCGGGCGCTCGTTCCCCGCGTGGCTGATCTACTTCCTCGCCGTCGGCGAGGTCTACAGCATCGGCGCCATGATCGGCTTCCCCAGTGGCGTCTACGCCGAGGGGGCCTCGTCGGCCGTCTGGTTCATGGGCTACATCCTTCTCGCCTACGTGCTCGGCTACTTCATCGCACCACTGGTGTGGCGCGCGGGGCACCACTACGACGCGATGACCATTCCGGAGGTCTTCGGGCGGCACTTCCGCAGCAGGGGGATCGAGGTCGTCGCCGCGCTCACCATGGTGGTGGCGCTGATCCCATGGGGGCAGTACCAGTTCATCGGGCTGCGCACGGTGCTCGGCGCCATGGATCTGCGGCTCACCCCGCTCCAGTGCGTGGTCACGGCGGGTGTGCTCGGCTTCCTGTACGTCGCCGTCTCGGGTGTGCGCTCCCCTGCCTTCGTCTCCGTGCTCAAGGACGCGCTCATGGTGCTCGGCGTCGCGGCCGTCGGCATCGCCGCGGTGATGAAGGCGGGCGGCGTCGAGGAGGTCACGGGCGCGCACGCGGTGCCGCTGCCCAGCGTCACGCTCCAGGGCGGTCAGCTCACCTATACGCTCACCACCATCGTCTTCCAGGCCGTCGTCTTCTACCTCGCGTTCGGCGCCGCCTACATCTTCCCCGCCAAGTCCGAGGCGGCAGTGAAGAGTTCGACGGTGTGGATGCCGCTCTACATGCTGATGTTCCCCTTCCTCGTGCTCGCCTCCTACTGGGCGCTCGCGGAGAAGCCGCACCTGAAGGACCCCAACACCGCCTTCATCGCCGCCGCACGCGCGCTGCTGCCGGAATGGCTGGTCGGGTTCGTCGCCGCTGGAGCCGCGCTCAGTGGCGTCCTCGTACTGGCGGTGACGGCGCTCAATGTGAGCGGCGTGGTGACCCGCACGTTGATGCGCGGTGCCCGTACCGACGTCCAGCGGCGCACCTCCACGCTGGTCGTCGCGGGCTTCGTCGTCGTCGCCGCGCTGCTCACGCTGTACGCAGCCGCGCTGATGCTCACCGTGCTCAACCTGACCTACATGCTGCTCGCGCAGCTGGTGCCCGCATGGATCTCCGTGCTCTGGTTCCGCCGTACCTCAGCTGCGGGCGCCGCGTGCGGGATGGCGGTCGGTGTGGTGACGGCGATCGTGCTGTACGTACGCGAGACCGAGTTCGGCGGTGTGAACCCCGGGCTGGTGTCCATGGCGCTCAACGCGGCCGTACTGGTCGTCTGGACGCTCGTGCGGCCCGGCGAGGCGCGCGGCCCCGTGGCGCTGCTGGGTTCACGGGTGCCTGCCGGTGACCGTGCTGTGCCCGCCGACGATGAGGCGGGGCGGCGTCCGGACGCCGCGGTGCAGCCAGACGCGGAGGACACCGCAGGCGCACCGTGAGTAGACGACGACTCCCTCCGTGACCGGGTGCCGGGAGACGGTCTCGTACGGGTCGCGCAGCGGCCAGCCGCAGTCGGCGCAGCGATCTTCGTCCTGGGAGTGAACCATGTCCATGTGCCCAGCCTCACGCCCGCCGGGTGTGCGCGTCCATCGCATCTTTCCGCATGGAACCGTGCGGTGAGGCCACATGGAAGGCCGTCTGCAGGGCCGTCTGCAAGGCCGTATGCAAGGCCGTATGAGAGGCCACATGGAAGGCCGTATGGAAGGCCGCACCATGGGCTCGTGATTGACCTGTGGCCTCCCGCTTCGGCCAACGGCCGCTCCTGGACGGCTCCCTGGGCCTCGCGGTCCCCGTCGACCACCGCCGCCGGGCCGACGCCGCTCCGGGAACGCGCGGCCGAACTCATGCCCGGCGCCGTGCTCACACGGGGAGCGCAGGCCGTGTGAGGAAGAGCTTTCGCCCGCGTTACGTGCTGACACGGTGCGGAAACCGCCGGTTCCTAACGTCGTGACTCCTGCCCAGTGCACGAGGAGGCCGACGTGAGAGAACGGTGGATCACGCAGTGGGAGCCCGAGGACGAGGGCTTCTGGCTGCGGGAGGGCCGGCGGACCGCGCGGCGCAATCTGTACCTCTCCGTGTTCGCCGAGCACATCGGGTTCGCCGTATGGAGCATGTGGTCGGTACTGGTGCTCTTCATGACGCCGGAGAACGGGTTCGAACTGAGCGCCGACGACAAGTTCCTGCTGGTGTCCGTCGTCTCCCTGGTCGGGGCCGTGCTGCGGCTGCCGTACGGGTTCGCGGTCACGCGGTTCGGCGGGCGTACCTGGACGGTGTGCTGCGCGCTGGCGCTGCTGGCGCCGACGCTGCTGGCCGCCGTACTGGTACGGCGGCCCGAGACCCCGCTGTGGGCGCTGCTGCTGTGCGCCGCGCTCGCGGGGCTGGGTGGCGGCAACTTCGCCTCGTCCATGGTCAACATCAACCACTTCTTCCCCGAGCGCGAGAAGGGCTGGGCCCTCGGCCTCAACGCGGGAGGGGGCAACCTGGGCGTCGCCACCGCGCAGTTGCTCGGCCTGCTGGTGCTGGCCACGGCGGGGATCGCACACCCGGAGACCCTGCCGCTGCTGTTCGTGCCCGCGCTGCTGCTCTCGGCGCTGCTGGCGCACCGCAGGATGGACAACCTGGCGACCGCGCGAACCGACCACTCCTCCTACCGCGCCGTCCTGCGAGACCCGCACTGCTGGACCATGTCGCTGCTGTACGTCGGCACGTTCGGGTCGTTCATCGGCTTCAGCTTCGCGTTCGGGCTCGTCCTCCAGAACGACTTCGGCCGCACCCCGGCCGAGGCCGCTGCCCTCACCTTCCTCGGCCCGCTCCTCGGCTCGCTGGCACGCCCGTTGGGCGGCCGGCTGGCCGACATGTGGGGCGGGGCACGTGTGACGGCGTGGACGTTCCTGTTCATGGCGCTCGGCGCCGGGGGCGCGCTGGCCGCCTCAGCGGGGGGCTCCGAGGGCTCGGCGGGGGGCTCGCCCGGCGCCTTCGTGGCAGCCTTCGCCGTGCTGTTCGTCCTCACGGGGCTCGGCAACGGGTCCACGTACAAGATGATCCCCGTCGTCTACGCGGCACGCGCCGAGAGCGCTGCCGAGGCGGGCCGCCGCACGCCGCACGCCGCGCGCGCCGAGGGGCGCCGCCGGGCCGGGGCCGTCATCGCCGTGTCCGGAGCCGTCGGGGCGCTGGGCGGTGTGGGCATCACCCTGGCGTTCCGCCAGTCCTACCGGATGGCCGGGGACGCACTCCCGGCGATCGCCGCGTTCCTGGCCTTCTACGGGCTGTGCCTGGTCGTGACATGGGCCGTGTACCTGCGGCGCCCCGGAGGGTCGGGGTGGGCCGGGTCCGGGGTGCGGGAGCCCGGCGGGGCGCTCGCACCTGGTGAGGCGCTCGCACCTGGTGAGGCGCTCGCACCCGGCGGGGCGCCGGAACCTGACCGGGTTCAGCCGGGTGGGATGCCGGAGTCCGGCGGGGTTACCGGAGTCGGGGCTCCCGGAGTCGGTGGTTCGGGGACGCGTGCCGGGGCCGGCCGGGCCGATGGCGTGGGGAGCGCGGCCTCTTGAGCGGGCACGCGGTGGACGGCACGGCGGCGGACGGACGCGCCGGGGGCGGCACGGCGGCGGGTGTGATGGGGGTGGCCGGTACGGCTGCCGACGGCACGGTGACTGCCGGTACGGCGGCGGGCGGCATGGTGACGGCCCGTACGTCGGCGGGCGGTACGGACGCTGCCGGTACGGCGACGCACTGTCCGTACTGCGCGCTCCAGTGCGCCATGACCCTCACGCCGGGTGCGCGGCCCGGTGTGCTGGAGGTGACCCCGCGCGACTTCCCCACCAACAGGGGCGGTCTCTGCCAGAAGGGCTGGACCTCCGCCTCGCTGCTGACCTCGCCCGAGCGGCTCACAGCGCCCCTCGTACGGGACACGAAGGGCGGGCCGCTGCGGGAGGCCGGGTGGGACGAGGCGCTGGGGCTGGTCGCGGACAGGTTCGCGGCCGTACGCGCGGCGCGGGGTGCCGACGCCGTCGCGGTGTTCGGGAGCGGCGGCCTGACGAACGAGAAGGCGTACCTGCTGGGGAAGTTCGCGCGGGTGGCGCTGGGCACCTCGCAGATCGACTACAACGGCAGGTTCTGCATGTCCTCGGCCGCCGCGGCGGGCAACAGGGCGTTCGGGCTCGACAGGGGGCTGCCGTTCCCCGTGACCGACCTCGACGCCTCGCACGCCGTGGTGCTCGTAGGAGCGAACCCGGCCGAGACCATGCCGCCGCTGATGGGGCACCTGGACCCCGCGCGGCTGATCGTGGTCGACCCGCGCCGTACGGCGACGGCCCAGGCCGCCCTCGAAGGAGGCGGCCAGCATCTGCGCAACGCGCCGGGCACCGACCTCGCGCTCGCGCTCGGGCTGCTCCATGTCGCCCTCGTGGACGGGCATTTGGGCACCACCGAACGGGTCGCGTACCGGAACACGCGTACCCGGGGCTGGGACGACGTACGGCGGTGCGCAGCGCGCTGGTGGCCCGAGCGCACCGAGCGGCTCACCGGTGTCGCCGTAGCCGATCTGCGGCGCGCGGCCGGCACGCTGGCGCGCGCGTCACGCGCCCACATCCTCACGGGGCGGGGCGCCGAGCAGCACAGCAAGGGCGTGGACACGGTCGCCGCCTGGATCGACCTCGCGCTCGCACTAGGGCTGCCTGGCACACCGGGCTCCGGATACGGCTGCCTCACCGGGCAGGGCAACGGGCAGGGCGGGCGCGAGCACGGGCAGAAGGCCGACCAGCTTCCGGGCTACCGCCGTATCGACGACCGCGCGGCCCGCGCCCATGTCGCGGAGGTCTGGGGCGTGGCGCCCGAGACGCTGCCGGGCCCCGGGCGCGGCGCGTGGGAACTGCTGGACGCGCTCGGCACCGCGCACGGGCCCTCGGCGCTCCTGGTGATGGGCTCCAACCCGGCCGTCTCGGCGCCCCGTTCGCGCCGTGTCCTCGACCGGTTGCGCGCACTCGACCTCTTGGTGGTCGCCGACTTCGTACGTTCCGAGACCGCCGAACTGGCCGATGTCGTCCTCCCGGTGGCGCAGTGGGCCGAGGAGTCAGGGACCATGACCAACCTGGAGGGCCGCATCCTGCGCAGGCGCCGCGCCCAGCCGCCCCCGCCCGGCGTCCGTACAGACCTGGAGGTACTACGGGGACTCGCGGTGCGGCTGGGGCGTACGGAGGCCGAGTTCCCCGACGACCCCGACGCCGTGCTCGACGAGCTGCGCAGGGCCTCGCGCGGGGGACCGGCCGACTACTCGGGCGCCGATACGGCACGGCTGGACGCGGGGCATGCCCTGTACTGGCCGGTCCGTGGCGATGCGGTAACGGGTGGTGCGGTCACTGGTGGTGTGGCCACCGGTGGTGCGCTCACCGGCGATGTGACCATCGAAGATGCGGACACCGGCAGTGCGGCCACCGGCGCCACCGGCGGGGAGCCGGGTGCGGGGACGCCGCGGCTCTTCCTCGACCGCTTCGCACACCCCGACGGGCGGGCCCGTTTCATGCCCGTCGAGCACCGCGAGGCGGCCGAAGTGCCGGACGCGGAGTACCCGTTGTACGCGACGACCGGACGCCAGCTCCAGCACTACCAGTCGGGTGCGCAGACCCGCCGTGTGCCCGAACTGGCCGCCGCGGCTCCCGCCGCCTACGTCGAGGTGCACCCGGATACCGCGCGCGGGGCCGGGCTGGCCGACGGTGACCCCGCGCGGATCGTCTCGCGGCGGGGCAGCGTGCTCGCGCGTACGCGTTACGACGCGACGATGCGTGCGGACACGCTCTTCCTCCCGTTCCACTTCCCGGGCGAGGGCGCGGCCAACGCGCTCACCAACCCCGCGCTGGACCCCGTGAGCGGCATGCCGGAGTTCAAGCTGTGCGCCGTACGGCTGGAGCGCGCGGACGGGGACCTTCGTGCGGACGAGGACCTTCGTGGGGACGGATGGGTTGGGGACGGACGTGCCGAGGGCGGCCGTGCCGGGGGTGCTGGGGATGGCAGTACGGGGGGCGGAAGTGCCGGGGGCGGGCGCCTGGGAGACGGTCGCTCAGCGGGCGTTCACCCCGATCGGGGCCTCGATCGGGGCCTCCCGGGGAGTGGGGCAGCCGCATGAGTCGCGCGCTGGACGTCGTGGTCGTCGGGTACGGCATGGTCGGTAACCGGCTCATCGAGGAGGTCGGGCGCCGTGACCCGCACGGTGAGCGCGTACGGCTGACCGTCCTGGGAGCCGAACCCTCGGGCGCGTACAACCGGGTGCTGCTCCCCGGCCTGCTCGCCGGGTCCCTCACGGAGGACGACCTCGCGCTCGGCGGGCCCGCCGGGGGCGGGCACGGGGCTGGGCACGGGCATGGGGCCGGTACTCGTGCGCTTACGGCCCGTACGGGAGCACGTGCCGTGCGCATCGACCGGGCCGCGCGCTTCGTCACCGCCGACGACGGGGCCCAACTCCCCTACGACAGGCTGGTGTTGGCGACAGGGGCCACCGCTGTCGTACCGCCCGTGCCCGGGGTGCGGGATGCCGACGGCGCCCTCGCGCGGGGCGTCGGGGTGCTGCGTACGGTCGTGGACGCGCGCAGGGTGCGGCGCCTCGCCGACCGTGCCCGCGCTCGGGGCGAACGGATGGTGGTGCTGGGCGGCGGCGTGCTCGGGCTTGAGGCCGCGCGGGCCCTGGCAGCACGCGGGGTGCGCGTCACCGTCGTCCACCCGGCAGCGCATGTCATGGACCGTCAGCTGGACGCGGGTGCGGGCCGGGTGCTGGCGCGTTCGCTGCGCCGTACGGGAGTTGAGCCGAGGGCCGGGGCAACGGCCGCACGGTGGGTGCCGGGCGAGGGCCTGCACCTGGAGGGCGGCGAGGTGCTGCGCGCCGCGGGGCTGCTGCTGTGCACGGGCGCGCGGCCCGACACCGCACTCGCGGAGGCGTGCGGCCTGGCGGTCGCGGCGGAAGGGATCGCCGTGGACGACGCGCTCACCACCTCCGACCCGGCCGTGCACGCCCTGGGTGACTGCGCCGACGCTGACCCCGGACTGGTACAGCCAGGCTGGGAACAGGCCGCCGTGCTCGCCGCCCGGCTGACCGGCGACGACCCGTACGCCCGCTATACGGGCACACCCCGCGTGACCCGGCTGAAGGCGGCCGGTATCGAACTCGCGTGCCTGGGCGACCCGTTCACGGAGGACGAGAGCGGCGCCGGTGCGGATGTGGTGGCGGACGGCCCTGGTGGGGTGGGGGACGGACCTGGTGGGACGGGGGGCGGTGCCGGTGGGGTGGAGGACCGTGCCGGTGGGGTGGGGGAGGGCGCTGGTCGCGCTGGGGCCGGTGACGAGGGGTACGGCGCCGGTGGCACGGGCGCCGAGGTGCTGCGGTTCGAGGACCCCGCACGGGAGCGTTACGCGAAGCTGGTGCTGCGGGGCGACCGCGTCACCGGCGCCATTCTGCTGGGCCTGCCCGATGCGGCGGCCGGACTCATCCAGCTCCACGACAGAGGAGCCCCGGCACCTTCCGACCGCCTCGCCCTGATGCTGGGCCGGGCCCTGCCGCCGGAGAGCCCGACGGGCCCGGAAGCACTCCCGGACCACGCGCTGGTGTGCCGGTGCAACAGCGTGACCAAGGGCGCGCTGCGCACCGCCTGGTACGAGGGTGCGCGCTCAGCGCCCGAACTGGCCTCCGCCACCCGCGCCACCACCGGATGCGGTGGCTGCGCGCCCGCCGTCGAGAAGCTTGCGGCCTGGCTGGCCGAGACCGATCCCGTACCGCCGACGACCCGGGGCGCTCAGGCCCCGGACGTGAGCCGGGGCCCGAGTCCGGATGTGAACCGGGGCCTGAGCCGGGACCCGAGCCGGGGCCTGAGCCGGGGCCTGAGCCGGGACCCGAGCCGGGACCCGAGCCGGGGCCTGGGCCCGGACGTGAGCCCGGACTTGAACCCGGACCCGAGCCAGGACCCGAGCCCGACTTCGACTTCGACCGCCACGAGGTGAGCGCAGTGCTGAACCCTTCCCCACCACCCGTACCGTCTGTACCGCCCGTTCGGCCCGTACCGCCCGTACGTTCCGCGTCCCGCCGGCTCGTCGTCGTCGGGCATGGGATGGTCGGGCACCGCCTGGTGGAGTCCCTCATCTCCCGGGACATGGAGGGGAGTTGGCGGGTCACCGTGCTCGGGGAGGAGGGCAGGCCCGCGTACGACAGGGTGGCGCTCTCCACCTGTTTCGACGGCGCCGACGAGGCGGCGCTGCGCCTGCCACCGCACGACGCCGCACGTGTCGACGTGCGGCCGGGCGACCCGGCGACGGGCGTCGACCGCACGGCCCGCACCGTGACCACCGCCTCGGGAGCGCGGATGCCGTACGACGCGCTCGTACTCGCCACCGGGTCGCGGCCGTTCGTGCCACCCGTGCCGGGGAGCGGGGCGCCTGGCTGCCTTGTCTACCGGACGCTGGACGACATCGACGCGATCCGGGCAGCAGCCGCCCGTGTCGGAGGCGAAGGCAGGACCGGGGCCGGACGCGGGGGGAGTACGGGTGGCGGGGTCGGCGTAGTCGTCGGGGGCGGGCTCCTCGGGCTGGAGGCGGCGAACGCGCTGCGCCTTCTCGGGCTGGCCCCGCACGTGGTCGAGCTGGCACCGCACCTGATGGCGACCCAACTGGACGCGGGCGGCGGCGCGTTGCTCGGCCGCATGGTGGGGGAGTTGGGCGTGACCGTCCACACGGGTACCGGTACCGAGCGCGTGGTCACCGACCCGGCGACAGGGCGGGTCACCGCAGTCGAACTCACCGACGGCACCCACCTGGACACGGGCCTTGTCCTCTTCGCCGCAGGCGTGCGGCCACGCGACGAACTCGCCCGCGAGGCCGGACTGCGTGTGGGCGAGCGGGGCGGAGTGGTCGTGGACGCGACCTGCCGGTCGGTGACGGACCCACACGTGTGGGCCGTCGGCGAGGTCGCCTGCGTGAACGGCAGAACGCTCGGACTGGTCGCCCCGGGCTACGCCATGGCCGAGACCGTTGTGGGCCAACTCCTCACCGGGGGCGGCGAGTACGGCGAGTACGGCGAGCGCGCTGCGTACGGTGCGACTGGCGCGACTGGCGCGACTGGCGCGACTGGCGCGCATGACGGGGACGCCGGGGACGACGGGGACGACGCGAGCGCCACGGGTGCCGCGAGCGCCGCGGGCTCCGAGGACGGCGCGGGCTCCGAGGACGGCGCGGGCTCCGGGGGCGCCGCGAGCAGCACGGGCGCCAGGGACGGTGTGAGCGTCACGGCCTCCGAGGGTGCCGCCGGCCCCGTCGGCTCCGCGAACACCGCAAAGACCACGACTGGCACGACCACCAGGACCTCCGCAACTGACAAGCCATCGCTCCCCGTCGGCGCCGACACCTCCACACAGCTCAAGCTCCTCGGTGTGGACGTGGCCTCGTTCGGGGACGCGCTCGGGGTCACGCCGGGTGCGTTGGAGGTCGTACTCAACGATCCCGTCGCCGCGACCTACGGCAAGCTCGTCGTCTCGGACGACGCCAGGACGCTGCTGGGCGGCATTCTGGTCGGCGACGCGTCGGCCTACCCGCTGCTGAGGCCGCTGGTCGGAAGTGCGCTGCCGGGCGACCCCGGCGCGCTGCTGGCGCCGGGCAGCGCGGAGGGTGGCGTGGGCGGTGGCGTGGCGGCGTTGCCCGACGGCGCACAGGTGTGCAGCTGTCACGCCGTGACGAAGGGCGCGCTGACCGAGGCCGTCACCGCGCAGGGCTGCACCGATGTGGCCTCGCTCAAGTCCTGTACGCGGGCCGGTACCGGCTGCGGCTCGTGCGTACCCGCGCTGAAGCGACTGCTGGAGGCGGCCGGGGTCGCACAGTCGCGCGCGCTGTGCGAGCACTTCGCGCACTCGCGCGCCGACCTGTACGAGATCGTCGCGGCCACCGGCATCACCACGTTCTCCGAACTGGTGGCACAGCACGGGCGCGGCCGGGGCTGTGACGTGTGCAAGCCCGCCGTCGCCTCCATCCTCGCCTCCCGCGACAGCGCCACCCACATCCTCGACGGCGAACACGGCGCGCTCCAGGACACCAACGACCGCCACCTCGCCAACATGCAGCGCAACGGCACGTACTCCGTCGTACCCCGCATCCCCGGAGGGGAGATCACTCCGGCCCGGCTCATTGTGCTCGGCGAGGTGGCCAGGGACTTCGGGCTGTATACGAAGATCACGGGCGGGCAGCGGATCGACCTGCTGGGTGCCCGGCTCGAACAGCTCCCGGCCATCTGGCGGCGCCTGACCGACGCCGGTTTCGAATCGGGACACGCGTACGGGAAGGCCCTGCGCACCGTGAAGTCGTGTGTGGGTTCCGCCTGGTGCCGGTACGGGGTCGGGGACGCGGTGGGCCTCGCGATCGAACTGGAGCTGCGCTACCGAGGGCTGCGGAGCCCACACAAGATCAAGGCGGGGGTCTCGGGGTGTGCGCGCGAGTGCGCCGAGGCGCGGAGCAAGGACTTCGGCATCATCGCCACGGAGAACGGCTGGAACCTGTACGTGGGCGGGAACGGCGGATTCACACCCCGCCACGCCGAACTGCTGGTGGCCGACCTGGACCGGGACGCGCTCGTGCGCGCGATCGACCGCTTCCTGATGTTCTACGTGCGTACCGCCGACCGCCTCCAGCGCACCGCCGCCTGGATCGAGGCCATGGACGGCGGGCTCGACCACCTGCGCGCCGTGATCATGGACGACTCGCTGGGCATTTGCGGCGAACTGGACGCGGCGATGGAGCGCCATGTGGGCGCCTACCGCGACGAATGGCGCGGCGTGCTCGAAGACCCCGCGAAACTGGCCCGCTTCCACTCCTTCGTCAACGCCCCCGACACCCCTGACCCCGCGATCTCCTTCGCCGTCGAGCGCGACCAGCCGGTGCCGCTCGGATTCCCCGCCGTACCGCGAGAGAAGGTGACCGTCGCATGACCCTCCACCCTGTGGACTCCCCGCAAAACCCGTACTCCTCGCAGAGCCCGTACTCCCCGCAAAGCCCGTACTCCCCGCAACCCCCGCAACCCGCGCTACCTCCGCCTGCGTCCGCGTCGGTGCCTGCGTCCGGGTCCGTGCCCGCGTCCGCGTCCGTACTTGGGCCCGTACCGGCATTCGCGCCCGGCCCCGGCTCCCGATCCCTGGCGGCGAGCGACAAGGGCCCCGCTTCCCGATGGACCCCCGTCTGCCCCGTGGACGACCTCCCGCCCGAACAGGGCCGCGCCGCGCTCCTCCCCTGCGGCGCCACCGTCGCGCTCTTCCGCCTGCACACGGGAGCGCTGCACGCGGTCGGCAACGTGGACCCCTTCAGCGGGGCACCCGTCATCTGCCACGGCATCGTCGGCGACAGCGGCGGCACGCCGGTGGTGACCGGGCCGCTCGGCAAGGAAACGTTCGAACTGAGCACCGGGCGCCGCCTGAACGACGACGCCGGGGACGGTACCGAGGTGTCCCTGCCGGTGTACGGAGTCCGGGCGGTGGACGGCGTGGTCGAGGTGTCGCCCGCCGGCATGACCGGGCAGTCGCCCGGAGGCGTGCCCCTGAGTGACGGCCCGCAGGTGTGACTGAGCCGGCAGGTGTGACTGAGCCGGTAGGTGTGACTGAGGTGACGCCTGGCGGAAACGCAGGGGAAACGGGGCTCGGGTGACGATGTCCCTTTACCACCGGAGGGAGACGGAGTGACGGCACGCCTGTCGCGGAACCGTACGGGTACGGGCCCGGCGCCACCACTGGCCGGGTTCACGGTCGCGGTCACGGCCGCGCGCCGTGCGGAGGAACTGGGAGCGCTGCTGGAGCGGCGGGGCGCGGCCGTGCTGTACGCGCCCGCACTGCGTATCGCCCCCCTGGCCGACGACGCACAACTGCGGGAAACCACAAGGCAGTTGACCGACCGGCCACCGGACGTGGTGGTCGCCACGACGGGGATCGGGTTCCGCGGCTGGGTCGAGGCGGCGGACGGCTGGGGCGAGGGCGAGGCACTACGGGGCACGCTGGCGCGTGCCGAACTGCTGGCGCGGGGGCCCAAAACATGCGGCGCCATCCGTGCGGCCGGGCTGCGTGAGGCGTGGTCGCCGGGTTCCGAGTCCTCGACCGAGGTGCTCGAACGGCTGCTCGCGCGGGACGATCTGGCCGGGCGCCGCATCGCCGTACAACTGCACGGGGAACCCCTGCGGGACTTCATCGACGCCCTGCGGTGCGCCGGCGCCGAGGTGGTACCGGTCGCCGTGTACAGGTGGACGGCGCCCCTCGACCTGGCGCCGCTCGACCGCTTGCTGGAGACGCTGGTGAACGGCGGTGTGGACGCCGTCACCTTCACCAGCGCCCTCGCCGCCGCCGGGCTCTTCGCCCGCGCGGAGGAACGGGGCGTGACCGAGGAGCTGACCCGCGCACTGCGGGACCGTACCCAGTCGGCCTGCGTGGGCCCCGTCACCGCGGCGCCGCTCCTCGCCCGTGACCTCCCCGCCTACTGGCCCGACCGCTTCCGCGTCGGCGCACTCGTCCGCCTGCTCGGCGAGCGCCTGCCCGCAGCGGCCCCCCGGCTGCCCGTCGCGGGGCACACCCTCGAACTGCGCGGCACAGCCGTCCTCGTGGACGGCGAACCCCGGCCTGTGCACCCGGGCCCCCTGGCCGTGCTCCGCGCCCTGGCCCGCCGCCCCGGCCAGGTGCTCTCCTGCGCCGAACTGCTCCCCGCCCTCCCCGGAGGCGGCGCCGACGAACACGCGGTGGAAGCGGCCGTGGGCCGGCTGCGTACGGCGCTGGGCGTCCCGGGCGTGGTACAGACCGTGGTCAAACGGGGCTACCGGATCGCCTGGGACGCGGGCGACTGCGGTGACCGTGGCGACGGTGATGGCCGGAGTGGCCGTGGCGACGGCGGTGACGGTGATGCCCGCGGTGGCCGTGGCGACGGTGATGACCGGAGTGGCCGTGCCGACGGTGACGCCCGCGGTGACCGTGGCGACGGCGGTGACCGCGGCGACGGCGGTGATGGCGGTGACCGCAGCGATCGTGGCGATCGCGATGCCCGTGGCGACGGCGCTGCCCGTGGCGACCGCGATGACCGCGATGACTGTCGAGATCTCGATGACTGCCGAGACCGCGGTGGCCGCACACCGAGCGGACGCGGAAACATACGTGGGTGAGAGGTCGGCACCGGGGCCGTCCGTGCTGCTCGTCGTGCACGGCACCCGGCGCGAAGCGGGGGCGCGGGTCGCCGAGACGCTGCGGTGTGCCCTCACCCGGCGGACCGGCCGCGCCGTCCACCTCGCCCATGCCGACGTACGCGCTCCCGATGTCGCCGGGGCGCTCGCCCGGCTCCCCGGCCCCGTCACGCTCGTTCCCGCGTTCCTCGCCTCCGGCTACCACGTACGCACCGACATCCCCGCGCAGATCGAACGGGCAGGTCGCACCGATGTCCACGTGACGCCGCCCCTCGGCCCAGCCCCCGCGCTGCTGCCCGCGCTGGTCGACCGCCTGGCGGAGAGCGGCGCGCGGACCTTCGGATACGGGGACGCACTCGTGCTCGCGGGCGCCGGTTCCTCCGATCCGGGCGCCCGCGCCGAAGTCGAGGGCATGGCAGGCCGGTTGGGGCGGCTGCTGAGCTGTCCCGTATCCGTCGGCTGGGCCGCGACCTCCGCACCCTCCGTCGCCGATACGGTCGCCCGCCTCCGCGCCGAGGGTGCCCGCCACATCGCCGTCGCCACCTGGCTCCTGGCCCCCGGCCTCTTCGCCGACCGACTCCACACGGCCGGTGCCGACACTGTGGCAGCACCGCTCGCCGCGCACCCCGCCGTGGTCGCACTCCTCGCGGAACGGGCCACCGACGGGCCGCCCGCGTCCGGTTCGGCGCCGGCGCCGAAGCGGGGGGCGGTGCCAGCACCTGTGTCGGCGGCGGCGGTGTCTCCGGCACCGGTGCGGGAACCAGCGTCAGTGCCGGTGCCAGCACCGATGCCGATGCCGATGCCCACGGCAGTGGGGGAGCGCCGCACGGCGCGAGCCTGACGACCGCGTGCCTTGCCCGTGTCCCTCGGCACGGCGCTCTCCGGGCCGCGCCTCCCGGGCCGCGTTCCCGGGGCGTCGGCTCCCTCGGGCCGTGTTCTCCGAGGTTCTCCGAGCTGCCTTCCGGGGCTCGCTCCCCGAACACCGTGATGTGGGCCGGGCCGGCTCCCAGGACAGTGCGCTCCGGGCTCTCCTGGGCTCTTCGCCCCTTCCGGGGTGCTGTCCGCGATGCGGACGCACTCGTGTGCGGCGTGAGAGGGCTATGGCATACTCCTGGCCAGGTCACGAGCGACAGCGATCAAGGCCCCGGCCCGCTGTCCGGCAACCCTCCGTCCGTGGCGGGGTGCCCCGGGTGATGACCAGGCCGTGGGACAGCAAGGTCCGCGGCAAGCGCGGATCCCTCATGCCAGGGGTCCTGGTCTACGAGGGAGTTCCCCAGTGAGTCAGCGAATGCGCTAGGGCCGCAGGCCCCTTTCCGTTCACCGGTTTCCGGTTCCTTTCCGCGCGCCGCTTCCGCGTTGGACGTGTGCGCGCGTCATCGACTCGATCCTGCCTACGGGAGCTTCGCCATGCCGTTTTCCGCCGCCGCCTCCACGGCTGCCACCCCCACCGACACTGTCGGCCCCTCCACCCCCGCAGCCTCTGCCGCCTCCGCTGCCTCTGCGATCTCCGGGGCCTCTGCGATCTCCGGGGCGTCCGCCGCGCCCAGCTCATCGGGCACCTCCACCACCTCGGGCACCCCGGGCACCTCCCCGGACCCCTCCTGTTCCGACCAGGCCCTTCCGCTTCCCCTCCCGGTTCTCGGCCGTGACGTGAGCGTTCCGCTGGTGACCGGCGGCGAGGTGACATACGCCGCACTGGACTACGCGGCCAGCGCGCCCGCGCTCCAGCGGGTGTGGGACGACGTCGCCGCGTACGCGCCGTACTACGGCAGCGTGCACCGGGGTGCCGGGTACCTCTCGCAGCTCTCGACGGAACTGTTCGAGCAGAGCAGGGCCGCCGTCGCTGAGTTCGTGGGATGCGGCGAGGGCGACCAGGTGGTGTTCACGCGGGCGACGACCGACTCGCTCAACCTCCTGTCCGCGGCGCTCCCCACCGGGACCCGGGTGTACGTGTTCGAGTCCGAGCACCACGCCTCGCTGCTGCCGTGGCGCGGCCACGACGTGACGTACCTGGACGCGCCCCGCTCGCCCGAACAGGCCGTCGCCACACTGGAGTCGGCGCTGCACGGCGCCCCGCGCGGCCCCAAGCTGGTGTGCGTGACCGGCGCCTCGAACGTGACCGGTGAGGTGTGGCCCGTACGCGAACTCGCGCGCGCCGCCCACCGGCACGGCGCCCGCATCGTCCTTGACGCGGCCCAGCTCGCGCCGCACAGGCCGGTGCGGATCGGGGAACTGGAGGTCGACTGGGTCGCCTTCTCCGGGCACAAGCTGTACGCGCCCTTCGGCGCCGGCGTGCTCGCGGGCCGCGCCGACTGGCTGCGCGAGGCCGAGCCGTACCTCGCGGGCGGCGGCGCCAGCCGTAAGGTCGCACGGCGCGACGACGGCGGTGTGGACGTCGAGTGGCACACCAACGCGGCACGCCACGAGGCCGGTTCGCCCAACGTCATCGGCGCCTACGCCCTCGCCTCCGCCTGCCGCGCCCTGACCGAGGCGGGCTTCGCACGCCTCGTCGCACGCGAGGAGGAGCTGCTGGAGAAGCTGCGTGCCGGGCTCGCCGCGGTGCCCGAGGTGTCGGTCCTCGCACTGTTCGGCGACGAAGCGGACCGGGTCGGCGTGCTCTCGTTCGTCGTCGACGGCTGGAACAGCTCCCACTTCGCCGCCGCGCTCTCCGCCGAGTACGGCATCGGCGTACGCGACGGCCTCTTCTGCGCCCACCCGCTGCTGCGTACCCTCCTCGGCCAGGAGGACGACGCACCCGGCGAGTGCGGCGCACCGGACGCCGAGCCGGGTGAGCGGTCGCTGAACGCCGTACGGGTCAGCTTCGGCGCCGGAACCCCCGACGAGCACGTGGAACGGTTCGTCGCCGCCGTCACCGAACTCGTACGCGACGGCGCCCGCTGGGGCTACCGCACCGAGGAAGGCCGCTGCGTCCCGGACCGCGAGGCGGGCTGAAGCGCTGAGCGGGGCGCGCTCAGCGAGTTGGCTGAACGGGGCGGGCTGAGTGAGGCGCGCTGAACGAGGTGGGTCGGCCGTGTCCGGCGCACGTGGTGGCCGCCCGGCCTCATGCGCGGGCGGCCACCACATGCCCGGTCGCCCAGCCGGCCCGCGAACGTCATGGCCACCACACCCACCACACCCACGGCGCCGACCAGCCCGAACAGCCCGAACAGCCCGGCATCGCCGCCTCGGACCAGCCGAAGCGGGCCCGTGAGGAGGAAGGCGAGCGCGGTCAACTGCACGCTGTACGGGGCGAGCGCGGACGCGTAACCGACGACGACCTGCACGTCGACCGCCGTCAGTGCCATCAGCACCGTGCGGGCCAGCAGCGTGGGCCCCGGGGGCGCGACGCAGCGCGGGGGCCGGAGGGGTGCGACGGCCCCCGCCGGGAGGAACGCCTCGTATGGACGCGACCCGCCTCACCCCGGCAGGCGCGGTCTCCCCGCGCCAACTCGGCCTCGGCGAGGCCGGGTCGACGCCGGCCGCGTGACCCGCGTTGTCGGTCCCGGCTGCCACAATCGAACGCATGCTGAGGATCGGATCCGTGGTGCTGGGAGTGGCCGACGTACCCCGTGCGGTCGCCTTCTGGACCCGCGCCCTTGACTACGTCCCGCGCGAGGAACCCGAGGAGGACTGGGCGATCCTGATCCCCGCCGACGGCCGCGCCGGGCCCCAACTCTCCCTGGCCGAGAGCGAGACCCCCGTCCAGAAGTACCCCCGCATTCACCTGGATCTCTACGCCGGAGACGCCGCCGACCAGGCCGCCGAGACCGAACGCCTCGTCTCCCTCGGCGCCCACCGCACCGACTGGGACCTGTACCCGCCCGACGCCGACTTCATCGTCCTCACCGACCCGGACGGCAACGCGTTCTGCGTCATCGACACGAGCGGCCACTGAGCCCCAACCGGCCGCCCGTCACCCCCGCACGCCACCGACGTCTGCACGAGGCGCACCCACGGATTCCGCCCGCCCCGCGCCCAGCACGGGACTGGTCGGTCCCGCGCCGAGCACAGGACTGGTTGGGTGCAGAGGGAGGCGGGTGCCGAGAAGGACCATGCGGAAGGCGTGTTCGGTGGCGTCCGCGAGATAGGTGGGTGCGTGGGTGAGCGCTTCGGCGAGGGGGAGGGGAGCGGGGAGTATCGAACCGTAGGCGTCGATGCCGGGGGTGTTGCCCGCGCCCTCGCCGAGGGTGCCGGCAAGGGCGAGAACCGGCTTGCCGTACAGCTTGGCGCGGCGGGCGACCTCGGCCGGGATCTTGCCGCGTGCGGTCTGGTGGTCGAGGGAACCCTCGGCGGTGAGAACGAGGTCGGCACGGGCGAGGCGTGCGTCGAGGTCGAGGTGGTCGAGAAGGACCTCGAAGCGGGGGAGCAACCTGGCGCCCACAGCGGCGAGGCCCGAGCCGAGGCCACCGGAGGCACCCGTGCCGGGGGCGCTGCGCAGGTCCGCGCCGAACGGGTCGCTCACCACGTCCCGTTCCAGGACGGCCGCCCAGCGGTCCAGCCCGTGCGAGAGCAGCTCGACCTGTTCAGGCGTCGCCCCCTTCTGCGGACCGAACACGCGCGCCACGCCGGTCGGGCCGCACAGCACATTGAACGGATTGCAGGCGACGAGGAGTTCGGTGTCCTTCAAGCGCGGGTCGAGGCCGGACGCGTCGATACGGTCCAGAGCCGGCAGGACATGGCCACCGCGCGCCAGCTCGGCGCCGTCCCCGTCGAGGAGCCGCGCCCCGAGTGCCTGGAGCGCGCCCGCCCCGCCGTCGGAGGTGCCCGAGTCCCCGCAGCCCACCAGCACGCGCCGGGCCCCGGCGTCGAGCGCGGCGCGGATCAGCTGGCCGACGCCGTATGTCGTCGTCATGCCCGGATCGCGGCACTCGCGCGGCACGAGCGAGAGCCCGGCCACCGCCGCCATCTCCACCACCGCTGTGGGCACGTGAGCCGCTCCGGCCGCCCAGCCGGCTTGCCCGGCCCCGACCGCTCCGTTCCCGAGCAGGGCGAAATGCGTGCGGACGGGGGCGCCGATCGGGCCCGTCGCGTGGAGCGGGACGAGGTGGCCCCCCGTCGCGGTGGCGAGGGCTTCGGCTGTGCCCTCGCCACCGTCCACGAGGGGGATGAGGTCGAGCGTGGCCCCGGGAGCGACGCGGCGAATGCCCTTGGCCATGGCCTCGGCGGCCTGGTGCGCGGAGAGGGACTCCTTGAAGCCGCTGGGCGCGACCGTGATGTGGTAGGAGGAAGCGGGCTTGTCGGGCATGACGGGCTCCTTGCAATGTACGAGGAGTGAGCGGAGAAGGACGAGCTGAGCGGAGGCGTGGGGCCGGCGCGGAGTGCCGCTCAGCGCACCGGCACGCCCAGCAGCGGCCACACGAGCAGCGCGAACACCAGCACCAGGACCGCTGTCAGCGGGGCCAGCACGGCGGAGAGGCGCAGGAGGTCGCCGGGGGTGTAGGTGGGGGTGTCGGGTATGTCGGCGAAGAGGGCGACGGGTTTGGCCGAGGCGGGCAGCGTGTGGCAGAAGCCCGCGGCTGCCGTGGAGGCGAGCGCCGCTGACACCGGGTTGACCCCGGCGCCGGCAGCCGCCGCGACGACCAGCGGTACCAGCACGCTGGAGCGGGCCGAACGCGACTGCAGCAGCAGGTGCGCGCCCGTACTCACAAGGACGACGGCGCCGAGGAACGCCCACGGCGGGAGGGCCGCACCGCCGGGCACCCCACTGACCAGCCATTTCGCGGCGCCGGACGCGGAGAGCGCGACCCCCATCGCCATCGTCGCCGCCATGAACAGCAGCAACGACCAGGGCACCGTCTTCAGCGCGTCCTTCAGCCCGACCGTGCCCAGCGCCGGCGAGGCGGCGACCACGGCGCCGATCAGCGCGACAAGCGCGGGGGACACTCCGTGCAGCGGCTCGCTGCACCAGAGCCCGACCACGGTGAACAGCAGCAGCGCCGCCCGCGCTTCGGGCTGCGACAGCGGTCCTGTCACGGTGCCCGGGGAGTGCCGCTGGATGTCCTCGACGGTGATCCGCACGGGTCCGTGCCGGTCCTCGCGCCGTGTCGTCGTCAACAGCACGGCCTCGGCGGCCAGATGAGAGGTCACTATGGCCAGCGGCAGCCCGAGCAGCAGCCACTGGGTGAAGCCGACGTGCTCGCCAGCCGACTCCCACAGCACGCTCACCGTGATCAGGTGGGCGCCGGCGCCGATCAGGGTGGCGACCGCGGACAGCAGGATGACGGTGGGGAACAGCAGCGCGAGCATCACCACGAGCCGCTTGCGCTCGCGCAATACGGCGGCGAGCGCGAGGAAGACGGGGAGCGCCAGGGCCGCGCGGCCGGAGGTGGCCGGTATGGCGAACGCGCTGACCACCAGTGCGGCCGTGGTGAGGTGCACGAGCTGCCGCACCGAACGGGCCCCGCTCACCAGGAAGGCCGCGGCCCGCGCCGCCAGCCCGGTTCTGGAGACGGCGGCGGCCAGGACGAAGGCGCAGATCAGCAGCCAGACCGTCTCGTCGCCGAGGGTGCCGAAGAGGGTGTCGGAGCTGATGACACCGGTGGCGGCGAGCGCGAGCCCCGCTCCGAGCGCGATATATGTGTCGTCGATCGGTGTGCCGATCCACGCGCAGGTCGCCAGCGCGAACACCGCGAACGTGAGCCGCGCGTCCCCGCTCAGCCCGGCGAAGTTGCTGGGCACCGCGAGGAGCGCGCACACGCTCAACGCGAGACAGAGGGGGATGGCCTGCCGAAGACTCAATGTCATACGACTGAGTCTTCGGCCCCGCCGTGAGCCCTCAATGAGTGCTTTATGAAGGCAACTTCATCAAGACC
>NZ_JANCPR020000042.1 GCF_028657195.3 Streptomyces iconiensis
GCTGTTGGGGGGCAGCGCCCCTCAACGCCCGGCCGGCGAGGCCAACGGGGGCCAGGGGGCGAAGCCCCCATATCGAACGGGAAGGGGCTTCACATCACAGGAACAACAACAGGGGGGCACGGGGCGCAGCCCCGAAGGGACGGGGAGGGATTCATCCCTCCTGGGCCCGGATCGCGTCGCGATACACCCGCGCGGCCCCCCGCAAAGCCACCTCCGGATCCACCCCACCGGCCTCAGCCCACACAGCAATCCGCAACAACGCGTACCCAACCCCCGCCGCATCAGGCGAAGGCACATCAATGGCAGCGGGCGCGTCAGGCGCATCAACCGCGGCAGGCGCGTCAGGCGCACCCAGCGCATCGGGCAGGGCGATATCAAGCCCAGCCCCCCGAGCGCGCCCCCCAAGCTTCGCAGCGAGAGCCAACGCCGGCTGCCCCAACGGCACCCCCTCCGTCACCGACGTACGCGCATGCTTCTCAACGGCCTTACGCTCCGCCCAATGCGCCTCGACATCCGCCGCGTCCGAGGCGACCTCGTCGCCGAACACATGCGGATGGCGATGCACAAGCTTGGCGACGAGCCCGCCCGCGACATCGTCGACGGCGAACGGTTCGTCGGGGTCGTCCTCCGCGATCCGGGCGTGGAAGACGACCTGAAGCAGCACGTCACCCAGTTCCTCGGCGAGCGCGGCCCGGTCCCCTTCCTCCACCGCCTCGACGAGTTCGTAGATCTCCTCGACGCCGTACTTGAGCAGATCCTCGTGGGTGCGCTCGGCGCTCCAGGGGCATTCGGCGCGGATACGGTCCATGACCTGCACCACGTCGAGGAGTCGCGCGCCGGGCAGGTCGTAGGAGGCGGGGAGGAGTTCGAGTTCGGGCATGGAGGTGCGGCCGGAGCCCGCGAGGCGGGCGAGGCCGTCGGTGAGCGCGGGCTCGCCCTCCGCCGTGGCGAGGACCACGACGGTACGGCCCCCTTCGGCGGCGCACTCGTCGACGAGGGAGGGCGCGTCGGCCGCCGCCCCGGCCTCCACCTTGACTCCCGCGTCACGTACGTACGGGAGCTGCGGGTGCGCCGCGTCGGCGCACAGCACGCGGTCGGCGGTGCGCAGGGCCTGCCACGCGGGCCAGGACAGCAGTCCGGGCGCCACGCGGTGGCTGGTGGTGAGCAGGACGATACGGCCGGTCGCGGGGATCTCGTTCACTCCACGAACGTAACCCGGAACGCGCCCTCACCTCGCCCCGGTTCCCCCACTACGCACGGTCACCCCGCATCCGCACACCGCCGCAGGCAAACCTCATGCACGCTGCTTGCGGTCGGCCGCGTCTCCCGTGAGGTCACGCAGCCAGGGCGTCTTCGTGTGGGCGAGCGTCGACTTGGCCTCGTCCCACTTCCCGTAGCGCGGGTTGACATCGATCTTCATGGCCTTGGAGACCTCGCCCAGCTTCGCGTTGAGCTTCTGGTTGCCCTGCGGTGAGCTGGGGTTGATGCCCTCGGCCTTCGCGATCTTCTCGACCTGCAGCTGCATACGCAGGCGGCCGTCGATCTCGTCGGGCGCGATGGCCTGCTGACGCAGCAGCGAGGACTCCAACTGCTTGCGCCCGCCCGCCTGTTGCTCGATCCGGGCGCGTGCCTGCTGGACCTCGCGGCGGCTGACGCCCACGCCGGCGTCCTTCGCCGCCTGCTTGACGATGCGTTCGCGGATCATGCCGTCGAGCGTGGCGCGGGTGAGCTGGCCGCTCTGCTTGATCATCTGCTCGCCCTGGGGCGCGGCGCGCTGCGCGTCCCGAACGGCGCCGGCTCTCGACTGGAGCTGCGCCATGCTGATCCGGTCACCCTCGATGACGGCCGCGGCTCCCGGGTGTGCGTCGTTGCCGCACGCGGTGAGCAGGGGCGCGGCGACGACGAGCGCGGCGAGTGAGGAGAGAGTGAGCGCGGACCTGCGGTACTGGCGTTCCATGCGGCCTCCCGGGCGGCGGCGGAGGGTCGTGCTGGTACGGCATGACCCACATGACCTGGCGGTGATCGATGGTAAGGAGTCGAAGGGCACCGTGACCACCGCTTCGACACCAAATCGACCAACGATTCGGGGTCAGTTGTGTCGCGGCTACGCCGTCCGCGGCAGCCGACCCGGGCCGCGCGCGCTGCCGCGTCGGCCGCACCGAGCACTGGGGCGCGGTACGCGCGGGACGCGCAGGCGGCCCGGCGCGGCGCAGGACGCGACGCCTCCGTACTGGCCGCTTCCGTCCACGCGGGCGCCGGCGGCCGTCAGCCGCCGCACTGGGCGAGCATCGTCCGCTTGTCGGGAGCGGTGACCGCGAGGGCGTACTTCTGGGCGACCTGCGCGAAGCGGACCGCGTACGCGCAGCGCACCGGCTTGGACGGCGGCAGCCAGGAGGCGGGGCCGGAGTCGCTCTTGGAGGCGTTCGCCGGCCCGTCGACGGGGAGAAGGTTGAGGGGATCGTTGGCGACCCGCTTGCGCTTGTCCTCGCTCCAACGTGACGCGCCCATCTGCCAGTTGTACGACAGCGGGATGACGTGGTCGATCTGCACCGCGATGGCGTGCCGCTTGTTCCAGGTGAGGCGCTTGCCGGTGTACGGGTCGTCCAGCGTCATGGACTGCACGACGCAGTCCGACCCGTCGCGGTGGCGGAGCTTGGCGCCGTCCCTGGCGAGCAGGTCGTTACGGGTGTCGCAGCCGTTGCCGGCCAGGGGCACGCCGTGCGCCGTGTCCATCCACGCGTAGCCGAACTTCTCCCGCTCGTAACCCGTCCTGGGCCCGCGGCCCTTGGTCACCAGCTTCCCGATCAGCGCGCGGGCCCTCGCCTTCTCGGCTTCCGAACCGATGGGCGCCAGGCCCGGCTTGGTGCCGTCCGGGTTCTCCAGCGGCGACACGGCACGCCCGCCCCGTACCGCCCCTCCCGTACCGCCGCTGCTGCCGGAGCCAGCTGCCCTGTCGTCCTTCTCGCCGGGGAGTCCGTCACACCCGCCCAGCAGGACGACGGCGGCGGCGACCCCCGCGGCAACGGGCAGGCCGGTCCTCCGTATGCGGGTACGGGTACTGCGGGGGCTACGGGTGGTGCGGGTGCTGCGGGGCAAGGCGGGATCCACTCCGGGAGTTCACGTTCACGGACGAAACGGGACAGCCCATCACCGCCCCGCACGATCTTAGAACGTCCGTTCACCCCCAACCCGCCACAGGGACTCGGAACTCATGACAAGTCTTTGTCAACTTCCTCGGTGAACTCCGGCGGCAGGCCGACGGTGGAAGAGCGCGCACGCCCGTGCCCTTCGCCCCTGTCCTCGTCCACCAGTGCCCTTGCCCACCAGACACCTTGGAGTCCTCCATGTCCGACAGCCCTCTCAAGCTGGCGATCATCACCGGAAGCGTCCGTGACGGACGGTTCGGGCCGACGGTGGCGCGGTGGTTCACCGGCCAGGCGGCGAAGCACGACGGGGTGAAGGTGACCCCCATCGACCTGCTGGATCACCCCCTGCCGCTGGTCATGCCCGATGTCTCGGCCGGTGCGCAGGCACAGGGTGCCACGCGGGTCGTGGCCGAGCGGCTCGGTCAACTGCTCGGGGAGGCCGACGCGTTCGTGGTCGTGACACCGGAGTACAACCACTCGGTGCCCGCCTCCCTGAAGAACGTGCTCGACTGGTACATCGACGAGTGGAAGGCCAAGCCGGTCGGTCTCGTCTCATACGGGGGGCTCGCGGGCGGACTCCGTGCGGTCGAGCATCTGCGGCAGATCTTCGCCGAGCTGAACAGCGTCACCCTGCGCGACACGGTCAGCTTCCACCACGCCTGGACGGACTTCGGGGCGGACGGCGAGGAGGTCTGCCCGGCGGGCAGCGACACGGCGGCCAAGGCCATGCTGGACCAACTGGTCTGGTGGGGCCACGCCTTGCGCGACGCCCGCGAGAAGCGGCCCTTCGCCGGCTGACCGCCGTCCCGTACGCCGCCCCACCGCTGCCTGGCCCGTCAGCGCCCCGGCGGTCAGCCCGCCGCGAGGCGCTGACGGCACAGGGACTCGTCCTGGAGCAGCTGCGCGACCGTGGGGTCGTGGAGGCCGCGCTCGGGGGTCAGGTCGCGGATGAGGCGCGCGAGTTCGGGCAGCGCCTGACCGTACTGGCCGATGTCGACGAGGGTCGCGGCGTACTGCTTGCGCAGGGTGCGCACGACCGGGGAGTGCTCGCCGTGCTCGGCGACGGCCAGGGGAAGGGCGTGGCCGAGGAGGACGGCGACCTCGGTGTAGCGGCCCGTGGCGAGGAGGCGGCGGATCTGTTCCAGTACCGCGTTGAGGTCCCCCGCGGCCGTGGCGCCGCCGCGCCGGGGCGGCGGCCAGGGGGACATGGGGCGCAGGAACGGCCTGGTCGGGTCCAGCGGGGCGCCGGGCTCGCGTGCGCCCGGTACGGGCAGCAGCGGGGCGAGAGCGGCGTGCACCTCGTGCGCGTCGGCGGGACGGTGCGCTGGATCCCGGTCCAGCAGCCGCCGCACGAGCGCGGGCAGCGGTGCGGGCACACCGGGTGCCACGCTCTCCAGCGGCTGGGGCTGCTCGTGCAGCTTCTTGTAGAGGAGCCCGGTGGCCTCCGGTGCCTCGAACGGCGCGTGTCCGGCGAGCAGTTCGTAGAGCACGACGCCGAGCGCGTACAGGTCGGCCGCAGGGCCGACGGTCGCACCGCCCGTCGCCTGTTCGGGCGCCATGTACACGGGTGTGCCGACGAGCGCGCCCGTGCGGGTGAGCCGGGTGACGTCGGAGGCGCCGACGGAGGCGATGCCCAGGTCGAGGATCACGACGCGGCCGTCGGGCCTGACCATGACGTTGGCGGGCTTGAGGTCGCGGTGGACGACGCCGACGCCGTGCACGGCGACGAGCGCCGAGCACAGTTGAGCGGCGACGCAGACGGCCCACTGCCAGGGGTAGGGGGCGTTCTCCGCGAGGTGGTCGCCCAGGTCGCTGCCGTCGAGGCGCTGCATGACCAGAAAGAGTTCGCCGCCGTCCTGGCCCGCGTCGTAGACGGTCACGAGACCGGGGTGGTCGAGCTGCGCCGTCACACGGCACTCGCGCGCGAAGCGGCGGCGCAGCTCCTCGGGGTCGAGGCTGTCGGCGCCGGGTGCGGACATCTGCGCTGAGTGGGTCAGCTTGACCGCCACGGGCCGACCGCCGAGGCCGGTGTCATGTGCGCCCCACACCTGGCCCATGCCGCCTTTGCCGAGCGGTTCGGAGAGTTCGTAACGGCCCGCGATGAGCCGCCCGGCCCTCACGGCTCCCCTCGCCGGTCCCACTGGTCACGTCGGCCCTGCTGGTCACCTCGGCCCCGCTCGTCACGCTCGTCCTGCGAGTTGCGGTCGTCCTGCGGATTGCGGTCGTCCTGCGGGTTGCGCCGGCGGAGCAGCTCGTCGAGGTCGTCCAGCTCGGAGGCGACCTGGCGCATACGGGGCGAGGCGGCGGGCGGCGCGGCCACCGGGGCGACGGGCGCCGCGTGGCGCGGGGAGTGCGGGGACAACGGGGGTCGCGGCGCCTGGGGGGCCTGCTGCGGATACGGGTTGAAGGGCGGCGCCGGCGGCGGTGTGGCGGAGACGGTCGGCGCGTACGGGTCCGGCGGCGGTGTCGCCATCGGTGCGGGTGCGGGCGGGGACATTGGCGCGGGCGCGTTCACGTAAGGCGCGTGTCCCTGGGGCACGTTCACGTGCGGCGGGCCCGTGTGAGTGGGGCCGGCGTGAGTGGGGCTCGCGTGCTGCGGGCCGGTGTAGGAACCGGGCGCGTACGCGTAGGGCCCCGGCGACCCCGTCGCCTGTATCGGCGACGAGGCAGGGCGCGGGAAGCGGTCGGCGAGGACCGCGTGCACGACGGCGCCCGCCATCAGCAGGATCGCGAAGAGCCCGCCCACGAACTGCATGGTGCCCTCGGCACCGTCCGCCGGGACCTCCGGGACCTTGACCAGCATGACGACGTAGATCACCGTCAGACCGACGCTCGCGGCGAACACCACCCAGTCCCGGGGGCGTTTGCGCAGGATCGCGAAGCGCAGGGAGGGAACCCAGCAGAGCAGGCCCAGGGACCACACGGGAAACGTCGCGAACACGATCCGCACCGCGAGCTGTCCCGCGCGGCCGGTGGAGCCGCGGGGGGACGGCGGGTACGGCGGCGCAGTCTGCCCGTACATCTTCCCTCCAGGCGTTTCGAGCGGATATTCCAGGAGGTGAGCGTATACAGCGGTACGGACACGGGCGTGCCGGGAGCCGTTTGGAAGCGGAATCGTTGTTATCCGGGCGGCGTTGGCCGGGACGTTGAACGCGACATAGGCGGAGGCGTTGGCCGGACGCTGGCCGCAGGGCGGTTTGCCGGGCAACGTTCTGCGGGCGTACCGCAGCGTCATCCGTTTCGCGGGCTCGGCCGTGTCCAGGCGTCATCCGTGCCCCGGCGACATCCGTACGGAGCGTCAACCGGGCAGCGTCGTCAGCCAGGCGGCAGGGTGCCGTCGGCGAGGCCGTCGAACATGCCCTGTACGAACTCCTCGCCCAGTTCCCCCACGCGGCGCAGCCCGCTCTCGAACGTCGCGAGCCTGCGGAACGTCTCCCCGTAGCGCCGCTGCCGCTCCAGGGGCAGCCGGGGCAGCCGCAGGCGGCGTACGTCGATGCGGGAGGCGCTGGAGGCATAGCTGCTGGCCTGGCGGGTGTTGGCGGTGGAGCGCAGGAACCCGGCGATGAACCAGGGGTCCAGCGCGGCCGGGTCCGGGCGCAGCAGACTGAGTGGCTTGCCGAGCGCCTCGCCGCCCTCGTCCGGCGCGACGACGTAGGCGGCGCCTCTGCCCTGTACGGGAATGACGACGTCGCCCGGCGCCGTGGTGACGGTCTCGGCGCCTGCGGTGTGCACCTCCAGGGCGCCGCCGCGCGCCAGTTCGCCGACGGTGGCCTCCGGCCAGTGCGTCTCGGCGCCGCTCCGCGCTTCCCCGCCACCCTCGCCGCTCCCGGACCCGCCGCCCCCGGCCTGCCCGGCTTCCCCGGTCCCCTGCTCCTCAGCCGCCGTGGCGCGGGCGAGGTCGAGGGTGCGGCGCAGGGTGCCCTCCAGCTCGGCGCGCACGGTGGCGAGCGCTGCGGCGTCACCCCTGCCCCCGCCCGGCAGCAGGTGGCGCGCGGGGGTGAGGTCCACCTCGTCGTCCAGCAGGTCAATGGCGGCGAGGGTGCCGCACACGCCGGGCTCAGCGGGGACGTCGCCACCCGCGTCGTAGGCACGCCAGGCCGCCAGCACGGCCTGCCCCAACTCCCGCCACGGCAGCGGTTCGCGGGCCCCGGCCTGCCACTTGTCGCCGGTGTCCATCACCAGCAGCCGGGGCTCGGAGGGCGCCGACCCGTCGGGCTTGCGCAGCACCCACAGGTGCAGCGGCAGGCTGTGCGGCGCGGCGGCGCCTGGCGGCAGCGCGACGACGGCACGCAGCACGCCCTTGCGCAACAGCGCTGCCCGCACCCTGCGCCCCGTACGGCGGGAGGCCACGGCGGGCGGCAGCAGCATGACGGCGGTGCCGCCGGGACGAAGCCGGGCCAGCGCGTGCTGCACCCAGGCGAGTTCGGACTCGGTACGCGCGGGGAGGCCGTAGGCCCAGCGGGGGTCGTAGGCCAGCTCCTCGTGACCCCAGTTGCGCTCGTTGAAGGGCGGGTGGCACAGGACGGCGTCGACGGACGGCGCCTCGGAGCCCGGTTCGGTGCGCAGCGCGTCCTCGCTCCGGATGTGAACGGCTGTACTGAGCGCACCGGACGAGGCGGCACGGGCACGTGCCGCCACCCGGAGGGTGAGCCGCAGGGCCGTGAGCCGGGCGAGCACCGGATCGCTCTCCTGACCGTGCAGCACGGCGGGCGCCTCGCGCTCACGCCGGGCGGCGGAGTCCCGTTCTGCGGCGGAGTCCGGTTCTGCGGCGGGGGTCTCGCGCCGGGCGGCGAAGTCCAGTCGTGCGGTGGAGTCCGGTTCTGCGGCCGAATCCAGTGCTGCGGCGAGCAGTTCGCCCGAGCCGCACGCGGGGTCGAGGAAGGAGTCGGCCGGGCCCGCCAGGCCGGCCATGAGCGCGGCGGTCTCGGGCGGCGTGAGCGTGTACTGGCGGGGGTTGGCGTCGAAGTACCGGCCGAGCAGGAACCCGTACGCCTCATCGGGGCCCATCTCCCGTGCGAGCTGGGCGAGTTCGGCGTCGCGCGCATCGGGGCGAGCCGTTCCGGACGCGCGTGCGGCACGGGAGGCGTTGGCGGCGGAACGGGACGTGGCCCCGGAAGCGGTGCCGGTCGCGGGGGCGGGAGCGGAGGCGGAAGCGTCGCCGGTCGAGGCGGGGGGCGAGGCGCTGGTCGAGGCGGCGGACGCGTCGCCGGACAAGTCGCCGGTCGCGTCAGCGGACGCGTCAGCGGCACCCGATACGGCACCACCGGCCGGCCCGTGGCCGCCGTGGCCCGCCGCACCATCGGCCTCACCCGTGTCACGCGGGCCCCCGCCCGTGCCGAGCGAACCCTCACCCGTGTCACGTGGGCCCCCGCCCGTGCCGAGCGCGCCCTCACCCCGGTCGCGCGGACCCGCACCAGTGGCAGACGTGCCTCCGCCGAGCAGTGTCTCGCCGGCGGCGAGGAGCGCCGGGGCCGCACCTTCGGGCGCTCCCTCGATGTGCCGCCAGACCCGTTCGCGGAGCGGGAGTTCGGCGAGCTTGCCCTGTGCGCTGAGCCAGTTCTCGACCTCGTCGAGTGCGAAGGAGGGGCTCGTCTCGGTGCCGCCGACGGGGCGGGGGAAGTCGGCGTACCGGCGGCGCCAGTTGCTGACCGCCGCTCTGCCGACTCCCGCCAGCCGAGCGATCGCCGCTGCCGTGACTTCCGTGCCGTCCGACACCGAGGGCCTCCCGCCGTTTCCGTCGCGCGCTGCTGAGGGTCGAGCATACCCATCTCACCCTCCACCCCGTTCACAGCGTGAATCCGCATCGTTCATGCTTTCTTGTTGACTCGGTTCACAAGCAATGCTGTTATTGACCCATCGGTTCGCGACACGTTGTGAACCGGTATCGCCGACCGGAAAGGGTCCGAGCCATGTCCATCCGCCTGTCCCCGCGCACACGCCGTCCGTCCCCGCGCGTTCGTCTCGTCGCCGCCACCGCAACGGCCCTGCTCGCCATGGGCGGGCTCAGCGCCTGCGAACTGGACGAACCCACCACCGAAAAGGCGTCCTCCTCCAGCGGCGCCGAGGCGAAGGGTTCGGGCGGCGGCAAGGGCAAGGGCGGGGGCCAGGCCGAAAAGGGCCCCCGCGCGGCGGGCGACACCGCCGTGTACGGCGACAAAGGGCTGAAGGTCACGGTCGCCGCACCCGCACCGTTCACACCCGGCGCCTACGCCGCGGGCCACAAGCAGGCCAACCAGGCGTACAAGGTGAAGGTGACCCTGGAGAACACGGGCTCGGGGAAGCTGGACACCGAACTGGTCTCCGTCGGCGCCCGGCAGGGCGAGGCCGGCGAGACGACGGCCGGCATCTTCGACGGCGAGAACGTCGGAGCGGGCTTCAGCGGCAAGCTCCTGCCCGGCAGGAAGGCCACGGCGACCTACGGCTTCGACGCCACGAAGGCCGCGAAGAACCTCGACATCGAGGTCAGCGTGAACGACTTCGAGACCGAGCCGGCGCAGTGGAGCCTCACCCTCTGAGCCCTCACGGGATCAGCCCGCCGGATCAGCCCGCCGAGTCCCCGCCGGATCAGCTCCGGCGCCCAGCGCACCACACCGCTCACGGCTCACGGCTCACGGCTCACGGCGCCACCGCTCACGGCGCCACCGCTCATCACTCACACCGCTCACCGCTCACCGTTCCCAGGGGGGATCACCCATGTCTCACGCCTCCGGCAACCCGTATCCGCAGCAGCCTCCGTACCCGGCGCACGGTCAGGGTCCGGCCGCCCAGCAGCCCCGTAACGGGCTGGGCATCACCGCGCTCATCCTCGGCCTCGTCGGCGCCCTGTGCGGGCTCATACCGTTCCTCTTCTGGCTCGGCGGCACCCTCGGCCTGATCGGACTCATCCTCGGCCTCGTAGGACGCTCCCGCGCGAAGAAGGGCCTCGCCACCAACGGGAAGACCGCGCTCTCCGGAGTGCTGCTCTCGCTCCTGGCCTTCGGCCTGGGCATCTACGGCATGGTCGTGGTCTTCACCGCCGTTGACGACGCCGTCAACGAGATGGACAAGGAGCTGAACGGCGCCGCACACCCCGCCGCCGTCCTCCACCTCCCCGGCCGCTGAACGCCGAGGGCCCCGCCGGTCACGCACCGGACGGGGCTCTCGCCTTACGCCGCGTCAGCTCGGCCCGGACCGGACCAGAAACGGACCGGACCGGACCATAATCGGACCCGGACCGACCCGGGCCGGACGAACCGAACCGGCCCTCAGCCCGGGATCGTGGTCAGGAACTCGCCCACCCAGGCGAGCAGTTCGCGGCCCGTCACCGGCTTGCCGCCGATGGTCTGAGGCTTGGGGCGGGGCACGAGGACCTGGTGGGCCGCCGTCTTGATGACCGAGCCCGGGTACAGCCGCTTGAGCCGCAGCTCCTGCGACTCGCGCAGCTCCAGGGGGCTGAAGCGGACGTTGTTGCCCTGGAGTGTGATGTCGGTGACGCCCGTCGTACGGGCCAGCATCCGCAGGCCCGCCACCAGCAGCAGGTTCTCCACCGGCTCGGGCAACGGCCCGTAGCGGTCGGCCAGTTCCTCCCGTACGGCGACGATGTCGTCCTCGGAGGTCGCCGTGGCGATCGAACGGTACGCCTGGAGGCGCAGCCGCTCCCCCGGCGCGTAGTCGTGCGGTACGTGCGCGTCGACCGGCAGCTCGATCTTCACCTCGGCCGGTGCCGCCTCCGGCTGCTCGCCGGACTCCAGTGCCGCGCGGTAGTCGGCCACGGCCTCGCCCACCATCCGCACGTACAGGTCGAAGCCGACGCCCGCGATGTGGCCCGACTGTTCGCCGCCGAGCAGGTTGCCCGCGCCGCGGATCTCCAGGTCCTTCATCGCCACGTACATGCCGGCGCCCATCTCGGTGTGCTGCGCGATGGTCGCCAGCCGCTCGTGCGCCGTCTCGGTCAGCGGCTTCTCCGGCGGATAGAGGAAGTACGCGTAACCGCGCTCGCGGCTGCGGCCCACCCGGCCGCGCAGCTGGTGCAGCTGGCTGAGGCCGAAGTTGTCGCCCCGCTCGACGATCAGGGTGTTGGCGTTGGCGATGTCGATACCGGACTCCACGATCGTCGTGGCGACCAGCACATCGGCCTTCTTCTCCCAGAAGTCGACCACGACCTGCTCCAGCGCCTGTTCGGACATCTGCCCGTGCGCCGTGGCGACACGGGCCTCCGGCACGATCTGGCGCAGCCTGGCCGTCGCGCGGTCGATGGACTCGACGCGGTTGTGGATGTAGAAGACCTGCCCCTCGCGCAGCAGTTCGCGCCGGATCGCGGCGCCGATCTGCCGCTCCTCGTAGGGCCCGACGAACGTCAGCACCGGGTGCCGCTCCTCGGGCGGCGTGGTGATCGTCGACATCTCGCGGATGCCGGTCACCGCCATCTCCAGCGTCCGGGGAATGGGCGTGGCCGACATCGTGAGCACGTCCACGTTGGCGCGCAGCTTCTTCAGCTGCTCCTTGTGCTCGACGCCGAAGCGCTGCTCCTCGTCCACGATCACGAGGCCCAGCTCCTTGAACTTCGTCTCCGAGGAGAAGAGCCGGTGCGTGCCGATGACGATGTCGACCGAGCCCTCACGCAGCCCGTCCAGCGTCGCGCGCGCGTCGGTGTCGCTCTGGAAGCGGGAGAGCGCCCGTACGTTGACGGGGAACTGGCCGTAGCGCTCGGTGAAGGTGCTGTAGTGCTGCTGCACCAGCAGGGTGGTGGGCACCAGGACCGCCACCTGCTTGCCGTCCTGTACGGCCTTGAAGGCGGCCCGCACGGCGATCTCCGTCTTGCCGTAACCGACGTCGCCGCAGATCAGCCGGTCCATCGGGACCGTCTTCTCCATGTCCTCCTTGACCTCGCCGATCGTCGTCAGCTGGTCGGGGGTCTCCACATAGGGGAACGCGTCCTCCAGCTCACGCTGCCAGGGCGTGTCGGCGCCGAAGGCGTGCCCGGGTGCCGCCATACGGGCGCTGTAGAGCTGGATCAGGTCGGCGGCGATCTCCTTGACGGCCTTCTTCGCGCGCGCCTTCGTCTTCGTCCAGTCGGCGCCGCCCAGCCGGTGCAGGGTGGGCTGCTCGCCGCCGACGTACTTGGTGATCTGCTCCAGCTGGTCGGTCGGCACGAACAGCCGGTCGCCGGGCTGGCCGCGCTTGGCGGGCGCGTACTCGACCAGCAGGTACTCGCGCGTCGCACCCTGCACCGTGCGCTGCACCATCTCGATGTAGCGGCCCACACCGTGCTGCTCGTGCACGATGTAGTCGCCCGTCTGGAGCGTGAGCGGGTCGATCTGCTTACGGCGCCGCGCCGGCATGCGCGCCGCGTCCTTGCCCGCCGCCTTCTGGCCCGACAGGTCGGTCTCCGTCAGCACGGCGAGCTTCAGCGCGGGCGCCACGAACCCGTGGTCGAGCGATCCGCACGCCACATGCACCAACGCGGGCTCCAGCGCGGCCAGTTCGGGCCCCGCCAGCCGCGCGGGCACGCCCTCGCCGCCCAGCACCTCGACCGTACGGGCCGCGGGTCCGTGGCCCTCGGTGAGGTAGACGCAGCGCCAGCCCTCCGACAGCCAGCCCTTGGTGTCGGCCAGCGCGCGTGCCGTGTCGCCCCGATAGCTCTCCGGCGCGCGCATGCCCAGCTGGAGGGTGTCGTCGCCGCCCTCGCCCGCCTCCCCCGCACCCGGGTCCAGCTCGGCGTCGGCGGCGAACTGGCTGACCGTCCACCACATCACGCCCAGCTCGCGCGCGCGTTCCCGTACCTCGGCGATACCGCGCAGGGACGCGGCGCCCACGTCGATCGGCGCCTTCGCCCCGTCGCCCTCGCCGCCGGAACCCGCGCCCGCCGTCGCCGCCCAGGAAGCCTGGAGGAACTCCTGGCTGGTGGCCACCAGGTCCGAGGCACGCGTACGGACCCGCTCCGGGTCGCACACCACGGCCATCGAGCCGGCGGGCAGCACGTCCAGCAGCAGTTCCATGTCGTCCACGAGCACGGGCGCCAGGGACTCCATGCCGTCGACGGCGATCCCCTCGGCGATCTTGCCGAGCATCTCGTGCAGCTCGGGGTGCTCCTCGACCAGCGCCGCCGCGCGCTCGCGCACATCCCGGGTGAGCAGCAGCTCGCGGCACGGGGGCGCCCACAGGCCGTGCTGGGCGATCTCCAGCGAGCGCTGGTCGGCGACCTTGAAGTAGCGGATCTCCTCGACCTCGTCGCCCCAGAACTCCACGCGCAGGGGGTGTTCCTCCGTGGGCGGGAACACATCGAGGATGCCGCCGCGCACAGCGAAGTCGCCGCGCTTCTCCACCAGCTCAACCCGTGCGTAGGCGGCGGCAGCCAGTGCGTCGACGGTCTCTTCCAGATCGACGGTCTGCCCCTGCTTCAGTGCCACGGGAACGAGGTCACCCAGCCCCTTGACCTGCGGCTGAAGCACCGACCTGATGGGCGCGACCACCACCGAGACCGGGCCCGTCGCCGGGTCGCCCGGCTCCGGATGCGCCAGGCGGCGCAGCACGGCCAGGCGGCGCCCGACCGTGTCGGAGCGCGGGCTGAGGCGCTCGTGCGGCAGCGTCTCCCACGAGGGGTACTCCACGATGCCCTCTTCGGGCAGCAGCGAGCGCAGCGCGGCGGCCAGGTCCTCCGCCTCGCGGCCCGTCGCTGTCACGGCGAGCACCGGCCGCTCCGCCGACCTGGCCATCGCCGCGACGGCGAACGGCCGCGCCGCAGGTGGGCCCACGAGGTCGACGTGGTGCCTGTTGCCGTCGGCCGCGGCCCTGATGGCCTCGTCCAGTGCGGGGTCGTTGGTGACGGCGTCCAGCAGACCGTGCAGACTCATGGGCTTCCATCCGGGGGGCGTGGGCAACGCGAACCGCCCGGCACGCGGTGCGGACCGGGGGTCTCCCAGCGTACGACGCGGCGGCGACACGCGCGGCCGGAGCCGACCCGGCGCCCGTCCGGGCGCGCGAGCCGCGCCTCCGCCGCGGGAGTACGCGGCACGCCCTGACGGATACGCACCCGTATGGGCAGGCCCGTACGGGTACGCGACGGCCCCGCGAACGGCACGCACCGCGACTCCGGCCCGTACACGGTCGACCGGCCGTAACCGGTACACGGTGCGCCCGGCCGTAACCAGTACGCGGTGCGCCCGGACACCCGGCCGGCCGTCCACCCTGTCCACCCCGTCCACCCCCGTCCACCCGTCCGGGGAATGCCGCCGGTCCGCGCGGGTACCCGGACTGCCCCGTGCCAGTACGCGGCACGCCCCGTACTGGTACGCGGGCCACAAAGCCCGCACCGGCGCCCGCACACGGTGCCGGGGCGTGGAGCCCCCCGCGCCCCACGCCCCGTCCCGCGTCCCGGCCCGCCCCTCACGGTCCGCTCACCGCGAGGCGGCCATACGGTCCGGTCCGTACAGTCCGCCGGTCCGGGCGGGCCTCCTATCCGGGCGGTCCGTCCGGTCCGCCGGTCCATGGCGGTCAGCCCGTGGCGCTCAGTCCGTGGCGATGGCGTTCAGGACGTTCATCCGGCCCGCCCGGAATGCGGGGACGAGCGCCGCTATCAGTCCGACCAGGGCGGAGCCCACGAAGACGGCGCCGATCGTGGTCCAGGGGATCTCCAGCACGTTGAGCCCCTGGAGGGCCAGCAGGCGCTGGGCCGCGGCGCCCCAGGCCATGCCGAGGCCGAGACCTAGCAGCGCGCCGAACAGGGCGATGACCACGGATTCGAGCCTGATCATGCGCCGCATCTGGCGGCGCGAGAGGCCGATGGCGCGCATCAGGCCGATCTCGCGGGTCCGCTCGACGACGGAGAGCGCCAGGGTGTTCACGACGCCGAGGACCGCCACCACTATCGCCAGCCCGAGCAGCCCGTAGACCATGTTGAGCAGCTGGCCGATCTGGTCCTGGAGGGTCTGCTTGTAGTCGGCCTGGTCGCGGACCTTGTAGACCGGGTAGGGCTCCAGGGTCTTCTTGAGCGACGCGTACGCCTCCTTCTCCTGGCCGTCCTTGGCCGTGCCGAGCATCATCGAGTCCAGGGGCAGCCTGTCGGCGGGCAGATACCGCTTCGCCGTCGCCACGTTGATGTACATCGCGCCGTTGTCGACGGGGGTGTCGTCCTTGGTGATCGCGGCGACCTTCAGCCTCGCCGTCTCGCCGTGCTCGAAGGCGACCGTGAGCGTGTCGCCCACCGTGACGCCGTTCTTCTTGGCGTAGCGGTCGCCGACCGACATGGCGTTCTTCCCGTAGGCGGCCCCGAGGTCGCCCGAGGCGGTCTCGCGGTGCAGGGCGGTCCGGTAGGAAGGGTCGGTGGCCGCCAGTTCCTTGGACTCACGCTTGCCGCCGGGCGAGGTCAGCGTGGCCTCGACCCTCTTGTACGACGTGACGGTCTCCAGGTCCGGCGACTTCTTGAGCTTCTCGCGCACGGCAGGCGTGATCGGCTGCGGCCCCTCGGCCTCGATGATGAAGTCCGCTCCGACCGATTTGTCGAGCTGATCCGTGGCCGAGGCGACCATGGAGGAGCCGACGACCGACAGCGAGGCGACGAGCGCGAGGCCGATCATCAGCGCGGCGCCCGTCGCACCCGTACGGCGGGGGTTGCGCAGCGCGTTGCGCTCCGAGAGGCGGCCGACGCTGCCGAAGGGGCGGGTGATGACCAGCGAGAGCGCCCGGACGAAGAACCCGGCGAGCATGGGCCCGACGGCCACGAAGCCCAGCAGGCTGAGCAGCACGCCGCCGCCCAGATACATCGATCCGGGCCCCGCCTCGCCTGCCTGCGCAGCCGCGTAGAGGCAGGCGCCGCCGCCCGCGGTGAGGAGGGCGCCGATGACACCGCGTACGGCGCCGGCCCGGGTGTCGGCGGGGGTACCGGCGTCGCGGAGCGCGGCCATGGGCGAGACCTTGCCCGCGCGGCGGGCCGGCAGCCAGGCGGCGAGGACGGTGACGGCGATGCCGAGGACCAGGCCGATCACGGGTGTGGTCCAGGCGACGGTCAGTTCGGAGGTGTCCAGCTTCATGCCCAGGACGCCCATGAGCCGCATCAGCCCGACGGCGAGCCCCACGCCCGCGCCGACGCCGAGTACGGAGCCGAGCACGCCCAGCATCGACGCCTCGGTCAGCACCGACCTGTTGACCTGCTTGCGGCTGGAGCCGATGGCCCGCATGAGGCCGATCTCGCGGGTGCGCTGGGCGACCAGCATGGAGAAAGTGTTGACGATCAGGAAGATGCCGACGAGCAGCGCGATCCCCGCGAACCCGAGCATCGCGTACTTCATGACGTCCAGAAGCGAACCCATCTGCTTCCTGCCGTCGTCGGCGGCCTCCTTCTGTGTCGCCAGCTTGTACGGGGAGTCGCCGAGCGCGGCGCCGACGTTCTTCTTGAGCAGTCCGTGGGTGAACCCGTCCTGGGCCGAGACCGCTATGTGCGTGAACCTGCCCTGGGTGCCCAGGAGTTCGCGCTGCGCCGTGGCCGTGTCGAAGTAGACGAGCGCGGCGCCCGGGTTGGTGACGCGGAAGGTGGCGATGCCGGAGATCTTCGCGACGTTCTCGCCCGCCGCCGTGATCGTGCGCAGCTTCTCCCCGAGCCGGAGTCCGTGTTTGTCGGCCGTGTCGGCGTCGACCATGATCTCGGTGGGGCCGCGCGGCGGGTGCCCCGAGGTGATGTCCATCGACGAGCGGTCGTTGGAGGTCCAGTTTCCCGCGAGGGTGGGGGCTCCCGAGGCGGCGCCCACGTTCTTGTTGTCTCTGTCGACGACGGTGACGCCGGGGCTCGTGACGACGCCCTCCGCGTTCTTGACGCCGTCGGCCCGGCGCACCCGGGCCAGGTCGGAGGCGGGCAGCGACTCGGGTCTGCCGGTCTGCGGCGCCTCGTCGTCGGCGCCCTTCGGGGAGACGGTGACATCGGCAGCGGTCGCGGCGAACAGCTTGTCGAACGTGGCCCCCATGGTGTCGGTGAAGACGAGCGTCCCGGAGACGAACGCGACCGACAGCATGACCGCGACGGCGCTGAGCGCCATCCGGCCCTTGTGCGCGAAGAAGCTGCGCAGCGAGGTCTTGAACATCGTCATGACGCCCGCCCGGAGGTGCCGTGGTGCCCCGGGGCCGCGATGTGCGGGTCGTCCGGGGAGTACGGACCGCTCACAGAGCGCGGGTCGTCCACAGAGCGCGGCGGGTAGCCGTGGCCCGGGGCGTGCGACTCCGGGGTGTGCGGCTGCTGGGCGTGGGATGCGTCGCCCACGAAGCGGCGCATCCGGTCGAGGACCTGCTCGGCGGTCGGCCGGTGCATCTCGTCCACCAGGCGGCCGTCGGCGAGGTAGAGGACGCGGTCGGCGTAGGCGGCGGCGACGGGGTCGTGGGTGACCATGACGATGGTCTGGCCCAGCTCGTCGACGGAGCGGCGCAGGAAGCCCAGCAGCTCGGCGCCCGCGCGCGAATCCAGGTTGCCCGTCGGCTCGTCCCCGAAGATGATCTCGGGCCGCGCCGCCAGCGCCCGCGCCACGGCTACCCTCCCCCAGCTACCGCTGGGAGGTGCCCCCTGCTGCTGGCCGCCGGAGAGCTGGTTGGGCCGGTGCGTGAGCCGGTCGGCGAGCCCGACGGTCCCGATGACCTGCTCGACCCAGGCGCGGTCGGGCTTGCGACCCGCGATGTCCATGGGGAGCGTGATGTTCTCGTAGGCGTTCAGGGTGGGAAGCAGGTTGAACGCCTGGAAGATGAACCCGATGCGGTCGCGCCGCAGTTGGGTCAGCTTCTTGTCCTTGAGGCGGGTGATCTCGTGCTCACCGATGCTGATGTGCCCCTCGGTGACGGTGTCGAGCCCGGCCAGGCAGTGCATCAGCGTCGACTTGCCGGACCCCGAGGGGCCCATGATCGCGGTGAAGGCGCCCCGTGCGATGTCCACGTCGACCCTGTCCAGCGCGACGACGCGGGTCTCCCCCACCCCGTACGCCTTGACGACCTGCCGCGCCGACGCGGCAACGGCCGTAAGTGCCCCATTGCCCCCAGTACTGGCATTTGCTACAGCCGTTGTCACGATACGACTCCCATGTCGGCCTGTGGTGGGTGAGTTCCCTGTCTGGGTACGTCGAGCTTCGCGGACCGGGGCGCCCGCTGCGATGGTGCTCGTACGTGTCTGTGCGGTGGGGCCAGCCCCACCCGCACGGTGCGGTGTCCCGTACACACCTGCTCAACCACACGCTAGAGAAGGCCAGTTGGGCCCGCCGTCCTGCATCGGGACGAGCCGCCCCCAGGGTCCCGCCCGGGGTACCCCTTAAGGGCCGCGCCACTGGCCACCCGTGAGCCGCGCCACGACCCACACCTAAGTCCCGCCGCGAACCACGCGCGAGCCACGCCGCGAGCCGCGCCTGCGCCATGTGTTGCCCGGCGATCGGGCGGACGGGCGGTCGGCGACCCGATGACGGCCGACTCCCTGCGGGCGGCTTCCGGCGCCCGGAGTTCTGGCGGACGGGGTTCTGACGGACGGCGGGGCGCTGGCAGACGGCGGGGCACTGGGCGGACGGGCTGCTCTACCGGCTCAAGCAGCCGTTCCTCTCCCTCATCGGGAGCGAAGGGAGGCCCCCGGAGGACAAGTTGGGCGTACGCGTGATCCGCCGCCGCGAACCGCTGACCGCCACGCACTGACGCCGGGCCACAGGCCCCTGGGCCACAGACCCGAGCCGCACACCCTCGGCCCCCCGGGCCCGCGAACCCCGGACCAGACCCGCAGCCCCCGCGCCACAGACCCCCCGGCCCCGGCCCCTCAGCGACCGGCACACCGAGGCGCCCTCTCGCGTCACTCCTGGGCCCGGCCTCCCGCCGAGGCAGAAGCGGAAGCGGAGGAGGCGGCAGGCGGGGAGGAACCGGCAGGCGCCGAGGCAGCGGCAGGCTCGGGGGCCGGGAGGGTGCCGGCCTCCTCGGCGTTCCGGCCCGTCAGGGTGGCGAGGGAGGAGCGGACATGGGCCATGTGCTGGCGCAGTTCCTCGGTCCGTTCCTCGTGCTCGCGCAGCACCCGGTCCGTCTCGCGCTGGATGCCCTCCTCGCGCATCCGCGCGGCGGCGACCAGTTCGTCACCCTGCGCCTGCGCGTCCTCGTTGCGGTGCCGTGCCGTCTCCTCGGCCTGCGCGCGCGCACGCTTGGCGTCGGCGAGCAGGCGTTCGCCCCGCTCCTCCATCTCCGCGATCCGGGCTTCGGCCGCCGCCTCCTGCTGGGCGAGTTCCAGGTCAGCGGCCTCGGCCTCGGCGGTCTGCTGCTTCTCCTGTTCGGCGAGGAGGGAGGCGCAGCGGCGTGACATCTCCTGGAGCGCCTCGGTGGCCTCGCGGATCACCTTCTCCGCCTGGGCCCTGGCTCCGGCGCGCAGCGCGTCGGCACGTTCCTGCGCGGTGTCGACGGTGTGCTCGGCCTCGGCCTCCGCGTCGGCGCGCAGCCGGGCCGACTGGTCGCGGGCCGCGTCGCGGACGCTCTGTGCTTCGGCAGCGGCCGTCTCGCTGATCTCCTGCGCCGCCGCCTCGGCCGAAGCGCGTACGTCCGCCGCCTCGGCCTCGGCCGTCGCGAGCAGGCCCTGGGCGCGGGCGCCGAGCACCTCGTAGGTCTGCGGGGGCAGTGCGGCGGCAACGCCCTGCAGCCGTTCCGCCTCGGCGGCCATCTCCTTCGCGAGCACGGTGAGCTTCGCGGCGCGTTCCCACGCCCCGTCACGTTCCTCGCCCAGGTCGGAGACGCGGCCGTCGACCTGGTCGGTCCGGTATCCGCGACCCCTCACGACAACGAAGCCGTGCGGCGACGACGCACTCATATCGAGCCCCTTACCTCAGCGACACATTCGAGGGAATCCGAGCGTATGAGCCATAACGCCACACTCCGCCCGAGCCTGTACTCCAAGGATGCGCTACTTCACCGTGGATGCCGTAATCGGAACATCTCGGCGCAACTGTTTAAAAAGCGTTCGCGCACCCCTCGGCTTCCACACGACGACGGACCCGACACCCGGCACGTTGAGCCCCGCATTCGTCACGGGAACGGTCGTCGTACCCCCCTTGCCACCCGTCAGTCCCCTGACGTTCCAGGCCATCCGTGTGAGTGACCCGACACCGGTCCCGTTGTCGACGGTGACCGCGTCGAGGGAGGCGGCGAGGAACGGATAGAGCCGGAACGGGTCGAGCACGACGGAGGCTCCCGTGCCCTCCCGTACGAGCGCGCTGAGCAGTTGCCGCTGCCGTGTGACGCGGCCGAGGTCGCCCCTCGGGTCGCTGTAGCGGGCCCGTACGAACGCGAGGGCCTGCTTCCCGTCGAGCGTCTGGCAGCCGGCGCGCAGATCCGCGCCCGACTTCTTGTCGTGCAGTGGCTCGTCCAGACAGATCCGTACGCCGTCGAGCGCGTCGACGACATGGGTGAAGCCGAGGAAGTCGACCTCGGCGTAGTGGTCGAGGCGCAGCCCGGTCGCCTGCTCGACGGTGCGGGTGAGCAGCTTCGGACCGCCCTGCGCGTACGCCGAGTTGATCTTCCCCCGGCCGTGCCCGGGAACGGTGACGTACGAGTCGCGCGGGATGCTCACCAGATACGGGCCCGCCTCGCCGTGGTGCAGCACCATCACGGTGTCCGTGTTGCGCTGGCCGCCACCGCCCACGTGCAGCTCCTTGCGCTCCTTCCCGGACAGGTCGGAACGGGTGTCGGAGCCGATGATGAGCCAGTTGGTGCCCTTGCCTTGCCCGGGGCGCCCGGGGTAGTCGGCCAGCGCCTCCGTGTCCTTGAGCCGCGAACCGGCCCAGAAGTACGTCACGGCGACGGCGGCGACGGCGAGGACCACGAGGACCAGCAGCACGAGGAGGAGGGCGCGCCACCAGCGCCTTCCGGGCCGGTCGCGCCGGGGCCTCCCGCTGCGCCGGGGCTTCCTGCGCGCGGCGCGGTAGAGCGTGCTGCTGCTCTCGCCGTACGGCACGGGCTCACCCATGCCCCGACGGTCACCCCGCGAGGCGGCCTCCGCGCGCCCGGCTGCGCCATCCGGACGCCGCAGCCGCCCGCCGGTGGGCGGCTGCGGCGGCCGGACGACCGGCCCGAGGAACGGGCCAGGGGCCCCGCACGGCTCCTGACCGGCTCCGGCTCAGGAACCCGGCACGGCTCAGGAGCCCGGCACGGCTCAGAAGTCCGGCGGACCGGCACGGCTCAGAAGAGCCCGTCCCACATCTGTTCCAGCAGTACCGACCACCACGTGTCCGGAGAGGACAGCGCCGCGGCGTCCAGGGACGCCAGCTGGGCCTGGAAGTCGACGGTCCAGCGTCCCGCCTGCTCCTGCGTCAGGCCGTAGCGCAGCCGCCACATCCGCCCGAGCATCGCCATGCACCGCACGAACTCCGGCAGCCCGGTGTTCACGAACTGCGGCGTGACCGGCTGCCCGCCGGGGCCCGCCTCCAGCGGCACGGCGACGATGTGCGCCGTGCCGTACTGCACGCACAGCTGCCGCCCGAAGTCCGTCCCCATCACGAGGTAGGAGCCCGCGTCGGCGGCCGGCTGCACCCCGCGCTCCTGTGCCATCTCGGCGAGCGTCGGCACGGGGCGGCCCGGCTGGGCCTGGCCCCAGAAGAAGGGGCCCATGTCGATCGGGACACCGGCCCACACGAGGGTCTGCGCCACGATGTCCGGTACGCCCTGCCGGGAGACGGCCCGCTGGTCGAAGCGGAAGACGCCTTGCGGCCCGAACGCCTGCATAAGCTCCTGCCCTATGGCGTCGGGCGGGATCGGCGGTGTGGGCTGGATCTGGTGCGGGGGCGGCAGCGGCACACGGTTCGGCGCCGGGCGCGCGGGCCCGTCGGCGACCTGGTGCAGCTCGCCCTGGTGCTCGATCAGATGCCGCATGCCCTGCTGCCGCGAGGCGTGGTCCGTGCCGTACGAGGCCGTGTGGCTGACCCGCACCTGCGGCCAGGTCTCGCGGATCATACGGGTGCAGTAGCCGCCCGGCAGATCGCAGGACTCCAACTCCGTGTGCAGCTCGACCACTTGCTGCGGCGGAATGTTCATGCCGCGCAGCTCGTGCAGGATCTGCCACTCGGGGTGCGGAGTCCCCGGCGCCGAGCGCCGGATGAGCTGCTGCTCGGAGCCGTCGGGCGCCCGGTAGCGCAGCACCGCCATGTAACCGGGGCCGACGGTCGGCGGCCCGCCCGGCTGCGGATAGCCGTACGAGGGTGCCGGTGCGCCCGGCACGGGGCCGCCGCCAGGGCCGCCAACGGGGCCGCCGGGCGCGGGAGTTCCGGGTGCCGGTGCACCCTGAGGCGCACCGGGAAGGGGCGTGCCGGGTACACCGGGCCGGGCGGGAGGACGGCCGGGCGGGGCGGGGGGAGGGCCGGGTGCGGCCGGCGGGGCGCCGGGAGGCGCGGGCTTCGAGGCGCCGCCCGGCCCTGGCTCGGCCAGCATCGTCGCCGCCTGGTGCACCCCGCCGCCGGTACCGCCCGGCGCTTCGGGCGCGCCGGGCATGTCCACCTTGGGCTGCTGGCCGCTCTCCCTGATCTGGTCGGCGAGGTCGTCGGCCGACACCATCTGCGTCGGTACGTACCCGGCGCCCGGCGTACCCGGAGCAGCGGGAGCGGACGGGGCCGAGGGCGCCGAAGAGGGGCCCTGACCGCCGGGACCCGCTGCGGGCGCCGACCGCGCGCCCGGGGTGCCGGGCGCACCGGGCGGCGGCGGTACGGACGGGCCCGAACCCCGCGAGGGGCGGGAAGGCCGGGCGGGCATCGAACCGCGGGGCGCACGGCTGGTGTCGGCGTCGGCGATGTCGTCGGCGCCGGGGGCGCCCGGAGCGCGCGGCATCTGCAGGCCGCCCTCCGAGGGGTCGGCCAGCACCGTCGCGGCGTGGTGCATCCCGCCGTCACCGCCCGCCGTACCGCCCGAACCCGCGCCATCACCAGGCCCGTTCGGCGGCTGGGGCGTCTGCGGGGCGTGCGGGGCCTGAGCAGTGTGCGGGGCCTGGGGCGGAGGCGGTGCCTGGGGAACGCCCTGGGGCGGCTGCGGCCTGCCCTCCGGCCCTTCGAGCCCGGGCACGACCGACGTGCTGGGCAGCGAGCTGCCCTCCGGCATCAGTTCCGTACGCGCCTCCGTGTTCGGCGGCGGGGCGTCGTCCGTGTCGCTGCCGCTGATCGGCGGTGCGAAGACCGTCGCCGGGGGACGCTGCGCCTCACCGCTGGCCGCACCCCCGGTGTCCGCGCCTTCCCACGGGCTCGCACCGGCGGGCGCCCCCGGCGCGGCCGGAGCGCCGGGAGCGGAACCGACCGGGGAAGGGGGCGGCGGTGCCGGTGCGGCGGGAGGCGGCGGTACGGGTGCCGCGGGCGCGTCAGCGCGCCGGTCCGGGATGCCCATCTGGTCGGCGGCCTGCTGAAGCCACTCGGGGGGCGTCAGCAGGAACGACGTCGCCTCCAGGTCGAGGCGCTGCTTGGGCGCCACGGGCGGTGGCTCGGCTGACGGGCCGCCGTACTCCTCCTCGTAGCGCCGGATGACCTCGCCCACCGGCAGACCGGGCCACAGTGTCGTTTCGCCGCTGTCGCGGGCGATGACCAGACGCGCGTTCCCGCCGTCGGGCCCCTCACCCGGGGCGCCTTCCTGACCGGCGGCTCCCGGAGGAGCCTCCGCCCACGCCACGAAACCGAGGTCGAACTCCCGTACCCGCACCTCCCGGTGCCGGTGTACGGGCACATCGCCGTTGACCCAGCGCTCAGCGCGCTCCTGGGCCTGCGCGAAGGTCACCATCGCGCCTCACCTCTCCACAGGGACGTCGCGCGCGAAGCCGCCGTCCACCATCAGGTTCGCCACGGTCTCCAGTTCCGGCGGACTGCCGGCGAGCCGCAGCAGGAACTCGTCGAAGTCGGCACCGCACGGCCGCAGCAGGCGTTCGACCCGCTCCTGCACGCCGAGGCCGTCGGCGTCCCGCGCGTCGTCGTACGCGCAGAACCACACCGAGCCCGTCGCCTCGCCCCGTACCTTCACCGCGATCAGCCCGCCCTGGACGAACGAGACGCCCAGGAAGTCCTTGGTCATGTGGTCGCGCAGACATTTGTTGATGTAGACGAGGTCGTTGACCGCCGCCTCGTCGCGCACCGTGAAGAACGGCTGGTCCACCAGCAGGCCCAGCTCGGCGTCGAGCGCCACGCCGCTGGGCGCGCAACCGCCCGCCGCCTTCAGGAACGTGCGGTAGGCACCCGGCAGGCGGTAGCCCAGCTTCTCCTCCACATCGAGGATCTGCTGCTCCCCCACCACGGGTTCGGGGCCGTGCGGCACCTTGAAGTGCACCGGTCTGGTGTCCTGCAAGGGGCGCGTCCCCGTCTTCGCGTGGTCGACGGCCGCCGTGGTGAGCCCGCCGTGGTGCCGCAGCAGCGCCTTCACCTCGACGGGCACCAGCTGCATACGGCGGCTGTTCGCCACGTGGTGCCAGGTCCAGCCGTGCGGGGTCGCCACGGCGGGCAGCTCGGCCCACAGTTCATGGCCGGCCGCGTGCAGCGCGGCGTTGGCCGAAACGTAGTCCGTCAGCCGGAGTTCGTCGCCGCCGAACCCCTCGGGGGGCTCGGCGATCTCGGCCGTGGCCCGCGCGTACGCCGAGAAGTCCGGGAACCCGTCCTGGCCGACCCGCACCCCTCGGGGGTGGCGGGCGGCCCTGACCGGATCCGGGAAGTTCACGACCTGCCCGGCGTACGCCCGGTTCGGTGGCACGGCGTTCCCCCGGCCCTGGGGACCAGGAGGTGCACCCAGCCCGAGCCGTCCTGTCGTCATCGCGGTAGCCCCCTGCTGCTTATGGCTTGTACCGAACAGCCTATGCGGTACGGCAACAGGAACTCATCGGCCCTGGTGCACCTGGTGACCGGGACGTGTGCCGCCGGCGCACGGTGCGGTGCGCCCGCGACCGGCACGCACCGGCGATCAGCTCTGTGCCGCCTCCACCTTGGCGACCTGCTTCTTGGCCACCGCGTCCGGAACGTTCGCTTCCTTGCCGCCCAGCGAGAGCGACATGAAGCTCGTGGTGTTGGCGCCGGAACGGATGACCGTCATGGACAGGGACGCGCTCTTGGACGTGGTGTTCTTCAGCAGGAAACGGACGGAGTCGTCGCCCAGGTCGGGGGCCTGGCTCTCCTGGATCGCCACCTTCTCCGTCTTGCCGCCCTTGCCCTCGCCCGCGATCTCCTTGCAGGTCTTCAGGCCGGACTTCAGCTCGCTCATCACCGTCTCGGCATCGCCCGACCCGTAGGCGGACAGCAGCACCTGGTTGATGGTCTGGCCCGTGGTCATTTCGCCCTTGGCGACCGAACCCCCGACATATGCCTTGCGCTTCTGCTTCGAGTCCGCGGTGAACGCGTCCAGTACCGGCTTGCACTGTGCCTGCGCGGGCGGCAGGTTCTCGTTCTTCAGCGGCTCCGCGCTCTTGCGCACCTTGTAGCCGGGCACGTCGCCGTTCTTCAGCAGTGCCGTGCTCAACTGCGCCTTGCTGAGCGGCCCCGGCTTCTCCTCGCCGCTCCCGCCACCGGAACCGCCGCCGTCCTGCTCGCTCTTGCCGCCGCCCTTCTTGCCACCGCCGCTGTCGTCGCTGCACGCGGCCATCGAGAACACCAGCGCTGGCACCGCGACGGCGGCGGCCACCGTACGGCGCAGGGTCCGGGAACGCATCGTGAAACTCCCCCTTGGGAACTGAATCGTTCGCTGTTGCATACGGCAGATGTTCGCTGCCTGCGCAAGAGCTGACCACCCCTGTCGCATCCCGTACGCGGAACCGTCACAAGGCCATGACATGAACGGCGGAATGATCGACTCATGCGTGACACTGCATACTTGGCGCTGATCCCCGGCACAGAGGGGGACGCACGGGGAGGAAGCTCCATCATGCACACCGCACAACAAGCGCACGGACAGCACGTGCCACACAACGATCCACGCGTGGGGTGGACGGCAGGCCAGTACGCCACGAACACGGTCAACGCCACCGTGCCCATCCTGCGTGAGCGCCGCGACGGCATCCTCCCCGCCGTCGCCGCAGCCCTGTCCATCCGCGGCGAGACCCTCACGTGCACGGGCAGCAGGGGAGACAGGCCGCCCACGCATCACCCACTCGTGCAGGACTTCCTCGACACGCTCACCACCGAACGCCGGGCACGTCACACCGGCCGCTGCCCCGAGGCCGTCCTGCTCTCCCGGTATCTGCTCGCCACCGAGAGTTCACGGGCCGCCAAACGCACCTCGCGCAAACCCGCGAAGAGCAGCAAGACCACCCGAACCCCCAAGGCGCAAAAGCCCACCAAAGCCCCCAAGCCCCTCACGCTCAGCGAGGCCAAGCGTGCCCTCAAGCACGCCAAGCTGACCGCACGCCGCATCCGCGAGGACGGCGACCCCCTCCACGGCACCTACGCCCCTCCCTGCCGTTCCTGCGCCGCGCTGCTCACCCATTTCGGCGTACGGGCGGTCGACCCGGCCCAGGAGCGCACGCAGTGACCACCCGATTCCCCGTCGCCGTCGACGACTCCCTGCGCAACGCCGGCTGGCAGCCCGGGCGCTGGGACATCCGGCAGGCCGAGCAGTGGGCAGACACCCTGCGCGCCCACCTCTCCCCCGCAGGCCACCGGCACGCGGTCTTTCCCGCCGCCGTCGAGGTCTGGGCCGAGTTCGGCACCCTCCACATCACCCCCACGGGCCCCGGCCGCCACATCGCGCCCGCACCCGTCCACATCGACCCGCTGCCGGGGCTGCACGCGGCCCGTACGCTCTCCGACCTCGGCCGGGCGCTCGGCACCGAGATCTGCCCCCTGGGCACCGAGGGAGAGGGTGAGGCACTCCTCGTCATCGACGCCGAGCGCCGCGTCTACAGCCTCGACCCGACCGGCGACTGGTACCTCGGCCCCGACTTCGACTCCGCGCTCTCCGCGCTCATGATGGGCCTCACACCGGCCCGGCTCAGCGTGCACGGCCCCGACTCGGCCAACGCCCACGTGCCCGGTTCCCGCGCCGCCGAAGCCCTCGCCGCCGAGGGCGGGGCAGCGGACGGGGAGCCGGACGACGGCGAAGGGACGGCCACGGGGGACGGGGCAGAGCCCGAAGGGGAGACGGTGCGCGGCGACGGGTCAGGGGCGGTACGGCTCAGCGGCCTTCGTACGGAATGACGGCGGAGACCCGGAAGCCCCCGGCGTCCGTCGGACCCGAGACGAACCCGCCGCCCAGCGCCATCACGCGCTCGCGCATCCCCACCAGGCCGTTGCCGCCGCTGGGCAGCCGCGCGTCGGCCGCGCCGGCCGCCGGAGGCTCGTTCTCGACCTGAAGCGCGACCTCCGCCTCGCGGTGCGCCAGCCGCACCCGGGTCCTGGCGCCCGCCGCGTGCTTGTGCACGTTGGTCAGCGCCTCCTGCACCACCCGGTACGCGGTCTGCTCCACCGGCCGCGTGCACCCCGCGCCAGGCTCACCCTCCACGCTCAGCTCGACGGCCATTCCGGCCGTACGTGACTGCCCGACCAGCACCTCCAGCTCGACGAGCGAGGGCGCCTCCGGCACCTCGGAACGCCGGGCCCCGGTCGCGACCCCGGCGGCGGCGGACGCGAACTCCGCGAGCCGCGCGGGCACCTCCGCCGCACCGGCCGGGCCGGCCGCCGACGAGGATGCGGGAGCGTGCGAGGAAGAGGAGGCCGCGGCCGAGGGGGACGAAGGAGACGCAGGGGGCGCAGGGGGCGCAGAAGAAGGGGAAGGGGCGGGGGACGGTGGCGCGGCTCCCGAGGGGGACCGCCCGGCCGCGGACGGTCCGGGCACGGTCACCGGGTCCCCGGTGGACACGGCCTCCTGGCCACGGCCTTCTCCCGGTCCGGACGCCGCCGTTCCCGGGGCAGGGACCGAACCCGGTCCTGAACCGGCGCCCGCACCGGCCACGGCATCCGGCGCGGGCGCGGATGCGGACCCGTCCGCCGGAGCTGAATCCGGTGCCGGGCCCTGCCGCACCTGACCTGCCCCGTCGGTCCGGCTGGTCCCGCTGGCGCCGCCGTCGTCGCCGGAACCCGGCGAAAGCTGCGCACCGCCGACCCGTCCGCTGTCTTCGGTGCCGCTCCTGCCGTTCCTGTCGTTCTTGTCACTCTTGCTGTCGCCCGCGCGCAGCACGCCGAGCATCGTGCGCAGCTCGTTGAGCGCCTGCCGCCCCATGTCCCCCACAAGGGCTGCGTTCTTCGCGGCCTTCTCCGGGTCCTTGAGCGCGACGGCCTGGAGCGCGGCGGCGTGCACCACCATCAGGCTCACCCGGTGCGCGACCACGTCGTGCATCTCCCGCGCGATACGGGTCCGCTCCTCGTTGCGCGCCCACTCCGCGCGCTCCTCCGCGCGGTCGGCGAGGAGGGACAGCTCCCTCTCCAGGCCGTCGGCACGCTCGCGCAGCGACTCCACCAGGCGGCGCCGTGCCCCGACGTACAGGCCGAGCAGTACGGGCGGCGCGGTCATACCGATCGACATCAGGACAGCGACGAGCGGGACGAACCAGCTGGACGGATTGAAGTCAGGGTCGCTCCCGATGTCCTGCTGGAGCCGTACGACGGCCATCACCAGCGTGCCGGCGGCTGCCATAGCGGCCAGCAGTGCGGTGATGCGGCGCGGTACCTCGGTTGCGGCAAGGGTGTAGAGGCCGACGACGCCGAGCATGGTGCCCATCTCGGCAGGTATCACGGCGATGGCGACCATCACCACGGCGATCGGCCAGCGGCGGCGCAGCACAAGAGCGCCGCCCGCGACCACGCCCAGCACCAGCGCGAAAGCCACCGGGATACCCGCGTCCCTCGCGAAGCTCTCCCCCTGGACAGCGCACTCCATCGCGGACAGCACACCCAGCGTGATGTCCAGCACCGCGCTTCTGGGCCGATTCCACCACCACGGCCCGCCCCTGGCGCGGTTTTCCCCCGTCTCGGTCATACCGCCCAGCCTACGACCGCATCCCACCGCTTTTCCGCGCGAGCCCCGGAACATCCGATTCCGCCCGCGCCTCCATTGATCGCTTTCCGTATGCGGTCCGTTACGCGTCGATAGGCCGTTGAACGTTCCACTTCTTCTCCCGCTCACGCTTACCCCATACCGGTACGCACCAAAGGGACCCATCCGGCATTCAGAACGAAAGCACGGGACATAAAGCCGGAGAGTTCACAAGCGGAATTCTGAGTCCCACTTCCCGCCCTGACCTGCATGACAAGGACTTTACTCGCACACAACCGAACATTGACAGTCGCACTGGAGGGGCAATAGCCTGTCGTGCCGGGAGGGTAGGGCACCATTCCCTCGCTGACTGAGTAACGTTCGACACATCAAAGCAGTCACCCTGAAAACTGCTTTTGTGGCCGGAAAGGTCAACTCAAATTGACACATAACGGGGATAAATTCGTCCGGGTTTACGACCATTCCCGGACAATCAAAGACTCTGAACTCCACGTAGTCTTTGCAGAGGCACCAAAAAGCGGGGACTTCTCATCGGTCCAGGAACTTCTGGACGATATATTCGATCACCCCGAGAATTCTACGATCTACGAACGCGATGGTTTCGGGCGCCCCTTCTTCCAGCGCGGCACCGTCGGGCTCGCCATGTACCGGAGCCACGACACCCTCATCACCGTACTGGCTCGCAGCACAAACATCGCCGTCGGTGCGCACCCCGTTCCCTCCCGGGTGACGGACGACATTCTCCTCCCTTTCTCACAGGAGGAACGCGACTTCATCGACACCGTCTCCCTGCGGTGCCGCGCCCGCTGGGTCGCCCGGCTGTGGGCCCGCAAGGAAGCCGCGCTCCGGCTGGACGGACCCGGCAGCCTCGGCCTGGCAGCCGAGACGAACACCCTGCTCGGCGGCGCGCTGGACGGCACCGTCACGCTGCCGCCCGCACCCTCGGGGCTGAACGGTGTGAGCACGGCGTACGTCCACGACATCGCCAGCCACCCCGAGCCGATAGCGGCGGCCGTCGACACCCATATCAGCACCGTCTACGCCTGGTATCCGAACAGGACCGGAACGGTGCACCACATTCCTTCCCACAACTGAAGCAAGGAGCCTTTTCCGTGAAGGGCAGACTGGTATCCCTCGGCCGCCCCAGCGACCGGGACTACGAACGCATGGCGGACTGGCTGGGTCCCGACGCGCCCGTCTCAGCGCTGACCGCCGACTTCGGCGGGCTGATAACTCCCGAGGACATCAAGCGGCTGAACCACAGCGGCGAGGTCAGACAGTTCGCCGTGCGCGACCAGAGCGGCACGACCGTCGGCATGGTGAACTACCGCAAGGCGGGCGCCTCGGGCGGATACGCGCTCGGCGGAGCAATCGGCGACCCCGAACTGTGGAACCAGGGAATGGGGACCGAGGCATTCGACCTCCTCATCGACCATCTCTTCCACACCATGGGCGCGCACCGGGTCCAATTCACCACCGCGCTCTACAACAAAGCAATGATCAAACTGGCCACGCGTGCCGGATTCGTACTCGAAGGAATCCTGCGGGATTACATATTCTTCGACGGACGCCATCACCACGCCGCGATCTGGGCCATCGTCAGACGCGAGTACTACGAAGCCGTCGACATCCTCACCCGCACCTCCCACAATTTCGTCGGCCCGGACGTCATTCCGGAGGAAGAGAAGCAGGAGGCTCTGGACATCCTGCGCGCACATCTGCGGCGCCCGGAAAGCGAGACCTCCGTCCGCCTCCTCCTCGACCAGGTGGCGCCCCACCCGGCCCACACAGAGGAATCACAGGAGGCACAGGAAACACAGGCAGCGGAAACACACCCGGTGTCACAGCCGCAGCCCCACGCACAACCGCAGCCACAGCCGCAGCCGGTCGTCGGCTCATGAGCACCCCCGCCGCACCCGCACCGACCACGCCGACCACGCCACCGGTGGTCCCGCTCACCCGCGTCGAGGCGGAACTGCCGGCCGGGGACACCCCCGCGGACCACAGGAGGCTGACGGCGGAGGTCACCGCCACGCTGGAAGAAGCCTTCGCCGCGCTCCCCGAGCGGGTACGGGCAACGGCGACGCTCTATGTCCTCGCCGGGGACTACAGCACGCTCGCCGTCCGGCGGTTCACCCGGCGCTGCCACGACTCGGAGCGGCGGCTGCGCCCCTCGGACTCCCTCGCACTGGAGACCTCGGAGCTGATCCGCCCCTTCACCACCGCGTCAGGACACCGGGGCAGCTGCTACGTCCTGGACCGCTGGACCTCCCACGGCCCGCTTCAGGACGCCGGCCCCTGCGTGCCCGGGGGCACGGCGGCCGTGGTCTGTGAGCTGACCGGCGACGAGGGCGGCCTCCGGGCGGTCGCCACCGCGTGGACCAGGGCCGACGGTGCCGACGAGGCAGACAGAAGTGGCGCGGACAGGAGTGGCGGGCGCGGCGGAGACGGCGGGAGGGGGGACGGGTGACCGGCGACATCGTGATCAGCGGGACCGGGCTCGTCACCCCGTTCGGGCACGGCGTTCCCGCCTTCTGGGACGGGCTCACCGGCGGGCGCAGCGCGCTGCGCCCGGCCGGCCGTGCCTTCTCGGAGTCGTACGACGGCGCACCCGTCGGCGAGGTGCCGGGCGGCGGGCCGGCGCCGGGGAACCGTAAGCGCGCCTATGCGCGGGCGGCCGTCGCCGAGGCGCTGGCCGCCACGGGCAGGGACCGGCTGCCCGCCGGCACCCTGCTCGTCCTCGCGGGTCAGGCGCCCGCACCCGGCGGGGCCGGAGAAGGGGAAGGGGAAGAGCCCGCAGGGAACGGGCGTGAAGGCGCTCACAGGGTCGAAGGAACTCACGGGGTGGAAGGCGGCGCGGCTGCCGAGGTTCTCGGGCCTCCCGCTTCCGTCGCCGCGCCCCTGGCCGACGGCGTGCCGGGGCCCGGCGGCCTGCGTGTGGTGCACCTCTCGCACGCGTGTGCCTCGGCGCTCTTCGCTGTCGGCTTCGCGCGGGACATGCTGCGTGCGGGCCAGGCGCCGCTGGCCGTTGTGGCGGCCTCCTCGGTCCTCAACCCGTACGAATACGCCAGCATGGAGGTCGTACGCGCCATCAGTGGCGAGGCCGCGCGGCCCTTCGACACGGGGCGCTCCGGCATCTCACTGGGCGAGGGCGGCGGTGCGCTGGTCCTGGAGCCGGCCGCGCCGGGCACGGACCTGCGGGGGCCCGTGGTCGCGGGCGTCGCCTGCCGGGTCGCGGGCGGCAAGGGCGCCGCCTCCGACGCCGCAGTGATCGCCTCGGGCATGCGGGGCGCGCTGGACGACGCCTCGGCCGACGGCCTCGGTCATGTGCACGCGCACGCGACCGGCACCCCGCAGGGCGACGCCGCCGAACTGGAGGCCGTCGAGACGATCGCGCGGGAACGGGGCGGCGAGCGGCTCGCCCTCACCTCTCACAAGGGAGCCATCGGCCATCTGCTCCACGCCTCCGGCGTTCCGGCGCTGGTGGCCGCCGCGATGACGCTGCGCACCGGCATCGTGCCCCCGTCGGCCGGGCTCTCCTCGCCCGAGCCCGTCGACCGCGTACGGCTGGCGACCGCACCGCTGCCGGTGCCGGGCCTGCGCACCTGCGCCGTCAACAGCCTGGGCTTCGGCGGCAACAACGCCACCGTCGTACTCCGGGGCGCAGCGGCGGCGCGCCATTGAATGCCGCATGCGGGGCCTGCACGTACCGCCTCCTTGCCGTGCGGCACGTACGTACCGCCTCACGGCAAGGAGGCGGCGGCCTCTCCCCTGAGCATGAGGGGCCCCGGGCATGAGGACTTCCCGGGCATGAGGAGCCCTCGCGGAATCAGGAGTCCTCACGGCAAGAGGGACCCGGACGGCAAGGGAGTCCCCCACGGCAAGGGGGCCCTCAGGGCATGAGGAGGGAGTGCGCGTCCGGCTCCGTCGCCTTGCCGGTGACGGGCTCGCCGCCGGCGTCCGTGCCGGACGCGTCCGTGCCGTCCTCCAGCTCGCGCCAGGCCGCCATGGCGAGGCGGTAGGCGCCCGCCTTCTCGTAGCGTGCGGCGGCGTCGCGGAAGGCGGCCTCGGCGGTGACGGCGGTGTCCGCTGTCCCCGCCGTGCGGCGGGCGCGGGCGAGCAGCATCGTGCAGCGTGCCCGGTCGAGCGGGGGCAGCACGGACCAGTCCTCGCGCGGGTCGCTGTCCGTCCGCCCGTCGGCGCCCGGCACCGGGACGCCGAGGGTGAGGCCGAGAACGGTGAGCCAGGCGCGGTCCGTGGGGTCCGTGCTCTCCATGTCGTGCCGGTGCGCCTCCAGCAGCTCCCGTGCCTCGCCGGTGTGCCCGGTGGCGTGCGCGAGCAGGACGCGGGCGCTGGTGAGGCGGGTACGGGTGGCGGGGTCGGCCTGGGTGCCGAGCGATTCGGCGGCGCGTGCGAGCAGACCGCGCGCGTCGTCGGGGTGCCGTTCGAGATAGCGGGACCCGCCGACGGCCCAGAACAGCGTGGCCTTGAGGCGCCCTTCGGGGAGGCCGTCCGCGTGCCGGTACAGCTCTTCGCCGAGTTCGTGGTTGCGGTGCCACTCGCCGGTGTCGGTGTAGACGGACAGCAACGTGACGCGGGCCTGGATGTGTTCGGCGCGGGTACCTTCCAGGCCGCCGGTGTCGCGCACGGCCTCCTCGGCCGGGGCGACGGCCTCGGTGAGGCGGCCGGTGTTCTTGAGCATGACGGCCAGCTCGGTGTTCACACGGGCACGCAACAGGGGTGCGGAGACTGTGATCTGGTCGGCCAGCAGGGCCTTGAGCATCCGTTCGTGGCCCTCTGCCTCGTGCAACTTGCCCAGCACGGTGGCCAGTTCCCAGAGCGCTTCCCAGCGCAGCTCCTCGACGCCCGTACCGACGGCGTTCTCCAGGAACGTCTCCAACTGGGCGCGGGCGAGCCGCAGATCGCCCGCGAGGTGGCAGGAGCGTGCGGCGACCAGCTGGCCGACCAGCTCGATGCGGTTGGACCGTGCCTGTTCCCGGGGCTCGGGTGCGCAGAGTTCGTCCAGCGCGACGCCGAGCCGCTCGGCGATGACACCGGCGGCGCGGACGCTCGGGATCCGGCGTCCGCTCTCCACCAGGGACACGTAACTGGGGGAGATGTCCCCGCCCGCCACATCTTCCTGGGAGAGGCTGCGTGAGCGACGGATCTCCTTCGCCCGCTGTCCGAACGCCGGCTGTTCGATCATGAAGAGGTATCGCCCGTGAGTCGTGGTGGGTAAAAGCTCCTGACCGCTGAGCTTACTCCCCGCCTGTTCGCGAGAGCCATGTTGTCTCAAGGTCCGGCGCTCACCGCTCCCGCGGCCCGCGGTACGGGCCCGCTCCCCCGCCCTGCGCTGCGCCGCCGCAGGTCCTCGCGGCGGCGCAGAAGGCCCTGCGGGCCTGCCCGTTGGCACCGTTCCGGGATGTTCAGCAAGAGACTGTAATGCTAGAGTCAAGTTCCATGACTCTGTACGTGGGCCCCAGGACGCGGGCCCTGGCCCAGCGGCGGACCCGCGCCAAGAGCCGCAGAGGTCTGGTGACCCTGCTGGTGGCGACAGCGGTCAGCTCGCTGGGCGAGGCCATGATGATCGTGGCGATCCCCTGGTTCGTCCTGGAGACCACGGGCAGCGTGGTCAGGACCGGCGTGATCATCGCCGTCGGCACCGTCGTCTCGGCCCTCGCGGGAGCCCTGACGGGGCCGCTTGTGGACCGCTGGGGTTTCCGGAGGATGGCGGTCGTCTCCCACCTGGTCTCCGGCACGGGAGCGGCGTGCATCCCGCTGCTGCACGCGCTCGGCATGCTCGACTTCGCCACGCTCATCGCGGTGGTCGCCGCCGCCTACGTGCTCGACATCCCCGCCGTCGCCTCCGTGACCGGCCTGGTCCCGGGGCTGGCCAGGGGCATGCGGATGCCGCTGGAGCGCGGCAACGCGCTGCTGACCGGTATCCACCAGGTCGCCACCCTCGTCGGACCACCGCTGGGCGGGCTGTTGCTGGCCGTCATCGGTGCGCCCGGCGTGCTGCTGCTCAACGCGGGGGGCGGGCTCATCGCGGCCGGCCTGCTGAGCGTGGTCGCCGTGGTCCCCGACAGGACGGAGGAGGGGGAAGCGGAAGACGGGGCGCACGGAGGCGGGCAGCAGAGCTACCGGAGCGAGCTGCTCAACGGCGTCAGGACGCTGTGGCGCAACCGGCTGGTGCGCACCCTCACCCTCTCAGGCACCGCCTTCAACACGCTGGACAGCGGCCTGTCGGGCGTCGTCCTGGTCACCTACGCCTACCAGCACCTCGACAGCGCATCCAGCCTCGGCTTCCTGCTGTCCGCCTTCGGCCTCGGCTCCCTGGCGGGGACGCTCGGCTACGCCGCCGTCGGCCACCGGATCGGCAGACGGAGGACCTTCCTCACCACGGGGTTCGCGGTCGCCGCACTGATCGTCTCGCTGGCCGCGATGCCCCCGCTGCTGGTGAGCGCCGGGGTGCTGGCCGCGCTGGGTGCCGTGGCCGCGCCGGTGGGTCCGCTGCGGGTCAGCGTGCTCCAGGAGCAGACGCCGGCCGGGCAGTACGGGCAGGTCAAGACCGCCGTGGACACGGTGGGGATCACGGCGGCCCCGCTGGGCGCCATGGTCACCGTGTTCATGGTCGGCGCCCTCGGGCTGCAACCGGCGATCTTCGTGATCGGGATCGCCTATCTCGTCGTCGTCGCCGCCTGCTGGGCAGCGCCCGCGCTCCGGAAGCTGTGACCCCGGCAGGCCCCGCACGCGCCTCACATCGTTCAACTTGACTAACATTGACAGAACATGACACGCGAGTGAGGCTGACAGTTCGTCTCGACTCCACCGCTCTCGACTGGGGGAACCCATGACAACCGTCGCGTCCTACAGACACGCAGGAAGCGAGGCCCGGCGTACGGCCGCCCTGCGCGCTGTCAGGGAGCACCTGGCGAACGATCCCGAGCCCGTACGCAGGGTGCTGTGTGAGATCTCCACCCACCGCGCGGCCGGGTACGAGATCGAGGCCGCCATCGCCACGCTCGACGGCGCGCAGGCCGAGGTGGACAAGTACCGGCCGCGGCAACTCGACCAGCTCGCCGTCTACATGCCGTCCAACGTCCTGCTCTACTCCTACGTCCTGTACCTGCTCGTCCCCTCCCTGTACTCCTCGCGCGTCGCCTTCCGCCCCTCCAGCCGCGTCGGCTCCCAGACGGCGCGGCTGCACGAGATCCTCGCGCCGGTGCACGGGCTGCCCGTCGACCTGACCGGCGTCAGCCAGCGCGCGTTCCTCCGCGACCACGTGCACTCGGCCGACGCGGTCATCTTCACCGGCGCGTACCACAACGCCGAACAGATCCGCTCCCAGCTCTTCCCCGGACAGCTCCTCCTCTACTTCGGCGGCGGCGTCAACCCGTTCGTCGTCCACCCCGGCGCCGACCTCGCGCACACCGCGCGCGACGCCGTCACCATCCGTGTGCACAACTCGGGCCAGGACTGCCTGGGCCCCGACCTGTTCTGCGTGCACGAGGACCTCATGGCCGGCTTCACCGCCGCGCTGCTCGACGAACTCGCGCTGCTGCGCTACGGCTCCTACGACGACCCCGAGGCCGACTACGGCCCGCTGGTCTACGACGGGGCCATGGAGGAGGCCATCCAGTTCCTCGCCCGCAACCGGCAGCGCATCGTGCACGGCGGCCGGGTCGACCTGGGCGAGAGCCGTATGGAGCCGACCATCGTGGTCGGCGAGGAGGTCACGGCGCGCACCCAGGTACCCGAGTTCTTCGCGCCGGTCTTCCACGTCGTGCCCTACCGCGACCCGCACCGGCTGGCCGCCACGCTCACCACCGGGCAGTTCACCGAGAAGGCCATGGGCTCCAGCGTCTACGGTGACGCGCCCGAACTGGCCGCCGCGCTGTCCCGCAGGACCACCGTGACCGTCAACACCAGCCTGCTGTCCATCGACGACGGCAACGCGCCCTTCGGCGGCCACGGCCGGATGGCCAACTACGTCACCGACGGGCACGAGATGTGGGCCGAGCCCCTCCTCGTCTCCAAGGCCGTCGCCGAACACGCCCCGGAAGCAGGTGCACGGTGAGCGCCGACACCCACGCCGACGCCGGTGACGACGCGTACCCGACCGCCTGGGACGCCGTCGCCGACCACCTCCACCACCTGGGCGTGAGCGCCGTCTTCGGGCTGCCGGGCGACGACATGGGGCCGCTGGCGGCGCTGGAGAAGTCCGCGCTGCCCGTCGTGCTCTGCCGGGACCAGCGCAACGCCGCGTTCATGGCGACGGGCCACGCGCTCACCTCAGGGCGCCCCGCCGTCTGCGTCATCGGCAAGGGCCCCGCGCTGACGAACACGCTCACCGGACTGCTGGAGGCACGTTCGGCGGCGGCGCCCGTGCTGCTCGTCGCCGAGGGCACCGCGCTCGGCCGGGTCGGCACCGGGGCCTTCCAGGAAGTGGACCAGCTCGCCGCCGTACGCCCGCACGTGAAGTGGGCCGCACGCGCCGACCTGCCGGAACAACTGCCCCGGCTGCTCGACAAGGCCGCCGCCGTCGCCGTCAACGGCACCCCGGGGCCCGTGTACGTGGAGGTCGCCGAACAGCTCGCGCAGTCACCCGTGCCCCGTACCGCGTGGCGCCCCGCGACGCGGCAGCGCCCCGCACCCGATCCCGCGGTGCTCGCGGAGACGGCAGGGGTCATCGCGCGGGCCCGCCGCCCGCTGCTCCTCGTCGGCGGCGGCGCACGGCACAGCGGTGCGGGGCACGCCGTCGAGCTGCTGGCCGAACGGATCGGCGCCGGCATCTTCACCACCGCTTCGGGGCGCGGCAGCGTCGACGAGAACCACCCGCTCAGCTGCGGGGTCTCCGGCCTGTACTGCGTGCCGCCGGCGGACACGCTGTGGCAGGACTGCGATCTGGTCCTCGCGCTGGGCAGCCGCCTGGAGGAGACCGCGACCTTCGGCTGGCCCCCGCGCGGCCAGGGCGGCCAGGACCGCCAACCGACGGTCGTCCAGGTCACGTTGGGCGAGGAGAGCGTGGTCACGGACGGGCACGGGCACCATGTGCTGGCCGATGTCGCGCACACCGTCGAAGGCTGGCTGCACGCCCTTCCGGAGCGGGGGCCCGGGAAGGCGGAGGCGGCCGGTGACGGAGCCGGGGACGGTGACGGAGTCCGGGACGGAGCCGGGGACGGAGTCCGGGACGGGGACAGCGACGGCTGGCGTGGGCGCGTGCGGGCCGTGCGGCAGGGGCTGGCCGAGGGCGCCGCCGCACGTACGGGCGCCGCGCTGCTGACCGTGCGCGAGGGAACCGTACCGGTCTCCCAGGTGCTGGCCTCGCTCGACAGGACGCTGCCCGGGGACCGGATCCTGGTGCAGGAGAACGGGCTGCAGGACATGTGGTCGTACTTCTTCCCGCACTGGACCGTCGGGCGGGAGGCGGGGTCCCTGGTTCCCAGCGAGCAGACGCCGCTGGGCTTCGGCGCAGCCGCCGCCATGGGCGCCGCGCTCGCGGCACCGGGGCGGCCCGTCGCCGCGCTGGTCGGGGACGGCGCCTTCCATCTGATGCGGGCCGAACTGCCCACGCTGGCCGCCTCGTCGGCGCCCGTGCTGTACGTCGTCCTCGACAACGGGGGTTACGGATGGCTCCAGTCGAACCTGGACCGGGTCTCCGGCGCCGGTTCACGGTTCGCCTTCACCTCGGCCCTGGGCACGGGGACCGAGGGGATCGCACGCGCGAACGGCCTCGGACACCGCCGAGTTGATCGACTCGATGGCCTGGACCCCGCCTTGCTGGAAGCATGGCGGCTGTGCGAAAGCGGCACGTCCGCGATCGTCGAAGTGAGCGTGGGGCTGGAGGACACTCCGCCCGGGGTCGACCAGCCCGCGGGTGACTTCCCCACGCGCGACAAAAACGAGGGTGACTACGACCGATGACAGAAGCGCTCTTCTTCCCTGGGCTGATTCCGACTCCCTACAGCCGCATCAGACCCTTCGTAGAGAACAGCGAACACGCCATACGCCGTTTCGCCACAGCCGACGACGTACTCGGGTACCACCTGGCGGACGCGTACCGCACCGCCGACATCTACGACTGGGAAGTCTTCGAGGCCGGCTTCATGGCGGTCTCCCTCGCGCTCGCCGACTGGGCGAGCGAAGAGCGCGGTGTGCACGCGGGAGTCTGCGGCGGCCAGAGCTTCGGCGCCTTCATGGCGGCCGTGTGGGCGGGGGCCCTGAGCTACCCCGAGGCGCTCCAGCTGGTCCGCCGCAGCGTGCCCGTCGAGGACGGCTACTTCGCCTCCCTCGACGAGCCCGTCGGCTGCCACTTCTTCCACAAACTGCCCTACGACACGGTCACCAAGCTGGTCGAGGAGGTGCACGCGCGCGGCGAGTGGGCGGAGATCTGCGTCGTACTCGACGAAGAGGTGCACGCCGTCTCGGCCTCCCAGCGCACGCTCACCGAGTTCACCAGGCGGGTCAAGGAGGAGGGCGGCATCGCCTTCTACACCATGAACCGCGCCGAGCACTGCACCGCCGTCGCCGGGCTGCGCACCCGCCTGCACGACGAGGTCTACGGCGCCTTCCCCTGGAAGCAGGCCCGAATACCCGTCGTCTCCGATGTGGACGGCAGGCTGCTGACCGAGGGTGAGGACATCAAGCAGGACCTGCTGGACGGCTGGACCACGCCCGTCCACTGGGAGACCATCCTGCGCGGCCTGCACACCGCCGGGGCAGCCCGCGTGTGGATTCCGGGTCCCCGGAACATGTTCGCGCGCATCACCAACAAGTCCTTCCCCACCGAGCTGATCACGCCCAAGATGGCGCTGGCTCCCGGAGGGGCGGGGTGAAGGCCGGGACCAAGCCGCTGAGCGACCCCGCGGGCAAGCGGGTACTGAGCGCGGCGACGCTGGCCTCGGCACCCTCCGAAGTCCTGGACTTCCTGCTGCCGTTGTGGGCAGGTTCCTCGCTCGGTGCGAGCGCCACGGTCATCGGCGCGCTCATCGCCGTCGAGTCCGTGCTCTCGCTCGTGGTGCGCCCGCTGGCCGGCCGCGCCTCCGACCGCTTCGACCCGCGCCATGTCGCCGCCGCTGGCGCCGTGCTCTACGCCGCCTCCTTCGCCGGGTACGCGCTCGCCACCGGCTACCCGGTCGCGTTCGCAGCCGCCGCGCTCGGCGGCTGCGGCGGCGCGCTGTTCTGGGTCGGCCTGCGCACCTGGGTCGGGTCCCGCACCGCGAGCGAGGGCGACGGGCTGCGCTCCAGCGGGTACGGCAAGCTGCTCACCGCCGAGGGCGAGGGCGCGTTCGTCGGCTACCTCGTGGCCTTCGCGCTGCTCGACCAGGGCGGCTACGTCCTGCTGTTCTGGGTCGGCGCCGCCGCCTGCGCCACGGCGGCCGTCCTGCTCGGACTGCACGGCGAGCGCACACGCGCACGGCAGGGCCCAGAGGCCGGGCCCGGGGCCGAAGCGGGCACGGAGCCGGGGGCCGAGCCCGGGACCGGAGCGGATACGGAGCCGGGGGCCGGACCGGATGCGGAGGCGAAACCGGAGGTGGACGCGGGACCCTGGCCGCTGGACCGGCGGCGCCTGCGCCCTCTGATGGGCGTCTCCGCGCTGACGGCGGCGGCCGAGGCGGGCGTGTGGATGCTGCTTCTGCTGCGGCTCCAGGAGGACCTGGGCATGGAACCGGTGGAGATCGCGATGGTCTTCGCACCCGGCTTCATCGTCTTCATCCTGGTGCCCGAGCACGCCCACCACGTCACGGAACGGCTGGGCCGCACCCGCACGATGGTCCTCGCCTTCACGGCAGCCGCGCTCTTCGCCGGCGGGCTGGCCGTCGCGGCGACACCTGTGGTGATCGCCTGCCTCTGGGCGCTGGCCGCAGCGTGCTACGCGGCCCAGATCCCCGTCGAACAGGCCACCATCGCCGCCGCTTCCGGAGGCAGCGTCGGACGCGGCATGGGCCTGTACGAGAGCGCGCGGCTCGTCGGCGTCATGGCGGGCCCGCTCCTGATGGGCGGGCTCTACCAGGCGGTCGGCTGGGCCGCTGCGTGCGGCCTCGCGGCCGTACTGTCCCTGGCCGGCGCCCTCGCCGTACCGCGCGCGCTGCGCGCCACGGGCCTGCCGGAGCCGGCGGGGACGCCACCGGTCGAAGCGCCCCACGAGGCGCCAGCCGGCGCCCGAACCGCCGGCACCCGACCCGCCGGGACCGAAGCCCCGGCATCACCCCCACAGGAGCCGGACACCGTGCCGGACACGAATGAGGAGAAGGAGACCCGCGTGGATCTGAGCAAGCGCAAGGCGGAGGAAGGGCTGTCCGCCGAGGAGCGTGCCCGGAGGGAACGGCAGGGCTGGTACATCCACACGGTCGCGTTCCTGATCGCGCAGGCCGCCCTCTATTTCTTCGAACAGAACTGGGTCTACTGGAAGCTGACCGAGGGCGACGTGCCCGAGGAGCACACCGGCTGGGCGACGACGGCGGGCCGTATCTGGCTCATCATCTGGGTCATCGACGCCCTCGTCTCCTGGTCCTACACCATCTGGCCCCGGGCGAAGAAACCGTCCTGAACGGCCCGTTGGAGCTGGACGGCCCGTAGGACGCCCGTAGGGCACCCTCGTTGGACGCCCGTTGGACGGCCGTTGAACCGCAGGTTGGACGGCCCGTCGAACGGCCCGTCGAGGCCGAACAGCTCCCCGTCGAAGCCGCGCCGCGCCCCGCGCGGCGCGGCTTCTTCGCGCCGACGCCGGTCAACGCGGCGCGCGAGGCGCGGGGTTCAGCGGTTGAGGTCGCGCTGGAGGAGGGGGACGGCCGGGTCCCAGCGGCCCTCGGCCGTGTCGAGGCGGCGGCGTGCGATGCCGGAGAGCGCTTCGAGTACGACCCTGCTGCCCAGGATCGCGGTGATGTCGGCGTGGTCGTAGGGCGGCGCGACCTCCACCACCTCCAGGCCGACCACGGGCAGTTCGTACGCGGCGCGCCGGACGGCGTCCAGCAGCTCGCGTGCGGTCAGGCCGCCCGGCTCGGGGGTGCCGGTGCCCGGCGCGTGACCGGGGTCGACGACGTCGATGTCGACGGAGAGGAAAACCCCGTCGCAGTCGTCCATGGCCAGGCCGAACGCTTCGGTGAGGCAGGCGCCCAGGCCGCGCGCCCCGATCTCGCTCATCTCGTACGAGCGCATGCCGCGCTCCGCCATCCAGCGCAGCGTCTCGGGGCCCGGCCAGTACCCGCGCAGCCCGAACTGGATGAAGCGGTCGCCGCGTACGGCGCCCGACTCGATCAGCTGCCGCATCGGTTTGCCGTGCCCGTACAGCGGTCCGCCGCGCTCCTCGCCTCCGGTGTCGGGGTGCGCGTCGAAGTGGAGCATCCCGATCCGCCCGAAGCCGTGGTGTGCGGCGATACCGCGCATGTCGGCCAGCGCGATGGTGTGGTCGCCGCCCAGGACGACGGGGATGGCGCCGGAGGAGGCGGTCATGCGGACGGACCGTTCGATCAGCTGGATGCTCTGCTCGATCTCTCCCGAGTAGCAGGGGAGGTCACCCGCGTCGTGCACCCGCAGCTCGGTGAGCGCGTCGACGCCCAGGGCGAGGCTGCGACGAGTGCCGTTGTGCGGCATGTAGCACGCCTGGCGCAGCGCCGAGGGGCCGAAGCGTGCCCCCGCGCGGTAGGAGGTGCCGCCGTCGAAGGGCGCACCGAGGATGACGACCCCCGCGTCCTGGGACGGGTCGCCGAGGTCGAGGCGGGGCACGCCGAGAAAGGTGATGTCGGGTCCGAACGCGGGTCCCAGGTGTCGCACAGTCAGTCTCCGGTCATATGGCGCCCGCCGTCCGCGTGCACGATCTGCCCGGTGGTGACGGGCAGCCAGTCGGACAGCAGGGCGAGGCAGGTGCGGGCGACGGGCCCGGTGTCGTCCGGGTCCCAGCCGAGCGGCGAGCGCGCGTGCCAACCCGCTTCGAACGCGGGCCCGTTGTCGTCGATGTGCGCGGCGGCGAGCGTGCGCAGCGGTCCCGCGGCGACGAGGTTGACGCGGACGCGCTCGGGCCCCAGCTCGCGTGCGAGGTAGCGGGCGCAGGCTTCGAGGCCCGCCTTGGCCACGCCCATCCAGCCGTACCCCGGCCAGGTGCGGCTTCCGTCGAAGCCGAGCCCGACGATCGAGGAGCCCTCCCGCAGCAGCGGGCGGCAGGCGGTGGCGAGGGCGGTGAGGGAGTAGACGGAGGTGTGCATGGCCGTGGCCACATCGGGCCAGGGCGCGTGCGGGAACCCCTTGTCCAGGCAGCTGGGCGGCGCGTACGCGATGGCGTGCAGCACGCCGTCGACGCGGTCGGTGTGCTCGCCGAGCCGGTCGGCGAGGGTCGCGAGGTGGTCCTCGTCGGTGACGTCGAGGTCGACGACGGGCGCCGGCTGCGGCAGTCCCTCGGCCAGCCTGCGTACGAGGCTGGGCCTGCCGTACGCGGTCAGCACGATCTCGGCGCCCTCGCGCTGCGCGGCGCGGGCGACGGCGTAGGCGATGGAGCGCGGGGTGATGACACCGGTGATGACCAGCCTCTTCCCCTCAAGCAGGCCACTCATCGGCCGTCCCCCTCTTCTCCGGTGAAGCTGTTGCTGTAACTGTTCGTGAAGCTGTTGCTGGGGCCGCCCTTGGCGCTTTGTGCGGGGCCGCTCGTGCCGCTGTTCGTCGGGCCGTCCCGTCACGGAGCCGTTCCCCATTGGCCGGTGCCGGGACCGGCTGGTGCCCCGCCCGGCATCGGACGGGGCACCAGCGCGGGGCGTCAGCAGCCGTTGCTGACGGAGCTGACCAGGCGGGTGGTCTCCTCGGCGGGAGCCTCCAGGCCCTGAAGGTCCAGGATCTGCGACATAGTGGTTTTCCTCCTCTCCGGTTTTCCGTAAGAACCCGATCGCACGACGTGCGGCGGGAGTCCGTTGTCCGGGCCGCGGCTCATGGGGCGCGGTCCGGGGCCAGGAAGGGCAGGGGCGCCCGGTTGCCGTCCAGCGCGGCCGACAGGGCGAGCAGGATTCCGGCGCTGCCGGTGGCCAGGTCCATGGAGAGCCTGCGCAGCTGCTCCCCGGGGAAGGCGAGCTGCCCCCGGTAGGACATGGCGTGCCAGTGCAGTGCGGACAAGTGGTGGCGCAGCGCGGGGTCTTGGGCGTCGTCCCCTCCGGCTCCCGCACCCGTCGCGTCGTCGCGCCGCAGCCGGGCGAGCGCGGCGATCAGCCCTGCTCTGCCGCTGAACAGGTGCGGTTCCAGGGTGAATTCGACGCTGAGTGCCTGGCGCAGCCTGCCGAGTGCGGTGCGCAGCCTGGCGTCCTCGCGGTGTGCGAGCGCCTCGGCCGCGACGAGGGCGATGCCGGCGCTCCCCGTCTCCAGGTAGGGCAGCGTCCTGAAGCCGCCGTCAGCCTGGAGTGTGCCGTCCGGTGCCTCGGTGCACAGGTCGAGGTCGTGGTGCAGTGCGCGGAACGCGCTGTCCAGGTGCGGCGCGTGGCCCGTGGCCTCGTACAGCCGCAGGAGGAAGAGCGCGGGTCCGCTCCAGCCCCGCAGCAGTCCGGCGCGGCTGCCGTGTCCCCGGGGCGCCCGGATGCCCGGGGCCTCGCCCGAGGCGACGGCTTCGGTGACGCGGCCGGCCAGCGCTGTGGCCTCGTCGCGGTAGGCGGCGGTACCCGTACGGGCGTGGAAGTGCAGGAGGTTCAGGCCGATACCGGCCATGCCCCTGGCGAGGCTCGCGTCCCGTAGCGCTCCGGTGGCGGGCCGCGCTGCGTCGATCAGCTCTTCCGCCGCCGCACGGTGCCCGAACTCCTCCAGTACGTACGCGACTCCGTGCGCCCCGTCGTAGAAGCCGGCCCGCTCGGGCCGCTCCCGTACGGCGGCCCGCAGCAGCCAGTCCTCGTGCTCGGGGCTGTGCCCGGCGCCCGTGGTGCGCAGGGCCCAGAGGACACCGGCAGCGCCGTGCGCGAAGGTGAGGCCGTCGGCGGTGAACTGCCGTACGTCGCCGGGGAAGAGCCGGTCCTCGCGCTCGGGTGTGGCGGCCAGTTCGATGCCCCGTGCGAGGGAGTCGCGCAGCTCGGGCCAGCCGCTCGCGGCGGTGACGGTGCGGGGTGTGCGCAGCGGTTCGGGGGTCTGGCGGGACGGGGGTGCGAGCCGTGCGCCCAGCGTTCCTGCGGGCAGCGCGAAGCGTTCCTCGGCGGTACGGGCCTGCTGTGCGAGCCGGTCGGGGTCCAGCTCGCGCAGGTTGGTGAGCGGGAGGAGCAGCCAGATCCGCAGGGCTTCCAGCGCCTGGAGGTCCGCCTCGGTGCCGGTGGTGTCCGGTTCGGCGAACCCGGGGTTGCCCAGGCCCTTGCGTGCCGGGGAGTCCGCGTCGTCGGCCAGCTCGAAGTCGACCAGGGAGACGGTGTCTTCCTCCCCCTCCCCTGCCTCTCCTGCCCCGGAGCCGGAGTGCACCAGGATGTTGCCGGGGTGCAGGTCGCCGAAGGACATGCCGCGGGCGTGCACACCGGCGACGATGCCGGCGATCTTCTCGACGAGGGCCAGCGCGCGCCGGGCGTAGGCGGCCGTCGCGCTCTCGCCGGGCGCGTGGTGGGTGAGCGGGTAGTGCGCGGCGAGCCAGGTCTGGAGCGTCTCGCCCGGCATCTTCCGCACGGCGAGGAAGTGGTGCTCCCACACCGTGCGGTACTCGTACAGCTCCGGTATGCCCGGCAGTCCGGCGAGGCGCTCCAGCGCCCGCCGTTCCCGCTGGAGGCGTGCCACGGCGTCGGCGCCTGTGCCGTCGAGCCCCGCGTGCGGGCGGGCCTCCTTCAGCACGGTCTCGCGTCCCGCGCTGTCGCGCCCCGCGTAGACGCCGCCGCCGTTGGAGAAGTGCAGGGCACTCTCGATGCGGTACGGGAAGTCGGCCGCCGAGCTCTCCTCCTCGTGCGCCGCGCGCTGCCGGGCGAGGAAGCCGGGCACCTCGACCCAGTCGGGTACCTCGAAGACGGGCCTGCGCCTGTCGGGTACGAGGGTGCCGTCGGGGCGTTCGACGGCGTGTACGGGTGTGCCGTCGTCGTCGGGGCACCACCGGGTCCTGAAGCCGCCGTACCGCACGTAGAGAGGTCCGTCCTCCCAGCGCAGGTCGGTGAGGATGTAGGGGCCCTCTTCGCCCTTGAGCCGCTGGCCGAGCGCGGTCAGGGTCTCGTGCAGCCGGTCGGGTTCGGGGTAGAGCGTGACGAGCTTGCCGCTGGAGGAGCGGGGCGCGTACTTGAGGCTGTGGGCCGTCAGTACGTCGGTTCCGCGCAGGAACTTGAACGGGACGCGGTGCCGTACGCAGTACTCCCAGGCCGTCCCGACGAGCCGGCGTGCGTTGGCGGGGGTGCCGGATATGTGGATCTTCCAGCCCTGGTCCGCCATGCGGTGGTCCTCGGGCACGTGCACGATCCATACGTCGTTCTCGCGGCGGCGCCAGCCCTCGGCGGCCTCGGCGCGGGTCTGCGCGAACTCGCTCGCGCTGTCCCCGGCGGGCAGGTCGTAGAAGACGGGGTCGGCGTGGCAGTAGGGCTCGGCGGGTGGTCTCTCGCTCATCGCCGCACCTCCGTTCCCGTACCGGCGCCGGCAGCGTCCGTACCGGTGGCGGCGTCGGCAGCCCGGATGACCAGTACGGCGTTGTGCCCGCCGAAGCCGAAGGAGTTGCTGAGCACCGTGCGGGTGGAGCGGTGGCGCGCGGTGTGCGGGACGAAGTCCAGGCCGGTGTCCTCGGGTTCGTCGCAGTTGACGGTCGGCGGGAGGATTCCCGTGCGGATGGCCTGGATGGAGGCGATGGCCTCCACGGCGCCCGCGGCGCCGATCATGTGGCCGGTCATCGACTTGAGGGAGCTGATGGGCACGCGGGGTGCCAGGTCGCCGAAGACGGTGCGGATGGCGCGGCTCTCCACGGCATCGTTGAGCCGGGTGCTCGTACCGTGTGCGCAGATGTAGTCGACGTCCGCGGGTGTGATCCCCGCGTCGGCCAGCGCGCCCGCCATCGCCTCGCGGGCGCCGAGCCCTTCGGGGTGCGGCTGCGTGGCGTGGAACGCGTCGGTCGTCGCCCCGTATCCGGCGATCTCGGCGAGCGGGACGGCACCGCGCCTGCGGGCGTGTCCGGCGGATTCGAGGACCACGACGCCGGCGCCCGAGGCGATGACGAAGCCGTCCCTGTCCTTGTCGAACGGGCGGGACGAGGCAGGCCCCTCCTGGCGGGAGAGAGCCCCGGCGTTGGCGGCTGCCGCGACATCGACCGGGTTGACCGCGTCGTCGGCGCCGCCCGCGATGACGACATCGGCGTATCCGTGCCGGATCAGCCGCATGCCGTCGCCGATACAGGTCGAACCCGTGGCGCAGGCGGTGGCGACACCGGCCGACAGGCCGCGGGTGCCGAACCGGGTGGCGATCTCGGTGGAGGAGCTGTCGAGCCCGCCGCCGGAGGCGAGGTACGGGGTCATGCCGCGCACCCCGTGGTCGCGCAGGTCCAGGACCGCCTGGTGGGTGAACTGCCCGGCGCCGTAGCCGGATCCGACCAGCACCGCCGTACGCGGCGCCAGTTCCTCATCCACCTTGAGCCCCGCCTGGTCGACCGCCTGCTGCGCCGCCGCGATGGCGAACTGGGCGTGCCTGTCGATCCTGCGGGCGAACTTGTTGGGCATGTAGGCCCGCGCGTCGAACTCCTTGATCTCGCCGGCGAACCTGACGGGCAGCGCGTCGGTGCCGAACCGCGAGATGCGGTCGATGCCGCTGCGGCCCGCTGTGGCCGCCGCCCAGAAGTCGGTGACACCGGAGCCGAGCGGAGAGATCAGCCCGCAGCCGGTGACCACCACGCGGGGGCCGTTGGCGTTCTGCATGACGTTCCTCCTGTTCTCAGCTCCGTCGGCGGGGACAACCAGAGCCTGACACGGTCGCAACATCATAGTCAAGAAACTTGACCCGACATCTTTCGACCAACCGCTGCCGCCCTCCCCATCTTAGATTGACGAACCGGCAATAGTGCGGTTGAGTCAGTGTCATGAACAGTCATATAGACCCCGTGCTGGTAATGGAGCATTGACATGGGTCGTTGGAGTACCTTGCTGCTCGATGACGCGTCGCTGAGCGAGATGCCCCGGCTCCCGGTGGCGGACGTACTGCGCCACGCGGACCTCGTCACCGAGCAGAAGCCGCACCCCAAGGCGCTCTACGAGCGCTGGGAGGACCAGCAGTGGTCGGCCCAGGCCATCGAACTGGGCCCCGACCGCGAAGACTTCGAGCGCCGGCTGCCCACAGACGCCCGCAAGCTCGTGGAAGAGGCCATCGCCACCTTCATCATCGGCGAGTACACCGGGCTCGACCTGCTCGCGCCCATCCTCACCGGCGCACCCGACGAAGAGGGCCACCTCTACCTCGGCACCCAGGTCGCCGACGAGACCCGCCACACCCGCCTGATGCTGCGCCTGGGCGAGGAACTGCTCGGCCTGGACCCCGACCCGCAGCGCATGCTGGTCCAGGCGTGGAACATGGTGACCCCGCCGCACCGCGACCTCAGCAGGCTGGAGACCGAGGTCATCCGCGACCTCCAGGAACACCCCTCCGACTACCGCCGCTGGCTGCGCGCCGTCGCCCTCTTCCACCTCATCACCGAGGGCGTCCTCGCACTCGTCGGCCAGCGCGCCATCATCAACGCGCTCTACGACATCCCGCTGCTCTCCGGCGTCAAGGCCGGCTTCACCGCCATGTGCAGGGACGAGTCACGCCACGTCAGCTACGGCCTGCACGCGCTGCGCCAGGGCGTGGCCGAGGGATACGGCGACGACATCCGCGACATCGTCGAACAGGCGGGCCCCATCGCCCTGCGCATCGGCGAAGGCGGCGGCACCGCCGAAGGACCCCGCGGACTGTCCCTGCACGACCTCAGCATCGCCAGCCTGCACCGCCAGCTGCGCCAGGTCGGCATCGAGCGCAGCTTCGGCGACCACGTCGTCGGCCTCGCCACCAAGAACGCGCCCGCCGGCACCCCGGCACACACCACCGAAGACAACGGAACCGAGAGGAACACACACTCATGACACGGGAATCGATCGTCTCCTCGCTCGCCGACATCCTCAACGAGGTCGCCGACGTCGAACCCTCCGACGTGGCCTACGAGAAGACACTCGCCGAACTCGACGTCGACTCACTCGCGATGATCGAGATCATCGTCTCCATCGAGAAGGTCTTCTCGATCAGCCTGCCCGACGACGAGCTGAAGAGCCTGCGCACCGTCGGCGACATCGTGGACAAGGTCGAGAGCCAACTGGGCGCCGCGGCGTGACGGCCACGGCCGCCGAGCTGCGCAGGGCCGTACTCACCCTGTTCGACCCGCGCGGCTGCCCCGACCCGTACCCGCTCTACGCGCTGCTGCGGGACGAGGCACCCGTCTACCGCACCCCCGAAGGCACCGTCATCGTCAGCCGGTTCACCGAGTGCGACAGGGTGCTGCGCGACTCCACCTTCCGCGTCGAGGACGAGGACTTCGTCGCCCGTACGCTCCCGGAGCGCAAGGACAACATCACCGTCGTCTCCCTCATGGGCGAGATGGTCAACAAGAACTCGCCGCACCACGAACGGCTGCGCAGGCTGGTCAGCAAGGCGTTCACACCCCGCCGTGTCGCCGGGCTCAGGCCCGCCGTCGAACGCCTCGTCGACCAGCTCCTCGACGGCATGCAGGCCGAGGCAGCCGAGGGACCCGTCGACCTGATGTCCCGCTTCGCGCTGCCGCTCCCGGTGACCGTCATCGGCGAACTGCTCGGCATCCCCGAGAACGAACGCGCCTGGTTCGGCCCCCGGGTCGAGACGGTGACGGCCGCCATCGAACGCGACCTGTCAGAGCCGTACCTCGCCGCGAGCGACACCGCCATGCGGGAACTGTGGGACAGGCTGGGCAAGCTGGCGGCCGACCGCCGCGCGGCACCGCGCGACGACATGCTCAGCACGCTCATCAAGGCACGCGACGAGGACGGGGACCGGCTCAGCGAACGCGAACTGCTCGCCAACCTCGTCCTGTTGTACTCCGCCGGATACGAGACGACGAGCAACCTGATCGGCAACGGACTCGTCGCGCTCCTGGAACGGCCCGAGCTGCTGGCGCGGCTGCGGGCCGAACCGGACGGCATCGACGCGTGGATCGAGGAGATGCTGCGCTTCGACCCGCCCGTCCAGATCGCCTCACGCTGGGCCGGAACCGACACCGAACTGGGCGGCGAGCCCGTCGGCGAGGGCACCTATGTGATCGCGCTGCTCGCCAGCGGGAACCGCGACCCCAGGCGGTTCGACGACCCGGAGAGCTTCGTACCCGGCAGGTCCGAGGGCTCCTCGCTGACGTTCGGCGCCGGGGCGCACTTCTGCCTCGGCGCCGCGCTGGCCCGGATGGAGGCGCAGATCGCCTTCCCCCGGCTCCTGGAACGGTTCGAGGACATCGTCCACGCGAACGGGCCCGCCCAGCCCCGCAGTTGGCTCACCGCGCTGCGCGGATACCCGGAGCTGCCGCTGAAACTGGTACCGCGCGGCACGTGAGGCGCGAGCACCACACGGACGCGCGCTCCTGTGCGAGCGGGCACCACGCGGGGCCCTGTCACGCGGGGTCCTGTGGCGAGCGGGCACCACGACAGGAGGGCCGGGACACGGGATGGCCACGACTCCCGCACCCGGCCCTCCGCCATGCGCGGGCCCACCTCACGCGTGACGCGCCGCACGCCGTGCCGGGCGGGATGGGGCGGGGGCTGGGCCGGGACCCCGCCGGCTCCCCGCCCCAGCCCCCGCCCCTCAACCGGGGCCCGGCCTCAGCCGAGCAGCGCCCGAAGCGCCGCCACATCGACCTTCCCCGGCCCCCGCGTCGGGAACTCCCGTACGACATGCACCGTGTTGGGCCACTCGTACTCCGCCAGATGCGCCACGATCCGCGCCCGCCACTCCTCCGGCAGCCCACCCCCGGGGTCCTCGACGACGAAGTGCAGCGAGTGGCCGCGCCGTTCGTCCTCCACGGCGACGACCTTGACACCGCGCCCGCACGCCTCCGCCTTGCGCTCCAGCCGCTCGGGATACAGCGTGAACCCCATACGGTCGACCGCGCGGTCCCGCCCCAGCACCGTCAGCCTGCCCCCGGCATCCAGCAGACCCAGGTCACCCGTCGCGTACCACTCCCCCGCCGGCGCCGGATCGAGCGTGCCGTCAGGCAGGAGGTACCCCTCCATCAGATCCGGCGAGCTGACCTCGACATGCCCGCTCTCCCCCGGGACGGCCTCCGCTCCGTCCCGGACGACGCGCACCCGGACACCGGGCAGCGGACGCCCGCAGTGCACCGGGTCGCCGGGCGTGGCCAGCGCGATGTTGCCCAGCTCCGTCATCCCGTAGCCGTCGAGCAGCGGCCTGCCCAGCGTCTCCTCGAACTCGCGCGCGAGCGGCGCTGCCAGCGGCGCACCGCCCACGCCCCAGATCCGCACGTTCGCGAGAGGCCCGCGCAGCGCGGGGCGGCGGCGCAGCACCCCGAGCAGCGTGTGGTACGTCACGGGCGCCGCGTCCACGGCCGTCGCCCCGTACTCGGCCGCCTGCTCCACCGCGGTACCGATGTGCTGATACGGGGTCACCAGGAGCGTGCAGCCCGCCATCCACCACAGCAGGACGACGGACAGCCCGTACTGGTGCGAGAAGGGCAGCAGCGGCGCGAGTACGTCGTCGGGGCCGTAGCCCATCGCCTCGATCGTGCGCAGCGTGTTGCCGCGCACGGCCCGGCCCGACCTGACGACTCCCTTGGGGCGCCCGGTCGTTCCCGAGGACCAGAGGATCACGGCGTCGTCGCGCGCGAACCACTCCGAGAGGTCGAGCTGAGCGTCGGCCCCGGCGCCCCGTGCCGCTCCCGCACCGGCCCCGGCGTCGGTGGTGGGCAGCGCGCGGTAGTCGACGGTCTTGACGCCGGGCAGATCCGCCACCGCACCACTGGTCAGCAGCCAGCCCGCACCTGCCTGGCGCGCGGACAGCTCCAGGTCGGCGGGGACGGTCTGGCGGTGGTCGACGGGCACGAGCGAGGTGCCCAGGCGCATCAGCGCCAGAAGGGTGACGAGGTAGGGCGCCGAGTTGTCGCCCTGGATCAGCACCCGGTCCGAGGAGCGGACGCCGAGGCCGTGCAGCGCGTCGGCCGTGCTCAGTACGCGGTGCGTGATGCCGACGGCGCCGGGCGCCTCCGCCGGGTCGAGGAGTCTTCCTGAACGGGTCATGGGGATCCCCCTAGCAAGGAGTCAACTTTAGTCAAGTCTAGTATCGTTCAGTCATGACCCCGGCACGAACCGCTCTTGTCACAGGTGGAAATCGAGGCATAGGCAGGGCGATAGCCCAGTCACTCGCCGACTCAGGCCACCAAGTAGCAGTCACATACCGTGACTCGCCCCCGAAGGACGCCACCGGCCTCCACCCCGTGCGGTGCGACGTCACCTCGGCCGCCGACATCGACGACGCCTTCCGCAGGACCGAGGAGGAACTCGGAACCGTCGAGATCCTGGTCGCCTCGGCGGGAATCGTGCACGACCGGCCCCTCATCGGCATGACCGAGGACCAGTTCACCGCCGTCCTCGACACCAACCTCACCGGCGCCTACCGCTGCGCCGCCCGCGCCGCACCCCGCATGCTGCGCGGACGCTGGGGCCGCATCCTGTTCGTCGGCTCCGTCACGGGCCTGACAGGCAACGCGGGACAGGCCAACTACGCGGCCAGCAAGGCGGGCCTTGTCGGCATGGCCCGCTCACTCGCCCGGGAGTTCGGCCGCCGCGGCGTCACCGTCAACACCCTGGCACCCGGCCTCATCGACACCGACATGACCGCCGACCTCAGCCCCCGGCACCGCGAGGAACTCACCGCCGCACTCCCCGTCCCCCGCATCGGAACCTGCGACGACCTCACCGCAGCCGCCCTCCTGCTCACGGGCGAGTCCGCCGGCTACATCACCGGCGCCGTCCTCCCCGTCGACGGCGGCCTCAGCATGGGCGCCTGAACCCCGGGCCCCAGACCCACGGAATCCCTCATTCCGTGCCACTTGCCCATGCGGGCTCCTCCCCGCAGGGAAACGAGGGTTCGCCCACCCGATCTGCTGAACGAACAGGACTTCCCCCACACCGGTACGGACCCGCCCCGAAGACTCGCCCCCATGAGCGAAACCTACGAACACCTACGCGCCCAGGCCGTGGCCCTCCGCCGCGAGGGCCTCAGCCGCCGCCAGATCCGCGACCGCCTCGGAGTCCGCAACAACGACCTCCTCAACCGCCTCGTCACCGGCGAGCCGGCCCCCGCCTGGACCCGCCGCCCCAACGCCAAGGACGACCAGCGCGCCCGAGCCCGCGAACTGCGCCGCGCGGGCATGACCTACGACCAGATCGAACTGGAACTCGGCGTCTCCAAGAGCTCGATCTCCCTCTGGGTCCGCGACCTCCCGAAACCCGCGCCCCGCACCCCCGAGGAAGCCTCCGCCATCGCCCGCCGCGGCTGGGAGCGCACGCTCGAACTCCGCGACGAGCAACGCCACCGCACGAGGTCCGCAGCGACCGCCGAGATCGGCACCGTCAGCGACCGCGAGCTGTTCCTGATCGGGGTGGGGCTGTACTGGGCTGAGGGGACCAAGAGCAAGCCGTATCGGCGCTCCGAGAACGTCAGCTTCGTCAACAGCGACCCGGACATGATCAGGCTCCATCTCGCCTGGCTGGACCTGCTGGAGGTGGAGAGCAAACGCCGGCGCTTCCACGTCATGATCCACGAGTCCGCTGACGTGGAAGCTGCCGAGAACTACTGGGCAGACCTCGCCGGGGTGCCGAGGAGTGCCCTGATGAAGACGGTCCTGAAGAAGCACAACCCCAAGACCGCCCGCAAGAATGTAGGAGACGACTACCGTGGCTGCCTGACCGTCCGCGTCCTGCAAGGCGCCGAGCTTTACCGTCGCATCGAGGGCTGGTGGTACGGCATAGTATGTGGTGCCCGATCAGCCGAAGAGGCAAATCGGACGTAAGGGTAATCCCGGGTCGACTAAGGGCAAGTCAGCGGTTTTTGGTGCCGTCGATGGGGGTTCGAATCCCTCCCCGGGAGCTCACAGCACTCAGAACCTCAATTCGGGTCCTGACCGCGCAGGTCAGGACCCGCGCTCATGTCCGGGCGAAAACCCCCCGGTATTCTGCGAGCAGCACCCCACCCCCGAAGCCGAAGGGCACCCCCGTGAGCGCCAATCGCCCGGCAGCCGTCGTCGTTCTCGCAGCGGGTGAGGGCACCCGCATGAAGTCGGCGACACCGAAGGTCCTGCACGAGATCTGCGGCCGATCCTTGGTCGGTCACGTCGTGAACGCCGCGCGGGCCGTCGATCCCGAGCATCTGGTCGTGGTCGTCGGGCACGCGCGGGAGAAGGTCACCGCGCATCTCGCGGAGAGCGCGGGCGAGGCCCGTACCGCGATCCAGTACGAACAGAACGGGACGGGGCACGCCGTCCGCATGGGCCTGGAGGAGCTGTCGGGGAGCGGGGTCGCGCTCGACGGCACCGTCCTGGTGACGTGCGGTGACACCCCGCTGCTGACGGGCGGCACGCTCCAGCGGCTGGCCGAGACGCATGTGGCGGATGGCAACGCCGTGACGGTGCTGACGGCCGAGGTGCCCGACGCGACGGGTTACGGGCGGATCGTGCGTGCGCGTGCCGACGGCGGCGCGGTGACGGGGATCGTCGAGCACAAGGACGCGAGCGAGGCGCAGCGTGCGATCCGGGAGATCAACTCGGGGGTGTTCGCGTTCGACGCGCGACTGCTGACGGAGGCGCTGGGCAAGGTCCGTACGGACAACAGCCAGGGCGAGGAGTATCTGACGGACGTGCTCGGCATTCTGCGGGAGGCGGGGCATCGGGTGGGTGCTTCGGTCGCGGCGGATCACCGGGAGATCGCGGGGATCAACAACCGGGTGCAGTTGTCCGAGGCGCGCGGGATGCTCAACGCGAGGCTGGTGGAGGACGCGATGCTCGCGGGTGTCACCGTCGTGGATCCGGCGACGACGTGGTTCGACGTGGGTGTGACGTATGAGCCGGATGCGATGGTGCATCCCAACTCGCAGTTGCTGGGCGCCACTCATCTCGCCGGCGGTTGTGAGGTGGGCCCGAATTCGCGGCTCACGGACACCCGGGTCGGTGAGGGTGCGGCGGTGAGCAACAGCGTCACGAAGGGTGTGGAGATCGGTGCGGGTGCCTCTGTCGGTCCGTACACGTATCTGCGTCCGGGTACGCGGCTGGGCGCCGGGGTGAAGGCGGGCAGCTTCGTGGAGATGAAGAACTCGGAGATCGGTGAGGGGACGAAGGTTCCGCATCTGTCGTATGTGGGTGATGCGGAGATCGGTGAGCACAGCAACATCGGTGCGGCCAGTGTTTTCGTCAACTACGACGGTGAGGCCAAGCACCGCACGACGGTGGGGTCCCACTGCCGTACGGGTGCGGACAACATGTTTGTGGCGCCTGTCACGGTCGGTGACGGTGCTTATACGGCTGCCGGTTCTGTGATCACGAAGGATGTGCCGCCTGGTTCGCTCGCGGTGGCGCGTGGCCAGCAGCGGAACATCGCGGGCTGGGTGGCGAGGAAGCGTCCGGGCAGTGCGGCGGCGCAGGCAGCGCAGGCGGCGGAGGCCACTGAGGGTGAGGGCGGGGAGTCCGGAACGCCCGGTGGGGCGGCACCGGGGAACGGTTGACCGGGTACACGGTCGTATGAGACCAGGCGTACGGTTGGGGTGAGCCGGACTGGCCACCAGGCCGAAACCCGACGAGCCGCTGAGCCGCCGACGAGCCGCTGTGCGGCGCACCACACAGGGAGACAACAGCAGTGACCGGGATCAAGACGACCGGCGAGAAGAAGCTCATGCTCTTCTCCGGCCGCGCCCACCCCGAACTCGCCGAAGAGGTCGCGAAGCAGCTCGGTATCGGCGTGGTCCCGACCAAGGCTTTCGACTTCGCCAACGGCGAGATCTACGTCCGTTTCCAGGAGTCGGCGCGGGGCGCTGACTGCTTTTTGATGCAGAGCCACACGGCTCCCATCAACAAGTGGGTCATGGAGCAGCTCATCATGATCGATGCGCTGAAGCGTGCGTCCGCGCGGAGCATCACTGTCATCGTGCCGTTCTACGGTTACGCGCGGCAGGACAAGAAGCATCGGGGCCGTGAACCCATCTCGGCGCGTTTGGTGGCGGATCTGTTCCAGACGGCGGGTGCTGACCGCATCCTGACCGTGGATCTGCACACGGATCAGATCCAGGGGTTCTTCGACGGCCCTGTGGACCATTTGTTCGCGCTGCCGCTGCTGGCGGACTATGTGGGCGCGAAGGTGGACCGGGACAAGCTGACGATCGTGTCTCCTGACGCGGGCCGGGTGCGGGTGGCGGACCGCTGGGCGGACCGGCTGGGTGCTCCGCTGGCGATCGTGCACAAGCGGCGTGATCCGGATGTGGCGAACCAGGTGACCGTGCATGAGGTCGTCGGTGTGGTGGAGGGCCGCGTGTGTGTCCTGGTCGACGACATGATCGACACGGGTGGCACGATCTGTGCCGCGGCGGACGCGCTGTTCGCGAACGGTGCCGAGGACGTCATCGTGACGGCGACGCACGGTGTGCTGTCGGGTCCTGCGGCCGACCGTCTGAAGAATTCGAAGGTGAGCGAGTTCGTGTTCACGAATACGCTGCCGACTCCGGGTGAGCTGGAGCTGGACAAGATCACGGTGCTGTCGATGGCGCCGACGATCGCCCGCGCGGTGCGTGAGGTGTTCGAGGACGGCTCGGTGACCAGCCTGTTCGACGAGCAGGCGTAGGTACGGCGTACGGCGGCGTGGTGCGATCGGCACGCTGATCGATTTCCGACCGGCCTCTCTTGACGAGTAGACTCTGCGAGTCGCTCGGCGAGGGAGGCCGGAGCCGTTTTCAGGCTCGGGGGTTCCGTTATCGACGCGCGCTCTCCGTAGCAGGTCCGTCGGGACCGAGTGGCATCGCATGTTTCTGTTCCGCTTTCGTCTACGAGGAGCGCCGTCATGGCTGAAGTCAACGTTTCCGCCACTATCCGTACCGAGTTCGGCAAGGGCGCTTCGCGCCGTCTGCGCGCGGTGGAGAAGGTTCCGGCGGTCATCTACGGCCACGGTGCCGAGCCCGTCCATGTCGTGCTTCCGAGCTACGACATGATGATGGCGCTGAAGAACTCGAACGTTCTGATCAACCTGGATGTCGAGGGCAAGCGCGAGCTGGTCATCCCGAAGGCCGTGCAGCGTGAGGCGATCCGTGGCTTCCTGGTCCACATCGACCTGCTGACGGTGATCAAGGGCGAGAAGGTCAACGTGGATGTGCCGATCCACGTCGACGGCGAGCTGGGCCCTGGCCAGCACCTGGTGGAGCACGTGTACAACGCGCTGCCTGTCGAGGCCGAGGCCACGCACATTCCGGAGAGCGTGACCGTTTCGGTCGAGGGTCTGGTCGCGGGCGACCAGATCGCCGCGAAGGACATCAAGCTGCCCACGGGCACGTCGCTGGCGATCGACGGCGACGAGACGGTCGTCCAGATCCTGTCCGCGCAGGCGGAGGAGCCGGCTGCCGAGGGTGAGGGCGAGTCGGCCGGTACCGAGGGCGCGGCCGAGTAGGTCCGTACTCCGCAGCGTCCTGCCGTTGCCGGCACGCTGTTTTCGCTGTTCCCGGGCGCCGGGTGGGTCGTCGTGGCCTGCCTGGCGCCCGGTGTCCGATGAACCGGAGGATTCTGACATGTCGGCCGGCCAGGATGTGTGGCTCGTCGCGGGGCTCGGTAACCCGGGTCCCGGTTATGCCGGTAACCGGCACAATGTCGGCTTCATGGTCGCCGACCTTCTCGCGTCGCGTATGGGCGCGAGGTTCAAGACGCACAAGGCGGCCCGCGCCCAGGTGCTGGAGGGCCGGATCGGGGTTCCGGGTGTCTCAGGTCACCGGGTGGTGCTGGCGAAGCCGATGTCTTTCATGAATGTCTCGGGCGGCCCGGTGAAGGCCCTGCTGGATTTCTACGGGATTCCCGTGGAGCGCCTGGTGGCCGTGCACGACGAACTGGACATCGACTACGGTGCTCTGCGCCTGAAGCTGGGTGGTGGCGACAACGGCCACAACGGCCTCAAGTCCCTCACCAGGGCCCTCGGTCCCGACTACCACCGGGTCCGTTTCGGTGTGGGCCGCCCTCCGGGCCGTATGCAGGTGGCCGATTACGTGCTGAAGGACTTCTCCACGGTGGAGCGCAAGGAGCTCGGCTATCTGGTCGACCGCGCGGCCGATTCCGTTGAGTCACTTCTGGTGGACGGGCTGGAGCGGACGCAGAGCGCATACAACTCCTAAGCACACAAGCGGGATTCAGAGGTTGACCGGCTGCCGTTCCGTGGCCAAGGATCGCCGCCATGTCGCCCAGGACCCGCACAAGTACGAAACGCAGCCGTACGCGCCGCTTGGGCGAGAGCGCGTACGGCGTTCTGCTGCTGGCACGTACGGGGTTGATGGCGCTGATCGCGCTGGTGCTGGTGGTGGCGGGGGTGTGGACGTCGTGGGGGACGGCGGGGCCCGCGATGACGGGCAAGGAGCGGGGCACGGTGACCGTGCGTACGTGCGGTGACGACGAGTGCGAGGGCACGTTCAGACCCGCTGGGCCGTCGGCGCCCGAGAAGGTGCTGCTGGCGAGATCCGTCTCCGGGGGGAGGGGCGAGACGCTGGATGTCGCGGTGAAGCCCGGTACGGACCACGTCGTGAGGACGGGGCCTGCCGGGATTCTTTATGCCTGGGTGCCGTTGGGCGGCGCGCTGCTGCTGGCGTCGCTGGTGGTGGCGGGCGGCCTGCGGATGCGGCGTACGGCGGTGGGGATGGGGCTGGCCGGGGTGCTGGTGATGGGCGGCGCGTGGGCGCTGCTCGCCTTCTGAGCGGCGAGCGGCGCCCACGCGTGCCGGAGTGCCGGGGGCCGGGCCCGGGGCTGACCGTGAGCCTCTGGGCCGTGCGGCCCCGTGACCCCGTGGCCCCGCTGCGGCCTCCCGGGCCCCGCGGCCTCCCGGGCCCTGCGGGTCTGCGCCCTGCTCAGCCGGTGTTGCGCAGCCCTGCTGCCACTCCGTTGACGGTGAGCAGGAGGGCGCGGCCGAGGTTCTCGTCGGGCTCCTCGCCCGCTTCGGCCGCCTGCCGCTGGCGGTGCAGAAGGGAGACCTGGAGGTAGGAGATCGGGTCGAGGTAGGCGTCGCGGATCTTGAGGGTCTGCTTGAGGACGGGGTCGGCCTCCAGCAGCTCCTCCTCTCCCGTTATACGCAGGATCTCCGCCACGGTGAGGGCGTGTTCGGCCTCGATGGTGGAGAAGACGTGCTTGAGGTTCTCGGGCACGAGGGTGTCGACGTAGTGCCTGGCGATCCGCAGGTCCGTCTTGGCGAGGGTCATCTCCACGTTGGAGAGGAAGTTGCGGAAGAAGTGCCAGTGCGCGTGTGCCTCTTCCAGTACGCCGTCGAGCCCTGCCTCGCGTGCGGCCTTCAGGCCGGTTCCGACGCCGTACCAGCCGGGGACGATCTGGCGGGACTGGGTCCAGCCGAACACCCAGGGGATGGCGCGCAGTCCGTCGAGTCCCGCGCCGGTGTCGGGGCGGCGGGAAGGCCGCGAGCCGAGGTGGAGTTCGGCGAGCTGGTCGACGGGTGTGGAGGCGAAGAAGTAGGCGGGCAGGTCGGGGTCTTCGACGAGCTGCCGGTAGGCGCCGTGTGCCGCGTCGGAGACGGTGTCCATGGCCGCGTCCCAGCGCGCGAGCGCCTCGTCGGACTGGCGGGGCGAGGTGTGCAGCGCCGATGCCTGGAGGGTGGCGGAGACGGTGAGTTCGAGGTTCTCGCGCGCCAGCGACGGGACCAGGTACTTGTCGGAGATGACCTCGCCCTGTTCGGTCACCTTGATCTCGCCCTCCAGGGTGCCCCAGGGCTGGGCGAGGATCGCGTCGTGCGTGGGGCCGCCGCCGCGGCCGACGGTGCCGCCCCTGCCGTGGAAGAGCCGCAGCCGTACGCCGTGGCGGTGTGCGACGTCGCGCAGGCGGCGCTGGGCGCGGTGGATCTCCCACTGGCTGGTGGTGATGCCGCCGAACTTGGAGGAGTCGGAGTAGCCGAGCATGACCTCCTGGAGGTCGCCGCGCAGTGCGACGAGCTTGCGGTAGGAGGGGTCGGAGAGCATCGCGTCGAGGAGCTTGTCGGCGATGCGCAGCTCGTCGGTGGTCTCCAGCAGCGGAACGATGCCGATCTTGGCCCAGCCGGCGTGCAGGTCGATGAGCCCGGCCTCGCGGGCGAGGACGGCGGCGGCGAAGACGTCGTCGGCGCCCTGGCACATGGAGATGATGTAGGACTCGACGACCTCCGGCCCGAAGGTCTCCAGGGCCTTGCGTACGGTGCCGAAGACGCCGAGCGTCTTGGCGCCCGCCGCGTCCAGGGGCGCGGGGCTGGGTGAGAGGGGCCGGCGGGAGCGCAGTTCCTTGGTGAGGAGGCGCTGGCGGTACTCGCGCGGCATGTCGGCGTAGCGCCAGGACTCCTCGCCGAGCCGGTCGAAGAGCTGTCCGAGCGCGTGGTGGTGCGCCTCGGCGTGTTCGCGTACGTCCATGGTCGCGAGCTGGAGGCCGAAGGCGGCCGTCGTACGCACAGCGCGCTCGACGCGGCCGTCGGCGACGAGGCTGCCCCGGTGTTCGCGGAGCGACTCCTGGATGAGGGCGAGGTCGTCGAGGAGTTCGCCGGTGCCGAGGTAGTCCCAGCCCTCGGCGTGGGGAAGCCCGTCGGCCAGCCGGGCGCGGGTGTTGAGCAGCTTCTGGCGGATACATGTGGCCTTGAGCCGGTAGGGCTCTTCCGCGTTGAGGCGCTTGTAGCGGGGGCTGATGTCGGGGAGGCGGGCCAGATCTCTTTCGAGTGAGTCCAGCAGTTCCTGCGTGGCGCCGCAGTTGCGGATCGAGTTGGAGAGGGCTCCGCGCAGCTCGTCAATGTGCGCGAGCGCGTCGGTGATGCCGTGCTCGTGCTGGAGGATCAGCACGTCCCAGGTCACCTCGGGGGTGACGTTGGGGTTGCCGTCGCGGTCGCCGCCGATCCAGGTGCCGAAGGTGAGGGGGCGGGTGCCTGCGGGGAGCGGGGCTCCGGCGCGTTCGAGTTCGGCCGCGAGGTCTTCGAGGACGTCGCCCACGGCGCCGCGGTGCAGCTCGTCGAGGTAGTAGATGGCGTTGCGCGCCTCGTCGGCGGGCTCGGGGCGGGCGACGCGCAGCTCGTCGGTCTGCCAGATGAGGTCGACGTTCTCGGCGAGGCGCAGGTCGGTGCGGCGGCGCTCGCTCGGGTCGGTGTCCTCCAGCAGCTCGGCGATCCGGCGGAGCTTGGTGAGGACCGAGCGGCGGGCCGCCTCGGTGGGGTGCGCGGTGAAGACGGGGCGCACGGACAGGTTGCGGGTGGTCTCGGCGAGGTGCGTGGGGTCGGCGTCCTTGAGCATGTCGGCAGTGCGGGCCAGGATGCCGCCGTCGGTGGCGCGGCGTGCCCGCAGCTCGCGGCCCCTGTGGACCTGCTCGGTGACGTTGGCCAGGTGGAAGTAGGTGGAGAAGGCGCGTACGAGCTTGGTGGCGGTGACCAGGTCGGTCCTGCCGAGCAGGGCTGCCGCTGCTTCGCCGTCGCTGCGGGTCAGGGCGCGTACGCGTTCCACGAGGTCGAGGAGCTCGGCACCTTCCTGGCGTACCAGCGCCTCGCCGAGGAGGTCGCCGAGGCGTCGGATGTCGGCGCGGAGGGCGGTACTGGCCTCTTCCGTGGCGATCTCGGTCTGATGCTGGTTGCTGTCGGCACTGCTCACAGGTGCGGCTCCCTTGCGGCTTTGCTTCTGGGCAGGTGGCGGACCGCGCTGTCCGACCTTTCAAGGATAGGTCGGGCTGTGCGTGGTACAGCACTCAGTCCGAAGGGTGGGCGCTGACCCCTGAGCGGTCCGTACCCCTCTTGTTCCGTACGGGACGGCTGCCATACTTACGACGCCGTAGGTTACGGAACCGTAGCCAACCATCGTTCCAATGAGGGACATCTATGACGACAAGCCCCGACGTGCTCGACAGTTCGCCGAAGGCTGCCACCACCGACGGCTCGGCCGCAGGCGCAGACACATCCGGAAACCCTCTCCCGTCCGCCACGCTGGGCGGTGAGCAGCGGCGGTCGGTTGAGCAGATCGCGCTGCTCGCGTTCATCGCCGTCCCGTTCATCGCGCTGGTCGCCGCGGTGCCGCTGGCGTGGGGCTGGGGTGTGAGCTGGCTGGATCTGGGTCTGCTGGTCGCGATGTATTACATCGGCTGCCACGGCATCACCATCGGGTTCCACCGTTACTTCACGCACGGCGCCTTCAAGGCGAAGCGGCCGTTGCGCATCGCTTTGGCGATCATGGGTTCCATGGCGGTCGAAGGACCCCTGGTGCGCTGGGTCGCCGACCACCGCAAGCACCACAAGTACTCCGACGCCGACGGCGACCCGCACTCGCCGTGGAAGTACGGGGAGACGGTCCCGGCCCTGATGAAGGGCCTGTGGTGGGCGCACATGGCGTGGATGTTCGACGAGGAGCAGACGCCGCAGCACAAGTACGCACCCGACCTGATCAAGGACTCGGCGCTGCGTGCCGTCTCGCGGCAGTTCGTGCTGTGGACGGTCATCTCGCTGTTGATCCCGCCGCTGGTCGGCGGCCTGGCGACCTGGTCGTGGCAGGGTGCGGCGACCGCGTTCTTCTGGGGCTCGCTGGTGCGGGTCGCCCTGCTGCACCATGTGACGTGGTCGATCAACTCGATCTGTCACGCCGTCGGCAAGCGCCCCTTCAAGTCCCGTGACAAGTCCGGGAACGTGTGGTGGCTCGCGGTCCTGTCCTGCGGCGAGTCGTGGCACAACCTGCACCACGCGGACCCGACCTGTGCCCGGCACGGCGTCGAGCGCTGGCAGATCGACTCCAGCGCGCGCATCATCCGCTGGTTCGAGAAGGCCGGCTGGGCGTACGACGTGCGCTGGCCCAAGCAGGACCGGCTGGACTCGCGCCGTTCCGACGGCGACACCCCGCGCCGCCCCGACGCCAAGGGACAGAAGGAATCCCGCCGCGAGAAGGAGCCGGCGCAGGCGGCATGATGCTGTTCTGCCAGTGAGACAAGAGGGAAGGGCCCCGGACCCCGTGCCGACCGACGAGAGCGCCTCCGCATTCAGTGCGGAGCCGCCCCCCGCCAGCAGCACCAAGAAGCGCACACGCCGCCGGATGACCGGCAAGGAACGCCGCGAGCAACTGCTGGACATCGGCCGCACCCTCTTCGCCGAACGCGGCTTCGAGGGCACCTCGGTGGAGGAGATCGCGCACAAGGCAGGGGTCTCCAAGCCCGTGGTCTACGAGCACTTCGGCGGCAAGGAAGGTCTCTACGCCGTGGTGGTCGACCGGGAGATGCGCCGTCTCCTCGACATGGTCACCGGCGCGCTCACCGGCGGCCACCCGCGTGAGCTGCTCGAACAGGCCGCGTTCGCCCTGCTCGACTACATCGAGCAGTACACGGACGGCTTCCGCATCCTCGTCCGTGACTCGCCCGTCGCCCAGTCGACGGGCACGTTCGCCTCGCTGATCTCCGACATCGCCACCCAGGTCGAGGACATCCTCGGCCGCGAGTTCAAGTCCCGCGGCTTCGACCCCAAGCTCTCCCCGCTCTACGCGCAGGCCCTGGTCGGCATGGTCGCCCTCACCGGCCAGTGGTGGCTCAACGTCCGCAAGCCGAAGAAGGCCGAGGTCGCCGCGCATCTCGTCAACCTCGCCTGGCACGGCCTGGACGGCCTGGAGCAGAAGCCCCGCCTCATAGGACACCGCCGCAGCTGAGCCCTCACCCCGCCGGTCACCCGATGTGATGACCGTCGCCGAATCCGGCGGCTACCGTGGAAGCGCAGGACGAGAATCCCGCCCATGGGAGGAACTATGACCGCCGAGCCGCTCTCAGCGCACGAGCCGGACCCGGAGCCCAAGCCTGCGCCCCAGCCCGGTTTCCGCTGGCCGGTGCCGCCCCGGGAAGGGTTCACCGTGGACGACCTGTACACGCTGCCCGACCTCCCGCCGCACACTGAACTGCTCGACGGGAGCTTGGTCTTCGTGAGTCCGCAACGGGATTTCCACAGCACAATGATTGACCTTCTGGCAACGGGACTCCGCGGTGCGGCGCCCACGTCGATGAAGGTCCGCCGCGAGATGACGGTGGTCCTCGACCGGCGTAACGCTCCGGAACCGGACATCTGTGTCGTCCGCGCCGACGCCGTCGGTGGGCTCGACCAGACCCGGTACGCCGCCGAGGACGTTGTGCTGGTCGTCGAGGTCATCTCGCCGGACTCCGAGGCTCGCGACCGTGATGCCAAGCCCCGCAAGTACGCCGCCGCCGGCATCCCTCACTTCTGGCTCGTGGAGATGGGCGACGGCGACGCGCACCCCATGGTCCGTGTCTACGAGCTGGACCCCGTGAATCACGTGTACGCGCTCACGGGCATCCACCACGACCAGCTCAAGGTCCCCGTCCCGTTCGACCTGGGCATCGACATCACCCTGGACGCCCTGCGCGCCCTCTGAACGGGCCCCGTACAGAGCTCGCCCGACGCCGGCCGCTCCCCCGAATTCCGGTGGAGCGGCCGGCGCTTCGCGTGCTAGGACTGCCCGCACGGTCCTCGGAGAGCTGGTGCAACTGCGGGCGTTGGAGCCGTGCGACGCGGAGTCGCTGTGGCGGTGGAACAACGACCCGGACGTCATGCGCTGGATGGACACCTACTACGTCCAGAGCCTCGCCGGAGTGCGCCGGCGCCTGGAGGAGCGGGCGCGCAACACCTACGGGGACACGCTGTACGGCATCGAGACCCGGGAGGGCGGCGCGCTCATCGGCCTCGTACGCCTGCGTGACGCCGAACCCGAGACCGGATGCGCGGAGTTGGACCTCTATATCGGCGAGAAGGACCACTGCTACGCCACCGACGCGCTGCGCACGATGTGCCGCTACGGCTTCGACACCCTGCGCCTGCACAAGATCTCCCTGACGGTCGTCACGGAGAACCACGCCGCGCACCACCTCTACCAGAAGGCCGGCTTCGTGGAAGAGGGCCGCCTGCGCCAGGTCTTCCGCCGGGATGGCCAGTGGTACGACATGTTCACGATGGGCCTGCTGGAAGGTGAGCTGCGGCCCGCCTGACGGCGCGGACCAGCCGCCGTGCCCTCACTGCTGCCCCTTCTTCCGCAGCTTCCGCGCGTCCCGCTTACGGCGCCCGAATCCCCGGGTCGACCGTTCCGTCTCGTCGACGATCTCGCGTACGCCCCGCTCCAGCTTCCCGAAGAAGTCCTGCCCCGCGTCCACGAGATGGCTGCTCCCCGGCGGCACGGGCCGGCCCATCGCCGCCTCCGCGACGGCCTCCGCCTCACCCTCGACCCCACCGGCCCCCTGCCGCCTGCGCCGCGCGAGCTGCTGCCCGTAGGGCGTGTTCGGATCCGGGTTGTACGGCCCGTACGGGGAGGCCGGGGGCGGCGTGCTCATCGGGATTCCTTCCCGGTCGGATATGTGCCACGGGGCTCCCCCGACACCGGGTCGCCCGCCCACCCACCCTAATCCGGGTGCCGGGGCCGCCGGCGGGCATGTCACGCTGGATGGGCGAGGAAACCGGTGATCACCTGGCGCGGGACCCGTATCCGCTGCGTGGCCGGGTCGCGCTCGTCACCGGGGTGAGCCGTCCCGGGGGCGAGAGTCGCCGATGCCCATGCCGACCTCGCCGAGCCGGACGCCCCACGGCGTGTACTCGACGCCGCCGTCGCGGAGTTCGGGCACGTCGACATCCTGGTCTGCAACCACGCGGTGAGCGGACAGGATGGCCCGCTGGGGGAACTGACCGTGGCCGAACTCGACCGTCACTGGGCCGTCGACGCGCGCTCCTGCATCCTGCTCACCCAGGCGTTCGCCAACCAGCACGACGGGCGCCCCGGCGGTGCGGTGATCTTCATGACGTCGGGCCAGCATCTCGGCCCGCTGCCGGGAGAGGTGGCCTATGCCGCCGCCAAGGCCGCACTGGCCGGTATCACGACGACACTGGCCGACCAGCTCGCCGATCAGGCGATCCGGCTCAACGCCGTCAACCCGGGCCCGGTGAACACCGGTTACCTCACCGAGGGCATGTGGGAGACCGTCGCCCCCCTGTTCCCCGCTGGGCGCTACGGTGAGCCCGACGACCCCGCCCGCCTGATCGGCTGGCTGGTCACCGACGAGGCTCGGTGGATCACCGGGCAGGTCCTCAACACCGAGGCGGGCTTCGCCCGTTGGCACCCCCGACCCGCATAGGCTCCGGGCGGCCGGCGACGACCCGGACCCGGCACCCGGCCCTTCGTTTCCAAGGCTCAAGGCGGGGACGCGGATACCGGAAAGTAATTTTCGGGGCTCCGAGGGCCGCCGGTTGCGTGGCCCGCCTTCGAATGCGGGGCAACGAAGGATCTTGAATGGAAGTTCCGACAGCGGAAAACTTCCTGCGTACGACGCCGAGTTGGCATATCTCTTCATGTGAGTTGCGGCACGCGAACACAAAGGTGCGGGCACTCCATGCAACGGCCTTCGTTTACAAGGCCGCTGGTCACCAGCCTGTGCGTACGCGCGCTCGCGGAACGATCAGAAAGGCCGCTGCACGCAGTGCCATAACGCCCGGACGCAATAGGTCAGTTCGGACACCGAGTCGGACACAAGTACCTGTAATCTGCTCGCCTGTCGCACGTCCTTCCCCACCGCCCGCGGTTCGGGACCTCCGCGCGGGGTTCAGGAGCCACGTAAGGCACCCCGGGAAAGAAGGTGCGACATGACGGCCGACCTCGACCCCGAGGGAGGCCGCAACAGGCGAAAGCGGATCGAGGACCTGCTGGGTCACCTCAGTCTGCTTTACGCGATCTACAAGATCGTGTGCGAGGTGTTCTCGCCCCTGTAAACAGGAAGTCCCGGCCGCTGGAACGGCCGAGACCCTGTGATGCGGCACGGGAGCCTCACCTTCAAGTCCACCAGACGGCGAGGGTGGGGCTCTCTCTGCTGTCGCACGCTGCTGTGCACGTTGTGCCGTGCACATGGCACTCAGAGTGACCCAAGACGCAGCTTACGGTCCCCACCGTGCCGACAGCGGCTCCATTTTGCCTGCTCCCCGGGGTTCTGGCGAGGGCCCAGATGCCGGTTCGTCACCGTCACCACACGGAATCAGAGGGAATCCTGCCTGCTCACACGGATCACGGAGGGGCAGCGTGACGCACATCACTCGTACACCCACACGTGTGAACGGGGCGGAGTGACCGGCACCTTGTCAGGGGGTGGCACTACGATGCGCGCGCCAACGCCCCCTGGGGGCAGCGGAGTTGGGTGTTGCCGACGGCCCACTCAGCGCTTGGTCGCCACGGCGAAGACGCGGCGGAAGGGGAAGGCCGTCACCCCGTCGTCGCCGGGTGGGTAGGCCGCGCGGAGGGTCGCCGCGTAGTCGGCGAGGAAGGCGTCGCGGGCCTCGGGGTCGCCGTTGAGGAGGGTGAGGACGGGGCGGAGGGTCGTGCCCTTGACCCAGTCGAGGACGGGGTCGGGGCCGGTGAGGAGGTGGAGGTAGGTGGTCTCCCAGGTGTCGGTCTCGCAGCCGAGGGGGCGCAGGACGGCGGCGTATCCGGCCGGGTCGAGGACCGGTTCGGGGCGGGGCTCGGTGCCCAGGCGGGCGCGCCAGCGCGGGGAGTTGCGCAGTTCGGCGAGGAGTGTGTGGCTGGGCGCCCCGAAGTTGCCGGGCACCTGGAAGGCGAGGACACCGCCCGGGGGGAGCGCGTCGATCCAGGCGGGGAACGCCCCGGCGTGCCCCGGCACCCAGTGGAGGGCCGCGTTGGAGAAGAGGAGGCCGAACTCTTCGGCGGGGTCGGGGCGCCAGGTGGCGAGGTCGGCGTGGGCGAAGTCGAGCCCTTCGCGGGCCAGGGCGCCGGCCTCCTTGAGCATCGCGGCCGAGTTGTCGTAACCGGTGATGTGCGCACCGGGCCAGCGCTCGGCGAGCACGGTACTGGGCCCGCCGGGGCCGCAGCCGAGGTCCGCGATGCGGGGCCGCCCCGGCTGACCGGGGAGGTCGGCCGGCACATGGGCGAGGAGGTCATGGAGGGGGCGGAGGCGGTGCCCCGCGTGACGGAGATACTGCTGCGGGTTCCACATGGAGGCAGCCTGCCCGCATAGTCTCTTGACGTCAAGAGACTTCACGTCGACACAACCTCTACACTGACCCCATGGAGGACGAGGTCGACCGTTTGGTGACAGCATGGCGCCGCGAGCGCCCTGACCTCGACGTGGAGCCCTTGGAGGTACTCAGCCGGGTCAGCAGACTGGCCAGGCACCTGGACCGCGCGCGGCGCATCGCGTTCACCGAGCACGGTCTCGAACCGTGGGAGTTCGACGTACTGACCGCGCTACGGCGCGCGGGGACGCCGTACCAGCTCTCGCCGGGCCAGCTTCTCACGCAGACGCTGGTCACCTCGGGCACGATGACCAACCGCATCGACAGGCTCGCCAAGAAGGGCCTCGTCGAGCGCCTCCCCGACCCCAGTGACCGGCGGGGTGTCCTCGTACGGCTGACCGAGGAGGGGCGTGACAGGGGCGACAGCGCGCTCGCCGGGCTCCTGGACCAGGAACGCGCGATCCTCGTTGAGCTGTCCCCTCTGCAACGGGGTGAACTGGCCTCGCTGCTGCGGCAGTTGACCGCACCGTTCGACAACATCCCCTGACGGCAGCCCTCTTGTGATGCCCGCCCTCCCCGTGGCATGGCAAGGCACCGCATGGCACCCCATGGCACTCCGGGGCGCCCTCCGTGGGTGACCTGGCAGGTGGTGTCGCGCTGCCCGTACCATCACGCGCATGGCCATGGGTGCACGCTTCGTAGGACGTACCGTCATCGTCACCGGTGGCGGGACGGGCATCGGCGCCGCCACAGCGCACCGCCTGGCCGACGAGGGCGCGGCGGTGGTGATCCTCGACAACGAGGAGGCCGGGGCGCACCGTACGGCCCGCGAGATCACCGCTTCAGGGGGCAGGGCCGCCTTCGTTCTGGGGGACGTGACCGACGAACCGGCGTGGGCGAGAGCGGTGGCGACCGCGCGTTCCGGATTCGGGCCCGTCGACGGGCTGGTCAGCAACGCGGCGCTCGTCAAGTGCGGCCCCGCCGACGCGATTTCGCTCAGCGACTGGGAGTCGCAGCTCGCCGTCAACCTCACCGGTACGTTCCTCGGCGTCCGCGCCTGCGTCGACGACCTGCGCGAACAGGGCGGCTCCATCGTGCTGACCTCGTCCGTGCACGCGCTCGTCGGCCTGCCGGGGCGCCCCGCCTACGCGGCGAGCAAGGCCGGGCTCACGGGCCTGGGGCGCCAACTGGCCGTCGACTACGGGCCGGAGGTGCGCGTCAACTGTGTACTGCCGGGGCCGATCATGACGCGCGCCTGGGAGGGCATCGCGGAGGACGACGTGAGGCGGAGCGCCGAACAGACCGTCGCGCGGCGGCACGGCACCCCGGAAGAGGTCGCCGCCTCGGTCGCGTTCCTGCTCTCCGACGACGCCTCGTACGTGACCGGCTCCAACCTGGTCGTGGACGGCGGCTGGAGCGTCTACAAGCAGTCGTCCTAGCCGGCCCGGTCGTCCTGGCCGGGCCGGCCGTCCCGGCTGTGACGGCCGTCGTGGCCTTACCCGTCGGCCTGGCCCGTGGCGCATCGCCGCGTGCGCTTCCGCCCGTGCCCCGGCGCTGTGGTCCGGGCCTCTTCCTCCGGTCTCCTCCGGTGCTTCACCGCGCGCCGACGGGTTCCAGCTCGGCGGGGCCCACGCCCGCGCGGCGGGCCAGGGCGACGGCCGCGAGGGTGGAGTGGACGCCGAGCTTGCCGAGAACGTTCTGCATATGGGTCCGCACGGTGTGCGGGGAGAGATACAGGCGTTCGGCCACGGCCTTGCGGCCGAGGCCCGCCACCATGCAGCGCAGGACCTCGCGCTCGCGCGGGGTCAGCGACTCCACCAGCCGCTCGCTCTCGGTGCGGTGCTTGCGCGTGGCGGTGAGTTCCTTGAGTACGCCGGTCAGCAGTGCGGGCGGCAGGTGCGTCTCGTCCTTGAGCACGCCCCGGATGACCTGGAGCAGCCGCGAGAGCGAGCAGTCCTTGGCGACCCAGCCGCCCGCGCCCGCCTGGAGCGCGGCTGCGGCGTGCCGGGGGTCGTCGCGCTCGGCGAGGACGACGGTGCGCACCTGGGCGTAGTCCGAGCGCACACGTGCCACCAGTGGCAGTCCGCCCGTGGGGTCAGCGGCGCCGGAGCCGTTGTCGTCGTGTGCTCCGGTCGCCTTGGCGGGTGTCTCGCCGTTGGTCGCGCCGGCGCCGAAGGGCGCGACGGAGCCCACGGGCGCCGTGCCCATGTGCAGGGGCGCACCGAGGTCGGCGTCGACAAGGAGTACGTCGAAGCGCCGCCCCTCGGCGGCGGCGCGTTCCAGGTGCCGCAGTGCGGCAGCGCCGCTGCCTGCCGCGGCGACCTCCACGTCCTGCTCCGCCGCGAGCGCGGCGGCCAAGGACTCGGCGAAAATGCGGTGGTCGTCGACCACCAGCACACGAATACGTTGCATGGCACCCCCTGGCAGTGCGAGCACGGCGCCCGGCACGGGGGTCGCACAGCCGCACGACCGCCGCCGTGTTGCTGCTTGCCCCGCCCCTGGCGTCGTACCCGGCTGTCTCGCCCCCTGATCAGCACCGGCCCCCACCGGTGCTGTGCATCAGGTTCAGAGTACGGCTGGGGTGTGTCAACGGAAGACAAATGACGAAACTGTTTTCCCGCCACGGCACAAACCGCCGCTTCCCGCCTCAAAGCCGCCTCACGACGGCGCTCGCCCTGTCCTGTGGCGCCGCTCGCGCTGTCGCGCGGGCGGCACCCGATCCGCCCTGCGGGCGCCCGGCGCCCGCCTCCTGGCCGTGCTCAGAGCGGTCGCGCGCCGGCGCTCGGTACGGCCTCGAAGAGGTGCGGGGCGAGGTAACCGGCGGCGGCGAAGGCCGAGTTGACCGCCTCACCGATCTTGTCCGTCTCCGACTCCTCCAGCAGCACGATGGCCGAGCCGCCGAAGCCGCCGCCCGTCATCCTGGCCCCCAGGGCACCCGCGCCGTTGGCGGTGTCGACGGCGAGGTCGAGTTCGGGGCTGGAGACCTGGAAGTCGTCGCGCAGCGAGACATGGCCCTCGGTGAGGACGGGCCCGACGGCGCGCGTCTCGCCCGCGTCCAGGAGCCCGATGGCCCGTTCGACACGGCGGTCCTCGGTCACCACGTGCCGTACGTAGCCGCGTACCACGGGGTCGTCGAGGCGTTCCAGCGCGGCGTCCAGCCCTTCGAAGGAAACGTCACGGAGCGCCTGTACGCCCAGCGCGCGTGCCCCCTCCTCGCAGCCGGCGCGGCGTGCGGCGTACTCGCCGTCACCGAGCGCGTGGCTGACGCGGGTGTCGACGACGAGGAGGCGCAGCCCTTGCGCCGCGAGGTCGAAGGGCACTTGGCGCTGGGTGAGGTCGCGGGTGTCCAGGTGCAGTGCGTGACCTGCGGTGCAGCACGCCGAGGCCATCTGGTCCATGATCCCGCTGGGTACACCGACGAAGGCGTTCTCGGCACGCTGGGAGATGCGCGCGAGCTGCTCGGGCCTGAGCGCGAGCCCGTAGAGGTCGTTGAGGGCGAGGGCCGTGGAGACCTCCAGCGCGGCGGAGGAGGAGAGGCCGGCGCCGACGGGCACCGTGGAGGTGAAGTGCAGGTCGGCGCCGCCGACACCGAGTCCCGCCTCGCGCAGGGCCCAGGCGACTCCGGCGGGGTAGGCCGCCCAGTTGCCGGCCTCGGGGCTGCCGGGCGCGAGCGCGTCGAGGCGGAGCTGGACGACGCCCTTGCCGATGTCGGCCGAGTGCAGCCGCAGTACGCCGTCCTCGCGGCGTGCCGCCTCGACGCGGCAGGTGTGCGGGAGGGCGAGGGGCATCACGAACCCCTCGTTGTAGTCCGTGTGTTCCCCGATGAGGTTGACGCGTCCGGGTGCCTCCCAGGTGCCGTCGGGTGTGGCGTCGTAGATCTCCTCGAAGTTCATCGTCCGCCCGCCGTCTCCTGTGCGAAGCGCCAGGCGTCCTCGACGATGCCGGGGAGCGCCGCGCGTTCGGGGCTCCAGCCGAGTGCGGTGCGGGCGCGTTCGGCCGAGGCGACGAGCACGGCGGGGTCGCCGCCTCTGCGGGGTGCGACGGTCTCGGGGATCGGGTGTCCTGTGACCTTGCGGACGGTCTCGATGACCTCGCGTACGGAAAAGCCGTTGCCGTTGCCGAGGTTGCACACCAGGTGCTCGCCGGGGGTGACGGCGTCCAGTGCGAGCAGGTGGGCGCGGGCGAGGTCGGCGACATGGATGTAGTCGCGTACGCAGGTGCCGTCGGGGGTGGGGTAGTCGTCGCCGTAGACGGAGATGGCCTCGCGCCTGCCCTGTGCGACCTGGAGGACGAGCGGGATCAGATGGGACTCGGGGTCGTGCCGCTCGCCGTAGGTGACGCCGTCGGCCGCCGCGTAGGCCCCGGCGACGTTGAAGTAGCGCAGGGAGGCCGCCGCGAGGCCGTGCGCCACGCACTCGCCGCCGATCATGTGGTCGACGGCCAGCTTGGACGCGCCGTAGGGGCTGGTGGGCGCCGTGGGGTCGCTCTCCACGATGGGGCTGCGCCCGGGCTCGCCGTAGACGGCGGCCGTGGAGGAGAAGACGAGCTTGCGCACGCCCGACTCCCGCATGGCGGCGAGCAGTTCGGTGGTGCCCCCGACGTTGTTGCGCCAGTACTTCTCGGGGTTCTCGACGGACTCCCCCACCTTCGAGTGCGCCGCGAAGTGCAGCACACCGTCGTACGAGGGGTCGAGCACGCGCCCCGCGTCCTGGATACGGCCGCGCACGAACTCGGCTCCCCCGGGTACGCCGGCGTCGAACCCGGTGTCGAGATCGTCGAGCACGGTCACCGCGTGCCCCGCCTCCAGCAGATGTGCGGCGACCACGCTCCCGACGTACCCCGCACCACCGGTCACCAGATACTTACTCAAGGGGACGCCACCTCTCGCAGTCGCTGCGCCGCAACCTCGGGCGGCACGTCGTTGATGAACACGTTCATGCCCGACTCCGAACCCGCGAGGAACTTCAGCTTGCCGGGAGCCCGGCGGATGGTGAAGAGCTCCAGGTGGAGGGCGAACTCCTCGCGGACGGCGAAGTCGTGACCCCGGCCGCGGACGAACGGCGCCTGGTGCCAGGCGGCGATGTACGGGGTGCGGGGCTCGCCCTCGCCGAAGACGCGATCGAAGCGCCGCAGCAGCTCCAGGTAGATCGCGGGGAACTCGGCGCGTGCCGGCTCGTCGAGCGCGAGCAGGTCGGGGACACGGGGCTTGGGGTACAGGTGCACCTCGTACGGCCAGTGCGCGGCGTAGGGGACGAAGGCCGTCCAGTGCTCGCCGTCGAGCACGATCCGCTCGCCGTCGGCGATTTCGGCCGCGACGAGGTCGTCGAAGAGGTTGTCGCCGCCGGGCCCTTCGCCGTACGCGGCGACGGAACGCAGCATGCGCGCGGTGCGGGGCGTGGTGAAGGGATAGGCGTAGATCTGCCCGTGGGGGTGGGAGAGGGTCACGCCGATCTCCTCGCCCCTGTTCTCGAAGCAGTAGACCTGTTCGACGCCGGGTGCCTGGGACAGCTCGGACGTGCGGTCGGTCCACACGTCGAGGACGAGGCGGGCCTGTTCCTCACTGAGGTCGGCGAAGGAGGCGTTGTGGTCGGAGGTGAAGCTGACGACCTCGCAACGCCCGGCGCCGTGCCGGTGGGTGAAGAGTTCGTTCGCGTTCACGGCGGTCTCGGAGGTCGCCTTGTCGGGGCCGCCCCGGAAGGAGGGGAAGCGGTTCTCGAAGACCGCGACGTCGTAGTCGGGTTCCGGGATCTCGCTCATGCGCCCCTCCCTGGAGGGGCACAGGGGGCATTCGTCGGCCGGGGGGTGGTAGGTGCGGGCGTTGCGGTGCGCCGTGATGCCGACCCACTCGGCGAGCAGGGGGTCGTAACGGATCTCCGAGTGGGCCTCGATCGGCGGCAACGGCCGCTGGTCGGTGGCCGTACGGAGGGCGTCGTCACGCAGGTCGTAATAGATGATCTCGCGGCCGTCGGCAAGGCGGTTCGACGTCTTCTTCACCTGGCGGGCTCCTCGTTCCTGGACCTCAACATAATCACACACAAGGAACCATGAGCCAACAGATCAGCTGGCGCAGCGTGGTCCGTGGACCCCAAGCTACAAAACGGACATCTTGGATGGATCGTCCACCACGCCCGGCCGTAATCATCACAATCAAACAAACTCCAGCAACATGTCCTTTCAGAATGTGAACTGTTGCGGGTACGTTCTCGACCGTTCCGTTCGCGCAATGAAGCGAGTAACCCCATGTTGCACCTGGCCGAAGGGCTACGACTCCCCACCAACGGACTCGATTACACACTTCTCGGCATCTACTTCGCCGTCGTGCTCGGCATCGGCTTCGCCGCCAAGCGAAGCGTGAAGACCAGTCTCGACTTCTTCCTCTCCGGCCGGTCCCTCCCCGCGTGGATCACCGGTCTGGCCTTCGTGGCCGCCAACCTCGGCGCCACCGAGATCCTGGGCATGGCCGCCAACGGCGCCCAGTACGGGGTCTACACGGTGCACTGGTACTGGGTCGGCGCCGTGCCCGCCATGGTCTTCCTCGGCCTGGTGATGATGCCGTTCTACTACCGCTCGAAGGTCCGCTCCGTACCGGAGTTCCTGCTCCACAGGTTCGGGCCCTCCTCGCACCTGCTCAGCTCGGTCATCTTCGCGGTCTCCGCCGTGCTCATCGCCGGTGTGAACCTCTACGCGCTGGCGATCGTGCTCGAAGCGCTGCTCGGCTGGCAGCTGTGGGTCTCGATCGTGGTCGCGGGATTCTTCGTCCTCGCGTACATCACGCTGGGCGGGCTGTCCTCGGCCATCTACACCGAGGTGCTCCAGTTCTTCGTCATCCTCGCCGCGCTGATCCCGCTCACCATCCTCGGCCTCAAGCGGGTCGGCGGCTGGAGCGGTGTCAGTGACACCCTGTCGGGCAAGAAGGGCGAGGCGTTCATGACCGCCTGGGACGGTACCGGCATCGGTACGGGCAACCCCCTGGGCGCCAACTGGCTGACCATCGTTCTCGGTCTGGGCTTCGTCATGGGCTTCGGCTACTGGACCACCAACTTCGCCGAGGTGCAGCGCGCACTGTCGGCCAAGAACCTCTCGGCGGCCCAGCGCACCCCGCTCATCGCGGCGTTCCCCAAGATCCTCATCCCCGCCGTCGTGGTCGTTCCGGGGCTGATCGCGCTGATCATGGAGCCGACCATCGGCAAGCCGGGCAGCGGGCTCGACTACAACCACGCGATCCCCGTCCTCATGCGTGACCTGCTGCCGAACGGCGTGCTGGGCATCGCGGTCACCGGCCTGCTGGCCGCCTTCATGGCGGGCATGGCGGCGAACATCTCGTCGTTCAACACCGTGTTCACCAACGACATCTGGGCGCCGTACCTGAAGAAGAACATGCCCGACGCCTACTACGTGAAGACGGCCCGCTGGGTCACCGTGATCGGCGTGCTGATCGGCATGGGTACCGCGTTCATCGCCTCGTCGTTCAGCAACATCATGAACTACCTCCAGACGCTGTTCTCCTTCTTCAACGTGCCGCTCTTCGTGGTCTTCATCATCGGCATGTTCTGGAAGCGGACCACCCCGGCGGCCGGTTTCTGGGGGCTGCTGTCCGGCACGGTGGCCGCGATGATCAACTACTTCTGGTTCTACCAGCAGGGCATCGTCGAGATCCCCAGCGACCAGGGCGCCAACTTCGTCTCCTCGATCGTGGCGTTCGTCGTGGGCTCGGTCGTCATGGTGGTGGTGACGGTCTTCACCAAGCCGAAGCCGGTCGAGCAACTCGCCGGTCTCGTCTACGGAACGACCTCGCCCGGAGTGGAGGAGCCGCCCGCGAAGGGTGACGACGCGTGGTACCGCAAGCCCGCTGTGCTGGGCTGGGGCGCGATCATCCTCGCCGCCGTCTGCTACGTCCCCTTCTCCTTCTGAACAGCGAAGGAAGCTGAAGCGCAATGACCGACAACAGCAACGCACCGCAGGGCGCCGACGGCGCCGACAGCACGCTCGGCGAGACCGCACAGCACGTCGACACACTGGAGAAGCGGTCGCAGACCGCGGCCCGCCTCTTCGACGTACGCCGGATCATCGGCGGCCTGTTCGTGCTCTACGGCGTGATCGTCACCATCGCGGGGTTGTTCACCTCGGACGCCGACCTCAAGAAGGCCCAGGACATCAACATCAACCTGTGGACGGGCATCGCCATGCTCATCCTGGGCCTGGCCTTCCTCCTCTGGCTCCGGCTGAGCCCGACGATCCCGCCCCCGCCACTGGAGGAGGCGGAAGCCTCCGGAGAACAGCGGGAGTCGGACTGACCCCGCCCGGCGCCCGGTCGCCGGCCCGTTCGTACGCGGGCCCCGTCTCCGGCTCCCGTTCGTACGTGGGTCGGGTCCGGCCCTCGTGCGTACGGGGGCCGCGCCGGGCCCCGGGGGTCACTCGCGGGTCACCGGTCCCGCTGCCCGGTCCAACAGCCCTGTGCGGGCCGCGAGTGCGGCGGCCTCCAGGCGGGAGCCGACGCCCAGTTTCATGAGGACGCGCTGCACATGGGTACGGGCCGTGCTCGGCGCGATGCCCATGCCCGCGGCGATCAGCCGGGTGTCCTCGCCCTCGGCGACCCGTACGAGCACCTCGACCTCGCGCGGTGTCAGCATCTGCAACAGCCGCGCGCCCTCGTCGTCCGGCTCGGCCGCCGGGTTCAGCAGTTCGGCGAAGGACTGCTGGAGCAGCTGCGGTGCGACGGCGGCCTCACCGGCGCGTGCCTTCACCATCGCGCGCTCGACGCCCTCGATCCGCTCGTCGTGCCGTACATAGCCGGACGCCCCCGCGGCAAAGGCGGAGGCGATTCCACGCGGGCTGGGCACGGGCCCGAGCACGACCACGGCGATCTGTGGTTTCTCCCGCTTTATGCGCACGACGGGATCGAAAACGCCTGGTTCCGCCGGTGTTGCCGTCCCCATCAGGCACACCTCGGGTGCGCGGCTGATCACCAGCTCGGCCGCGCCTCCGCTGGGCGCCGCTGCGGCGAGGACGCGGTGGCCGCGTAACTTCAGCGCCGAGGCCAAAGCCTCGGCGAGCAGACGATGGTCGTCGACCACCATGAGCCGCACGCTCATAGAGCTCCCCCCACACGCACTCCCGAAGGGCCGGCACCCCCCAGGCGCAGCCCTTCTCCTGCTGTCGGAAGCTACACGTTCACTCGCGGTTCCGCGCCCCTTACGAGGCGAAATCCCCACGAGAGGGCCTGAACACAACGTCACCACACGGCAGTTGGCCCGGCCGGGGCAGTGCCGGGCCGGGCCAACCGGGACAAGCTGTTACTTCGGGCCGAAGGCGGCTGCCAACTGGTCGAAGGGGTCGTCGTAGTCGGAATCCGACTCCGAGAGGCTCACCGTGTGCAGAAAGAGCCTGCCGCTCTCGAAGAGCAGCGGGGCCTCCGTGTCGGAGGAGCTGATGTTGAACGCCTGCTCGCCCTGGCCCTGTTCCGAGGCCGGGAGCCTGAGGAAGCGCGTCTGCTTGCCCTTGGCGGGTTCGATGCTGACGACCTCGCCATGGCCCTCGTACGTCGGCAGCTTGTAGGCGAGGAGGTTCGCGCCGTCCATCCGGATCGGCATGATGGAGTGGTCGTCGCCCGCGTCCGACTTCCACTTGGGGCTACCCGTGGCGAAGTCGAGCGCCATGATCTCGTTCGTACGCCCGGCCTCTTCCGACGTGCCCTGGTGCTCCTTGGTGGTGAGGAAGACGGAGTCCTTGCTCGCGGCGATGTTGAAGCACGAGTCGACCTCCGTGTCGCACGGCCGCTCGTACCTGTCGCCCAGGGTGATCTTGGCCTTGAGCTTCTTGTCCTCGCCCACCGTCATGACATCGCTGGTCAGTTCGTCGCCGGCGCCGGAGACCAGCACCAGGGGATCGGTGGAGGCCACGCGTACGTCCTTCGCGCCCTTGGGCACCTCGAACTTCCAGACCGCCTTGCCCTTCTGGGCCGGGTCGAGGCGCTGGACGGTGATCTGGGGAGCGTCGTAGTCGCCGCACTCGACCACCGCGTAGAGGTTCTTGCCGCCCGCGTAGCCCATGTCGCGGCAGGTGCTCGGCTTGGCCGACCACAGCTTCTTGCCGGTCCTGATGTCGTAGGCGGCGGAACCGTGCGTCCACGTCGAGGCCGCGGTGGTGCCGCTGATGACCACGTTCTCGTTGAGGGTCTCGCCCCTGCTGTTCGGCATCGTCTTGTCCATGACGATCTTGGAGTCGTCCAGGTCCACCACGACCATGCGGGTGCAGTCGGCCTCGCTGGAGACCGTCTCGCGGACCACCATGGCCACTTCATGGCCCTTGGTCATGCCGTTCGAGGCCGAGCAGACCTCGCCCTTGAGCGGAACGGGAGCCTTCTGCTTGTTGGTCTTGAGGTCCGTGACCAGAAGCTTCTCGACGGCCGTCTTGGCGAAGACGCTGCCGGTCGCCCAGGCGCCCGGGACCTTGGTGTAGTCCTTCACCGTCGGCGCGTCGATGCTGAACAGCTCCGCGCCCTTGGTGCTCTTGGGCTTGGTCTCCGGACCGTCCCCGCTCTGACCCGTCTTCTTGTCGCCGCCCTTGGACTCGTCGCTCTTCCCGTCGTCCTTGGTGAGGAAGAAGACGCCGCCGCCCGCGAGGAGCAGCACGGCGACGACGGCCGCGACGATGATGACGACCTTGCTGTTCTTCCCCCCTGTGCCGCCGGGACCGCCGGGGCCGCCGGGGCCGCCGGGTCCCGGCGGTGGCGTTCCGTATCCGCCGGGCATCTGCTGCTGACCGTACGGACCTTGCGGCGGCGGCGTCGGAGCCCCGAACCCACCGGGCTGCGCGCCGGGCGGGCCCGGCTGCTGCTGCGGGTACCCGTATCCGCCCGGAGGCGGAGGCTGCTGGGGGTAGCCGTAACCACCGGGCGGCTGCTGGGGCGGGTAACCGTAACCGCCGGGCGGCGGAGGGGTGTTCGGCGGGGAGCTGGGGGCCTGCGGCGGCTGTGGGGGAGGCCCGCCCGGCTGCTGGGGATAGCCGTAGGACGGCTCACCCCGCGGCGGTTCCTGTGGGGCGCCGAAGCCTCCGGGAGGCGGGTGACCGGGCGGCGGAGGCGGCTGCGACATGAACTATCCCTCGTTACGGGCAGACCGAGGCCCGGCACCCCCAAACCCCCGTAGGGCCGAGCGAATCGGACGTATGGCCCGCCGATGGCAGACAACTGAGCGGAAGTTCTTTCTACCATCGGACACAAGCCATCACATGTCTGGTTCCCGACGGCCGCCAAGCCGGGACCCCGCCGTGACGGCCGCAGTGCCGAGCCGTCTCCAGGCCGCCCCCGTGCTCAGGGAGCCGCGAAGCCCATGGCCAGCAGGGTGTCTGCTGAGTCCTCGCCGGAGACCAGGCCGGTCTGGAGGAACAGGCGGCCGTTGTTGTAGGTGGCCGGCGCCGTTGATCCCATGCCTGGTACGAGGAACTTGCTCTGCTGGTCCCGGCTCTTGTCGGGGAGCCGCATCACGGTGGTCCGCTTGCCCCGGGTCGGCTCGATCCGGGAGACCTCGCCGCCCTTGTCGAGGGACGGCGGGCTGTAGGCGATGGCGTCCTTGCCGACCGTGGTGATGGGGAAGAGGGTGCGCTTCGCTCCGGCGTCCGACTTCCACCGTGGCTTGCCCGTGTGGAAGTCGAAGGCCATGACCTCGTTGGTCTCCTCCAGGGCGCTGCCGTGCTCCTTCGTGGAGACGAAGACGTTGTCGTCGGTGGCGACGACGTTGAAGCATGCCTCGCTGCCCACGTTGCCGATGCCGCAGCCGGGTTCGTACCTCTTGCCGAGGCCGATGGTGGTCTCGATCTTGCCGCTGTCGTCGATCGTCATGATCTCCGAGGCCGACTCGTCGCCCGTGCCCAGCACGAGCACGACGGGGTCGGTGTCGATGACGCGGACCGAGTGGCCGCTGTCCAGACCGGCGGGGAGGCGTACGTCCCAGGTGTTGTGACCGGTCTTCGGGTCGAGCCTGTTGAGCGTCAGCGACTCGTTGCCGCACTCCAGGACGACGAGCAGCTTGGCGCCGCCCCCGTAGCGCGAGTGCTCGCAGGTCTCCCCCGACGCCTTGCTCTTCCACACCGGCGGTCCGCCGTCGATGCCGTACGCGACGAAGCCGCCGTTCCACGAGATGGCCACGGTGTTCTCGGCGACGGTCAGGTTCGTCATCCCGCCGCCGAAGATCTGCTCGCCCTTCGGGATGGGCTTCTGCCACAGCTTCTTGCCGGTCTCGACGTTGAAGACGGCGACGGTGTTGCAGCCGTCGCTGCCCTTCTCGAAGGCGACAGCTGTGCGGTTGTCGTCGGTCATGTGCGGCGAGGCGGCGCACACGGGGCCGTCGAGCGGGATGCGCCAGGCGCGCTCGCCGCCGTTGACGCGGTGGCCCTCGATCGCGTTGATCGTGGACTTCGCGTAGATCTTCTCCGTGAACCAGCTGCCGTCTGCGCCCTGGACGTCCTTGGCCGGAGCGTCGGTCTTCTTGATCGTGAAGAGCTGTTCGGCGGCCCTGCCGCCGGAGCCTCCGCCGGCCTCGTCCTCGCCGGCTCCGCCGCCTCCGTCGTCGCCGGTGAAGAGGAAGATGCCGCCGGCTATCAGGAGGACGGCGACCACCGCCGCTACGATCCCGAGCGCCTTCGGGGTGAGCTTCCGGCCGTTGGGGCCGTTGGGGCCGTTGGGGCCGTACTGGCCGCCCCCGCCGGGCGGACCGCCTGGGCCGGGCGGACCGCCTGGGCCGGGCGGACCGCCTGGGCCGGGCGGACCGCCTGGGCCGGGCGGACCGCCTGGGCCGTAGTGGCCGTACTGGTCTGCCGAGCCGTACGGGCCGTACGGGCCCGGGCTGCCCGGGTTTCCCTGTGGGGGTGTTGCCGGGTAGCTGGGCGGTGCGCCGTACGGGCC